>NZ_MBEQ01000094.1 GCF_001954135.1 Mycobacterium sp. GA-1841 | reverse complement strand
GGGGTTGGTTGGGATCAGGCGGGGGCTGCTGCGCCTGCTCTTGTTGCTGCTGAGCCTGGCGCGCGGCTTCCGTCTTCTGTGCCACCTCCCGATCCTTCATCGTGATGCATTCCTTCATGCGGGCTTCGTCGTCGGGATAGGGGCAAGGCCCGGTCTTGGCTTCGGTGAAGTCGATTCCCCCGCCGGGCGCGCGTTTGTAGTCGTAGCCGTCGGGAGTTTTGGTCAGCGCTCCGCCTTTGAGCGCCGCAAGCTTGTTGGCCAGCCGCTCGGGTGTTTCGCCGACGAACGCCCGGACGTCGGGGCTCGCGGATGGGAACGTCGTGAAACAGCCGGTGTCGCCGTCGGCCGCGTCGACCGCGGGGCTGAGGATCTCCCGCGCCTTGGTGAAATGGCCTTGCTTGAGTTCCCCGTCACTGAGCTTCTCGGCGATGAGGGCGAAGTTGCCGCGCGGCGGGCAGGCACTCGGCTCCTTTTCGTGCGCAGCCTTGAACTGTTCATAAGCCCCGGAAACGTCGCCGTGGAGCATCAGCAGGTCACCTTGGGCGAACTTTTCCCGGAAGCCTCGCCCGATGTTGCCGACGTCGATCCACTCCAAAGTGTTCTGCATGGCGGCATCGTCGCGGGCCGCGAACTGACCCGGCAGCTTGTTGCCGAGGATGCCGACGCTGGCGATCTTGACCGCCAGCAGGAGCAGCAGCACCAACACGGGAATCGACCACAGCAGGAGCTTGCGCCGCAACTTCAGGCGACTCGGACGGGCGTCGGCCGGTGTGGCCTGGTCGGCCTGGCCGGGAACGGCGGGCGGCAGGGTCTGCGTCATTTCCGTACCGTCCCCTTTCTGCGCCGCAGCCAGTGACCGGCAAGGCCGTACAGTTCGACCCCGATCAGCGCGGCAGACAGCGCGGCGAAGAGCCAGTAGAACTCGATCCGATCGGGGTGCGGAACCTTGGGAACGACGGGATCGGCGGGCACGGCCTGTGGGACCGTCGAGGGTAGGTCGTCCGGGTCGATCATGCCGCTCTCGCGCTTCTCGAACGGAATGCCCAGACTGTCGGCTGCGCTGGTCAACGCCTCTTCGTTGAGCGGCACGTCGAGCGTGTCATAGTTGCGGCCGGCGTAGATGCGCGGTTTGGTGTCGTTGGTCCCGTAGCCGAACACCGCCCCGCCGGATACCTGAGCCGGCGGGATGTCGAACACAGCGTCGTCCGAATCGCTGCCCGCACCGAAGATGAAGACCAGGTTCGCCGATCCCGGATACGTGCGAGAGGCTGCATTCAGTTGCTCTTTCAGCAGCGAATTTGCTGCCGCCACATCGGTTTTCACCACACCATCGGTCGACCGCTCGCCGTAGGGCTTGACGTTCTGCAGGAAGGGGGCCAGGCTCCACTCGTCGCGGGAGATCGGCCAGTCGACGCGCGCGGTATCGGCGTAGGACATCACGGCGAAGCGGGCGTCCGGATACTTGGTCAGGATTACCTGGGCGTCTTTCATCGCGCCCTCTAGTCGAGTTTCGCTGTCGCCGTAGCGGGTTCCTCCCGAACGGCCGAAGCCGCTCGCATCCATGCCGGCCGAGCGGTCGATCACCAGGAACACATTGATGTTGGATTCCTCGGCGGTGGCGGTGAGCCGGGGCGGACGTTCGGCGTCGGACTCGTCGCCCAGACGGGTGGCGGCCAGACCGAGGCTGAGGATGGCCACCACCGTCAACGCCAACCGCAGCCATTCGCGGCCGACGGGCATCCTTCCGCGGCGCCGGGCCGCGACGATGGCCGCCGTCACCCGAAGGCCGATGGCCACCAGCACGAGCAGCACGATGAGCCAGATCGGGAACACCGGGGCGACACTGAGTTTCACAGCCGCATCCCCAACCGTGCAGCGGCAAGTCCGACAACCGCGATCAGCGCGATCTGCAACAGAAGGTCGGGGACATCCCATCGGAACGGATGCTTTTGTTCTTCGCGCTGCTCATCGAGTAGCGATGGCGGTGGGTTCGACAGGATCTTGTCGACCGCGCTCGACAGTTCTTCTTCCTGGTTGTCGATCTTCCTCGGTGTCGCGTCGTCGCCGACGATGCCGCCCACCTCGGTGTACAGGTACTGTCGGCCACCCGATTCCTTGACCAACTCGGTCACGAAGTCGCCGGGATGCGTACCGGGCACGATCGTGTTCAGCTGAATCTTCGAGTCTTTGACGATCCCGCTCAGCATCGCGTCGGAATATGTCGGGGCAAGGTCGGAATAGCTCTTGGTGTTACCGATGTAGAGGATTGCCCGGCCGCGGCCGTTGTCCGAGCCCACTGCGGGCAAGCCCATCGCGCACATCGCGATCGTGTCGTTGATCGTCGACCTGGTGTCGGCATAGCGGTTGAACAGCTCGCTGTCCGAGGAGAATGCCGCCGCGGGATTGTCTTTGGACCCAGCCGCCTCGGCGACCTTGGCTATCTCGGCCAGACGTCCTGACACCCACCCCAGGTCCGAGGTGACCGGGAAGTTGCGGTAGAACTCCTTGGTCATCCCGATGCGTTGGTTGCCGAACCCATCCACCTTGTCGCCCAGGATGGTCATCAACTGGGATATGGCAACGCTGTCGGTCATGCCGATGTTGTAGAGCGGCCCGAAGCACAACATGATGTCGACATTCGGGGTGTCCGATCCGGGCAGCTGCGGTTCGTACGTCTTGGTCGGCCGCACGGTGGCGACGAGCAACATGAACACCGCGACAATGGCAAGCACCAGGGCCGCGACGGAAAGGCGTTCGTGCAGTCGCAACGCCCGTTGATATTCCGGCAGGGCGGTGAGTCGATATGAGCGGGCCAGATAAGGCAGTTCTCCCTGCCAGCCGAACCGGGTCCGCCGCATGGCGTACCACACCGCCACCCCGATCGCGATGGCGATCGGCAGCAGCAGGAGAGGCCATTTCACGCCCATGTCAGCACCGCCGTCCGGGCCGCGTCGACGACGCCGGGTACCGACCGCGGATCGACCTCGTCGAATTGCCCTGGATAAGTCATCGCCAGCACGTTGAGGGCCGGGCCGGCCAGTGGGCTCTGGGCGACATCGGTCGCTGTCATCCGCCGGGCCTGGAAGCCGGTGCGAAAGTCGATGAAATTGCGGAAGATTCGGCTGATCTCGTGGAAGGCGTCACGGGTGGACAGCTGACCCTCACGATGGTGCTGTTCTACTCTGGTCAACGATCGGGCGAATTTGACGCGCAGCACCCGGTAGCTGATGTCGCGGATGACGGGGATCCTGCGGAGCACCTCGATGGGCAGCGTCCACACGATCACCCCGACGATCCAGCCGATGACGAGCAGCACCAGCAGCGCCGCGCCGATCACCCACCACACCGAATAGTGCATCGGCGGGAACAAGAACTCGACCGCGTCGTGCATCAGGACCGCCCCTCGGTCAGTGCGGACAGGGCCGGCCCGATGGCAGCGCTGGAGGAGATCCGCACACACGGGCTGTCGAGTTGTGCGATGAAGGACTGCCATTCGGCCATCCGGGCGGCTTCCGCCCGGCGGTAGGAGTCCAGCACTTTGGCGCCGAGGACCGACGGCGTCAACAAGGCCCGGCCCGTGGCCACGTCGAGCACTTCGTCGGCGGCGTGCGGTTGGCCGAGGATGTCGAGGTCTTCGATGAGAATCCAATGGATCGCGTTGCGGCCCCGCACCGTCATCGCCGCCGCCACGAGATCCGGTGTGACAGCGGGTTGATCGCAGACGATGTAGATGGCGTAGCGCTTGTCCAGGGTGCCGGCGACGAACTCGAGTTGCCGCACGATGTTCGACGGATTGCCCACCTCGATGTTGACGTGGCTGAGCAGGGTCAGCATCTGTTCGAGGTGGTCCTCGCCGGTTTTACCGGGCTCGATCGACGAGCCCCGGTCGTCGCCGTAGACCAGGCTGATCTTGTCCCCTTGCGCTGAGGCCACCAGGCCGACCGCACCAAGGGAGAGGATGGCCAGATCGCGTTTGCTCTCCCCGCTGGGTGCGTGGGCGAGCAGGTTCGCACCGGTATCGGCGATCAGCAGGAACTCCTGCGCCTTCTCCGCGACGTACCGACGGACGACGAGGTGGGTGTTGCGGGCCGAGGCTTTCCAGTCGATGTCGCGGACATCATCGCCGATGGCGTACTCGCGCAGGTCGACGAAATCGTCGGAGCGGCCGAACTGCAGCGAGGTGTGGCCGCCCTCCAGAACCCGGTGTGACCGCAGCCGCATCCCCACGGCCCGAGGGTCGAAATTGAGTTGGGCGCGGACCCGGTTGAGAATGTCCCCCATCGTCGCTCGTTACGGCGTCGGCACGCGGTGCAGGATGCCGTCGACCAGATACTCCGGGGTGATGCCCTGAGCCGAGGCCTGGAATTTCAAGATGATGCGGTGCCGGAGAACCCGTTTGGCGACCGCCTTGACGTCGTCGGGGACGGCGTAGGGCCGGCCCTCCAACAGCGCGTGGGCGCAGGCCGCCCGGCACAGGGCGATGGTGGCCCGGGGACTGGCACCGAACTGGATCAGGTCGGCGAGTTGGGGTTCGAGGTAGTTCTTGGGGTGGCGGGTGGCGTTCACGATGTAGCTCGCGTACTTCACGATCGAACGGTCGATGAACACCCGCTTGAACATGGCCTGCAGCCAGAGCACCCGCTGAGTGTCGAGCTGCCCGTTGGCGGCTTGTGGATTGTCGAACACTCCGCCGGCGATCCGGGCGATGACTTCCTCTTCCTCCTCGGGGGAGGGGTACGTGAGGATGTCCTTCAACATGAAGCGGTCCATCTGCGCTTCGGACAGCTGATACGTGCCTTCTTGATCGATCGGGTTCTGCGTCGCGAGCACCAGGAACGGGTTCGGCAGCGGATAGACGGTTCCGCCGATCGTGGTCTGGCGCTCCTCCATGGCTTCCAGCATCGCGCTCTGGGTTTTCGCCGAGGACCGGTTGATCTCATCGAGCAGGACGATGTTGGCATGCACCGGACCGAACGAGACCTTGAACTCGCCGTTCTTCTGGTCCCAGATCTGGCCGCCGGTGATGTCGCTCGGGAGCAGGTCCGGGGTGCACTGGATGCGCTGGAACCGCGCGCTCAGACTCTCGGCCAGGGTCTTGGCCGCTGTCGTCTTGGCCAGCCCGGGAACGCTTTCCAGCAGGACGTGGCCGGAGGCGATGAGCCCGATCAGCAGGGACTGCTGCAGCGTCTTCTGCCCGACGATCTTTGCTGACAAGGCGTTCTGCAGGTACTGGACCGTCCCGCCGACGCGTTGGAGATCCTCATGGGACAGCTGAGGCCCGGACAACTGCATGCGTATCCCCCGTCGAAGCGCGCTTGATGTCGATTGAGCCTAGCAACGGTCGGGCGGGGGCGGGTACACCAAAATTTTTGCGCCGACGGTGCGTTCAGATCGCGAATTCGTGCCGGATCGCGATCTGAACGCACGCTCGGGTCCTATTTGTTCCGAAAAAGCTTGTTGCCCAACCACACAATCGGGTCGTACTTGCGGTCGGCCACGCGTTCCTTCATCGGGATCAGGGCGTTGTCGGTGATCTTGATGTTCTCCGGGCACACCTCGGTGCAGCACTTGGTGATGTTGCAGTAGCCCAGCCCGAACTCGTCCTGGGCCATCTCCTGGCGGTCGGCGACGTCGAGCGGGTGCATGTCCAACTCGGCGATTCGCATGAGAAACCGCGGTCCGGCAAACGCTTCCTTGTTCTCCTCGTGGTCACGCACCACGTGGCAGACGTTCTGGCACAGGAAGCACTCGATGCACTTGCGGAACTCCTGGCTGCGGCCCACGTCCTCCTGTTGCATCCGGTATTCGCCGGGCTGCAGATCTTTGGGCGGGGTGAATGACGGGATCTGGCGCGCCTTTTCGTAGTTGAACGACACGTCGGTCACCAGGTCGCGCATCACCGGGAACGTCCGCAGCGGCGTCACGGTGACGGTCTCGTTCTCATCGAAGGTCGACATCCGGGTCATGCACATCAGGCGCGGCCGGCCGTTGATCTCCGCCGAGCAGGATCCGCACTTGCCGGCCTTGCAGTTCCACCGCACCGCCAGGTCTGGTGTCTGGGTGGCCTGCAGGCGGTGGATGATGTCGAGCACCACTTCGCCGTCGTTCACCTCGACGGTGTAGTCCTGCAATTCGCCGCCGGTGTCGTCGCCGCGCCATACCCGCAGGTTCGCGTTATAGGCACTCATGCTCAGCCTTTCCGATCGGGGTGTTCGGCCAGTTCCTGGTCGGTGTAATACTTTTCGAGTTCGGACAGCTCGAACGTGCCCAGCAGGTCCGCCCGCATGGGCAGCTGTTGTTCCGGCGTCACCGTCACGTCCGGTACCACCTGATCTTCGCCGGTCGCGCGGCACACCAGCAGGGTGTTGCGCCAGTTGGCGTCCATGTCCGGATAGTCGTCGCGGGTGTGCCCACCACGGCTCTCGGTACGGGTCAGGGCGGCTTTGGCGACGCATTCACTGACCAGCAGCATGTTGCGCATGTCGATGGCCAGGTGCCAGCCGGGGTTGAAGACGCGGCCGCCCTCGACGCTGACGTTGTGCACGCGGGTCCGCAGCTCGGCCAGCTTGGCCAGGGCCTCTTCGATCTCGTCGGCCTTGCGAATGATGCCGACGAGGTCGTTCATGCATTGCTGAAGCTCGGCGTGCAGGGTGTACGGGTTCTCCGGATTGGCGTGTGATTCGAAGGGCGCCAAGGCCAACTCGGTCGCCTCGATGAGCGCGGCCTCCGAAACCTTGGGCCGCTCCGGCAGCGCCGCCACGTAGTCGGCCGCACCGAGCCCGGCCCGTCGGCCGAACACCAGCAGATCCGAAAGGGAGTTTCCACCAAGACGATTGGAGCCGTGCATGCCGCCCGAACACTCGCCGGCGGCGAACAGGCCGGGCGTCGCGGCGCCGCCGGTGTCGGGATCGACCTCGATACCGCCCATCACGTAGTGACAGGTGGGTCCGACTTCCATCTCGTCTTTGGTGATGTCCACCTCGGCCAGCTCCATGAACTGGTGGTACATCGACGGCAGCCGGCGCTTGATCTCCTCGGTGGGCATCCGGGAGGCGATGTCGAGGTACACGCCGCCGTGAGGTGAGCCGCGGCCGGCCTTCACCTCGGAGTTGATGGCACGGGCCACCTCGTCGCGGGGCAGCAGGTCAGGGGTGCGGCGGGCAGAGTCGTTGTCTTTGAGCCACTGGTCGGCTTCTTCCTCGGTCTCGGCGTACTGGCCTTTGAACACCGCGGGAATGTAGTCGAACATGAACCGCTTGCCCTCGGAGTTCTTGAGCACGCCGCCGTCACCGCGGACACCCTCGGTGACCAGGATGCCTTTCACCGAGAGCGGCCAGACCATGCCGGTGGGGTGGAACTGGATGAACTCCATGTTGATCAGACCGGACCCGGCGCGCAGGGCCAGGGCGTGGCCGTCGCCGGTGTACTCCCAGGAGTTCGACGACACCTTGAACGACTTGCCGATCCCGCCGGTGGCCAACACGATCGCCGGCGCCTCGAACAGCACGAAATTGCCGGTCTCCCGGTAGTAACCGAAGGCCCCGGCGATCCGGTCACCATCTTTGATCAGGTCGGTGATCGAGGTTTCGTGGAACACCTTGATCCGAGCCTCGTAGTCACCGAGTTCGGCCTTGTCTTCCTGCTGCAGTGAGACGATCTTCTGCTGCAGGGTGCGGATGATCTCCAAGCCGGTGCGGTCGCCGACGTGCGCCAGCCGCGGGTAGGTATGTCCGCCGAAGTTGCGCTGGCTGATCCGGCCGTCCTTGGTCCGGTCGAACAATGCGCCGTAGGTCTCCAGCTCCCACACCCGGTCCGGGGCTTCCTGCGCGTGCAGTTCGGCCATCCGCCAGTTGTTGAGGAACTTGCCGCCGCGCATGGTGTCACCGAAGTGCACCTGCCAGGAGTCCTTGGTGTTGACGTTGCGCATGGCCGCCGCGCAGCCGCCTTCGGCCATCACGGTGTGGGCCTTGCCGAACAACGACTTGGTCACCACCGCCACCCGCAGGCCACGTTCGCGGGCCTCGATCACCGCGCGTAGACCCGCCCCGCCGGCACCGATCACGACGACGTCGTAAGTGTGCCGTTCCAACTCTGATGAGCCGCTTGCGCGAAGAACATCATCCCCTGCCATGAAAATCCCCACTCGCCTTTCGCGTGTATGTACTTGCCGGTCAACGATTTATGCGTGACCGGCTCAGCCGATGAACCTCAGATCCGAGATGGTGCCGCTGGCCACCAACATGACGTAGAAGTCGGTGAGAACCAGCGTGCCCAGCGTGATCCAGGCGAACTGCATGTGGCGGGTGTTGAGCTTGCTCACCTGCGTCCAGATCCAATACCGGACAGGGTGTTTGGAGAAGTGCTTGAGCCGTCCGCCGGTGACGTGGCGGCACGAGTGGCAGGACACCGTGTAGATCCACAGCAGGATGACATTGCCGACCAGGACGATGTTGCCGAGGCCGAATCCGAAGCCGGACGGCGAATGGAACGCGACGATCGCGTCGTAGGTGTTGAGCACCGAGATGAGCACCGCGACGTAGAAGAAGTAACGGTGCACGTTCTGCATGATCAGCGGAAGCCGGGTTTCCCCGGTGTATTTCGCGTGCGGTTCGGCGACCGCGCAGGCGGTCGGTGACTGCCACACCGACCGGTAGTACGCCTTGCGGTAGTAGTAACACGTCAGCCGGAAGGCCAACAGGAACGGCAGTGAGATGAACGCCATCGGGATGAACCAGGGCAGGTCGCCGACCCATTGTCCGAGATGACTGGAGCCGGGCGCGCACGCCGTGCTGATGCACGGTGAATAGAAGGGCGTCAGGTAGTGATAGTCCGCCACCCAGTACGCGCTGCCCCAGAACGCCCGGACCGTCGCGTAGATGACGAAGGCCGCGAGCCCCAGATTGGTCAATAGTGGTGCCTGCCACCACCGGTCGGTCCGTAGGGTGCGTTGCGGGATCTGTGCTCGTGTGGACGAGAAGACCCCGGTCGCGCGACGGTCAGCGGTGGGTGCGCTCACGGTTCCCTTTCTTCAGTTCAATTGTTTTCCAGGCGGCAACCGCCCCGTGAGCTCAGCGGTATCCGCCGAGACCCTCGTCGGCGACGTCCTGCCAGAACTCGCTTCCGTATTGGGTGTCGGGGATGCCGATCTTCTCGCGGGCCGGTTGTTGGCGGGTCACGCCGTGACGCATCTCCAGCTCTTCGGCGTCGATGTCCAACCGCTCGATGTCATTGAGGATCCGTTCGGCATCGTTGACGACGCGGCGCATGGCCGGGGAGTCCCCGTATCTGGATGCCAGCGCGGTGACGCAGCGGCGCATATCGCCGATCAGATTGTGAAGTTCGGTGAACTCGGTGGTGGTGGACAAGTGACCTCCTCGGGCTGAAGGTGTCAGGGCTCACAGTACGACACCCAATGCTAGCCACATCACGATCCGGGCGTGATGCACATCACGTGCGCGGTGGCTCGCTGCTCGTCACCCCGATGCCCGCCGAGCTGGGGCCGTACTGTTGGGGCCGACGGCTTCGCGGCCGGTCAGGACATGTTCGAGCACCTGGAGGAACCGATGAGTGAGACCACGTTGCAAGACCGGGCCGCGGCGCTGCTGGCGCTGCATCAGCCGGGCAACCCCGTTGTGCTGCCCACGGTCTGGGACGCCTGGTCGGCCCGGCTGGCTGTCGGTGAGGGGTTTTCCGCACTGACCGTGGGAAGCCACCCGCTGGCCGACTCGATCGGCAAGGCCGATGGCGAGGTGATGTCCTTCGACGATCTGCTGACCCGGGTGCGCCAGATCACCGACGCGGTCGACGTCCCGGTTTCGGTGGACATCGAATCCGGTTACGGCGAAACCCCGGAGCGGCTGATCGAGGGTCTGCTCGACGTGGGCGCGGTGGGCTTCAACCTCGAGGACACCGTGCACCAGGAGGGCAAGCGGCTGCGCAGCCCCGCCGAGCACGCCGAGTTGGTGGGCCGGCTCCGTGCGGCCGCCGACGCTGCCGGCGTGCACGTGGTGATCAATGCGCGTACCGACCTGTTCCTGCGTAAGGACGGTGAGGAGGCCGACCGTGTCGATCGGGCGATCGCCCGTCTGACCGAGGCCGCGGCTGCGGGTGCCGATTCGTTGTTCCCGGCAGGTTTGGCCGACCCGGACGGGCTGGGGCGCTTCGTGTCTGGGGTGCCGCTGCCGGTCAGTGTGACGGTGCCGCCCGATTCCGCAGATCTGGCCGCGCTGAGCGACCTCGGCGTCGGCCGCATCACCTTCGGGCCGTTCCTGCAGGCAGCGCTGAGCGTGCGGGCCAAAGAGGTGCTGCGGCGCTGGCGCTGACCGCCGACGCTTCGGATCGGAGAATTTCGCCGAACTGCCGCTTCTCGGCGGGCTTCGTGTGCCAATAATGGCCCACTGGTACGTCGAGCAGGCGGGATGCAGGCGATGGGGTGGCGCGCAAGACACACGATGGCCATGGTTGGGATCGGTGTGGTGGGGATCGGTGCGGTGGTGCTGGGCGGGATCGGTGCGGCCCCGGCGTCGGCGACGACGATGGTGCCGTTGTCGAACTACATCCGAAACTGCGATTTCGAGCAAGGCCTGTTCCTCGACGGAATGGGCTCGGGTAGCGGCAACGGGTTTGCCCACATCGGCTCGGATGGCTCCCAGGTGAGTGCGCAGGTGACCATGCAATCGGCCTGGCCGGACACCGACTACCGGGTCCGGTTGATCCAGATGCCCCGGTCGCCGGTGGCCACCTGCAGCGTCGGGAATCCCGGGGTGTCCGGCGGCCTGCTGCACACCGATGCCAGCGGCACCGCGACCATCACGGTCTCCGGGCCGGCGATGGACGGCGCGACCGAGGCCTGGGTGGTGGTCGAGGGGCCGCCCGCGCCGGGACGCATCCGCAGCGACGTCTACAGCTCGGATTTCTTGGTAAAGATCTGACACCCGCGAAAGCCCTTGGAGTCCAAGGGTTTCCACGGGCTTTCACGGTTCATTCCTCGGCGAATCATCGGAGCCGGATACGGACGGCCAGCGCGGCGCACCCGATCACCACGGCGCCGCCGAGAACGGTCGACCAGGTCAACCGCTCGTGCAACAGCAGTGCGGCCCAGCCGATGGTGAGCACCGGTTGGATCAGCTGCACCTGACTCACCTGGGTCATCGGGCCGATGGCCAGCCCGCGGTACCAGGCGAAGAAGCCCAGATACATGCTGACCGCGGCCAGATAGCCGAACGACGCCCACTGCACCGGCGTCGCCTGCGGCGGCTGGTGGACCACCGACAGTGCGGTCAGTGCGAGCATCACCGGCGCCGCGACCACCAGAGCCCAGGACACCGTCTGCCATGCGCCGAGTTCCCGGGCCAGCAACCCGCCTTCGGCGTAACCGATCGCCGCGGCGAGTACGGCACCGAACAGCAGCAGGTCTGGCCAGCTCAGATGGCCGAGCCCGGAGCCGTGCACCATCGCGAACACGATCGCGGCCAGGGCCCCGGCCGTCGCCATCAGCCAGAACATGACCGGCGGCCGTTCGTGTCCGCGCAACACCGCGCACACCGCGGTGGCCGCCGGAAGTAGTGCGACGACGATGGCGCCGTGGCTGGCCGGAACCACCGTGAGCGCATAGGACGTCAGTAGTGGGAATCCGGCCACCACCCCGGCGGCCACCACGGCCAGTCGCAGCCATTGCCGGCGGTTCGGCAGTGGCTGCCGGGTCAGCGTCAGGGCGGTGGCCGCGATCGCCGCGGCGATGACCGCGCGGCCGGCTCCGATGAACAGTGGGGACAGCCCGCCGATGGCGACCTTGGTGAACACGATCGTGAACGAGAAAGCCGTGACGCCCAGCAGTCCCCACCACAACCCCGAGTGGGATAGCGCTGTTGACCGACTCCGAGTAGCGCTACTCTGTATCAACATGGATAACGATAGCACTGCGCGGATCGTGTCCGGGCTGCGCCGGTGGATCGCCAACGCTCCGGCGGGTGCCCGGCTGCCGTCCAACCGGGCCCTGGTGGCCGAGTACGGCGCCAGCCCGGTCACGGTCGCCAAGGCCATGCGCACCCTGCGTGGCCTGGGGCTCGTCGAGAGCCGAACCGGCGTGGGCACATTCGTGCGTTCGGTCCGCACCGCACGTCTGCCCGACTACGGCTGGCAGACCGCCGCGCTGAGGGCTCCACAAGCGCGGATCCCGGCGTTGTCGACGCCGTTGCGCAGTGTGGCGCCCGACGTGATCGCCCTGCACTCCGGCTATCCGGCCGCCGAGCTGCTACCTCAGCGTCTGGTCCGCACCGCGCTGGCGCGAACCGCGCGCACCGATGCCGCCGTGAGCCCGGCGCCTTCGCCCGGGCGGCCTGACCTGCAGGCATGGTTCGCCCAGGAGTTGTCCGAGACCTTCGGTGCCGAGTTGAGCGTGCCGACCGCGCGCGAGGTGATCGTGCTGCCGGGCAGCCAGAGTGGGCTGAGTTCGATCTTCCGCGCCCTGGTGGGCTTCGGCCAGCCGATGTTGATCGAGTCGCCCAGCTACTGGGGAGCCATCTTGGCCGCGGCGCAGTGCGGAGTGCGGCTGGTGCCGGTACCCAGTGGACCGAACGGACCGGAGCCCGAGGAACTTTCCCGGGCCTTCACCGAGACCGGGGCCCGAGTGTTCTACGCACAACCCAATTTCGCCAATCCGACCGGCGTCCAATGGGATCCCGATCTCGCCGGGCAGGTTCTCGAGGTGGTCCGTAGCCACGGCGCTTTCCTGGTCGAAGACGACTGGGCGCGCGACTTCGCGATCGAGGGCAGTGCACGGCCGGTGGCGGCCTCCGACGACACCGGTCATGTCATCTATCTCAGGTCGCTGACCAAGAGTGTGTCGCCGTCGATTCGGGTGGCTGCGCTGGTGGCCAGAGGTCCTGCGCGCGAACGTATCTTGGCCGACCGCGGTGCGGAGTCGATGTACGTCAGTGCGGTGTTGCAAGCCGCGGCGCTCGAGGTGGTTTCCCAGCCGGCCTGGCGTACCCACCTCAAAGACCTGCGGCAGCAACTGCAGGTGCGCCGTGATCTGCTCATCGCCGCCCTGGCCGAGCATGCACCCGCCGCCCAATTGGAGCGCGTGCCCCGCGGCGGGCTGCATCTGTGGCTGCGTCTGCCCGATGCGGTCAACCTGCAGCACCTGGCCCGTGCCTGTGAGGCCGAGTCGGTGCTGGTTGCCCCCGGTGACGAATGGTTTCCCGCGGAGCCGTCCGGACCGTACCTGCGGCTGAACTACAGCGGTCCTGACCCGCAGCGTTTCGCCGAGGGGGCCCGGGTGCTCGGCCGGGCGCTGGACCAGCAGCTGGGCCGGCAGGTGGGCTGACAGGCTCACCCGGGTCAGCTCACATCTGCACCGTCCACGCCGTGAGCACACCGTGACGGGCGCTTCACACAGCGCGACATTTCGGCAACGTCGGGTTCCTAACCTCGCGGTATGTCGTCAACACAGAACGTCGTGGTCGTCGGACACGGCATGGTGGGCCACCGCTTCGTCGAGGCGTTGCGGTCGCGTGACGCCGCAGGCGCCTGGCGGGTCACCGTCCTGTCCGAGGAAGCCGACGCCGCCTATGACCGGGTCGGGCTGACCGGATACACCGAGCACTGGGACCGTGCCCAGCTGGCGCTGCCCGGCAATGACTACGCCGGTGACGACCGGGTGGACCTGCGTCTGGGGTGTGCAGTCGCCGAGATCGACCGTGAGGCCAGGACCGTGCGCACCGTCGCCGGCGAGACCTTCGACTATGACGCGTTGGTGCTGGCCACCGGGTCGTTTGCGTTCGTGCCGCCGGTGCCGGGCCACGACCTGCCGCACTGCCACGTCTATCGCACACTTGACGACCTCGACGCCATCCGGGCCGGGGCCTTGGCGGCACGGGAGTCGAAAACGCCGGTCGGCGTGGTGATCGGCGGCGGGCTGCTGGGCCTGGAGGCTGCCAACGCGTTGCGCGCGTTCGGGTTGACCACGCACGTCCTGGAGATGTCACCGCATCTGATGGCAGCCCAGCTGGACCCCGCCGGCGGCGCCCTGCTGAACCGGATGATCCGCGGTCTGGGCATCGAGGTGCACACCGGAGTCGGTACCGAGAGCATCCAACCGACCCAGAAGAACAAGCCGCTGCGTAAATCGCAGACCGATGACTCGGTGCGGCTCTCGCTCAACGATGGCAGCAGTCTGGACGCGGGTCTGGTGGTCTTCGCGGCCGGCGTGCGCCCGCGCGACGAGCTGGCCCGGCAGGCGGGTCTCGACATCGCGCAACGCGGCGGCGTGATGACCGATCTGTCCTGCGTCACAAGTGATCCCAACATCTACGCGATCGGTGAGGTGGCGGCGATCGAAGGCCGGTGCTACGGACTGGTGGGCCCCGGGTACACCAGCGCCGAAGTGGTGGCCGACCGATTGCTCGGCGGCGAGGCCGAGTTCCCCGAGGCCGATATGTCCACCAAGCTGAAACTGCTCGGCGTGGACGTGGCCAGTTTCGGTGACGCCCAAGGCCGTACGCCCAACTGTCTGGACGTCGTGGTCAACGATCCCGTCAAGCAGACCTACGCCAAGCTTGTCCTTTCCGATGACGCCAAGACACTGCTCGGCGGCATCCTGGTCGGCGACGCGTCGGCGTACGGTGTGCTGCGGCCGATGGTGGCCAGTGAACTGCCCGGCGATCCGCTGTCGTTGATCGCGCCGGCCCAGGACGGCAAGTCCGCGGGGCTGGGCGTCGGGGCGTTGCCCGATATCGCACAGATCTGTTCGTGCAACAACGTCACCAAAGGTGATCTGAAAGACGCCATCTGTGGCGGATGCGCCGATGTGCCGAGCTTGAAGAAGTGCACCCTGGCCGGTACGTCGTGCGGATCCTGTGTCCCGCTGATCAAACAGCTGCTGGAGGCCGAGGGTGTCGAGCAGTCCAAGGCGTTGTGCGAACACTTCAGCCAGTCACGGGCCGAGCTCTTCGAGATCATCAGCGCCACCGAGATCCGCACCTTCTCCGGTCTGATCGAGAAGTTCGGCACCGGAAAGGGTTGCGACATCTGCAAACCCACCGTGGCCTCGATCCTGGCGTCCACCAGCTCCGACCACGTGCTCGACGGTGAGCAGGCCTCGCTTCAGGATTCCAATGATCACTTTCTGGCCAATATCCAGAAGAACGGCAGCTACTCGGTGGTGCCGCGGTCGCCAGGCGGTGAGATCACCCCGGAGCAGTTGATCCTGATCGGCGAGATCGCAAGGGATTTCGACCTTTACACCAAGATCACCGGCGGTCAGCGGATCGACATGTTCGGGGCCCGGGTGGAGCAACTGCCGCAGATCTGGGCCCGCCTGGTCGAGGGCGGTATGGAGTCCGGCCACGCGTACGGCAAATCGCTGCGCACCGTGAAGAGTTGTGTGGGCAGCACCTGGTGCCGGTACGGCCAACAGGATTCGGTCAACATGGCCGTCGAGATCGAGAAGCGGTACCGAGGCCTGCGCGCCCCCCACAAGATCAAGATGGCGGTCTCGGGCTGTGCGCGCGAATGCGCCGAGGCGCAGAGCAAAGACGTCGGCATCATCGCCACCGAGCAGGGCTGGAATCTCTATGTCTGTGGCAACGGCGGGATGTCGCCGCGGCACGCCCAGTTGCTCGCCGGCGATCTCGACGACGAGACCCTGATCCGCTACATCGACCGATTTCTGATGTTCTACATCCGCACCGCGGACCGGTTGCAGCGCACTGCACCGTGGTTGGAGGCATTGGATGGCGGCCTGGATCACCTGCGAGACGTCGTGTGCGACGACTCGCTCGGGTTGGCTTCTGAGTTCGAGGCGGCCATGGAGCGTCATGTCACCGGCTACGCCTGCGAATGGAAGGGCGTGCTGGACGATCCGGAGAAGCTCTCGCGCTTCGTGTCCTTCGTCAATGCGCCCGACGTGGGCGATCCCACCATCAGTTTCACCGAGCGTGCCGGCCGGAAGGTGCCGACCAGTCCCGCGGACGCGGGGAGCACCACAAGCCTGGGTATGCCCTCGATCGTTCAGGAGGCGAAATGACCGTGCTCGACGACCGCAAAGATGGTTACGGGCCGATGCTGTGGGCGTGGACCACGGCCTGCCGGTATGACGTTCTGATGCCCTGCCGCGGCGTTGCGGTACTGCTGCCGGATCGTTCGCAGGTGGCGTTGTTCCGCCTCGATGACGGCTCTTTGCACGCGGTGGGCAACATCGATCCGTTCTGTGGTGCGGCCGTGCTGTCACGAGGGATCGTGGGCGATCGGGGTGGACGGGCCACCGTGCAGTCGCCGATCAAGAAGCAGGCGTTCGCACTCGACGACGGCAGTTGCCTCGACGACGACACGGTGTCGATACCGGTGTACCGCACCCGGGTCACCCCGGGTGGGTTCGTTCAGATCGCCGCCTGATCGATCTGATCGACCGTCCGGCTCCAATGGGCGTCGCGTCCGGAGAGTTTGCGACGCTCGACGTCGCCTCGCCGCTCGAGCACCGTGAGATTGCGGTACACCGCCTCGATCACCACCGGTGCCCGCAGGTGCTCATGGATGTCGTCCCGTAGTTGGGCAGTGGTCATCGGGCCGGACGTGCGTTCCAGAGCAGTGAGCAGATGCTGACGCAGACGTTCGGCCGGGACCCGGTCAGCGGGTCGCACGGCCGAGTGCGCCGTCTCGGCGCTCAGCGTCCAGCGTTCTTGCCACCTGCACTTTTTCCTGCACTCCCCTCAAGCCGTCCGATGTCCGGACAACGATAGCCGAGTATTCGACCCCGGTCTGACACGATCTCCCGCCGGCAAACGCACCTGTCGAAGGTGACCTCGGTAAACCCAGCTGGGCATAGAAACCCTCCTTGGAAAGTTTGCCAGTTTTAATTGACGGGTATTCCACCGCCAGAGTGTGGGCGGCTTGGCTCTGGCTAACTAGAATAGTTCGCTGGGTGTGTTTACACTCCGTGTCAGGAAAGCGTCGCAAAAGGGGCTGACAAGGGATGTTCGCGCGTTCGGTGTTGAATCTGGTGGGGGCGGCAGCGATGCTGGGCGCACTCGTCGCAGCGTTCATGCCGCTCAGTTTGGACGCCGTGGATCGCACGGGTCAGCCGATTCCATGCGGTAGCGGTGCCAGCTCCGACCGCGCCGTCGCCGCCCAGCAGGATCGACTCAACCTGGACCAACACACTCTTGCCGGCCCGGGATTCATGGCGAGCGATTACGTCGAGCAATGTTCGGCGTTGGTCAGCGCGCGACGGGCCGCGGTCTTCTCGGTTGCCGGTGCCGGTGGCGTCTTGTTGATAACGGCGTTCGCCGTGCCGCTCGTCTCTCGGTCGATCCGGTCACGCCGCGGCCGGCAGGCTCAGTACGCCCGCGCGGCGGAACCGGTTCGCCACCAGCCGGACCAGCCGCGGGTGGGTGCCGAGTGGTTCGCTCACGAGGTCAGCGCCGGATTCACGCAACCGGTCCTGGAAAAGCCCATCGGCGAGCAGGTAGGACGCCACAGCTACGCGGCGATCGCCGCGGCGGCGCTGCGCGGAGACGGCTTCGGCCACGGTCGGCGTCCCGGTGGCGGCGAAGGCCAGTTCTACGCGGTCGCCGGTCACCGCTGACAGCAGCGCGGCGGTGCGTCGCAGATCCGTCTGGGCCTTCCGGTCTGACGTGCCGGCCGCCGCGAGGATCACCGAATCGCCTGGCCGCCAGCCTGACTCACGGAGCCGGTCGGCGAGAACCCGCACGGTGCCAGGATCGGGTCCCAGCGGTGGAGTGACGGTGACGGCCGGATGTGCACTGGCGGCCACGTGGGCCGGCACGTCGACCCGCACGTGATAGCCCGCGGCCAGGAAGGCGGGCACCACCACTGCCGGGCCGTCGGTCGGGAGTGACGCGAGCACCTCGCTGGGCGTGGGCCCCACCACGTCGACGAACGAGATGTGCACGGGCCGGCCCAGCAGATCGGACACTCGCGCGGCCA
Organism: Mycobacterium sp. GA-1841; assembly: GCF_001954135.1. Classification (GTDB taxonomy): domain Bacteria; phylum Actinomycetota; class Actinomycetes; order Mycobacteriales; family Mycobacteriaceae; genus Mycobacterium. Next base: position 132,102 of record NZ_MBEQ01000094.1, on the reverse strand, counting down.
GATCGTCGATCATCGCGACCCCACCCGGCTTGCGGGTGCCGTGGGCCACCAGGACCAGGCTCATCGGGCCCGGGCCATCTCGGGCTCGTCCACGGCCAGCCGGTAACCGCGTTTGACGACGGTGGAGACGATGTTCTTGTCGCCCAACGCAGTTCGAAGCCGCAGCACCGCCGTCTCCACGGCGTGGGTGTCGGTTCCGGTGCCGGGCAGGGCGCTGAGCAGATCGAATCGCGAGACCACCGCCCCCGGACGGTGGGCCAGCGCGCGGATCGTCGCCATCGCCGCCGGGGACAACGACTTCACGACGCCGTCGACCACGACGCAGGTGCCGCGGATTTCCAGGGTGTGCCCGGCGACGCGCACGGTCCGCGCCTGCAGCAGGGGCAGTTCATCGGTGATGTGACGGGCCAAGGCCCCCAACCGCATCCGCTCCGGCGCCGAGGACGGGATGCCGAGCCGCACCAGCGGTCGCGCGGTGACCGGCCCGACACACATCGCGTGCACGTCGGTGCGCAGGGCGGCCACCACCCGGTCGGCCAGCCCCATCTCGGTGGCTCGCATCAACACCGAGGCGACTGCCATCGCGGAGGTGAAACTGACTGCGTCGAAGCGTCTTTCGGCGATTCCGGTGACCATCTGATCGAATTCGCCGTCCCGCGGTGCCGGGTGCCAACGGTAAACCCGGATCGGAACCACCTCGGCGCCCGCGGCGCGTAACTCGTCGAGAAACTCGGGAAACGGATCCCATTCGTCGGTGGCGCCGTGTAGCTGGACGGCCACGCGTTGCCCTTCGACCCCCTGCTCGATCAGGTAGCGCAACACCTCGCGCGACGATTCGGATTCCGGTGACCATTCCTCGGGTAGTCCTGCAGCCCGCAGTGCCCCGGTGGCTTTCGGGCCACGGGAAACGATGCGCGCCTTGGCGAGGGCGTCGGTGAGATTGCCGTCGAGGCCCCAGCCGTCGGCGGCGGCCATCCACCCGCGGAACCCGATGCCGGTGGTGGCCACCACGATGTCGGGCGGCACCTCGATGAGCGCTGCGGTGTGCGCGCGGAGCTCGTCGTCGTCGGGTAGGGGAACCATGGTGATCGCGGCAGCACTGGTCACCGTTGCGCCACGCCGGCGTAGCAGCGCACTGAGCTCATCGGCACGGCGGGCGGAGGTGACCGCCACCCGGAATCCGGTGAGCGGTGCCCAGTCGGGATCACTCATATGTCCTGTGTAAGCAGGCGGTGTTTCCAAGGTGTTAACCAACCATTGCTGAGGCGTGTCGGTCTGCGGGAGGCGCAGTGACCTGCGTCGCAACCGGACGCCGGACGTACCGCAGCCAGGTGGCCGCCGAGGACAGCAGGTAGAACGCCAGGAAGATCACGAACGCTGTCGTCGCGGATCCGCTGGACAGGTAGGACTGGCGCAGGGCCAGGTTGATGCCGACACCGCCGAGTGCGCCGATGGCTCCGGCGAAGCCGATCAGTGCCCCCGACATCGACAGCGACCACCGCTGCCGCTCCTCCTCCCCGAGGTCCAGGGAGTGGCTGCGGGCTTCGAAGATCGACGGGATCATCTTGTACACCGAGCCGTTGCCGAGCCCGCTCAGCAGGAACAGCGCGATGAATCCGATGACGTAGCCGACCATCATCAGGCTGTTGGCCGCGCCCGCGGAGTGATCGTCGACCATGCTGATCGCCACGAGCAGTCCGGCGGCCAGGATCATGCCGCTGAAGACCGCCAGGGTCACCCGGCCGCCGCCGATACGGTCGGCGAGCTTGCCGCCGTAGACGCGGGACACCGAGCCCAGCAGGGGACCGATGAAGGCGATCTGCGCGGCGTGCAGTGCGGCTTGGGATGCGCTTTGTCCGCCGGCGGCGAAGTTGATCTGGAGCACTTGGCCGAAGGCGAAGGAGAATCCGATGAAGGAGCCGAAGGTGCCGATGTAGAGCAGCGCGATCACCCAGGTGTCACGGACGACCAGGATCGCTTTCATCGCAGACAGGTCGATCTTGTGTTGTTCGAGGTTGTCCATGTACAGGGCGGCGCCGATGCCCGCGACGGCCAGCATGACGAGGTAGATCGCGCAGACCCAGTAGGGGGCACGGTTGCCTGCGGTGGCGATGACGAGCAGACCGACCAGCTGGATGACGGGGACGCCGATGTTGCCGCCGCCGGCGTTGAGGCCCAGTGCCCAGCCTTTGAGTCGTTGCGGGTAGAAGGCGTTGATGTTGGTCATGGAGGAGGCAAAGTTGCCGCCGCCGAAGCCGGCCAGGGCGGCGCACAGCAGGTAGGGCCACAGCGGCAGGCCCGGATTGGCCAGCAGCACCATGGTTCCCACGGTCGGGATGAGCAGGACGAACGCGGAGAAGACGGTCCAGTTGCGACCGCCGAAGGTGGCGGTGGCCAGGGTGTAGGGGATGCGTAGGCAGCCGCCGACGAGCGTGGCGGTGGCGCCCAGGAGGAATTTGTCCCCGGCCGAGAAGCCGTAGATCTCCTCGGGCATGAACAGCACCATCACCGACCAGATGGACCAGACCGAGAACCCGACGTGCTCGGCGATCACCGACCAGATCAGATTGCGCCGGGCGACGTATTTGTTGCCGGCCTCCCAGGCTTCGGTGTCCTCGGGATCCCAGTTGGTGATGCGATTCGACTTCAGCAGTGTGGGCATGGCGCAAAGTTAGAAAGCGTTTGTTGCGCGGGCGCTGCGTGCAGTGACTCGGTGGTGAACTTCCGCTCACCTGCGCCGGGGCGGCGATGTGAGCCCGTGCTTTCTGGTGGTTACCAGACGTCGCCGTGGCGCCAGTCGCAGATGATCTCGGCCGAGGTGTCCAACTCCAGGCCGGCGGGCAGGCCGACCGGCAGCACGAACACCGAATCGTCTTCGTCGGGGGTGCGGGTGACGCCGGTGGGTTGCAGCACCGAGGTCGGACCCTGCCAGGGCAGCCAGCCGCGGGAGAGGTACATGTGTCGGGCGGAGCCGCTCGAGCTCAGCGCGCCGAGTTGGTAGGCGCCCCGCAGCACCTGCTCGACGGCGTCGATCACGGCGCTGGCCAGGCCCTGGCCGCGCCAATCCTCGCGCACCGCCACGGCTTCCACGTATCCACAGCGCAACGCGGTGTCGCGGTGGATCAGGCGCCGCTGCACCACGGCGGCGTGCGCGATCAGGGCGCCGTGGTGACAGATGAAGGCGTGCATTCCGCCGAGGGCATGCTCCCAGTCCTCATCGGTGAACATGCCGTCGAAGGCTTCGACGACCATGCGCCGAGCACCCTCGCGCGTCTCGTGATCCAGGTCCGAGGTGTGGACCAGCCGCGCGGTGTGCAGGATCCCGCCGCTGACGCGAGGTGCACTGACATCCTGGAGGGGCACACCCCAAGTTCTACCAGCGCCGCGCGGCGGTGTCTGTACCTAATCGTCGAACGGCCGGCGGGGGTGCGACCAATGCAACCGCACGGTCTGGCCGGGGCGGATCTGGCCCAGTTTGTCGATGTCTTCGTCGGTCACCACGCCGATCACCGGGTAGCCGCCCGTGACGGGATGGTCGGGCCCGAGGATCACCGGAAAACCATTGGGCGGGATCTGGATTGCGCCGCGGGTGGCGCCCTCGCTGGGCAGCTGGCGGTCCGGCCACCGATAGTCCAGCGGCATACCGACCAGGCGCATCCCGACCCGGTCGCTGCGGGTGGTCACCTGCCAGTTGGTCCGGATCAGCACGTCGGGGTCGACGAACCAGTCGTCGCGTGGGCCGGGCACCACGCTGAGCTCGATCACGTCGTCGGAGATGGCGGCGACCGGAGCCTGATCGGTCTCGGGAAGCTCGGCGGTGTGCTCGCCGACGGGCAGCACATCGCCGGGTTGTAGCGGCGCCGGTCCGATGGTCGACATCACATCATAGCTGCGTGAGCCGAGAACGGGTTCGACGGCGATGCCTCCGCGCACCGCCAGGTAGCTGCGCAACCCGGAGTGCGGGGCGCCCAGCGAGATCACCTCACCGGCACGCACATGGTGAATACTGTTGGTGCCGAACGGTATTCCGTTTACCGCCGGATCGGTGTCGGCGCCGGTGACCGCGATCGTCACGTCGCCGCCGACCACCCGGGCCGAGAATCCGCCGAACATCACCTCGATGGTGGCGTGCTCACCGGGGTTGGCGACCAGCCGGTTGGCCAGCGTGTGCGCCCGGCGGTCGGCGGCGCCCGAGCGGGTGACACCGAGGTGGGCCTGGCCGGGACGGCCGAGGTCCTCGACGAGCGCCAGTGGGCCGGTGCGCAGCACTTCCAATGTGGTCATGGTGTCCTCCTCGCCGGTGAAACTGTCTAGCCGATGGCCCGGAACTGCACCCAGGTGCCTGGGGTCAGCAGCGCGGGTTGGTCACGATGAACGTCGAACAGCACCGCGTCGGTGCGCCCGATCAGCTGCCACCCGCCGGGTGACTGGCGTGGGTAGACCCCGCTGAACTCGCCGGCCAGCGCCACCGCCCCGGCGGGCACGCTGGTGCGCGGCTCGGCGCGGCGGGGGACCTGCAGCCGCTCGTCGCCGCCGACGAGGTAGCCGAAGCCGGGCGCGAAGCCCATGAAGCCGACCTGCCAGAGAGTGCCGGTGTGGGCAGCGATGACCTGCGCCGGCGTCAGCCCGGTCAGGGCCGCCACCTCGTGCAGGTCCTCACCGTCGTACACCACGTCGATGGTCACGTCCGTGCGCCCGCCCGGCGGGCGTACGGGTGCCGAGCCCGGTTGCAGCCGCAGCGTGCCCAGCCGTTGCCGGGTGGGTGCTTGGTAGCGGGGATCGGCGAGTTTGATCAAGATCGTGCGTGACGCCGGCACGATATCGACCACACCGAGCAGTTGGGCCGCCGACAGCGTTGCGGTCCAGGCCAGAACATCGGCAGTGCTGTTGAACTCGAGCAGCAGAGCCTGATCGCCATACTCGCGGGCGGTGCCTGGGTCCAGGCTGGGTCCCGCCGCGTCCATCACCTCTGATGTCACACTCATGACCTGAAGCTACCCGCGGGTAGCTAAGAATGCTCCGGCTCTGTGAACCTTGCCAGAGGTGCCTTATCGAAGCCTCACACGGCGGCCTGATATGTCGGCTCGCGGCGCTTGATGACGGCGATGACGCGGTAGGTGATCGGCAGCATGATCACCTCGATCGCGGTCTTGTAGATCCAGCCCAGCGCGGCGTAGGTGACGAAGTCGCCGAAGGTGCTGATGCCGATCGCGCTGGCCGCGATGCCGCAGAACACCAGGGTGTCGCCGAGCTGCCCGGCGAACGTGGAGCCGACCAGACGGGCCCACAGGTGTTTCTCCTTGGTCCGCTCTTTGATGGCGACCACCACCCAGGCGTTGATCGTCTGTCCGACGATGAACCCGGCCAGCCCGGCCACGATCAGCTGGGTGTAGGCGTGCACGACGTTCTCGAAGTGCTCCTGGTTGGTGTAGAAGTCCGCGGCGGGCAGGTAGATGGTGACCCAGAAGGCCAGGGCCGCCAGGGCGTTCATCGAGAAGCCGAGGAAGATGGCGCGGCGGGCGGCCTTGAACCCGTACACCTCGGACAGCACGTCACCGATCACGTAGGTCAGCGGGAAGACGATGAACCCGCCGTCGGTGATGATCGGTCCGAAGGCCACGCCCTTCGTGGCGGTGACGTTGGAGATGATCACCAACGCGGTGAATATGGCGACGAGCACCGGATAGTAGGCCGAGCCGACGATGGCGGTGCCGCGGTGCTCGTGTTCTCCGGTGCCGGTCACCCGGTCATCTTGTCAGGCCAGTGTCTGGTTCAGCAGGGTCGGTAGTTGGTCGGCCACCAACGGATAGGACAGCGGCGAGGCGAACGCGATGGCCCCGGCGAGTTCTTTGGGGGTGAACACGTGCCGGTTGCGGCTGCTTGCCTTGAGCCCGGCGATCGTCGGATCGGCTAACAGGGCGTCGCGCTCCTGGTCGCTCTCGGTGGTCCAGATCAACACATCGGCGGCGTCGAGCACCGACGCGATGTCGTCGCGGGGAATCAGGTCGGGTGTCGCCGGCACGGTGAAGCCCATCTGGGTGAGGAATTCGGTGCGCCACCCGGTTCGGGCCTGCACGCTGTCCCGGAACAACGTGCCGCCCAGCAACAGGGCCTTCTTCCCGGTGAACTGTGGGTTGTTCGTGGCGACTGCCTTGAACTTGTCGTCCACCCCGGCGATCAGTCCGGTCATGGCGTCGTTCTGGAACACCGCCTGCCCGATCAGCGTGGCCTGGTCGCGCCAGGGTTCGAAGAAGGCGTCCGGTCCGGACTGCGCGATCGTGGGCGCGATCTCGGACAGCTTGGCGTAGGTGTCGGCATCGAGGCCGGCGTTGGTGGCCACGATGAGGTCCGGTTTGAGGGCAGCGATCTTGTCGACCTGGATGCCGTCGGTCAGATCGAGCACGGCAGGCTGGGCGCCGCCGAGTTTCGGTTGCGCCCAAGGCCACACGGCGAACGGTTCGCCCCCGAACCACTCGGTGGTCGCGATCGGGACGACGCCGAGGGCCAGTAGGTCGTCCTGTTCGGTGAACCCGGCGCTGACCACGCGTTGCGCCGGGCCGGGGATGGCGGTGTCACCGAAGCGGTGACGGACCGTGGTGGAACCGTCTTTGGCGACTTCGCCGGGCTTTTGCGTGCTACAGGCGGCGACGAGCGCCATCGTGGCGGTGACCGTGAGAAATCCTCGCCGTGACCAGGTTGTCGGCACTTAGCCAGGGTAACCGCTACCCCGTGGTGAGACCGCCGAACAGGACCGTGGCCAACCCGAGTGCCACCACGATCGGGCGCCGAACGGCCACTTATGACACGCAGGTGGGCAGAAGCCGTGCCATAAGTGGCCGTTGGCCGGCTATCCGGCGACGCTGATCGTGACGTCGATGTTGCCGCGGGTCGCTTTCGAGTACGGGCAGACCTGGTGGGCGTCATCGGCGATCGCCTGGGCTGTCTCGCGATCGACTCCGGGGATGGTGACGTTCAAACGCGCTCGCAGTGAGAACGCGCCGTCGGTATTGAGCAGATCGACCTCGGCGTCCACGGCGGTCTCGGCGGGCAGTTTCACGTTGTGCTTTCCTGCTGTCAGGCCCATGGCGCTCAGGAAGCATGCCGACCAGCCGGCTGCGAACAACTGCTCGGGATTGGTCCCGGAGCCGTTGCCGCCCGGCGGGGTCAGCTGAATGTCGAGATTGCCATCGGAGCTGTAGGCCTCACCCTGCCGGCCACCGGTGGTGTGGGTCTGGGCGGTGTATATGACGTTGTCGGTCTGGGCGCTGGTCACTGCGGTCTCCCTCATCTGGGTGTCGCGTCCAATCGGATGCGTTAGAGAGAACGCCGGACGGTGCCGATTCAATTCACGGACACGCTGTGGCCGCGGTCTCGGGCACCACCAGCACCGGTGTGGTGGCATGCGCGACGACGGCGCCCGCCACACTGCCTTCGAGGTGGCCGAGAAAACCGCTGCGCCGGTGCGGCCCGACCACGATGAGACTCGCGTGGTGGTCACGGGCTGTCGCGACGATGCCTTTCCAGATGGGTGCGGCTTCGACGGCCACGCTGCGCGCTGAGAATCCGGCCCGGACGGCAATCGAGGCGCCGTGGGCGGCCGTCTGCTCGGCGGCCCGACGCACCTCGGTGGCCTGATCGGCGTCGAAATGCGTTGACTCGGTTGGGGTGAACCCGACGTCGACGGGTTGCCACACGCACACCACGAGCGCGTCGCGTCCGGCCGGCAGTTCGGTGGCGGCCTGCTCGATCGCGGATCCGGCGCGGGCCGAACCGTCATAGGCGAACAGCACGGGGCCAGGGGTGGTCGACGTCTCGTGCGGTGACGGTGTCGCCGCTGGGCGAGCGCGTTCGGGTACGGCCGGTGCCGGCAGACGGGGCCGGAGCCGGGCGAGCAGTGGCGGTGAATACCACGCCGGCGATTCGCCGTCGAGGAACGTGTCGAGGTCAGGCTGCTGCGGCCGAGCCCCACTGAGCGCGTAGACGACCACGCCGAAAATGGCGCCGCCGACGGCCAATCCGAATCCGATCCACAGTGCGTCGACGGCGCCTGCGGTGAGACCACCCGCAGCGTGGGCGGCGAAATAGGCGAAGATCGGCGCCACCATGAACGCGGCCACCGCACGCAGCAACTCGATGATCGCGAAGACCCGCTGCAGGCTGTTGGACTGCAGTGAGAAACCGGCGACGAACAGCGCCGGGGCCACGGTGGCACCCAGGGCCAGCCCGGTCAGCGCCGCGCCGAGCAGAGCCAGCGGCCGGTTGTCGGGCAGAGCGAACAGAAACACCAGAATTCCGGCGGCCAGCAAGCCCATGCCGACCAGCGGCAGATAATGCATCGCCCGTCGGGTGATGACGAACCCGAACACGAAGGCCATCACGACGGCGCCGGCAAGTTCGGGCAGATACAGCAGTCCGACCTGCACCGGGCTGTAGGTCTGCATGAAGACCTGGGCCGTGAGGGCGGTGGCCGCCACCGAGGCGGCGGCCGCGAACAGCGCGACGCCGACTCCGGCGACCGGGATGGAACTGGTGAGCATGGTGCGGATGGTCAGCAGCGGCCGGCGGGCCCGGAACTGGTAGACCATGAGCACCACGATCAGTGCCAGGCCGCCGAGCATCGGAGCCCACGCTGCCGGGTCGGTGAAGTCGTGGCTGGTGAGTTGCGCGGCACCGATGAAGGCCGCGGCGCAGCCGACCGAGGCCAGGCCGATGGCCTTGAGGTCCCGCGGGGCGTCGAGGTCGGCCGGTGGGGCGTCCTCGAAGGTCAGGGCCGCCATGATCAAGGCCGTCACCGCGATGGCGGCGATGACCCAGAACAACGGCCGCCACGCCTGCGCCTCGGCCTGCAGACCGCCGATGAACGGGCCCAGGGCGACCGCCCCGAACACGCACATGTTCATGATCACGGCGGTGTAGCGCAGCTTGTCCCGGGGAAAGCCGATGGTCAGGGATGGTGCCGCCGCAATCAGCAGCATGCTGGTGGACAGTCCCTGCAGTACGTGGCCGCAGACGAACATCACCCCGTTCTGCGCGGAGGCGGCCAGCACCGAGCCGAGGACCAGCACAACCGCATACGCCAGCAGCATCCGCCGCTGGGGCAGGTGCTGGGCGAACTGGACGGCCAGCACCGTGCCCACCGCATAGGCCGCGTTACCCAGGCCGAAACCCAGGCTCATCGCCTGGGCCGTCATGTGCAGTTCGGCGGAGATGACCGGCACCAGCGGCTCCACCGCAGCTGAAAGCGCCAGATACGGGATGAGCGCCAAGCTGACCATGGCGGCCGCGGCGGGATACCGGCCGGCGAGTGGTCCTTGACGCATCAGCGGTGCCCGTCGCTGTCCGTCGGATACACCTCACCCGTGAAGGCGGACTCGGGGCGGTCACTTAACGGGTTCGGTGGGCACACGTGCCCGTGGAACCGTCCACAATGCGGACTTCATTCCCAAATCAATGAAAGTGTGACGTGGGCTACGTCGTCAGGCGGATCTTGAGGTGGTCTCCGGATCGCGACATGGCGGCCGCGTAGCCCTCGGCCGCGTCGTCGAGGGGCAGCGTGTCGGTGAAGATGCCGTCGACGTCCAGCCGACCGGCCTGCAGCAGAGGGATCAATTCCGGCCAGGTCTGCTGCACCGGCGCGGTGGTGAGCCGGACGGTCAGACTGCGGATCAGGCAGGCCAGCGCAGGCAGCGGGTAGGGCTGCAGATCGTGCACGCCGACGATCGAGACCGTGCCGCCGGCGCGCACCGCCTCGATCGAGTCGTTGATCGAGGCGTCGGTACCCACGGCGTCGATGACCGCGTCGACGCCGAGTCCTCCGGTGGCCTCCCGGATCGCCTGCACCGCGGGCGGGGCGATCCCGACCGCACCCCATTTCTCCGCGCGCATACGTCTGGTCTCCACCGGGTCGACCGCGAAAACCTGTGCCGCCCCGAGGGTGAGCGCGCTGCGTAGCGCACACATGCCGACCGCACCCAGTCCGACGATCGCCACCGAACCGCCGATGGGGATGTCGGCGCGTTTCGCGGCTGCCCAGCCGGTGGCCAGGTTGTCGGTCAGCAGCAGGGCTTGCTCGGTGGTGATGCCTTCTGGGACGGCCAACAGTTGGAAGTCGGCGGCGGGCACGGCGAGCAGTTCGGCCTGGGCGCCACCGAGCGCGCCGGAGCCGAAGATCTGAGGACCGTGCACGCAGCGGATCGGGTCATGGGTGGCGCATCCCGTGCATTTTCCGCAACCGGCGACCGACGACACCAGAACCCGGTCACCGTTGGTGAATTTGGTTACCTGTGAACCCGTTTCGACGACGGTGCCGACGGCTTCGTGCCCGAGGGATACCGGGTCGACGATGGGGTAGTGGCCTTCGAGGAAGTGCAGATCCGAGCCGCAGATGGCGGTCGATTCCACTTTGACGATCACGCCGTCCGGCCCGGGCAGCTCGGGGTCGGGCCGGGTGTCGACGTGGATCTTTCCGGCACTGTCGACGACGACGGCGCGCATACTCAGGCCTCCTGCACGGTGAAGTCGGACCAGACGGGTTCGTTGATGGCCGAACGGTATTCGCTCAGCCGCCACGGGCTGACGGTGTGGATCTCACCGTCGGCGTTCTTGAAGTACGAGTGTTCGACCGACGGGTGCGCCCACACTGTTTGACGGATCTGTTCTTGGGAGCGTCGATGCCAGTCTCTCGTCGGTTCCGGGCGCGGCTCCATGGTCTTGGCGCCGGTGCTGACGAGGTGCTCGAGACACTGGTTGATGTAGCGCATCTGCAGTTCCGAGTTGAGGATCAGGCTGCCGCCGTGCGCCAGGTGCGTCCCGGGCCCGTAGGTCATGAAGAAGTTGGGAAAGCCTGGCACGGTGATGCCACGGTAGGCGTACGGGCGCTTCCCCCATGTGTCGCGCAGGTCGACGCCGTCGCGTCCGGCGATCGTCATCGGGAACAGCACCTCAGTGGCGCGAAAACCCGTGGCGTACACGATGATATCGACGTCGTACGTCTCGCCGTCGGTCGTGACGATGCCGGTCGGGGTGATGCGTTCGATCGGAGTGCGGATCAGGTCGACGTTGTCGCGTTTGAGGGTGGCCAGCCAGCTGCCGTTGTCCTGCAACGTGCGCTTGCCGGTGGCCGGATAATCGGGCAGCACCTTGGCCAGCAGCTCGGCATCGTCGCCGACCTGGGTGGTGATCCAGTCGGTGAACATGATGCGGGCGATGGCGTTGATCTCGCTGACCGCGTTCCGTTGGTCCGCGTAATCCGGGTCCACGCGGGCGGCGTCCAGACCCTTGTCAGCTCCGGGCCACAGCAGCAGGAAACGGTACCAACGGCCGTAGTACGGAAGGTGTTCCATTGCCCAGCGCACACCATCGGCAACGGGCTCGTGGTACATCGGGTTGGGGAACATCCACTGCGCGGTGCGCTGGAAAACCGTGAGGTGCTCGACCTTGTCGGCGATGGCCGGGGCGATCTGGAAGCCGCTGGCGCCGGCGCCGATCAAGGCCACCCGCTTGCCGGTGACATCGACGCTGTGGTCCCAGGCCGCGGAGTGAAAGGCCGGTCCGGCAAAGGTTTCCGCGCCGGGGAAGTCGGGGATCTGAGGACGGTTGAGCTGGCCGACGGCGGTGATGACGGCGTTGGCGTGCAGCGTCTCGGTTCCCGTGGGCGTGCGCACGGTGACGTCCCAGTGGTCGTCGTTCCAGGCGGCGGAGACCACTTCGGTGTTCCACCGGATGTGCGGTTCGAGATCGTGTCGGTCCACTACGTCACGGAAGTATTGGCGCAGTTCGGGTTGTTCGGCGAAGAAGTGTTCCCAGTGGTTGCTGGGTTCGAAGCTGTAACAGTAGAAGTGGTTGGCCACGTCGACGCGGGCGCCGGGATAGCTGTTCTCCCACCAGGTTCCACCCGGGCCGGCATTCTTCTCCACGATGGTGAAGTCGATGCCGGCCTGCTTGAGGCGCACTCCGGCCAGCACCCCGGACTCCCCACAGCCGATGACGATGACGCTGAAGCCGTTGGTGTTCTCCAGGGTTCTGGGTCGGCGTGGGTCGACGCCCTCGAGGTCGAGTTCTTCGAGCATCAGTGGCACGTTGTCGTCGTCGACCGACTCGCAGGCCGCCCAGTCCATCATCTCCCGGACCACCTCGGCGGGCAGCGGGTCGGGCACCGGGCAGCCACGATCGCGGTAGTCGGCGATCACCGGCAAGGCGACCTCACGTGCGCGGGCCTTGTCTTCCTCACTCATGAAGCCTTGGACCTCGTTGAGGAACAGCCCGGCCTGTTTGAACTCACGGATGTAGCGCGGGTCGCCGGTGATGTGCACGAGAGAAAGAAGCAGCGTCGGGATGCTGACCTGCTCCAACGCCGCCGTGATCTCGGCATCGGGGGTGGTGAACGGCTGGCCGACGTGAAAGCTCCGGGTCACGCGGCGTTACGCTACGCGTCGTAGCGTTATGGGGCAAGGGGCTTCCTCCTCTATCGATTGCAGTTTTCAATGGCGGATTGCAGTTTGAGATTGCGAAGTTGGCGGATCTGCCCTCTGGAATGCAAGGAGCCGCAGCCGACGCGGGCTTGTGTCCCAAATTGACCACATACACAAGACGCATTTTCGGCAGCAGCATGCACTTCAGATTCGGTCGGGTGAAAAACGCGTGATCTGGCGGCTACTCCTCAGGCTCCCGACGAAGCAACGAAGTTGGCCTCTAGGCCGGGCTCGCATCGCCTGCTCGATCACTGCAGACAGTTCTGAACGTCGATACTGGGTGGCCGGCATCGGTCTACGATTCGGTGGTGGCAATCGTTGGAAATTCGGCGACCCGGATTCTGGCGCCCTACGAGAGCGCTTACCCGGCAGTTCTGTCCGCGATGCAAGCCGTCGGGATCGAGGTGTCCATGCCGTCCAACCCGATCGTCGGCGAGTCCAGACGGTCGCTTCGAAAGAACCGCTGGGCTGCAACTGTGAGTGCGGCCATGCGTCCAGAGACAGACGCAACTACCGTGATTGACTGGTCTGTGGACATGTTCGGTGACAAGCACGACAATGTACTCGCCGAGATCCTGGAGGCAATCAACATCCCGATCGACGACCTGGGCGTCGGTGAGGCTCTGAACCGTCTGGGCAAGATGGGCCGCTTCTTCGGTCACCTCGAAGCACGTGCGCTCGCCAACTACGTTCACCTCGATGAGCGCGTCGTTGAGCTCGCTCAGGGCGTCTACGCCGACCGCCAGGGAATGCTGGTCCTGACTACGCAGCGTTTGTTCTTTTTCGACAAGAGCCTTCTGGGCGCGAAAGTTGAGGAGTTCGACTTCTCGGCCATAGGGTCGTTGGGCTTTTCGAAGAGATTGGGCGGCGAGGCAATCGACATCTCGATTTCGGGGCGCTCTGCTCAGATCAGCCAGGTCGCGCACGGTCGCGCCGAGACATTCATCGCCGCGTTCCGCGCCATGCGTTCCGGCGCACCGACCACTAACGCGCAGTCAGCCCCAGTGCCAGATTTGGCCGATCAGATTCGCAAGCTTGGCGAGCTGCGCGATGCCGGGATTCTCACCGACGAGGAGTTCGTCAATAAGAAGGCCGAACTTCTCGCACGCATGTGATCAAGTAGCTCAGCCGAGCACGTGGTGGGGAGTAGTACAAGGTGCCTTCAATTCGACTGCTACCGACTGCTATTGGAGATAATTAACGATCTCGCTCACCCGTTTGTATGCCTTCTGCTGCCGGTCGAGACGCGCCTGCCGCTCTGCTGGATCGGGTGTCCACAGTGCCTGCCGGCCGGGATGAATACTCACTACTGACTCGATCCCTCGATCGTGCTCCAGGCTGGGATCATGCTTGAGGATCCGCCGCCAAACGTCGGCAGCCTCATTACCCTGGAGTAGGACAACACGGCAGTCCGTGGCCAGCCCGACCAACTTGAGCAACACTGCAGCGCCGGCAGCACGTTCGGCCGCACTGGGCGCGCGGTTGATGTACCACGGGTAAGCGTTCCATGGAAGAACACTCCGCGGCGAGATGTCATGCTGCTCGAACAGTTCGAGCTGCCGTTGCGCCGTCGGATCATCGTTCTCGACGCACAGAAAACCTGAACCCGTCCCGTCCTGTGTCTTGGGGCCCGGGTCGCGCAGCACCGAGATCACAAGCGCGTCAGTTCCGGCGTGCATCGGGGCCACCTCCGGCAGCCAGCGGCCTTGGGCTGGGTCTTGAAGCTCGGCAACAAACTGGTTAATCGGTGCGATGTGCGGGGCCATGCGCTGGTCGCGCTGCTCCTGCAGGAATGTCGCGCTTGCCATACGCCGAACCACATTGCGAGCATACGTCCGGCGCCACGCGAATCGCTCAGTTCGGGAAGAGCTGAATATCGGGATGCATGCTGGCACTGTTCTCGGATTTCGTCATCCAGGCTGCAAAAAGTGCGTCCGACAAACATGGACATCACCGGGTATTGCTACCTACACCTTCCACTACGGAGATTCATCGAGGTATCGGTGGCCGTCCCCCGTGCTCACCCGCGTCGTCCGGCCCGTTCGACGAAAGCGTCGAGCGCATCCAGGATTTCAGGCGCGCACCAAGCACGATTGCGCGCTCGGTCGGTGAACTCGACGACGATGCCCGCCTTGGTGAGAGGACCCATGTAACGACGGGGGTGGTCAGTGGAGATCCCGAGCTCCTCGCGCAGGAGCACACCGTTGACGACTGGCCGCCGGGTCAGCAGGTCGGCAACTTTCCACACCGCCGAGTCCGACCGTGCGGTGACCCGGTCGTTCCAGCTCGGCCGGATCTCACGCAGCTGGGTGATCAGCTGCCGGCCGTTGACAACCGCGCGCTCGCTGGCGTGGGCGAACCGCTCGACGATCGGCGCGAGATCGTCTTCTCGGTAGGCGGTGAGAGCGGCAAGGTAGCCGTCGGTATCGGACAGCATCCCCGCGGACACCGGGACCGTCACCTGCCGGGTCAAGCCTTTGTTGCGCAACATCGACTGCGCCAGCGCCCGGCCCGTGCGACGTTGCCGTCGGTGAACGGGTGGATGGTCTCGAATTGGGCATGGGCTACGGCGATCTGGGCGAGCAGAGCAACGTCGTCGCGTGCGGCGAAGGCGATCAAATCGTCGATCGCGGCGGGGACACGCTCGTGGCGGGGCGGGACGAACATCGCGCCCCGCGGGCTGTTCCCACCGCCGATCCATACCTGCTCAGTACGCCACCGTCCCGGTGTGTGCCGCGACTGGCCGACCATCAGTGCGGCGTGCATGGCCAGGATGGCATCAGCGTCGACCCGATCTGACAGTTCGACGGCGGCCATCATCGCGGCTGTGTTGGCGACTATCTGTTCGGCGTTCGCCTTCCCTCTAGCGCCCGGCAGTTCAGCCTCTGCGATGGCCGCGCGGACGCGGTGAGGTTCTCGATGCGGGAGCTGGCCGCGGACTCGCTGCGCAGGAGCACGGCCGAGAACGGGGCGATCTCGCCTCCGAGTTCAGCATCGAATCGCGTGATGGCGAGGCTGGCGTCCTCGGCAGCCGCGTACACATCCGAGGGCAGTTCCAGATGGAGGTCGGCGATAGATGAGGGGATCGCAGCTCGATACGGCCCACCCCGGCGAGACGACCGGGAGTAGCTGCTGTCCAGGCTTGGAGTCCAGGGCAGCGTCTCGCAGCTGAGCGGCGCAAGTGTCGCCATAGGTCCCCTATAGCGACACTTAATCACCTAAGTGTCGCTACAGGGTGCAGAGAGCGACACTTAGCGCTAAGTCCAGGCCCGCTCCCGCCAGCGCCAGGCGTTGTCGTGGACGAACTCGGGCAAGGTGCGTGGCGACCGGCCCAGCAACCGACGGACGTCGTCAGTCAGCGGCTGGTTCGCCCCGAATCGGGTCAGCGTGTACACCGCACACATGAAACCCACGGTGTCCCAACCGACTCCGCGCCTGCGCAGGCGGCGGGCGAAGCGGAACAGTCCCGGTCGGGTGTAGGTGACCTTGATGCCCACCTCGGCGGTCAGTGTCGCGGCCACCTCGTCCATCGTCAACGCCGCGGGCCCGGTGAGGTGATAGACGGTATCGACGTGCCGCTGCGGCTCGGCGAGGATTTTCGCCGCGACCTGGGCGGCGTCCCGCGCATCGATGAAAGTGGTGCGTCCGCGGCCGGCGGGAATGAACACTTCGCCGTGCTCGACGATGTCTTCGCCGTGGGTGGAGATCTGTCGGTGCAGGTTCTGCATGAAGAAGCTACATCGCAGCACCGTCCAGGTGAGCGTGCTGTCCCGCAGCGCCTTCTCGACTTTGTAGTGCGGAATGAACCTGGCCCGGTCGGCACCGAACACCGACACGTACACGATGTGGCGACAGCCGGCGCTTTCGGCCGCAGCGATGAACGGGATGATCGCGTCTCGTGCGGCTCGGTTGCCGGGCAACGGGAACAACAGGAACAGGCAGTCGACGTCGGCCAGTGCGCGGTCCCAGGTGGAGCGGTCGAAGAAGTCCAGGGCGACGACGTCGGTCGAGCCGCCGCTCAATCTCGCCTTCAGCTCGTCCGGGTGCCTGCTGGCCACGCGCCAGGACAGGCCCGACGGCCGGTTGAGCTGTTCCACCAGTTCGTAGCCGACGTTGCCCGACGGTCCGGTGATCAGCAGCATGCCTCACTGTAGGCAGAGAGGCCCGGGCAGGAGGACCAGCCGCTTCCTTCCGGGCGGTAGCTCACCGCGTAGCGTCACCTCGGTCTAGGTTCGTGGGATGGACTTCGACGAGTACCGGGCGCACGATGCCACCTCTTTGGCGAAACTGGTTGCTGACAAGCAGGTTTCGGCGGCTGAGCTGCTCGCGACGGCTCGGGATCGGGCGGCGGCGGTAAACCCGATGATCAACGCCATCGTGCGCGACGTCCCAGCGTCGCCGACCGACGATCTCACCGGTCCCTTCGCCGGGGTCCCGTTCCTGATAAAAGATCTTGCGCAGGACTACGCGGGTTTGCCCACCTCGGCCGGCTCCCGTGCTCAGATGTCGCTGATCGCCGCCGAACACGCCACCGTCGTACAGCGCTGGCTCGACGCGGGCCTGGTGATCTTCGGAAAAACCAACACTCCTGAGTTCGGAGCAAAGGGCATCACCGAGCCCGACGCATGGGGGCCCACGCGCAACCCCTGGGATTTGTCGAGGTCGCCGGGTGGGAGCTCGGGCGGGTCGGCGGCCGCCGTCGCCGCGGGCATCGTGCCCTGCGCCGGCGCCAATGACGGTGGCGGGTCGATCCGCATCCCGGCGGCGAGCTGTGGACTTGTCGGGTTGAAGCCGGGCCGCGGCCTGACGCCGTCGGGACCGGTGACCGGGGAATCCATGCATGGCGCGGCGGTTCAGGGCGTCGTCTCGCGGACGGTACGCGATACGGCGGGGATGCTCGATGTGCTCAGCGGCGGCGAACCGTGGGGGCCGTACGTGCCAGGCCTGCCGGCGGAGTCGTTCGCGTCCTGTGTCGGGGCGGAGCCCGGGAAGTTGCGGATCGGGCTGCGGGTGCCGACGGCGATCAACCCAACGCCGCACCGCGAGGCGTTTGCGGCTGTCGAGGCGACGGCTGCCGTGCTGACCGAGCTCGGCCACCATGTCGAGGAAATGCCCCAAGCACCCTTTGACGACGCCGCGCTGGCCCGCGACTTCCTGTTGACCTGGTTCGTCTACAGCGCATGGGAACTCGCCGAGGCCAAGCGGTTGACCGGCGCAGGTGACGACGCGTTCGAGCGGGACACGCTCATCATGGCGGCGATCGGCCGCGCCACGAGCAGCGTCGACTATCTGGACGCGGTGCAGCGGCGTCAAGAACACACGCGGCGGCTGAGCACGTTCTTCGAGTCCTACGACCTGCTGTTGACGCCCACTCTGGCCACTCTGCCGCCGCAGATCGGCGAGTTTGATCTCCCGGTTGTGCTGCAGCGTGGCGCGGACATGCTGATCAAGACGCGTACCGCAAGCATGTTGCGCTACACCAAGATTGTCGACGACATGGTGGACAAGAACCTCGGCTGGGTGCCCTATACGCAACTGGCGAATATCACTGGCCGCCCGGCGATCTCGCTGCCGCTGCATTGGACGGCAGAGGGGCTGCCACTCGGTGTCCAGTTCGTCGCACCGCTCGCCGGGGAATCGCTTCTCCTCAAGTTGGCGGCCCAGCTCGAGCAGGCGATGCCCTGGGCAGATCGCTTCTGCTCCCTCACATTCGAGGACGTCATAGGGTAACGATCTCGAACAGGTCGTCGAGGCCGGTGAAGTCATCGGGTCAGGAAGGTGGACGCAGATTCGCTGTGCGTGGCGGTTTGAGGCCCAGCGTGCGCCGGCCGGCCGTGACCAGTTGGTCGTAGAGCTCGCGCTCATCGATGCCGTTGAAGTCCACCCCGACGGCGGCCGAGATGCCGGCCATGACGATGGCGGCGCGGACCTGCCCGCTGACCCCAGGTTCTGCGCCGGCGAGAAGATCCGCTTGTCGTTTCACGAGAGCAGCCACGTGCGGTTGTTGGCGTAGGAGGTCGGCGACGCCGGGATCGCCGCTGAGGATCGGAAACAGCTCACGGTGTGCCACGGCCAGGGAGACGTAGCCGGTGAGCATGGATTCGGCTTGGGCTCGATTGCCACGTTGCGCTTCGGCGGTCTGCACGCGCTCGGCCAGCTCGTCGATCACGGGCTCCATGATGGTGCTCAGTAGCTCATCGCGGGTTCGAAAGTGGTGGTAGATCGCCGATTTCGTGAGGCCGAGCTCGTCGGAGATCATCTGCAGAGAGGTCCCCGCGACGCTGTGGCGGCGGAACAACTCGATGGCGGCGTCGATCAACTTCTGCCGGGTGGTGCCACCGGCCGGAGCCGAGGCGTTCACCGGAACGTCCTAAAGGTAGCGTTGCTAACAATTTGCCGCTGGCTGACCATTCGTACAGTATATGTCTGTACGATTGGTCAGTAAGCAGCTGTACGTTTGGTCAGCTCACTCAGTCCATCCCGCCCAGTCAGGAGCACGCATGACGTTGAACACCGTGCCGCAGCCGACGCCGATCGCCGAGAACTCTCCGCTCGACGGCATCGACTTCTTCCACGACCCGGCCCTGGTCGCGGACCCCTACCCGGTGCTGGAGCAGATGCGGAACACGAACCCCGTGCTGCGGGAGCCGTCGAAGAACGTCGTGGTCGTCACCGGCTACGACGAAGCGCTGGCGGTGGCTACCGACCACGACTCGTTCTCGTCGTGCAACACGACCACCGGACCGACCCCCGGATTCCCGGTGCCGCTCGAGGGTCTCGACGAATCGGAAGTGCGCAGAATGATCGAGGCGCACCGCGACGAACTCCCGTTCAGTGACCAGCTCCCCTCGTTCGACCCGCCGACCCACACCGCGCACCGGTCGCTGCTCAGCCGCCTGATCACCCCCAAACGCCTGAAAGAAAACGAAGAGTTCATGTGGCGCCTCGCCGATCAGGTGCTGCAGCCCTACGTCGCCGACGGTGGTGGCGAGTTCCTTCGCGCCGTCGCCAATCCCTTTGCGCTGCTGGTCATTGCGGATCTCCTCGGCGTCCCCGAGGCGGACCGTCCCGAACTCACCGCACGACTGACCGGGGACAACTCGCTCGGCAGCACCGATGACGAGGTCATGACGCACGCTCCGTTGGAATTCCTCTACGCCCGGTTCAGCGACTACATCGAGGACCGGCGCCGCAGTCCCCGCCGCGATGTCATGACCGAGATGGCACAGGCCACCTTCCCGGACGGATCGATCCCAGAGGTCATCGACGTGGTGCGGGTGGCGGCCAATCTCTTCTCGGCCGGCCAGGAGACCACGGTCCGGCTCCTGTCCTCCGCCTTGAAGATCCTGGCCGAGGATGCCGAACTCCAGCAACACCTGCGTCGTCACCCCGACCAGGTGCCCAATTTCGTCGAGGAGGCCCTGCGTTTCGAGAGCCCGATCCGAGGTGATTTCCGGCTGGCCCGTGCCACCACGACCGTCGGTGATGTCGAGATCCCCGCGGGCACTGTGGTGATGGTGCATTACGGTGCGGCCAACCGCGATCCGCGCCAGTTCGACAACCCCGATGTTTTCGACCTGGACCGGCACAATGCCCGCCGGCACATCGCCTTCGGTCGCGGGGTTCACAGCTGCATCGGTGCGCCGCTGGCCCGCGCCGAGGCGAAAGTCGTCATCCAGCGGCTGCTGGCGACCACCAGTTCCATCGAGATCGACGAGTCCCAGCACGGAGCCGCCGACGCCCGCCGATACGACTATGTGCCCACGTACATCCTGCGCGGTCTGACCGATCTGCATCTCAAGCTGACTCCTGCTGCGGGCGCAGAAGGGGAGCCCCGATGAGGGTGGTCGTCGACGACGAACTCTGCCGCGGACACGGGGTATGTGCGGGGCTGTGCCCGGACGTCTTCACGCTCACCGACGGCGGCTACGCCGAGGCCCTCGTCACCGACATCCCGTCGCAACTCGAAGACGCCGTCATCGAAGCGGTCGACGGTTGTCCGGAACACGCCATCCGTTACGCGTAATAGTCAAAGGAAAGAACAATATGTCAACAGATTTCGAGCGTCGCGAGCGCACCGCATTCGACCTGTCCGGCAAGGTGGTGGTCGTCGTGGGTGGGGGCCAGATGCCCGGACCCAAGATCGGCAATGGCCGGGCCACAGCGATCGTGGCCGCCCGCCACGGTGCGGAGGTGGTGGTCGTCGACCGAAACCTCGCCGCCGCAAAGGAGACGGTGGAGATGATCGCCGCGGAGAACGGCAAGGCTTACGCCGTGCAGGCCGATGTGGCCGAAAAGGAGGACTGCCAGCGCATTTTCGACACCGCGATGCAGCAGAGCGGCCGCGTCGACGGGATGGTCTACAGCGTGGCGATCAACCCGCCGTTCGACCGGGTGAACAATGCGATGACCGTGGAGGACTTCAACCACGGCATCAACGTGAACATGCTGGGCTGCTACTACTGCAATCTCTTTGCCGCACAGTGCATGGAGAAGAACGAGGGTGGATCGACCGGCAGCATCATCAACTTCTCGTCGATCGCGAGTATCAAGAACGAGGTCGGTCTCAACATCGGGATCATGCCCTACGCCCTGGGTAAGTGCGGGCTGAACTACATCACCGAACTCACCGCGACCCAATACGCCGACGCCGGCGTGCGCGCGAATACGTTGATGCTCGGCCCGATCGACTCCACGTTGGGTAACCACGATTCGCAGGAGTTGTTCGGTTTCGAACCCGAGGAGGTCGACGAGGCCTACCGGGAAGTGGTGAAGCTGAAGATGGGTCGGGCCAGCGCCTGGGAGACCGGCTATGCGGCCCTGTTCCTGCTCGCCGACGAGTCCCGGTTTATGACCGGGCAACAGATCCGACTGGACGGCGGCGCCACCCTGGTTCGCTGAGGTGTCTCAGTCCGAATGTGCGGTCGGGCTCTGGGTGGACTCCCACTTGGACTCCAAGGACCGCGTGACCGGTGTTCCGGCGGCCAACTCCCGCTGGAACGTCGCACCGTCGTCGTCCTCGAAGGTGACCACGAAACCCGACTCCGTCGACTCTTTGTGAACCACCTTGCAGACGGGTTCACCGCTGCCGAGGGTGATGATGTCACCGGGGACGACGTCGTCGATGCGGCTATCGGCGTTGGGTTCAGACATGGTTTGACGGTAGCCATTTTCGTCGAGCGTCAAACCGCCGAGCCGCGGCGGTGCCGTGCGGTAGCGCGGCGGGGTGACGCTCAGCCGGATCGGATTGGACACGGTGGCCACCGGCTTGCCTCGGCACGGATCGTCGATCGTGGTCACCGGGCTGAGGCCGAGACGCTCGGCGAGCGCGAAGGCGTCGGCGAGGTCGTTGAGCGGACCACATGGCACCCCCACTTCGGTCAGCGCCTGGTACCAGCCGTCGGCCGTATCGGTGGCCAGCGCCCGGATGAGCTCCTCGATCAGCGCCTCGCGATGGCGCACGCGCTCGGCGTTGGTGGCGTAGCGGGGATCTTCGGCGAGCTCGGCTGTCCCGAGAACCTTTGTCAGCGCCTGGAATTGGCGGTCGTTGCCGACCGCGAGCACCAGTGGCCGGTCGGCGGTCGGCAGCACCTCGTACGGGGCGATGCTGGGGTGGCGGTTGCCCATGGCCTGGGGTACCACGCCGGCGGTGACGTACCCGGAGGCCTGGTTCACCAGCGCCGACAGCAGCGATGAGAGCAGGTTCACCTCGACCCGCTGACCGGTGCCGGTGCGGTCGCGATGGCGCAGCGCCGCCAGGATGCCCACCGCGGCATGCAGTCCCGTGATCACATCGACCACGGCGACACCGACCTTGGTGGGGGTGGCCCGATCCGGTCCGGTGATGCTCATCAGCCCGCCGACCGCCTGGATCAGCAGGTCGTAACCTGGAAGTTGTTGCTCGCGGCCGAATCCCGTGATCGAGCAGTACACCACGCCGGGGTTGGTCCGGCTGACGTCGTCGTAGCCCAGCCCGAGCCGGTCCATGGTGCCGGGCAGAAAATTCTCCACGACCACGTCGGCCCGGGCGGCCAGCGCCTGCGCCTGCGCCAGTCCGGCGGGGTCGCGCAGATCCAGCGTGACGGACTGTTTGTTGCGGTTGACCGACAGGAAATACGAGGCCTCCCCGTCGACCCAGGGCGGTCCCCAGCTTCGGGTGTCGTCACCGGTGCCCGGGCGCTCGATCTTGACGACGGTGGCGCCCAGGTCGGCCAGCAGCATGGTGGCGTACGGGCCGGCCAGCACCCGGCCGAAGTCGGCGATCAGCAGGCCGTCGAGAGCTCCGGCGGAATCCGCGGCGTTCACCGGAAAGCCGAGGCGCCGGTGAGCGCCCTGCCGATGGTCAGCTGGTGCACTTCGGAGGTGCCCTCGTAGGTCAGCACCGACTCGAGGTTGTTGGCGTGCCGCAGCACCGGGTACTCCAGGGTGATGCCGTTGGCGCCCAAGATGGTTCGGCATTCGCGGGCGACCGCGATGGCCTCGCGCACGTTGTTCAGCTTGCCGAGGCTGACCTGTTCGGGGGCGATCTCCCCGCGATCCTTGATCCGGCCGAGGTGGTAGGCCAACAGGTGACATTTGCCGACCTCGAGCGCCATGTCGGCGATCTTGGCTTGCGTCAATTGGTACGCCGCCAACGGCTTGTCGAACACCTCGCGGGTCTGCGCGTAGTCGATGGCGGTCTCGAGGCAGTCGCGCGCAGCGCCGGTGGCACCGAAGACGATGCCGAACCGGGCCTCGTTCAGCGCCGATAGCGGGCCGCGCAGGCCCTGGGCCTTGGGCAGCACCGCATCGGCGGGCAGGCGCACCCCGTCGAGCACGAGTTCGGAGGTGACCGATGCGCGCAGCGAGAGTTTGGCGTGGATCTCCGGGGCCGAGAATCCGGGGGTGTCGGTGGGGACGACGAAACCGCGGATGCCGTCGTCGGTCTGCGCCCACACCACGGCGACGTCGGCGATGGAACCGTTGGTGATCCACATCTTGGTGCCGTCGAGCACCCAGTCGTCGCCGTCCCGCTTGGCGCGGGTGCGCATGCCCGACGGGTTGGAACCGAAGTCGGGTTCGGTCAGCCCGAAGCAGCCGATCGCCTCGCCGGTGGCCATCTTCGGCAGCCAGTGCTGCTTCTGCTCCTCGCTGCCCCAGTGGTGGATGCTGAACATGGCGAGCGAGCCCTGCACCGAGACCAGGCTGCGCAGGCCGGAGTCGACGGCTTCCAGCTCCAGGCACGCCAGGCCGTAGGCCGTCGCGCTGGTGCCCGCGCAGCCGTAGCCGTCGAGGTGCATGCCGAGCACGCCGAGTCCACCGAGTTCGGTGGCCAGTTCGCGGGCGGGCAGGGTGCCGGCCTCGAACCATTCCGCGATGTGCGGCCGGATGCGCTGATCGCAGAACTTGCGGACCGTGTCGCGCATGGCGAGCTCGTCCTCATCGAGGAGGGCGTCGAGCGCGAACAGCTGGGCCAGCGTGGTGGCCTTGGACATTTTTCCTCCTGGAGCCGCAGACGTGTGCAATCGGTTGTCAGAACGTTTGCGAGAACGATTGCATCACCTACAGTAAGGGCGCATCGCGGATGCGGTCAATCCGCCGGATCAGGAGGTCGGCAGTGACGGGTCGGGCGCCGACGCTCAAAGAGATCGCCGACCGCGCCGGGGTCCACATCTCCACGGCGTCCCGGGTGCTGCGGCAGCCCGAGCCGATCGACGGCTGGTCGGAGGCGGCGCTGCGAGTGCGGGCAGTGGCCGCCGAACTGGGGTATCAGCGCAACCTGCAGGCCGCCAGCCTGCGGACCCGCCGGACCACCACGGTCGGGGTGGTGATGCCGCGGTTGACCGACGGCGTGGTGGCGACGTACTTCGAGGGCATCGAAGAGGCCGCGACCGCCGCGGGGTACTCCGTGCTGCTCTCCAGCCCGCCCGACGACCTCGACGCGCAGCGGCGCGCCATCGAATTCCTGGTCAGCCGGCAGGTGGACGGCCTGCTGCTGTCGAGCCTGCACATCCCCGGTGACCGCTTCCTGGAGTCGCTGAACCTCGGCCGGGTACCGGTGCTGCTGATGACCCGCCACGCTGAGGCCGGCGTCCCGTTCGTCGGCGGCGACGACCGTCGCGGCGGATACCTGGCCGGGCAGCATCTGCTGGAGCGCGGCCTGAGCGATCTCGCCGTCATCGCCGGCCCGGCGCATGCCACCACCGCCAACGACCGCCTGGCCGGATTCCGCGACGCGTTGGCCGACGCCGGGGTCGAGCTGCCGCCGCACCGGGTCAAACGTTCCACGTTCGACGTCGCCGGCGGCCGTAGCGCCGGCACCGAGCTGCTGACCGGTCCCGATCGGCCGCAAGGCATCTTCGCGGTCAGCGACTCGATCGCGATCGGCGTGGTCGGTGTGGCCCGCGACGTCGGCTTGAGCATTCCCGACGAGCTGGGTCTGGTGGGCTACAACGACATCCCGGTGGCTGCGCAGCTGCCGGTGCCGTTGACCACCGTGCGCTCCCCGGCCCGACAGATCGGTGCCACCGCGTTCCGATGTCTGCTGGACGTCATCGCCCAGCGCCATGTCGAATCCGTCCGTCTACCAGTGGAATTGGTGGTTCGCGGTACCTGACGTGGCTTCGAGCTACCGAGGCGGAGTGCTCCACCGCGCTCGGGACGTTTGCGGTGCGACGGGTTGCGGGCGACGCCGCGCCCCAGGTGACCGTGGCGTGTGCAGAGGTGCGGTGGGCGCGTTCGGTGACGGTGGTGGGGTGGCCGCCGGGGTCGACATTGCCGCCATGTTCTGCCGTTGCACCTCGCCGTCGATGCCGTCGGAAAGCCGTCCGAGGTAGCCGATGAGGGCTGCCACGTCGCCGTCATCCCAACGCGACAGGATGGACTCCAGCCGGGAGATATTGAGGGCGCGTTGGCGCTCAAAGGTGTTGCGGCCGTGCGACGTGAGCAGGAAGCGCGGCGGTGCGGCCTGATCGGTGGTGGGGGATCGGCCGACCATGCCGTCGCGAATCAAGGTGGACAACCGCTCATCGACGGTCTCGGCCGGGCTGTCGACCGCGCGCGCCAGTTCGTCCAGGGTGAGGGGGTCACCGCCGCCGAGATAGGAGGCGATGACGTAGTCGCCGCGGTCCAGTCGGTAGGGCGTCGAGGGGATCTGCAACGCCACTGCTGCCTGGCGGCCGAGCGCGGTCAGCACGTTCTCGAGTCGCTGGGCCCGGCGTCGCACCGGGACGGGCACCACGACCTGTTCCACATCCGCCAACGCCGGCGTCGGGACTGCGGTCGGGATCGTCACGGCCAGCAGAGCTCCCACCACGGCCGCGCCGCCGGCGATCAGCATGGCGGTCTGGAAGGCCGCCAGCGTCGGGAACGTCTGGCCGGCGAAGACGATGGTCATCTGGGCCAGCACCGCGCCGGTCACCGCGCTGGAGGTCGACGTGCCCAGCGAACGGGCAAGTGAGTTGATCCCGTTGGCGGCAGCGGTTTCTGACACCGGCACGGCCGAGTTGATCAGGGTGGGCAGGGCTGCGAACGCGAAGCCGACGCCGACGCTGCACACCACGCCGAATGTCAGGACACCTGCCGCTGAGCCAAGGAGTTGGGTCCCGCCCAGGTAGCCCACCGCGATGATGACGGCGCCCAGGACCAGGGTGAACCGCGGTCCGCGGGTGGCGATCACCTTGGCCGCGACCGGGGATGCGGCCATCATCGCCAGGCCTCCCGGCGCCATCCACAGGCCCGCCATCACCATGGATTGGCCCAGGCCGTACCCGGTTGCTGCCGGCATCTGCAGGATTTGGGGGCCGATCAGGCTGGTCCCGAACATCCCGAATCCGATTGCCACCGAGGAGATGTTGGTCAGCAGGACTGGGCGTTTGAGCGTGGTGCGCATGTCGACCAGCGGTGTCGGCGCGCGGTACTGCCACCAGCCGAACACCACGAAGACCATGACCGACCCGATCAGCAAGCCGAGCGTGAGGGGGCTGCTCCAGCCCCACGACGCGCCTTTGGAGATGGGGAGCAGTAACAACAGCAGTGCGGTGGCCAGTCCGACCGCCCCCAGCGCGTCGAATCGGCCCGTGGACGTCGAGGGCACGATGTCGGGGACCATTGTCGCGAACAGGATTCCCGAGAGCAGGCCCAAACCCGCTGCGAACCAGAACAATACGTGCCAGCTGGAATGCTCGGCGATCACTGCGGACAGGGGCAGACCCAGTGCGCCACCCACGCCGAGTGAGGCGCTCACCATACCCATCGCGCCGCCGACGCGGTCGGCCGGCAGGGCGGCGCGCAGCACGCTGATGCCCAGAGGGATGACCGGAGCGCCGAAGCCCTGCAGGGCGCGACCGACCACCAGCGGCGCCAGGGAGCTGGTGAGCGCGGCGATCACCGAACCGGCGGTGAGAAACACCGCGCAGGCGATGAGAATCCGCTTGGGGCCGAACATGTCTCCGAGTCGACCGAACATCGGCGTCGCCACGGCGCCGGTGAGAAGTGTGGCGGTGACCGCCCAGGACGCATTGGCCGGGCTGGTGTTCAGGATCTCGGGCAGTTGTGGAACCAGTGGCACCACGAGTGTCTGCATCAGGGAAACGCTGACGCCGGCGGCCGCGAGCACCGCAACCAACGTGCCACCGCCTTTCGGGGTGGCCGGACGTTCGACCAGCTGCTGAGACACTGCAGCGACCTCCTTCGATACCAGGGCGTTTGCACGCGTGGCCTCGGCCTGCGCCGAAGAGGGTCGAAACCTTACTCTATAGGTAGACTAACTAACAAACTGGGGGCCGGCGCTCGCCGTCTTCGAGTCACATCTGCAGGCGATCCGGGGTTTCATCTCGATCTGAGATGGCTGTCAGCTAAAGCAATCGTTGGACTTGGTCACCGGCGGCAAGTCAGATGGAGGGATGGCATTCACCCTGGAATCCCGACCGCGGTGAATCCCGTTACGTCCCAAATTCGTTGCCAAGGAGTACAACCATGTCCGTTGTCCGTTTTCAGATGACGTCCAACCTCGACACTGCCGCCGTCATGGACGTGCTGACCGACTTTGGGTCGTCACGTCCGGCGCAGTGGCCGACGATCGACGAGGAGCATTTTCACGTACACGCGCTCGGCGGCACCTGGGCAGAAGTGACCGAGGGAACGGCTGCGGCGTGGGAGCGTGCCCGCTACGACTGGGATACCAAGCGTCGCCGCGTCATCGTGGCTACCCACGATTCGAAGGTCTTCGGTCCGGGCGGTGGTTGGACATTCCAACTCACTCCGCTGGCCACCGGTACGCGAATCGACATCGAACTGATCCGAAACCCGACGGGGCTCAAACGCAAAATGCTCGCAGCGCTGTTGCCGGTCGTAGCCCCGAGAGCACTGAAGAAGTCCTTTGCCGGACCCTTGCACGCTAAGTGATCGACCAGAACTCCAGCAGGGTGCGGATGGTCGCCACCAGCGGCAGGGGTTGGTCCAGCATTGGGTGGTGGCCGGCCTCGGCGAGTTCGACGAAGGGTCCGCGCAATTGCAGGATCGAGCGGATCTGATCGGCCATCCGGGGCGGCACCACCCCGTTCTCGCATCGCAAATAGCCGATCCGGCAAGGGATTCGGGCGAACGCGTTCTCCAGGAGCTCCTCGTCGTCCGGCGTTTCGTCCATCAGAAGGCCGCCGAAGATGTCGGGGTCGAACTTCCAGACCCATCCGTCATCGACCTTGC
Organism: Mycobacterium sp. GA-1841; assembly: GCF_001954135.1. Lineage (GTDB taxonomy): Bacteria > Actinomycetota > Actinomycetes > Mycobacteriales > Mycobacteriaceae > Mycobacterium. Next base: position 103,948 of record NZ_MBEQ01000094.1, on the reverse strand, counting down.
GGATGGATTCCTCGGCGATGTGGTGACCGATGTAGGGCAGTGTCACGTCCTGCTTCGGAACCGCCCGAAACCGGGCCAGGATCTCGTCCTCGGTCGCATAACCGGCTCCGTCGCGGCGCCGCTTACGCAACCGGACTTCCTCGGGAGCGCGATCACGCAGCGGTGAGTCGATGACCAGAATGCTGTCGATCTGGTCTCCGTAATGGGTGGCAGCCGAGGCGCCTACCCAGCCGCCCATGCTGTGGCCGACGATGGTGGGCCGTGCCGAGGAGTCGGAAGCCCTGGACGCCTCCGCCGCCGCGAGCACTTCTTTTGCCCAGATCGAGAGGGCGTATTCGGTGCGCTTGCCGCTGTCGCCGTGCCCGCTCAGGTCGGGGGCGACGACGCGGTGCGTGGAGGTGAAGAACGGCGCGATGTGATCCCACCATCCGGAGTGGGCACCGCCGCCGTGGACGAATACCAGAGGGGGCTTGTCCGGGTCGCCCCAGGCGCGCAGGTGGATCGGGCAGCCGCCGACGTCGATGGTCGAGTGCTGCGGCGTCTCGTCCAACGCGGCGGTGAACCATGCGGGCGCGTCCGCCAACGGGTGCGCGGCGGTGGGCTGCCCACGTCGGAAGATGCGATTCACCTGGTCAGTCTGTCCCATCGATGCGATGCCGTTGCGACCTGCCCCGGCGTTACGGCCCGGGCCGCTCAGGTCACCGCAAGGCCCACACCGAGCGCGATCATCGTCGCCGCGATCACGCCGTCGAGGATCCGCCAGGTCATCGGGGTGGCGAACAACCCGGCCAGCCGCCGCGCCCCGAGGCCCAGACCGGTGAACCAGACCGCGCTGGCCAGCACGGCGCCGGCACCGAACAGCCAGCGCTGCTCGTGGTGTTCATTGGCCAGAGAGCCGAGCAAGACCACGGTGTCGAGATAGACGTGCGGGTTGAGCCAGGTCAACGCCAGGCAGGTGACCAGGACTTCGGCCAGTCGGGCCGGTGTGCGCTCCGACGGGGTGAGGGCCGACGGCCGGAAGGCACGCCGCGCCGCGAGCACGCCGTAGCTGATCAGGAAGGCCGCGCCGCCAATCTTCACCACCGTGACGGCATCGGGATGTGCGGTGATCACCGCCCCGACACCGGCAATGCCGGCCGCGATCAGGATCAGATCCGAGACAGTGCACAACGCGATCACCGCGACGATGTGCTCGCCGCGGATGCCCTGACGCAACACGAAGGCATTCTGGGCGCCGATCGCGGCGATCAACGCCATGGTGGTGAGGAATCCGACGAGGACGGGTGAAGCCATGTGGTCGACGCTATGGGTATGCGCTGGTCAAGTACAGCTAATGAATTTTAGCCCGCATTAGAAGCGCTAATGCAGCCCGGCCCCGGTTTACGTTCGTCGGTCGGCGACAGCGGCGCGCCCTCCCCCGCATCGAGTCGCGCAGCCGTTGTCGGCCGTGCTGACGACATTCGCCTCTCACGCTCAAGACGAATGGTGCGTCGACTTCGCCGAGCCGCTCGTACTCGTCAAAGTCGGAGGACGTTGTGTCGGGTTAGGGCCGCGGTTGGGTTAAGGCAGTGATTTGCGCTCGATGAGGGTCACACGATCCAATGCCGTCCTGATGGCACTGGCTGTCGCATCCAACACCTCTGTTCGCCGATGGGCGGTTGCATCGTCACCTAGCGCCAAGATGGTTGAATATTCACGCTCGGCTTGCCCGACGGCCTTCGCTAGCTTCACATCTGCCAATCGACTTTGATTGTCGTGCAACGCCTCCAGCGGACCGCGAAGGGCGGCCGCGCGTAGTGACACAATGCTTCTACCGTCCGCCAGCGCCTCCGCGATGGCATCTCGGAGTTTGACTAGGGCCGGCCTGACTTCGTCTAGATGCTTAGCTGCACGTCTCCATTTGACGTCTCTACGCGCAAGTGTCGAGACGACGGCACCATAGGACCCCGTGACGGCCCCGATGATGGCCGTCCAGGTCTTCCAATCGGCCCACTGGTCTGTTGGATCAGCGGCCTCTGCCGTGGGTGCTGGTGGGAGAACGGGCGGATCTGTCAGTAAGGGCAAGTACCAGCTCATGCACGGCCTCCACGGATCCCAGGTGACATTGTTCTCGTGTCGTATAGTCCGGATATGCGTGACATCGATATTCGGATGGCGCTAATTGACGACCTTGGCCGACGGTTCCAAGGCGACCGAATTGTGAACGAGATGGGCCTGTGCTTAGGCGCCACACGCGTGGACGTGGCAGTGATCAACGGATCACTCCACGGCTATGAGATCAAGAGCGATCGAGACAAACTCGACCGTCTGCCAACGCAGATTGAGCTGTACGACAGGGTGCTCGACTACAGCACCATCGTCTGCGGGGCGCGGTACGTCGACAAGTTGGCGATGCTGGTGCCAGCCTGGTGGGGAATTCTCGAAGTGCGAAGTGTCCGAGGGGAACTGGTCCTTAAGCGCCGTCGAGCTGCACGCAAGAACCCCACTTGCGACCGGCTGGCTGTCGCTCAGCTTCTCTGGAGAGACGAAGCAGCGGCGTTGCTCAAGCGGCATGGAGAGGTTGTCAAATCCCGCGAGACCCGGTGGGACCTGTGGGATCGGTTGGCGAAGTGGCCAATTCGCGATTTGAAGCTGCATGTGCGTACTCAGCTTAAGGTTCGCCAAGTTTGGTCAACCGGTCTATGACCAGGCCGATGTGGTGGCTTGTCCCGATTGCCCGCCACATCATGGCGTTGCCAGGGGAAGCGCTTGGGGGAATCGGGCTGACATGAGCGTACCGAGACTTATCGCGGATCTGCTCGTCACCCCATGACAACCCGGGTGTGAAGTCGGGGTTGCTCACAATCTCGCCGCAAATATCGAAAAACTGGGCGTTGCTCCGGCGGTCGGCTTTGCGGCCCTTGAGGATCAGCCAACTCTCCGGTGTGGTGTACCGAATCTGCGGGGCCGGCGCAAAACCTACACCTGCGAGTTGTCGCGGGTAGGCGATCGCATAGTCGCCAAACGCCGGCACTCGTCCGTTTCCGCTCAACCGCATTCGAACCGTCTGCCACATTTTCACTTCACTGCGGGGCAGCCTATCCAGCGATTGAGGAGGGACGGAGTCCAGTGTTGCGGGGAAACCTCCTGCGGCGAGCGTGACCGATTTCCACCTGTTGATGTGGGGCAGTTCACTGATCACAAGGCGAGCAATCCGCGCCTTGAATCCGGAGCTTTCTGCATCGACCGGACCGAAATCGACTATGAGATCGATGTTTTCCGGCTCGGCTATCAACGTATCAAGCAAGTTGTCGATGTACGACGAGATCGGCTCGTCGCGTTCTTCGAGGTCCTCGTCAGCAAGTCGTATGCAAATATTCTTGCGATCGTAAGTGCTCAAGGTGGAGCGGAGGCGGCGCAGCATGCCCGTCTCATCCTTCAGATCACTCGGCCTGCAAACCGGTATGACACTCTCGGCCCCGAATTGCTCAATGACCGTCACTATCGGCGAGTAACCTTCGAAGGTTGGCAGCCCGTGGAGGTCAACCATGACGTCATTCGCCTTTGGCCAGTACTTTTCCAGACGGCCGATCGATCGCATCACTGACTTCTCTACCGATATGCGCGACGGCTCACCGTTTTCGTCCAGGATTTCATCTGTCGAAGCTACAAACTCGATTAGCGGCGTGTAATCTCCCGACACGTCGGCAGCGACCTTGCTAATCGCATTCAATTCGCCGAGTCGACCTTTGAGGATCGGTATGTAGTGGTTGTCGCTGCGGCGCATTTCCACCCCTCCCTGGTTGCTTCCCCGTATCTTGCCAGGACATCGATGAAATAGGGGCGAGGCCTGGGCTGTCGACACTATGCCAGCCGCTGGCAGCGGTCATTCCTCGCCGTCGGTGACGCGTACAACGACCCGATGCGGATCGCCTGGCAGCTTACTGATGTCAATGACGTCGCGGCCGATCCAGCGTGGCTGGCGGCGGGGGACGCTCCCCTGGTCGTCGATCGGGATGTGCCCATGGAATCTGCAGGTTCGATTGTCGAGCAAAAATCCGGAATCGTCCAGGATCTCGAATTTGACCTCCGGTACGTCGACCTCGAAGGGGGCGGAGTCCTTCACGGTGGATTCGCCGTCTGCCCAATCGTGCCGGTCCACGTATGCCTTGAGAAGGCATTCCGCGCTGCCGAATTCGAAAGTGCCTTCAGCGTGCACGGTAAGTGTCGTACGGTAATCGCCCTTCGACAGGTAGGCGTGTGCGATAGCGACCTTCGCGCGAGGGGCGTCGGCGCTGGTTTCGTCCACCACGATGATTTCGAGTGGGGTGGTCGTAGGACCCGGAAGGCTGAGCTTCGAGTTGATGTATAGGTCCGAAACGTAGTCGAGATCGTAGGCCGTGAGCCGGAGATCGAGGTCTTTCGCGGTCAGCGGCGCGCGACGTGTCCAGGTATCACTCTTGGTCGAAACGCGGATCAGGCCCTTCGTAGCCTTCCTGATCTTCTCGAGAACGACCCATTTGTGGTTACTCGTGGGGGCGGGGATGTCGCGCCGGTTCAGAGTTAGGAAGACCTCCGAGGCGAAATCGTCTCCATCGCTGTCCTTGAACCGTTCGGTCCAATCCTCGGGCAGGAAGCGGAAGGTTGCCGAGACGGCGAGCTGCTGTTCGTGATCGGTCCTGTCATGCGACTCGGTGAGGAGACGAGCTTGAGCGTCCACTGCCTGCCATCCCACAAGCGACAGTGCCAGTTCATCGACTCTGATATCGATGATCTCGGTCTTCTTGCTACCCATTCGTCCGCCTTTCGATGTGGCGTGTGCCATGTGAGGAAGTTCAGCGACTCTATCGGCGATACGGACGTGCAGGCGAAATGAGCCGGCTCTCTGAGTGGCCGAATTTGCGCGCCGCAGAGGCGCTGTTCCAGTAGCCCGTCTGTGCGGGCCATTAGGGTCCATGCGCTGCTGGCGAAAAGGAGGACCTCGACCTTCCTCGCGCGCATGGGCCGTGATCGCTTGCCGAGGGTATCGAGAGAAGGGGCGCGGGTCAGGTTCGTCACGGTCGACACCGATTCGGGCAGCGGGCCCCGCGTGTGGTCCGTCTCGCGACGACCGTTTCCCACTCGTGGTCGCACATGGAACACTTCCACCACACCTTCTTGCTGCTTGCGGGCGCGACAGCTTCAGGTGCGAGGTCACCGTTTCGGGTGGGGTGCCATTCGGCGGCGATTTCGGGGTAACGGTCTGCCAACGAGTTGCCGGGCTTTGGTGTGCTACGAGCTATCAGGCTGGCTCTACGCCCGCAAGAGGGACAGCCGACGCCCGAGGCGCGGCTACCGATTACGGCGTGCCAGCTGTTGCCGCACACTGGGCAGAGCCACCATGCTTTCTGCCCGCTGCCGAACGTGACGTGCTGGGGTGTCAGTGGGCCATTCTTGACTGGGTCCCACTGTGCAGCCAGGTCCGGTAGCTTAGCTGCCAGTGAGTTGGCCCGAGGTCGTCGGATCTCTGTCTCGGCGTCCGCCGCGGCCCAAGGTTCGTCGGTACTGAGGTACTCATTGTGGTGTATAGCGCGGTAGCCCAGTTGGTCGAGTTTGAAGAGGACGGCTTTGGCGCGCTCAACTTCGGAAGAGAACTTCGGGACGAGAACGTCACGGCCGCTGATGGGTTCGAGATCTTCGCGTACACGAATGACTGTCCAACCGGCGTCTTCCAGGGCTGCAGTCTTCCGACGATCCTTCTGATGACCGTTGGGGGTCTTGTGAAATCTGTTGCCGTCGAACTCGATCACGACGTTCCACGCGGGCACGACCATGTCGCAGTTCAGCGGCCTGCCCTTCTGGGGGGTGATGACCGCGTGCTCGACCTCGATCGGTACACCCGCAGCAAGGAGTTCGTGGCGTAGACGGATCTCTTCGGCACTAGTGCCCCACAGAATGCATTTTGGGCAGCCGCGTGCCTTGGTCCGATTGTTGATCATCGCCTGCCATTCGTGGCCGCGAGCGCACAACCACCACGCCTTCTTGCCACTGTTGCCCGTGACGTCATGCGGGGTGAGGTCACCGTTGCGTGTGGGATGCCACTGATCGGCCAGCTCGGGATCCTGTTCAGCAAGAGACTGGCCATGGCCGGGCTTGGCGTGTGTCACAGCTATCTGCCGCATCGCGCATGCCTTACAGCCGGAACCAGTTGCGCGACTACCGATCTGTGCTTCCCACTCGTTGCCGCATCCAGGGCACAACCACCAAACACGTTTGCCGCTCTTGGCGGTGACCATGGTTGGGGTGAGGTCACCGTTGAGTCTCGGATGCCATTGCACGGCGAGTTCGGGCAATCGTTCGGCGAGCGACTGCCCAGGCTGGGGCGTACCCAGTTTTGCGCCGGCCCGGCGCCGCCCGCACTGGGGACAACCCGCACCACCGCGCGTCCGACTGATGATCATCGCCGACCATTCGTGGCCGCACGTCGGGCACAACCACGACACCCGCACATTGCTGGCCCAACGGAACCCGGCAGGCTTGAGGTCACCATTCTGGGTCGGATGCCACTGCGCCGCGACCTCAGGGTAGCGCTCCGTCAGTGATGTACCTGGCGGCAGCTGGTGGTCCGCCGAGGGTGGTTCGGGCATTCCTGGCAGAGAGGTCTGTGTTGGTTTCGAGGCCCTGCGCACCGGGACAGGGTCAGCGGCAGTATCTTTGGGGGGTCGGCGGTTGTCTGTGCGGCCCCTTCCGCGGCGGCTGCAGCCAGGGCACCCCGCGCCTGCAGCGCGGTTGCCCACGGACGCTTCCCACTCGTTACCGCAGCCGGCGCACTTCCACCAGGCCTTGCGTTTGGCTGAGAATGCCACCTCACTTGGTGTGAGGTCACCGTTGAGCGTCGGATGCCACTCGGCTGCCACCGTGGGATTGCGCTCGGCTAAGGAGGCGCCCGGTTTGGGCCTACGCAGCGCGGCGTGTGCGCACTTTCGACATGAGCTGCCGCTAGTGCGGTTGGCGACCTGGATGTGCCATTCATGACCGCATCTCGCGCAGAGCCACCAGACCTTCTTGTTGCTGGCGTAGCCGACAGTCTTTGGAGTTAGATCGCCGTTCTTGTTGGGGTGCCATTCGGCAGCGACCTCCGGAAATCGTTCCGCCAGTGAATCTCCCGGCACAGGAAGGCTTTTCAACCGCCCTGTTTCTCTACGCGCGCATGCCGGACATCCGTGCCCGTGGGTGCGACTGCTCACTCGCGCCTGCCAGACGTGACTACACACCGGACACAGCCAGTGTGCCCTCAGCTTGGCGCCGGCAGTAACCGAAGAAGGGACGCGATCACCGTTCAAGGTCGGATGCCATTCGGCGGCCAACAGCGGGAACCTCGTGCTCAAACTGTTCGCTGCAGACCCACGTTCTGCTGCATCGTCCACCGCCATGCGTCAGCCCTCCTTGGTTCAGCATGACAGTTGCGTCCGACAACCGTCCCGCGTTGGCGGCACAGGCGTGAAGGCGCTAACCGCAGGGCTTGATGATGGCTAAGACAGCGCAGGGTTCGTCTTCACGGTGTTCCGTCTCGAAGTCGACTGAAGGCGGGATTATCGGCGCGACGTAGTTGGGCGTTATCGGCACGGACTGTGGCGGACGCCTACCTGACTTCACAATTAGCGTTCGTTGGAAGTGAACCGCCTCGCTGAAACGCATGCCGGGGAGTTTTCGGGCGCGGTGTGGGCGCAAGAGCGCAAGCCATTTGTTTGCCCAAGCTCAGTATCGAGGGTTGGAAGAGCATCGCCGTGCTGTGCGGCAGGTGATTAAGCGTCCGGGATCCTGCAAGGGCTTCGCTAGGGATTACGCAGTCGAGGCTGAGGGTTTGTTATCGCTGCGGGCGTCAATCACTACGGTTGAGCTGTCGCCGGTGAGCCCCAGTTCGGCGAGAACGCGCTCAACCTTGCTCATGTCTCCCTCGGTGTACGCAATGATCACCTTGACGGCGTGGGGTGTTTTGTTTGCTGTCTTGTAGATCTCGACCTGCTTCTCCAAGTTGCGGCGAAGTGAGCTCGATTTCGCAAGCTTGAACTCGACGAGCGCTTTATCGTGGGCACCTGAGCTGATCTTGTAGTCGACGGGGCCTCGGCCGTTGTTCGGCTCCCGATTCACGTCGAATCTCGATTGGGTGAGGAGCAGCCCGAAAAACGTTTGCACCTCCTTCTCCGACGAGAAGGGCTTGCCACCACCGCGATTGATTAGCGTGTAGCCGTCCTGGTGCTCGACGTAGTGCTTGAAGAGCGCGACAGCCTTTAGCGCTTCCGCGTAGGACGACCAGGGCTTATGGTACAGCGTGGTCTTGGCCGCAATATCGGACGCAGCGGCCTGCACCTGCGACACAAGGACGCTGTACGCGTCAGCCGCCCGCTCAGCGCTGACTGAACTCGCTTCCTCGCGGTCATCCTCTTTCGCCTTGATGTAAAGGTCTACGAGGATGGGAAACTCACGAACTGTTCGAGCCCGTGCATCTCTGATTTCCCTCGCCGTTGGGTTCTGACTAAGGCGGCGAGTGAGGTAGTTCTGCATCTGCGCGCGGAGTTGCCCGTCGTTGACCGCCTCAACGATCTGGTCAAACGAACGAACCATGTCATTGTGGTTGATCCAGGTGTCTTCTCGGGTGAGTAGATCCGTCGGGGTCAGCAGTACGTAGTCGCCGTCGAGGTTCGGCAATCGGTATCTGCCGCTCATCCAAGTTTCGGTTTGGCGATTGAATGCCACACGTGGAACCGCGAAGTCCCGCGATAGCTCCTCGACAATGTGCTTGCGCGTGAACGTCTGGGTGTAGTCACAGAGGAAGTGCTTGATCAGGTTCGTTGTGAAGTCGCTGATAGTGTCCCGGCCAACCCCGGCTCGTATCAAAGCGAGCTTCTCAAGGTGCGTTGACTCGGTTACTGCTTCGGACCCGAAGTCGGACAGGAGAAATGCGAGAGCTTCGTTGAGGTCAGCAGCAAACCCGCGGCCAAGGCCGTGACCCGCGTTGCCTCCGTCGGCAAACCCTAGCCAGTTCTGGCGTACTTCTGGGAACCGATACCAGCTGTCGATCAGTCCGCTGGTGAGGTTGAGATCCGCCTTTGACTTCAAGAATCGCAGGTATTCGATCATCGATTCGTGCAGTGCTTGGTACTTCGGCTTGCTGCTGTTAAACAACAAGAAGGGGTCAATAAACAAGGGCAGGTCTGTGACGACGGATATGTTGAAAGCTCCGTATTTGTCCAAGATGTCAGGTTCGACATTGAACCGATCACTGAAGTAGACGCCTGCTTCGTCGGCTGTCCATTGGTTCGTGGTGTCGCCGGTCATAGTGAGGTGGGCCTGACTTTCGGCCGGATGTCGGTTGCCGCAGCGACGACCATTTCGACATATTCCTCGGGCAGGGCGCCGTGCTGAGCCAGTTCTGTCGCCGTTACGCCGTGTTCGGCGAGAAGAGCGACTGCGGCACCAAGGAGCGATGGAGATTCGGGTGGGCCGAGGGGCCCGGGTTCGGGTGTGCCCCAATTCGATAACGCGATATTTGCGCGCTTGTAGGCTGAGTCTGAGAGTAGACCTAGGGTGTGAGCTCGGTACACGAGTGCACGCAGGCTGACGCCCCATCGCCGCTTCGCCATGTGGAACGCGTCCCAGTCGAGGTTGCGGGGAAGGTCATCGATGACCTGCTCGGCGGGAGTGAGAAAGGCGGCAGCGAAGTCCTGGGCTTGACCTTCGATTAGCTTCGAACCTGGCTCCGCATCTGGATGAAGCAGCAAGTGACCGAGCTCGTGTGCACTGTCGAAACGACTGCGCGCCTTGTCATCCTTCATCGACGACAGCAGCACAACCGGACGGCTGGTCACCGATGTAGAGAACGCGTCGACACGACGGTCGAACTGGTCACCGGGATACCGCAGAACTAATACACCGCGGGATTCAAGGAGTCTGACGACGTGCGGCACAGGTCCTTCTGTAACGCCTAACATGTGACGGGCTTCTGCCGCCGCACGTTCGGCGTCAGCTTTGGAGATGTCACCGATGTAACCCTTCAATGAAGGAAGGTCTGCCGGCGGCAAGTCGACAAAGTCTTCAACCGCGAAAAGCACTTCGAGGGCGAGTTCGGCGTGGGCGAGAGCCTGTTCGCGACTGATCGCGGGTGTTGCGCGCAGGGAGCGAAAGTGCGCTGCCGAAGCGGGTATTGACTGGTCGCTTACGCTGCGTTGAAGGAAATGACCTGGTACCCCAAGCCGGAGTGCAAGTTCTGCTGCCACCGCCGTCGTCGGTCGATACTGTTCCCGCTCAAGCTGGGTGATTGCCGTCGGCGAGATGTCGACCAATGCTGCAAGTTCGGCGCGAGACATGCGGGCCATCCGGCGTGCAATCGACAACCGCGAACCGCTGAAGGTCGTTACAGACCCAGTGACCCGACGACGTCGAGCTGCTTGCACGGCTTCACTAGGCCCGTTCATTCACCTGCCGTCTTCGGCTTCGGCTTCAACCGAATCTCTGGTTGCGGAAGCGGTCGGCGTTCAAAGGTATCCGCGTCTGGATCTGTTGGGCCGATGTGGTCGCGTTGCGAGCTGCCGGGGTCAGCTTGGTGCCACCAGATTTGCTGCACAGCCAACCAAGGATGATCTGCGCTCTCGGTTGGGAGGCCAAGCCAACCTGCGGTGTTTGGGCTGGACGAGCCGCCGGCCCAGACAAGGATGACGTCGCGCAACGTCTTAGGGTCGCCTTCGACAGGGAAGGCGCCGTCAAAGAGCGTGCCACCACCAATCTGTAGCGGGTTATACCGGGCCTTATTGTTCCTGGCTGCAGCCCGACGCACGTCGCTCTCAGTAGCCCACTCGAATCCGCTCCAGTCGGGTTCCACCAGCGAGACCATCGAATCGGCCTTCTTTACGAGAAGGTTCACGCCGCGAGATTCGACGAGCAGCGAGCCGCTCGGTGCAGTGATTTGGACGTCTCGTCCGAGTTCGTCCGTACTTGCGGGACCCCACTTTTGACGGAGGACGAGTTCACGAATGTTCTCGGCGGCGGTGATGCCTAACGACCGCGGTGTGTCTCCGAGATCGCTGGGCTCGTATCGGGCGGTGTTCGCGTGCCATACGCCGGCGATGGTCGCTTCGAGCACTGCGATGACGCGACTATCCCGTAGCTGCTCAACGATATCCCGAAGTCGATCGCTGGCCGCCTCGTCCAACTGGAGCATGGCAAAAGTGAAGCATGTTTGCTTCAAATCTGCGAGAAATGAAGTGCGGCGTGTCCCGTGGCGAGGAATCTGAAGTCCGGCGCAAAGGGGTTCCCACTGCTTGACTTGAACAAGGTGCATGCCGGGGCCCCGATAGTCCCAGGAGTTGAGTCGGCAACCGAAGGAGGCACAACTGCGGCGATGCTACGCAAAAAGTTGACCTGGCGGCAGCCGAGGATGCTGCGCCAGGTACGCCTCACCCATGCCGCTGCGCAGAGCAGGCTTACGGCGCTGAAGTCCTGCGAATATCTGTCCAGAGCGCAACGCCATAACCGGATACTACGACGATCTCAAACAAGCACCGGAGAACTTGGTGAACCGAGAGACAGCTAGGGTCGGACATCTCCGCTGTCACTGCCGGTCCCGCATCCTCCGGGATATCTGCGGTTGCCAGTGCAGTCCTTGGTGGCTGCTTGGTCGAGCCGAAGTGGGACGTTTGCGGACGGAATTCAAGGCCAAAGTCCGATGTTGAGAGGTGCCTGTCGAGCGTCCCCCGCCGAGGAATCGGCGGCGGACACCTTCGTGCCTGGACGAAGGCTCTGAAGCGGTAGACCGGGCCAGACGTGCACACTGCCATGACAATCGGCCGCGACGGACCAATTGAGGTGTCAGCTCGCTTCCTTGGAGCGCAGCCTCGGCTGCTGGGTCACTGGGGCCATGCGCCTTCTGAATGTATTGGCCGTAAGAAGCCATCGGCCGCTCTGGCCAGCGCTTTCATGTGCTGCGCACGTCAACATTTCCGGCTCGGCGCGACCCGTTGATCAGTTGGTCTTGAGTCCGACGTGAAGCCCAAAGTGACGACCTACGGTCAAAACCGGTATATTTGACGTCTACTACTGCGCTACTTTACGCATGATAAACGCCGCCTGCGTGGTTGTCCTATAGACTCGTGGCTGGCCGAGGAGGTGTTCGCGAAATGTCTGACCTGCTGGTTAAGGCTGGTGACGACACCGCGCGCATGGAGACCCACGAGGTTGTCGCCTACCTGTTGGCCCGCCTCGGACCCACTTTGACCGCCTACATCGCAGGCTCCAAGAGCCGGGCGATGCCTGCGCGCTGGGCTGCCCCTCCGGGCGACAGCTCCCATGCCGAGCCTTCGACTGAAAGGACGAGGCGCCTAAAGGCCGCCCACACCGTGTTTCTTCTGATCGAGGAAGCGGAAAATGATCAAGTCGCCCGTAGTTGGCTGATCTCGGCCAACCCTCGCATGGATGGAATCACTCCGGCTGAACTGCTGCGCGAAGACAAATTCCCCACTGTCTTTCGCGCCGCGGACGCATTCATCACCGACACTTACCACTCCTAGCTATTCCTGAGCTGAAGTCTTTCTATACTCAGCCGGATCGCTGTGTAGAGGAGGGCAGGTGCAGGTGTCGTTGATGGAGACGGCTATCTGCGCGTCCACGGGGCTCAACATCGTCGCCAGTGCCGGGCAGAGCATCTTTCGTGTGGCTCGCACCCAGTACGGTCCGGTCAATCCGCCACCCCGCGTTCCTGGCGACCATCCTGTCGAGGACTGGTCGCGTTGGGATACGCCGGGACGGACTATCTATGGATGCACCTCGGCGACGGGCGCGTTCGTCGAAGTCTTGGAGTACATCAGGCCGGATCCGCCTCAGACGCCATTGGCTGAGCTGTTCGATGACGTTGGGCCTGGCGACGCAGCGACGTTGGCCGAGCAGATTGCGCGAGAGCTGCCGGCGCACGGAGCCATGCTGTACCGGTCCATCTCGAAGGGCTGGCGGGAGGTGCGCTCCCTCTATTGCGTTTCGTCAAGTGTTTTGGCCCCACCGTCGTCGTGAATTTTGGCCCCACCGTCGTCGTGAATTTTGGCCCCGCCCGGTTTAGTCGGGGCGTTTGGCTCGGGTGGCGGTTTTGCTTGTGCGTAGTCGGTAGGACTTGGTGCCGGTCTCGATGATGTGGGCGTTGAAGGTGACGCGGTCGACGATGGCAGCGACCAGGCGGGGGTCAGGGAAGACGGTGCCCCACTCGCTGAACGGCAGGTTGGTGGCAATCGCCACGGAGGCGCGTTCTTCGCGTTCGGTGATGATCTGGAACAGCAATTCGGCTCCGCGAGGGTCGATTTGGACGTATCCGAGTTCGTCGAGGCAGAGCAGATCAAGGCGTCCGTAGCGGGCCACGACCCGGGATAGGACGCGCTCGTCGGCGGCTTCGACGAGTTCGTTGACCAGTTGCGCGGTGGTGACGTAGCGGACTCGGCGGCCCTGTTCGCAGGCCGCCAGCCCGAGCCCGATGAGCAGGTGGGATTTGCCGGTTCCGGAGTCTCCGAGCAGCACGACCGGCTCGCCGGCTTCCATGTAGTGCCCGGCGGCCAGCTGCCCCAGCAGGGCCGGGTTGATGGCGGGGACGGCGTCGATGTTGAACTCCGCCAACCGTTTCAGCCTGGGGAACTTGGCGTCGTTGATGCGCCGGGCGCGGCGCCGTTCGGTGCGGTCGTCGACCTCGGCGGCCAGGACTTCGGCGAGGTAGCGCAGATGGGTGTGGCGTTCCCGGTCGGCGATCTCGGCCAACCGGGCGGACTCGGTGCGCACCGTGGGCAGGTGCAGTTCACGGGCGGCCGCTCCGATGGAGGCTTGTGCGGCGGCATCAACGGTCGCCGGTTTGGTGGTGGTCATGAGTCACTTCCGGTCAGCAGGTCGTCGTAGTCGGTCAGCGAGGGTGCGGGCCGGTCGTATCGGGCCAGGGCGCCGATCGCGGCGACGGGGGCAGGCGGGCTGGTTTCGCGGCGGGCGTCGATGATCACCGCCTCGGGATCCAGACAGCCCGAGGTGACCGCGCGTTCCATCGCGGTGATCAGCGCGGTCGCCGGCAGGCTGCGGTGCGCCAGCAGGACGGTGATCAGGGCGCGGGTGCCCTTGGCATCGCCACGGGCGGTTCGGGCGGCATCCCAGTAGGACTGGTGGCTGCTGGTGAACACGCCGCGGGCCTTGGCCTGTGCCAGGGCGGTCGCCCCGGGCAGTGCGCCGGGTTTTCTCGCCAGGACTTCCAGATAGTGATCCAGGCACAGGACTTCCACGTAGCGTCCGGCCGCGCGTTCGTGGGAGGCCACCGGCCGGGGTCCGTCATAGATCTCGACAGTCCGGGCGGCCAGACGCACCGGCAGACGCCGCCCGGCGTAGCGGGCCGGAACAGAGTAGAAGCATTGCCGCACAGACACTCTGGCCCGATTGTCGACCCGGGCGTGCAGCAGCCGCGCGCAGTCGAACCCCTCGGCAGGCAACTGCATCAACGCGCGGGCTTCGGCGGCGAACGCCGCCCCGATGGTGATCGGGCGGCCAGTGATCACTCGGTCGTCATCGAGGTGGTCGGCAGTGGCGATCAACTCGTTGAGCTCGGCCACAGAGGCGACCTTGGGGACCGGGACGAGGTGGCGGCGCCGGAAGCGGCCGATCTCGCCCTCCACACCGCCCTTCTCATGGGCTCCGTCGACCCCGGGGCGGCAGAAGAACGAGTCGAACCCGTAGTGGCTGCGCAGCGCGGTGAACCGTTCAGACTCCGTACGGTCACGGCCTTTGAGGACCCGGACGACGGCGGGTTTGAGGTTGTCGTAGCGGATCCGGGCCGGCACCCCGCCGAAGTGCTCAAAGGCCAGTACGTGGCCCTCCAGGAACGCCTCCTGGGCCTGGGTGGCGAACGCGACGTGAAATGCTTTGCCCGAGTGCGACAGTCGCATCACGAACATCCAGCACTTCACCACCAGCCCGGCGATCGTGGCGTAGAACTCGCCGAAGTCGACCTCGGCTTCGGCGCCTGCCTCATGGGTCTGCGGGACCGACACCTCCTGATGGTCCAGCCCCAGCTCGACCCTGCGACGCGCGACGTAACGCGACACCGTCACCTCCGCACAGGTGGCCCCGTGCTCGGCGACCAAACGCTGCCAGATCCGCCGGGCGGTATGGCGTTGCTTGCGCGGAGCGTCCTTATCGGCGATCAACCAGCCATCGATCACCGACACCCACTCATCGATCGCCGGCCGGGGCCGGGCCGGGTATGCCTTGCGCGGTGGCGGCACCGCATCGGCAAGCGCCTGGCGCACCGTCCGGCGATGCGTCCCATGACGATCCGCCAGCTCACGGATCGACAAGCTCTCCAGCCGCCGGTCCCTCCTGATCTTCTCGAACAGTTCCACGCGTGACCGCATCCTGACCGACCTCCCTGACGACCGCCAGAGACGACGGTGCGACAGGAACGATCTGAACGAGGGTGGGGCCAAAATTCGTGACGACACACCGCCCCACCCGGCCGGAAACGCTCACCCACCCACCGGGGCCAAAATTGGTGAAGAACACCGACCAAAGTGGGGCCAAGTCAGGTGACCACACGCACTCTATGAACTGCAATTGCCCTACAGCGGTTGGTTCGTCGACATAACAGGCGCCGAGTCGATATCGGTGCTGTCAGAACAGCTGGGCGCGACCCTGTTGGCCGAGTGTGGGATCGAACAGCTCACGGTCAGCGAACTGACGAGTTCCGCAGCAGATATGAAGAAGCTCACGACCGGCATCGCTACCTGGATTCGAGAGCGGATCATTGTGTTCGACGGTGAGCGTCCGCATGGAATCCTCTACCCCTCCAAATGGGGAACCACGCTCGGTGAAAACTACGCGATGTGGTTGCGGCGCGTCGACGATGAAACCGGTACCGACCCAGTTACGCAACTGGAGCCCTCCAGCATCGGCAAGCACACGAAGCCCTTCGTCGAGGCCGCACGGCTACGCGGTATGCGAATCTTTTAAGCGCTCTATAGATCTCGGGACGATATCGCACCGCCTGTGCAAGTCCGTGGTGTCTTTCGGCAGGCACTTGTGGATACCGTCGATTACGGTTTCACCCAACAACCCTTGCGGCCCCGCGAATCTAGTGAAATGGGTGCAGTGAGACACGCAAGCTGCACAACCGTGCGGTTACGGCTTTGCCAGCCTCAAATGGAGAATGTCGCTGCCAGAACAAAATGGAACTCGCCGAACCCACAGGTCAGGGAAGCGTCATTGCCAGCGGAGTTCTGGAATCGACACCAGCCAGCCAGCCAGCCCAGTATGGGCGGGCCCAACGACACTGATGACCACGGCGACGAAGGACGGCAGCACCGATGATGACGTCAAAAATCGTATGCGGGCTCATCGTCGAGGATCTTTGCGAACATGGCGATCAACCCGCTGAGGTCGGATTGTGCCCGCGCAGCATGGCACGCGCCGTGCAGCTCGTCCAGATCGGTTTCAGCCCAGTCGAGTCCGGCGCGACGTTCGGACAGAAGTAGGTCGAAGAACTCGCGAGTGGATCTGCCGTTGCCTCACGGAATGGGTGGGTGAAATTCACGTAGTCGTATAGGTACGCGATGGTGAGGGCGAGATCGGCGTTTGGCACATCTTTGAGCTTGTTGTGGCGATGGATCTCGTCGACGACGTGGTTCATTGCCTGGTTGATGTTGCCCGGGGGACAGACAGACTCGCCGCCCTTTTCGATACCGGCAGTGCGTAGGTCTCCGGCCCACTCGTAGACATTTTGGAAAAGGTGCTGGTGGATGCGTTGCAGGTAGTCGAGATCGTATGAGCGTTGTCCCACTAGGTTGGGATCTTCGCGTAGCTCGATCAGGCGGGTCTCGACGAGGTCATTCTCCGCGTCCCGAAGTTCGTCGGCTGTGCGGGCTCCGACCCGGTTTCTCAGAGTGCTTGTGCCGGAGACGAAATAGCCTGCAAGTGCGCTCGATATCGCCGGTATCCCAGGGGTGTGGCAACTACCGGACGTTGTAGCGGCGGCGCACGCGATCGGTGAGTTCAGCTGCGGTGATCGAGCCGCGTGCGTAGGCGACCTGGTCTGCGCGGGTGGCGTCGGTGCTGCGCGAGCCCTCCAGTTCCGAGCTGCGGCGGATCGCGCGCACAGCCTTGATCCGTCGCTGTGCTTTCTGCGCCTCGGTCATCTGGGCCACCACCTCCAATCCGTGCATTCGAGGATAGTCGGCAACAACGGACGCTTGTGAAGGCGACGAATGTCGTTGGTGCAGGGCGTTATTTGCCGCTGTAGACAGGGAAGACGCTGGCGTCGCCGTAGTCCCGTTCGTCCAGGTTGCGTAAGACGTCCATATCGTCGTCGGCGATGACGAAATCGAGTTGCGCGTTGGAGCGCATGTGCTCTGGATTGGCGGTTTTCGGCAGTGACACGGTTCCGAGCTGCAGCGTGTAGCGGATGCACAGCTGCGGTACCGACACTCGGTATTTCTCCGCGATCGCGGCGACGTCCTGGTTCTTCAGGATCTCGCCGTGCGCGATCGGCGAGTAGGCCTCCACGAGGATATTCTTGCTCCCGCAGTAGGCGATGAGGTCGGCCGGGGTATTGCCCGCATGCACGAGGATCTGGTTCACGTGCGGTGCGACCGTGCACGCGCCGAGAACATTGTCGAGGTCAGTTTCCTCGAAGTTCGAGACCCCGATCGACCGCAGCTTGCCGGCCTCGTAGGCGTCCTCGAGCGCTCGCCACGCCTCACGATTGCCCTCGGCGTAGTCTCCGCCGCGGAAGTCGTTCCAGGGCTGCGGACTGTGGATGAGCATCAGGTCGATGTACTCGAGCCCGAGCTTGTCCAGTGATCCCTCGATCGCGGCGGCTGCACTGGCATAGTCCTTTATCTCGGCGGCCAGCTTGGTCGAGACGAACAGCTCGTCGCGATTCACGCCGGAGGTGCGTACGCCCTCACCGACGCCGCGCTCGTTGCCGTAGGCCTGGGCGGTGTCGATGTTGCGGTAACCGATCTCTACGGCCGCTCGCACCGCGTTGGCCACCAAGGCGTCGTCGATCAGCCAAGTCCCCAGTCCCAACTTGGGGATCTCGACGCCGTTAGGGAGGGCGTAGGTCTCGGTCAGGATGCTCATGCGTTTTCTCCGTCCTTTGGGAGCCGGCCGTACACCTCGTCGGTGACGGGTTCGAGCCATTCGTTGCTGACGTTTTCGCCGGGGGTGATGAAGGCGATGTGGGAGAACCACGAGTCGACCTTCGCGCCGTGCCAGTGCTTCGTGCCGGCCGGGACGCGGATCACGGTGCCCGGCATCATGCTGACGGCGTCCTGACCCTCAGCCTGGTACCAGCCGCTGCCCGCCGTGCACAGCAGAATCTGGTCACCACCGCCGGCGGCGCCGTGATGGATGTGCCAGTTGTTGCGGCAGCCCGGTTCGAAGGACACATTGCTTACCGGGACACTCCCGGAGGCGAGCGGGGCTAGGTAGCTCTGCCCGGTGAAGTACTGCGCGTAGGCATCGTTGGGCTCCCCGAGTGGGAAGATCTGGTCGAAATCCGTGTCTGCCATGGAATTCCCTACTCTCGTTCACGACAAGTCACTGGTCGTCATTCTGGTTGTCGCCTCGACGGTGCCGAGCGCCTCAGCGGTTGGGGGGGAGCGGTTTCCGTCATGAGGTTCTGGCTGGCGGCCCAGGATGCGAGCAGTTTGAGGCCGTCGGCGCTCGGGGTGCCTGCGGCCGCGGTGTAGATGTTCAGTGCCAGACCAGGTTCCGATGGAAGTTCCATGGCTTCGAAGTCGAGGTCGAGTTGACCTACGACGGGGTGGCGCAACCGTTTACGGCCGGACCGGTGGAACCGCACGTCCTGGGAGGCCCAGCGTTGCCGGAAAAGCTCGCTGCGGGTTGACAGTTCGCCGATCAATGCCACGAGTTCTTCATCGTGGGGGTTGCGTCCGGCTTCTAGCCGTAGCATCGCGGCGGCGTCACGGACCACCTTGTCGTAGTCGACGAAGAACTCCCGGGCGGCTTCGGCGTTGAGGTAGACGAAGCGTGTGGTGTTGGCTGGTCGTCGTGGGTCGGCGAGGACGGGGGAATACAGCGCGCGGGCGAGTTGGTTCATGGCAAGGATGTCGTGGCGGCCGTTGCGGATCCAGGCGGGTGCGTCGGTGATGGCGTCGAGCACCTGCTGAAGCACCGGGCGCACCGTTGCCGGAGTTTTGCGCCGCCGACGGGTGCTGTGGGTTCCGGATTCGCGGGCCAAGGCGAAGAGGTGGTCACGCTCGGCTTCGTCGAGGTGTAGAGCCGAGGCCAGCGCATCGAGCACGGTTTCGGAGGCACCGGCGAGGCTGCCTCGCTCCATGCGCACGTAGTAGTCCACCGACACCCCGGCCAGCAGTGCCACCTCTTCGCGGCGCAGTCCCTTGACTCGTCGGTTCCCGCCGTAGGCGGGTAACCCGGCCTGATCCGGGCTGATCCGTGCCCGCCGTGAGCTCAAGAACTCGCGGATCTCGCTGCGCAAGTCCATCGTGGTCATGTCTCCACGGTAGGGCGCTCCGCACCGAGGTGGGAGGTACTGGCAGTCCCCCGAACAGCTGGGACTCCCTTACACGCGAATACCGGCGTTGACTGGACCCCATCCGAGCCACATAGCTGGACACCGGGGTTCGTGGCGAACCGGCACCTGAGGCATCACCAGCGAGAAATACGGAATCGAAATCCCGGCGAACTGAGGAGGATTCATGCACACACGCACACTCGGGCAGGGACTGGAAGTCTCGGCCATTGGTCTCGGCGCCATGGGAATGTCGCAGGGCTATGGCCCCAACCCTGGCGACCGCGACGACATGATCGGTGTGCTCCGCTACGCCGTCGAGCAAGCGGGCGTCACGTTCATCGACACCGCCGAGGTCTACGGGCCCTACGTCAACGAGGAACTCGTCGGCGAGGCCCTGGCGCCGCTTCGTGACCAGGTGAGCATCGCCACCAAGTTCGGTTGGAACATCGTGGACGGCAAAATGGCCGGCACCGATTCGCGACCCGACCAGATCAAGAGGGTCGCCGACGCCTCGCTGCGCCGGCTGCGGACCGACGTCATCGACCTCTTCTACCAACACCGTGTGGATCCCGGGGTACCGATCGAAGACGTCGCGGGCGCCGTCGCCGAGCTGGTGACCGCCGGCAAGGTACGTCACTTCGGGTTGTCAGAGGCGGGTGCGTCGACGATCCACCGTGCCCACGCCGTGCACCCCGTCACCGCCGTACAGAGCGAGTACTCGTTGCGGACCCGCGATCCGGAACCGGAGGTGCTACCGACCTGCGCTGAACTGGGCATCGGGTTCGTGCCGTTCAGCCCACTCGGCAAGGGCTTTCTGACCGGCACCGTTGCGGCTTCGACTGAATTCGCCGCCGGTGACATCCGCGCCACGATCCCGCGGTTCAACACCGAGAACATCACGGCCAATGAAGCTTTGGTGGCGCACGTGCGACGCCTGGCCGAAACCAGAGGTGCCACCCCGGGACAGATCGCGTTGGCCTGGTTGCTCGCTCAGCAGCCGTGGATCGTGCCGATCCCTGGAACCCGCCACCGCAATCGCATCGACGAGAACTCGGGTTCCACCCAGATTGCACTGTCCGCAGACGACATCGCCGACCTCAACGCACTTGCCGTGCGCGTCGGCGTGCGAGGCAACCGTTACAACGACGCCGGCATGGCGATGGTCGGACTGTGATCGGCAGTTGGTGAGCGTCCAAAGCCTTGGGTTGTGTTGGCGTCGAAGCGATCACGTGTACCTCAAGCGAGTTCGCGTTTGAGGACTTTGCCGGTGGGGTTGCGCGGCAGTTCGGCGAGGAAGACGATGTCGCGCGGGACCTTGTAGCGGGCGAGGTTCTCTTTGACGAAGCTCTGCAGTTCCTTCTCGCTGGCCTGCGCGTTGTCGGCGAGGACGCAGAATGCGCGTAGCCGCTGCCCGAAGTCGGGGTCATCGACCCCGATCACGGCCACATCGATGACTGCGGGGTGGGTGACGAGCAGTTCCTCGACCTCGCGCGGGAAGACGTTCTCGCCTCCCGAGACGATCATCTCGTCGTCACGGCCGTCGATGTAGAGGCGTCCGGTGTCGTCGAAGTGGCCGATGTCGCCGGTCGACATCAGTCCGTCGATGATCTCCTTGCCTCCACCGCCGGTGTAGCCCTCGAATGGGGTTGCGGCGCCGACGAAGATTCGTCCCGTGCCGCCTCGGGCGACCTCATTGCCGTCTCCGTCGTAGATCCTGACCGTCGAGCCGAGTGCCGGTTTGCCGACCGACGTCGGGGCGGCCCGCACATCCGCTGGGGTCGCGAGCGTGGCGACGGAGACTTCGGTCGATCCATAGAGGTTGTAGATCACCTCACCGAGTAGGTCTGACGCAGCGATGGCGACTGTGGCCGGGAGTTGCGAGCCGGCGCAGAACGCGACGCGAAGGGAGGACAGGTCCCGTCGGCGTACTTCCTCGTCGCCGAGCGCCAGGATCCGTTGCAGCATTATCGGAACCACGCAGATCGTCGTCGCCCGGTGGCGTTCTATGTCGTCGAGGAACTCTGCGGCCTCGAAGCGACGCCGCAGGACGAGCTTCGAGCCGAGGGCGATGGACAGTAGCGCGATGATCAGCCCGGTGCCGTGGAAGAGCGGCGGCCCGATCACGGTCGTCTCTCGCGCGCGCATCGGTAACCGATCGAGCAGCGCGCCGGGCAGGGTCAGTGATTTGGGCTCGGCGCGCGGCGCTCCCTTCGGCGTTCCGGTGGTGCCGCTGGTCAGCAGGACGATCCGGCCTGGCTTTGCCGGTACGGCGGGCCGCTGCGGATCCCCGGCCGCGATCAGCTGCGCGAGCTGATCGTCGGCGGGGTCGTCGGTGAAGCAGCGGACCCGTCCCTGGGGCGGGTTGATGTCGGTGACGACATCGTCGAACTCGGCATCGTGAATGAGCAGGTCGATGCCTTCGCGTTCGGCGACCTCGCGTGCCTGCGGCGCCGAGAACGCGGTGTTGAGCCAGGTCCCGCTCATCCCGGCCCGTGACGCCGCGAACGCCGCGATCAGCGGGTAGCGGTGGTTGCGGCACAGGATGCCGACGTTCGCGCCCGGCCGCAGGCCCGTGGCGCGGAGTGAGTTCGCGAGCCGGTTCACCTGCTCGTCGAGCTCGGCGAAGCTGAGTTCGCCCAGCTCGTCGGCGACCGCGGCGCGTTGGCCGTGGCGGATCGCGGCGATCCGCGGAGCCGCGCCGAACGGCCCGTAGTCGGTGAGTGCCTTGATGATCTGGACGATCCGGTGTGGTGTCTCGATCCCGATCATTCCCGCGCGCGACACCGCGATCAGCGATTGCATCTCAAGGCCGGCCCGGCGAGCGGGGTCCTTGAGCATCGCGATCAGGTTCATGTGTTGCTCCTGCCGGCAACCTTCCAGCGGGACAACAGATTCCGAATCTCGTCAGGATCGTCGGACATCGGTTTCGGTGTCGCTGCCGGAGTTCGGCTGTATCGCGGTGCCGGTGCGGGCTGACGCAATCCATTGACCTCGATGAAGGCGCTACGGGCCTGGTTGTGCGGGTGCTGGTGTGCCTCCCACGGGCTCAGCACGGGCACGACGCAGGCGTCCGATTCAGCGAACGCCGCCGCCCATTCGTCACGGGTGCGTTCCTTGAACTTGGCGCCGATGACGTCGCGCAGCTGATCCCAGCGGGTGCTGTCGAGCTGGAACGGCAGCTCCGGATCGTCGATGCCGAGTCCGGTCAGCAGCTGCAGGTAGAACGGGTGCTCGACGCAGCCGACGGCCACGTATTTACCGTCGGCGCACTCGTAGGTGTCGTAGAACGGCGCGCCACCGTCGAGCAGGTTCTGTCCGCGCGGCTGGTTCCACAGCCCGTTGTGGTGCATGCCGTGCATGAATGCGGTGAGCAGCGCCGAACCGTCGACCATCGCCGCGTCGATCACCTGCCCGAGGCCGGAGCGTTCGCGCTCGTAGAGCCCGCCGAGCACACCGAGCGCGAGAAGCATTCCGCCGCCGGCGAAATCACCGATGATGTTGCCGGGCGGAAGCGGACGCTCCCCGGCGCGGCCGACCAGATCGAGCGCCCCGGAGATCGCGATGTAGTTGATGTCGTGCCCGGCGAGCGGGGCCAGCGGCCCGTCCTGCCCGTAGCCGGTCATCCGTCCGTACAGCAGCCGCGGGTTGCGCGACATCAGGTCGTCCGGACCGATTCCGAGCCGTTCGGCGACACCGGGACGGAAGCCCTCGATGAACACGTCCGCGGCATCGACGAGCGCAAAGAGGGTCTCGCGGTCCGCGGGTTCTTTGAGGTCGAGCCGGATGGTGTGCTTGCCGCGGTCAAGCGGTCCGTCGGGCGGCACCAACCCACCGCCGGGAGCGCCGCCCCGATCGACCCGGACCACCTCGGCGCCCAGGTCGGCCAGGATCATGGCGCCGAACGGGGCCGGCGCCAGCCCTGCCATCTCGACGACCTTGACACCGTGCAGCGGACCCATGGTCACAGGCTCTTTCCGATGATCATCTTCATGATCTCGTTGGTGCCCCCGTAGATCTTCTGGATACGGGAGTCGGCGAATATCCGGGAGATCGGGTACTCGGTCATGTAGCCGTAGCCTCCGAACAACTGAAGACATTCGTCGGCGACCTTGCACTGCTGATCGGCGAGCCACCACTTGGCCTTGGCCACGGTCGGGACGTCCAATTCGCCCACCAGGTGCTTGGCGACGCAATCATCGACGAAGCTCCAGGCGATGCTCTTGATGGTGTCGCACTCGGCGAGCACGAACTGGGTGTTCTGGAACTTGAAGACAGGTTTGCCGAACGCTTCTCGCTCCTTGGTGTAGGCGACGGTGAGCTCGACGGTTTTCTCGATCGCGGCAGCCGCAATCACGGCGAGGATCAGGCGCTCCTGCGGCAACTGCTGCATCAGCTGGATGAAGCCCAGCCCTTCGGCGCCGCCCACCAGGTTGGACTGGGGAACCCGGACGTCGTCGAAGAACAGCTCGACGGTGTCCTGGCCGTGCTGGCCGATCTTCTCGAGGTTGCGGCCGCGCCGGAAGCCGGCGCGATCCGTCTCCACCACGATGAGCGAGGTGCTGTCCACGCCGCTGCTCTCGGGAGCGGTCTTGGCGGCCACGATCACCAGATCTGCCAGGAAGCCATTGGAGATGAACGTCTTGGATCCGCTGATCACATAGTCGTCACCATCTTTGACGGCCTTGGTCTTGATGCTCTGCAGATCCGAGCCGGTGCCCGGCTCGGTCATGGCGATGGCGCCGATGGCTTCGCCGCTGGCCATTTTCGGCAGCCAGGCGTGCTTCTGATCTTCGGTGCCATAGCTGCTGATGTAGTGGGCGACGATGGTGCTGTGTAGTGGCCCGCCGAAACTCGGTGCCAGGGCACGAATCTGCTCGACCGCGATCACTGCGTCATGGGCGAAGGTGCCGCCGCCACCGCCGTACTCCTCGGGGATGCTCGTGCACAGCAGGCCGAGCTCACCGGCCTTTTTCCAGACTTCGCGGTCGGCGTGCTGCTGGGCGCCCCAGCGCTCCTCGTTCGGGGCGCATTCCTTCTCGTAGAACCGGCGCGCGAGATCGGTCAGCGCGTCCAGGTCCTTGTCCATCCATGATGATCGGTGCAAGGCCACAGTTGAACTCCTCTGGTCTGTGATGACTCCTGCTTCGACGCTATGGGTCTGGTGGTCCGCCACCAATGACCGCGGCGATCACCTCATTGACCGGATCGCTCACGGTGGTTGGGCGCGTTTTCAATGCTGATATGAGCCCGGCGCGCTACCGGTCCAACGCCGGAAGGCTCGGGAGAACGCGCTGGGTTCGGAAAAGCCGAGCCGACGGGACAGTGCCGCGACGGTTTCGTCGCCGCGCACCAAGCTGGCGATCGCGGCGTCACGCAGGATGTCCTCCCGGATGTCGCGAGCCGAGGTGTTCTCCTCACGCAGCTTGCGCCGAAGGGTCTGCGGACTCATGGCCAGTTCAGCCGCGGTGTCTTCGACGCTCGGCCAGTCGCCGGCCGGGCCGCGTTGCAGGATGCGCCGCACTTGGCTGGTCAGTGAGACCCCATAGTCACGTCGTTCCAGCACCCCCGCGGGCGCGTCCCGAAGGAACTCCATCAACTCTTGCTCGCTGCGCACGATCGGCGCGGAGAGCACCTCGGCGTCGAACATCAGCGCCGGTGCCGGTGCAGAGAACCGCACGGGCGCACCGAATAACAGGTCGTAGTCGTCAAGTTCGGGATCGGCCCGGTACGGCACCTCGACCCCTAGCAGCGCCACCCTGCGACGAATCGCCCAGCCGATGAAGCGGTGCACGACGGCCAGCATGGTGTCGATGGCCAGGCCCACCGGCTGCGAGACGGCACTGATGTCGAACGAGACGCGGGCGACTCCTGCATCCTCGGACAGCATCACCGGCGGAACCCCCGGCAGTGACTTGTTGAAGCTTTCGAACCGTCGTAGGGCAGTGCCCACGTCGGCGGCGCTGAGCAGACCGAAGCACACCAGGCGGAAGGTGCCGCGCGGCACCGGCTGCAAACCCAGCCCGAGCAGTTCGTCGTCGGTGACCTGCCACACGTGTCGGATCAGGGTGGAGGCCTGGGCGGCCGTGGCGCGGGAGCGCCCCTCGTCGAGCAGCATCGGCTCGATGCTCGCCTCGGTGAGCAGGGTCTCGACGTCCAAGTTCAGGCGACGTCCGAGCTCGATCATGTCCTGCACGCGCCGAATCGCAATCGTGTATTCAGGGCCGGCGGACATGACGCTGACCGTAGCAACCGGCTCTGGGCACCGGTGAAAAGACGTGAGCGTTTCGGTCAACGGGGCGAGAGGTTCGGTCATCGCCGGACCCCGTCCCGCTCCTTAGCGTCGACCGTGACAACTCGCCCGATGAAGCGCACAGGAGTTCACCAGTGGCCGATAACGAGGGATACAACCTCGACCGCCTCGATGTATGGGGCGAAGAGCAGGAGTTCAAGGTTGAGGCCGAGCGCACGATCGCGTACGCCAAGGCCACCAACGACCCGATCGCCCAGCACTTGGACGGCACGTACGCGCCGCCGGTGTTCGCGGTGGTACCGGCCATGGTGATGATGGCGGACGCCACCATGTCCGTCGTCCCGGACGAGCTAATGTTGCGAATCCTGCACGGCGAGCACGACTTCCGGTTCCGCCGCCCCATCGAACCCGGCGAGGTGCTGACCGTTCGGGCCAAGCCGATCGGCATCGAGGGTAAGTCATCTGGCGTGGTGGTGACCACGCTGATGGAAACTCGCAGCGACCGCGGCGATCTGGTCAACGAGCAATACTTCATCGGGTTCTTCCGCGGCGGCGAATTCGACGGCTCGCTCGGCGTTCCCGCGCCTGATCACGCGTTCGACGACTCACTGCGCGAGCGTGACCCGGACTTCACCGTGGTCCAGCAGTTCGACGAGGACCAGACGTTCCGGTACAGCGAGCCGGCCGGTGATCCGATGCCGATCCATCTGGACGACGAATTCGCCAGGGCCATGGGCCTTCCCGGGATCATCATCCACGGGTTGTGCACCATCGCGTTCACCTCGCACGCCTTGATCGCCAATATCAGCCCCGAAGATCCCGCTCGGTTGAAGCGGCTGGCGGTGCGTCTGACGAAGCCGGGTCGGCCGAAAGAAACCATCACAAGCCGCATCTGGCGTAAGGCAGACGGCGTGTACGCCTATGAGACCGCGGGTGATGAGAAGCCCGACAAGTTCGTCATCACCGACGGTCTCGCCGAATTCAAGGAGTGAACACCATGACCAACAAGGTATTTGTCGTCGGTGTCGGCATGACGAAGTTCGAGAAGCCGGGTCGCCGCGAGGGCTGGGACTACCCGGCGATGGCAAAGGAATCCGGCACCAAGGCCCTGGAGGATGCCGGGATCGAGTACGGCAAGGTCCAGGAGGCTGCCGCCGGCTACGTCTACGGTGACTCGACTTCCGGCGAGCGGGCCATCTACGAGCTCGGCATGACGGGCATCCCCGTGGTCAACGTGAACAACAACTGCTCCACCGGATCGTCGGCGTTGTACCTGGCAGCCCGGGCGATTCGCGGCGGGTTGGCCGATTGTGCGCTGGCGATCGGCTTCGAGAAGATGCAGAGCGGCTCACTCGACGCCGGCTTCACCGACCGGGAGCAGCCGCTGCTCCGCCACATCGAGGCGCTCGCCCAGTTGCGGGACTTCGCAATGCCGGTGGCGCCCTGGATGTTCGGCGCCGCGGGTGCCGAGCACATGGAACGCTACGGCTCCACCCCGGAGCACTACGCCAAGATCGCCGAGAAGAACCACCGGCACTCGGCAAACAACCCGTATGCCCAGTTCCAGGACGTGTACACGCTGGCGGAGATCCAGTCCGCGAAGATGGTCTATGAGCCGCTGCAGATGACGCGGCTGATGTGCTCGCCCACATCGGATGGCTCCGGCGCTGCAGTGCTGGCCAGCGAGCGATTCGTCGAGGAGCACGACCTCGCGGATCGTGCGGTCGAAATCGTGGGCCAGTCGCTGGTCACCGACATGGAGTCGACGTTCTCCGCGAAAACCGCCCGTGCGCTCGTCGGATACGACATGAGTGCCACCGCGGCCCGCAACGTCTACGAGCAGGCCGGGATCACCGCCGACGACGTCGACGTCATCGAGTTGCACGACTGTTTCTCCCCCAACGAACTGCTCACCTACGAGGCGCTGGGCCTGTGCGCCGAAGGTGAGGGCCACAAACTGGTGGACGCCGGCGACACCACCTACGGCGGCCGCTGGGTCGTCAACCCGTCCGGCGGGCTCATCTCCAAGGGCCACCCCCTCGGCGCGACCGGGCTCGCGCAGTGCGCCGAGATGACGTGGCAGTTGCGCGGCCAGGCCGACGCCCGTCAGGTGCCGGACGCCAAGGTTGCTCTCGCCCACAACATCGGTCTCGGTGGCGCCGCCGTCGTCACCGCCTACCGACCAGCCCAGCGCTGAAACAATCTGTTCCACAACATCAATCACGAACAAGGAGTACGAAAATGGCATCATCGAACGTAAGCCGGGAGTTTGCGGCGTCGCAGGACAAGGTGTGGGCGGTGATCTCCGACCCGAACCGGTTCGAGGAGTGGCTGACTCTGCACACCAAGTGGAAGGAAGCGCCGCCGGCTCAGCTGTCCAAGGGCGCAACGATGGCCGAGGTTCTCACCATCATGGGCATGGCGAACACGATCACCTTCACCGTCGACGAGTACGACGCACCCAACACGACCAAGTTCTCGGGCACCGGCATGGCAGGCGCCAAGATCGCCTTCACGCTGACTGTCGAACCCAAGGGTGACGACGCGTCGATCGCGACGCTCGACGCGGAGTTCATCAGCCAGATGATGGTCGGCGCCATCGGCGGTGCGATCGAGCGGGCCTCCACCAAGGAGCTCGAAGCCTCCCTCGACAAGCTGGCCGCGCTGGTCGCCTGACCGGCTCTGGCTCGTCAGCCCTGACTCAACCGAAGGAAAACACCATGGGTTCAATGGAGAATCGTGTCGCCGTCATTACCGGCGCCGGGCGTGGCATCGGGCGCGAGCACGCGCTGCTCTTCGCCAAAGAGGGTGCCAGCGTGGTCGTCAATGACCTCGGCGGCAGCAACGACGGCAGCGGCACGGACGCCGGGCCGGCTCAGCAGGTGGTCGACGAGATCATCGCCGCCGGCGGCAAAGCCGTCGCCAACACTGACAACATCGCCACCTGGGTTGGGTCGAAAAGCCTTGTTGACCAGGCTATTTCAGAGTTCGGCGGCCTGGACATCGTGGTGAACAACGCGGGTATCCTGCGCGACGCGTTCATCGCGGGCATGGACGAGTCACAGTGGGACTCGGTGATCGCGGTGCACCTCAAGGGTCATTTCTCGGTGCTCCACCATGCCGCGGCCTACTGGAAGGATCAGGTCAAGGCCGGTAAAAGGGTCAAGGCCGCGGTGGTCAACACCGCGTCGGCATCCGGCACATTCATGCCCAACGCAGGGCAGGCCAACTACGGTGCCGCCAAGGCCGGTATCGCTGCCCTCACCGAGGTGGCCGCACTGGAACTCGAGCGCTATGGCGTGCGCGTGAACGCGATCGCCCCGGTGGCGCGCACTCGCCTCACCCTGGCCACCCCGGGCATGAGCGCCATGTTCGAAGAAGAAGTTCCCGATGGCGAGTTCGATGCGTTCAGCCCGGCCAACATTGCCCCGGTCGTCGTGTACCTCGCCTCCGAGGACTGCCCGCTGACTGGCAAGGTTCTCGCGGTGCAGGGTGGCGCGGTGTCACTGCTGCAAGGCTGGACCACGAAGGATGTCGTCGAGACCGACGGCCCCTGGCTGCTCGACAAGCTGCCCGCGCAATTGGATCACTGGGCC
The DNA here is from genome assembly GCF_001954135.1 of Mycobacterium sp. GA-1841. Lineage (GTDB taxonomy): Bacteria > Actinomycetota > Actinomycetes > Mycobacteriales > Mycobacteriaceae > Mycobacterium. The sequence continues at coordinate 74,586 of NZ_MBEQ01000094.1, read as the reverse complement.
GCCACCGAATGATCGGCGAGCGGCGCGCTGAGTACGCCGGTGTCGGTACCCGCGAACTGTATGTCGACGGAGCGGGGCCGACGCTGGTTCTGGTGCACGGATTCGGCCATCCTGCGCCATGTTGGCGTCCCGTTCTGCAGCGGTGCGCCGCGGCCGGGCAGGCGGCCATCGCGGTCGATCTGCCCGGCTTCGGCCAGGCCGACCCACCGTCGACGGGTCCGTTCCTGCCGCAGCTGGTGCGGTTTCTGCGGGCCGTGGTGACCACACACGGAATTGGCACTCCCGTCGTGCTGGTGGGGAACTCACTCGGCGCGAGCGCTGCGGTGCGATTGCTCGACACCGAATCCGGTCTGCCCGTACGCGGGCTGCTTGCCTTGGACACCGCCACCGACCGGTGGACGCCGCTGATGAAGGCCGGGATGACGTGCCGAGGCCGGACACTGGCCGCATTGGCCAGGTTGCCGATCCCGGGTGCGATCTTCGGACAGAGCGCGAAGGTTGTCGGCGCCCAACTGCTTTACGGCGACTACCGGCTCGCCGACCCCGCCGTGGTCGCGCTGCTGACCGACCAACTCAGCTCGCGGCGAGTACGGAGCGATTTCGCCGTTCTCGGCGGCCGGCTGATGGTCGAGGTCGCAGTGGTCGCCACCGCACACGACATCGCCTATCCCACCGTGTTCGTGCACGGCACCCGGGACAAGCTCGTCGCGGTCGCGGCCAGCAAGCGCCTGCACGCCGCCAATCCACAGAGTCGACTCGAGTTGCTGGACGGCGTCGGGCACTGTCCCCAACTGGATGCGCCGGACCACATCACCGCTCTCGCCCTGCAACTGGCAGGTGCCGTGGGCGGGACTCGTACCGGCGCCATATGAAGGAGTTTCCATGGCAGATCGGGTAGCAGCGGTGCGCGGCAAAGTTATTGTCATCACCGGCGGGGCGCGGGGTATCGGGCTTGCGACGGCGACCGCCTTGCACAATCTGGGCGCGAAAGTCGCGATCGGCGACATCGACGAAACGGCCGTGAAGCAGTCGGGCAGCGATTTGGGACTCGAGGTTGCCGGCCGACTCGATGTCACTGATCCGGATTCGTTCAATGCGTTCCTGGACGACGTGGAACGCCGGCTCGGACCGATCGATGTGCTGGTCAACAACGCGGGCATCATGCCGGTTGGCACGATCACCGACGAGCCGAACGCCGTGACCCGACGAATCCTCGACATCAACACCTACGGCGTGATTCTGGGTACCAAACTTGCTGTGCGGCGGATGGTTCCGCGCGGATCAGGTCACGTCATCAACGTCGCGTCGCTGGCCGGCGAAACTTATGCCCCCGGTTTGGCGACCTACTGCGCCAGCAAGTACGCGGTCGTCGGATTCACCGACGCCGTCCGCGTCGAGAACCGCACCACCGGGGTGCGCTTCTCGACGATGATGCCGTCGTTCGTCAACACCGAACTGACCGCAGGGACCAAGGGCATCAAGGGGTTTCGCAATGTCGAGCCCAGTGCCATCGCCGAAGGCATCGTGTCGTTGATCAACCACCCGCGGGCCAAGCTGCGCGTCAGCAGACTGATCGGCGCCATCATCTCGACGCAGAAGTTCCTGCCCATGTCCGTTGGCGAAACGTTGTCCAGCTGGCTCGGTGGCGACCATGTCTTCACCGACGACGTCAACAGTGCGCAACGTAAGGCGTACGAGGACCGCGCTCGTGGCACGGACAATTGAGGCAGATCTACCGATGATCGAAGTGCGCAATCCGGCAGACGGCCGAGTGGCCGGCGCGGTACCCGTGGACACTCCACAGATCGTCGCCACCAAAGTCGCTGATCTGCGTATTGCCCAACGTGGTTGGGAGGATCTCGGAGCAAGCGGCCGCAAGCACTGGCTGTTGAAGTTTCAGGAGTGGGTGCTCGATCACACGGAACGCATCAACGACGTGGTCCAGTCCGAAACCGGAAAACCTCGCGTTGACAGCTATATCGAGCCGCTCGCCGCGATTGATCTGCTCAACTACTGGGGGAAGAACGCCGAGAAGTTTCTCGCCGATGAGCATCCCGCGGCACACGGGCTGCTCGGGTTGCCGAAGAAGCTGACGACGGTGTACCGGCCGTACCCGGTCGTCGGCGTGATCTCGCCGTGGAATTTCCCATTCGCACAGCCTGCGTTGGACGTGATCCCGGCACTCGCGGCTGGAGCGGCGGTGTTGTTGAAGCCCTCGGAGGTCACTCCGTTGAGCGCGGTCGAGTTCGTCCGTGGTTGGACTGAAATCGGTGCGCCACGGGTACTTTCACTCGCAATCGGGTACGCGGAGACTGGCGCTGCGGTCGTCGCGGAGGTCGACTACGTCCAGTTCACCGGCTCCACCAGGACGGGACGAATCGTCGGCAGGCACTGCGCGGACCGGATGGTCCCGTACAGCCTGGAACTCGGCGGCAAGGACCCGGCGATCGTGCTGGCCGACGCCGATCTCGATCGCGCCGCGAAGGGCATCGCATGGGGTGGCATGTTCAACGCGGGCCAGGTCTGCATCTCGGTCGAGCGGGTGTACGTCGAAGCACCCGTCTACGACGAGTTTCTCGCGAAACTTGTCGACACTGTGCGCGGTCTACGCCAAGGCCAGGATGACCGCAGTTGTAAGTTCGACGTCGGTCCGCTGGCGAGCCGAGCGCAGGTCGATATCGTGTCGCGGCATGTTGACGAGGCTGTAGCTGCGGGCGCTCACGCCATCACCGGCGGCACGACGACCGGGGTAGGCAACTTCTTCGAGCCCACCGTGCTCGCTGACGTCGACCAGTCGATGTCGTGCATCCGCGAGGAGACCTTCGGCCCGACGCTCCCGGTCATCAAGGTCGCAGACGAAACAGAAGCCATCCGGCTGGCGAACGACTCGGTCTACGGGTTGTCGGCCACCGTATGGACGCGTGACACGCAACGCGGCATGCGTGTTGCCCGCAAGCTGGAGGCCGGCGCGGTCAACATCAACGACGTATATGCGAATCTGTTCAGCTTTGCACTGCCCATGGGAGGTTGGAAGGAATCTGGCGTCGGCTCGAGGTGGGGCGGAGCATCCGGGCTGCGGAAATACTGCCGGCAGCAAGCGATCACAGCACCACGGATACCGACTCTCAGCACTGAACCGAACTGGTACCCGTACTCGCCTCTCAAGATCAAACTGATAGTCGCTCTGATGCGCGCGACTGCCGCGCGCGGGCTTCGGAGACTCGGCATTCCGGTCACACGTGGAAATGAAGCCCGTGCACTCGAGGCATAGAGCGATGGTGACGATAGACAGCGCCACTTACGCGGGATATCAGACACGAGAACTTTCGGTGACCGGAGACGGCCCGACTGTAATCCTGTTGCACGACTTTGCTCATCCCGCAGATGCATGGCAGGCAATCCTTCAACGCTGCGCAGCGGCCGGTATCCCCGCGGTGGCGGCGGACCTGCCCGGGTTCGGTGCCGCGGACCCGTTTCGTCCGGGTCCGCGGCTACCGCAGCTGGACCGATTCGTCGATGAGATGGTCGGCAGGCATGGTGCCTCTTGCTCGGCCGTGGTCGTAGGCAACTCACTCGGCGGTCTGCTCGCTGTACGTGCTGCCGCCAGATCCGACGACGACCGAGTCGGAGCGGTGATGCCGGTGAATGCGGCGGGTTTCGGCTGGACTCCGCTAGGACGGGTGCTTGCGCGCGCTGCCGGCCGACGCTTGGGGTGGCTGGGTTCTGTGCCGGCCCCGGCGGCGGTACGCCGTCAATTGTCGGACAGTATCGCCAGATACGGCCTTTATGGGGACAAGCAAGCGGCGGTTGACCCGATGATGATCCGGCTGCTGACCGACCAGCTTCAGCAGCCGGCCCAGCGCAGGCACATCTTGGCGCTCGCGCGGGAAATCGTCACCGAGGTGAACGCTGTCGACATCGTCCCTTTGGTGAGATGCACGACCACCGTGGTGCACGGCCGGGTTGACCCGATTGTGTCGCTCGCCGCGTCACGCCGACTCGCGACCGCGATCGGCGGAGCCCAGCTGAATGTGCTCGACAACGCCGGCCACTGTCCCCAACTCGACGCTCCTGACTTGGTTTTCGCGGCTCTGCAGGATCTGGTCCGGGTAGTGCGGGCCACGATGTTGGCGTGAGCTGAAACGTGCACAACACAAGTCCCCTCGCCGGTGGCACCAGAGGGACGCTCAGTCGTACGCTGCACTGCTTGCGCAAACGTGTAGATGCATAGAAGTGAGCTAGCCCAGAAGCGAAGCGACCTTCTTCGCTGTCTCCTTCGCGGAGCCCGGATTTTGTCCCGTGACGAGATTCCCGTCGACGACAGCGTAGGAAGTGAAAGGAATCAGACCTTTTTCGTAGAGCGCGCCGCGCTCTTTGGCCCTTTTCTCGGCGTTGTAGGGGACGAGCTTGTCGACGCGGGCGAGTACTTCTTCTTGCCAAGCGAACCCGGTCATCTTCTTGCCGGCGATGAGATACGAGCCGTCGGAGAGCTTGGTGTTGAGGAGTCCGCAGTAGCCGTGGCATACCGACGAAACGATGTCGCCGCGTTCGTAGATCTCGCGCGTGATCCGTTGCAAGCCCTCGCTGTCGGGGAAGTCGTACATGACGGCGTGGCCGCCGGTGAAGTAGATGGCGTCGTAGTCGGTTGAGTCGATCTCGTTGGGGCTCAGCGTGTTTTCCAGCAGCGCCATCTTGGCCGGGTCGGCGTGCCAGGCTTTGGCGGTCTTGTCGTAATTGGGAAACTTCAGTGCTCTGGGCTCGAGCGGCACTTTGCCGCTGGCGGGGCTGACGAGAGTTTGTTCGAAGCCGTGCTCGTCGAAAACGTGCCAGGCGTGGGTGAGTTCGGACAGCCAGAGTCCAGTCGGGTGGCTTGGGTCGTCATAGTGGGCGACGTTGGTGACAACGTTCAGGATGCGCTTCGTCATTTCCAGCCTTGTCTTACGTGTTGTCGTTGGATTTTCCGGTTCGAGGTGCCGTGCTCGTCAATTCGCAAGGGGTGGCTCATGCCCGTGCCATTCATCGGTGGTCAACTCGGAGTCGACATGGCCGTTGGAGGCCTCTGGTTAGTGCAGCGCCTTGTTCAGCGCATCGATGGCCAGGCTACGAGCGACGTTGGCGGCCTTGGTATTACGGAGGCTGTCCAGGAGCAGGAAGTCATGGACCATCCCGGCCACCCGCACGGAGGTGACGTCGACCCCGGCCTCTCGGAGCTTGTTGGCGTACTGCTCGCCCTCGTCCCGCAGCACGTCGGCCTCGTCGGTGATGACCAGGGTGGTCGGCAAGCCTTCGAGGTCGTCGAGGGAGGCCTGCAGAGGCGAGGCGTACTTCTCGGCCCGCTGGGTTTTATCAGGGGCGTAGGCGTCCCAAAACCACTTCATGCCGTCGCGGGTCAGGTAGTAGCCCTCGGCGAACTGCAAATAGGACGAAGTGTCGAAGTCGGCGTTGGTGACCGGATAGAGCAGCACCTGCGCCTTGAGGTCGATACCGCCGCGGTCCTTGTTCATCAAGGCGAAAACCGCGGACATGCAACCTCCGACGGACTCACCCGTCACCGCGATGCGTGAGGTGTCGAGTCCGTGGTCGGCGCCGTGAGCGACGACCCACTGGCCGACGGCGTAGTTCTGCTCGACCTGGGTGGGATATTTCTTCTCGGGTGCACGGTCGTAGACCGGGAAGACCCCGGCGGCACCGGCACCGACGGTGAGCTCACGGAAGAGCCGATCGTGGGTGTGCTCGTCGCCGAAAACCCACCCGGCGCCATGGACGTAGAACACCACCGGCAGCGGCCCTTCGACCCCCTTGGGCCGGATGATGCGGGTCCGGACCGTTCCCCACTTGCCGGCATCCACCTCGACCCACTCCTCATCGACTTCGGGGCGGTCGACGCCCTCACCGCCTTGCAGGTCGGAGAGGATCTGGCGACCCCGCTCAGGTGGAACCTCGTAGATGCGGGGGTGCGGATCGGTCTGTTCACACAGCTCCTTCGCCTCGGGTTCGAGGTAGGGCGTGACGGGCGGCGGAAGATCAGTCATGGTGTCGCCCTTCTGAAGTCGGCGAGTGCAGTACGCGACGCGAATGTATGCATCGCTTACATAACGCTAGCGCGACGGCGACGGGTCGTCAACGGAAAGTGTCCGCGGCGAGGTCCGGTCCGGTCGAACTCAGGATCGCGCGGTGAGTACGGCGATGAACGACAAACGGACTTGCGCGACGACGTCCTCGATGGACGAGCTGCTGAGCTTGCGGTCCAGGTAAAGGTAGGCCAAACCGTGAACCAGTCCCCACCCTCCCAGGGCAAGGTCGATGGGGTCGGAAGCGGGGAAGACGCGCGTGATCGCCGTTGCCAGAAGCTCGTGCACCGCGGCTGCCGCCCGCACCCGCTCGTCGCTCTCGTGGTCACACTCGTTGCCGAACATCAGCCGGAACAGGGCGGGCCGGCGGAGAGCGAACTCGACATAGGCTACTCCGAGGTCGGCCAATTCACCGATGGTGCACGGCAATTCACGGCCACGCGTCAGGTCGTCCTTCAGGTCGCGCAAGCCCTGGGCTGCCAGGGCAGATTCCAGCGCATCGCGGTCGGGGAAGTGTCGGTACGGGGCAGTCGGCGAGACGCCGGCTTCGCGGGCCACGGCGCGGATGGAGAATTGCTCACCCCGCTCAAGCATGTCCATGGCTGTCGTCAACAGCGCGGCGCGGAGATCGCCGTGATGGTAGCTGCCCTTGGTGGTTGTCATCGTTGCGTCGATACCTCTTCGTCTATCCGGCCTAAAGCATGGCAGTCGCCCGCCATGGCGGGCGCCACCGCGGATACATTTGCATGTTGACACCGCTCACATGAGATTCTATCGTCGCCATGTATGCACTGCACACATTGAGGAAGGGGCGGCGATGGCGTCGAGTACGGGGCGTGACAACGGCACGGCCGAGGATGTGGTGGAAGTCGAATTCGGAGAGCGCAAGGTCACCGTGCCCAGGGGCGGGCTGTATGACCGCTACCGCATGGACGCTGACCTGGACGTCGTCGCCGCCGATCCCCGCGTGCGCAGCGTCGACTTCTTCCGGACGCTGCCCAAGACACAGGTCCAGTCCGCAATTGGGCCGACGCGAACGCCCAACTTCTACTATGCGATGTCGAAAGCGCAGATCACCTACCTTGCTCCGATGAAGGCGCTACGGTCCCGACTTCCTCGCGAACTGGACCCGCTGCAGGTCGTTCCGGGGATCGGGCTGTTTTCCGTGGTGTTCTTCCGCTACGACGTATGCGACATCGACTTCTACACCGAGGCGACCGTCGGCATCGCGGTGCGACCCGCGCGACACGGCAAGCTTGCCGCTACCGACCTGGTCTCCTCGTTGGCGAACGATTCGATGCACGCCTACGTCCTGTCGCTGCCGGTGAACACCGAGATCGCCCAGGTGCGCGGCCATGACGGCTACGGCTTCCCGAAGTGGGTGACCGAGATCGACGTCGACATCGACAGCCGGCGGACCATCGCCCGGGTGGCCAATGACGACGGGGGCACCGACATCGCGATCGACGTCGCCACTCCGTCGCAGAAGCAGATTCCCAGCGGTACTAAGGTCTCCACACTGATCTCCTACACGGAACTGGGCGGGGGCTGGAACGCCACGTTGAGCCAGACCAATAACCTGGCCGCGGGCAGCAAGTTGCTCCCGCGAGACATCTCACTGGAGCTGGGGTCCGGACGGTTGACCGACGACATTCGCTCGCTCAAGCCGATCAAGGCACTGCGTTTCGATGTGTTCACCGAATGCCAGAACGCCCTGCACATCCCCGTGCCCGTCTCGGTTCCGGCACGATGACCGCGCCGATGACTGCGATCGCCGACAACATCGACTCGGCGCGGCTGCAGTCGCTGGCCGCCCGGGTACGGGCGGCCGATCCTGATGCGCGCCAAGACGTTACGAACGCCATGACCGGGAAAGTCCTCGGCCGCGTCCCGCGCTGCTCGCCCGACGACGTTCTGGACGCCGCACGACGAGCCCGCGGCGTCCAGAAGGTATGGGCGCAACGGCCCGTCGAGGAGCGCGCGGGCGTGCTCCGGCGTTTCCATGACCTCGTGTTGGACCGCCGGGACGAGGTGCTCGACCTCATCCAACTTGAGAACGGCAAAGCACGCAGGCATGCGTTCGAGGAGACACTCGACGTGGCCATGAGCAGCCGCTACTACGCGAACACCGCTGCTGATTACTTGAAGCCGAAGTGCCGCCAGGGTGCGCAGCTGGCGCTGACCAAGGTCTGGGAGCTGCACCACTCCAAGGGGCTCGTCGGTGTGATCTCCCCGTGGAACTATCCGCTCACCCTCGGTATCAGCGACGCCCTGCCGGCGATCGGGGCTGGTAACGCGGTGCTGACCAAGCCTGATGCCCAAACCCCGTACTCGGCGTTGTGGGCCGTCGACCTGCTCGAGGAGGCGGGTATGCCGCCCGGTCTGGTGCAGGTGGTGACCGGGTCCGGCGCCGAGTTGGGTACGCCGATCATCGAGGTTTCGGACTTCCTCATGTTCACCGGCTCCACAGCCGTGGGCCGCACTGTTGCTGCTCAGGCAGGCCAGCATCTCATCGACTGCTCGATGGAGCTCGGCGGCAAGAACGCCCTGCTCGTGCTCGACGACGCCGATGTCGACACGGCGGTCTCAGGAGCCGTCCGCGCGTGCTTCTCCAACACCGGCCAGCTGTGCATCTCCATGGAGCGCATCTATGTACCCGATTCGCTGTGGGACGAGTTCACCGCCAAGTTAGCCGCCGCGACCCGGGCGATGAAACTGTCACCGAGCATCGACTACTCCGCCGACATGGGATCCCTGGTGTCGCAGAAGCAGCTCGACACCGTCACCCGGCACGTCGACGATGCGGTCGCCAAGGGCGCGTCCGTGCTCGCCGGCGGCAAGCCCCGCCCCGACCTCGGACCCTACTTCTACGAGCCCACCATCCTCACCGACGTCGACTCCAGCATGGAGGTCTACGCCCACGAGACCTTCGGACCACTCGTCTCGCTCTACCGAGTCGCCGACGAAGAGAAAGCCATCGCCAAGGCCAACGACAGCGAGTACGGTCTCAACTTCAGCGTGTGGACCTCTGATGAGAAACGCGGCTATCGGGCCGCCGCCACGGTGAGCACGGCATCCTGAAGTACACAGAGTCCCAGACGATCGCCATCGAGAGACTCCTACCCGTCGGGGCGCCCGACGGCATCAGTCCCAAGACCTACGCCCGCATCGCCACCCTATGGCTACGACTGGCAAAACACCTGCCCGGCGTGAAGTAAGGCCACCGGAATCGAGGAACGAAGAATGCAAACCATCCTAGGAGCCAACGGGCAGATCGGCGAAGAACTCGCGCGTTACCTGCACGCGAACGTCACCCATGACATCCGGCTGGTCGGACGCAACCCTGACAAGGTCAACGAGACGGACGAGCTGCTCAAGGCCGACCTGACCGACGCCGAGGCCACCCACCGCGCCGTCGCCGGCAGCGACATCGCCTATCTGACCGTCGGGCTGCCGATGGACTCGGCGATTTGGGAGCAGCGCTTCCCGGTGATGATGGAGAACACCATCGCCGCCGTCCGCAAACACAGCAGCAAGCTTGTCTTCTTCGACAACACCTACATGTATCCGCAGACGGCGGCCCCGCAGATCGAGGGCAGAACCCCCTTCAAGCCCCGCGGACGCAAGGCGGCTGTGCGCGCGCAGATCGCGACACGGCTGCAGGAGGAGATCGACGAAGGACGGGTCGAGGCGGTGATCGTGCGGGCCCCCGAGTTCTACGGTCCCGGCAAGACGCAAGGCCTTACCAACACCACCGTCTTCGACCGGATCAAGAAAGGCGAGCGCCCGCTGGTCCCGGTCAGCGCCGACACCAAGCGCAGCCTCATCTGGACGCCTGACGCCAGCCATGCCATGGGCCTGATCGGCAACACGCCCGATGCCTACGGTCAGACCTGGCACCTGCCCGTCGACCCGAACCGGCTGACCTACCGCGAGATGATCACGATCGCCTCGGAAGTCACGGGCCGCAAGATCCGCTTCACCACAGTCCCGCTCATGGTGTTCAAGCTGGCCGGCCTGGTCAACGAGAAGGCGAAGGAGGCAACGGAACTCATGCCGCGCTACGGCGTCGACAACATCTTCGACACCTCGAAGTTCGCCGCCCGCTTCCCCAAGTTCCGGACCACCACCTACCGCGAGGGGATCACCGAGATCCTCAACGGTTGACGAGGCACGGCGGGATACAGCCACCTCCTGAACGCCTGCGACACGGCACGCGCTCCGCCTTCACGACCCAGGCGACTTGCCGGCGTGGGCATTTCGCGGACCACCGTCCGGTTCTAGGATCCGCCATCTGGATGGCAAAACCGTTTCCGTCAAATCTGTGGCAACCCGGGAAAGATTGCAGGTGGAGGAGATGTCGCCGGTCATCGAAAATGGCAATCTACACTCTGTGGGTGGCAACACGTGATCGCCAATCTGGGGTTGATACGAAACACCACAACGGTGAAAACGTCGACCGCCCGGCGCGTGTGAAGGGGTGTCTCGTTCCCTAGAAATGTGATGGCGGCCAAAGGCGAACGCCTTTCGTCCGAGCCCATAGTCCGTTTGACTTCGACCTCTTCGGAATACCGCTCACCGGGATCAACTGATTAGCCGGCTGGAGGCGTCCACTGACTTCTAGTCTTCGGCCCGGCATGGCTGGTGACCGACCAACTTGTCCGGAGCCTAATCCGGCGATGACCCGTCTCTACGCAGCGGATTGGGAACCGGCGACTGTGGAACGCCGCTCAGTTTGCGCAGTGTGGCGATGCAATCTTGGAGCTCTTGGAGAGCGACGCCGGCTACCTTGGCGCGGAAGAACTCGTGCAGTCGGCCCAATGACTCCTTTTGCACGCGCGCGCCTCGCGGTGTCACCTCGATCCGGGTGACCCGTCGGTCGGTTTTCGATGGCTTCCGTCTCAGCAGATCCGCGGCGATCAGCTTGTCGATGTCGGAGGTGATCGTGCTCGGCAAGACATTGAGATATTCGTGCAGCAAGCCGGGGCGGTCGAGTCCGGCATGGACGAGAAAGATGATGCCGAGGGCGCGTTCAGAGATCGCATGCTCCTCTGCCACAGGCATGGTCAGGCTCGAGAGCATGCGCTGAACATCCATCACGGCACCGAGGAAATCGACGATATCGGCGTCGTCGGCGGCTCCAATGGTGTCGGTCACGACGTCACACGATACCGGCCGACGTTGTGTCGGCGCTCCAGGCAAATAGTTCAGTTTCTGAAAGAAACGGGCTATTGTGCCTGCAAGGCGAGATTCGCCTTACGCGCCACCACGGACGCGACGATCAGCACGGAGACCCATGAAGCCATTGATTCGTGTCCAGGAGTCCGCGGTCGCGACGCGTGCGGTGGGGTCACGCGGTACTTTGCCGTGGAAGCCCGTTGTCTGTTGGGTGGTGGTCGCGGCGCTGTTCGTATTCGTACTGGTATCGGCGGAGAAGCACGGGCCGGTATCGCCCGAGAATGCGAATCCCGACGGGGTGGGCAAGCCGCCACCGGTGGAGCCACTTCTCTACCCGTTCGACTGGATTCTCTGGGGACAGGTACTCGGGGCCCTGCTCGCTGCCGGGATCTTCGTCGCGTCCGTACTGGCGTGGCGGCGGCGCCCGGGGCATCCAGCCGTGCTCATGGTCCTTGCCTCCAGCACATTGCTGTGGTGGGACCCGATCAACAACTGGGCGATAGGGCTGGTCTACAACCCGAATCTCTGGCACTTTCCCCGAGATTGGCCGTGGTTCAACATCTCTCCGATCATCGAGCCGATCACTTCCTTCGTTTACGCGCCCTATGTGTTACTTCCGTACTTCCTGGCCAACCCGATCCTGAGAGCTCTCCAACGGCGCAAAGGCCCGGAGGGCTTCGTCTGGCGCCATCCGCTCATCTCGATTGGTTTACTCACCTTCGTCATCGGTGTCATCTGGGATGCCGCTCAAGAGATCCTGCTGACCCGTGCTCAGTTCCTCACGTATAGCCATGTCATCGAATTCGGCTCGATCGATGTCGGGAAGAACAGTCAGTTCCCATTGTTGATGGCCAGTGTCCTCATCACGGTCATCATGATTCCGGCGTCGATCCTGCTCTATCGCGACGACACCGGGAAAACTCAGGCGGAAAAGCTCGCCCGACGAATGCGCCTGCATTCTCGTCGCCCGAAGTTGGCCACCTTTTTGGTGATGACGCTCATCCTCAATGTCGCAATGATCAGTTTCAGCTCGGCATTCTGGCTGGTGCGTGTGACCGGCGCGGCGTCCTCCGTGGCATGCCCTTGGCCGTATCCGGAGGCCAAGACGTGGGATCCGCGTGGGTACTATGGATCGCAAGGAGCGCCAGGACCATTCACCGCCGGTGCGGCCAGCACGTGGCAAATCGGGCAACCGGAGGGACGGCCGACGGACATCACCGTGGAGTCATACCGCTGCCGCACCCATTGAATCCCTTAGGGGCAGAGGCGGAATGGATGTGTTGCCACACCTCGCTGAACAGCACGTCTCTGTTATTACGTGTTGCGGTTGAAATATCGCAGTGGTCAGACCGTGCCGGGCGGTGCCCGCTGACGCGCGGCGCCCCCTTCACCGGAACTGTCCGTCGATGATCAGTTCAGCAGCCCGCTCACCGATCATCATAGACGCAGCATTCGTATTGCCGCCCACTATGTTTGGCATGATCGATGCATCGGCCACCCGGAGCCCCTCCACTCCCCGCACCCGCAGCGTTGGATCGACAACCGCGCGCTCATCGGTGCCCATCCGGCACGTCCCGACCGGGTGATACACGCCCGAAGCATTTCGACGCACGAAGTCCGCCAGGTCGACACCGGTCTGATCCGAACCCGGCATTACCTCCCGGCCGATCTCCCGTGAAATCGCCTGGTGCGCCAAGGTCTCCCTGACAAGCTCCATGCCGGCCACCAGGGTCCTCAGATCCCGGGGATCGGCGAGGTAGTTCGGATCGATCAGCGGAGCAGTGAACGGATCGGTCGAGGCCAGCCGCACGGTGCCACGACTCTCTGGATAGATCATGGTCGGCAACAACGACAACGACGGTGACGGATCGGCGGCCAGGTGCAGTCCCGGCTCATCCTGGTTCTCGGGATAGCCAAGGGGCAGTATGAAGATCTGAAGATCGGGAACATCGGTGCCGATCCGTGTCCCGCTGTCTACGAAGCCCAGCGCCTCGAATGGCGTGTGCGCCATAAAGGTCGAGCGCGGCCGGACACATTCGCGGGCCGCTGCTCCGACGAAACTCCACGGCGAGGAGCGGCGGCCGCCGGGCGCCTGGTACGACATCGGTACGAACAGATGATCGTGCAGGTTGTCACCGACAGGCAGGTCGGCAACAACCGGAATCCGATGCTCACGCAGATGACTTGCGTGGCCGATACCAGAGAACATCAGCAGTCGCGGTGAGCCCAGCGAACCGGCGCTGACGATCACCTCGAGACTTGCGCGGACGGGACCGATCGGGCGCCGGTTGCGGCCCGAAACCAGCTCCACGCCGGTTGCTCGGCCGTTCTCCACGATCACCCGAGTTGCCGTAACTCCGGTGAGCACACGGAGATTGGCCGGTGCTCCCCACAGGTAGCCGCGGTCGGTCCCCACTCGGCGGCCCGCGCCTGCACTCTGCTGTATCGGCGCCACCCCGGCTTGCTGTTCACCGTTGTAGTCGCTGTTCATGCCGACCCCGGCGGTTGCCGCCAACGCGGCCATGAAGCGTTCGGTAACGCTCGCCAGACCGGTCGCGCGCTCCACTGCTATCGGTCCGTGGCCCCCGCGAAGTTCACTGGCACCGTCCTCGAAACTCTCCAGCCGACGGAAGGACGCCAATACGTCGGAGAACGCCCAGCCGGTGGCGCCCTCGGCCGCCCAGTCGTCGTAGTTCCGCCGATTTCCGCGCACGAACGCCATTCCGTTGATCACGCTGCCGCCGCCGAGTACGCGGCCGTGGGACTGGGGAAGCTTGCGGCCGTTCATGTGTCGTTGCGGGACGCTGTAGGCGGGCCAGGTGAGTAGCCGCTGTAGGCCCGTGACCGCGTGCATGGCCCCGCAGAGACCGGGGACCGTCACCAGCGGGCCACGGCGCTGGCGGCCTGACTCGATCAGGATGACCGCCGCACCGGTGTCGGCCAGCCGCCGGGCCACGATCGCCCCTGCGCTCCCAGAACCCACGACGATGTAGTCCGCCGTCTCCGGCCCGGCAAGATCCTTGACCGCCATTGCTCGCTTCACTCTCGCCTCCATTGGCACTAGATTCATTTCAGTTTCTGAAATAATATCGGGCAATACTGTAACTCGCTCGGCGTCAAAGGAGGTATGGGGTGGGGCCTGAGCACACGATTGGCGGTGGGTGGCAGTGGTTTTCGCCGACCTGCGCAGTGCACCTCGCAGCGGCTGCCGAGGTCGCGGTGTGTCGTGAAACGAACCGTGCTGGTCGCGCGATATGGAGAAGTACGTGAGCCGACTCCACCCACCGCAGTACAAGCGGCCGCTGGCCGGTTTCGCCACTGTTGCAGCGCTGATCGGTGTCCTCGCGCTGGCGGTCAGCTTGTTTCGTGGCGACTTTCGTCAGGGAATGCCGGTGACTGTGCTTTCGCACCGAGCAGGGTTGGTTCTCAACGCCGGGGCGAAGGTGAAGCTGCACGGTGTGCAGATCGGCCGTGTCACGGCCATCGAAACCCGGCCTGACGGGCAGGCCGCCATCCACCTCGCTCTCGATGAATCCCACGTCCACCTGGTACCGGCGAACGTGCTCGTCGAGATCGCCTCGCCGACCGCATTCGGTGCGAAGGCGGTGGAACTCCGCGATCCTGAGCACCCTGTGTCACAACGCATCTCCGCGGGGCAGGTCATCGGCGCCCGCCATGTGATGGTCGAAATCAACACCCTCTTCGAGCAACTCACCACATTGCTCGATCATGTGCCACCCGACAAACTCAACGAAACACTGTCGACGTTGGGGTCAGCGCTCAGCGGACGTGGTCACCGAATCGGGCAGACAATCGATGACTTCGACGCTTTCCTGGCCGCCACCGAGCCGGCTTTACCCGCACTCAGCCATGATTTGGCCGTCGCCCCTACCGTATTCGGCACTTACGTCGATGCCGCGCCGGAATTTCTCACCACCATCGACAACGTCACCCGCATCAGCAATTCCATCATCGACGAGCGACACCACCTCGATGCATTTCTTCTCAGCACAATCGGATTGGCGCAAAGCGGTACCTCAATGCTGAGTGAGAACCGGCAGTCGCTGGCCGATGCGCTGCACCTGCTGGTTCCCACGACCCATCTGACCAACGAGTACAACGCTGCGCTGCATTGTCAGCTCACCGCGATGGCATACATGTCGAAGTGGCAGCCGCTGCGAATCCCCGGTGCCGAGGTGATCGCCGGCCTCACTGCCGGGCAGGAACGCTACCGCTATCCGGGCGACCTACCGAAAGTTGCCGCCAAAGGTGGCCCACACTGCGAAGATCTGCCGGTGCCGTTTCTCGGGCGGCCCCGGTGGGTGGTCGCCGACACCGGCAGCAACCCGTGGAAATACGGGAATCAAAACATCCTTCTCAATACCGATGGCCTCAAACAATGGCTGTTCGGCCCGCTCGACGGTCCGCCCCGCAACACCGCTCAGATCGGACAACCGGGATAACCATGCACGTCACAACAACTCTCGTCAGATTCGGTACCTTCGCCGCGGTCATGGCGTTTCTGACCGCAGCGCTCTTCATGGTTTTCGGCGAGTTCCAATCCGGTCCCAAGACGTCGTATTCGGCGCTCTTCGGTGACGCCTCAAGCCTGCACAAGGGCGACTCGGTACGCATGGCCGGCATCCGCATCGGGACTGTGAACGCGGTTTTGCTCCGTGAGGACAAGACGGTCGAAGTCGATTTCGACACCCAACGCGATGTCCTTCTCACCCAGAAAACCCGTGCTGTGGTGCGCTACCTCAACCTGGTCGGCGACCGCTACCTCGAACTCATCGACAGTCCCGGGCCCACTGAAATACTGACCGCCGGCGCGCAAATTCCTCTGGAGCGGACCGCCGGCGCACTCGATCTGGACCTGTTACTCGGCGGGCTCAAACCCGTCATCCAGGGCCTCGACCCCGCAGACGTCAACGCACTGACTTCCTCACTGATCGCAGTCTTCCAAGACCAAGGCGCCACATTGGATTCGCTGATGTCCAAGACCGCTTCGTTCACGAACACCTTGGCCGACAACAGCGCGACCGTGCAGTCGGTCATCGACAATCTGAAAACCACCCTGCACACCCTGGCCAACGACAGCGATCAATTCTCCGGAACCATCGACCGCCTGCAACGACTCGTCGACGGCCTATCGACAGATCGGGACCCGATCGGCGTTGCCATCGAGTCACTCAACAACGGCACAGCGTCGCTGGCCGGCCTGCTCACCCAGGCACGACCGCCATTGTCGGGCACAGTCGAACAACTCAACCGCCTGGCGCCACTACTCGACCAAGACAAGGATCGGCTCGAAACCGGCCTGCGAATGGCACCGGAGAACTACTACAAGCTGATCCGTACGGGCGCTTACGGCAGCTTCGTGAACTACTACTTGTGCGGTATCGCGGTACGGGTATCCGATCTGCAGGGCCGCACGGCCGAATTTCCTTGGTTCAAACAAGAAGCCGGAAGATGCGGGGAGCCCTGATGCTGAAATACGGCGGTACCCACCTCATCCGCGGTGGCCTCATCGGAATCATCTTGGTAACGCTGATCATCGCGGTCGGCCTGCAACCCGAGCGGTTGTGGGCGCGAGCATCACAGATCACCTATCAGGCATTGTTCGCTGAAGCCGGCGGTCTCAGCGCCGGCAACAAGGTGAAGCTGTCCGGCGTCGACATCGGGACCGTCACCGACGTGGTCCTGTGGGGCCTGCAGCCGCTCGTCACTTTCACCGTCAACGCGACAGTGCGGCTGGCCTCGGACACCTCGGCGCACATCCGCACCGGCAGCCTCCTGGGCGAACGAGTGCTGGTGTTGGAGTCCGCCGGCAGCGGCACCATGCGCCCCTTGGACGTGATTCCGCAGACGCGAACTTCGTCCCCGTATTCGTTGACCGACGCGGTCGACGACCTCACCACCAACGCCGCGGCGACCGATACCGCCACGTTGAACCAGTCGCTGGAGACTCTGGCAACCACAATCGACCAGATCGCTCCCCGGTTGGGTCCTACCTTCGACGGACTCACCCGGCTATCGAAATCTCTCAACAGCCGCAACCAGACACTCGGTGAGCTGCTGTCGTCCACCTCCGAAGTCACCGGTGTCCTCGCTCAGCGCAGTCAACAACTCAACACACTGATCCTCAACGCCAACGACCTCGTCGAGGTACTCGTGCAGCGGCGACAAGCCATCATCGACCTGCTCGTCAATACCTCGGCGGTGGCCCAACAACTCTCAGGCTTCATCCACGACAACGAGCAGAAACTGGCACGCACTCTGGACAAACTCAACGCGGTCACGGCAACGCTGGAACGCAGCCGAGACAACATCGCCAAGATGTTGCCCTCGTTGGCGAAGTTCCAGATCACACTCGGTGAGACCGTCGCCAATGGCTTCTACTACAACGCCTACGTGCCCGACCTGCTGCCCGGCAATCTCTTGCAGCCATTCCTCGACTACGCCTTCGGATTTCGACGGGGGCCAACCGCCGGCCAACCCGCTGACCAGCCCGGTCCGCGGCCCGAGTTCCCGATGCCCCGCAACGGTATCCCGGAGGCCCCGCGATGATCGCCACATCCCAGCTGCGTCGGGCGACCGCTCTCATGTTCGTCGTAATGATCGCTGCCGCGTCGGCATGGCTCCTGCGCGTGACGACATTCGCTCCGAAAACCATCACCGCCCTTTTCACCCACGCCAGTGCGATTTACCCCGGTGACCAAGTTCGAGTAGCTGGGGTCACGGTCGGCGCCATCGAAGCCATCGAACCTCATGGCACCCAGTCCACAGTGACCATGCACATCAATCGCACAGTGCCGGTGCCCGACAACGCCAGCGCCGTCATCGTCGCACCAAACCTTGTCTCGGCCTGCTACATTCAGCTTGTCGCGCCAAGCGCGCCGAGCGCTACGATCATCGCAGACGGTGCGCTGATCGGCCTCGATCGCACCGCGGTACCCGTCGACTGGGACGAAGTCAAACAACAACTGATGCGTCTGGCCAGCGACCTGGGACCGCACAACGGTGGGTCGTCGACCGCCGCCACCCGATTCATCGACAGCACCGCCAACGCCTTGAGCGGCAACGGCGACAAACTACGCCACACACTGGCTCAACTGTCCGGGGTCGGACGCATCCTCGCCGATGGTGGGGGAAGCATCGCTGACATCCTGAAGAACTTGCAATCGTTCGTCAGCGCGCTGAAGGACAGCAATGCCCAGATCGTCCAATTTCAGGATCGGTTCGCCACACTCACCAGCACTTTGGACAACAGCCGCTCCGAACTCGACGCAGCGCTGACCAATCTCTCGGCCGTCGTAGGTGAAATACAGAGATTCATCGCCGGCACTCGCGACAAGACCAGCGAACAACTACAGCGCCTCACCAACGTCACCCAAACCCTTGTCGATCACCGTAAAGATCTCGAACAGGTCTTGCACGTCGCGCCACACGCACTGGCCAACACCGTCAACATGTTCGACCCCCAAATGGGTTCGGGCGCCGGAGCGTTCGTGCTGACCAACTTCTCCAATCCGGTCCAGTTCATCTGCTCCTCGATCGGGGCTATCGCCAACGTGACAGCGTCCGAGACCGGCAAGCTTTGCGCCCAGTACCTCGGTCCTGCACTCAACGCTGCCAACTTCAACATGTTGCCCTTTCCCATCAATCCGTTTCTGGCGAAATCGCCACCACCCGAAGACTTGATCTACACCGAACCAGGCCTGATGCCCGGCGGAACCGGCCCTGACCCTGGTCCACCCGAAACACCCCCTGCGGTGTCGGCCTACGGCCCACCACCGGCACCACCCCATCCCAGCAACCTGCCCGAGATGCTGTTGCCGGCCGAGCAACCGACGAGGCCTGCGGAAGCACCACCGGCGACAGAGGAACCACCGTCATGAGCACCATTTCCACACTGCGGCGGCTCATCGGCGCCGGTGGTTGCATGTTGTTGACCTCGACGGCTGGATGCGCGTTTCAGGGCATCAACTCCCTACCACTGCCCGGCGCCGCCGGACGTGGACCAGACGCCCGGGTGTATCACGTCGAGATCGCCAACGTCGGGACGCTCGAAGCAAACTCGCCGGTCATGATCAGCGATGTCGTGGTGGGCAGCATCGCCAAGATGAAAGTCAAAGACGGCCACGCCGACGTCGAAATCTCGATCCGCCCAGAGGCCACGGTGGCGGCGAATGCGGTTGCCACCATCGGCCAAACCAGCCTGCTCGGATCGAGTCACCTAGCCCTCGATCCCCCCTCCGACCAATCCCCGGTCGGGCACCTACCGGTCGGCGCGACGCTCTCACTGAACGAATCTTCCACCTATCCCAGCACCGAACAGACCCTCGCTGCGGTGTCAGCGCTCATCAACTCCGGCGGTCTCAGCCAAATCGGCGACATCATCCACAACATGAACACCGCACTGTCGGGACATGAACCGCAGCTGCGTGATCTGCTCGGGCGGCTAGACCGACTCGTGGGCACCTTCGACGCGCAGCGCAGCGACGTCGTCGAAGCAATGCACGCCGTGGACCGCCTCACCGACACATTCGGTGCGCAGAAAGAGGTGCTCGTGCGCGCACTCCACACCATGCCCGGTGCACTGGACATCCTCATCCGGCAGCAACCGACGTTTACCACTGCGCTGCGTGAGCTCGGCGTTTTTGCTGACACCGCCACACAGGTGGTCGGCGACACCCAATCCGACCTTGTCGCGAACCTGCGCAACCTGGAACCCACGCTGTGCAGCCTGGCCAACGTCGGACCCGATCTGGACCGAGGGTTGGCTTTTCTGTCCAGTTATCCGCTCACCCAGGACTTCATCGACCGCGCGGTGCGTGGAGACTACATCAACTTGTTCGCCACCCTAGATCTCACGGTCAACCGGCTCAAGGGCGGTATGCTCCTCGGAACACGTTGGGGGAAAGAGGGATTGACACTCGTTCCGGCGCCCGGCGATCCCGGCTACGACGCCTACTACAGCAACAATCCCCTCGGAGTTGGCGTAGCCCCACCGATGATCCCGAACCCGACAGGACTGCCTGATGGTGTCGGACCGCCCCCACCAAGAATCCCCGGCACGCCACCACCGACCAACGGAGCTATCGGGGGCTGTTGATGCTGACACGTTTCATCCGCGCCCAGCTGATCATTTTCACCGTGGCATCAGTCATCGGTGTCGCCGTAATGGCATTCTCCTACATGCAAATTCCGACCCTGCTCGGAATCGGGCGCATCACCGTCACGTTGGAGCTGCCGGGCGCCGGTGGCCTGTACCGGTTCAGCAACGTCACCTACCGCGGCAGCCAAATCGGCAAGGTGATCGCCATCCGACCCACCGCGCCTGGCGCCACTGCACAACTCTCACTGCAAAGCTCACCGAGAATTCCAGCCAATCTACAGGCGCAGGTACGCAGCGTCTCGGCGATCGGTGAGCAGTACGTGGAACTCCGACCACGCACCGATGTCGGACCCTATTTGCGCGACGGTTCCGTGATCGCAGCCCGCGACACCACCATCCCCCAACAGGTGGGACCGATGCTCGATCAGCTCGGTGCCCTGCTGGGCAGCATCCCCAAAGACCCACTGACTCAGTTACTCAACGAAACCTCACGGGGCCTCGAAGGCGCTGATTATGACCTTGGCTCCCTGTTCGATTCAGCATCACGGGTCACTGGCCATCTTCGGGCGTCTGCAGAACAGACCCGCCAACTCGTCGAAGACAGCCAACCGCTGCTCGATTCACAGGTCCAGACATCGGATGCCATTCGCTTGTGGGCGCACAGCCTGACCGGAGTCACTACGCAACTGGTCACGAACGATCCTGAAATCCGCGGGCTGCTGGAGCGAGGTCCCGCGGCCTTCGATGAAGCCACCCGGCTCTTCGAACAAGCCAGACCGACACTCCCGCTACTTCTGGCCAACCTCACCTCGATCGGGCAGGTCGGTGTGACCTATCACCCGGCGTTGGAACAGATCCTTGTGTTGTTGCCACCGCTGACCGCCATGTTCATCGGTGCTGGGCCGAACAACAACTACGTTGGTAAAGGACTCGGCGACTTCCGACTCACGCTGGCAGACCCATCACCGTGCACCGTCGGCTACCTGCCGCCCGATCAATGGCGGCCACCGGCCGACACCACTCCAGCCGATACCCCTGATGGTCTGTATTGCAAATTGCCTCAAGACGCACCCATCGCCGTACGCGGTGCCCGCAACTACCCCTGCATGGGTCACCCCGGAAAACGCGCACCGACAGTCGAGGAATGCGACAGCGACAAGCCCTTCGAACCGCTCGCGCAACGTCAGCACGCTCTCGGCCCTCACCCTTTCGACCCCAACCTGGTCGGTCAAGGGGTACCGCCGGACTGGCGGATAGCCCAGAATGACCATCTGGACGGCCCTGCCGAGGGCACGCTCGTTCTGCCGGGCCAAGGCCCACCCAGTCCGCCACCGCGGCCAGTGATGCCCGAGGCGAGCCCACCGGTGGCCTTTTCCCGCTATGACCCCGGCACCGGAAAGTACATGGCACCCAACGGACACGTCTACGAGCAACACAACCTTGTTACCGCCGATCACGTGCCCACATGGAAGGAACTGGTCCTGCCGGCATGACCGTCCAGACACAGCGCTGCTCAACGGATTCCAAGGGAAGACTGCCATGCTCCTGGCACGTGCCACCGCGTCATTGACCATCCTGGCCGCCACAGTGACGGCGAGCATCACGACCGCGTCCGTGGCCCACGCCCTGTCGTGTGACCGGCCGATCAACGGAGCGTTCACGGTGACTTCGGACGGGCGATGGGCCAAAACCCGCGAGGTGTATCACGATGAAGCCACCGTTGTCACCGCCTGGACTGCTACGTCACAATGCGACGACGTCATGCATTGCTCCGGCTCGGTCATCAGTGAACAAGGTTGGAGCAGTGAGCTCCGTTGCCAATCCGGTCAGTGGTACACCGGGCACCGCATCGAGAATTGGCAACCGTGCCCCGACGGCAGTACCACTGCCGGCGAACAGTCGTTCCGCTTCTGGCGAGCCTCCGACGAGCCCGAAAGCTTCAAAGGTTACGACCGCACCATCGGCCCGAGTGGAGGATGCGGTGTCAACCTCTGGCTCACCATCGAAATGCCGCTCACAATCACCAGGGTGTCGTGAATCTTCGAGCGACTGGACATCAAAAACCGAATGGCCCTCGTTAATGACCGGGCACCCATGAACCGAGCATGAGCAATCCGCCGTCGACCGCGATGAGTTGGCCGGTGATCGGAGGGGCCCACAGCGATGGCTGGATTAATGCACCGCTGAACTGGGTATCTATGGCGTCGTGACATCTGCGCCGATCCTCCTGGAACCCACTCTGCCCGATCCTCGCGGTCCGTTGTCAGCTGCCGTCATCAGATTGTTGAGCGAGCGGGTGCCCTGTAATCACCTGTCCCGCGTCGAGGCGTCGCTGGCCGATGCCGACCCGTTCGGTCTCGACCTGCACCTGGCCCTGTATGTCTGCTACGAGCTGCACTACCGCGGCTTCGCCGGCGTGGATGCCGGCTGGGAGTGGGACGCCGGCCTGCTGCATCTGCGGGGGAAGTTGGAGAGGGAGTTTCTGACGGAGGTGCGGGACGCCGTCGGTGACATCGATCCCGAGGACACCGCGTTGGCCGAGATGGAGAAGATCTCGATCGAGCCGGTCGACGGTGAAGGTCTGTCATATCACCTGCGCGACAAGGGTACCTGGGAGCAGATGCGCGAGTACTTCGTGCACCGCTCGCTGTATCACCTCAAAGAGGGTGATCCGCACGCCTGGGCGATCCCGCGGCTGACGGGGCAGGCCAAGGCGTCATTCGTCGCGGTGGAATTCGATGAGTTCGGCGGCGGCCGCGGGCCGCGCCTGCACCAGCAGTTGTTCGCCGGCCTGATGGATGCGGCCGGGCTGGACTCGCGCTACCTCGGCTATATCGACGACGTGCCGGCCGAATCGCTGGCCGCCGTGAACCTGATGTCGTTGTTCGGGTTACATCGCAATCTGCGCGGCGCCGCGGTCGGGCACTTCGCCTCCACCGAGATCACCTCCTCGCCGGGTTCGCGACGGCTGGTGGAGGCCCTACAGCGCCTCGGTGCTCCGCAGGAGTGCGTCGGCTTCTACGCCGAACATGTCGAAGCCGACGCGGTGCACGAGCAGGTGGTGCGCACCGACGTGGTGGGTGATCTGGTGGCTCGCGAGCCTCACCTTGATGCCGATGTGGTGTTCGGGATTCGGGCCCATGCTCTGGTCGAGGACCGCCTGGCCGATCACATGATGGGCCGGTGGGCCGAAGGCCAGTCCTCGCTACGTCGTCCGCTGAGCTGATGCCTCGGCGTCGGTGCCACGGTCTTTGACCCGGCCCCCACGCCGATGACTGGTGTCGCACAGCGGGTAATCCTTGCTGCGCCGGCACGCGCAGATGGCCACCATGAAGCGGTCGGAATCCACCACCGTGCCGTCTGGCATCTCTATGCGGACGGGGCCCTGCACCATCACAGGGCCCCCCGGCACCGGCCGAACAATGCGGCGGTCGGTGTCACTCATGGCTTGTCCGCCCGGATCACCAGCAGTTCCTCTTCGCGCCGGGCAGTCTCCAGGCGCCCGGTTTCTTCTAGCCACTCCGCTCGGGCATTCAGCACCGGACCGAATGGAATCCACTGCCAGGCAACGATATCGGCGTCGAGGCCAGCAGCGGACAGATCCGCCAAAGTCTTGCGAGGGTTGGCGAATTCCGACTGCACAAGCAGCAGGCTGCCGCGGTCGGCGAGCAGGTCGGGCACCGCGGCGCACAGCGGGTCGAGAACCATTCGCCCGTCGTGACCGGCATCCCACGCGCGCGCCGGACCGGTCACCGCCGACAGCGCCGCGTCGTCCGGGTCGTGGGGAACGTACGGCGGGTTGCAGGTGATCAGGTCGAAAGGGCCGAACTCGGCGGCCCTGGCCCAGGACCCCAGATGCACGTCGACGGCGACGTTGTGGGCCAGGGCATTGGACCGGGCACACCGCACGGCGCGCTGACAGATATCGAAGGCCGCGACGGCCGATGCCCCCTGGCCGGCCGCGTTGACCGCCACCACGCCACTGCCGGTGCACAGATCCGCAACGGACCGGCCTACCGCGAGGCCGGATTTCTCCATCACTTCGATCAACAGCTGGGAGTCTTCTTGCGGGGCGTAAACACCGTCGGCGACGACGATGTTGCCGATCGAATTGGGCTCCGGGGTGTATGCGGTTGTCACATCGGCCTCTCAACGGTGAAGGGGTCAATACTGCCCGTGGTTAATGCCCGGTATCGCCGCAGTTCAAACGGCTGCGAGAAGGTTCTTGGCCGGTGAACGATTTCGGTGGCTGTCGGCCGCGGCGCGGTCGGCGTTCGTCATGACGCGCCGTTGTTCATATTGCCCATCCGGCGCGAGCGCCACCGCCCCTTGCGTTGTCAGAGATAACGGTTGCCGAGGACTTCGGGTGGGAGTACTTTTTGTCTGCAAGGTTGAGACCACAGCCACCACGGAAATGCCAGGACGTGGCTGCCGGTCCCCTGCACAGCCCAGCAGCGCGAATCGTCGTCTGAGGGGGTCGCCGATGTCGGTTCCGGTCACAGTTGAGCGGCGACGGGCCGAGGAAGCCGTCCGGATCGCCGGTGCACGGCGCGAGGACGGCCACGTCTATTTCACGAAACAGTGCGGTCGCACCGGCGCCCTGATCCGGGTCATCGGTGACGTCGATGCCGCCAATGCCGACCAACTCGTCGATCAGTTTCTCCAGATGGCGTGGTGTGAATGGCTGGTTCTGGACTTGACCACGCTGGAATTCATGGGCACGGCCGGTCTGGCGGCTCTGCGCACGATCAATGCCCGCTGCGCCGAGGTTGACGTGCGCTGGGCGCTGGTGGTCGGTCACGCGGCATCGCGAATGCTGGCCGTCTGCGGCCACAGTCAAACGTTTCCGACCTGTGAGTCGCTCACCGCGGCGTTGGCGTCGGTACACAAGCTCCCGAATAGCCGATGACATCGAACTAGCAGAGGAAGCCAACGTGATTGAACGGCTCATTGGTCTGATCGGTACCGCCGTGATCGCAGGAATGGGGGTGGTGTTCGCCAGTTCGGCGCCGTTGGCCTCCGCGCAGCCCTGCCCTGACGTGGAGGTGGTGTTCGCCCGCGGCACCGGTGAACCTCCCGGCGTAGGCCCGACCGGGCAGGCGTTTGTCGATTCTCTCCGACATCGCGTGGGCGACAAGACTTTCGGTGTCTACCCGGTCAACTATCCGGCCACCGATCAGTGGACCACGGGCGTTGACGGCATCCGCGATGCCGGCGCGCACGTCACCAAGATGGCCGCCGACTGCCCCGATACCAAGATGGTGCTCGGCGGATATTCGCAAGGAGCGGCGGTCATGGGCTTCGTCACCTCCGCCGCCGTCCCCGATGGCGTCGATCCCGCGACGGTGCCCAAACCGTTGGCGCCGGAAGTCGCCGACAAGGTGGCCGCCGTCGTGCTCTACGGGACACCGAACATCCGGGCGATGAACTTCCTGGGTGAACCGCCGGTGGTCATCGGCCAGCAGTACGTGGACAAGACCCTCAAGGTCTGCGCCCCGGAGGATTTCGTCTGCTCGGACGGTCTCAATTTCGCGGCGCACACCTCTAGTGGCTACGACAGTTTGGTCAACCAGGGTGTCGACTTTGCTGCCGGCCGCCTCGGGTTGGCGCCACCGGCGGGACCGGCCGCACCGGGAAGCTGGGATCAACCGCCGGCCAATCCGTAGACCGCGTGGTAGTCGGCCTCGACGTCCTGGTGATTGGGCAGATCGGCCGAGACGTCGCGGTGCGGATGCGCCGGTTACCCGCGCCCGGCGGCTCCGCGACGATCACCGAACGTCGCGAAATGTTGGGTGGTAAGGGTGCCAACCAGGCCGTGGGGTTGGCTCAACTCGGTGTCAGGGTCGGATTGGTCGGGGTGGTCGGACAGGACGACGCCGGCACGGCCGTTGTGCAGCAGGCGCAGGCGGACGGGATAAGCACCACGCATGTCGTCAGGCGGGGACAGACGGCACTGCTCGTCGATGTCGTCGATGACGACGCCAATCGTCAACTGTTCGAGCATGTTCCACCCGAGGCCCTGCTCACGGTCGAGGACATCGACCAGGCCGGCGCACAGATCGCCCAGGCTCACACTGTGTCCCTGCAGCTTCAGCAGCCTCATGATGCGCTACTGGCGGCGGCCAGGCGGGCTCATGACGCAAATGTCCGAGTGGTCGCCGACGGAGCGATCGATCTCGACCACGACCGTGAGCTTCTCGGGCTACTCACGGTGTTTCGTGCTGACGCCGCGGAGGCCGAAGGTCTCGCCGGCGAGTCGATCGACACCGAGTCCAAAGGGGCTGCCCTGGCCTCGCGCCTTCTGGACCGTGGACCGGAGTTGGTGGCGCTGGCCATCCGCGGTGTCGGCGATCTCTTGGCGTGGCCCGGCGGCAGCAAGCTCTTTCCGCATTCGTCGGCACCGGTGGTCGACCGTACCGGTGCCGGCGACGCATTCATGGCCGGCCTCATCGCCGGGCTCGTCCGCGGAGCTGATCCGATCGGGGCCGGCCGGCTGGCGGCCCAAGCTACGAGTGTCGTCGTGCAACGCCTGGGTGGCCGCCCCGCGCTACAGGGCTTAGGAACTTTGGCGAGCGGGCATAGCTATGGGCTGGCGAACAACGCACGACGGTGAGGACGACTGATGACGATCTCGGCTGACGACGTACGGCGCTTATTGGCCTCGGATGAGGCTGATGCGGTTCTGGTGTTGATTCAGGGTCACACCGATGTGGTGCCGGCCGGACGCCTCGACACGGATGATTACCGTGGCGCGCTCCGGGTGGTCTCCAAGTCGGACCTCATCGGTCAGACCGATGGAGTGCAACTGTCCGAGCAGCAGATGGCCGAGGAAGCGGCCAAGCTGGATTCGGAGATTTCGAATCTCGGTGCATGATCGCGGGTTTTGCCCGGGCCTGCGGTCGGCACGGGACCTGTGATCGCATCAGTCACGGTTCGTAGGGGATATTCGATGTGCCCGCCTGTTAGCGACAATCGAGCGACAATCGCCACACGGGTGCCGTTGCACCTCACCAATCCCATCGCCGCTTCGGGCTTTCGTCACTCCGGCACCCTCAGCCTCGTGCGTCTCATCTGTCCTATGCCCGGTTGCGAGCGACTCTGTCGCTGATAGCTGGACATCGCCAAATCCGTGACATATGTGGCAGTTGAACGCTCACGTGACGTGAGTAAATAGTGTGCGCGTGACCAAAGGTGCCCTTGGTGCTTGTGCGGCGATAGTCGCTGAGAAGTCGCGCATAGTCGGGCAGCACGGCAGCTGCTCCCATTTCGCGGCACGCCGACGTCGACCAGCCGCTGGACACGCGATGGGTGCCGACCCGGATCAAAGGCGCGGCGTGTGGGACAGCAATGCCCGGGGTACCCGTTGCGCGGAGCCGACGAGGCTCCTCTGGCGAAGGGGTGTGCATCATGTCGAAACCAACTCCACCACGGGCGGGGCGCGCCGGTCACGCGACCCCGTTGCAGGTGACCGCAACGGCGGTGGCAATCCTGTTTTTCATCGTCGGCATCCTGGGCTTCATCCCGGGCATCACCACCAACTACGGCGACCTGACCTGGGCCGGGCACCATTCCGGCGCGATGTTGTTGGGCGTGTTCGCCGTCTCCGTACTGCACAACCTCGTGCATCTGGCGTTCGGCGCTGTCGGTTTGGTGATGGCGCGCCGCGCGGGCGCGGCGCGGGCGTACCTGATCGGCGGCGGTCTCATCTACGCCGTGCTCTGGTTGTACGGCCTGGTGATCGACCGGGGGAGCTCCGCAAACTTCATCCCGGTCAACACCGCCGACAACTGGTTGCATTTCGGCCTGGCTGTGGTGATGGTCGGACTCGGTGTGGTGTTCGGGCGCGAAGCGTCGGCGCAGTGGACGAACGGTGCCGGAACCGGCGCCCCGGGAACCATCGAGTGATCCCGTAAGCGCGTGATCCCGTAAGGGGGTATGACCATGGAACGCGAAAGCTCCAAGCACAGTCCTCGCGAGGACGATGCGCTCAAGAGCGAGTTGCGCGGCACCCTGCAGGGCAACCGGTCGAGCCGGGTCGAGGAATGGCGAGACCCCGAGCCGCCTGCCGACGACGACCCGGACATTCCGACGACGTAACGCTCAGCCGCCGAGGGAATCGGTGGACCCGAGGGCCTTCATCACGGCATCGGGCCCATCGAACTCGCCGGACAGCCCGCCGAGGGCTTGGACCACATCATCGCCGGCACCGTTCTGCTTGGCATGGTCAGCCAGGTTCTGCGCCGATCCGGGGTAGTCGAATCCGGCCAGGCACTTTTGCACTTCTGTTACTTGTAATCCCATGCGGGCGGCGATACCCGGGCCTGCGCGCCTGAAACGCCGTCACAGCTGCCAATCGGCTGTGCGTCGGCGATCAGGTCAGATCTGCGGATAGGTCGGGTACTCGATGCCCGACAGGTACTGGACTGTCCGCACCACCTGCGACGAATAGCCGAATTCGTTGTCGTACCAGACGTAGAGGATCACGTTGTCCTCGTCGACGATCGTCGCGTTGGCGTCGATGATGCTGGCCGCGCGGGAGCCGATGAAATCGCTCGAGACCGCATCGGTTGCCGCGGTGTAGTCGAGGTTGCGGCTCAACGGTCCCGACAGCGACGCCTGGCGCAGGTACTCCAGGGTTTCTTCCTTGGTGGTCGCCTGGTGCAGCTGCATGTTGAGGATCGCCACCGACACATCCGGGGTGGGGACGCGAATCGAGCTGCCACTGATCTTGGCTTTCAGCTCCGGCATCGCCTTGGCGACAGCGGAGGCCGCACCGGTCTCGGTGAGCACCAGGTTGAACGGCGCGGACCGGCCGCGGCGGTCGGCCTTGTGGTAATTGTCCAGCAGGTTCTGGTCGTTGGTGAACGAGTGCACGGTCTCCACGTGGCAACGCTCGATGCCGAACTTGTCGTCCATGGCCTTCAGCGGCGGAACGATCGCGTTGGTGGTGCACGAAGCGCAGGAGTAGATCTGCTGGGTGAGATCGAGCGACCGGTGGTTGACCCCGTGCACGATGTTGGGCACGTCGCCCTTGCCCGGTGCGGTCAGCAAAACCTTGGCGATGCCGGGACGCAGATGCTTCGACAGGCCGTCGCGGTCGCGCCACTTGCCGGTGTTGTCGATCAGGATCGCGTTGTTGATGCCGTACTCGGTGTAGTCGACCGACGCCGGGTCATCGCTGTGGATGAACTTGATGACGTTGCCGTTGGCGATGAGGCAGTTGTTCTGATTGTCGACCTTGATCGAGCCGTTGAACTGGCCGTGGACTGAGTCGCGGCGCAGCAATGACGCCCGCTTGGCCAGGTCGCCCTCTCCGTTGCTGCGGATCACGACGGCGCGCAGGTTCAGGCCGTTGCCCGAGCCGGCTTTCTCGATGAGCAGGCGTGCGACAAGCCGGCCGATGCGACCGAACCCGTAGAGCACCACATCCCGGGGGCCTTGCGGCTCGGTCTTGTTCTCACCGGTCACCTGGTCGAGGATCTGCGCGGTGAACTCCGGGATCGACAGCTGACGGTCGCTGGCGTGGTAGGCCATGACCAGCAGCCCAAGGTCGATCTTCGAGGGGCCGAGATCGAGGTTGGCCAGGGCCTGCAGGAACGGAAAGGTCTCTTCGACCGACAGCTCCTCGCCGCCGACCTGTCGGGCGAAACGATGGGTCCGCAGGATGGAGATCACCGACTTGTTCACCAGCGACCGGCTGTGCAGGAGCACTGTCACGCCCTTCGCCCGGTGCAGGGTGCCGATGAGAGGGATCATCGCCTCCGCGAGTGCTTCCTGGGCATTCCAATGGGCGAGTTCTGGCGAGTTCAAATCAAGCGTCCTGTGGGTCGTGTGGGCTGGCCCTCGGATGAGTAGCGCCTTGATGTTAACGATTGTCGGTTTCCACAAAACGCGATGGTCGGCCGATGAGACCAGCAGTGGTGCAGGTCACAGTGCAAATTCACCCGAGACGTCGGCCAGATGGACTCACATTCGGGCGTCGATCACGTCCGGTAAGGCCGTCAAGAGCTTCGCATCCGCACTGAGCAAGGTGAGCCGTTCCACGGCGGCCTGGGCGACCAGGATCGGGTCGAACGGATCTTTGTGGGGAAGTGCGGTGAACTCCAACGCGAGGGTGTGGCGACGTGTGATGGGTAGGTCGCGCAGGCCGGATCGGTCTATCAGGCGGGAAGCCGGTCCAGCCAGTCGGAGTTGCCGTCGACCGATTCGCCATCGATGACCACCAGCGGCACCCCGGATTCAGGGAAGCTGCGCAGCAGCGGGAGATTGTTCGCCGCGATCGCGCCGGCGTCGTAGGGAATCGGAAGCCCGAGCTTGATCATGTTCTGCGCCGCCGGCGGAGCGCCGACGTGGTCGGCCAGCCCGGCGAGCTGATCGTTGCTCAGATCGATCGGACCCTTCTCCTTCGGTTGTTGTTCCGCGGAGAAGATCTGCTCGATGAACCGCCACGTTATTTCGCTCGACCGGGAGTGGTCGGCGACGGCGTAAGCCGCGTAGATCGCACGGGTGTCGTAAGTGCCACTGGCCGAATATTTTTCGAGGAAATTGACCAGCCGCAGGTTGATGTGGAGCTGGCCGGCCTCGATGCGCCGGCCGATTTCGGCGCCTTGGTCACGGACCATCTTTCCGCTGTAGGGGCACAGTGGGTCCAGGTACAGCTCGATCTGGCCGGGCGCGGCCGGATCGCCGAGGGAGAGGGCATCGCCGGCCGGTGACGCTTCAGCAGCCGAAGCGCGTCCGGTGCCGCTCCAGGTCAGTACCGCGAGCAGCAGCGCGAGCGTCACCGCCATCGCCGTCCGCATCGCAGAGCCGGCTCTCGTCTCATTCGCAGTCATGTTCTCCATCATGTCTGAGCCGGAGACCGAGAGATTCCCTCCGAGGCCCGGCCTGAGACAACGGAGCGGGGCCGCTCCTGCGTGGTGCGTCGCGACCGCACGCGGAAATGTGAAGTTGGTCCCCCCGTGATGTTGGGCATTGCCCTGTAATGACACCCGGTGTCAAAATCATTCATGTGGTCGTAACGCCGGTGTTGACATGCGCGTGAGTGCGTCGACGTCCATGCGTCGGCCATGGATATTGCGCGCTTTCGGGAGCGGCGCCCTCGTCCGACGACACGACCGCATCGACGCCGCAGTCATTTTGCTCGGCGTCGTCGCACTGATCATCGCGGTGCCGGCCGCGGTGCTGGTGGGCCGGGCCGCATACGCCGACAACGCCGCTCGAAATGTGGAATACGCCAAGTCGGTTCATCCGGTCGAGGCCAGTGTCACCCAGCTTGGCACCACCGCTCCCTCCCGCGTTCCGCACGCGCCCCGACGCGT
Organism: Mycobacterium sp. GA-1841; assembly: GCF_001954135.1. Classification (GTDB taxonomy): domain Bacteria; phylum Actinomycetota; class Actinomycetes; order Mycobacteriales; family Mycobacteriaceae; genus Mycobacterium. The sequence continues at coordinate 42,895 of NZ_MBEQ01000094.1, read as the reverse complement.
CGGCGTGCGCTGGACTTCGGCATTTCAGGAGCAGACGGCCTTCGTCTCCACCGCTGAGCCAGTGCAGATCGGCGACCGGATCACGGTGTGGCTCGACAAAACGGGCGCGGTGAGCAAACCGCCCAAAAGTGATGCAGAAGTGCAGGGCTCCGCCATCAGTGTGGGTTTGGCCCTGTGGGCGGCCACCGCGCTGGTGTGCCTGGCCACGATCTCAATGCTGCGCGTTGCACTGAACCGACGACGTGACGCTGCATGGGACGAGCAGTGGTATCAGTTCTGCACCACCGGCGGTCGGGCCAACCGCGATCATTGACCTTGGTTGTGCCGGCCGGACATCGCTGGAATGCTCGCCGAGCAGCACCGCAGCCAACCCCGCGACGGTAGGGGCAAGCATCGCTATCAGCCCGAAGAGTTCGGCATTGACTCCGGGCAGTTACGTGAGCGGATGAGCTTCTACACCCGAGCGTTGGCCGATTCCGAGAACCGGTGACTGGCTTTCGACGCGTCGCGCCATTACTTTCCCTGAGGTGATGTCCTCAGCCATCAGCGCCGTCGGGCGCCTGCTCGCTCCTGTTCTGACCGTCGCCTCCGTTGTCGGCGTGGGTCTGGTCACCACGCAACCGACGTCGGCGGTGCGCCTGGTCAGTGATGGCAACCCGCTCGAGGGCCAGTCGTTCTACGTCAACCCGTCGTCGAAGGCCATGCGCGCCGCACAGGGCAATCCGAGCCCCGAGTTGCAGGCCATCGCCAACACTCCGACGGCCTACTGGATGGACAACATCTCCAGCCCCGCGGTGGATGCCAAGTACATCGCCGCGGCGCAGGCCGCCGGCACCATGCCGATTCTGGCGCTCTACGCGCTCCCGCACCGTGACTGCGGGAGCTACGCCGCCGGTGGCTTCGGCTCGGCCGCGGCCTACAAGGGCTGGATCGACGGTGTCGCCGCCGCCATCGGGGGCGGGCCAGCCGCGGTCATCCTCGAACCCGACGCGCTGGCCATGGCCGACTGCCTATCGGGTGATCAGCGCGAGGAACGCTACAACCTCATGAGCTACGCGGTCGACACCCTCACCCGCAACCCGGGCACCGCGGTCTACGTCGACGCGGGGCACTCCCGCTGGACGGCCGCCGACGAGATGGCCAACCGGCTGAACCGGGTCGGGGTCGCCAAGGCCCGCGGCTTCAGCCTAAACACCGCCAACTTCTTCACCACCGAAGAGGAAATGGGTTATGGCGACGCCATTTCCGGCATGACCGGCGGCAAGCCCTACGTCATCGACACGTCGCGCAACGGCGCCGGACCGGCCGAGGGCGAGATGTACTGGTGCAACCCCAGTGGCCGGGCGCTCGGTGCTGCGCCGACCACGGCCACCGGGAACGGCAACGTCGACGCCTTCCTCTGGGTCAAGCGTCCCGGTGAGTCCGACGGCGCGTGTGGTCCCGGCGAGGCGTCCGCCGGCACCTTCGTCAGCCAGTACGCGATCGACCTGACCCGCAACGCCGGCCGGTAGCCCTACTGCGGCGGGGGAGCCGTCTCGCATTCGGCGAGCATCGGGGTGGAGAAGTTGACGGAGCCGACACCCCCGAGTGTCATCCCGTTGTCGGCCAGCGTCATCGTCGTGGTGTACCGGCAGGTCTGAATTCCGGTCAGGCCGGTGAGGAACTCGACGTCGTAGGTGTAGAGGAACGACCGCACGAGCTGGTTCGCGTCCCACGGCACGTCCAGGGCGAAGCCCAGCGATGATCCCGATCGGGCGTTGAGAATCCGGGGACCGACCTCCCCGATTCCGGGGGTGAGGTAGAACGGCGTGCCGTCCTTCTTGGTGCCCGAGACACTGATGCTCTTGATGCGATAACCGGTGGCCCCCGGCGGGATGACCGGGCCTCGGCGGATGTTGGTACTGAACAGGATTGAGTAGTTTGTGCCGCCCACGATCGCTGTCGTGCTGAAGCTGGTGGCGGTGAACTCCTGCGGCAGCTGGGCTGCGCAATTACCGACTTTTCCGGACGGGTCACCGCACTCCTGTGGTGCCGCCAGGGCCGCCGGTGCAAGTGCCGCAACTCCGATGGCGGGCACCGTGAACGCGGCGCCGCGGATGAACGTGCGTCTGGAGAACGCACTTCCTGAACGATTCGTCATTGGTCTTCCTCCTTGTTCGCTCGTGCTTGCCTGCAATTCCGAAGCTACAAGGGTGACCTGCGGTCAGGTGGAACTTACGCTGTGCCGCCCGCGCCCTGCCACACGGTGTCGAAGGGGGCGTTGCCACCGATCCGGTCGATGATGCCGGCGGTGGTGAAGTCCTTGGCCAGGCGTACCGCATCGACGACGTCCGAGCCCTTGGCCAGGGCTGCGGTGATCGCGGCGGCCAGCGTGCAGCCCGCACCGGCGACGCGCGCCTGCCCGACCTTTGGTGCGCGCAGGATTTCGATGTCGTTACCGTCGAAGACCACGTCGACGGCGTCGTCGCCGGGGAACTCCACTCCGCCTTTCACCACGACGCAAGCCGGCCCGAGGTCGGCGATGCGTCGGGCGGCCTCCACGAGATCGTCGACCGAGGAGATGTCCTGCATCCCGGACAGGGTGCGGGCCTCGAACAGATTTGGGGTGGTCACCGTGGCAAGCGGCAGGATCTGCCGGCGCAGTGCGGTGTCGGTGTCGAGGGCGGCACCGGGCTCCTGGCCTTTGCAGATCAGGACCGGGTCGACGACGACGTGCCGCCAGGGCTGGCGGGCGAGGCCCTCGGCGACGACGTCGATGGTGGCGGGAGTGCCGAGCATGCCGATCTTGACGACGTCGAGGTCGTACGCCGATGTCGCCGCCTCGATCTGGTCGGCGACCACCTGCGGATCGACTGGCACGAAGCGGTGCACCCAGTTCGCCTTCGGATCGAACGACACGATGCAGGTCACGGTGCCTACGCCATAGGTGCCGAACTGCTGAAAGGTCCGCAGGTCTGCTTGCAGACCGGCGCCGCCGGTCGCTTCGGATCCGGCGATGACATAGGAGAGGTCGACCACGTTACGAGCCTACGACAACGGCCGAAACGGGCGACCGACGAACAGATCTCGGCCGGCGGTCGCGGTGTCAGTGCGCGTCGAGGGCTCCGCTGGCCGCCCGGATCGCCGAACGTTGGTCACCACGCTGGACGGCCCAGAACAGTTGCTCGTGAAAATCACCTCGGGGGTCGTCACTGAACGCTTCTGCGCCGGACGCTGTCACCGCATCGCGCAGGGTCTCCTCGAAACTGCGGTACAGCCTGGCCAACAGCGCATTCTGCGTCGCTCCCGCCAGGCCGACATGGAATGCCACGTCGTGGTGAACGAACGCCGCCATGTCGTTTCTGGTGTGGGCCGCGCGGCGGGCATCGAGATGACCGCGAAGGGCGGCGAGGTCTTGTGTGGTGCGGCGACTCGCAGCCTCGCGTGCCGCAAGCAACTCAAGGGAGCGGTGCACGACCGCGGCGTCGTGATCGTCGGCGTCGGCAACGGCCTGCCGCATCGCTACTGCGGTCTGGTCGTCGGCGATAACGTAGGTGCCGTCGCCTTGCCGAGTTTCGATCAGACCGAGATGGACCAGGGATCGGAGCGCCTCGCGAATCGATGGTCGGCTCACTCCGAGGGTCTCGCCCAGTTCGGCTTCGGTGGGGATTTTGACGCCGACCGGCCATGCGCCACTGCTGATCTGATCGCGCAAGCGGGCCACGACGGAGTCGACAAGAGACACCCGGGCTATCCGCTGCATCCACGCTCCTTTGACGGTCCGTGAACATATCATATGACGAATATAGGGCGTCTACCTGCTAAAAGTCCGTCCGGTTAAAGCTTTGGGCAAGCCGGTGTCGAGGCTGATTCTGGATGTGAACGGGATACCGCCGGGATCTGAATACGTCACGTTGCCGGGTCACTGACATATCTAGTTGTCAGGCAGCCAGGCGACCGGATGAATGAGTACTCTCGGCCCGCTTTCTGGCCGTGATGGATGCACTTGCCGCTTTCAGCAAGTTCCCAGCTGGTGTGCGGCAACACACGTTGCCGGCCGACTGTGGTTGGGCTCATAGCCAAAAGCCCACGTCGATGCAGATGAAGCCGGTGTCCGCAAGTTTCGTTCTCTGTTTTCACGCAACCTGAGAGTTTGCCCAGAGTTCCGCTACCTTCCGTTTCGCAATCACGTCGCCGGTTGAAGGGATGAGAGATGACTCGGCGTCACACAGTCCGCAAGAAAAAGCTTGCGATGGCGGGAATCGCCACCGCCACAGCCGTTGCTGTCGGCTTGGGGCCGACCGCCAACGCCTCGGTTGCCAACGCCGCGAGCAGCAATGCGTCGGCGCGCCATGTCGTGTCCGACTACGGAGTCGGTCTGACTGCCGCGAGCACCACACCGCGGATCATCTTTGACATTCCAGAAGCGCTCGCCGAACTCGGCATCAACCCCGACAAGATCAGTCTCAAGGATTTCGACCCGGCGCAACTGGGTCTCGGCGAGCTGCTGAAGTCGGCAGGCATCGATCTCAGTGGCCTGGTCACCGGGATGATGGGTGAGGACATGCCGATCTCCGGTGACGGCTTCAACGTCATCATGACCGGCCCGCTCTTCGGCGCGCTGCGGGCGCTGGGTGGCAACCCCAACTGGGCAGCCAGCACCCCGAAGGACATCGCCGACGCGATCACCGACACTCCGTGGGGCGTGAAGATCACCAGCCCTCTCAAGGTCACCAACGCCAATTGGCGCGTACCGACACTGGTCAGCATGGGACTGGGTGCGTACAACGCCGGCCAGGCTTACCAACTGGTGGTCGACGAGTTCAAGAGCCAGGACCCCAACAACAACAAGACCATCCTGCCGATGATCATGCTGTTCAACCCGGGCCGGGCCAATGGCGGCCTGTTCGCACGGTTTGATCCGGTGGCCCAGATGTTCGGGTTCAGCACGGTCACCGAGGACGTGGTATCGCAGCGGACCGATTACGGAGTGGCCGACGGTAAGGTGCGCAAGGCGGTGCTCTTCCCGATCAAGGTCGACGGCACGGTGGAGTACTTCGCGCTGTCGGACTTCCCGGCCTGGGCAAACCCCTTGGCGCTGGCCAACTCCGCGGCCTCGGTGGCGTTCCCGACCTACATGCTGCGCGGCACGACGCTCGACGACATCATCAACCCGATCATGGACGGTGCGCTGGGCGCGATCGACACCAAGACCGGCATCCAGCTCACTCTCGGCAACGCCCCGGCAGCGGTGAACAAGTACGTCACGATCGGCGCGAACGGTCTGCCGCTGCTTGAGCCGCTGCGGTTGCCGACCGATGCGGTCAACTTGGCGCTGGGCACCAACTTCACCAATCCGATCGCCGACGCACTTGAGCCCGCGCTGAAGATCCTGGTCAACCTGGGCTACACCGATGTCGACCAGGAGAACGGATACGAGCGCACCTTTGACGACTCGGGCAACCCGGTCGGGTTCGGCACCATGCCCGACGTCGATTGGAGCCGGGTGCCGGCCGATGTCGTCAAGGCCCTGGAGGCCGGGATCGAGCAGGCGTTCTTCAACGGTGGGATTCCGGGCGTCCCGTCGGCCCCGGCCGATCCCAAGGCCAACCCGCTGAAGAACATCGCGGAGCTCGTCAGTGGCGGTGGGCTGGGCAAGGTGTCCGGCCTGGGCGCCACCCTCTCGGATGCTGTCGCCGGCAAGATCGCCGGAGGCACTGTCGCCCAAGAGGATTCGTCGGCTGAGTCCGACGCCAAGAAGACGGCAGTGACCGACAAGCCCGCGGCTGCGGCCGACGCCGCGGCGAACACCCCGGCCGAAGACAGGGCGGCGAGTAACCTGCCCGTGAAGAGCGCCGATGCCGTCGACTCCGCGAAGAAGACGCAGGGCAAGGCAGGCAAGCCGGACAAACGCGCGGTGAGCTCGCTTGTCAAGAAGGCCCGCGACGGAGTGAAGAAGGCCGTCGGCGCCGCGAAGCCTGCCAAGCAAGAGAAGAAGCAGCGCAGCGAGCGGACGAAGAAGAACGACAGCGAGTGACGTCGATCGTCCGCTGACGAACACGGGGCGGGTCTGTTGCCGAATCAACCGGCAACAGGCCCGCTTTCCCGTCCGCTTTCGAAAATCCCCGATGCGGCCGCTGTCGCAGCCGATTCGTCGCCTTGCTTGATAGCCAGTAGGAGCCGTTCGTGCAGTATCCCGTCGCGATCGTCGACGATCACCGGCGAGTTCGCATGTCGGATGGAATCTCGCAGCGCACCTTCGAAACTCTGGTAGATGCTGGCCAGCAGGCGGTTTCGTGAAATCTGCGCAATGCTGAGGTGGAATGTGACGTCATGCTCGACGAACGCCTCGATGTCACCGGCGGGCACTGCGGCCTGTCTGCCGTCGAGGGCACAACGCAGCTCGGTCAGGTCGTCATCGGTCCGGCGGAGGGCAGCCTGAGAAGCCGCCAAGACATCCAGACACCGCCGCACCGCCGTCACCTCGTCAGCATCGGCGCCACGAATGGCATTCTGTAGGACCAGTCTGACTTCATCTTTGGCGAGGACATACGTACCGTCGCCTTGGCGGGTTTCGAGCAACCCGAGTTGGACGAGGGACCGGACCGCTTCGCGGACCGAGGGCCGACTGACACCGAGCATCTCGATGAGCCTCACCTCGGTGGGAATCTTGCTCCCGACGGGCCAGCTGCCGTTGTGGATCCGCTCACGAAGCTGCGCGACAACGGCATCCACGACCGATGTACGGGCAATCTGCTTCATGGGGCTTCCTGTTCGCCTGGGCTGATCAACCTTATCGTCAGACGAATTCTCCACGTGGATTTGTTGGTGCGAGCCGGTCACACCGCGTCATAGCGCCCATCACCTGCGTCGTTATCGGCTAGCGTGACGAAATTGCTGGTGACTCAGCGAAACAGACGGCACGGTCATCGCCGTCTTCCACGAAAGGATGCACCGTGCCCCGATGGTTCTGTTCCACGGTGGTCTGCGCAGTCGTTGTCCTGGCTGCCGGTTGTAGCTCGAAAGACGCCGCAGCGCCCGCAGACCCGGAGCCGCCTGCCTCGAGTGCCGCTGTCGAGTTACCCAACGCCGCCCCGGCCACCGGCCGCATGGTGGTGCGGTACGAGGACGCCACCACCCCCGAAGCTGTCAAAGGTCGTGACCTGATGCAGAAGACCCAGGTGCTCGAACAGCTCGCCGACGACGTCACGGATACGTACAAATTGCCGTATGACATTCCGCTGGTCGGCGCGCAGTGTGACGAGGCGAACGACTACTGGAGTTCTGACGATCAAGAGATGACGATGTGCTACGAGGACGTCAACGAAAGCGTCGAGATCTTTGGTGAGGCCGGCGACCCCGACCCGGAGGACACCGCCCGCCGTGTCGTGATCGCCTCGTTCTTCCACGAGCTCGGCCACATGGCCATCGACGTCTACCAACTGCCCGCCACCGGTCGCGAGGAAGACGTCGCCGATCAGCTCGCGGCCTCGGTGCTGCTCGGCCCCGATGACGAGGGCAATGTCGATCCGGACTATGTCCAGGCCGCCAAAGACCAGGCCCGCGAATACCGCATCTACGCCCAACAGGGCGGCCAGCCGGATGAGTCGCTGTTCGCCGACGTGCACACTCTGGACGCGGCGCGCACGTACAACTTCGAGTGCTGGATCTACGGATCCGATCCGGTCGCCAATGCTGACGTGATCAGCCAGGGACTGCTACCTCAGGACCGTGCCGACGGTTGCGAAGACGAGTACGACAAGATGACCAACGCTTGGGCGGAACTACTTGCGCCCCACGTGAAATAGTCCCGCCTGGCGGTTATCCGACCGGGGGCGTGTTACCCCACGGGCCGTAGGGGCCGTTGCCGGTGTTGGGTCCGCCCTGCACCGGAGGCGTGGCGGTGATCGCCGGTCCCGACGTCTCACACGTCGGTGGGCCGGCGGAATTCGGACCGGTCCCGCCACTCTGACATTGATTGGGCTCAGCGGCTGCTGCGGGTGCGAATGCCAGCACCGCCGCGGCCGCGCATCCGGCCAGTACAGATGACAGGGTCAAAGGTTTGATGGTCATGGGCGTACTCCCTTCTATCGGCAATTGAGCGCGACCCCTTGGCTAACCCGCGTGGGGAACCGATAAACAATCGCCTGCGCAGAGCCGGGTAGTCGACGCAGTGCCTACTTTGCCGGGGGTGAGGACGCGCGTGCCTGTGCGGCGACGGCGGGCGCGATCCAATCCCGCAGGAAGGTGCGTAGGCCGGCGTCCCGACGGGCCGGGCCACCGGGGTCGATGATGAACGACTGCAGGGTCCGCAGCATGAACTCGACCAGTTCGTCGAGCTTGTGACCGTCGAAGCCGGCCGCAGGCCAGTCGATGTCGAAACGCTGGACGATCGATTTACCGAATTCGACCGCAACGTCTGAGGTGACCCCGGCGGTGAAGGCGCTGGCTTTTCCTGGCTGCAGCACCAAGCTCAGGTGCCGATCGTGCGGAATCTGCTCGACGGTGTAGGCGATTCCCTCGACGACGGCCTCGCTCGGATCGGTGATCGAGCCGAGTTTCGCGGCCAGCCGGTCGAGAAAGCCGTCCACCGCAGACATGGCGGTGGCGGCCATCAGGCTTTCCTGGGTGGGGTAGTAGCGATAGATGGTCTGGCGGGTCACGCCGAGGGACTGCGCCACTTCCGACACGCTCACGGTGCCGCGGGCGTCGATGACCTGACGCGCCGCGTCGATGATGCGCCGGGCCGCCTCGTCGTCGTCGGCGGGAATGTCGCCCGACCAGCCGTGCCTGCGCATTCGACGATCGTCGCATGGATGCGGAGCGAATCTTGACAATACAATGTGGCTTCATTGTATGGTCAGGCGATGATCAGCAGCCCGGTCGCGAGCACCGATGAGGAACTGACCCGCCGCGCCCTGCGCCATGCCGTGGACGGAACGACGGATATGGCCGAGGCGGTGTTGAAGGTGCCGTTGCACTACTACCGCGATCCCAAGATCACCGAGATCGAGGAATCCCAGATCCTGCGCCGGGTGCCGTTGGCGATCGTGCCGTCGGCTCAGATCCCGGCCAACAACGACTTCGTCGTCCGCTCCGTGCTCGGGGACTCGCTGTTGGTGACCCGGGACCGCACCGGCGCCGCGCACGTCTTTCTCAACTACTGCCGCCACCGTGGCGCCATGCCGGCCTGTGGTTCCGGCAACGCATCACGGTTCGTCTGCCCGTATCACGCCTGGACCTACCGCAACACCGGTGAGCTCTTCATGGTGCCGGGCAAAGCGGGCTTCGACACGATCGACACGGCGGAGTACGGCTTAGTGGAACTGCCCTCGGAGGAACGTCACGGGTTCATCTGGGCGGTGCTGACCGCCGACGCCACCATCGACCTCGACGCACACCTGGGCCCGTTGGACAACGAACTGGCGCAATGGAATTACCAGAACTACGGCTATCACACCGACCGAGAATTCTCCTCGCAGGTGTCGTGGAAGGGGGCGCTGGAGGCGTTCGCGGAGGGCTACCACTTCCCATTCGTCCACGGTGAAAGCCTGATCGGTCAGAACACCCTGCCGAACACGGCGGTCTACGACGAATTCGGCAAGCACCACCGCATCGGCTTCCCGTTCACCTGGATCAAGAATCTCGTCGACGATCCGAGTGGCTCGTTCGACCCGTCGGCCAACATGGGCGTCATCTACTGGGTGTATCCCAACCTGATCCTGGCCAACAGCCCCGTCGGCGTGGAGATCATCGACATGTTGCCCGAGGGTGAACCGACCCGCTGCACGGTGCGGCACAGCTGGATGGGTCGGATTCCGGCCACCACCGACGACATGCGCGCCGGCTACGACGCGGTCTACGAAGGGGTGCACGCCGCGGTGCGCGACGAGGATTTCGCCATGCTGCCGCAATGCGGTGAAGGCGTCCGGCACGGCCAACACGACCATATGTTGATCGGCCGCAACGAAATTGCGGTCCAACACATGATCAAGGTGTTCGCCCAGGAGTTGGGTGTGGCGTTGGGGTAACCCGGTTCACTTGCCGGGTAACGTCCGCCTGGCTTGCAGTGCGATGCCGGGGACGGTGCGGGCCAGGTCCGGACGCTGCTTACCGAAGGCCCGCATCGTGCGGTAGAACTTCCATACCTGTTGGGGGCTGGGTATTCTCGGCACCCAGGCCAGTTCCCAATGGATGCCGTTGAGTGGGTCGTCGAAGAACACCGCGTAGTAGCCGGGCCAGTACTGCGGGTAGTCCTTGGGCTCGTCGGTGACCGGGATGTTCCTGGCGACGAGAAAGTCGCGGTGAAACCGGTCTACTTCCTTGCGGTTTCGTGCCCACAGCGCGATGTGGTTGATCCCGACGGCCTGGTCGGTGTGGGTGAGTCTGTCCCCGGTGCGTGCCGGCTGGATGCCGATGTAACTGTGCGGGTTGACGAATCGCGTCATGTAGTAGATCGACTGGTACTCCATGTTGAGCGAGGAGAAGCTGTGGTAGCCGAGCCAACCCAACATGGCGTCGTAGAACTCGATCGATGTGTCGTAGTCCAACACGGCGAACTCGACATGACTTACCCCGCGCCACCGCATCCTGCCCCCTGAGAGTCGACTACTACGGAATGTAGTACCTCGTCGAGGCGTTGTGAACCCTCTGGTGCGCGTCGATTTCTACCGCGGGGTCGTGCCCGGCGCGTCGGAGCCGCCCTGGTGTGGAAAGCGGTGGTGTGAAACGGGCGTCGGCGTCAGGCCGACATCTGGGCCAGGTAGTGCGGACCCCCGACGTAGACGATCCCCGACGGGTACGGCGCCGAGGCGGCATGGGCGATCGCGGTGGCCAGCTGCCGGTCGGACAGCACTTCACCGGAGACCACCGTGAAATCGATTCCGCGGCGGTCGAATTCGGGGCGCATCGCATACAGCGCGGTCTCTCCGGCCCGCTTGCTGGCGGCGACCGCCGCGTAACCCTTCGGCACCGCCTTGTTGGGGAAGAAGTGGGCCTGGTGGCTGGTGACGAACACGATCTGCCCGCCGGCCGGCATCAAGGGCAGCGCCAGCTTGGCCAGCCGGCGCTGGGCGTCGCGGTTGAGCCGCATCGCGTATCCCGGATCGACGCCGAGGCCCAGCCCGGTCGAGGCATTGAGCACCAGGGCATCGAGCCGGCCGAACTCCCGACCGATCTGCTCGATCATCGCGGCCGCGGCCGATTCATCGGAGATGTCGGCCCCGATCGTGGAGGCGCGACCGCCGGCCCGGTGGATGGCGTCGACGACCTCGTCGGCGCGGTTGGCCTTCTCCCGGTAGTTGACGACGACGTGAGTGTCGGGACCGGCGAGGCGCTGTGCGACGTCGGCGCCGATACCGCGCGAAGCGCCGGTGACCAGGGCGATCCGGGTGGCTGCTGCAGGCTGCATGTCGGGTTCCTTCCGTCACTGCCGAGGCGGCCGGTCGTGGATTCGACCTGGGAAACACGGTGGTGTGCCCGTGCTCACAACCGCCCTGAGCCCCTACCGTACACCAACTCTAAGAAAAATAAGACCGTCTTAAGGTCACGGTAAGGGCAATGTCGTGTCGCAAGTGTGTTGCTGAGATATGCCACCTACGCTGACTCCATGACTGGTCAACGCGTGCCCGGCGGGGTGGTCCACAAGTTGCCGGCGGATCTGCGTGAGGCCCTGATCGGAAACTCGACGGCGTTGGCAGCGTGGAAAGACATCACGCCGCTGGCGCGCAACGAGTTCATCTGCTGGGTCGACGACGCCAAACAGCAGGCCACCCGGGAGCGGCGGATCCGCCGCACCCAGGAGGAGCTGGAGGAAGGACAGCGGCGGCCGTGCTGCTGGCCCGGGTGCAAGCACCGCGAGCGCACCGGGAAATAGCCGCCGGACCGACTATCGGACCGCCTACCGGATCGACAACCCGGTGAGCGCCCGGGAGATCACCAGCCGTTGGATCTCACTGGTGCCCTCGAAGATCGTGAAGATCTTCGCGTCGCGGTGCATCCGCTCCACCGGGTAATCGCGGGTGTAGCCGTTGCCGCCGAGGATCTGGATCGCCTCGTCGGTCACGTAGACCGCGGTCTCACTGGCCACCAGCTTGGCCATCGAACCCTCGGCGTTGTCGAAGGGCTGGTTGTTGCGGGCCATCCAGCCCGCGCGCCAGACCAGCATCCGGGCGGCGTCGATGCGGCTCTTCATGTCGGCGAGCTTGAACGCGACGGCCTGGAATTCGCCGATCTTGCGGCCGAATTGCTCACGCTGGCAGGCGTAGTCCAGGGCGTACTCGTAGGCGGCCCGGGCCACGCCGACCGCCATCGCGCCGACGGTGGGCCGGGTGCGTTCGAACGTCTTCATCGCAGCCTGCCCACCGGCCGAGGCGCCGGACTTCACCCGCGCGATCCGCGCCTCGAACTTGTCCCGCCCGCCCAGGATCAGGTCCTCGGACAGCCGGACGTTGTCGAGCACCACTTCGGCGGTGTGCGAGGCCCGGATGCCGTGCTTCTTGAACTTCTGGCCCTGGGACAGCCCATGGGTGCCCGGCGGGACGATGAAGGTGGCCTGACCGCGGGAGCCGAGCTCGGGATACACCGAGGCCACCACGATGTGGACGTCGGCGATGCCGCCGTTGGTGGCCCAGGTCTTGGTGCCGTTGAGCACCCACTCGCGGGTGGCCTCGTCGAAGCGAGCCCGGGTGCGGATGGCGCCGACATCCGAACCCGCGTCGGGTTCGGACGAACAGAAGGCGCCGAGCTTGGGCTCATCGGCGGTGCCGAACATCGGCAGCAGCCACTGGCCGACCTGTTCCGGAGTTCCATTGCCCGCCAAGGCCGCTGCGGCCAGGCCGGTGCCCAGGATCGACAGCGCGATACCGGCGTCACCCCAGAACAACTCCTCGAATACCGTCAGCATGCCCAGGCCGGAGGGTTCGGTGGCCTGCTGGGCGAACAGCTCGGGAGAGTACAGCCCCACCTTGGCGGCCTCCTGGATGACCGGCCACGGGGTTTCCTCGCGCTCGTCCCATTCCGCGGCGGCGGGGCGCACCACCTCGGCGGCGAACTGGTGCACCCAGTCGCGCACCTCGATCACGTCGTCGCTCAGCTGCAGGGAAAACGTCACATCGGCTCCTGAAAAGGGTTGGTGGATGGCGGTTTACGGGCGGTGTTGTTCGATCATGCTGACGGTCTGGGCGACCCAGGATTGGAAGAAGCGGTCGTGGTCGACGTTGCCGGGGAAGCGGCCGGTCAGTGCCCGTAGCGTCGCGGCATACGACAGTGCGGAGATCGCGACGGCGGCGGTGGCTTCGGGGTCGGGGATCTTGGTGCGGCCGGCGCGGTTGGCGGCGATGAGTTCGTCGGCGAACCGTTGATAGGCGTTGTCGGTGATGACCTGCCAGGTCTTCTCGTCGAGTTCGCCGAGTTCGTCGGGCTCGCGCAGCATGACCCGCAGCAGCTCCTCGCTCTCGGTCAGGTTCGCCCAGATCAACTGTCCGGCGCTGCGGACGGCCTCTTCGGCGTTCTCGGGCCGACCGGCGTCGTACTGCTCGCGGGCGGCCACGATGCCGTCGATCCGGTGGGCGACCGCGGCCTCCAGCAGTTCGCGCTTGGAGCCGAAATGTTTGTAGAGCGCACCCGATCCCGGCGCCAGTCCGGCGGCCTGTTGGATCTCGGCCACTGACGTCGCGGCGTAGCCCTTGGCGGCGAACAGCTTCAACGCTGTGGCCAAGAGTCGGTCACGTCCGGACGGCACGGTGAGAGAGTACTCACTCACCTCTGATCGGACAAATGGCCCCGGCAGCGCCGTCTGACGTCATAAGTTCGGTGCGTGCTGACGCGAAACGACAAAATTCTGTGCGCCGTCTACGCCGTGGTGGCAGTCGTGGCACTGATCGCGACCTGGTGGAACAACATCGCGTTCTTCCGCTCCGAAAGTACGAGTCTGATCGACTTCTTCCGCAGTGGCTACGCCAACTACGGGTCGTCCTCGCTCACCAACGACCTGATGCTGTTCGCTCTGGCGGCCATCGTGTTCATGGTCGTCGAGGCCCGCCGGATCGGAATTCCGAAGGTGTGGATCTATGTGGTGCTCAGTGGTGTCATCGCCGTGAGCGTGGCGTTTCCGTTGTATTTGATCCGACGACAGCTGGTGCTGGCCGAGCAGCGGGCGATGGAGCCGGCTGCTGGCTGATCGGCGCGCGGTTTCTTACGTCAGGGTCGTTGATCGGCCAGGTAAACGACCCTCGCGTAGAGATCGGTGGCGAAGCCCGGGGGCCACACCATCGTTGACCGCACTGCCGCGGACTCCTACACTCGCTAATGACAACATGTGTTGTCCAAATGGTCGACCTGACTGGAGTGCGCGCCCGTGACACAAGAAATGTCGGATACCTGCCCGGCGGCCGACGATGCGGTGATGAGTGCGGGGTGCCCGGTGAGTTCCGGCGGCTATGACGCGCCTCCGGTTCCTCTCGGCCCCGACTCGCTGACCTGGAAGTACTTCGGTCAATGGACGGGCCTGTTCCAGGGCACCTGGGCCGGCTCGATGCAGAACATGCATCCGCAGCTGGGCGCCGCGGTCAAAGAGCACTCGATCTTCTTCCTGGAGCGCATCCCGCGGCTGATGCGGTCGATCTACCCGATCGGTGGGGTGGTGTTCGACGGTTACCGTGCGCCGCAGACGGGCGCCGAGGTGCGTGACTACCACCTCGGTATCAAAGGCGTCGACGACCAGGGCCGCCGGTACAGCGCGCTGAACCCCGACGTCTTCTATTGGGCGCACGCGACATTCTTCAAATCGACCCTGCTCGCCGCCGAGAAATTCGCCGGTGGCCTGACCGAGGCCGACAAGCGGCAACTGTTCGACGAGCACGTCACGTGGTACCGCATGTACGGCATGAGCATGCGGCCCGTGCCCGAGAGCTGGGAAGCATTCCAGGAGTACTGGGACCACATGTGCCGCAACGTCCTGGAGAACAATTGGGCGGCCCGCGAGGTGATGGACCTTTCGACCATGCCCAAGCATCCGTCGCTGGAATGGATCCAGGATTGGCTGTGGGCGCTGAACCTCAAGGTCATGCAGCGTTTCCTGACATTCATGACCGTGGCGCTCTATGACGAGCCGGTGCGCGAACTGATGGGCTACACCTGGTCTCCGCGCCAGCAGTGGTGGCACGACCGCCTGTGCAACGTCATCACGCTGGTCTCCAAGTACGGCCCCAAGCGGGCACTGATGCATCCGCGCAAACGATCGGCGCTGGATCGCGCATCCGGCCGGCTTCCGGTGGACGCGCCCCTGGTGCAGACCCCGGCGCGTAACCTGCCGCCGGTCGAATACCGCAACAGCCCGCAGTTCTACTGCCCGAAAGTCGACTGACGGGTTTCACGCTGCGGCCGCGTGGGAATGAACCTCCGATCGCCGACGTTGGGTCAAGACCCAGCAGCGACCGAGAGGACGACAAATGCCCACCGACTACGACGCACCCCGCCAGAAGGACACCGAGGATTCCGTCGATGAGTCCTTGGAAGCGCTGGCCGGTCGAGGAAACGACGCCGCGACCGCGGTGATCGACGTCGACGAGGCCGACGCCCTCGACGACTTCGAACTTCCCGGTGCCGACCTTTCCGGTGAAGAGTTCACCGTTCGGGTGGTGCCCAAGCAGGCCGACGAGTTCACCTGTTCGAGCTGTTTTCTGGTGCAGCACAGCCATCGCCTGGCCCGCGGCGGTGCGGACAACCCGGTCTGCGTCGACTGCGCCTGATCGGCGCCATTCGCCGTGGGTATGACCGTGCAGTATGCGCCGGGGCGGGCGGCCGATGTGTTCGGTGACGCCGCGGCGCCCGCGGTGTTGATGTGGCACGGCATGCAGACCGATTCCCGCGCGGCCCTGCGGCCGTTGGCCGAGCTGATCGCCGGGCGCGGATTCGGCGTCGTCGTCCCCGATTGGAATTCCCACGCTGACGACCGTGGCCGCGCCGACCTGCTGCGGTCGGTCGAATACGCCTGTTCGTGGGGCACCGGCTCAGAACGTCTCGCCGTGGTGGGGTGGTCGATGGGCGGTGCCGCGGCCGCCGGACTGACCGTTCACGCCACCCATCTCGGGGTCGAGGTCTCCCACACGGTATGCCTGGCCGGTGCCTTCATGGTCGCCGATCCGATCTCGGGTCAGCAGCTGGGCCCGAGCCTTTCCGCCGAGCACATCGGCGCACCCTTCACTCTGCTGCACGGCGTCAACGACGACGTGGTGCCGATAACCGTGAGCCGCACGTTCGCCGCGGACCTCGAGCACGTCGGCTGGCCCGCCCGCCTCGTGGAGCTGCCGGCCGACCACGCCACGATCGCGGGGGCTCGATACGACGCGGCCGCCGATCGGTACGCACCGGCCGAGGATGCCGAGACACTTCAGACAGCCGAGCTCGTGGCCGATCACATCACCGCTGCGCTCAGCCGGAGTCGTCGCGATCGCCAGGTTCGGTGAGCTCCGGCGCGATCTCTCGCGTGGCCATCCCACCTTCGCGCCCGTGATCGGCCGGGCCCGGAGGTTCCTTGGCCTCGTCGGGCGCCTTGTCACGGGACTTGTCTGCGCTGGACATGGCCGTTGACTACCCGCCCTGGCCGGCCTCTATCCGCGCGTGCGGTGATTCGAACGACGGGTCTGAGGGAACGCCTACGAGATGGCTACCTATCGAGTTCTCAATCCCAAGGGCGAAGTCGTCGACACGAAGGACATCGAGAGCGCCGACGACGCCCACGCCTGGTTTGTCGACCAGAAGGCCGAGCCCGAGCTGGGCTGGCGCATGGAGGTGCTCTCGGCCGACGGTGACTGGGCGTTCTTCGATGACAGTGAAGGCGATCGCAAGTACTGACCCGGCGTTCAGTGGCCGTACAGATGCAGCGCCCGGGCGGCCTCGGTGGCGATGTCACCGCTCAACCCGACGATCGGCGGGCCGCCGCGCTGATGTATCACATTCGCCAAGACGACCACGTACGTGTCCGACCCCGGATCCATCCACAGCGTGACCCCGGTGAAGCCGGTGTGGCCGAAACTCCCGATCGGGAAGATCTGCCCGCGCGGCGCGGAATGAGCGGTGTCGATATCCCAGCCGAAGCCCCGTAGATCCTTGGTATGCCCGGGCTGCTGGGGCGTCGTCATCAACTCCACGGTCGGCTGTTTCAGCGGAAACGGGCTCGGCCGGCCGGCACGACGATCGAGCAGGGCGCGGGCGAACCGGCCCAGGTCGTCGACTGTCGAGAACACCCCGGCGCTGCCGGCCACCCCGCCCATGCGGCGCGCCGTCGGGTCGTGCACGGTGCCGCGAAGCGGATATCCGTAGTCGGGGTTGAGGCCCGGGGTGTCCTCGTCGAGCGCGGTCGGTGCGACGCGTCGCAGCAGATCGGTGCTCCACGTGCCCGACGGACACTCCTCGGCCTCGGCTGCGTGCGGATCGAAGGCGATTGCGTTGCCCCGGATCTGATGCGGCCCACAGGCTTTGGCCGCGGGAAGGTAATGCGTGTCGGTCATGCCGAGTGGTGTGAAGACGTTGCCCTGCACATAGGTGTCCAGCGTTTGGCCCGTGATCTTCTCGATGATCGCGCCGATCAGGATGAAGCCGATATCGGAATAGTGGAACTGCTCGCCAGGTTCGAACACCACCCACGCCCCGAGCGCGCGGTGAATTCCCTCGGCTTTGTCGGCCTTGTCGAGACCCCACGGGCCGTCCAGGCTCAAATCACCTGCGATGCCTGAGGTGTGGGTGAGCACCATCCGAATCGTGACCTGCGCGCGACGCGGGTCACCGGTCGGATTGAAGTCCGGCAGGTAGGTCTGCACGGGTTCATCGAGCTGCACCTTGCCCTGATCGTAGAGCTGCATGAACGCCGTCGTCGTCGCGATGCTCTTCGACAACGAGGCCAGATCGAAGATCGTGTCCTCGGTCATCGGCTCCGCGGGCGCCGGCACCCCGTCGAGGCCGGGCTCGCCGGGCAGTTTGCGCGAGCCGAACGCCTGCCGGAAGACGATGTGGCCGGCATGCCCGATCTGGATGACCGCGCCGGGCAACCGATGTGCGGCGATGGCGTCGTCGACGAGCCGGGGGATCGCCGTGAAATCACCTGCACCGGGGACGACGGCTTCCGTCGTGGCCGCAGCGGTCGTGGTGGTCGTTGTCGTCACCGGTGCGTTTGTGGCTGACGGTGGGGGCGTCGGCTGTCCGCATGACGTGACCGCGGTAAGCATGAGCAACACGGTGCCGACGGCGCGCAGCCGGGTGAGTCGCGATCCTGACGCCGTCACCAGACCGACGGTAGCCCGGCGCCGGGAGCCTGACACGTAATAACCCGTGACCCGACGGCGCCGCGGTATAGGCTGCCCACAATCACAAGTAGTTGACATTGACGAAGGTGGCTGCGATGACGACGGTGCTCGACCCTGACATCGACTTCGCCAAGCCGTGGGCCCCACACCGGCTGCGGATCTACACCGCCACCGGCTTGTTCGTCGGCGCGATGTTCGTGCTCCTGACCGTCGCGGTCAGCGTGCATCTCATCCCGCCCACGTTCACGGTGGACGTCATTGCCAACCTGGTCTTCGGTATCCCGGTCATGTTGTTGCCGTTCGTGATCCTGTGGAGCGCGCCGGGGGAGACGCGCACCCGCGTCAGCAAGGCAGCGGAACTCACGCTGTTCTACATTCCCTTCACCGCCGGAAGCCAGATCGGCTACGAGTTGGTGTTCCTGATCGGACATCCCCTCGGGCTGTGGGCACCCACCGACGACCCCGGATGGAAGTGGCTGTGGTGGCAGTACGGTCTGGCCGACACCCGCTACGTCAGCGGCAATCCGTGGATCTTCGCGCTGGAGGTCGTGGGCGTGACCACCGGGGCGACCGTGTTCGTGATGTGGACCAGGCTCGTGCGCTCAAACCTGTCCGTCGAGTCGCGAATCCGGTGCCTGTGGGTGGCGTTCGCCGGCATCGCGGTACTGACGAGCAGCACCGCGGTCTACTTTCTGAGCGAGGTGGGCGCGGGGTTCGAGAACATCGGGCAAGGTGCGTTCGGCTTCTGTTTCAAGTTCATCGGCGAGAACGTCCCCTTCATCGTCCTGCCGCCGCTGGTGCTCTACGCGATCTATCTGCAGATCGATTACCTCACCCGGCGGGCGGGTGTGCGCGGCGACAGGTGTTTGGCCCATCCCGACGCACAGACCGCGGTGCAGACAACCGCCAACACCCCGACCGCGGAGAGCATCACCGGGTAGCTGAACCAGTGCGCCAGCGCGGCCAACACCGCCGGCAGCAGGAACCCCAGATAGGCCAGCGAGTAGTACACCCCGGAGATGCCGGCCAGCTCGTCGGGCGGTGAGATGCGTTGGATTTCAAGGAGTCCCGAGACGATCGCGATGCCGTACGCGCTGCCGAGCAGCATCGCCACGAGTGCGGCGATGATTGGCGATCCGGTGACGGCGGTGGCCACCGCGGCGAAGATGCCCAGCGTCATCAAGGCCATCGACACCACCACGGCGCGCGAGCTGGAGACGTCGTCGAGGCGTCGTGCGACCGGTTGGATCAGCACGCCGCAGCCCAGCGTCAGCACGGTCAGTCCCACGGTGTAGAGCAGTGCCCAGGAGCCGAGCCGATCGGCGACCAGAGCCGGCACCACGGCGTAGGCGACGGCCGCTGAGCCAAAGATCCACGGCGCCATGGGCACAACGACATGCAGGAACCGGCGGTGTGCGGCTGCGGGCACTTTGAGGCCGTCGAGGAACGGTCGGTCGGTTGTATGGACGCGCGTCTCGACGGTGCGATTCCACACCGCCCACAGCACCGGCACGCACAGCGCAGCGTGCACGAGGTACGTCAGCACGAGCGGCAGCGGCGCGTACACGGTGAGCAGCCCCGCGCACAGCGGCCCGACCCCGAAGCCCAACGACAGGCAGATCGACGCGCGACGGGCACCGGCACCGGAAGACGCGTCGTCATAGGGCGGTCGGGACAGTTCGGCGATCCAGGCCGAGCCCACTGCCATCGCGATCCCGACGGCCACGCCGCTGAACAGCCGGCCGACGAACAGGGGCCCAAAGCCCCAGTAATCGCCGATCGCCAGGACCACGCTGCCCAGGGCAGCACTGATCACGCCGGCGGCCATGACATTTCGCCGACCGTGGCGATCTGACAGTGTCGAGGCGATCAACAGGCCCGGGATCAGGCCGAGCACGTAGGCGCCCAGCAAGATGTCGACATCGACCCGCGTGTAGCCCGAATGCTGCGCATAGGCGATCAGCAGTGGGGTGAACTGGTTTCCGCCCCACCCGATGCAGAAGACCGCGATGGCCACCGCGAGCCACGGCGGCATGCGGTGCCGTTGTGGCGCGTGGTACTCGAATTCTGTTGCGACAGCGGTCATGCCAGCACCACCCGGTAGGTGGCTTCCAAATGGGCCAGCAGTGCCGCCTCGAAACCGGCCACATCACGCCGGCCGATGGTGTCGGCCAACTCGGCATGTTCGCCGATCAGTTCGGTCAGCCGCGCGGAGTCCGAACGGGCGGCGTCGGCCATCATCCGACGCTGCCGGTCGCTGAGCGAACCGTAGAAGCGCCCGGCGATGGTGTTGCCCGCGACCTGGACGATCCGGCGGTGAAAGGCATCGTCGGCGGCGGCGAACTGATCGGCGTCACCGATCGCCGCGCCGTGCCGCTGCCGCTCGACCAACTCGGTCAGTTCACCGAACAGCGCATCGATCGATTCCGGTGTCCGGCAGAGGCGGCGCACCGCCGCGGTCTCCAACGCCAGGCGCATCTCCAGCAGGTCGGTGGCCTCCTGGGCGGAGACGGGGACGACGACGGCGCCGCGACGGGGCACCAGATCGAGGAAGTCCTCGGCGGCCAGCCGCAGAAACGCCTCGTGCACCGGCGTGCGGCTGACGCCGAGCTGCGTGGCCACCTCTACTTCGCTGAGCAGCTGGCCGCCGCGGACTTCCCCGGACAGGATCTGGTCCTTGGTCATCCGGTAGACGCGTTGGCTGTTGCTCGACTTCTCATCCACGGAAAACCACCATACCCCTTGCATGCAAGCTTGCATGCAAGGGGTATGGCCAGGCTGAACGCTAGAACGGACTGCTGTTGGACTGGTACTTCGAGGATTCCGGGCGTGGTCCGAACCGCCGGACGTAGTCCTCGTGCATCCGCTGGTTCTTCTTGTACTTGATCTCGTCGACCAGGTTGGGGTCCAGGCCGTGCTGGGCCAGCCGGTGCCGTCGCCAGATCTTGTTGAGCGCGAGCGCCATCAAGATGGCCCAGATGTAGATCGGCACGGTCATCTCGATGTGGACGTACAGGGAGGCGGGCAGCAGCCACAGCGGCGCGAGCACGAACAGCGGCGGGATCGCCATCCGGATGAGGTGTCGGCGCACCGCGCCGTGATCGGCGAGGTCGTGAGCGACCCAGTCACGCATCGAATCCGGCAGCCGCTTGCCGTAGCAATACGCGAGGTACTGAAAGGGATTGGGGCGGTCCTTGGTTTTCTGGCCGGCCATGAGGGCTCCTGTTGTCAGTCGGTGAGCGAGTTGGCCGCAAGCGCGGCCGAATTGATGCGGGTCAGCACTCGGTGCAGTTCTTCGAGTTCGGCGAGGTCGACGCCCAGCCGCGCGACGACGGCCGGCGGGATGGCCAATGCCCGCTCGCGCAGGGCGACGCCGGCTTCGGTGAGGACGACGTCGGTCGCACGCTCATCGCCGGCCCGGCGGCTGCGGGTGAGCAGGCCGAGAGTTTCGAGCCGTTTGAGCATCGGGGACAGCGTCGCCGAATCGAGCTGCAAGGCGGCGGCGATCTGCTTGACCGACAGCGGCGGGGTGCCTCCGGCGTCGGACCGCAGGTGATCCCACAGCGCCAGCATCACGAGGTATTGCGGATGGGTCAGGCCGAGGGGTTCGAGCAGCGGGCGGTACACGGCCAACACGGCTCGGTTGCTGACGGCCAGCGCGAAGCACACCTGGCGCTCGAGGGCGAGCGGGTCGGCCTCATTCGCCGGGATGGGAGGAGCGGCAGACGCCGTGGTCATCCTCAGAAAGTAGCCTAATAGTTAGGGCACTAACAATGTATGGCTGCTCACGTTCTCAGTGTGCGCGTTTGGCCAACCGCTCGGCGTTGTCGATCAGAATGCTGCGGCCCTGGACCCGGATCCAACCGCGCTGGGCGAAGTCCGACAGCGCCTTGTTGACGGTCTCGCGCGAGGACCCCACCAGCTGGGCGATCTCTTCCTGGGTCAGCTCGTGATCGACCCGTAGCGCGGTGCCGTCCCGGCTGCCGAACCGCTGCGCGAGGTAGAGCAGCTGCTTGGCCACCCGGCCCGGCACATCGGTGAAGATGAGGTCGGACAAATTGTCATTGGTGCGACGCAACCGCCGGGCCAGCACGCGCAACAGCTGCTCGGCGATCTCGGGCCGATCGGCGATCCACCCCCGCAGCACCACCCGGCTCATCACGACCGTTTTCACCTCGGTCAGCGCGGTCACCGTCGACGTGCGCGGGCCGGGATCGAAGATCGCCAACTCGCCGAACATGTCCGACGGGCCCATCAGCGTGATCAGGCTGTCGCGTCCGTCGGCGGACTTGCGGCCGATCTTCACCTTGCCTGCGGTGATGATGTACAACGTGTCACCGGGCTCGCCCTCGACGAACACCACCTGGCCGCGGCGGAACGTCACCGGCTCCAACTGCTTGACGAGCGCGGCCACGGCATCGGGCGACACCCCTTGGAAGATGCCGGCGCGGGCCAGCACTTCGTTCATGGTTCCCCCTCGGTCAATGCGCCGCACTCGGCTGCTCGTCACGTTTGCGCAGGTTGTACAACAACTACGACTGGCTATCTACCTTACAAGGACGGTGTGAACCCGATCACTGAGGTGCGACCAGTCCGGTGTCGTAGGCGTGGATGATCGCGGCGGCGCGGTCACGGAGGTCGAGCTTGATGAAGATGTGGCCGATGTGGCTCTTGACCGTGAGTCCGGAGATGCTCAGCTCCTCGGCGATCTCCGTGTTCGACCGTCCCTTGGCGATCAACGTCAACACGTCGAGTTCGCGCGCGGTGAGATCACCGACGGCAGCGCTGCGGCGGGGCTCGGCCGATTTGCGGTAGGTGCTGAGCACCCGGGCGGTCACCGCGGGGTCGAGATAGCTGTCGCCCTGGGCCACGGCGCGCACCGCCCGGATCAACTCTTCGGCCGAGGAGTCCTTGAGGACGAATCCGCTGGCTCCGGCGCGCAGGGCACCCGAGAGCAACTCGTCGTCGTTGAAGGTGGTCAGTGCGAGCACGGGAGGTCCGCCGTCGGCGGTCAGTTGGCGGGTGGCCTCGATCCCGTCGACCCGTTTCATCCGCAGATCCATCACCACGACATCGGGGCGGTGCGCAGCGACGGCGTCGGGAACCTCGTCCCCGTCGGCACATTCCGCGACGATCGCGAAACCGTCTTTGCGCCGCAGGATCCGCCGCAGACCGGAGCGCACCAGATCCTGATCGTCGACCAGCACTACGGCGACGTCGGTGGCCGGGCCGGTCATGACCCGAAGGGGCACCCGCGAGGTGCCTGATCGGTGTCGTCCAACGGGATGTTCGTGCGCACCGACCATCCGTGGTCGTCGGGGCCGACGCTGATGATGCCCCCGAGCAGTTCGACGCGCTGACGCATGCCGCGCACGCCGCGGCCTTCTCTGCCGAGGTCGCGCTGTCCGGCGAGGGCGGGTACCGGGAGCCGGTTGCTGACGGTCAGCGTCGCCGACGTGCGGGAAATGCGCAGGAGCACAGTGGCTTCTGCGTCGTGCGCGTGTTTGGCGATGTTGGCCAACGACTCCTGGGCGATGCGGTACAACGCCAGGCCGACGGCGGGCGTGACGGCCTCGGTGCGGCCGGTGACCTCGTGACGAACGTTCAAGCCGGCACGAACGAAATCGTCCAGTAGCCCTGCGATGTCGTCGACCCCGGGTTCAGGCGCCATTCCCATCGGGGCGCCGTCGAGCAGCCCGACCGTACGGCGGATGTCGGCCATGGCTTGCCGGCCCAACCGTTCGGCCTGCTCCAACGCCTCGACGGCGTCGTCGATGTCGCGGTCCTGTTGGAGCCCGCGCCGCGCGCCGGTCACATGCAGCAGGGTCACACTGAGCGAGTGCGCGATGACGTCGTGCACCTCGCGGGCGATCCGCCGGCGCTCGTCGGCCGCGGCGTGCCGGGCCAGCGCGGCCTGCGATTCGTGTTGTTGCCGCATGAGTTGCTGTTGGGTGTGGACGAGATAGCCGACCAACCAACCCATCCCGAGGATGCCAAGGTAGAGCGGCAGGGCGTCGAGGCGGTGCTGTGCCGCGGCGATCAGCAGCAGGGTGGCACCCGACAGCGATGCCAGAAATCCACCCCATACCCCGGTCAGCGAAGCAACCTCACCGACCATCAGCACGGCGATCAGGGGAGCGAAATCATTGGCCACGGGAGTGGCGGTGGCGAACAACAACACCGCCGCGCCGACGGACCAGGTGGCCCACACGATCGGCGCCTTGAACTCGATGCCGGCAAGGTAGAACAACGCGAACGGGGCGACGCAGACCGCCAGCGCCAGCAGGCCCGCAGGCGCGTCTGCGCCCGGCCGCTGCAGCATGGCGACCACACCGACCCCGATCACCGTGGCGTCGAACGACAACACGATGGCCCAGTTGTAGCCCACCGGCAGGGCGTTACCCCGCCGGCGCACGTGCGCCCGTATGTCGCGTGCGATGCCACCGAGCATGGTGTGATCGTAGAAGGTCAAGCGGGTGCCGCGCCTCCTACCAGGGTTGGATTTTTCGGGGCCGGATGTTCGCAACCCGCAAACACCTCAGAGTCGCCACATCTCTCGGGCCATCGCGGCGTCCTCGATGAAACCTTCCCGCAACGGTGGGTAGTAGGGCTGTTTCCACTGCGGACGTGGCGCGGCCGCCAGTGCCGCGCGGATCGCGGCGATCGCGCGCCGCCACCCGGCCGGCCGGGCGACGAGGGCGTCGTTCCCGGACCATCCACGGGCGACGCCTGTCATCGAATTCGCTATCGAGATCGCGGGGGAACGCTGTGCTCGTGTCATGGTTCGACGCTATGAAGCCTGCAGGTCAGGACGCATCGCGCTGCGCTCTGATCTTGACGTACGACCGTGGTAGGAGAACTGCACCGACCATGGGACCAGGTGAGCGTGACGCGATTAGGATCGTCACGTGCAGATCGACGGCCACCAGCTGGCTGCTTTCGCCGCAGTGGTCGAGCTGGGTAGTTTCGATGCGGCCGCCCAGCGGCTGCATGTGACGCCGTCGGCGGTCAGTCAACGCATCAAGGCCCTCGAACAACGCCTCGGTCAGGTCCTCGTGGTGCGCGAAAAGCCTTGCACCGCAACATCTGCCGGTATCCCGCTGCTGCGGCTGGCGGCGCAGACGGCATTGCTGGAGTCCGAGGCCCTCGCGGAGATGGGTGGCGGGTCGGCACAGCGCACCAGGATCGCGCTGGCGGTCAACGCCGATTCGATGGCGACGTGGTTCACCGGGGTGTTCACCCGCGCCTCGGAGTTCCTGTTCGACATCAGGATCGAGGATCAGGATCTTTCGGCACGGCTGTTACGGGAAGGCGTGGTGATGGGCGCGGTCACCACCGAGCGACGGCCGGTACCGGGCTGTCGGGTGTATCCACTGGGGGCGATGCGCTACGTACCGGTGGCCAGTGCGCAGTACGTGCGTCGTCATCTGCCCGCCGGATTCACCCGCGAGGCCGCGTCGGTGGCGCCGTCACTGGCCTGGAATCGGGACGATGCCCTGCAGGACCGGTTGGTGCGCAAAGTGTTCCGCAAGGACATCGTCAGGCCGACGCATTACATTCCGACCGCGGAGGGCTTCGGCGCCGCGGTACGGGCAGGCCTGGGCTGGGGAATGTATCCCGAGGAACTCGTCGACGACGCCTTCGTCCGGATCACCGACCAGTATCTGGACGTGCCGTTGTACTGGCAGTGTTGGAAGCTGGACAGTCCGATGGTCGAGGCGATCACCGCCGCGGTCCGCGCGGCGACTGTCGGGCTGCGGGGTCGGCCGAAGTCGAGCGGACGGGGCTAGTGCACCAGCGGTGCCAGATGCAGACGCGCGTAGGCGCGAACCGCCGCGTCGTCGTTGACATCGAGCACCGGCGAGGGCACCTGGGCCAGTGAGCAGGCCAGGCGGATGTGCAGTTCGGCCACGGCGAGCAACTCGTCATCGGGCATGGTGGCACCGGCCGCCCGCAGCGCCTTCGCCATCGCGGTCGAGGCATGGCGCAGAAACACCGTGGCCTCGTGGTACGCGCCGGCCACCGCGGTGAAATCGGTGTCCAGCCGCAGGAATCGGCGCATCAACGGCTCGGTGGTCAGGAGCCGCAGGCCCTCGCAGAAGGCGGCGACCGCGGCCTCGCTGGGGCCCGAATCGATTGCGACGGTGTGCAACCGGTCCATCGCCAGGTCGAAGGTGCGCCGGCCGAGTTCGGTGATCAAGGCATCGCGGGTGGGAAACCGGCGGTAGAGCGTGCGGCGACTGACCCCGGCCTGTTTGGCGATGACATCGAGGCTGGCGCGGCCCAACCCGACGAGCGACACCTCCTCGGCGGCGGCCTTGAGGATGGCGTCTTCCTGTTCGGACTGGCTGGCGTTGCTGCGGGGCATCGATACCAGTGTGTCAGCCCGCCGCCGGGCAGCCCAGCGGTGCGAAGGAATCCAGACCCACCGACCGGTGCAGGCGCACCAGCTTCTCGTATTGCAGCCGGTTGTAGGCCAGCGGCACCAGCAGGAGGCGGTCCGGCAGGAGGCGCCAGGCGAGCTGGAGTAACCGGGTGTACACGGCGAATTCGCGGTCGTGGCGGGATTGCCAGTGGAACCCGGTGAGCTCGCGGACCCCCGGATGCATGATTCCGAATGAGCACACCTTGATCACCCGGCCGGCGAGCGGCCGAACCACCATCCAGGGCGGCGTGAGCGCTGCCCGCAGGGGTGCGGGGAGCAGCAGCGTGGGTAACGGCAACCGGGTCAGCCCGTCGGTCACCCGGCTCAGGAATTCGTTGTCCGACAACTGGTTTTCCACCATGTCGTCGTAGTAGCAGGTGGCCTCGGCATAGGTCTGCGGCAGCTTCGCCGAGGCGCCCGGGAGTTCGAGGGAGCGAAACGCGTCGAGCAGTTGGGCGTAGGCGGCCTCGTGCTCGGCAGCGTTCATCGTGATGCCCGTCGCCGGGGTGAACGAGCGCAGGACGACGAAGATCCCGCTGATCGCGATCCAGTTCCACAGCTGCGGGTTCAGCGCGCTGTAGCGGACGTCGGCAAAATCGTCCTTGCCGTGCCCGCGGACATCACGGTGCATGGTCTGTAGCCGGCGGCCCTCGGCGGCACGGTCCTCGGCGTCACCCCAGATGGCCAGGAATGCCGAAAAACCGCTGCGCACACCGCGATCGAGGAAGTTGCGTTCGAAGCGGCCGCTGCGGTCCACCGCCGCGGCCACGGGAACCAGGGCCACTTCGTCGAACGCCGCGGCACCGAAGGCGCCGCCCAGGATGCTGCCGGAGTGCCTGCGGAAATCAGCGAGCACTTGCGGTCGTACTACGTCTGTGTCGGCCGCGCTGCCAATAGACATGGCACAAAGTCTAGTTATCCGTGCCAATGTGTCAATGGTGTACCGCGAAGACGTCGCCGTCAGTTGATACCGTCGCGCGCATGGCGAACCGGACGCACCGATACGAGGCAGTGGTCACCTGGACCGGTAACACGGGGTCGGGGACCAGTGGTTACCGCGACTATGCCCGCGACCACGACGTGACGGGTGTCGAGCCGGGCAAGCCGGTGATCGCGGGCAGCGCCGATCCGGCCTTCCGGGGCGACCCGCAGCGCTGGAACCCCGAGGAGCTACTCGTGGTCAGCCTGTCGCAGTGCCACATGCTGTGGTACCTGGCGTTGTGCGCCCGCGACGGCATCACCGTGACCGCCTACCGTGATCGTCCGTCGGGGACGATGAGCGAGAACGCCGAAGGCAGCGGGGTTTTCACCGAGGTCACGTTACGGCCGGAGGTGGCCATCACCGACCCAGAGCAGGTCGGTGAGGCCACCGAACTCCATCACGAAGCCCACCGGATGTGCTTCATCGCCAACTCGGTCAACTTCCCGGTGGGCGCTGAACCCACCGTGACCGCACCGAACGGCGCATGAACATGCGGTTCGGTGTCCTCAGATGTCACCGAACGGTGCGGCGTACCGAATGACGCCCGCGGGGATCGCACTTCCGTCGAGGGCGAGCACCATGAGCGCATCGTCGGGAACCGCGTCGCGCATCGCGACCCCGTGGATCGAGGCCCGGGTGAAACCGAACCTCGGGTAGTACGCCGCGTGCCCGAGGACGGTCACGAAGCGTTCACCCCGCTGCCTGGCCGCGTCGAGAACGGCACCGATCGCTGCGGATCCGGCCCCGGTGCGCTGATACTCGGGTAGTACTGCGCACGGTCCGAGGCACAGCGCGGCGGTGTCGCCGATGTGGCACCGAGTGAGCAACGCGTAGCCCGCCGGTTCCCCGTCCTCGGCCGTCGCAAGCATCGACAGTCCGTTGATCCATCCGGGATCGGCGCGGAGAGTGTCGACGAGATCGGCCTCCTCTGGGGTCGGGAACGCGGCGAGATTGATCCGGCGGACGGTCGGAACGTCCGAGTCGGTCTCCGGGTGGGTGAGCCAATGCAGATGCGTAGTCATATCGGCATCCAGTCTGGCGTCTCCGCCGGCGGCCGGCTAGCTCACCGATGCAGTCTGCGCAGTTGTGCCGTGGCCACCGACAGCGCCGCCAGATCAGGCTCGTCGGCGTCGAGGAACTCGTCCAGCGTGCGCCTGGCCCGGTCCAGCCGCGGACGATTGCAGACCTCGAAATCCGAGATCCGTTCTCCGGCGGGGCCGTCGGCGCCCAGTGTGGTGACGTCGATGGTGAGATCGCGCAACGAGCGGTACAGATCCTCCCGAAGCGCGAGCCGCGCCAGCGCATGCCAGCGGCCGCCGCGGGGAAGCGACGACACCGCCAGCAGCAGCCGGTCCACCCCGAGCCGGTCGGACAGCTCGAAGTAGATCTCGGCCAGTGCCGCGGCGTCCTCACCGCACAGATGTGAACCCTCGATGATGTCGAGAAGGCTGAATGCGTAGAGGGATTCGCTGATCCTTCGGGCAATGTGTCCCGGAACTCCGCGGACGACGAGATCGTCGTACGCCGCGGTGACGGTATCGCGTTCCTGCCCGCGCAACATGGATCCCAGCCGGCCCCGCAGCAGGGCCACCCGGTCGGCGAAACGCGCGATCTCCTGTTCGACGTCGACCGGTTGCGGCCGGTTGAGCACGAACCATCGCGTGGCCCGATCGAGCAGACGGCGCCCTTCGATGATCATGGCGTTGGTCAGCTCCGGCGACAGACCCGCGGAGTAGATGTCCGACCACAGCGAGTCCAGGTCGAACACCTCGGATACCACCGCATGGGCCCGCACGACATCGCCTGCGGCGGCTCCAGTTTCCTCCGCGAGGCGGAAGGCGAACGTCACACCCGAGGTGGCCAGGACGCGGTTGACGATCGCGGTCGTGACGATCTCCCGGCGCAACGGGTGCTCGGGCAGCGGCTCGCCGAGTTGGTACCGCAACGCCGCCGGGAAGTATTGGTTGAGGGGGGCGACGAAGTAGGGGTCGTCGAACATCTCACCGGCGAGCAATTGGGCCTTGAGGTCGAGCTTCACGTGCGCCATCAGGGTGGCCAGCTGGGGGGAGGTCAATCCCCGGCCGTCCTTGGCCAGGTCGGCGAACTGCCCTGGGCTGGGCAGGTTCTCGCGCGAGCGATGCAGCCCCCGTCGGGTTTCCAGATCGGCCGTCATCCGGGCGTGCACATCGACCATCTGAGCCGCATTCGAGCGGGCATCGCTGAGCAGGCGGTTGTGGGCCGTGTTGTTGGCGAGGACGAGCTGGGCCACCTCATCGGTCATCTCGGCGAGCAGGCGGTTGCGGGCCGTGCCGGTGATGACGCCGGACTGTACGGCGGTATTCAGCAGGATCTTGATGTTGACCTCGTGGTCGGAGCAGTCCACTCCCGCCGCGTTGTCGATGGCGTCGGTGTTCACCAACCCGCCCCGGTGGGCGAACTCGATCCTGCCACGTTGCGAGAGGCCGAGATTCCCCCCTTCGACGATGACCCGGGATCGGACCTTGTCGGCATCGATCCGCAGTGAATCGTTGACCTTGTCGCCCACATCGGCGTGCTGCTCATCGCTGGCCTTGATGTAGGTGCCTACGCCGCCGTTGAACAGCAGATCCACTGGGGCCCGCAGGATGTGGCCGATCAATTCGCTCGGGGTCACCCGCACTGCATCGGCGGCGATGCCGAGCGCGGCGCGCATCTCCGGCGTGGTGGTGATGGTCTTGGCGGTGCGCGGCCACACCCCGCCACCGGGGCTGATCGAGGCACGATCGTAGTCATCCCACGACGACTGCGGCAGCTCGAACAGCCGTTGCCGTTCCTTGCGGGCCAGCGCGGTGTCCGGGGTGGGGTCGACGAAGATGTGCCGATGATCGAATGCGGCCACCAGCCGCAGGCCTCGCCGCAGCAGCATCCCGTTGCCGAAGACGTCACCGCTCATGTCGCCGATTCCGACCGCGGAGAACTCGTCGGCGTTCGAGTCGATACCGAGCTCGGCGAGGTGGCTGTCGCCGCTGACCCACGCACCCCGCGCGGTGATGCCCATGGTCTTGTGGTCGTAGCCGGCCGACCCGCCCGAGGCGAACGCGTCGCCCATCCAGTACGCGCGATCGAGCGCCACCGCGTTGGCCGAGTCCGAGAATGTCGCGGTGCCCTTGTCGGCGGCCACCACCAGATAGGGGTCGGATCCGTCGTGGCACACCACGCCGCTGAAGCGGGGGCGGTCATCGGAGCCGACGTCGGGGTCCTTGTCGACGACGTCGAGCAGTGCGCCGACGAACTGCCGGTAGCACCGCAGGCCCTGGACGCGCGCGGATTCGCCGCCCGCGGTGGAGCGGGACTTGACGACGAACACCCCTTTGGCGCCGGCGGGCACGATCATCGCGTTCTTGACCGCCTGTGCTTTGACCAACCCCAGGACTTCGGTCCGATAGTCGTCGTGGCGGTCCGACCAGCGCAGCCCGCCGCGGGCGACCAGCCCGAAGCGCAGGTGCAACCCTTCGAATTCCGGTGAGTAGACGAAGATTTCGGAAACCGGACGAGGCTGGGGCAGCTCGTCGATCGACTGCGCCGCCAGCTTGTGCACCAGATAGGGCATCGTGACCGAGAGGGCGTCGGGAGCAAAGGCATTGGTGCGCACGGTGGCCCTGATCAGGTTGTGATACGCGCGCAGGATGCGATCGGCATCAATGTGCAGCACCTGGTCGATCTCGGCGGCCACCAACTGTTCTGCCTCGGCCATGCGGTCGACGCGAGGAGCGCTGTCGGCGGGCTGCCCGGTGCGGTCGAACCGGGCCTCGAACAACGCCAGCAAGGCCTGGGCCGCGCGCGGATTGTCCAGCAACACCCGCTGGATTCGTGACTGGCCGTACGGCAGTGGCAGCTGGCGCAGATAGCGACTGTAGCTGCGCAGCGCACTGACCTGCCGCCAGTTCAACGAGGCTCGCAGGATCAGTGCGTTGAACCCGTCGGCTTCGATCCGGCCGGCCCAGATCGCCTGGAACGTCTCGCGGATCCGGTCAAGCGCGCCTTCCTGTTGCTCCGCCAGCGCCTCGGCCACATCGGGGCCGGGCTGCAGCACCAGGTGGTAGACGTGGCACACCTGTCCGTCCGGTCGCGTCCAGATGTCGGCCTGCTCTTCGAGCACCTCCAGGTCCAGGCTCTGCAGTGCGGGCAGCATCCGGCGCAGGGGGACGGGGGTGACGGCGGCGAGAGCGAAACGAAGCCGGCTGTCGCCGGTGCCGGCTCGGTCCAGGTTCACCGCGATCGCGTCACCGGCCAGTTCGTCGAGCGCCTTGGTGTCCAGCAATCGGTTGGGTACCACGACCCCGGCCTGTAGGTCTTGAATCTGCGGCTCAATGGGGTTGGCGCGCAACGAGTCCACGGTTCTGTCCAATCGTCGTTGATCGATGCCGTCGGTTGCGTTCGACGGATGGACCAATCCTGAGGTGTGGAGAACCGCTAGGAGCCTTGCACAGTGTCAGCGATACGAGGCTCGTCGTTACATTGTGTCGGCCGGGGTATGACCGCCTAACTTGCCGGCACCACTCCGCGCGGCAGGATCAACGGCAGATCGTTGTAGGTGACGATACCGGGCGCGGCATCGACCACAGCCGGGATCGCGTTGATCGGGGGAGTCGCGGTCATGATGTGGCCGAGCACCATGAACTCCTCCAGGGTGGTGGCCTCGAAGTCCGGGGGCGGCAGGAAGCCGACCTTCATCGTCACGGTGGGGCGTCCGGCGACCTCGATCACCCAGCCGTCCTGATCGATCTGCCAATCAGGTTGCAAGGTCTGGCCTTTGCGCCACCGCAGGGTCAGCTCGACCCGCGTAACACCCCCGACGATCCCCTTCCAGCTGACGAACACCCCGGCGACGCCGCCGGCCGGAATCGTCCACGAGCCGAGATCGAGATCCTCGGTGGTCTGGGCGTATTCGGCGTCGCAGCGGACCTCGTCGAACTCGATGCCCAGTGCATCGCCGATCATCCGCACCGCCTCACCGAACACCCCGGTGCCCTGTGCGGTCATCGCCTGAAGATCGGGATGGTCGATGGGCTGGCCGAACCCGACGGGCTTTTCGGTGTCCGGCGAATCGTAGAACGTGGTGTCGGCGGCCTCGTTGACGGTGATCTTGTCCACCCGGTCGCAGATGCCGGCCGCGACGATGGCCAGCTGGTTGACGTAACCGGGGCTGATACCGGACCCGAACATCGTCGAGGAGCCCTTGCGGCAGGCCTCGGCGATCCGGTCGCGACCCTCGCCCTGGTTGTGTCCGGTGATGAAGGAAGCGGTCGCGACGACGTTGACGCCGGCCGACAGGATCTCGACCAGCTCGTCGACGTCGATCCACATCGGGTTGTACACCACCACATCGGGTTTGAGGGCCAGCAGCGCCTGGACGTCATTGGTGGCGGTGATCCCCGTGGGCTCGATGCCGACGAGCTCACCGACATCCTTTCCGGCCTTGTCCGGCGACCAGGCGTAGCACCCCACCAGTTCCAAGGTCGGGTTCTTCACGATGGCCGCCACCGAACTCTTGCCGACGTTTCCCGTCGTCCACTGCACCACCCGGTATGGAGAAGTCTGCGACACGGCGGTGGCTCCCTTCCTTGGTTTCGGGCAGTTTTCCACGCCCGTGAGAAAAAAGGAAGAGTGCGCGGTCGTTTCTGTCGTGGACAACTAGAATTTGCTGCGTGAGCACCGAAAACGCGCCACGTCGGGGACGGGGCCGGCCACCGCGGATCGATCAGAAGCAGATCGTTGCCGCGGCACGCGCCATCGCCCCGGGCGCGTTGACGATGCAGGCGGTGGCCGATGCCCTCGGCGTGGACCGCACGACGTTGCACTACTACGTCGGCGATCGCGATGGTCTGCTCGAGCTGGTCGTGACCGACCTGTTCGAAAACGAGTTACGGGCGATCAAGTTGCCCGAGGATGCGAGCTGGCAGGAGATCCTGCGGGCCTATGGCTGCGCCATTCGTCAGGGGGTTCTCAAACTCGGCGTGACGGCGACCAGTTTCCGGTTGAGCGGTACCGGAGGTGCCGCCGGCCTGGCCCTCGCCGAGCAGGTGCTCGTGGCCCTGACCGCGGCCGGATTCCACGTCGACGACGCCGGGCGGGTGCTCACCCTGGTGGCCGGGCTGGCGATGTCGGCTGCCCACGATGTCCTCGGATCGGCTCAATCGCGACTGCATCATCAGACGCCCGAGGTCGAGCGTGCTCTGAAAGATCTTGCTTCAAGCGACTTTCCACTGCTCGGTGGCGTCGTCGCGCAGCGTGGCATCGATGTGGTCGCGGCCGGAGACTTCGACTTCAACTTCAACCTCGACATCGTCATCGCCGGCCTCGAGCGGTACTTGAACAGGTAGAGCCGAATCGCCGATCGAAGAGCGGGCGAGTACAGTACGGAGCGTCCTCTTGGGCGGAACCGGGGTTCCGTCTGGGTAAATTTTCGTGAAGTGGCACGTCGGGGAGGCGCAACGGTGTTCAAGTTGCTCAAGAAAGCGTGGATACCGATTGTGCTGGTGGTCGTCGTCGGCCTGGGCGCGTACGCGATCCTTCGAATTCGGGAGACCGATAAGCAGGGGCCGAACTTGGCGGAGGGCTCCGGAATCACCGAGAACTTCAATCCGAAGCACATCAAGTACGAGATCACTGGCTCCGGGGGGACGGCTAATATCAACTACCTCGACGAGTACGGTCAACCGAATCTCATCGAAAACGCGCCGCTGCCATGGTCTTTCACGATCGTGACGACGCTGCCGTCCATGTCGGCCAACATCATGGCGCAGGGTGAGGGCGACGTTAGCGGTCTTGGCTGCCGGGTGACTGTCGACGACGACGTGCGCGATGACCGGACGAGCACCGACACCTTCAAACCGTTCATCTACTGCTTGGTGAAATCCGTATGAGCACTGCGAAGAGGAGCGAGCGAATGGGCACTGCGCACTCGAAGCCCCATCGTCCCTTCCTGGGCCACATGGTCCGGGTCTTCTCACTGCCGATCATCGTGTTCTGGGTGCTGCTCACGGTTGCCCTGGGAGCTCTTGTCCCGTCGCTCGACGAGGTCGCGGCATCCCGGTCGGTGCCGCTGAGTCCCACCACCTCGGACTCGTACAAGGCGATGCTCAACATCGGCAAGGTGTTCCAGCAGTACGATTCGGACTCCTCAGCGATGGTCGTGCTGGAGAGCGAGGAACCTGTCGGTGCGGCCGCGCACAAGTACTACGACGAGATCGTCGCCAAACTGAAGGCCGATACCGAGCACGTCCAGAATGTCCAGGACTTCTGGAGCGATCCGATGACCGCGGCGGGCTCGCAGAGCGTGGACGGGAAGTCCGCCTATGTGCAGATCTTCCTGGCCGGGGACCAGGGCACCAGCAGGAGTCACGAGTCCGTCGCTGCCGTGCGTGACATCGTGGCCTCGGTGCCCGCCCCGCCAGGCATCACGGCCCACGTCGCCGGAAACAGCGTGCTCAACGCCGACACCAGCGTGGCAGGCCATCAAAGTATGGCGAAAATGGAGTTGGTGTCGGTCGCCGTCATCATCGTGATGCTGCTCGCCATCTACCGCTCCATCGTCACGTTGCTCATTTCGATGGTTGTCATTCTTCTGGAATTGTTTGCTGCACAGGGTGTTACAGCAACCGCCGGATACTTCAACATCATCGGTCTGACCCCATACGCGGTGAGCATGGTGACCATGCTGGCCCTGGCTGCCGGCACGGATTATGTGATCTTCCTCCTGGGTCGATATCACGAGGAGAGATCGAAGGGCCTGGAGCGCGAAGACGCGTTCTATGTGGCCTACAGCGGCGTATCGCACGTCATCCTCGGCTCCGGGTTGACGATCGTCGGGGCCTGCCTGTGCCTCACCATGACCACGCTGCCCTACTTCCAGACCATGGGTCTGCCCTGCGCCATCTCGGTTCTGGTGATCATCATCGCCGCACTGACATTGGCGCCTGCGGTCCTGACCATCGCGTCGAAGTTCGGTCTGCTCGATCCCAAGCACAAGATCGCGTCACCGGGGTGGCGCAAGGTCGGCACGTCGGTGGTGCGCTGGCCCATCCCGATCGTCTTCGTCACCAGCGTGATCGCCGTCATCGGCTTCGTCGCCCTGATGACCTACGTACCGCAGTACAACGACAAGCAGTTCACCCCCGCCGATATGCCGGCGAACCTCGCCATGGGCGTTGCTGATCGGCACTTCTCACAAGCCCGGATGAACCCTGAGTTGCTGATGCTCGAGGCCGATCACGATCTGCGTACCCCGTCGGACATGCTCGTCATCGAAAAGGTCGCCAAGAACGTGATGCACATGCGGGGCATCGAGCGGGTGCAGACCATCACCCGGCCCTTGGGTGCGCCGATCGAGCACAGCTCGATCCCGTTCCTGCTTGGTGCGCAGAACGCCAGCACGCTGCAGTCCGCCAAGTTCAACAACGACAACTCCGCGCAGATGCTCGAACAAGCCGACGAGATGAGCAAGACCGTCGCCAGCATGGAACGCATGTACGCCATTACGAAGGAGATGACCGAAACCACCCATAGCATGGTGGGCCGGACCCATGAGATGGTGGAAACGACCAAGCAACTGCGAGACAGCATCTCGGATTTCGATGACTTCTTTCGGCCGCTGCGTAACTACTTCTATTGGGAACCGCACTGCTATGACATTCCAGTCTGCTGGTCCCTGCGGTCCATATTCGATGCGCTGGACGGTATCGATAAACTGTCTGACCAAATTCAAGGCTTAACAGTAGATCTCGATCGGCTGGACCAACTGCTGCCGCAGATGCTGCCGGTTCTGCAGGACACCATCGGGACGATGAAGCGGATGCGCGATTTCATGATCGCGACGCACAGCACCATGGCCGGCACCCAGGCCGCGCAACAGGAGGCGGCGAAGGGCGCGACGGAGATTGGCCTGTACTTCGATCAGGCCAAGAACGACGACATGTTCTACCTGCCGCCGGATGTGTTCGAAAACCCTGACTTCAATCGTGCGGTCAAGATGTTCATGTCGCCCGACGGCAAGGCGGTCAGGATGATCATCACCCACCAGGGCGACCCGGCCTCGGTGGACGGCATCGAGCATGTCCGTGACCTCAAAGGTGTTGTCGCCGATGCTCTCAAGGGCACCCCGCTGGCCAGTGCGAAGGTTTCGCTTGCCGGCACGGCATCGATGTACAGCGACATGCAGGATGGCGTGGTAACCGATCTGATGATCGTGGTGATCGCGGCGATGATCCTCATTTTCAGCATCATGTTGATCATCACCCGAAGTGTGGTGGCCGCCTTGGTGATCGTGGGCACCGTGGCCGCATCCCTGGGCACCGCGTGTGGTTTGTCGGTGCTGCTCTGGCAGGACATCCTGGGCCTGGGCGTGCAGTGGATCGTGATCCCGCTGTCGATGGTGATCCTGCTGGCAGTCGGGTCGGACTACAACTTGCTGGTGGTCTCGCGCTTCAGAGAAGAGATACACGCCGGACTCAATACCGGGATCATCCGCGGGATCGGGGCGACCGGACGCGTAGTCACCGCGGCCGGCCTGGTGTTCGCCTTCACCATGATGTCGATGATCGTGTCGGATCTGCGCGTGGTCGGCCAACTCGGTATGACCATCGGTATCGGCCTGGTCGTGGACACGCTGATCGTGCGCTCGTTCATGACGCCCTCGATCGCGGCGGCGCTGGGCCGCTGGTTCTGGTGGCCGCTCAACACTTTTGAGATCACCCGGCAGGGGCGCCTCGAACGTGAGCGGAAGCAGGCCGCGGCGGTCGGTGCTGTCGACGACAACACCGCACCGATTCCGCCGCACAACGCGTGAACGTGATGGCTGAGCAGGACCATTCGCCGGACGCACGCTCGAAGTTGCGGCGGCGCACCGACGGACGTCTCGACCGATCGCGTGACGCCGCCATCCTCGACGCGGCGTTGGCGGCGTTGGCCGAGAACGGTTATGTCAACACCAACATGAACGACATCGCCGCGCGGGCCGGAGTGGGAAAGGCGGCGATCTACCGGCGCTGGTGCTCGAAGGCGGCGTTGATCACCGATGCCCTGGTGTACTGGCGGCCCGACCTGCTGGCTGACGACGCGCCCGACACCGGCAGTCTGGAAGGCGATTTCGACGAACTGGTGCGGCGGGCGGTGCGCAACGACGAGGAGCGCTTCTCCTACGACCTCGTGCTCCGGGCCGCGGTAGAGGCCACCCACGATCCCCATCTCGCCTCGGCCCTCGACGATCTGATGTTGCTCAAGGGCAGGCGAGTGGTGACGGCAATCTTGGTGCAGGCCGCCGCTCGCGGGGAGGTGTCGCCCGAGAAGGACTGGTCGCTGGTAGCCGACGTGATGACCGGGATGTGCCTGATGCGGGTGATCGGTGGACAGGGCGTCGATGCGACATTCATCCGGGATGTCATCGACACACTGATTTTGCCCGCGGTGCGCGTCGCCGGCGATTGACGTCGGCGCGCGGTTCTCCGGCAGCCGGTCGCGCTGAGTTGACCGGGGTGTAGATTCGAAGACAGCCAGTGATTATCCGTCGCTTGGTTTCTCATACCTGTGCGGTAGTTCCGCACCTCGCAAGGACCACTTTTATGGATTCGTCCGAATTATTTTCGCACTCTGACCAGCGGCTGCAGATGCCGGTGGCCGAGGCCTCGAGCGAACCGGTGGAGGCACCGGTTTTCTCTGATCGTGCGGTACCGCAGCCTCATGCCGATGCGCCGTCATCGTGACCGGCCTGACCGCCGCTCGAAACGTCGTCTGAAACCAGATGGGCTGGTACGGAAGTCATCCGTACCAGCCCACTGTCAGATCTTGGGGGCGATCAGATCGCCGTGACTCCCACTGCCTGGGGGCCCTTGGCACCCTGGGTGATCTCGAACTCGACGCGCTGGTTCTCATCGAGGGAGCGGAATCCGCTTCCGGTGATCTCAGAGTAGTGAACGAAGACGTCAGCGGCGCCGCCGTCAGGAGCGATGAAGCCGAAGCCCTTTTCGCCGTTGAACCATTTCACAGTTCCCTGTGCCATATTTTACTTCTCTCTTGTGAATCCGGACGTACCAAAAACGTCCGGGCTCAGTATTGCACGGGAAGTCGCCAGGCACACAAATGTTCTTGACGGCTCATGGAATTCGCGGGGCAGGCAAGCGGCGACCGCGGCGTCGCGGAGAATCGAGAAATGACCGATCGGGATCGTGACGAGTCGGGCAAGGCCCGCAACAGCCGGCCCCGCGACGCACTGGGCCGGCCGCTGCCGCATGGCAGCCAGGGGGTACCGCGCATCCCCGACGATCTGACGCTGTCGCCCGACGACTCACTTGCCTACGCACAACAGTTGCTCGACGGCGGATTGGCCTTCAACGCCCACGAGGTACTGGAAGTGGCGTGGAAGCAGGCCCCGGATGCGCACCGCGCGATGTGGCAGGGATTGGCGCAGCTCGCGGTGGGCATCACCCATGTTCAGCGCGGCAATCCCACGGGTGCGCTCACGGTGCTGGCGCGGGCGGCAGAACGGCTCGGTGAGACACCGAGACCCGCGCCGCACGACGTCGATGTCGACGGGCTGATCGGCCAGGCGCGGTCCTTGATCGACGATGTGCGCGACGGGCACGAGATCGCCGCTGAGCGGTTGCGGCCGGGCCTGCGACGGGCCTAGTGCGCGTCTTTCTTCTTGCCGAACGGCAGCACATGCATGATCCCGACGACCACGGTGCCGACCACCAGACCGATGACCGCGGATGCCGCGGTGTTGGTCAGCCAGGCCAGCACGCCACCGAACCCGCCGCCCACCGCGTGACGGACGGCTTCTTCAGCATGGTGAACCACGCCGTAGACGGTATGCCAGCCCAAGGTGTCGGTGCCCACGAGCAGGATGTGTCCACCGACCCAGAGCATCGCGACCGTACCGATGGTGGACAGCGCGGACAGCAGCTTGGGCATCCCGGCCACCAGGCCGCGGCCGATCTTCTGCGAAACCTTCGACGAGCGCTGGGCCAACAACAGGCCGATGTCGTCCATTTTCACGATGCCGGCCACCACGCCGTACACCGCCGCGGTGATCACCAGCGCGACGACGACCAGGATGATCAGTCGCGGTACGAAGGTCTGGTTGGCCACCTCGTTGAGCGCGATCACCATGATCTCGGCGGACAGGATGAAGTCGGTGCGGATCGCGCCGGTGATCATGTACTTTTCGGCGTCGCCGCCGACGGTCGTGGCCGGCTCGCCGTGCGAACCGTGCCCGCCGTGGCCGAGGAAGCGTCCCCAGACCTTCTCGGCGCCCTCATAGCAGAGATAGGTCGCGCCGACCATCAGGATCGGGGTCAGCAGCCACGGCGCAAACTGGCTCAGCAGCAATGCCGCCGGCAGGATGAAGACGATCTTGTTGCGCAGCGATCCGATCGCGATGCGCTTGATGACGGGGAGCTCGCGGTCGGCGGTGATGCCGTGGACGTACTGCGGTGTCACCGCGGTGTCGTCGATCACCACACCGGCCGCCTTGGCGGTGGCCTTGCCCGTCGCGGCGCCGATGTCGTCGATGGACGCCGCGGCCAGCCGCGCCAACGCGGCAATGTCGTCGAGCAAGCCGAACAGGCCGGCGCTCACTTTTCTGCCATCCCCATGACCGTGAAGGCTACCGGCCCCTACATGCCGATGAGTGACTCGATCCAGCCGCGGGCGAAGTACAGGATGAAGCCGGCCGCGACGATCCACAACAGTGGGCTGACCTCACGGGCCTTGCCTGCGGCCGACCGCAGCACGGCCCAGGCTACGAAGCCCACGCCGATGCCGTTGGCGATCGAATAGCTGAACGCCATCGTCGCCACGGTGAGGACCACGGGCAGGGCCATTGAGAACTCGGAGAGATCGATGTGGCGCAGCTGCGAGACCATCATCGCGCCGACGATCACCAGCGCGGCCGCGGCGACCTCGGTGGGCACGATGGAGGCCACCGGCGCGACGAACATGGCCGCCAGGAACAGCAGCCCGGTGATCAGGTTGGCAAAGCCGGTGCGCGAACCCTCCTCGATACCCGCGCCGGATTCGATGAAGACGGTGTTCGACGAGGCGGAGGCGGACCCGCCGACGACGGCACCGGCGCCCTCGACGATCAGTGCCGAGCGCAGTCGCGGAAAGTTCCCCTCGGAGTCGGACAGCCCGGCCTCACGCGACAGTCCCGTCATCGTCCCCATGGCATCGAAGAAGTTGGCGAAGACCAGGGTGAACACCAACATCATCGCCGCCAGCGCGCCGATCCGGCTGAAGCTGCCCATGCTGACCTCACCGACCAGGGACAGGTCCGGCAGCGCGAACGGTGAGCCGGACAGGGTCGGCACCGACAGCCCCCAGCCGCCGGGCTTGTCCTGTGCCGACCCGAGATGCCAGATCGCCTCGACGATCACCGCCACGACGGTGCCGGTGACCAGACCGATCAGGATGCCGCCGCGGACTTTCCGGGCCACCAGGATGCCGGTCACCAGCAAGGTGAACACGAAGACGACGGTGGGCACGGTGTTGATCGATCCGACGCCGCCGGTGCCCAGCCCGACCGGGGGAGACGGCAGCCCGGTCGAGCCCACGAATCCGGCGTCGACCAGGCCGATGAACAGGATGAACAAGCCGATACCGGCGGTGATCGCCAGTTTGAGTTGCATCGGGACCGCGTCGAACACGAGACGACGAAAACCGCTGGCCGCCAGCGCGACGATGATGATGCCGTCGATGACCACCAGGCCCATGGCTTCGGGCCAGGTGAGGGTGCCCACCACGGTGGTGGCCAGAAACGAGTTGATGCCCAGGCCGGCGGCGAACGCGAACGGCAACCGCGCGACGATGCCGAAAAGAATCGTCATCACACCGGCCGCCAGGCAGGTGGTGGCCGACACCTGGGCGAATTCGAGTTTGTTGCCGTCGACGTCAGCCGAGCCGGAGAGGACTACCGGGTTCAGCACGATGATGTAGGCCATCGCGATGAAGGTGACCAGGCCTCCGCGGATCTCGGAGGGGACCGTCGAACCACGGGCCGAAATCTCGAAGAAGCGATCGAGTCGATTCATAACCGATGAGCCTAAGGTGACGGCGTGATGCGTGCGTTGCATTGCCGTCAGTGTCCGGCCGCGGCAGTCACGTGTCCGAAAATCGCTTGACCTCAAGTTACGTTCAGATGTGATGCTGCAGGTATGAACGACGACGGGCGGGTGGAGCGGTTCGAGCGCGACGCGCTGCCGCTGTTGGATCAACTCTATGGGGCCGCACGGCGATACACACGCAACGCCGCAGACGCCGAAGACCTCGTGCAGGAGACACTTCTCAAGGCCTACAGCGGTTTTCACACCTTCCACCCGGGATCCAACGCGCGCGCGTGGCTGTTTCGGATCATGTACAACAACTGGATCAACAGCTACCGTGCCCGCCAACGGGCCGTGAGCGAGCACCTTTGCGAAGACTTCGCCGATTGGCAGTTGTCCGCCGAGGGCCGGCACACGTCCACCGGCTTGCGCTCAGCCGAAGTGGAAGCCCTCGAAGCGATGCGCGACGACGACATCGCCGACGCACTCGACGCGATCCCCGCGGCCAACCGGATGACCGTGTACTTCGCCGACGTGGAGGGCTATCACTACCGCGAAATCGCCTCCCTGATGGGAACTCCCGTCGGCACCGTGATGTCCCGACTGGCCCGCGGGCGTAAACGGCTGCGCGAGTTGCTCGCCGACGTGGCGCGCGATCGTGGCATCGGCCGGGACACCAGTACGGATCAGGCCGCTGTCCCGTCGTCCTGACCGGAGCCCAAATAGCCTCTGGCAACGGCAGCTTCGGCGAGCCGCTTCCGTAG
Organism: Mycobacterium sp. GA-1841; assembly: GCF_001954135.1. Classification (GTDB taxonomy): domain Bacteria; phylum Actinomycetota; class Actinomycetes; order Mycobacteriales; family Mycobacteriaceae; genus Mycobacterium. The sequence goes on along the minus strand of NZ_MBEQ01000094.1, from coordinate 368 downwards.
ATTGCGACGCGCCCGGTGCAACCGCGACATCACGGTGCCCACCGGAATATCCATGAGCTCGGCGATCTCCTTGTACCGGAAGCACGCAACGTCGGCGTAGTACACGATGACCCGCTGAAAATCGGGCAGTGCCTCCATCGCGTGGCGCACCTCGTCGTCGCCCATGGCTTCCAGCGCGGCCAGCTCGGCCGAGGCCAACTCGATCGGAGAACCCGCCAGCGCCGCGGCCAGCTGGGCGTCGGTGACCGATTCCGTCAGCACCTCCTCGGGCCGACGCTGCGCCGTGCGGTAGGAGTTGATCCAGGTGTTCGTCAGAATCTTGAACAGCCAGGCCCGAATGTTGGTGCCCTCGGAAAAAGTGTGAAAAC
>NZ_MBEQ01000093.1 GCF_001954135.1 Mycobacterium sp. GA-1841 | reverse complement strand
GGTGCTCCTTAGAAAGGAGGTGATCCAGCCGCACCTTCCGGTACGGCTACCTTGTTACGACTTCGTCCCAATCGCCGATCCCACCTTCGACGGCTCCCTCCACAAGGGTTAGGCCACCGGCTTCGGGTGTTACCGACTTTCATGACGTGACGGGCGGTGTGTACAAGGCCCGGGAACGTATTCACCGCAGCGTTGCTGATCTGCGATTACTAGCGACTCCGACTTCACGGGGTCGAGTTGCAGACCCCGATCCGAACTGAGACCGGCTTTGAAAGGATTCGCTCCACCTCACGGCATCGCAGCCCTTTGTACCGGCCATTGTAGCATGTGTGAAGCCCTGGACATAAGGGGCATGATGACTTGACGTCATCCCCACCTTCCTCCGAGTTGACCCCGGCAGTCTCTCACGAGTCCCCACCATAACGTGCTGGCAACATGAGACAAGGGTTGCGCTCGTTGCGGGACTTAACCCAACATCTCACGACACGAGCTGACGACAGCCATGCACCACCTGCACACAGGCCACAAGGGAACCAATATCTCTACTGGCGTCCTGTGCATGTCAAACCCAGGTAAGGTTCTTCGCGTTGCATCGAATTAATCCACATGCTCCGCCGCTTGTGCGGGCCCCCGTCAATTCCTTTGAGTTTTAGCCTTGCGGCCGTACTCCCCAGGCGGGGTACTTAATGCGTTAGCTACGGCACGGATCCCAAGGAAGGAAACCCACACCTAGTACCCACCGTTTACGGCGTGGACTACCAGGGTATCTAATCCTGTTCGCTCCCCACGCTTTCGCTCCTCAGCGTCAGTTACTGCCCAGAGACCCGCCTTCGCCACCGGTGTTCCTCCTGATATCTGCGCATTCCACCGCTACACCAGGAATTCCAGTCTCCCCTGCAGTACTCTAGTCTGCCCGTATCGCCCGCACGCCCACAGTTAAGCTGTGAGTTTTCACGAACAACGCGACAAACCACCTACGAGCTCTTTACGCCCAGTAATTCCGGACAACGCTCGGACCCTACGTATTACCGCGGCTGCTGGCACGTAGTTGGCCGGTCCTTCTTCTATAGGTACCGTCACTTGCGCTTCGTCCCTATTGAAAGAGGTTTACAACCCGAAGGCCGTCATCCCTCACGCGGCGTCGCTGCATCAGGCTTGCGCCCATTGTGCAATATTCCCCACTGCTGCCTCCCGTAGGAGTCTGGGCCGTATCTCAGTCCCAGTGTGGCCGGTCACCCTCTCAGGCCGGCTACCCGTCGTCGCCTTGGTAGGCCATTACCCCACCAACAAGCTGATAGGCCGCGGGCCCATCCCACACCGCAAAAGCTTTCCACCACACACCATGAAGCGCGTGGTCCTATTCGGTATTAGACCCAGTTTCCCAGGCTTATCCCAAAGTGCAGGGCAGATCACCCACGTGTTACTCACCCGTTCGCCACTCGAGTACCCCGAAGGGCCTTTCCGTTCGACTTGCATGTGTTAAGCACGCCGCCAGCGTTCGTCCTGAGCCAGGATCAAACTCTCCAAACAAAAACTTCCCATCCAAAGACAGGCAGAATTCGAATCAGAAAAATCCGATCACAAACAAAAGACACCAACAAACTGGCATCAAAAAAACAACAACCACACCCTAAACGGGAAAAAGAGCGTGGCCAAAAACAACAAACAAAAACCACCAAACACACTATTGAGTTCTCAAACAACA
>NZ_MBEQ01000092.1 GCF_001954135.1 Mycobacterium sp. GA-1841 | reverse complement strand
CACGCCGACCAACCCATCCAACTCCCACCCACCACCACCTCCTTCCCCCGCTGGGCCGAACTCCTCCACCAGAGCGCACGCCACCCCGACGTGGTCGGTCAGGCAGCAGCGTGGCAACGAATGGTCACAATTCCGCCCGCGTTGCCGACGCCGAAAGCCGAAGACACCTTTGCCACGGCCGGATACCTGTCGGATTTCCTCGATGCCGAGACCACCCACATGCTGCTCGGTGAGGTGCCCACGGCGTTCCACTGCGGAGTCCACGAGATCCTGCTGATCGCATTCGCCCTGTCTTGGGCCCAGTACCTCGGAACCGGCGATGCTCCCATTGCCGTCGACGTGGAAAGCCATGGGCGGCAAGAGGAAATCGCGGAGCTGGCCGGGGACCGCGGACGTGACGTCGACCTGTCACGCACGATCGGCTGGTTCACCGCCAAATACCCCGTCGCCCTGACACCAGGCGGCCTGCGCTGGACACAAGTCATCGCCGGCGACCCCGCCCTCGGCACCGTCATCAAAGACGCCAAAGAACAACTCCGCAACCAACCCGACGGCCTCACCTACGGACTGCTGCGCTACCTCAACCCCGACGTGGACCTTGCCGGAGGCGACCCGGTCATCGGGTTCAACTATCTCGGCCGGCTGGGTTCGCCCGCGGCGTTTACCTCGGGAGACGTGTGGCGTTTCAGCCAGGGAAATCTGTCGGCGACCGGCGCAGCTGCTGAGATGTCCATGCCGCTTGCCCACTCTGTGGAGCTCAACGCGGTCACCGTCGACACCGACACCGGGCCGCACCTCAACGCCACCTGGACGTGGGCGACCTCGGCCTTGGACCGCACTGCGGTCACCCGGATCAGCCGGTTGTGGTTCGACGCTCTGGCCGGCATGTGTGCCCATGTCCGGCGGGGCGGGGGAGGACTGACTCCGTCAGATATTGCCCCGGTCACGTTGAGCCAGCAGCAGATCGACGGGTTGCACAACGATCATCCCGTCGCCGACATCCTGCCGCTCACCCCTTTGCAACAGGGGCTGCTCTACCACGCCGGCATCGCGAAGTGCTCCGGCGACGACGTGTACGCGGTGCAGCTGGACTTGGCATTGAACGGCCCGCTGGACGTGCACCGGCTCCGCGAGGCCGTGCAGGCTGTCGTCACCCGGCATCCACATCTGGCAGCGCGGTTCCGTCCGCAATTCGAGCAGCCGGTTCAGGTGATCCCCGCCGAACCGGTGGCGCCGTGGCGGTATGTCGATCTGACCGCCGACGATGGAGATGCCGACATCGAAGTCGACGAGCGGATCCGGCGGATCTGCTCGGCCGAACGCGCTGCGGTATGCGACCTGGAGAACGAGTCTGCCTTCCGGGCAGCCCTCATCCGCCACTCCGATCACGAGCATCGGTTCGTCCTGACCAATCACCACATCGTGCTCGACGGCTGGTCGATGCCATTGCTGATGCAAGAGATCTTCGCCGGGTACCACGGGATTCGGCTGCCTGCGGCGTCGTCGTACCGCAGTTACATGACCTGGCTGGCTGACCGGGATCACGACGCCGCCCATGCGGCATGGCGCGAGGTACTGGCCGGATTCGAGACCCCGATCCTCCTCGGCCCGCCGCAGAAGTTGCGGCTGGGAAACCGCAGCGTCAATTCGTTCCGGGTACCGGCCAAGACCACCCGCGCCCTCACCAAACTGGCGCGCGCACAGCACACGACCGTCAACATCGTGCTGCAGGGCGCGTGGGCGTTGTTGTTGAGTTCCCTGAGCGGTCAGCACGATGTTGCGTTCGGCACCGTGGTGTCGGGGCGCTCACCTGAGGTGGAGGGCGCGGAGTCGATGTTGGGGCTGTTGATCAACACGGTGCCGGTGCGGGCGACCATCACGCCGGCGACGACGACAGCCGACCTGTTGGACCAGCTGCAGAGTGCCCACAACGACACCCTCGAGCATCAACACGTGGCGCTCAGCGATATTCATCGCATCACCGGCCAGGACAGGCTGTTCGACACGGTCTTCGTGTACGAGAACTATCCGACCGACACCGGCACGCCGCGGGATGCCGAGGGGTTGGCCATCACCGGTTTCAACAGCCGCGATTTCTACCATTATCCGATCGCAGTGCAGGCCGGCCCGGGCCGTGAATTGGAACTCCGCGTGCAATATGACACCGATGTGTTCGACGCGAACTGTATCGATGCGTTGATCGAACGGTTCACACAGGTGCTGGTGGCCATGACGACCCACCCCGGGCGTCGCCTGCTGTCGCTGGGAGTGCTGGAAACCGAACCCACACAATCCAATCGGTGGGCCCAGACTCCTGTCAGGCCGGCAGCACCCGCGGTGCCGGCGCCCGCCCTCGACGAAGTCGATTGTCCTTATTGCCCGCCGGCGAGCTTGATCGAGCAGATCTTGTCCGGCATCTATGCCGATGTGCTTGGGCTGGACCGGGTCGGGGTCGAGGAGTCATTTTTCGATCTGGGCGGCGATTCGCTGTCGGCGATGCGTGCCATCGCCGCGATCAACGCTGCCCTCGACGTCGAATTGACGATGCTGACGCTGTTCGCCGAACCGTCGGTGCGCAGCCTGGCGCAGCACACCACCAACACCCCGGCCCGTTGACACGTCGTGCCAGGGGGCCGGCGCTCACCACATGTACGGCACCAGGCGATAGCGCGCTTTCTCGGTGTACTCGCGGTACCCGTCCAGCTCCGCGACGAGCAGTTTCTCTTCGTCGCGAATCCGGACGATGAGGGCGATCAGGCCGGACACCACCGGCACCAGACCCCAGTAGGAGCCGAGCGCGAGGGGGAATCCCACAATCGTCAACAGGTTTCCGGTGTACATGGGATGGCGCACCAGCCCGTACAGACCGGTGGAGACCAGCTTTTGTTCTGACTCCACCTGAACAGTCGAGGCCGCGAAGCTGTTCTGGATCACCACCAGGCTCGTCACACCCAGCCCCAGCACCACCAGAACATCGCCGGCCACGCAGATCGCCGCGGGCACCGTCGACCAGTGGAAGCGATGGTCGAGCCCGCTCACGATCACCATCGCCGCCAGCGATGCGTACCAGCCGGCGATGAGAACCTTTTGCACCATTCGGGTTTCGGCCACCGGCCCCGCGCGTTTACGCCGTTCGTGCGCGGCCGGATCGCCACGCTGCAGGAAGATGGCGGGAATCCAGGTCGAAAGGGCAAACACCGCGAGGAAAATCCAGGCCTGCCAGAAGTCCAGGGTTCCGGCGAGGGCGAACAACACCACGCCGAACACCACCAGTTCGACGAACCCCAACGCCAACACTCTCGCAACGGCTTTCAACGATCCTCCTGGCAGCGCTCGGCGGCAGAGCGCACGCCTCAAATTACCGCCGCCCACCGGCAGCCGGGGCACGATTGACGGCCACTCTTCGACGACTTCTACGTGAGTGGCCCGGCCAGCGCTGCCAGATGCCAGGCCGCTCCGAGGATGCCGCCTTGGGCCAGAACACCGATCAGCGCCCACCAAAACCCAATCCGGTTGCGGCCCAACTGTACAAAGCTGACACAGAAGCTCAATGCTGCCGGTGCAACCGAGCCCACTGCTGTCCACATCGCGTACGGGATCCACTTCTCATCACCGCATGCCACGTACGCGCAGTTGTCGATGCTCATCGGAAACACCATGAAGCTCATCAACGCGACCACGGCCAAGCCGGCCTGGATCAAAAACAGCAACACACAGGCGGTGACGTCCGCGATCCGGACCCCACGCGGGAGTCGACGGTCATGGGCAGCGGTGCCATCAGTCGATGGCTCGTCAAGGTCGCTCATCACGATCCACGGTAGGTGCCTGTGGTGCCCTCGGTGAGATTCGAACTCACACTGTACGGGTTTTGAATCCGTTTCCTCTGCCAGTTGGGATACGAGGGCGTCCCGATCGGTACTGCGGCCTACCACCATAGAGGATGCCCCCGCGCTCGCCGAACCGAGGCTGTCACGACACAATGTTTTCCATGACCGGCTCACCCGCAGACGCTGACAGGCCCCGCCGCGTGCTCGTGGCCGAGGACGAAGCACTCATCCGCCTCGACCTTGCCGAAATGCTGCGCGAAGAGGGGTACGAGGTGGTCGGGGAGGCCGGCGACGGCCAGGAGGCCGTCGACCTCGCCGAGGCGTTGCGGCCCGACCTGGTGATCATGGACGTCAAGATGCCGCGCCGCGACGGTATCGACGCCGCCGCCGAGATCGCCAGCAAGCGCATCGCCCCGATCGTGATCCTCACCGCCTTCAGCCAGCGGGAGCTGGTAGAGCGGGCGCGCGACGCCGGGGCGATGGCCTATCTGGTCAAGCCCTTCAGCATCACCGACCTTGTTCCGGCCATCGAGGTGGCCGTGAGCCGGTTCAGCGAGATCGCTGCCCTGGAAAACGAGGTGGCGACGCTGGGGGAGCGGCTGGAGACCCGCAAACTGGTCGAGCGGGCCAAGGGGTTGCTCCAGAGCAAGCACCAGATGACCGAGCCGGAGGCGTTCAAGTGGATACAGCGGGCCGCGATGGACCGCCGGACCACCATGAAACGGGTCGCCGAAGTGGTGTTGGAAACGCTTGAAGACTCCGAGGAAGCACCCGCCCAGGAGAACTGAGGGCGGCCCCTGTTGTTAATTGTGGGTTTCTGACGGGCCCCATAATCCGCGTTCAGCCTGTACACGCCGAACGAGCATTCACCCAACAGCGCGCACTCGGGCCGGTGGTTGGCTATGTTCTACCCGGAGCTCCGGCGCCCGACCGTCACGCGGTCCGCGCCGGTGCCGCTGACAACTCTGACCCGGAGGTGAAGCGTGCGCGGTGGCGTGGCACGGAAGGCACTTGCTCTCGGAGGTGCGGGGATGATTGCGCTGGCGATCGCCGGCTGCAACCAGTCCGCTCCCGGGGGCGAGGCATCCCAGACCGATCTCAAGATCGTCGAGAAGGTACAGATCGACGAGAACGGTGCCGAGGTCAAGGCCGCCGAGGGCGTCACGCCCGCCGATCCCGCCGGTGACGGGAAGGCCACCTGCCCGCCGGTGATGATCGCCATGATGGGTGCGCTCAACGGTCCGGACGCCGCCCTGGGCATCAACATCAAGAACGGTGTGCAGCTGGCGATCGACAAACACAATGCCGCCAACGCCGGCTGCCAGGTACAGCTGAAGGGTTTTGACACCGAGGGCGATCCGCAGAAGGCCACCGGTGTGGCACCGCAGATCGTCGACGAGGCGTTCATCATCGGCGTGGTCGGCCCGGCGTTCTCCGGGGAGACCAAGGCCACCGGCGATGTGTTCAACCAGGCCGGGCTGGTCGCCACCAGCGCGTCGGCCACCAACGTCACGTTGAGCGAAAACGGGTGGCGGACCTTCTTCCGCGGCCTGGCCAACGACGGTGTGCAGGGACCCTCGGTGGCCAACTACCTCAAGAACACGCTTGGCAACAAGAAGGTGTGCGTGGTCGACGACAGCACCGACTACGGCCTCGGGCTGGCCCAGGTGGTGCGTGAAACCCTTGGTCCCGTTGCTGATTCGTCGTGCAACATCTCGGTGAAGAAGGGCGACAAGGAGTTCTCGGCCGCCGTCACCCAGATCAAGAACGCCGCGCCGGATTCGGTGTTCTACAGCGGGTACTACTCCGAGGCCGCACCGTTCGTGCAGCAGCTCAGAGATGGTGGAGTGACGGCGACGTTCGTCAGCGCCGACGGCACCAAGGACCAGCAGTTCGTCAACCAGGCCGGTGAATCGTCGAAGGGCGCGTTGCTGTCCTGCCCGTGCGGTCCGGCCACCGGGACGTTCGCCGAGGAGTACACCAAGAAGTTCGGGCAGGCTCCCGGCACCTACAGCACCGAGGGCTACGACCTGGGCACCATCTTGCTCAAGGGCATCGACTCGGGCGCCATCACCCGGCCGGCGCTGCTGGACTTCGTCCGCAAGTACGAAGGACAGGGCGTGGCCCGCAAGTACCAGTGGAACGACAAAGGTGAGCTGACCACCACCTTGATCTGGATGTACGAAGTCCAGTAGTCGCCGCACGAAACGCGTCCGAGACCGCCGTAGGACTCGGACGCGTTTCGTTCCCCACCCACGCAGTCAGGAGCCGCCACCGGATGATCCACCAGTGCGTCGAGCAGTCCGCCTGCCTGGCCGCGAACATCAGTTTCAACCTGGACGGTCTGCGAGAAGGCTTCTGGCAGTTGACGATCGACGGCCTGTCGTGGGGCGCGATCTACGCACTGGTGGCGGTGGGTTACACCCTCGTGTTCGGGGTGCTCCGGCTGATCAACTTCGCGCACTCCGAGATCTTCATGCTGGGCATGTTCGGCGCATATTTCTGTCTGGACGTCATCCTCGGCTTCACCGCGAGCGGCAACGCCTATAACAAGGGCGTCGGCCTGACGGTGCTCTACCTGGGCATCGCCTTGCTGTTCGCGATGCTGGTCTCCGGATCAGCGGCCGTCGGTCTGGAACTCATCGCTTACCGCCCGCTGCGAAAACGCAACGCCCGGGCGTTGACGTTCCTCATCACCGCCATCGGTATGTCGTTCGTCCTGCAGGAGTTCGTGCACTTCGTCCTACCGAAGCTCATGAAAGGCTACGGCGGGAGTAACGCTCAACAACCGATCGTCCTGGTACAACCGAAGACCCAGTTCACGTTATTCGGCGCCACGGTGTCGAATGTGACGCTGGTGATCGTCGGCGCTGCCCTGGTGCTTGCACTGCTGACCGACATCGCGATCAACCGGACCAGGTTCGGCCGGGGCATCCGTGCGGTGGCGCAGGACCCGACCACCGCGACGTTGATGGGCGTCTCCCGGGAACGCATCATCCTGCGGACGTTTCTGATCGGCGGTCTGCTCGCCGGTGCGGCCGCGCTGCTGTACACCCTGAAGGTGCCGCAGGGCATCATCTACTCGGGCGGCTTCCTGCTCGGCATCAAGGCGTTCTCGGCCGCGGTGCTCGGTGGCATCGGCAACCTGCGCGGAGCCCTGCTCGGTGGTCTGCTGCTGGGCATCATGGAGAACTACGGCCAGGCGGTGTTCGGAACCCAGTGGCGTGACGTCGTGGCGTTCGTTCTGCTCGTACTGGTCCTGCTGTTCCGACCGACCGGCATACTCGGTGAGAGCCTCGGGAAGGCGCGGGTATGAGCGAGCAACACGATTCGACGTCTGCCGGCGCGGTGAGCAAGACGCTGCTGGCACCGGGCGACGCCATCCGCGACTCGTGGTCCACCCTGCCGCGGACGGCCAAATGGATTGTCGGGCTGGTGGGTTTCACCCTGCTCGGCCTGTTGCCCCTGTTCACCCCCAGCTTCCTCGACACCACCGGCATCAGTTTCGGCGGCACCATGGCGCAGTTCGCGATGGTCGCCATCATCGCGATCGGCCTCAACGTCGTGGTTGGGCAGGCCGGTCTGCTCGATCTGGGCTATGTCGGCTTCTATGCGGTCGGCGCCTACACCGTCGCCTTGCTGACGAGTCCGGACAGTCCGTGGAACAAGCTGGGGCCCAACGGTTTCTTCAGCCAGGATTGGGCCTGGCTGTCATGTGTGCCGCTGGCCATGGCCGTCACCGCACTGGCCGGCCTCATCTTGGGCACCCCCACGCTGCGGCTGCGCGGCGATTATCTGGCCATCGTCACCCTCGGCTTCGGCGAGATCATCCGGCTGCTCGCCGACAATCTGTCCGACGTCACCAACGGTTCGCGCGGGCTCAACCAGATCGCCTATCCGCGCGTGGGGGAGAGCGAGAAGCTGCCCAGCGGCGTGTTCTCCAGCGGCAACTCCGCCGGCGACGCGAATTACGGCACCTGGTGGTTCTGGCTGGGCCTGATCCTGATGGTCGGCATCCTGCTTCTGGTCGGCAACCTGGAACGCAGCCGGGTCGGCCGGGCGTGGGTGGCGATCCGGGAGGACGAAGATGCCGCCGAGGTGATGGGCGTCAACGCGTTCCGATTCAAGCTGTGGGCCTTCGTGATCGGCGCCGCGATCGGCGGCCTGTCCGGTGCGCTGTACGCCGGGCAGGTCCAGTACGTCGCACCGCCGACGTTCAACATCATCAACTCGATGTTGTTCCTGTGCGCGGTGGTGCTCGGCGGCCAAGGCAACAAGCTCGGCGTCATCTTCGGCGCGTTCGTCGTCGTCTATCTGCCCAACCGGCTGCTCGGGGTGGAATTCCTCGGGATCAACCTGGGCGACCTGAAGTATCTGTTCTTCGGTTTGGCACTGGTGGTGTTGATGATCTTCCGTCCCCAGGGACTGTTCCCGGTGCGCCAGCAGCTGTTGGCCTACGGTAAATCGGCTCGACAGTTGTTGCGCAGCAACACCGACAAGGAGCCGGTGGGATGAGCGAACCCATGCCCGGCGTGCCGGAAAGCGTCGAGGAGCTGGCCGGCGTGCATCGGGAGATCCAGGCCGCCGAAGGTGAAATCCTGCTGGCGACCCAGGAACTCACCGTGAAGTTCGGTGGCCTGGTGGCGCTGGATTCGGTCAGCTTCGACATCCGCCGCGGCGAGATCCTCGGCCTGATCGGGCCCAACGGGGCAGGCAAGACCACCTGCTTCAACGCGATCACCGGGGTGTACCGGCCCAGTTCGGGTTCAGTGTTGTTCGACGGTGCGCCGCTGGGCCGGATCAAACGCCACCAGATCACCCGTCGCGGGATCGCGCGCACGTTCCAGAACATCCGGCTCTTCGGTGAGATGACCGCGCTGGAGAACGTCATGGTGGGAACCGATGCGCGGCACAAGACCTCGGTGCCGGGCGCCCTGGTGCGCTCACCGCGGCACCGTCGCGAGGAACGCTCGGCGATCGAGAGATCGGCTGCCCTACTCCATTTCGTCGGGATCGCACACCGCGGCGAGGAGAAGGCCAAGAATCTCTCCTACGGGGACCAGCGCCGCCTGGAGATCGCCCGCGCCCTGGCCACCGAACCCAAACTGTTGTGCCTGGACGAGCCGGCCGCGGGATTCAATCCGGCCGAGAAGGCCTCGCTGATCGACTTGATCCGCAAGATCCGCGACGACGGCTACACCGTACTGCTGATCGAGCACGACATGCGTCTGGTGATGGGGGTGACCGACCGCATCGTGGTGCTCGAGTTCGGTCGCAAGATCGCCGACGGACTACCACCTGAAATCCGCGAGGACCCGAAGGTCATCGCCGCCTATCTGGGGGTGCCCGATGACCAACTCGGCTGAGTCCACCCGCCCGGTGCTGCTCGAGGTGCGCGACGCGGTGGTGCACTACGGCAGGATCAAAGCGTTGCACGGGGTTTCGCTCACGGTGCGCGAGGGTGAATTGGTCACGCTGCTGGGGTCCAACGGTGCCGGAAAGACCACCATGATGCGGGCGATCTCCGGTCTGCGTCCGCTCACCTCGGGCTCGGTGTGGTTCGAAGGCCGCGACATCACGAAGGTCAAGGCGCATCAGCGGGTCATCGACGGGCTGATCCAGGCACCCGAGGGCCGAGGCGTGTTTCCCGGTATGACCGTGGTGGAAAACCTGGAAATGGGTTGCTACGGCCGCAAATTCCCGTCCCGCCACGAACACCTCGAGCGCCTGGACTGGGTCTTCACCACCTTCCCCAGGCTGGCCGAACGACGCTCGCAGGTGGGCGGCACCCTCTCCGGTGGGGAACAGCAGATGCTGGCGATCGGCCGGGCGCTGATGGCCCGCCCACGGGTGCTGCTGCTCGACGAACCCTCGATGGGCCTGGCGCCGATGGTGATCTCGCAGATCTTCCAGATCATCTCCCAGATCAACACCGAGGGCACCACGGTGCTGTTGGTCGAGCAGAATGCCCAACAAGCGTTGAGCCGCTCGGACCGGGCCTACATTCTGGAGACCGGCAGCATCACCCGCACCGGCGTTGCCCGGGATCTGCTGGCAGATGACAGTATTCGCGCGGCCTACCTCGGCGTCGCCTGACATGGTCGCCAAATCGATCGCGTTGTTCGTTCTGGCCGCGGTGCTGGAGATCGGCGGCGCGTGGCTGGTGTGGCAGGGCGTGCGGGAAAATCGCGGCTGGCTGTGGATCGGTGCCGGGGTGATCGCGTTGGGGGCCTACGGTTTTGTCGCGGCCTTCCAGCCCGACGCCCACTTCGGCCGGGTGCTGGCCGCCTACGGCGGGGTGTTCATCGCCGGGTCGCTGTTGTGGGGCATGGCGGCCGACGGTTTTCGGCCCGACCGCTGGGATGTGACCGGCGCGCTCGTGGCTCTCGCCGGCGTCGGGCTGATCATGTACGCCCCGCGCTGAGCGGCTAGCCCAGCCGGGCACTCTCGTCGTCGAGATCATCGCGACTCAACCCCATGGGGGTCGCGGCCGGAACGTCCCCGGCGGCCACCACCTGCCGGGTGATCGGCGTCAGCACCTTGAACAGGGTGGTGACCTCGTCGTCGGTCAATGCATCCAGTGCGCCCAGCGCCAGCGCATCGGTGCGGTCCTCGATGGCCTGCTTGACCTCTCGCCCGGTGTCGGTGAGGGCGCCCTGCTCATCCAGCCAGCCACGGGAGCGCAATTGCTCGACGTACCCCGCCCACTGCTCGTCGTCGTAATCGCGGCTGCGCATGATCATTTCGCGGGGCACCCGCCCGGCCGCCGCGTGCAGCACGTTGCATTCGCGGCCGCTGATGCCCTCACCGACCAATACCGCGACGTGGCCGTCACCGCGTTGCTCACGTAACAACGTGACCGCATGCCAGAGTTTGGCGATCGGCTCTTCCGGCCACGGCAGCGCCCGGTTGGCGGCGTAGAGCGGTCGACCGTCCATCGGCGCGGTGCGCGCGGCTTTCGCGGTCAGCTCTGCGGCCGTCCGGACGGCGTCGGAATCGGTCACGCCGACCCGGCGCAGTGCAGCGACGGCCGCGTCGGCTCGGACCTTCAGCATCGTGGCCGGGCTGGCCGTCTCCCAGGCTGCCGGCAGAGCTTTGGCGACGCGTTCGGTGGTGAAGTTGTAGAACACCGCGGCGACCACGTCGGCAGGCACGACGCCGAGCGGCGCCGAGCGGGCGGCGAAGTAACCCATCCAGAAACCGCGATAGCCCACGGCGTCGAGCGCCGCCCGCGCCTCCGGCGCGAAATAGGTGACGGCATGAACCGGCTCCAGCCGGTCGAAGAAGCGACGTGCCAATGCGGGAGAGCGACCCATGCCGTTAGTTAAGCACCGCGGTTGTCGGTGTCGAGCACCGCGGTGACCGCCTCGTCGATGATGGCCCGCATGGCCCGCTCGGCAGCGTCCTCGTCGCGCAACCGGATGGCCCGGGCCACCTCGTCGTGCAGCTCGATCGCAGCCGGGTTGGGTGAGACGGGCATCAGCCCGTGCAGGGTGCGCCCGGCCAGGACTTCGGCCACGACATCGTCGAGGGCGCGGAACATCTCGTTGCCGCTGGCTTCGAGCAGGGTGCGGTGGAAAAGCTTGTCGGCGGCGAGGTAGGCGTACAGGTCACCGGATCGGCCGTGCACCACCATGTCCGACACCGCGGCGGCCACCACGCGACATTGATCGGGGTTCGCCCGGCGGGCAGCGAGTGCGGCGGCGGCGGGTTCGAACCCGCGCCGCAGTTCAGACAGCGATGCAAGCTGGGCGGCGCGGTCACCGGAGTCCAGACGCCACCGAATGAGCCTGGGGTCGAAGACATTCCATCTCACGGAGGGTTGGACGGTGATCCCGACCCGGCGCCGTGATTCCACCATGCCCATCGATTCCAGCACCCGGATGACCTCGCGGGCGACGCTGCGGGACACCGTGTACTCGGCGCTGAGCCGGTCCAGGGTCAGTACCTGCTCAGCCGCCAGTTCGCCGGAGACGATCGCAGTCCCGAGCGCGGTCAGCAGGTTGGCGTGTAGAGCGCCGGCGGTTGAGGCCGATGACACGGTTAGATCGTGTCATACCGACCTCCGCGGGGGTTAAAAACAGATTTATTCGGCATACCGTTGCAAACGTATGATTTTTGGTCCACACTGTGTGACGGCAGACACACGTTGCGAGGGCGGTTCTATGGGTTCACCGGTCGTGGTCATGGGCGTATCCGGATCGGGTAAATCGACAGTCGGCGCTGCACTGGCACAGCGGATGCGGGTCCCGTTCGCCGACGCCGACGACTTCCACCCTGCCGCCAACATCGCCAAGATGTCCGCGGGTCACGCCCTGGACGACGCGGATCGCCACCCCTGGCTGGAGGCGATCGGCGGCTGGCTCGCCGCACATGCCGACGGCGGCGTGATGAGCTGCTCGGCCCTCAAACGCGCATACCGAGACCAACTCCGACGGCACTGCCCGGACGTCGTGTTCCTGCACCTGAGTGGATCGCCGGAAGTGATTCGCCGGCGCCAGGCCAGCCGGCCCGGGCATTTCATGCCGGCCAGCCTGCTGGATTCCCAGTTCGCGACGCTGGAACCCCTCGGTCCCGACGAGGCCGGCACCGCCATCGACGTCGACCAGAGCATCGACGCCATCGTCGAGGAATACGTGGCCCAATCCGGCACCGAGACAACAGAACAGGACAACCGATGACCGCGACGACCCGCCTTCTCGCGGCCGGCACCGAAATCATCGAGCCCGTGGCCGGCGGCGCCCAACTGATCCTGGCCGCCCTCGCCGGCATCGCGCTGATCGTCGTGCTCATCACGATCGCCAAGCTGCACCCGTTTCTGGCCCTGATCTTCGGCGCACTGACCGTGGGCCTGGTGGCGGGGGAGGGAATCGGCGACGTACTCGACTCGTTTTCCGGCGGATTCGGGTCCACCGCCGCCAGCGTCGGGATCCTCATCGCACTCGGGGCGATGTTCGCCAAACTCCTGGCCGATTCCGGTGGTGCCGACGAGATCGTGGACACGATCGTCGGGCACGCCTCACCGCGGATGCTGCCGTGGGCAATGGCATTGGTGGGCGCGATCATCGGCCTGCCCATGTTCTTCGAGATCGGTCTCGTCCTGCTGATGCCGGTGATCTATCTGGTGGCCCGCCGATCACAACTGTCGTTGATCACCGTCGGCATCCCGGCGCTGGCAGGACTGTCGGCCATGCACGGTTTCGTGCCACCGCACCCCGGACCGGTCGCGGCGGTCGCATTGCTCCACGCCGACCTGGGCGTCACGCTGGCGTTCGGGGTGCTCGTGGCGATACCGACCATCGTGGTGGCGGGGCCGCTGTTCGGCAAGTTGGCCGGGCGGTGGGTGGTCCTCGCTGTGCCGGATCGTTTCGACAGTGCCGAGACCACCAGCGCGGGTGCCGGCGAGACCACCAACGCAGGTGCCAGCGAGACCACCACGAAGGTCCGGCCGAGCTTCGCGGTCACCATGTTCAGCGTGCTGCTGCCGGTCGCGCTGATGATGGGCAAAGCGCTCGTCGACATCTTCGTCGACGAGTCACACCTGGTACGTCAGACCTTCGACATCGTCGGGCGGCCGGTGATGGCGTTGCTGATCGCCGTGGTGGTGGGGATGTTCACGCTCGGTCTGGGGGCCAAGATGTCGCGCGAACAGATCGTGAAATGTGTCGAGTCCTCGTTGCCGCCGGTGGCCGGCATCATCCTGATCGTGGCGGCCGGCGGCGGGTTCAAACAGGTTCTGGTCGATACCGGGATCGGCACCCTGCTCGCCGAATGGGCCAAGGGCGCCAATCTGTCGGTGGTGTTGTTGGCCTGGGTGCTGGCGGTTCTCATCCGCTTGGCCACCGGGTCGGCCACGGTCGCCACCATCACCGCGTCGTCGCTGATGCTGGGCCTCGTCGAAGGCTTGAGCACCGGCGAGGTGTCGCTGGTGGTGCTCGCGGTGGGAGCCGGCTCGTTGTTCTTATCTCACGTCAACGACGCCGGGTTCTGGCTGGTGAAAGAGTACTTCGGCATGACCGTCGGCCAGACCATCAAGTCCTGGTCGCTGATGGAGACCGCGCTGTCGGTATCAGGCCTGATATTCGTGCTGTTGCTGGGCCTGGTGATCTGAGCCCGCCCGCCGCCAGGGAGGCGCCGGCTGAGCAGGCGCCTCCCGCAACGGTTTTCAGCTTCGGATCACCTGCGTGCCGCCCGCGAGTTCATCGTGCTTCCCTTGCTTGGTCGAGCTCGCGCTGATCGTCACCGCGATCACGATCATCGCGATGACACCAAGGAATCCGCCGACGATCGGGATGATTGGCAGCAGCGTGAAGGCGTTGCGGATCGCCGACTCTTTGAGCGTGGGTTTGGGAGTTGCCGGTCCCCGCACCGCCAGGCCCAGCAGCTTCTTGCCGGGTGTGGCACCGGAGGCGACCTCCAACCCGACGAAGTAGACGAACATCAACAACCCGGTGAACAGACCGGTCACCCAATAACTCGACAGCGAGTCGGTGATGAACGACAGGAAGAACGCCACGATCGCCACGACGATGCCGTCGATCACGCGGGCGAAAAACCGCCGTGCCAACCCACCCGGCGCCGCGGTGCCATAGGCCGACGGGTACGCCCCGCCGTACGGCGGCGGGTACCCCTGTTGTCCGAACTGTTGCGGTTGATGATCACCCGTGGTCATGCATCAAAGCTACCGACCGCGTCGCTGGTCGAGTTGTTTTTTGGCCCGGTCAGCCAGTTCAGCGGAGCGTTCACGCGCCGCGTCGGCGATTTCGGGGCCGCGTTCGCGGGCCACGTGGGCGAACTCGCTGGCCCGTTCGCGCGCTGCATCCGCCATCTCGGGGCCATGCTCCCGCGCCGCCTGAGCCCAGTCGGAGGCCAAGTCGCTCGCCCGTTCGATGGCGGTGTCCGCCAACTCGCGGCCGCGTTCCGCACCGACAGCCAGGCCGTGTCCGATCTTCTCGGCGAACGCGCTGTCGGTGATGCCGTTGTTGTGCAGGCTGGTACCCGCCGCCAAACCGGGCACCGCGGCAGCGACACTGGCCGAGACCTGACGTGCGGCACGACGTCCGCGCCATCCCAACGACGGTTTACCGGCAGTGTCGGCCGCGGCGATGATCAGACCGCCCAGCAGGCTCACATCGGTGAGGAACTCGCGGCGTTTGCTCGCCGCGCGCTGCGGATCGCTCTCGTTCAAAAAGGCCTGCGAGCCAAGGCTTCCGGGAATCATCGTGACAGCCAGGGCGGCGGCGGTGAGTCGAGGCGCCCGGCCGAGAGCCAACAGCACTCCGCCGGCCACTTGAACTGCCGCATTGACCCGTGCGACGGTCGCGGCATTGGTCGGCATCCCGGAGCCCACCGGACCAGGCATCGCGCTGAGTGTGCTGATGGTGCCGCGCGCGGACTCGGTGGCGTCGGTCGGGTCGCGCAACGTGTCGACGCCGCGGGCGATGAAGGTGGCAGACAACATAGGGCGGGCGATTCGTCTGATCAACATGGGGTAGTAGTTCCCCCAGGCCGTCGGCGCAAACATCGACCAGAACCTGAGTACGCCGCCGCAGCGGTTCGTGAGCCCGCCGACCGATTTACTCACCCCATATGCGACGATTCGCCGATGACCGAGGTTGTCGCCCATTTCCTGCAGTCCGAGCAGGACAGATTCCAGCCGACCCGCTTTGCGCAGAGCCACTGGGGCGAGGATCACCTCAACGGCCCGGCCCTGGTCGGCCTGGCCGCCCGCGCGCTGGAATCGGCGTTCGGTCTGCCCGGGTTCCTTCCCGCTCGGTTGACCGTCGACCTGTTCAAGGCCGCCCGCGGCGTGCCGACCACGACGAAGGTGGCCCTGATCCGCGAGGGCCGTCGCGTGCGCAACTCTGAATGCGAGTTGGTGCAAGACGGCGTGACCGTGGCCCGCGCAACCTTGGTGCAGTACCGCGAGAGCGAACCGCCGCGCGGCGAAGAGTGGATCGCGCCAACAATTTTCGAACCACCAGCCGCCCTCGACGAGGGTCGGGCGACGTACATCGGCAGTGATGCGGGCGGCTGGAGTCGCGCCATCGCCGACCACCAAAACGATTCCCGTAAGCGGTTCATGAACCGCACGATCACCGTCGTCGCGGGCCAGTCCAACTCGCCGTTCGTGCGGGCGGCGATGGCAGCCGAGGGCACGAGCCTGGTCACCAATCTCGGCACCGCGGGCGTCGGCTATATCAACGGCGACCTGACGGTCGCGCTGTCCCGGTTGCCCCGAGAGGAGTGGATCGGTGTACAGGCCGATTCGCACTGGGCGACGAACGGCATCGCCGTGGGTGCTTCCACGCTGTACGACAGTGCCGGCGCGTTCGGTACCGGCCTGATCACGGCCATCAGTAATCCGGCGGCACAGATCGACTTTTCCAACGACCCGTTCCCGGACCGGACCGCCCCGAAGTAACGTCGCGCACACCGCAGTCCAGGTTTCGCGGCGGACCTCGGCGGTAATCCAGCACCCGTGGCCGCCACAGATGACGGGTTCGACCCTGAGCTACTGCAGGAATTGTTATGGGCGTACGGACCGTGCGGCCAGGAGGACGCGGTTCGTGAGGTGTGCCATCGCGAACTACGCCCTCACGCCGACGAACTCTGGACCGACGCCGCGGGGAATCTGATCGCCAAGATCGGCGGGACGGACCCCGACGCGCCGGCCATCCGGATCCTCGCCCACCTCGACGAGCTTTCCATGCTGATCAAGCGGATCGAGCCGGGTGGCACGCTGCGGCTCACCCCGCTGGGCACCATGTACCCGGCCAACTTCGGTCTGGGACCGGTCACGATCCTCGGCGACCACGAAACCCTGACCGGCATACTGGCTTTGGGTTCCGAACACACCACCCAGGAGACCCCACAGGTTTGGCAGACCAAGCCCGACCAGGGCGACAAGGCGCTCGACTGGCCGGACGTGTACCTGTTCACCGGCGTGGACAACGAGCGGTTGGCCGACGCCGGTATCGGGCCGGGCACCCGCGTCTGCATCGACCGCACCAAGCGCACGCTCATCGAGCTGGGTGACTATGTCGGTTGTTACTTCATGGACGATCGAGCCGCCGTGCTGGCCCTGCTGATGGTCGCGCGACGGCTCAAGGAGACCGGTCGCCGACCGCTCGGCGACCTCTACCTGGTGTTCACCACCAATGAGGAGATCGGCGGTGTGGGCGCCGCACACGCCTGCCGGACCCTGCCGGGTGATCTGACGCTGGCGGTGGAGGTGGGCCCGACCGAAGCCGAATACCGCACCACGGTGACCGGCGGGCCGATCGTGGCCTACAGCGACGCCATGTGCGTCTATGACAAGTCCATCGCCGACCGTCTGTGCGACATCACCCGTAAACTCGGCTACTCGCCGCAGGCCGCCGTGCTGGGCGCCTTCGAGTCCGACGCGTCGCACACCAAGGCGTCCGGGTTGTCCCCGCAGGCCGGACTACTCTGCCTTCCCACCCTGAGCACGCACGGCTACGAGGTGATCGCCAGGACGGCGATAGCGGCAGTGACCGACGTCCTCGTCGAGTTCGTGGACCAGACCTGACGGCGTGGTGATGGTCGGCGCTGCACGACATCACTGCGACAGTTCGACACCCTCGTAGACAGTCGGCATGTCGGCGCCGGGCAACGCCATCTGCAGATAGACGTCGATATGTCGGATCTTGTCGTCGGCAGTGAACTCGTACACCGACACCGAATTGACGACTGTCTCGAAATCGCCCATCCTCGTGCGTTCTTCGAGCTCGAGGAACACCACACCATCGACCTCGCTGACCCGCTTGAACAAACCGTCCCACTGGGAGGCCGCCGCCCAGGTGGTCATGAAATCAAGGTATTGCTCCCAGTTCATCACCTCTTTGAAATTGCCGACCCGCACAAAGTCGTCGACTGCCACCAACGCCGCCAGCGGCGCCCAGCCCGCCACGGTGAAGCCAGGCTGCTTGGCGGCATCCACGAGTTGTTTGGTGGTGACGGCGTATTGGATGACCGCACGGCAACGGCCCGCATAGTCGTCGACGACCTCGCTGACAGGTTTCATGCGCAAGTCCCTTTCGTCTCGATTGCTTCCTGGACCGGGGCGGCCGCCTCAGGACGAGACCGCGGCCGCGTCGAGATACCTGTCGACCACTGAGTGGAAGTGGGCGATGACCACTTCCTCCTTCACCAGTGCCAGATGGTCCAGCGCGGTGTTGCGCAGCCCGACCTGCTGACGGGGCATCTGCTCGTAATCCTGTTGCAGCGCTTCGAAATACTTGTAGCTGCCGGCCTCGTCCACCACGACCGGTTCGGCGGTGAAGGCGGCTTTCATCTCGTCCGGTCGCCACATGTAGCTCGCGACATGCCAGATGCAGCGGTTGGGGTCGCCGTCCGGGTGGGGAAGGGACATGATGATGGTGGCCTCGCCGGCGCGAATGGTCATGAAGAAGTTGGGGAACCAGACCCAACCGTGGTTGTCGCTCATCTGCGCGTCGGTCAACCCACTGACGTCAAGTCCCATGCCTGTCAACGTATCTCGCGTCGCCTTTTGCAGGAGCGTACGCGCGGTGACGCCGTCGGGGAAGTTCAGTGCCCCATCGTCGCTCCGGTATTCGGCGACCAATTCCTGAAAACGGGGGAGTACCGCGACGGTGGAAGGAAAGGTCTCGGGAAGATCCATGATGCCGTCGACCTGTTGTTCGGGGGTGGCGCCGACGACGTCGAACGGTGCCATCGACACGCTGTGTTGCTCGAAGAATCGGTAGCGACTGGTAGCCGGGTCGATGTTGATCACCCGCAACAGCTGTGGGTGGATGCCGTCGATGTGGTAGCCCTCCTGGAAGGCATCGAGGACGACCTTCCAGTTACAGTCGATGGCCTCGGTCACGTCCATCACCGTCACCATGTCCTCGAGGTGGTATGGGGCCAGCATGGTCGCGACCTCCTCGCCGATGAACTCCGCGAGCGGCTGCGCCGACGGATCTGGGTTGAGGAAGATGAACCCGGCGAAGGTGTCCACCGAGACCTCGATCAGCCCATGGGTGTCCTTGTCGATCGGTCCGGCCAACGCCTCCCGCAACATACCCTTGAGCCGCCCGTCGAGGTCGTACGACCAGAGGTGGTACTGACACAGGAAGCCGCGCTTGGCGTTTCCGCGGGCGTCGCGGCACAGCATGTTGCCCCGATGCCGGCAGGCGTTGACGAATCCGCGAAGCTTCTCGTCCTTGCCGCGCACCACGAGGTAGGACTGATCGAAGATCTGGTACTGCTTCCAGTCACCGGGCTTGGTCAACTCGTCGACGCGACCGACCACCTGCCAGACTTTCTTCCAAATGTGATCCCGTTCCTGGGCAACGAATTCCGGTGCGATGTAGCGGCTGGTCGGAATCTCCATCCGGTAGGCATCGGGGGCGATGTCGTCCAGGGTGGTGGCGTTGTCGACCCAACTTCCGGGGCGTGCTGTCGGCACGGGCGGACCTCCTCGTTCGAATACTGGGCTGTGAGGGGCTGACGTTGTCGTCCGGTCATCTCTTGTGACTGGCATCACTACTATACATCTGCGTATATTCGATACAAGAGTGAATATTCGGCGCGGGTTGAGGTTTGACAGGATGGGTCCATGGCCGAACGCTGGACGAAGCAACGCCGCTTGGAACACACCCGCAGCGTGCTGCTGGACGCTGCCGAAGAGGTGTTCGCCCGCAAAGGGTTTGACGGCGCCGCCCTCGAGGACATCGCCGAGATCGGCGGCTACACCCGGGGCGCCATCTATTCCCATTTCGGCAGCAAGGCCGAAATGTTCCTGGCGGTGGTCGAACGCCAGCGCCAACAGTTTCTCGACGGCTTCGCCGATGTCATCGCGACATTTCACCGGCTCGATGATCTCGACGCCGACGAACTCGGCGACCGCTGGCGCGATCTGGTCGCCGCCGAAGGCTCTGACCGGGCGGCCCTTGGTTCGGAGTACACGCTGTTCCTGCTGCGCAATCCGGAGGCGCGCGACCGCGTGGCGGCACAGCGGGAGGAGACGGTGCGGGCCCTTGCCGAGTACATCTCCAAAGGGGTCGCTCGCTTGGGTGGGCACCTCAGAATCCCGGCGATGGACCTGGCTCGAGTCGTGCTGGCCGCCAACGACGGGGTGACCCTGAACAGCCTTCTCGACGACCAGGCCATCTATCGGCCGTTCCTGCGCATGGTGCTCGCCAACATCATTGTCCCCAAAGGCAATAACTCTTGATCGAGGCCCGGCACCCGGCACGCACCGGCGCGCTGATGGCCGTGGCGTCGATGCTGTGCGTGCAGATCGGACTGGCGGTTGCGGTCGGATTGATCGACGACATCGGCGCCGAAGGCGCCGCGTGGCTGCGCCTCGCCTGGGCTGCGGTCCTGATCTTGGTGATCGTGCGGCCGCGTCCGTCGGCCTTCACCAAATCGGCCTTTTGGACCTGTGTCACGTTGGGCGTGGTGACCGCCGGGGTGACCATCCTGTTCATGGCCGCGCTGTCGCGAATACCGCTCGGCACCGCCAGCGCGCTGGAATTCCTCGGCCCGCTCGGGGTCGCGGTGGCGCACGGCCGGGGCCAAAGCAGGGTGGTGTGGCCGGGGCTGGCGGCGGCGGGCGTCGTGCTGCTCACCGAACCCTGGACCGGCGACGTCGACCCGATCGGTGTGCTCTACGCGCTGGGCGCCGCACTGTGCTGGGCGTGCTACATCCTGCTGACCCAACGGGTGGGTGATGAAGTGGCCGGGATCAAAGGCCTGGCGGTGTCCATGCCCGTCGCTGCCTTGGTCGCCACCGCGACCGTCGGACCGTCGGTCTTCGGCAAACTGACCCCGCAGTTGCTGCTGATCGGGGTGGGGCTGGCGATCCTGCTGCCGGTCGTGCCGTTCGCCCTGGAAATGACCGCGCTGCGCTTCCTGAGCACCACCGCGTTCGGCACGTTGATGGCCCTCGAACCCGCCTTCGCCATGCTCGTCGGCCTGGTCCTACTGCGGCAGGTTCCGGCTGAGCTCGCCGTGATCGGCATCTTTCTCGTGGTGGCTGCCGGTATCGGCGCCGCCCGCACCGGAGCCCGTGCCAGGCCGGTGCCGGCCGAAGTCGGCTGACGCTCAGGCGTCGATACGTTTGCGCCGGTACAGGGTTCCGGCCATCAGCAATACCAAACTCACCACAAGGATCGCCGTGGCCAGCACATTGATCTGAGGCGGGACGGCGGCCTTGACCGCCGCGTTGACGTACAGCGGATACGTGACGCTCGAGCCGCTGACAAAGTAGGTGATGATGAAGTCGTCGAGCGACAGCGCGAACGACAACATCGCCGCGGCCACGATTCCCGGAACGATCAGCGGCAGAGTGACCCTGAAGAACGTCCGGGTGGGGCTCGCCCCGAGATCCATCGAGGCATCCTCGAGGGTCCAGTCGAAGCCACGGACCCGTGCCCGTACCGTCAGTGCGATGAAGCTGACCTGGAACGCGATGTGGGCCAACACGATCGTGGGGTAACCCGTCGCCCAGCCCAGATCCAGGAACAGCGTCAACAACGATGCGCCCATGACCACCTCGGGCGCGGTCAGTGGCAGGACCAGGAAGGTGTCGACGGCCTTCTGACCGCGGAACCGTTGGCGCACCAGGGCGATGGCCACCAGGGTGCCGAGCACCAGGGCGACTGCTGTGGACACCGCGGCGACGTTCAGGCTCAGCTTCAGTGCCTCGGTCAACGCCGGATATTTGAATGGGTGCGCCCAGTTGTCGAGGGTGAAACCCTGCCAGGTGTAGTTGAACTTGCCCGAGGGATTGTTGAACGAGAACAGCACGATCACGACGATCGGCAGGAACAGGTACAACAACACCAACCCGGCCACCAGCCGCAGCACCAGGTCACCCCATTTCGGTGATCCCTTGACGGCCTTGGGTTCCGGCGGGTTGATCGCGGAATCGATCGCGGTGGCCCTCACACCAGATCCTCCGTTCCCAGCGCCCGGGTGTAGAGCAGCACGCCGATCAGGATGATGCCCATCAGGACCATGCTCAGTGCCGCGGCCGCGGGATAGTCCTTGACCACCAGGAACTGCTTCTGGATGACGTTGCCGATCATCGTGGTCTGCGTGCTGCCCAGGTAATCGGCATTGATGAAGTCGCCGACCGCGGGAATGAACACCAGCATGCTTCCCGCCAGGACACCCGGCATCGACAGCGGCAGAATCACTTTCGTGAAACTCCGGCGATTCGAGGAGTACAGGTCCTTGGACGCCTCGATCAGCCGGGGATCGATCTTCTCCAGGCTGACGTAGAGCGGCAGGATCATGAAGATGATCCAGTTGTAGGTCAGCCCACCGATCACCGCCCAGCTCGTCGAGAGCAGCCGACCCTCACTGGGCAACAACCCGATCGAGCCGAGCACGCTCACCACCAATCCGTCGTCGGCCAGGATGGTCTTCCAGGCCAATGTCCTGATCAGGAATGTGACGAAGAACGGCAGGATGACCAGCCCGAGGATCAGGTTCTTGTACCGACCGGCCTTGAAGGCGATCACGTAGGCCAGCGGAAAGGCCAACACCGCACACAGCACGGTAGCGGCCAGGGCGTAGCCGAAAGACCGCACGATCTGATCCTGGTAGTGACTGAACGCGTCGGCGTAGTTCCCGAAATTCCAGTCGAAGGTCAATGTCGGCAGGTAGATCGACCCACCCGAGGTGGACAGAGAGGTCCGCGCCAGCGAGACGAACGGCACCACGAAGAAGACACCCAGGTATGCCAATGCCGGCAGGATCATCAGATACGGAGCGATCCGGCTTCGACGCCGGCCGCTGATGGCTACGCCTGCCACCCGGTCAGCCCCCGGTCACTGCGGCATAGAGCTCGTTGAACTCCTGGGTCTGCTCGTCGGTCAGCGCTGCCCACGACTTGAGGTTCTCCAGCATCGCGGCCGGCGGGTTGATCAGTTGATTGCCGGCGATCGCGGGATCGATCTTGGCCAGTTCGTCGGTCATGTCCGAGAGCACTGGGACGAACTGCGTGGTGGCGATCAGCTTGGCGTAATTGGCCCGATCGTAGATGTAGTCGATCCACGCCTCGGCGGCCTTCTGGTTCTGCGTGGTGTACGGGATCACCATGGTGTCGATGAACCAGGTCCCTCCGGCCTCGGGCACGATGAACTCGATATCGGGATTGTCCGCCTTGAGCTGTACAGCGTCACCTGAATACGCCTGTGCGACAACCACATTGCCCGCGGCCAGCTCCTCGGCGTAATCGTTGCCGGTGAACTTGCGGATCTGGCCCCTGTCCTTGTTCTCCCGGATCGTGTCGACGGCCTTCTTGACCCCATCGGTGGTGGGGTCCTCGGGCGAATTGCCCTGCGCGAGCATCACCATGCCGACACCGTCCTGCAGATCAGACAGCAGGCTCACCCGCCCCTTGAACGCCGGGTCCCAAAGATCCTCGATCTTGGTGATGGGACGGCCGGTGGCAGCTTTGTTGTAGGCCAGACCCACCATGCCCGACATGAACGGTGCGATGAACTTGCGACCCGGATCGATCTTCGAGTTCAGCAGATCAGGCCGCAGGTTGTTCTTGTTGGGCACCCGTGAGTCACGGATCTCGTTGAGCCAGTGCAGGTTCAAGATGCGTGCGGCCATGAACTCCGTGGGAACCACGAGATCGGAACCGATGTCCTGTTTGCGCGACAACGGCTCCTTGACCTTGGCGAACCACTGCTCGTTGTCGTTGAAGTCTTCCTTGTAGTCGACCTGCAGGCCGGATGCTTTCTGAAACGCCTCGACGAACCCGGGCGCCATGTACAGCGGCCAGTTGGAGACCCTGAGCAAGCCGCTGGCCGGTGCGCCGTCGTCGGGCTCGGCCGAAGTGGACGGGGCGCTGGATTCTTCTCCGGAACCGCACGCGGCCAGGATCGACGGACCCAACGCCAGGGCGGCGGCGGCAGCGGCACCGCCACCGAGGAATCGGCGCCGCGACGTACGGTTTCCGGAAAGCAGTCGCGGGTCGGTGTTTTCGGGCATGGCGGCCTTTCGGTGGGGTCGGGCGCTGTCATCGAGGAGGAATGGCGGGCGGCGGTTACGTGTCGTCGAGCATCTCTTCGAGATCCTCGGTGGTGGGGATGTCCGCGGCCGGCAGCACGCGGGACGCCTCCGGTGACCAGCTCACATGCACGGGGTCTCCCGGGCGCAACAGCGGCAGGTCCTGCTCGGGACCGACGTGGGCGATGATCGTCGAATCATCCGGTGCGGCCACCGCGAGCCGCACCACCGGACCCTGGAAAGTCAGGTCCTTGACGGTGCCGGGCACCGATACGACGTCGGCGGTACCAGGCGGATCCGTGGACACCCGCACGCGTTCGGGTCGCACCATCAGGGTGGCGTGGCCGCCGGCCTCGATCGTGGTATCGCCCGGCTTGGCCTTGAGCGTGGTGCCGAGCACCTCGATCTCGACGAAGTCGCGGTTGACCCGGCCGGTCTGCCAGCCCGCCCACAGGTTGGCCTGCCCGATGAAGCTCGCCACGAACACCGTGGCCGGCCGGTCATAGATCTCGGTCGGGGTGCCGATCTGCTCGACATTACCGTTGTTCATCACCGCGATCCGGTCGCTCATGGTGAGCGCTTCTTCCTGATCGTGGGTGACGTAGACGAACGTGATGCCGAGTTCGCGCTGGATGCGTTTGAGTTCGAACTGCATCGCGTGGCGCAGTTTGAGATCGAGTGCGCCCAGCGGCTCGTCGAGCAACAGGGCACTGGGGTAGTTGACCAGAGCACGGGCCAACGCCACGCGCTGCTGCTGTCCGCCGGACAGCTGGCCCGGCTTGCGCTTGGCGAAGTCGGTGAGCCGCACGATGTCCAGCAGCTCGTCGACGCTGCGTTTGATCTCGGCGGCGTCTTTCCTGGCGGACTTCTTGCGGCTGCGCGGGCCGTAGGCGACGTTGTCCCACACCGTCATGTGCGGAAACAGCGCGTAATGCTGAAACACCGTGTTGACGTTGCGTTTGTGTGGGGGCACCCGGGAGACATCGGCACCTTCCAGGCGGATGGCGCCCTCGGTCGGGCTCTCGAATCCGGCGATCATGCGCAGGGTGGTGGTCTTGCCGCAGCCCGACGGACCCAGCATCGAGAAGAACTCGCCGGACGCGATGGTGAAGTCGGCATCGGCCACGGCCACATAATCACCGAACCGTTTCGTGACGTGGTCGATCTCGATGACGGGCGTTCCACTGCCGCGTGGCGCGTCGTCGTGGACTGTCGAGTTGTCGACGGCGGTGATGTCTGGGCCGGTCAGCGGTCTCTCCTCAGGTGCAGCCGTGGGAGCTGTCGGTAAACAATCGCGGATTCGGCCGACCTTCGCAAGCGATTCCGCAATGAATTAACAGTTCTACAATGGAATCCTTCGTTTCGCCCAGCTCGTACTGCGCGATTCCACAGCGGCCGACGACAACGTGCGGTCGACGCGGTTCAAGTTTCGCAGGCGATCCGATCGCCTCGACGCGAAACGGGCGGTTCCGGATCAACCCCACTCATGGTTCATCGCACGGGATTCAGACCGGCTTTGGACGGACTCGTCGTGACGGTCGGGGGCTCGCGACACCGCGATGAGGGCCATCGCCAGCGCCGCGGTCAGCGCGCCGGCGACGAAGATCGTCACAAAGCTGACCTCGGACGGCACCATCCGATGACCGAGCAGCACCGCCACCATCGCGGCGGCCACGGAGCTGCCGATGGTGCGGGCGATGGCATTCATGCTCGTGGCGATACCGGTCTCGGTGGCGTCGACCTCGCTGACGACGAGCGCCGGCAACGCACCGTATCCCAGACTGATGTAGGCGTTGGCCAGGACACCGGCCAGCACCACCTGCCAGGGACGGTCGTGCGCCACCGCGAGCATGACGAACCCGGCGATGCCGGCGATCGCGGCGACCACCAGCACTTTGCGAGCCCCGTATCGGTCGATGTAGCGGCCGCTGACCAGCGCCACCACGAAACCGGTGAGCGCGCCGGGAAGCAGGAAGTACACGCTCGCCTTCAGCACGCTGGCCCCGAACCCGTACCCTGCGGCCTCGCGCGACGTCTGCACGAACTGGGTGAGGCCGAGAAAAGCGAAGTACAACCCCATGCCGACCAGAACCGTGGCCAGATTGGTCAACAGGATGGGCCGTCGGGCCAGCATGGCCGCCGAGACCAGGGGATCGGCGGCCCGTCGCTCCCACCACCACCAGCCGATCAATACGGCCACGCCGCCGATCAGGAAAGCCAGGGTGCCGGGGTGAATCCAACCCCACGAGTTGCCCTGGGTAAGCGCCAGCAGTACCGCCGACAATCCGATCGCCAGGCCGGCGGCGCCGAGCCAGTCGATGGCACCGCCGGCGTCAGGCCGCCGGTTGGGGACCACCGCGACCGCGACGGCGATGACGACGACCGTGAATGCCGTGGTGAGCCAGAAGACGCGGTGATAACCCGCATCCCCGGTCATCAGCACACCGGTGACCACCAGGCCGACCCCGCCGCCGAACCCAAGAGTTCCGGACAACACGGACATCGCCCCCACGAGCCGTTCTTCGGCGAGTTCCTCGCGCAGGATCGCGATGCTGATGGGATACAGCGCATATGAGGCGCCCTGCAGGACGCGGGCCGCGACCAGCAGCGGTACCGATGCGGTGACCGCGGCCAGCACCGAACCTGCCAGCACGACCACCAGCACACCGAGCAGAACGCGTTTCTTGCTGTAGAGGTCGGCGAGCCGGCCGATCAACGGGGTCGAGGCCGCCGCGGCCAGGAGGTTGGCGGTGACGGCCCAGCTGACCGCTACCGACGAGGTGTGCAACTGCTGGGCGATGATGCCGAGGATGGGTACCACCGCGGTTTGCAGGACGGCGACGGTCAACGCGACCAGGCTCAAGCCGGCGATCAGCATGCCGGGGCGAGGTTGCCGTGGGGGAGCGGGGGACGGGGACCGGTCGGTCTCGGTCCTCGCCACTTGAACTCCGCTCGTCAGCTCACCTGGATGTTTGTCGATTATGGTCGTCGTCCGCGCTCGGCCTCCACATGGGGTGCATCGTCGCGCACTCCGGAAACGTCAATTTCTCAGAGTGTGTGCGCCGCGAACCACTGCAACACCATCTCGGCGATCTCTGCCGGTTTCTCCTCCGGCAGCCAGTGCGAGGCACCGGTCAGCGTCTCGAACCGGTACGGAGCGCTGACGTACTTGGCGGTGTCGTGCGCGGGCTTGGCGGTGATTGCAATGTCGCGGTCGCTCCAGACGTACAACGTCGGGACCGTGATCTTCGGCGGCGCCGAGCCGAGGCCCGACCGGCTCAGCGGCATCGCCCGATACCAGTTCAGCGCGGCGGTCAACGCGCCGGGTTCGATCATGGACCGGGTGTCACGGGCAGCGGCTTCAGGCGGGAGTCCGCTACGGATCAGAGATTTGGTGACGGCCGCGCCCTTGCCGTCGCGGCCGAGCATGAGCCGTTCGGACAACCACGGCACTTGGTTGACGTACATGTACCACGACGCCAGGCCTTGACGGCTGGTGAGCAAAGACCGCAGGAACGCCATCGGGTGCGGGACGGACAGTGCGGTCAGCGAGGCCAACCGCTCTGGGGCATGACCCGCCACACTCCACGCGACCGCCGCGCCCCAGTCATGGCCGACGAGATGCACCCGGTCGGCACCACTGGCGTCGATCAGCGCGAGAGTGTCCTGCACCAGTTCGTATGCGCGATAGTCCCGACGGCGAAGCGGCCGGGCACCGGGTGAATAACCGCGCTGATTGGGGGCCAGGCACCGGAATCCCTGCGCAGTGAGCAGCGAGACGATCGGCAGCCAACTGGTGTTCTGCTGCGGGAACCCGTGCAGTAACACCACCACCGGACCGTCGGAAGGGCCGTCGTCGATGACGTCGAACACGAATTCCCCGCGGCGGTACTGATCCATTACGCACCTTCGTTCAGTAGAGGCATGACCGAGACGGACTGCGCGCGGCAGTGTTTCCGCATCATGCCAAGCCCAGCCGGGCAGGTGCCGGGCGCCGCCCCATTCGAGGCAGCCGACCACGCGTCCGGGAACCGACCAAGGGCATTCGCTGTTCTCCCGCGTGGTGGTCTACATCGCGCCTTGATACGAGAATGGTTGTTTGCCAGTAGATCCCGACGAGGCCCCGATCGATGCGGTCGTGATCTGCCGGTGGCCCAGTTGTGATCGCAACGTGGCGTCGATCAGGTGCTGAGCGGTTGCAGGGCGTCGACGAAGTGCGGTACCAATCATGAGGTGCGCGCGGGGAAGGACCACCTGATGACGGGGATTGGCACAGAAGACATTCCAGGGCATTGGCTCACCGCGGCAGAGATCGCTCAGGCGTCGCAGCTGCGGGAAGACCTGGTGGCGCGGTTTCTGCCCGCGGTACAACCACCAGAGAATCTCTACAGTCGCGACCTCGTGTCGGTCGCACGGTTCGTCAAGGCGCTCACCGACCTGGGTACGCCGACCGCGGCCGTCGAAGTGGCCGTCGCCGAGCTGCGCGCCCGTCCCGACGCCGCGTTCCAAGTCGCCCTCGGCAGCGGCAGCCGGTGGCCTTCGGGCGCCGGTCTGGCGGCAAGACGGGCGCGGACATGGAAGGCCGTCGGCGCTGCCACCGCTGCCGTGCTGCTCGTCGGTGGTGTTCTGGCAGTCACGCTGCCGAACAACGAGGAGGGGCAAACTGCCTCCGCGCCGGTTTCACCGCCATCGACCAAAGCCGTTCCTGCCGAGCCTGTTTCCTCGGCAGCAATCGACCACGTCGGTGCCCGTCCCACCCAGGCCTTCGCCGCAGCCAAGCCGGACCCGGTCTGCGGGCAGTGGCAACGGGCCAGTGCCGGCTACGACAACAAGCAGCGGGCCTGGGCCAAAACGGATCACCGGGTGCCGGCCGCACGCTGGGCACCCAAACAGCGATCCGTCACGATGGCCGTCATCCCGGTCATGCGCGAGGAATCTGCCGAACTGCGCCGGCTGGCGGACAAGGCCACCGACCCGCTCCTCAGCGGTCTACTGCGGGCTCAGTCGAGATACGTGGACAACTATGCCGCCAAGCTTGCAAAGTTCCAGCCGGCAGACCAGGCGCAGTGGACCGCGGCCACCGCGATCGACGCTGCGGTGAAAGCGGTGTGCACCACGCCACGGTGAGCACCGTTGGGCCTGATTGTGGTGGGGCACTGCGCACTGCGTGCCCCACCTGAAAGTAGTTGGCTTACAGCGGAATCCAGGTGCCGAGGAACCAGAAGCCCCACCCGTGCCCGTCTCCCGCCGGCATCGGTGTCACCCGTTGACCGTTCCAGTCGAACGGCTGGTGATCGCGCCGTCCCTGGTCAATGCCGCGGTTGTGCCATTCGTCGGCTTGGGGACCTCGGTTGTCGTGGTTGCCGTGGTTGTCGCAGTGCGCGCCGGGGCGATCACAGCCGGGCCCGGGGCCCGGATCGGCACTGGCCGTACCGATGCCGAGGCCCAGCAGTGCCGTCGCCCCGATGCCCGCCGCCATCGTCGCGACGCCTACGTGTTTCTTGAAACGCATTGCCTTACTCCGTTTCTGACTGGTACGACGAGGGTGCCGCACGGAGAGCAACGCTATTTCGGTGAGTTGTGTCGGCCCTATGGCGAACGTGGGCGTGGGCTGTGATCAGTGGCGAGAGGCGGCTAGTAGGCCAGGAGAGTCCTACTCACCAGGTGAGGTTGTGCTTTTCGAAGTGGCGGGCCAGCGCCTCCATGTACTCGTCACCGTGGAACGGGCCGCGGGCACCGATCGCCTTCTGCAGGAAGGGCCCGTACTCCTCGTCGTTGACATAAGTCGACCAGTGGGTGATCTGCCCGTCGTCGTTGGTGTCAATGAAGCTGATCGAGTAGAAGCCCATCGTCTCGCCCTCGGCTGTCGTGCCTTCCCAGCGATAGCGCATGACGAGACCATTCTCGGCGGGCCAGAACTTGTGGTCGACGGGTTTCCAATCCGGGAAGACCACCGAGTACGCCTTGGCCTCGACAGTGGCGGCGACGTCGAAAGAGGTTGCCACGTCTTTGAGGACGAGCTCTTGGCCGGCCACGAAGTAGGGGGAGGTATATACCGCGTCGTCGGTGAACTCCCACTCGTCGTACGTTTCGCCTTCCTGCACCTTTCGCAGCACGTACTTGTCGCGGTAGCTCTCGGCCATCCGGCGATGCTTGGCGATTCGATCGACGAGATCCATTGCAGTCCTTTTACTTCGGGGAGCGACGGTGCCAGCCCAGCGCCTCATGTGGCGTAGCGCACACGATCAATATACATCGATGTATCCGAGATTCAACGATGAATCCCGATCCCCATGGACTCGCTTTCGCCTGCGCAAATAGAGACGACCTCCGTCACCGCCGTACGCCGGCGATGGCGGAGGCCGAATCGGTACGGGCTAGAACGTCGGGACGAACACGCCGTTCATCCATACGCCCCAGTGGTGCCAGCCTTCATCCCAGACCTGCGGGTTACCGGCAGCCCACGCCGGTTGTGCCGGCGTCGGAGGTGCCCACGCCGGCGGGGACCCCGGATTCGGCCCCGGTGGGGGCGCCGTCGCGAGCATCGGCTGATTGGGTGCCGGCGCCCACGCCGGGTCAGCACCGGCCGTGGCCGCGCTGAGCCCCACTGCGCCGGCAGCCATCCCACCTGCAATAGCCGTGGTGGCGAGAATCTTTGTGATCTTCATGCCGTAGACCTCCAATCCGTTTGCGGATGAATCTCACGGATCCGTTGGCTAGCCGAGGTCGGCAAGCGATAAACCTCCTAGCCAAAACATGTGTGTCATCGGGCGCCGAGATCGGCTGAAACAGTGGCCCACTGGAGGGAAACATACTGGTTGAGGGCACATCAGCGGCCCCGACTACAGTGTCGGCATGACGCTGCACGCCGACGCTACCCATCCGGATCTGGTGACCGTCGAGGTGCCGACGCATTGGTACAACTTTTCCGCCGAGTTGGACACGCCGATCCCCCCTCACCTCCATCCGGCAACCAAACAACCGGTGGCGCCCGACGATCTCGCCGCGCTGTTTCCGAGCGGGTTGATCGAGCAGGAAGTATCCACCGAGCCCTACATCGCGATCCCGGACGCCGTGCGCGAGATCTACGCGATGTGGCGCCCGGCGCCGTTGATCCGGGCCCGGCGGTTCGAGCAGGCCCTGAACACCGGAGCGCACATCTACGTCAAGTACGAGGGCGTCAGCCCGGTCGGCAGTCACAAGACCAATTCGTCTGTGGCCCAAGCGTATTACAACAGCATCGATGGTGTCCGCAAACTCACCACCGAGACCGGCGCCGGCCAGTGGGGCAGTGCGCTGGCGTTCGCCGGCGCACAGTTCGGCCTCGAGGTCGAGGTGTGGCAGGTGCGGGCGTCGTACGAGTCAAAACCCTACCGACGTCACCTGATTCGAACCTACGGCGGCACAGTGCACTCCAGTCCCTCGACGCTCACGGCGTCGGGTCGAGCGATCCTCGCTCAGACTCCTGATACCACCGGCAGTTTGGGAATGGCCGTCAGCGAGGCGGTCGAGGTCGCTGCCGCTGATCCGGACACCCGCTACGCCCTGGGCAGCGTGCTGAACCATGTGGTGCTGCACCAGAGCGTCATCGGCCTGGAAGCCGTCGCACAGTTGAACGCGGTCGAACCGAGCGGCGCCGACGTCGTCTTCGGCTGTGCCGGAGGCGGCTCCAACCTGGCCGGCCTGGCGTTCCCGTTCCTGCGCGAAAAGATCCATGGTCGCTCGAATCCGAAGATCGTCGCCGCCGAACCGGCCGCATGCCCGTCGATCACGCAGGGGGAGTACCGGTATGACCACGGCGACGTGGCGGGGCTGACGCCGTTGCTCAAAATGCACACGCTCGGCATGGATTTCGTGCCCGATCCAATCCATGCGGGCGGACTGCGTTATCACGGCATGGCCCCCGCGCTCAGTCACACCGTCGAACTCGGACTGGTCGAAGGCGTCGCGATCTCGCAGCGCGATGCATTCTCTGCCGGCGTACTGTTTGCGCGCACCCAGGGAATCGTGCCCGCGCCCGAATCTACGCACGCGATCGCCGCCGCCGCAGCGCATGCGGCCGACAATTCAGCCGAACAGGTTGTGGTGATTGGACTCTCCGGACACGGTCAACTCGACCTGCCGGCGTATGCCGAATTCCTGGACGGCAATTTCTGAGCTGCGACTGTTGCCGTCCGTCGTGTCTGAATTCGATGTGAATCGTCTATGAGCTTCTGCTGCAACTAATTATGCGTTGTGTATGAGTTCCGGCCACCAACCGTATTCGCCTCTAACCTGGACCTATACGCCGCATCCATACGGAGCGGCTGAGTGATCGGGCCGGAAAGGGGCTCAGATGACGAAAAATACGTTCGCGAAGTTCGCTGCCGTCGCCTCGGCTGCGGCAGGTTTGATTCTCGTGTCGTCCGCGCCGGCGGTGGCGGCACCGACGGGCCAGACCTCGGCCCAAGCGACGATCAGCGATCTGGAAGCCCAAGGTTTCAAAGTCATTCTCAACAAAGTCGGCAATGCACCGATGGATCAGTGCACCGTGACGGCGGTGCGCCAGGGGACTGATGTCAAGCATTCGTGGGTGCAGCGCGGGCCGGTGGGCAATGTGAACAACCTCGTGCGCTATACCACCGCCTACGTCGACCTGATGTGCAGCCGCTGAAGATGCCGGTTTGTCGCGTCTGTCGCACGGCGGCCTAGGCTCCCGCGAAGTCACCCACAACCGTCATCTTGTTGCTGTCCATGGCTGTCGCGAAGCCGGCTGCGGTGTAGCTGCAATTCAAGATGATGTCCCGGTGCGGGGGACTGTTCATCCACGCGTCGAGCGCTGCGGCCACACTGGCTGCCGATCCGGTACCCCAGTACACGACTTCGCCCGTGTACCCGGCAGAGGTGTAGCCCGCATCCGCGATACGGGCTTGCGGTGAAGAGCCATCCGAACCAGTGTGGCCGCCCACGCCGGTCACCAGCATGTCATCGGCGTGCCGTTGCGCTGCCGACGTCAAGCTCGGTGCGCCGCCGATACCCTGACAGGTTTGGCGAAGCTGGCCGACGCGGTTCTGTAAGGCGGTCCCGAGATCATCTGCCCGCGCGGGTGACGCGACGACAGCAGCCGCACCGAGGACGATGATGGCCGCAGTGCATTCCGAGGAGACCGCGACGATTCTGCGTTTCGTCATAGTGGTTCTCTATGGATAGAGGGCTTGCTGAAAACTTGCTGCAGCAAACAGCCTACGACTGGTTTTCCCGCGATGGTAGAAATCGGGCCATTCCGGCTGCCGGCCGGTGCTTGGTAGTGTCGGCAATCGAGGTCGGTCGCATCCGTGCCAACGGATGCCAGGGAACCCGGTGAGAATCCGGGACTGGCGCGCAGCGGTATGGGAGACGGACTCGGCACACAAGCCACTTGAAGACCTGGCGGTCTTCTGGGAAGGCGCCGAGTTCGGATGATCCCAAGTCCGAATACCTGCCGTCCTCGGTTCAGTCCACGTGTATCTCGCGCACAGATACCCCGGCAGACGAAGGCAAGGCGTGTCGATCCACCGGCCTCCCATGACCGTGCCCCCGAAGGCAGCTCTTCACGGAGTTACGGCACCGGTTCCCACCGTACGACGAATTCCGGCCTCGCCGCTGACCGCGATTCTCGCGGGCCTCACCTTGGTGAGCATCGTGGTCTCGGTCGCCTTCGGCGCGGAGCACATCCCGATCGGCGAGGTGTGGCGCACCGTGACCGGCCGCTTCGTCAACGGGATCGAGGTCGACTCGGCCTATGACGTCATCGTCTGGGACCTGCGCCTACCGCGTTCGATTCTGGCCGCCATCGTCGGCGCGGGGCTGGCGTTGGCCGGCGCGCTCATGCAGGCACTGGTGCGCAACCCGCTGGCCGAACCATATCTGCTGGGGGTGTCCGCAGGGGCCGCCGTCGGTGCAACGTCGGTGATGACCCTCGGGGTGCTCTCAGCGCTGGGGGTATGGGCGTTGTCCGGAGGCGCGCTGCTGGGCGCTTTGGTCGCAACCCTCACCGTGTACGCCGTCGCACGCGCCCAGGGCGGGCTCAGCGCCCTTCGCCTGATCCTGTCAGGCGTCGTGCTGTCCTCGGCATTCATGGCGTTGTCGTCGTTGCTGGTATTCACCACCGGTGATCCGCATGCGGCGGAGAGCGTCATGTTCTGGCTGCTCGGCAGTGTCGCCGGAGCGACGTGGGCGAAAGTGCCGATCGCCGGTGCCGTGGTCCTGGTTTCGCTGATCGGGGCGTTGCTGATCCATTCGTGGCTCGACGCCTACGCCGTCGGTACCGACACTGCCACCTCCCTCGGCGTGCCGGTACGGGCATTGCGCAACGCACTGTTCGCCACGCAGGCGGTACTTGTCGGCGTACTGGTCGCCGTCTCCGGCGGCATCGGCTTCGTCGGGCTCATCGTGCCGCACGCGGCACGGCTCATCGTGGGTGCCACTCATCGTGCGATGCTGCCGGTGACGGTATTCGGCGGGGCGCTGTTTCTGGTGTGGGTCGATGTGATCTCCCGGGAGCTGGCCGCGCCCCGGGAGATGCCGCTGGGCATCGTCACCGGACTGATCGGGGCTCCGGCGTTTCTGTTCCTGATGGGTCGTCGCCGCTACGAGTTCGGCAACAGCACATGAGCGCCGCGACGGTCAGCGCGCATGCCGTCACGTGTCGCCGCGGCGGGAGAACCGTGGTGTCCGGGGTCGATCTGGTCGTTCCCGCCGGCACCCGACTGGCCGTGGTCGGTCCCAACGGCGCCGGCAAGACCACCCTGCTGCGGGCGCTGTCGGGTCTGCAGGCTCCGCGGGCCGGAACGGTCCAGGTCGACGGCGACGACGTGTACCGGATGCCCGCACGGCGCCGCGCGCGCACCGTCGCGGTGGTCGGGCAGGAAGAGCGGCCCTCGGGTGAGCTGACCGTCGCCGAGGCAGTCCGGCTCGGCCGGACGCCGTACCGGAACCCGTGGTCGTCGACGGGTGCGGGCGGGGAGCACGACATCGTCGACGACGCGCTGAAGGCGGTCGGCCTGAACGGCTGGGGAGATCGGTCCTGCGCGCAGCTCTCCGGTGGTGAACGTCATCGTGTCGTACTCGCGCGCGCGTTGGCCCAACAAACGTCGGTGCTGGTGCTCGATGAACCGACCAATCATCTCGACGCGGCATGGCAGCTGAGATTCATGAGCATTCTCGACCACCTCGAATGCACGGTCATCGCTGCCATGCACGATTTGGATTTGGTGTTGAGGCATTTCGACGCAGTCGCCGTCGTCGCCGCCGGCGGTCTCGTCGCTCACGGGCCGCCGGCGCAGGTGCTTGACGCCGACCTGCTGTCTCAGGTGTTCGACGTCGCCGGCGATGTCATCACCCATCCCTCCACGAGGCGTTCCCACCTCCTGCTCACCCACGCCGACCCGGCATTCGACACCCCTGATGGAAGATGACTGTGGCACACACCTTTTGGATGAAGTTGTCCGTTTCGGGTCTCGCGTTCGGCCTGATCACTGCCTGCGGCGCGCAGCGCGATGTGTCCGCTCCGTCGGCCACCGTGACCGTCGCCAATTGCGGCGAGGAGGTCAGCTATGAACAGCCGCTCGATCGGTTGTTCGTCAACGACGGCGGCATGATCGCCATCGCGCTGGCCGCCGGCGCCCGTGAGCAGATGGTCGCGGTCAGCTCGATGGCGCGTGACGCCGACGTGCTCCGATTGGAGTACGGTGCGCAGGTCGATGGGCTCAACGAGGTGGCGTCGACGCAGCCGACGCTGGAGAACATCGTCGGCGCAAAGCCACAGGTGCTGTTCGCCGGATACAACTACGGCATGGGGGAAGCCCGAGGGATCACCCCCGAAATCCTCTCCGGGCACGGCATCGGCGTCTACCAGTTGTCCGAAGCGTGCCGGCAGGTCGAGGGAGAGCGCATACGCGGCACGATGGACCCGTGGGTTGCGCTCGATACCGACCTGCGCAACATCGGCACCATCACCGGCAACCCCGAACAGGGCGCACGCGCGGCCGACGAGGTGGCTGCCAGACTCGAAACGCTACGTGCCGCACCGCAACCCGAGGTAAAGCCGACGGTGTTTCTGTTCGACAGCGGCAGCGACACCGTCTTCTCATCTGGGATGTTCGGTGGGCCGCAAGGGATCATCGACACGGCCGGGGCACGCAATGCTACCGAGGACATTCGCGATACCTGGACCACGGTGAGCTGGGAGCGTATCGCCACCGCCGACCCAGACCTGATCGCCTTCGTCGACTACCCGGGCCAGTCGGTCGAGGAAAAGATCGACGCCCTTCGGTCCAATCCCGCCAGCAAGAACCTCAAGGCGGTCCGTGAGAACCGGTTCATCAATCTGCCGTATGCGATGTGGGTCTCCAGTCCGCTCAACATCGACGCTGCTGAGGTACTACGGTCGGTACTCGAAAACCATGGTCTGGCACCGAAATCCGGCATCATGCCCACGCTTGACGTGAAATCTCTGGGCTTGGCGGGTAACGACTGGCTGTAAATTGAACATCCCATCGCCGAGCGCGCACTCGGAGTCGAGATCGTGGCGCCCCGCGGAGCCTTCCACTACAACACTATCGTCACAGTGACGAATGGTGTTGTGGTGGAACGTCTTTACGGGAAGGGGATAGGCGGGATCGCGGACGGCAATTGAACGCGGGGAATTTCGGCAGGCAACTCAAGCCGGGGTACGTCGGCCGGAAGTGGGGTTCCCCAGAAGTAGTGGACATCTGAGATAGCGGGACGTGGTCCCCTGGAAGGATGTTCGTATGTCTGCTCGT
>NZ_MBEQ01000091.1 GCF_001954135.1 Mycobacterium sp. GA-1841 | reverse complement strand
GCGTCGCGGTGGTGTTTGACCTTGACCATCTCCCGCTTGCCCGGCAGGTAGGGGCCGTCGAGCCGCTTGGCGATCACGCCGTCCAGGCCGGCCCCCTCGAAGGTCTGCAACCACTGCGCGCCGAGTTCGGGGTCGACGGTGGTCCGGGTGACGTGGCACCGGACCTGATGTGCGACCGCGTCGACCAGCGCGGCGCGACGCTCGCTGAACGCGCGCCCCGTGAGATCGTCGTCGCCGAGGGCGAGCAGATCGAACGCGATGAACGCCGCCGGCGTCTGCTCGGCGAGCATGGTCACGCGGCTGGCCGCCGGGTGCAGGCGCAGTTGCAGTGCCTCGAAGTCCAGGCCCGTGCCGGTCGCGATCACGATCTCCCCGTCGACGACGCATCGCTGCGGTAGTTCGGCGCGAGCCGCTGCCACCAGTTCGGGGAAGTACCGGGTCATCGGGCGTTCGTTGCGGCTGCCGAATTCGACTTCGTCGCCGTCACGAAAGCAGATGGTGCGGAAGCCGTCCCATTTCGGCTCATAGGACATGCCCGGCGGGATCTCACGCACAGGTTTCGACAGCATCGGCGAGACCGGTGGCATCACGGGCAGCTCCATCTGCCCACGATGACATTGCCCCGCAGCGGTGGTCTACCCGAGTATGGAACCCGTGGACTTGCCCGTGCAGCCGCCCATCGAACCGATGCTTGCCAAGGCGCAGGTGAAAGTGCCGGACGAGGCTGGGGTGTGGTCCTACGAACCGAAATGGGACGGATTCCGGGCACTGGTGTTCCGTGACGGCGACGAGGTGGTGCTGCAGTCACGCAACGGCAAAGAGCTCGGCCGCTATTTTCCCGAACTGCTCGACGTGTTGCGTGACGAGCTCGCCGGCCGGTGCGTGCTCGACGGGGAAGTGGTGGTGCCGCGTGAGGTCGACGGCCGGATCCGGTTGGACTGGGAGTCGCTGTCGCAACGCGTCCATCCGGCGGCCAGCCG
>NZ_MBEQ01000090.1 GCF_001954135.1 Mycobacterium sp. GA-1841 | reverse complement strand
AGCCGCCGGCCGGTGAAATTTGGTGGGCGGGGGAGAAAACGATTACCTTGGTGACGTGGTGATGAATCCGGTAGTGCCGATGCGCTCGAACAGGAGCTTGGTGGCGAGGCCAGCGCCGCACTCGCCGTCACCGAGCTTGAGTCCGACACCGATCCTGTCGGCACCCCGGCGCCGCCGCCCGATCTGACGGCCGCGGCGTTCTTCGACGTCGACAACACCCTGGTGCACGGATCGTCACTGGTGCATTTCGCCCGGGGACTGGCCGCCCGGAAGTACTTCACCTACCGCGACATCGTCGGCATCGCGTACGCCCAGGCCAAGTTCCAGTTCACCGGCAAGGAGAACAGCGACGACGTGGCCGCCGGCCGACGCAAGGCGTTGGCGTTCATCGAAGGCCGCACCACCGCCGAGCTCGTCGAGCTGGGCGAGGAGATCTACGACGAGATCATCGCCGACAAGATCTGGCCGGGCACCCGGGCGTTGGCCCAGATGCACCTGGATGCCGGTCAGCAGGTGTGGCTTGTCACCGCGACGCCGTATGAGCTGGCCGCCACGATCGCCAAGCGGCTCGGCCTGACGGGCGCGCTGGGGACGGTCGCCGAGTCCGTCGACGGCGTGTTCACCGGCCGGCTGGTCGGCGACATCCTGCACGGCACCGGCAAAGCCCACGCGGTGCGGTCGCTGGCAATCCGGGAAGGGCTCAACCTGCGCCGGTGCACCGCGTATTCGGACAGCTTCAACGACGTGCCGATGCTGTCGCTGGTCGGTACCGCCGTGGCGATCAACCCCGATGCCGCCCTGCGCGACGTGGCCAGGGAACGGGGCTGGGAGATCCGGGACTTCCGCACCGCCCGTAAGGCCGCGCGCATCGGCGTGCCCTCGGCCTTGGCGCTCGGCGCGTTGGGCGGCGCGCTGGCGGCGGTCGCATCACGACGCCACGACATTCGCTGAGCCGAGGTCCGGCGCTGATAAACTGCCGCGGCGGGCCGCGCCAGGGGGCTCCGCCGCCAGGCACTTTTGTGCGCCCAGCACACCGAACAGCGCAGGGAATATGAGCATCGCCGCAAACATCATCGGAACCCACTACCGGTACCCCGACTATTTCGAGGTGGGCCGGGAAAAGGTCCGGGAGTTCGCCTCCGCGGTCAAAGACGACCACCCCGCCCACTTCACCGCCGAGGCGGCCAAGGAGTACGGCCACGACGCGGTGGTGGCCTCGCTGACCTTCCTGGCTGTGGCCGGTCGACGGGTGCAGCTGGAGCTGTTCGACAAATTCGACATCCCGATCAACCTGGAGCGCGTGCTGCACCGCGACCAGAAGCTGATCTTCCACCGGCCGATCTTGGTCGGCGACAAGCTGTGGTTCGACTCGTACCTGGACTCGGTGATCGAGTCGCACGGCACCGTGATCTGCGAGGTGCGGGCCGAGGTCACCGACGATGACGGAAATCCGGTGGCCACGAGCATCGTCACCATGCTGGGCGAGGCGGCCATCGACGAGGCCGACGAGATCAGTTCACAGATCGCCGCGGCGCGCGATGCCGCGATCGCCAAGATGGTTGCCGGGCAAAAGAGCTAGATACCACCGCGAGCAGACATAAAACTGCCCACTTCCACGCGGAAGTGGGCAGTTTTATGTCTGCTCGCGGGGAAAAAGTCAGCCGAAGAACATGTTGCGACGGCCGGCCAGCAGCTTGTACAGCGTGTGCTGGATGGTCTCGCGGACCTGATCGGTGAGCTCGAAGGTGATCATCGGATCATCGGCCGCGCTCTCGTCGTAGCCCGTCGTGTCGATCGGCTCACCGAACTGGATGTGCCACTTCGACGGCAACGGCACCAACCCGAGCGGGCCGGCCAACGGGAACAGCGGGGTCACCGGGAAGTACGGCAGGCCCAGTAGCCGGGCCAGCAGCTTGACGTCGGCCATCATCGGATAGATCTCCTCAGACCCCACGATCGAGCACGGCACGATCGGGGCCTGGGCCCGCAGAGCTGCGGAAACGAAGCCGCCGCGGCCGAACCGCTGCAGCTTGTAGCGGTCTTTGAAGTTCTTGCCGAGCCCCTTGAAGCCCTCCGGAAACACCGCCGTGAGCTCACCGTTGGCGAGCAGCCCGTGCGCGTCGGTGGTGCACGCCACGGTGTGCCCGGCCTTGCGCGCGGCCTGTCCGACCATCGGCAGATCGAAGACCAGATCGGCGGCCAACATCCGCAGATCCCGGTGTGCGGGATGGTGATCGTGCACGGCCACCTGAGCCATCAGCCCGTCGAAGGGCAGCACCCCGGCGTGGTTGGCCACCACGAGCGCCGCCCCGGTCTCGGGCAGGTTCTCGATACCGGACACCTCGACCCGGAACCAGGACCGGAAGAACGTCCTCAGCAAAGGCATGAAGATTGCGTTGGTGATGTGCGGATCGAAGCCGAACTCATCCACCGAGTAGGCGCCGGTCATCCGGGTGCGGATGAATTCCGAGACCGCCGCGATGCCCTTGACGAGCTCTGAGGGACCCTCGTCCGCCGGCGACGGGCCGGACACACTGCTACGCCGCTGATCGATTTCCCGCACCACCGCGGCGATCTGCTCCGCCGAGGCCCGCCCGCCCGGATCGGCCAATACCGACGGATGCCGGCGCGCGCTCTCCGATCGAGCCGCGGCCCGGCGCGCGGCCGAGGAGCGATTCGAGTTCCCATGCAGCGGAATGACTTTCGCCTTAGGTTCACCCGACACGTCGATACCTTCTCCCACCCCGGTCAGAGCCAGCCCTACTGTCCCAAACGCTGCGCCACCCCCACGGCGCGACTCTCCATTGAGCGTACCCATCGCGGATCGAGTATCGGCGTCAATCCACGACCTCGGACGTAATCGTCGAACGCTTCGGCGGTCGTCCACTTGGGACTGTAACCCAGATCCCTGTGCATTCGCGCAGTGTCCATGACCCGGCCGTAGCTCAGGTAATTCATCTGCTCACGGTCGAGTTCGGTGTAATTCGTTGCGCGACTGAGCGAATTCATCATCGACAACGCTGCGCGCGGCAGCGGCAGCCGCACTCGTCCCGACCGCCGGATCGCCTGGCTCATCATGATGATGCCCGCGGCACCGACGTTGAACGTGCCCGCCGTCCCGGCGGTCGTGGCATGTTCCAGCGCACCGAGGGCGTCCTGTTCGTGCAGCAGTTGCAGCCGTGCGTCACGTCCGATGACCGACGGCACCACCGGCCCGGCCAGATACCGCGACAGCGCGGTGTCCATCGCCGGTCCGATCATGTTGGCCAGCCGCAGGATGGTCAGATCGATGTCCGGCCGACGCCGGGCCAGGCCGCGGGCATAGCCCTCGATGTCGATGCTGTCGCGGGCGAACCCGTCACCCGGCGGACGCCGAGCGCTGCTCTCCTCGCTGAACATCACCGGATCGCGCGGGGAGGCGCCGTACACCTCAGAGGTGGACTTGAGCACGACCCGACGAACCGAAGGGGCCTTCTGGCACGCCGCGAACAACTGGATCGCGCCCATCACGTTGAGTTCTTTCAACGCGGCCCGTCCCCCGGACCTCGGCGCGTAGGACGCGGCCGCGGCATGCACGACGGTGTCCACGTTGCCGTTCCGGATCACCTTGGCGATGAACGGGTTGCGGATGTCGGCGCGCACGAACTCGGCGCGCCCCATCCGGCGCATCAGATCCTTGCTGGGCACCACCGCATCCACGGCGATGACATGCTCGATCGACGGGTTCTGCGCCAGCCTCGAGATCAGGTATCCACCGAGGAACCGGCACGCACCCGTGACCAGAACCACTTTCGGCGGGGGCGCCGCGTCTGCGGATTGCGCCCCGCCGGATGAGCCCGTGCCAGACGGACCGGGGACTCCCGTCGGGCGTCCCTCCGAACGACCATCAGAATCCATCGGTTCAGCCTAACGGCTGCAGCAGTTGGCTACTTGCCGAGTTTTCTACGCTGCACTCGGGTACGCCGAAGCAGCTTGCGGTGCTTCTTCTTCGACATACGCTTACGCCGCTTCTTGATGACTGAGCCCATAAAGTCTGGTGTCTCCGCTACTCACGCTGGATGGTTGACCCGGTCACTTTACCCGGGCCCACCACCGAAACGGAAAACGCCAGCCTGCTCAGCGCACCGAGACCGCCGCGGTGAGTGCCTAGCCGGCGTCGAAGTACGAAGACTCCAGCAGATCGTGGACAGCCTTGGCGTGGACCCGGAACGATCGGCCCACGCGCACCGCCGGCAGTTCCCCGTTGTGCACCAGTCGGTACACCGTCATCTTCGAGACCCTCATCAAGCTCGCCACCTCGGCGACCGTCAGAAATTGAGCTCGAGGCTGACCGTCGCCAGCATCCCGCGCCGATGGCCCGTTCATAGACGTCATCGCAACCCAATCAATCAGGCACGGGCAGTTCCAGCGGCTTCCCCACCGCTGGCACCGACCCGCGCATACAAAGGGAGAATAGCGTGGCGGGTGGGGTTACTGCGACGGGTGTGGGCTAATCCATCCGAATTAATCTAATTACTCAGATGTAATTCCGAGCTGCTCAGAGCGCGTTTTTGCGGCCTGAACGGCGTTGGAGACCGCCGGCCGCAGTCCCCCGCGCTCCAGTTCCCGCAGCCCAGCAGCCGTCGTCCCGGCCGGGGAGGTCACCATCGCCCGCAGCCGGGCCGGTGTGGTGTCCAGCGCGCCACCCCCGGCCGCATTGAC
Organism: Mycobacterium sp. GA-1841; assembly: GCF_001954135.1. GTDB lineage: Bacteria > Actinomycetota > Actinomycetes > Mycobacteriales > Mycobacteriaceae > Mycobacterium. Next base: position 11,539 of record NZ_MBEQ01000090.1, on the reverse strand, counting down.
CTCATCGAGGCTCTCCAGCAGCATCGCGGCCGATCCGGCCATGGTCTGCACCGCCAGATCGGTGGCCACCGCGCGGGACAGACCCGATTCCACGCCCGCGTCCACGAGGGCCTCGACCATCAGGAAGAAATACGCCGGCCCGGAGCCGGACACCGCGGTCACCGCGTCCAACTGCGATTCGCCGACCGTGATCACCCCGCCGACCGCATCGAAGATCGACGAGACCTCCTTGAGCTGCTCAGCGGTGGCGAACCGGCCCGGCGCCAGCGCGCTCACCCCGCCGCCGACCACGATCGGTGCGTTCGGCATCACCCGGACCACCGGCGACCCGGCCGGCAACTTCGCTTCGTAGTACGCCGTGCTGACCCCGGCCGCGATGCTGACGAACACCTGCTCGGCGGTGTCGGTGTCGGCCCGTGCGGCGGCGTCGGCAATCTCGTCGATCACATGCTCGACATCGGCCGGCTTGACCGCGATGACCACGTAGGTGGCGTTGTCGGCGGCGTCGGCCACCGAGGTCACCAGCACCGAATACTTCTCCGACAGGTACTTGGCCCGGTCACCGAATTTCTCCGCCACCACCAGGTCCTTGACCTGACGACCAGCCCGTAACAGCCCCGACAGCAGCGCCTCGCCCATGCTTCCGCCGCCGATTATCGCGATTCTCGACATGGGCGACAGCATTCCACGGCGGGCGTCCCGCCACATCGACACCTCCGGCGTCACAGCCCCATCGACACCTCCGGCGTCACAGCCCCATCGACACCTCCGGCGTCACAGCCCCATCGACACCTCCGGCGTCAGCCGGGAGCGGGGACCATCGCCAACTGACGCGACTGCACGATGATGCGGCCCTCGCAGTCGACCACGATGTGGTCTTCATCGAACCAGTCCTGTCCGATCTGCACCGAGGTACACATCACGCGCAGCCAGCCGTCGGCCGGCAGGGCACGCAGATACGTCGTCAGCTGGACCGTGGGCGCCCAACCGGTACGCCCCACGGCGAAGGTCACCGGAGCCGACACATCACCGCACAGGAGCGCGAACAGGACGTCCGGAGCCACCCCCTTGGGACGCACCCAATACTCGAACACGGGTGGACCGCCGTCGCTGCGCGGCCCCATCGTGTGCAGCGCGGGCCGGATGTCGCAGCCGTGCGCCAGATGCACCACGTCGGCCATCGGATGTCCGGGGCCGATCGACTCCAGGCCGGGCGGCGGCTCGGGCGTCATCAACGGCACCACGGGGTTGAACGACAGCAGTGGCGGCACGCGATGTTCCGGCTCGCCCAGGGTGACCGACGCCGTCACGGCGGTCCTCTCCCCCTGCCGGAGCTCCACGTCCACCAGGCCGATGCGCCTGCCCCGCTTGCGCACCGTCGTGACGACCTGCATCGGTCCGGGATCCGGGGCCCACAGGTAGTTCGCCGACATCGCGATCGGCTGTCCGGAGGTACCCAACTCGGTGCGCGCGGCGTTGGCGCACAGCGCGAGCATCGCACCGCCGTGCACCTTGGGACCGATCGTCCAGTGCTCGTTGAGCTCGCCGTGATAGATCCCGTCGCCGGCCGGCGTCAGCGCCATGGCGTCGGTGAACAGGGTGGAGCCGGTCATGAGCGGTCCTTTACAGGTGGGGCCGAAATAGCGGTCAACGCAACAGGTGCGCGCGGGCGAACTGCAACGACTCGGCCAGCAGCGCCTCGCGTTCGGTCGCCGTCTTGGCCGCCGAGGTGGTCACCTCCAGCACGACGTGGCCCGAGAAATCACTCGCGGCCAGCATCTGGCACACCTCGGCGACGGGCTGAGTGCCGCGTCCGGGCACCAGATGTTCGTCGGTGGACGACCCCTTGCCGTCGCACAGGTGCAGGTGCACCAGGCCGTCGCCCATGCGCTGCGCCATTTCCATCGCATCGGTGCCTGCTGTCGCGGTGTGGCTCAGATCGAGGGTGTAGTGCGCATGGTTGCCGTCGAGCGGATCGTAGGACGGGGCGAACGCGGAGATGCCCGGGCCCGGCCCGCCGCCGCGCTTACGCATCCGTTCGATGGAGGTGCCGCCCGAACCGAAGAACCGGTCGGCCCGGAACGGGAACATGTTCTCCACGGCCACCAACACATCGCTGTCGGCTTCGAGTTGGGCCACCTGATCGCTGAACCCGTCGGCGTAGCGACGCTGCCAGCGGAACGGCGGGTGCACGACGACCGTCTGCGCGCCCAACTCCTCGGCGGCACGCACGCTGCGCTCCAACTTTGGGATCGGGTTGGCACCCCAGACCCGCTGCGAGATCAGCAGGCACGGCGCGTGCACCGACAACACCGGCACGCCGTAATCGGCCGACAGCTTCTGTACCGCCGTGATGTCCTGGCTGACCGATTCGGCCCACACCATCAGTTCGACACCGTCGTAACCGAGCCGGGCCGCGTACTCGAAGGCAGCCTCCGTCCTCAGCGGATAGACCGAGGCAGTGGACAGACCGACCTTGATGGCTGGGCGCACAGAGGTAATTGTGTACTGGACCCGTCAGCTCGCCTGCAGCAGCGCCAGCGGTCCGAAGGTGACCAGCGCACCCACCGCCACCGCGGTCAGCGTGCTGCCGATGTCCTCGGTCTTACGGACCACGCGCACCCCACCGGCCAGGCCGAGGATCACCAGCACGCCCAGCACGAGCGCGACGATGGTGTTCCACTTCCACAGCTGATCGAAGGCGACGAACAGGCCGGCACCGAAGGCCACCGCGATGACGCACTGGCCGACGATCCACAACCCGCGGACCAGCGGCGAGCTGGGGGTCTCGTCCTCGCTGAACTCGTCGTGCTCGTCGAACTCGGTGTCGACCGCGCTCTCGTCCGGGCCGTCGGCCTCGGACTCCCCACCGAACAGCGGTCCGAGGGACGAGTACGAACGGTCGCCGTAGTCCCCGTAATCGCCGTAGTCGTCATAGTCGCCGTAGTTGGCGTCATCGGTCGCGTCGGCACCATCGATGTCGGCCACGTCGTCGATGGCGTCGACGTCGGGTTCGGCCGGCACGTCGGCGTCACGCGGGGCCGCATCGTCGGTGACGTCACCGTCGCTGACGTCGTCGTCGCTGAAGTCGTAGAGCGGGTCGGGGCTCATCCGCTCGGCGCCGGTGCCGGAGGGCTCGTAGTCGCGCGCCGGCCGCTTGGACGGGGCGCGGCGCGGACGCGGACGGAACTCGACGGGCTCGGGGTCGGCATCGCGCGCCGCCAGGTGCGCGTCGTAGTCGTCCTCGGCGTCGGTGCGTACCGGCTCCGGTTCCACCGGCCGGGCGAATGCCTTGCTCCGGCCCGTCCGCGGCTCGGATTGCGGACGCGGCCCGCCGTTACGTCCGGCGGCGGGCCGTGGTTCGTCACGGGGCGCATCCCGGATCGGTTCCACCACGGTGGTGTCCACCAGCGGGTTCGGCTGAGGCACCGGCTCGTCGCGGGCGTCGTCGAGCTCCATGTCGTCGGTGATGACGGGAATCTCGCCGGTGAGCTCGGCGACGGTCACGGCGTCGCTGTTACCGCGACGACGCCGACGACGGCCACCGACCGGCGGCGCGCCGATCGTCCCGTTCTTTGCCAGCAACTCCGCTACCGAGATCGGACGGGTGCCGGATGGGCTGTTCTCTGGTCCTGTCATACCTATGTTGCCTTTGGGGCTAGCTTTTCCTTACGTCCAGCATCCCGCGCCGACGTCTCTGCCAAGGCTGTGCCGTCGGCCTCGCTGTCGAGTTTCCGCAGAATCAGCCCTTCTCGCAACGCCCAGGGGCAAATGTCGACGGAATCGATCTCCAGTGCTCGCATGCTAGCTTCAGCTACCAAAGCACCGGCCACGATCTGTGGTGCGCGCTCGGCGCTCACCCCTTCCAGTTCGGCACGGTCAGCCGCAGTCATCCTAGAGATGAAAGCTATGAGCTGTCTTAATCCGGCCGCCGTGAGCGTTCGCTTGACCCGCGGGCCGGCTCCAGACGGGGCTGCGCCGGTGAGCCGGGCCAGCGACCGGAAGGTCTTCGAGCTCGCGACCGCCAGATCCGGAGTCCCGGCCCGGCGCAGGGTGGCACCGGCGTCGGCGAGTTCGGTGGCCAGCCAGTCCCGCAGCATCGCCACGCGGCGCCGCCCAGGCGGGTCTTCGGCCAGCCACTCCCTGGTCAACCGGCCCGCCCCCAACGGCAGCGAGAGCGCCACCTCGGGCTCTTCGTCGACCCCGCTGGACAGCTCCAGCGAGCCGCCGCCGATGTCGATGTTGACGATGCGGCCCGCGCTCCAGCCGTACCAGCGGCGCACCGCCAGGAACGTCAGCCGCGACTCGTCGACGCCGCTGAGCACCCCGAGGGAGACCCCGGTCTCGGCCCGCACCCTTGCCAGCACTTCCTCAGAGTTGGTGGCGTCACGCACCGCCGAGGTGGCAAACGCCATCAGCTCGGCACAGCCCGAACTCGTCGCGATCTTGGCGAACTCGTCGACGGTGGCGACCAGGCTGTCGGCCCCCTTCCGGGTGAGCTTGCCCGAGTCGTCGATGGCCTCTGCGAGCCGCAGTGCGGCCTTGGTGGAGCTCATCGGGGTCGGATGTCCGCCACGGCGGGCATCCACCACGAGGAGATGCACCGTGTTACTCCCGACATCGAGCACGCCTAACCGCACTGCACCAACCTAACGGCAGCCAGGCGGCGCACCGTGGCCGGACCTCCCCCAGCCGTCCCGGCCGGTAGCTCACCGGTGTGGCGCGACACACTCCCGGCGATAGTGGCGCGGTTGGGAAATGCGTTCAGGCATATGGGAGTACCGTTTGCGCCGTGACAGAAGTGCATCCGGGTGAAGTGGAACTCGACTTTGCCCGCGAGTGGGTGGAGTTCTACGACCCCGAGGACGCGACGCATCTGATCGCGGCTGACATGACGTGGCTGCTGTCCCGATGGACGTGCGTGTTCGGCACGCCGGCGTGCCAGGGCACCGTCGAGGGCCGTCCGGACGACGGGTGCTGTTCGCATGGCGCGTTCCTCTCCGATGACGACGACCGCGCGCGCCTCGACGACGCGGTCAAACAGCTGACCGACGACGATTGGCAGTTCCGGGAGAAGGGCCTGGGCCGCAAGGGTTACCTCGAAGACGACGAGTACGACGGGAAACCCAACCTGCGCACCCGAAAGTACAAGGGCGCCTGCATCTTCCTGAATCGGCCGGGATTCGCCGGCGGGATCGGATGCGCGCTGCACAGCAAGGCGCTCAAGCTGGGCGTCGAGCCGTTGACCATGAAGCCGGATGTGTGTTGGCAGTTGCCGATCCGGCGCAGCCAGGAGTGGGTCACGCGCCCCGACGACACCCAAATCCTGCGGACCGTCATCACCGAGTACGACCGGCGCGGCTGGGGTGAGGGCGGCGCGGATCTGCATTGGTACTGCACCGGCGATCCCGCGGCCCACGTCGGTGCCCGCCCGGTGTTCGAGTCCTACGCCCCCGAACTCACCGCGGTGCTCGGCGAGAAGGCCTACGCCGAGCTGGCCGCGATGTGCCGGCGGCGCAGCGCGTTGGGGTTGGTCGCCGTGCATCCCGCGACCCGCGCCGCCGAGTAGCGTCGCTACTCAACCCTCCAGTTTGTAACCCAAGCCGCGCACGGTGACCAGGTGCACCGGGTTGGCCGGGTCCGACTCGATCTTGGAGCGCAGCCGTTTGACATGCACGTCAAGGGTTTTGGTGTCACCGACATAGTCGGCGCCCCACACGCGGTCGATCAGCTGACCGCGGGTGAGCACTCGACCGCTGTTGCGCATGAGGTATTCGAGAAGATCGAACTCCTTGAGCGGCAACGTGATCTGTTCACCGTTGACGCTGACGACGTGCCGTTCCACGTCCATGCGGACCGGGCCGGCCTCCAGTACACCGTCGCCGATGGCGTTGTCGTCGGTGTCGGCGCCGCGGCGCAGCACCGCCCGGATCCGCGCGATCAGTTCACGGGCCGAATACGGTTTGGTGACATAGTCATCGGCGCCCAGCTCGAGGCCGACGACCTTGTCGATCTCGCTGTCGCGTGCGGTGACCATGATCACCGGCACGCTGGAGCGGGCGCGCAGTTGCTTACACACATCGGTGCCGCTCATCCCGGGCAACATCAGGTCCAGCAGGACGATATCGGCGCCGGAACGCTCGAACTCGGCCAGGGCGGAGGGACCGTCGGACACCACGGTGGCCTCGAAGCCCTCCTTGCGGAGCAGGAATGCCAGGGGATCGGCCAGCGACTCCTCGTCCTCCACGATCAACACGCTGGTCATCGGTCTCGCTAATCCTCTCGGTCGTCTGAGCCACCCACGGGCTCATCGGTTTCGGGATAGGCCGGGATCGACAACGTGAACGTCGACCCGGTGCCCGGCTGACTCCACAGCCGGATGGTTCCGTTGTGGTTGGCGGCCACATGTTTGACGATCGCCAGGCCCAGCCCGGTGCCACCGGTGGCGCGCGAACGGGCCTTGTCGACCCGGAAGAACCGCTCGAAGACCCGTTCCTGATCGGCCTTGGCGATTCCGATACCGCGGTCGGTGACCGCGATCTCGACACTGCCTCCGCGGCGACGCCGGCTGATCGATATGCCGGATCCGTTGGGCGAGTAGGCAATCGCGTTGGAAACCAGGTTGGCGACGGCGGTCACCAGCAGGTTCTGGTCGCCCAGCACCCGGTAGCCGGTCGCCGCATCGGTGGTGATCGAGATGTCTGCCTTGTCGGCGGCCACCTTGTGCCGCGACAGCGCTTCGGAGACCACGGTGTCGACGTCGACAGCGGTCAGATCGGGCAGCCGTTCGGCACCCTGCAACCGCGACAGCTCGATCAGCTCGCCGACCATGTCGGCCAGCCGCTGCGATTCGGCCACCATCTTGTCGGAGAAGCGGCGCACCATGTCCGGGTCGTCGGCGGAGGCCTGCAGCGCCTCGGCCAACACCCGCATCGCGCCGACCGGGGTCTTGAGTTCGTGGCTGACGTTGGCAACAAAATCACGCCGAGTCGCCTCCATGCGGGCGTGCTCGGACTGGTCGTCGGCATAGACGACGGCGAACCGGTGATCGTCGGCGGTCAGTGGCCGCACCCAGCCGCGCACCGAGATCCCCGAGCGTCCGGGGTGGGTGAGCTTGCGGGGCGAGAGGTCGACGTCGATGGCCTGACCGGTGGCGAACACCTGCTCGGCCGCGCGCCAGGCCCGATCGTCGAGCAGGCGGTCGCGTACGACACCGAGTTCGGAAGCCCGGTCATTGGCGTAGACCACGTCGTTGAACGTGTCGACGACGACGATGCCGTTGGGCGATACCGACACGATGTGCTGCAGCATCTGCGACACCGTCAGGCCGGCCGCGTCGGCCTCGCGACGTTTGCGGCGGGCCACGATGCGGGGTGCGACTACGGAGGCCACACCCGCACCGACGATCAGCGCGAGCAGCGACACGACCGCCGTCAGCAGTAACGCCGACACCAAGCTCACGCGAAAATCGTACGCACCCGGTGAACGTCATCGGTGCAACGTGCGGCCAAAACGGGACAAGTCACACCGACAAATACAGGTGTTCGACTGTCGTTAACCCGCCGTCACCTGCTGTTCGCCCGCAGGCTTGCGTATCAGCGAACTACTTCTTGGCGCCCTGGGCAGCAACCGCGGCCGCCCCCGCGGCGGCGGCCTCGGGATCGAGGTACGCCCCACCGGCCACCAGCGGTTTGAGGTTGTCGTCGAGCTCGTAACGCAGTGGGATTCCGGTCGGGATGTTCAGCCCGACGACCTCCTCGTCGGACATCCCGTCGAGATACTTGACCAGCGCACGCAGCGAGTTGCCGTGCGCGGCGATCAGCACGGTCTTGCCCGCCTTGAGGTCGGGGACGATCGTGTTCTCGAAATACGGCACGAACCGCTCCACCACGTCCTTGAGGCATTCGGTCAGCGGACCGCCCCCGATGTCGGCGTAGCGCGGGTCGGCGTCCTGGCTGAACTCGCTGCCCTTCTCGATCGGCGGCGGCGGGGTGTCGTAGCTGCGCCGCCACGCCATGAACTGCTCTTCGCCGAACTTCTCCTTGGTGGCGGCCTTGTCCAGGCCCTGCAGTGCACCGTAGTGACGCTCGTTGAGCCGCCAGTCCCGGTGCACCGGGATCCAGTGCCGGTCGGCGGCGTCCAGCGCGAGGTTCGCGGTGGTGATCGCGCGGCGCAGCAGCGAGGTGTAGACCACGTCGGGCAGCACGTCCTGCTCGACCAGCAGTTTGCCGCCGCGGATCGCTTCGGCGCGGCCCTTGTCGGTGAGGTCGACGTCGACCCATCCGGTGAAAAGGTTCTTCTGGTTCCAGTCGCTCTCACCGTGGCGGAGCAGGATCAGCGTCGGCATGCGTGTGATCTTCTCACGGGCGCTCAGTCGTCGATCAGACGCTCTTCTATCAGATGTTCAAAAGCTTCGAGGTTCTTCAGCGACTCCCCGCGTGAGACCCGCCATTCCCATTCTTTCTGGATCGACGAGCGGAAACCCAGTTCCAGCAAGGTGTTGAAGTCGGCGTCGACAGCTTCGAGCACCTGGCCGAGCACCCGGTCGATCTCGTCGGCGGTGACCGAGTGCAGCGCCATCCGGCCGACGAGGTAGATGTCGCCGACGTTGTCCAGGGTGTAGGCGACGCCGTAGAGCCTGCGGTTGCGCTTGAGCAGGAAGCGGTAGACACCTTCGAAGTTCTCGTCGGGCTTGCGGCACACGAACGCCTCGACCCGCACCGAGTGCTCACCGATGCTCAGGATGGTGTTGGTCTTGAGCTTCCGCTCGCCGGGTAGCTCGACCACGATGCCGGGCAGCCCGCCGCGGGCACCGCCGTGATGGTGGTAGACGAGTTCGTGTTCGTCGAGGGTGTCGGTGATGATCTTCGCGACGTCGCTCATGCGGTTCCCTCGCAAGCTTCGTTCATCAGGCCCGCACCCCCCGGCGCAACGCGAACCGGCGACCGGTGCGGCGTCCGGCAGGCCTGCGGTGCCGGGAGCGGTAGTCGGCCATCGCGTGGGCGTAGCTTCCCAGCAGGGCATCGACGGTGTGCGCCCAGGAGAACTGTGCGGCGTGGGCCGCGGCGGCCACGCGCAGCGGACCCGGATCACGTTGCAGCACCGTGTCGATCGCGGCGGCCCAGTCGTCGACGTCGTGGCCGTCGACCAAGGCTCCGCTGACCCCGTCGGCCACCGCCACCGGCAGACCGCCGACGGCGGCCGCCACCACCGGGGTGCCGCAGGCCTGGGCCTCGACGGCGACCAGGCCGAAGGATTCGGAGTAGCTGGGCACCGCGACCAGATCGGCGGCGCGGTACACGTTGACCAGTTCGTCACGGGACTGCGGGGGCAAAAACGTCACACGGTCGGTGATACCCAGTTCGTCGGCCAATCGCACCAGAGTGTCGGGCTCGGCCAATCCGGAACCGGACGGCCCGCCGGCGACCAACACGCGCACTCCCGGGAGTTTCGCCGCGGCACGCAACAAGATGTCGGGCGCCTTGAGCGGCTGGATCCGGCCCACGAACGCGACCACCTGCTCGTCACGCGCAATGCCGAGCACTGCCCGCGCCGCGTCGCGATCTCCGGGGGTGAAGGCGTCCAGATCGACACCCGGATGCACCACGTCGATGCGCTGACGGTCGGCGCGGTGCAGCGAAACCAGTTGCTGTGCTTCATGTTCGGTGTTGACGATGAGCCGGTCGGCCTCGTCGACCACCTGCTGCTCCCCCACCGCTCGCAGTGGCGGCTCGGGCGAGTCTCCGGCGGCCAGCGCGGCGTTCTTCACCGCGGCCAAGGTGTGCGCGGTGTGCACCAGCGGCACTGCCCAGCGATCCCGGGCCAGCCAGCCGACCTGACCGGACAGCCAATAGTGGGAGTGCACGACGTCGTAGTAGCCGGGCTCATGGGTGGCCTCGGCCCGCAGCACCCCGGCGGTGAAGGCACACAGCTGGGTGGGCAGGTCGTACTTGTCCAGCCCCTCGAACGGCCCGGCCACCACGTTGCGCACCACCACACCTGGGGCCACCGACACCACCGGGGCGTCCGACGACGAGGTGGCCCGGGTGAATACCTCGACCTCGACGCCGCGACGGGCCAGCTGCAACGCGGTCTGCAACACGTAGACGTTCATCCCGCCGGCATCGCCCGTGCCCGGTTGAGCCAGCGGCGAGGTATGCACGGACAACACCGCAACCCGGCGGGGAGTCTCGAGGTCTGTGGCTAGACGCACACCTCTATGTCTACACTGCCGCCGTGCCTACCCCGCCGGCCGATCGCCGGGTCTCGGCGCGCCGCATGGCGCCGATCGGATCGGCGTACAGGCCGCCCAGCGAAACGATGCCGGCACTGGCCTCCTGGACGCGGTTGCCGAATGCCGTGACCCGAATGTCGCGGGGCCCCAGCACCGAACGCCGTGCCACGGCTTCCTCGACGACGGGCATGCCCTCGGGGTATTCGGTGAAGGCCTGCCCGCCGAGCACCAGGTCGTCGGGGTTGAGCAGATCCCGCAGCAGGGCGACGGCCTCGCCGAGCACGCGAGCCCGATCGGCAAGCAGCTCGGCCGCTTTCTCGTTGCCCTGCCGCGCGGCGCGCAGCACCGCAGGCAGTGTCGACGACGGCCCCTCGGCCGGGATGATCCGCAGCTTGCGCGCGGCGTTGAGCACCGCTTCGTCGCTGACGGTCGATTCCAATTGCCCTGAGCCACCCAGCAATTCGGACTGGGCCGGGAGACCGGCGATCGTGCCGGGACCACTGGCCGGCGAATGCACGCGGCCGTCGATCGACAGCGCGTAGCCGACGGTTTCGCGGGCGTAGAAGTAGAGGCTGGTCCGGGACTGGGTGCCCACGGTCTCCGGGGCGCGCCGTCCGCCCAGCAGCAGCTCGGCGCCGGCCATGGCGTCCACGTGTGAGGCCACCGACACCGGCAGCCCGAGGGCTTCGCCGAGCACCGGGCCCACCGGGGCGTCGGCCCAGCCCAGGCGCGGGTGGTCGAGGTAGCCGGTCGCGCTGTCGACGACGCCACCGGCGGCGATACCGACCCACAACGCGCGACGACGGTGCCAACGGCTCAGGTAACGCCGTGCACTGGCGGCCAATGTGGCCAGCGCCGCGGACTGGGGACCCGAGGGAGTCGGCGTCTCGACCGCGTCGAGGGTGCGCCCGAAGAGGTCCGTGGCGACGATGCTGGTAGTGCGGGCGCCGATGTGGATACCGAGCGTGAGGTAGGGCTCGTGGTTGACCTCGACGGGAACGCGGGGGCGTCCGATGGCTCCGGATACCGCGAGATCGGCGCGTTCCCGCAGGACGCCGGCCTCCAGCAGCGCGGTGACCTGGCGGTTGACCGTCGCGATGCTCAACTGCGTGTGCTGGGCGATGGCGTCACGGGCGATCGGCCCGCGGGCGCGCACGGCGCTGAACACCGACGCCGCGGCGGCATCGGGCACCTTGAGCGACGGGGCGACGATGTGCAGGAGCCGCGACTGCGGGTAACGCGAGGCCGCGGGGGCCAGTGGACGCGCTTTGCGTGCCAGGGCGCCGGATGCGGTGGAGAGACGGG
>NZ_MBEQ01000089.1 GCF_001954135.1 Mycobacterium sp. GA-1841 | reverse complement strand
CCCGACCCGGCGGCGTGGATCGCTGCGGCGGGCATACACATACAACGGGTCGGCGTTGAGCGCGAGAATGTCGGCATTGGCGCTGCAATAGCCCTGCAGCGCAGTCAGTTCGACGTCCTCGTCGGGCAGGAACAGCCGCGTCGGACCGGCCGCCCCGTTGGGGCTCGCGTTCATCGCTTCCCTTTCATGCCGACATTCTCGCGCTCAACGCCGACCCGTTGTATGTGTATGCCCGCCGCAGCGATCCACGCCGCCGGGTCGGGCTGATGTCCGGCGGCGGCAGCGGCCATGAGCCCATGCATGCCGGCTTCGTCGGTCGTGGCGGTCTCGACGCCGCCGTACCGGGCCGGGTGTTCGCCAGCCCGCACAACCGGCAGATCTATGACGCCTCGCGCCGGGTTGCCGGTGACGGCGGGGTATTACACGTGGTGAAGAACTACACCGGCGACCGGATCCACTTCGGCATCGCCGCCGAGCGGCTGGCCGCCGAAGGCATTCCGGTGGACCGCGTCCTCGTCGACGACGATCTGGCCACCGAGAACGACGAGACCGGTACCGGCCGGCGGGGCACCGGCGCGACCGTCATCGTGGAGAAACTGCTGGGCGCGCTGGCCGATACCGGCGTCGATCTGGTGCAGCTCAAGGAATTCGGTGACCGTGTGGTCGGCGACAGCCGCAGCCTGGCCGTCGCGTCGGGATCCCACACGTCGTTCGCGACGCGCCGGGCGGCGTTCGACATCGCCGAGGGCACCCTCGAATACGGCATCGGCATCCATGGCGAACCCGCACAGGAGTCGACGCGGTCGGCAGGTCTCGAGGCACTCGTGGAGCAGATGGTGACCGCGTTGCTCGACGCCTTGCCGGCCGGCACCGACCGGGTGCTCGTGCTGGTCAACGGGCTCGGCTCGACGACCGCGCTGGAACTCGGGGCGATCACCCGGATCGTCGACCAATTGCTCGGTGCGCGTGGCATTGTCATCGACGGGGCCCTGGTGGGCACCTACATCTCCGCCCTGGACATGCGGGGATTCTCGCTGACGTTGACCCGCTCGGACGATCAACGGGAGGCGCTGTGGCGACACGAGACCGCGGTACCGGGATGGCCGCCGATGTCGTCGTTCGGATCTGCCGAACCCCAGACGCCGGCCCCGACCGTCCCGCCTGCCACCGACGATGACGACCCCTTCCTGCGCTCGGTGACTGAGGTCGTCGAGCGCGCACATGGCACGCTCACCGATTTGGACCAGCGCGCCGGCGACGGCGATTTCGGCGACAACCTGGTGGCCGGAGTGCGCAACGCACACCGCCTTTCGTCGTCGCAGCCGGGACTGAACCGCCTGGCCCGCAGCTTCCTCGACACCGTCGGTGGATCGAGCGGGCCCCTGATCGGTCTGGTGCTCGACGCCATCGCCGCGGAGACGGCGGCGGCCGACCCCTCGCACTACGCGGCCGCGCTCCAACGCGGTGTGGCCCGCGGGATGCAGTCGGTGCAACGCGCCGGCGGGGCGCAGCCCGGCGACCGGACGATGCTCGACGCGCTGGACGGCGCCGGCCGGGCCGGCACTGAAAGCCTCGTCGACGTCGTCCGCGGGGTGGCCGACGGCGCGGCGGGCACGGCGCGGATGCGTCCCCGTTTCGGCCGGGCCAGCTACGTCGGCGAGCGAGCCGTCGGCAGCCCCGACGCCGGGGCAGTGGGTATCGCGCTGTTGATCGCGCTCATCGCCTCCGATCTGGACCCTGGGGTCGCCGCGGACTGCGGCCGGATCACCACCGAGCAGATCGGGCCGGCAGCGGGCGCATGAGCCGAACCCGTGCGCAGCTTCGCGCCGTGGGGCTGACCACCGGACTGGTGGTCTGGAACGGCATGGTCGATCCGCGATTACCGGCCCGCTGGCAGCCGCTGGTGCGGGCCGCGCTCGGCAGTGCGCTGATGCTCCGAACCGGGGCCCGCCCCGGCCTCCGACCCCCGGCTCTGTGGTCCGGCCTGCGGCTGGGCCTGGCAAGCGCCGCGGCGGTGACAGCCGGGGTGGCGGCAAGCTCCGCGGTGCCCGTCGTCCGCGCCGAGATGCGCCGCAAGCCCCTTCCCGAAGCGCCGGGCCGGTGGTTGACGCTGCGCATCCCGCTGGGAACGATCTGGCCGGAAGAAGCCACGTTCCGGGGCGCGCTCGCCACGGTCGGCACCGAGGCCTTCGGCCCGTCGGGCGGTCAACTACTACAGGCCAGTGCGTTCGGGCTGTCTCACATCGCCGACGCGCGGGCCGCGGGAGAGCCGGTGATCCCCACCGTGCTCGCCACCGGCGTGGCCGGGTGGGTGTTCGGCCGGCTCGCGCAACGCTCGGCCAGCCTGGCCGCGCCGATCCTGGCGCATCTGGCGATCAATGAGGCGGGGGCCCTGGCGGTGCTGGCCTACCGATCCGCGCCAGCAGTGCGGCCAACCCGAGAATCACGACGGTGACGAGCAGCGGCCACCAGGTGGGCCAGGCGTAGCCGCTGACCCGCAGCGGGATCAGCACCACACAGACGATGACCAGAGTCAGGATCAGGCGCGGCGCCTGCTGCGCTGCCGTCGACCCGGCCACGCGTGAATTGGCCTCGGTGACAAGTACATACACCACCAGAAGCAGCAGAGCCGGAACCGTCGTCTGCAACTTGCCGATGTGTTCCTGGAACCGGCAGAAGCCGACGGCCAGCACACACATCGCCGCCGGAACCAGCGTCGCCACCTCCGGTCCCGGCCCGAACAGTCGGGCTGCGACACGAGTGGCTGCCCACATCAGAACCAGCAACGCCGCCGAGGCCAGACACAACGCCCCGGCGGCGAACCAGTAGATGCCGGCGTCGGAGTAGAACTCCGAGATCACCAACGACAGATTCACGGCAGTGATCTGGAAGCCACCGGTGGTACCGACGTTGACGGCGACCAACAGCGCCAGCGCACTCAGCGCTGCGACGCCCACTGCCGCACCCACCGGACGAGCCACCGACTGCAGCCGACCGCTGACCACGGTTGCCGCTTCGAAACCCACCAAACCGAGGCCGAGCGGGATGACGGCCGCCGTGGCCAACAGCACTGATCCGAACTGTGTCGAGGAGACCTGCACCGGCGGCGTTCCCGCCACCACCCGAGCCGCGACCGCCAGCGCCAGGTACAGAAACACCAGCAGGCCCGCGCCGGCCAGGGCCGCAGCCGTCGCACCCACCGCGCGAGTGGGCAGGTATGCCACCACGGCACCGGCGATCACCACCACCGCCACCGCCCATCCCGGCCACCACCAACCGGCCAGCGCGGTCTCCAGATCCGGCGCCCCGGTCAACGGCTGCAACGCCAGACTGAGTGCCGCGCCCACCCCCAGCAACACATAGGCCGCCAGTTGGACCAGGCTGGTGAACCGACCCGCGGCCGGACCGACCGTGGAAGCCACGAGGTCACCGGTCGATACCGCGTCCGGCGCATTCCGGCGCAGCCGGGCGAACGCGAAGATCAGAACGGCCGCAACGGATGCCGCGCACAAGGCGGCCACGCCGTGGAACGCCGACGCGCAGATCGGTGCGAGGGACAACCCGACCGCGCGCCATGCCGGCAGTGCAGGAGGCCAGGTGGCGGGCTGCTCCACGCTCACCGGCACTGCGCGTTTAGGCATCGGCGTCACCGCTCATCAACGTCCCCCTCCGCGGGAAAGAACCCCTGGCTCAAGATCGTAGAGTCGTCACGGATTGATCGTGGGTTCGCCGACTTGACGACCCCAGACGTAGTCGATGAAAATCGGCGAGCCGAGCTCGACGTGGTTGTACGGGGCGATCGACAGGCCGGTGTCCATCACCAGATACGGCGCCGGCCACAGGTCGCGCGTGATCTTCTGCCAACAGCCCGGTCGGCCCTCGGGCCCACCGCTGGCGTTGACCCGCGGCAGATTGTCCGGATACACATAGGCGTTGCCCACCCCGATGCTCGACAGGGTCCCGGTGACATCCAGCGAGTATCCGTTGTCGCCGCCGAAGGTCTCCCAGAACGCCGGTGCCACATCGTGATAGTTGCGGATCGTGCAGAACAACTGCCCCTGATACTTGTCGAACAGTTGCGACGTCGGGATCAGATCCTGGGCCCCGCGCTGCAGATACGGACCGCCCCGTTCGAGAATGTCGGAACCGGTGTCGGCGAACCCGATCGCTGCGATCAGCGCCGCGTCGAGGCGCCCGCGCTGGGAATTGACCGTGGCCGCGCTGCGCGCCGCGTCGGCCAGTCCGTCGAACAGGTCGGGCCCGGCCGCCGCATAGCGTGCGCCGAGTTCGGCCAGTGCGGCGATGTCGTGGCGCAGCGCAGGCAGCCGCGGGTTCACCTGGTCAAGGATGGCGTTGCCGTCGGACAACGACTGGCCGAACTCGCTGCCCAGGCCGGACAACGCCTGCGCGGTGGCCGACAGGGTCTGGTTCAGCTTGATCGGGTCGATACGTTCGGTGATCGCCGTGATCGTCTCGAACAGGCTGTTGAACTCGGTGGTGACCGCGGTGACGTCGATCGGGGTGGTAGTTGAAACCCGTTGCGGGCTCGGGTTTTTCGGCGAGGTGAAGGCCACGTACTTGTTGCCGAACACTGTGGTGGCCGCGATCGAGACCTGCACGTTGGCCGGCAGCAGAGCAAGGTATTTCGGTGTGATGTCCAGGCGTACCAGGGCCCGGACCGGATCTCCGCCGTCCGTGTCGACCGAGGCCACCCGGCCGATCGGCACCCCGTTGTAGGTCACCTTCGAACCCGGGTCGAGCACCAGACCGGCCCGCGCGGCCAGCAGGGTCAGCGGTGCCTTGGCCTCGAACGCACCCCGGAACTGCGCGGCGATCAATCCCAGTGCCAGTGCGAGGACCGCAAGAAGCACCGCACCGGCCGTGCGATACGGCGGATGGCGGTGATCGGCAAACACTTTGCGAGACTCTATGACATGGCCGCACGAGGCAGTGTCGATCCGCAAAAGACCCGGGCAGCGGTTGGCGCCGTGGCCGACTGGTTGCGTGACCCGACCCAGCCGGAACCGGTGCGCGCCGAACTGGCCGACGCCGTCCGGCTGACCGCCCGCACCCTGGCCGCCGTCGCCCCGGGCGCCAGCGTCGAGGTACGGATACCGCAATTCGTGGCGGTGCAGTGCATCGAGGGGCCCCGCCACACCCGGGGCAACCCGCCCAACGTGGTGGAAACCGACGCCCGCACCTGGCTGTTGCTGGCCACCGGGCTCCTCGGACTCGATGCAGCCGGGGCCGCGGTGCAGATGTCGGGATCACGGGCCGGCGAGGTGGACCGGTGGCTGCCGCTGGTGCCGCTCGACCCCGAAGGCCACTGAAGGGCACTGACTACCGGAAGTACGGATACTCCTGCACCCAGTGGAAGCCCCGGTTACGCAGGGTGAACTGGTCGAGGTCGTAGCGATCCAGCCAGATCCCGACATTCCGGCCGGACAGCTCACCGGTCAGCTGAAGCTGCTGCGGCGACGGTCGGGTCGCGGTGAGCGCGGCCAGCGGGGAACCGTCCGGTCCCGACAATGTCAGGTGGTCTCCGTCGACCTTGACCGGCGCGTCCACCAATTCACCGGTCATTCGCTGATAGGTGACCACCTCGGGGGTGTCGAAAACGACGCGCTGCCAACGGTGCTGGTCGGTAATCAGCGGCGGGGCGGTCCTACCGTCGACGTCGAACCGGCTCACCGTCCAGATCCCGTACAGCTCGGGCTTGTCGCGGCCACCGCCATACTCGGTCCAGCTCTGCCAGCTGGTCAGGACGCAGCCGGCCACCATCCAGATACCCAGCAGGCCCTGGACCCGTGCCGCGATGGTGTTCGCGCGCGCAGACGCGAAGAGGTCAGGTTGGCGGGCCGGCCCCGTGTCGCGCTGCAACACCAGGAAGTCCGCCAGCCGGCGGTACTGCGGCGCCAACAACACCAGCCCCATCAACAGCAGATGCCCGGAGAGAATCTTGACCGGCACGTCGAAGGTCATGTTCAGCAGGAACACCTGCGCCATGGCGGACACGCCCAGCAGTGCGCCCAAGGTCGCGGTCCGCGGAACGAAGAGCAGCAGCCCGGCGAGGACCTCGACCGCGCCGAGCGCCATCTCGTACGGATATGAACTGCCGACCTGCAACCACAGCACCGAGGCGGGACTGAACTCGCCGTACGGGCGCAGCAGGGCCGCCAGCGGAGGGGCCGGCATCTGCGTCGGGACCAGCTTGGCGAACCCGTAGAACAGCATCTGCCCGGCCACACACAACCGGAGGAACGTCAGAAACCAGGCCCACAACCGGGCATAGTCGCGACGCCCCCGATCCACCAGTGACCACACCGCGGTACCCACGACTGCGACGACCGCCAGACAGAACACCATCACCCAGATCGCGGCCTGGTCGCCGCTGCCCGAATCCCGGTGCAGCACCGCCTCGACCCCGAAGACATGCGAGCCGACCCAACGCAGCAACGGCTCGAGCATGGTCATCTGCCACATCACGGCCCGGTCCGGCAACCAGTGGCCCACCACACCGAGGAACGCGAACAGGATCTGCGCGAACATCAGGCTGAACAGACCGAAGTACAGGAAGCAGAACCGGAATGCGATCTTCGTCACCTCCGGCCACGCCGGCAGCGGGGTGTCATCCCCGGCTGTCGGACTCGTGGTTTGCAGCGTCTCCGGGAGTTGGCGTGTCACGAAAACCATCCTTGCCCTTGGCATGTAGTGGGTCGACGAGGTTATCCCGACGTTGACGGGTGCGGCGTGTCACACCGTCGGGCGGCGCGTACGGAAATGCGATCGCCTCCTGGGCTGTTGAAAACCTTGATGCCACACCGGCCATTCGATTCTTTTGTTGGGCCGGCTGGACCGTAGACTCAGTTATGTCACCAACCGCCGCCCCGGGAGCAGCCCTATCGTGACTGGTCAGCAACTCGACGAGAACGAACCGCGCGAGGAGTGCGGCGTATTCGGGGTCTGGGCCCCGGGTGAAGACGTCGCCAAGCTCACGTACTACGGCCTGTACGCACTGCAGCACCGAGGGCAGGAAGCCGCCGGAATCGCAGTGTCGGACGGGTCGCAGATCCTGGTGTTCAAAGACCTCGGGTTGGTCAGCCAGGTGTTCGACGAACAGACTCTGGCCGCCATGCCGGGTCACGTCGCCGTCGGCCACTGCCGCTACTCCACCACCGGGTCGACCACCTGGGAGAACGCCCAGCCGGTATTCCGCAACACCGCGGCCGGCACCGGCGTCGCACTCGGCCACAACGGCAACCTCGTCAATACCGCTGAACTGGCCACCCGGGCCCGCGAGGCCGGGCTCGTCGATGTGCGGGCCGCGCAGGCAGCGCTCACCGCGACCACCGATTCCGACATCCTGGGCGCGTTGCTGGCCCACGGCGCCGCCGACGCGACCCTCGAGCAGGCCGCCCTGGAACTGCTGCCCACCGTGCGCGGGGCGTTTTGCCTGACCTTCATGGACGAGAACACCCTCTACGCCGCGCGCGATCCGCACGGTGTGCGTCCGCTGGCGCTGGGCCGGCTCGACCGCGGCTGGGTGGTGGCATCGGAAACCGCCGCGCTCGACATCGTCGGCGCCTCCTTCGTCCGCGACATCGAGCCGGGCGAACTACTGGCCATCGACGCCGACGGGGTGCGCTCCACCCGGTTCGCCAATCCCGAACCCAAGGGCTGCGTCTTCGAATACGTCTACCTCGCCCGCCCGGACAGCACGCTGGTGGGCCGCTCGGTGCACGCCACCCGCGTCGACATCGGCCGGCGGCTGGCCCGCGAACATCCCGTCGACGCCGATCTGGTGATCGGCGTCCCGGAGTCGGGCACGCCGGCCGCGGTCGGCTACGCGCAGGAATCCGGTATCCCCTTCGGGCAGGGCCTGATGAAGAACGCCTACGTGGGCCGCACGTTCATCCAGCCCTCGCAGACCATCCGCCAGCTGGGGATCCGGCTCAAGCTCAACCCGCTGCGAGAGGTGATCCGCGGCAAGCGGCTCATCGTCGTCGACGACTCGATCGTGCGCGGCAACACCCAGCGCGCGTTGGTGCGGATGCTGCGGGAGGCCGGAGCGCTGGAGGTGCACGTGCGCATCGCGTCGCCGCCGGTGAAATGGCCCTGCTTCTACGGCATCGACTTCGCCACCCCGGCCGAGCTGATCGCCAACGCCGCCTCTGCCGAACACCCCGGCGAGATGCTCGAGGCCGTGCGGCATGCGATCGGCGCCGACAGCCTGGGCTACATCTCTCAGCAGGGCATGATCGCCGCCACCGAACAGCCTCCCACCCGGCTGTGCTCGGCCTGCTTCGACGGCAACTACCCGATCGAGCTGCCCGGCGAAGCAGCGTTGGGTAAGAACGTCGTCGAGCAGATGCTTGCCACCGCGGCTCGTACCGGGGTCCCGGTGACGGCCGACAACGACAACGTGTCGGCGCTCAGGCGTCCCTGACGTCGCGCCGCGGCTGACGGGTCCCTGACGCGCGCTTAACACCTCCTGCGCTGTACCCCCGAAACAGCGGGGCGGTAGCCTTGCATCCGATGACTAAGGGCGCCGAACAGCACGGCATCGCCGAACAACACAGCATTTCCTATGCGTCGGCCGGAGTGGACATCGAAGCCGGTGACCGCGCGGTCGAACTCTTCAAACCACTCGCCGCCAAGGCCACCCGCCCCGAGGTCCGGGGCGGCCTGGGCGGCTTTGCGGGACTG
Source organism: Mycobacterium sp. GA-1841 (assembly GCF_001954135.1). GTDB lineage: Bacteria > Actinomycetota > Actinomycetes > Mycobacteriales > Mycobacteriaceae > Mycobacterium. The sequence goes on along the minus strand of NZ_MBEQ01000089.1, from coordinate 45,798 downwards.
TTCGCCTTACGCGGCGGATACCGCGAGCCGGTACTGGCCGCCTCCACCGACGGCGTCGGCACCAAGCTGGCCGTCGCCCAGGCCATGGACAAGCACGACACCGTCGGCTTGGACCTGGTCGCCATGGTGGTCGACGACCTCGTGGTGTGCGGAGCCGAGCCGCTGTTCTTGCAGGACTACATCGCCGTCGGGCGCACCGTCCCCGAGCGGGTCAGCGCCATCGTCGCCGGTATCGCCGAAGGGTGTGTGCAGGCCGGTTGCGCGTTGCTGGGCGGGGAAACGGCCGAGCACCCGGGCCTGATGGAACCCGATCACTACGACATCTCCGCGACCGGTGTCGGCATTGTCGAGGCCGACGACGTGCTCGGGCCCGACCGCGTCCGCCCGGGCGATGTGATCATCGCGATGGCGTCGAGCGGGCTGCACTCCAACGGCTACTCATTGGCCCGCAAGGTGTTGCTGGAGATCGACCGGATGAACCTGGCCGGCCATGTCGAGGAATTCGGCCGGACGCTCGGTGAAGAGCTTCTCGAGCCGACCCGCATCTACGCCAAGGACTGCCTGGCGCTGGCCGCCGAAACCCAGGTCCGCACGTTCTGCCACGTCACCGGCGGTGGCCTGGCGGGCAACCTGGAGCGCGTCGTGCCGCACGGACTGACCGCGGAACTCGATCGCGGCACGTGGACGCCGGCACCGGTGTTCCAGATGATCGCCCAGCGCGGACGCATCGAGCGTGCCGAGATGGAGAAGACGTTCAACATGGGCGTCGGGATGGTCGCGGTCGTCGCCCCCGAGGACACCGACCGTGCGCTGGCCATCCTGACCGCACGGCACCTGCAGTGCTGGACGCTGGGAACCGTCGAGAAGGGCGGCAAGGACAGTGTGCGCGCCCAGCTGGTCGGACAGCATCCGCGGTTCTAGGCAATCAGACAAGGTCGCGCTGGTAAGCGTTCTGCGTAACCAGCGCGACCTGTCTCTGAGAGCTGCGACGGAGTGCTGACGGCTCAGCGCCGCCAGTCATCCTCACCCGACCATTCGTCGGCGTCGTCATTGACGTCACCGGAATCGGGAGATCCCGACAGCTCACGTTGGAGCTGACTGAAGTCGGTGTTCGGTGAGCTGTACTTCAGCTCACGTGCAACCTTGGTCTGCTTTGCCTTCGCCCGGCCGCGGCCCATGGGGGGACCCCCTCGCGCAATAACGGAGCGGCCCAATTACTAGGCGGCTCCGATCTGTGTGTCTTTATTGTCCTGCCGACACTTTACCGTGCCCCGGCGGGAAGTGCTGCCAGGCCCTGCCGCACGGTGACCGGCCCAGGGGTTCGACGGCTCAACGGCCCCGCAGCCGCTCGACAGCGGCGCGACCGGCCCCGGCCGTGGCATCCGCTGCAGGCAGCGACTCCGGATCGATCGCGGCGGGCACTTGCGGCTCGCTTCCGGCCATCAGCTCGGTATCGGCCGGCAATCCCCGCTTGAGCAGTGCCAGAGCGATCGGTCCCTCGTCGGCATGCTCCACGACCGTGCCGATCCGGCCGACGTTGCGTCCGCCGGCGGTCACCGGGTCCCCGGTCGCCGGTCGCTCCGCACCGCCGTCGAGGTGCAGAGTCACCAGCATGCGGGGCGGTTTGCCCAGGTTGTGGACCCGCGCGACGGTCTCCTGGCCGCGGTAGCAGCCCTTGTCGAGGTGGACGGCGCCGACGCCGGGGCCGCCGATCCAGCCGACCTCGTGTGGAATGGTCCGCTCATCGGTGTCCACGCCCAGCCGGGGGCGGCGGGCGGCCACCCGATGCGCCTCGTACGCCCAGACACCGGCCGGGCGCACCCCGGCGTCGGTGAGCTTCTGCAGGTAGATGGGCACGGACTCGCGCGGCACCACCAGGTCCAGTTCGAGGCCCGCGGCCGGGAGCCTGCGGACGAATCCACCGCCGGACAGGGGCGTGGCCGTCGACTCTTCGGGCAGCTCGTCACAGCCCAGGGCCTTGATCACCGCCCCGTCGGCCAAACCCGGGCCGAGCAGCGACAGCACCGCCAGATCGGCCGGTTCGATCTGCACCTCGGCCCAGAACACCATCTTGCGCAGATAGGCCAGCAACGGCTCGCCGCGCCATGGCTCGGTGTCCAGGTAGGTGATCCCACCGAGGTCGGTCTGAATCCAGTGATCTTCGACACGGCCCTGCAGATCCAGGCTGAGGTTCTCGGTGACCGCCCCGTCCGGCAGGGCACTGACATGCTGGCTGGAGATGCTGTGCAACCACGTCTGACGGTCCTTGCCGGTCAACGTGAGCACCGCGCGGTGGGACCGGTCCACCACGACCGCGCCGCGATCGGCGGCATGTTGTTCACCGAGCGGATCACCGTAATGCCACGCGGCGCCTGCGTCGGGACCGGCCTCGGGCGCCGGAACTGCCGGCGGTAGTGCAGTCATACGCCAACTCTACGTTCGCGGCTGATCGCGCCCTCGGTGCTCTTGGCGCTACGCTGGCGCCCCATGGCAAGCCCACCAGCCGTGCTGGTCACCCTTGACGGGCAGATCCACGATCCCGACGTCCCGCTGCTGCACGCCGACGAGCTGGCCGCGGTCCGCGGCGACGGGGTGTTCGAGACGCTGCTGGTCCGGGACGGCCGGCCCTGCCTGCTGGAGGCGCACCTGGCCCGGCTGACGCAGTCGGCCAGGATGCTCGACCTGCCTGCCCCCGACCTGGATGCCTGGCGGGCCGCCGTCGCGCTCGGAGTGGGGCACTGGGCCGCCGGTCACGACGCCGAAGGCGTGCTGCGGTTGGTCTACAGCCGCGGTCGGGAAAGCGGTTCGCCGCCCACGGCATTCGCCACCATCGGTGCGGTCGCCGATCGGGTGGCCGGGGCCCGGCGCGACGGGCTCGCGGCGATCACCCTCGACCGGGGCCTGCCCCGCAGCGCCAGCGATCTGCCATGGCTTGCCGCCGGGGCCAAGACCCTGTCCTATGCGGTGAACATGGCGGCGCTGCGGCACGCCGAACGCCACGGGGCCGGCGACGTGATCTTCGTCAGCTCGGACGGCTACCTCTTGGAGGGCCCGCGTTCCACCGTGGTGATCGCGACCGCGGACACCGACGGTCACCCGCTGCTGTTGACCCCACCGCCGTGGTATCCGATCCTGCGCGGCACCACCCAGCAGGCGCTGTTCGAGGTGGCCCGCAACAAAGGGTACGACTGCGACTTCCGCGCCCTCACACCCGCGGATCTGCTGACCGCACAAGGGGTTTGGCTTGTTTCCAGTATCACGCTGGCCGCGCGTGTGCACACCCTGGACGGGCAGCGGTTACCGGACGCGCCCCTGGCTGCCGAGATGGCGACGCTGATCGACGCGGCGCTGCGCAGTGACCGTTGAGCGGCGGATAAATCGCTTGTCGGGTTGCGCGGACGGGGGTACCTTCGTGGGCACACAGGGAAGGAGGTGGTCCGTCAAATTGAGTGACTTATGGACATGTGAGGTGGCTGCCCGCTAGCAGCGTCGGGGTATTGCCCGCAGCGCGCTGGCGAATTCCCCGCAGCCACCCGGCCCCCGAGCCTCCGGTTTGTCCAACCAGGTACTACGGCTCGGGGGCCGCCCCATATCTGGGTCCGGCGGTTATACGTGCGTTGTGCGGGTCAGCTGGGGCCCGGCGCCAGCGTGGCACACGCTTTGGTGGCCTGCTGCCAGGTCTGATCGTCGACGCCGGCGGGCGGGCCGGCGACCGGCCCGGGCGCTGCCGGCACCCCGTGCTCGGTCAGACAGTGGGCGTACGTCCCGTGCTCGGGCGGTGGCGAGGTCGGGGCGGGCTGCGGTCCCCCCGACGAGCAGGCGGCAAGGATCGCAGCCGCGGCAAGCAGACCCGCCGTGATGATCGGGCGGCGCATCAGCCGACGAACCGTGACAGTCGGGCCGACAGGTGCGGTACCAGACCGCCGTCGGCATCCACGCGTTCCTCGACGTAGCCGAGATCGCCGCCTTCGACGATGCCGTAGAGCCGCTTGGCGCCGCCGACCAGCAGGCCCGACTTACTGCGGGCCAGGGCATCGGTGACCAGTTCCCAGGAGGCCTGGGTAAGTGGCTTGCCGTAGAAGAGTTCGACGTAGCCGGCCGAATGGGCCAGCAGCAGTTCGATGGCCTGGGATTCGTCGCGGCCGGTCGGATCGTCGGGATCGGTGACGAAGCGCCAGAAGCCGGTTTCCCGCAGGCCGGGGGAGTCGTATTCGCCGGATTCGGTCAACCGCCAGGAGCGGGAGTCCCAGTTCAGGTAGTCACCGCCGTCGTGGGAGACCACGATCTGCTGGCCGAACCGGTAGTCGCCGTTGGTGTCGCGGCCTTCGCCCTCGCCGCGCCAGACGCCGACCAACGGCAACAGCGCCAGGAGCGCATCGTTGAGTTCGACGCCGTCGCGCAGGTTGGCGGTATCGGCAGGTAACGGCAGGTCATCGAAGACCGGAATGTTGCGGCCGGCGGTGACCTTGGCGCGTTCGGCAGCAGCTGCCAAGGCCCGATCACCCGAGCCCGGCTGAACCGCCGGGGCGTCGGCCGGCACGTCCCGGTCGGAGGTCACGACTCGTCGGTGACGAGGCGGTACAGCGCGTACAGCGCGAACCACGTGATGACCACGACGGCCGCGACGAGCATTATCTCGAAGAAGAGCACCACGGTTGTGAGTCTAGTTCCTAGTCGGTGGGGTCGGCGTCCCGGGTCGGGGCGCCCTATACCAGTCGAACGTGAGCCTGGGTGCGAGAAATCATCGAAAACTCGCCCCCAAGCTCACGTTCGAGCAGCAGGCCTTAAGCGACCTTGACGTCGACCTCGTGGATGCCGGCACCGGCCGGGGCCACGCTGGCATCGCCGTTGCCCGCCGGGGACAGGGCGCGCAGCGTCCAGGTGCCCGGGGCGGCGAAGAAGCGGAAGTCACCGGTCGCCGAGGCCACCACCTCAGCGGTGAACTCGTCGCTGGAGTCCAGCAGACGCACGAACGCGCCGCCGACCGCCTGGCCGGAGCCGTCCACCACGCGACCGGTGATCACGGTTTCCTTCTCCAAGTCGACGCCGGCGGGCAACGTCAGTCCTTGCTTCGGTGCAGAGCACATATCAACTTCCCAACTCGATCGGGGCGCCCACCAGGGAGCCGTATTCCGTCCAACTGCCGTCGTAGTTCTTGACGTTCTGGTGTCCCAGCAGCTCCTGCAGCACGAACCAGGTGTGCGACGAGCGCTCACCGATCCGGCAGTAGGCGATGGTCTCCTTCTGACCGTCGAGGCCGGCCGCGGCATACAGCTTGGCCAGCTCCTCGTCGGACTTGAAGGTGCCGTCGTCGTTGGCTGCCTTGCTCCACGGAACGTTGATGGCGCCGGGGATATGCCCGGGCCGCTGGCTCTGCTCCTGCGGCAGGTGCGCGGGCGCCAGGATCTTGCCGGAGAACTCGTCCGGTGAACGCACGTCGACCAGGTTCTTCGCACCGATCGCGGCGATCACCTCGTCGCGGAAGGCGCGGATGTTGTTGTCCGGGGCCTTGGCCGAGTACGAGGTCGCCGGGCGGCTGACGGCATCCTTGACCAGCGGGCGGCCGTCGAGCTGCCAGCGCTTGCGGCCACCGTCGAGCAGCTTGACGTCGTTGTGGCCGTACAGCTTGAAGTACCAGTACGCGTAGGCCGCGAACCAGTTGTTGTTGCCGCCGTACAGGATCACGGTGTCGTCGTTGCTGATGCCCTTGTCACTCAACAGCTTCGAGAACTGCTGCTGGTCGACGAAGTCGCGCTTGACGGAGTCCTGCAGGTCGTCCTTCCAGTCCAGCTTGACGGCGCCGGGGATGTGCCCTTCGTCGTCATAGGCGCTGGTGTTCTCGTCGACCTCGACGAACACCAGGCCGGGGGTGTCGAGATTGTTCCCGGCCCATTCGGTCGAGACCAGGACGTCGGAACGTGCCATGTACGAATTCCTTTCGATTACTTCAGGTTTGAGTTTCAGGCGGGTTGGGTGGCGGATGCCGGACGACGCAGTCGCGCCACCAGCGGGTAGATCTGGCAGCCCAGGCAGATGCCGAAGGCTGCGTTGAGGAAGGCCGCCACCAACGCGAACGCGGTGGCGGTCAGCCCGAGGGCGTAGATACCGGACGCGAATCCGACGGTACCGACGACGGCGAACACCAAGCCGACCAGCTGGGCGAACTTCAGCGGTGCCACCGGTTCACGTTCGGTGACCGGCCCCAGGCGCGGGGCGATGACGGCGGCGAACAGCCGGCCGTAGGGATGCGTGCGCGGACCGCCGGCGGCGCCGACGGCGAACACCAGGGCCTGGGCACCCAACAACACCGCGGCCACCGGTTCACTCACGCCGGCAACCAGCAGGGTGGCGATCAGTACCGCGGTGGTGACCCAGGCGGCGAAGCGTGGCCCCCGCACGTCGACCTGCGAAGGCGCACCGCCGGCGGCGGGCCTGGTCGATGTCGATGACATGTGGAAAAACTCCTGTTGTTGTGAAGGTCTGGTGGTGTGCAGGCTCAGGGCACGAGACCCGAGCGGGCGCGCAGAAGCGCGCAGCTGCCCTCAACAGCAACAACAACAGCAGCAACCCGCGACGCGGCACAGATCAACTGCGCGGCGCTTGGTGAGCACAAGCTCAAGGCGGGCTGACACGAGCGACAGCTTACCCAATGACCGCCGCGTCAAGCCAACAGCGGTTCCAGCGCCGAGCGCAGGTCAGCGGCCTTGGGGACCCCGCTGGTGCGGTACCGCGGCCGGCCGTCGCGGTCGAAGATGATGGTGGTGGGCAGCGACAGCACCGAAAGCCGCCTGGCGGCTTCGGGATTGGCATCCATGTCGATCTCGACATGAGCAACGTCGGGCAGCTCCGCGCAGACCTGGTCGACCACTCGACGCACCCCGGCGCACGGCCCGCACCACTCGGCCGAGAAGTGCAGCACGGTCGGACCGGTGTGCGACAACCCCAGATCAGCGGTGTCGACGTCGGCGGCTTCCTCGCCGGCCTTGATCATCCCGGAACGCAACGTGATCAACCGGCCGAGCACGAAGGCCACCCCCAGTGCCGCGATGAGCACCGCGATCGCCGTCACCAGGGAGGCGCTCATGACTGCCGGAACCCCGCCAGGTCGATCGTGACCCCGGGTTCGATGCCCTCGATGATCACGTCTGAACCGCGCGCACCCGCGGTGGTCGGGACGATACCGAACGGCAGTTTCTGCCCGGTGATTCTGTGGCTGAACTCCGAGAGCACGGCCGCGATCTTGTCGTCGGGCACGGGCTCGTCGGCAGTGCCCGGGCCGGTCAGGATCCCGGTCGCGGTCAGCACCAGGGTGGTGTCGTCCGCCTCGGCGAACGACAGGTCGACCGAGACGCTGACCCGTTTGTCGAGTCCCGACGCCTTGGGCGTTCCGGTGAAGACGAGCCCCTGGCTGCTGGAGATCCCGGACTCGGTGGTGCCCCCGGTGGCGTCGTTGGACTCCCGCGCCGGTGCCTCCACCAGCAGGTCGTCGATGCCCATGTACCGACCGATGTGGGTGGAGTCGATGATGATGCGGCTCTCGGCCTTGTCGACGTGCATCTTGGCGTCAGGCCGGATCAACCATGACGCCTCGGCGAGATCGATTCCGTGCAGCGTGGCCTCGAGCGAGGCCTTGCCGACCACCGGATGGTCGACGCCGCCCGCTCGGATCTCGACTTCCCGGTACTTGTGGTTGCGGACCTGGGTGAGGAACGGGAAACCCAGAATCGCGACCCACGGATCCCAGCTCAGTCCGGCCGCGCTGCGGATGTTGCGGGCCAGTCGGTACTCGGCGTAGATCGCGGAGCCGAAATCGGCGCCGACGACGCCGACGACGAGCGCGGTCACGGTCGCGGTGAGCCCGATCAGCAGTCTGCGCACCGCCACATTGTCGCCCACGGGCGACGGATCAATCCGCTCGGCGCGGCTGATCCGCTGGTGAGGCGTTATCGTTACAACACTAATGGCCGGTAACGGCTTCATGTCAGTCATGAATCCGACCGTGCGGACACCGGGGTCCGGGCGATCGTGGGAGTGATTGCCGGCGCGCCGGAGGACCTGTTGGATCTGCTGCTACTGACCGTCGACCCGCATCCCGAGTCTGTCCTGCCCTCCCTGTCCCTGCTGGCCCACACCGTGCGCACAGCACCGACAGAGGTGTCCTCGCTGCTGGAAGCGGGCAGTGCCGATGTGGCGATCGTCGACGCGCGCACCGACCTCGCGGCCGCTCGGGGCCTCTGTCGACTGCTGGGGACCACGGGCACGTCGGTGCCGGTGGTCGCGGTGATCAACGAAGGCGGTCTGGTGGCCGTCAACCATGAGTGGGGATTGGACGAAATCCTGCTGCCGGGCACCGGCCCGGCCGAGATCGACGCCCGGCTGCGGCTGCTGGTCGGCCGGCGCGGGGGCGGCGCGAATCAGGAGAATGTCGGCAAGATCACCCTCGGTGAGCTGGTGATCGACGAAGGCACCTACACCGCGCGGCTACGGGGACGTCCGCTCGACCTCACCTACAAGGAGTTCGAGCTGCTCAAATACCTCGCCCAGCACGCCGGGCGGGTGTTCACCCGGGCCCAGCTGCTCCAAGAGGTGTGGGGCTACGACTTTTTCGGCGGCACCCGCACGGTCGACGTGCACGTCCGTCGACTGAGGGCGAAGCTCGGGCCCGAGTACGAAGCACTCATCGGCACCGTTCGCAACGTCGGGTACAAGGCGGTGCGTCCGTCCCGCGGCCGCACTCCCGCCGCCGAGTCGCCCGACGCCGAACCCGACGATGGTGACGCCGACGACGAATTCGACCCCACCCACGACGCCGGCGAGCCGTTGGCCGGGAGGCTGCCCAGCCAGTGATCGAACTCGACTGGCGCGCCGGGCTGTCCCCGGCCGAACAGACCCGTATCCGTGACCTCATCGCCGCCGCCACCGACAGCGACGGGGTGGCCCCGGTCGGCGATCAGGTGTTGCGCGAGCTGAGCCAGGACCGCACCCGGCACCTGGTGGCGACCGACGGTGCCGACCTGGTCGGCTACCTGAACCTGGCCCCGGCCGACGGTGACGACCCGGCCATGGCCGAGCTCGTGGTGCACCCCGACGCCAGACGCCGCGGTATCGGTGCGGCGCTGGCCCGCACCGGGCTCGCCGCGGGCGGCGCGGGCACCAGGATCTGGGCGCACGGCAACCTCGACGCGGCCCAGTCCTTGGCGACGTCGCTGGATCTCACCGTGGCGCGGGAGCTGCTGCAGATGCGGCGACCGCTGACCGACCTGCCGCCGGTGCGGACTGCCGAGGGCGTGCAGATCAGGACCTACGCCGGTCCGCAGGACGACGCCGAGATCCTGCGCGTCAACAACGCGGCCTTCTCCTGGCACCCCGAACAGGGCGGCTGGACCGAACGGGAGATCGCCGAACGACGCGACGAGCCCTGGTTCGACCCGGCCGGACTGTTCGAGGCGTTCGACGCCCAGACCGGGGTGCTGTTGGGATTTCACTGGACCAAAGTGCATGCCGCGTCCCGCGGCGAAGTGCATGGCGAGGCCCACGAGTCCGAGCTGGGTGAGGTCTACGTCGTCGGCGTCGATCCGGCCGCCCAGGGTCGGGGGCTGGGCTCGGTACTGACGCTGATCGGGCTTCACCACCTGGCCGACCGGTCCTGTTCGACGGTGATGCTTTACGTGGAGGCAGATAACTCGGCGGCCGTCGCCACCTACCGGAAATTGGGTTTCGAGGTGTTCAGCGTCGACGCCGCGTACGCCGCCGGTTAACCCGTTTAGCTGTGAACACGCTGAACCTGTTCACTGCCGATTCACCTGCCGTCCGCGAGTTGTCCACTGCGGCCGAATAGGTTGCCGGAGAGTCCGAAGCCGTCAACTGGTCGACTGAAAGTGGGACATGTGAAGCTCATCAGCATTGGCAGGGGTGTAGGCAAGCCGGTCGGGGTCGCGCTCTCGGCGACCGCCATCGCGGCGCTCACCCTGACCGCGTGCGGTAGCGACAACAACACGGGCACCTCCGGCTCCGCGACTTCGGGCGGCACTTCGGCTTCCTCGGCCGAGTGCGTCGGCAAGAACTCCCTGACCGCCGAGGGCTCGACGGCCCAGCAGAACGCGATCGCCGAGTTCAACAAGGTGTGGGGCCAGGTGTGCTCCGGCAAGAATTTGTCGTACAACCCGACGGGGTCGGGCGCCGGGGTCGATCAGTTCATCGCCAAGCAGGTCGACTTCGCCGGTTCCGATTCGGCGCTCAAGGACGATCAGGTCGCCAAGGCCGCCGAGCGCTGTGGCGGCAACGAGGCCTGGAACCTGCCGCTGGTGTTCGGCCCGGTCGCGCTGGCCTACAACGTCGAAGGCGTCGACAAGCTCGTGGTGAACCCCGACGTGCTCGCCAAGATCTTCTCCGGCCAGATCACCAAGTGGAACGATCCGGCGGTGGCCGCGCTGAACGCCGGCACCACCCTGCCGGATCTGGCGATCACGCCGATCTACCGGTCGGACTCCTCGGGCACCACCGACAACTTCCAGAGATACCTGGCCGCCGCCGCACCGCAGACCTGGACCAAGGGCGCGGGCAAGGAGTTCCAGGGCGGAGCCGGCGAGGGCGCGCAGAAGTCCTCCGGAGTGGTTCAGGCCGTGCAGGCCACCCCCGGCTCGATCGGCTATGTCGAGAAGAGCCCGGCCGCCGCCGCGGGTCTGCCGTACGCCGAGATCGACAGCGGCGCCGGAGCCGTCCCGCTGGACGACCAGTCGACCACCAAGGCCGTCGGTGCGGCCAAGTTCGAGGGTGAGGGCAAGGACCTCGTGCTGGACCTGAACGCGCTGTACGCCTCGAAGGAGGCCGGGGTTTACCCGCTGGTGCTGGCCACCTACGAGATCGTGTGCTCCAAGGGCTACGACGCCGACACCGCCGCGGCCGTCAAGTCCTTCCTGACCGTGGCGGCCAACGAGGGGCAGGCCAGCCTGTCGCAGGCCGGATACATCGCGCTGCCCGACGAGTTCAAGCAGCGTCTGCTGACCTCCGTCGAGGCCATCGCATAGACAGCCCGCTGGCATTAGGGGAGGAATCTGGGCAAGGATGGGTTTTTCGACCATATGACCAACAGGGGCCCTGACGGGACAACAGTGACGACGCCGAATCCATCTGAATCCGGGTCGGGGGAGACGCTCGCCTCCCCCTTCCCGGAGCCAGAACCCATCTCCACCAACCCGTCCAGGGGTGCCAAGGTTCGCCTCGGCGACCGGATCTTCCATGGCCTGGCCGAAGGTTCGGGCATCCTCATCGTCACGCTCATCGCGGCGATCGGGGTTTTCCTGCTGTGGCGGGCAGTGCCGGCCCTGACCCGTAACGAGGAGAACTTCTTCCTCTACGGCGGCAACTGGATCACCACCGACACCTCGGCGATGCACTTCGGCATCTTCGATCTGCTGCAGGTGACGGTGTTCGTCTCGCTGTTCGCCTTGGTGTTGGCGATGCCGGTGGCGCTGGGCATCGCGATCTATCTCACCCAATACGCGTCGCGCCGACTGGCCGGACCGCTGGCCTACCTGGTGGACCTGCTGGCCGCGGTGCCGTCCATCGTCTACGGCGTGTGGGGCCTGTACGTGTTGGCCCCGGCCATCAAACCCTTTGCCGTGTGGCTCAATACGAACCTGGACTGGCTGTTCCTGTTCAAGACCGGCAACGCCTCGGTGGCCGGCGGCGGCACCGTCTTCACCGCGGGCATCGTGTTGGCGGTGATGATCCTGCCGATCATCACCGCGGTGACCCGTGAGGTGTTCATCCAGACCCCGCGCGGCCAGATCGAGGCCGCGTTGGCACTCGGGGCCACCCGCTGGGAAGTGGTGCGCACGACGGTGCTGCCCTTCGGCCTGTCGGGTTACATCAGCGGCGCCATGCTGGGGTTGGGCCGCGCGCTCGGTGAGACCATCGCGCTGCTGATCATCCTGCGCGGCACGCAGACCGCGTTCAGTTGGACGCTGTTCGACGGCGGCTACACCTTCGCCAGCAAGATTGCCGCCACGGCAAGCGAATTCAACGACGAGTACAAGGCCGGGGCCTACATTGCCGCCGGACTGGTGCTGTTCATCCTCACCTTCGTGGTGAACTCGCTGGCCCGGGCCGCGGTCGCCGGAAAGGGGCGCTGATGAGCGCTTGCGCGAAGAGGAGACAGCACAGATGACATCCACTCTCGAACGCCCGGTCAAGGCGGCGGCGTTCCAGGGCGTGAGCCTGCGACGCAAGCTGACCAATCACGTTGCCACCGTGCTGGTGACCCTGTCGGTGCTGATCGCTTTGATCCCCCTGGCCTGGGTGTTGTACGCGGTGGTCGTCCGGGGCTGGAGCGCATTGACTTCGGCCACGTGGTTCACCCATTCCCAGGCCGGGATGACGACGTTCAGCGAAGGCGGCGGGGTCTACCACGCCATCGTCGGTACCGTCCTGCAGGGCTTGGTGTGCTCGCTGATCTCCATCCCGATCGGCGTGATGGTGGCGGTCTACCTGGTCGAGTACGGCGGCGGCACCCGGCTGGGCAGGGTCACCACGTTCATGGTGGACATCCTCACCGGCGTGCCCTCGATCGTCGCCGCGTTGTTCATCTACGCATTGTGGGTGGCCACGCTCGGGTTCGGCCGGTCCGGGTTCGCGGTGTCGTTGTCGCTGGTGCTGTTGATGATCCCGGTGATTGTGCGCGCCACCGAGGAGATGCTGCGTATCGTGCCGATGGACCTGCGTGAGGCGAGTTACGCGCTGGGCGTGCCGAAATGGAAGACGATCGCGCGGATCGTCATCCCCACGGCATTGTCGGGCATCGTCACCGGCGTGATGCTGGCGCTGGCCCGGGTGATGGGTGAGACGGCGCCGCTGCTGATCCTGGTCGGCTACGCCCAGGCGATGAACTTCGACATGTTCAGCGGGTTCATGGGATCGCTGCCGGGCATGATGTACGACCAGATCTCGGCGGGCGCGGGTGCCAACCCGGTGCCCACGGACCGGCTCTGGGGCGCGGCGCTCACGCTGATCCTGCTGATCGCCCTGCTCAATGTCGGCGCTCGGGCGATCGCCAAGTTCTTTTCCCCCAAGAAGGTGTAGGAGTCATCCATGGCCAAGCGGCTGGATCTCAAGGACGTCAACATCTATTACGGTGCGTTCCACGCGGTTTCGGAAGTTTCGTTGTCGGTACAGCCGCGCAGCGTGATGGCCTTCATCGGTCCGTCGGGCTGCGGCAAGTCGACGGTGTTGCGCACGCTGAACCGGATGCACGAGGTGATTCCTGGTGCCCGCGTCGAGGGCTCGGTGCTGCTCGACGGTGAGGACATCTACGGCCCCGGGGTGGATCCGGTGGGCGTGCGCAAGACGATCGGGATGGTGTTCCAGCGTCCGAACCCGTTCCCCACCATGTCGATTCGCGACAATGTGGTGGCCGGGCTGAAGCTGCAGGGCGTGCGCAACCGGAAGACCCTCGACGAGGTGGCCGAGCGGTCGCTGCGCGGGGCCAACCTGTGGAACGAGGTCAAGGACCGGCTGGACAAGCCCGGCGGTGGACTCTCCGGTGGTCAGCAGCAGCGGTTGTGCATCGCCCGCGCGATTGCGGTGCAACCCGACGTGTTGTTGATGGATGAGCCGTGCTCGGCGCTCGACCCGATCTCGACGTTGGCCATCGAGGACCTGATCTCCACGCTCAAGCAGGATTTCACGATCGTGATCGTCACCCACAACATGCAGCAGGCCGCCCGGGTGAGCGATCAGACCGCGTTCTTCAATCTCGAGGCCACCGGCAAGCCGGGCCGGCTGATCGAGATCGACGACACCGAGAAGATCTTCTCCAACCCGACCCAAAAGGCCACCGAGGACTACATCTCCGGCCGCTTCGGCTGACTGCTCGCGGAAGAAGATCAGGGGGTCAGCACGACGCGGGTGCCGGCCGGTTCACCGCCGGCCCATGCCTCGGCCACGTCGGCCAATGCCCGTGGTTGCGTGCGTAAGTCGAGCCGGCCGTCGGCGACCATGGAGAAGAGTTCGGGTAGCACCTCGGTGCGGGCCCGGGTCATCACCTCAGGTGGCACACTGCCGAATCCGACTCCGCTCAGCGTGATCCCGGTGCTGCGCAGCACGCCCGCGTCCAGAGACAACGTGGGCCCGGTCATCGAGCCGATCTGGATGAACCGCGTCGAGTGGTAGTGCGCGGCCGGGTGGCTGGCGGCCAGTGCCGTCAGCACCTCCGTGGCGGGTTCTCCCCACAGGTAGTCCAGCACGGCGTCGAACGGGTGATCGGCGTGCATCTCGGTGACCAGCCGGCCCAGGTCCTGCTCGCCGAGCGTGATCGTGGCATGCGCGCCCGCCGAGCGCAGCCAGGCCAGTCGATCGCTGTTGCGGCCGGCGACCACCACGGACCCGGCGCCGAACATGGTGACGGCCAGTTGCGCTGCCATGGAGCCGGTTACGCCGGTGGCACCGAGTATCAGCACGTGATCGCCAGGCTTGACCGCGGCAGCGTGTGACAGCGCGGTCCACGCCGAGATACCGGGGTTGGGCAGGGCGGCCGCGGTCACCGAGTCCAACTGCTCGGGGACCGTGACGCCGCCGTGGGCGTCGACGAGGGCGCGCTGCGCCATCATCCCGGTGAACCCCAATGCTGCGGTGTAGATACGACGCCCGTCGGCGAGCCGAGCAACGCCGTCCACGCCGGGTATGGCGGGAAGCTGAATTTCCTTGCTGGCGTAGTGTTTTCCCGATACCACGCCCCGGGCGAGGTTGGTCAGGGCCGATGCTTCGACCTCGGCCACCTCGGCGTCGTCGCGCGGTGTGGGCTCGGGTACGTCGGTATAGACCGGCGTTGCGTCCCATTCGGTGACCAATGCGGCTTTCATGGTGGCTCCTTGGTTTCCGGCAATATTGTTTCTGCGGAAACAATATACGCAGACGTGCCGCGGATGGCAAAATAGTTTCCGTGAAAACCAAACTTGAGCTGATCGACGCCATCACCGGACTGATTGCCACGGTGGGTGAACGGCTCGGGAATGACGGGGAAGGTGACGCGGAACGCGATTTCCTGGCGGCTCGATGCCCGCAGCGGTTGCAGCTGCTGGCGCGTTCCCTGCCGACGTCGTCGATGCACCTGCTGGCGGAGATCGCCGAGGGACCTGTCAGCGTGGTGGGGCTGGCGGCCCGTTCCGGGCGGCTCAAGGGCACGGTGTCCAAGCAGGTGCAGCGGCTGGTGGAAGCCGGCCTGGTGGAGCGCACCCCGGTGCCCGGCAACCGCAAAGAGATCGAACTCAGCCTGACTGCCGACGGTGAACTCGTCGCCGACGTGCACCGGGAAATGCACGAGGAGATGGACCGCGGAACCCGCGACTTCTTACTGCGCTACAGCGGTGCTGACCTGCAGGTGCTGGTCAAGGTGCTCGGGGACCTGGCCGCGGCACACAAAGACGGGGTTCGGCTGGTGCCGCCCGCCGGCCGGCCGTGAGTCACTGGTTGGAGGTGACCGATTCTCCGTCCGGGTAGGTGCCGGTGACCTGGAAGATCACCCGGCGGGCCACCTCGACCGCGTGATCGGCGAATCGCTCGTAGAACCGGCTCAACAGCGTCACGTCGACGGCCGCCGTCACGCCGTGCTTCCACTCGCGGTCCATCAACACCGAGAACAGGTGACGATGCAGATCGTCCATCGCATCGTCTTCCTCCTGAATCCGGGCCGCCTTCTCCGGATCCTGGGTGAGCAGCACCTCCCGGGCGGCGTGGCCCAGTTCCACCGCGACCCGTCCCATCTCGGCGAAGTAGCCGTTGACCTCTTCGGGAAGCACATGCTGGGGGTGGCGGCGGCGCGCGATCTTGGCCACATGCAGGGCCAACGCGCCCATCCGGTCCACGTCGGCCACGATCTGGATCGAACCCACCACCGAGCGCAGGTCACCGGCCACCGGTGCCTGCAGCGCAAGCAACACGAACGCCGACTCCTCGGCCTGAGTACTCAATGTGGTCATCTGGTCGTGGTCGCTGATCACCTGTTCGGCCAGCGCCAGATCGGCCTGTAACAGCGCCTGGGTGGCGCGCTCCATCGCAGTACCCGCCAAATCGCACATGCCGGCGAGTTGGTCCGTCAATGAACGCAATTGCTCGTTGTACTGGGTACGCATGGTGCAAGGTTATGCGGTCAGCGGCGTGATAGTCACGGTCCGACGATGAACGACGCGTGAACGCGCCCCCGCCCAGACGCCCGGAACTATTCGCAGGTGGTGTCAGCCGCGTTCGTGACGGTCAGATCCTCCGGCAGATGCGTCGGGCTACTGCTGGCGCCCTTGATCACGTGTACCTGCACCTCCGACCCACTCGGGGTCGGCGGATTCACCGAGTAGAAATCGGTGCCCAGCACCACCTGCACCACGTCGCCCATCCCCGTCACCCGTTCGATCGTCGGGTTGGCGAACGAGCTGGCCACGGTGGCGGCAGCCTCCTCGTTCCCGGGCGAGAAGAACACCGTGGTCGCCGGCAGCATGCTGGGATAGTCGTCCGGAGTGTTGACGTTGAAGCCGTGTTCCTGCAGTTCGGTGGCCGCTGTGGAGGCCAGGCCGCTCTGCCCGGTCGAGTTGGACACCTGCACCGTGACCTGCTGCGGTTCGGTGGTGACCGCGCTGACCGTCTCTCCGCTGTCCGTGGCGGCCGGAACGGGAGCCGCCGTCGCCGTTTCGGGCGTCTGTGACGGCGCTGCGGCCTGCACCGATGACGTCGTCGACTCCGGAGTGCCCGGCACCGGGCTGTTGTCCGGATTCTTCTCACCCGGCAGCGGGTCGTCGTTGATGATCGCGTCGAACAGGGCCCGCATGTCATCGGTGCGCGGCACCTCGTTGCCGTACTCGTCGGCGTATCCGACCGTCGGCACCGTCACGAACGTGATCCGGCCGGCGTTGACGCCCTGCACGGATTGACCCAGGTCGACGAGGTCCTTGGTCTTGATGTTGTCGACGAAGCTGTCGCTGATGAACATGTTGACCACGTTGTTCAGCTTGTTCAGCGAGAAGAAGGTGTCCCTGGAGATCAACGAGCGCAACAACGAGGACAGGAACAGCTGCTGGCGTTTGATGCGGCCGTAGTCACCGTTGTACTCGGTGGTCACCTGGCGGGCCCGCACATAGTTCAGTGCGGTGTGACCGTCGATCATCTGACGGCCGGCCGTGGGCAGGACGGTGCCCAGCTCGTAATCCTCCAGCGGCGTGGTGCTGCACACCTCGACCCCGCCGAGCGCGTCGACCATCTTGGAGAAGCCGGAGAAATCGACGGCCATGAACCGGTTGATGGACAGACCGGACAGCTTCTGGATCACTTTGACGAGGCATTTCGGGCCGCCGAACGCGAAGGCCGAGTTCAGCTTCGTCTCGGTGTAGACCTCGTCGGGTCCGTAGGTTTCGGTCTCCTCGTCGTACAGCGGGCCGTAGGCCGCCGTCTCCGGGTTCCAGGGCTCGCACTGCATCGGGGTGATCGACAGGTCGCGGGGGAACGACACGGCGACGACGCGTTCGCGGTTGGCCGGGATGTTCACCAACATGATGGTGTCCGAGCGGGCACCGCCGGCATCCTCGGTGTCACCGGCGCCCATGCCCGCGTTCTCCCCGAAGCGGCTGTCGGTCCCGACGATCAGGAAGTTCTCGTCACCGAACTGCGCGTTGGGGTCGAGGATGTCGCGCGAGTTGGGATCGAGCGCGGCCACCTTGTTGAGGCTGTTGTTCTTCGAGCTCTGCCACTGCCAGGCTCCGCCGGTGAGGACCAGGGAGAGTACGGCGATCATCGCCGCGATGGCCCGACCGGCCAACATCACCCGATGGTTGCGCTGCGGCCGGTGCTCGTCGGTGTCCTCGCCCCATCCGTCGGCGGGCTCGTCGGCGTCGTGGCCGTTCGGTGCCACCCGGCCGGCGCGCCACGAGGGGCGCGAGCGGGCCAGGTCGTAGTCGTACACCTGGACGGCCGGCAGGACATCGGTTCTCGCGTGGTCGGTCTCGCGGGTGTCGTGCTCGGTTGATGCCGGCTCATACGGCGCGTCGAACGGAGCCTCGAACGTCTCGAAAGGTTCTCCGAACGGCTCCGGGAAGGCCTCGTGGCCGGGAAAGTCCTCCGGAAAGGCTTCGGGGTAATCCTCGGGTCCGCGCACTGCCGGGATGACGTCGGTCGGGTCGGGCACCTGCGGGCGGCTGTACGCCGGCTGGTGCTCTGGCTCCGGTTCGGCGTCGACGACATCCGGGTCGACGGCGTCGTCTGCGTCGGCTACGTCGTCAAAATCGTCAGCATCGTCGGGGTCGAGGCGGTGGCGCGTCGGTGTGAACCCGGTGCCGGCCACCTTGGCGATCAGATCGGCGACAGTTACCCCGTCGGCGTGGCTTCCGGTCGGCTCGTCGAGTGGTGAATCATCGGGTAGGGGCCGATCTTGACGTTCCCACGGCGCGGCGCCTGGCAAAGGCCGCGGCGATCGGGTAAGCCATTGGTTGTCCGACTGACCCTCGGGCGTGCGGTGCCGACGGCCGGGAGTGGCGTTATCACCGTCACTCATGTCCTTACCGGCCTCCGACTCTTCGAGCTTGCGCGAGCGCGTCGGTGCGCATCGCTCCCACTGTTGTGCTGGGCGCTGCTGAGGTTTTCTCCTCATCTCTTCTAGCAGCACTGTGCCGCGCTGGCTACCTGAGCCGGCCGCGGCAAGGTCCTCATCGTACTGAGACATCCTGAGACTGATCTAGACCCAACCTGGTGACAGAGCCATCTCGATGCCGTCTCGACGACAACGGATCAGCCCCCGGAGTTCATCACATCGGCCGCCACCGGCACCGCGCAGTCGTCGGGATCGTCGAGCCAGCCCTCGGGCAGTGACACCGAGGCGGCCGAGCCCTGCCGCCCGCGCGGACCGCCGGCAGCGGCCGGGAAGGGGACGTCCGGGTCGAGTTGACCGAGCAGCTCGTCGAGTTGGGCGCGCGTCTTGACCAGGGCCAGGCCGCGGCGCAGATCGGCCCCGGCCGGAAAGCCGTGTAGATACCAGGCCACGTGCTTGCGGATGTCACGCATGCCCTTGTCCTCGCCGAAGTGCTCACTGAGCAGTTCGCCGTGCCGACGCACGATGTCGGCCACCTCGCCCAATGTCGGGGGCGTGGCGGCCGGGCGGCCGGTGAAGGCCGCCGACAGCTCGGCGAACAGCCAGGGTCGGCCCAGGCAGCCCCGGCCGATCACCACGCCGTCGCATCCGGTGGCGGCCATCATGGCCAGTGCGTCGTCGGCCTCGAAGATGTCGCCGTTGCCCAGCACCGGGACCGTGGTGACGTGAGCCTTCAACGCGGCGATCTGATCCCAGTCGGCCGTGCCCGAATAACGTTGGGCCGCGGTGCGAGCGTGCAGTGCGACGGCCGCGGCGCCCTCCTCGGCGGCGATCCGCCCCGCGTCGAGGTGGGTGTGGTGCGCGTCGTCGATGCCGACCCGGAACTTCACCGTCACCGGAATGTCGGTGCCCTCGACACCGCGCACTGCGGCGGCCACGATCTGGCCGAACAACCGCCGCTTGTACGGCAGCGCCGATCCGCCGCCGCGCTTGGTCACCTTGGGCACCGGGCAGCCGAAATTCATGTCGATGTGGTCGGCCATGCCTTCGTCGGCGATCATCTTGGCCGCCAGGTACGTGGTGTCCGGGTCCACGGTGTAGAGCTGCAACGAGCGCGGTGATTCCTCGGGCGCGAACGTCGTCATGTGCATCGTGACCGGGTGGCGTTCGACCAGGGCTCGCGCCGTGACCATCTCGCAGACATACAGGCCACTGACCGTTCCGGCCCGGGCGATCTCAAGCTCGCGGCACAACGTACGGAACGCCACGTTGGTCACGCCGGCCATGGGGGCGAGCACGACCGGGCTGGGCAACGCGAACGGCCCGATCCGCAGTTGGGATCGGGCCGGCGCTGCCGTTTCGGCGGGGAGAGTTGCTACGACGATGACGACACCAACAGGTTCTTCATGGCCTTCTTCTCGGCCACCTTGCGTTCGCGCTCCAGGCGACGCTCCTTGGCAACCTCGAACTTGTCGCAGGCGTCCTCGAGTTCCTCGACGATGCGGCCGAGATCGTCACGCAGCCGCGCGCCCTCGCCGGTGAAGTCCTCGCGCTCGAAGATGCGCCACTTGCGCAGCACCGGCATCACCACGTCGTCGAGGTGGATGCGCGGGTCGTAGACACCGCCGACGGCGATGACGACGGCCTTGCGGCGGAAGTCGGGCACGGTGTAGCCGGGCATCTTGAAGTTGTCCAGCACCCGGTGCAGCGAGGCCATGCCCTGGTTGGGCGCGATGTCCAGGCCGGCCGCCGAGACGTCCCGGTAGAAGATCATGTGCAGGTTCTCGTCGGCGGAGACGCGCTGCAGCAACTGGTCGGCGATCGGGTCGTCGCAGGCCTTGCCGGTGTTGCGATGGCTGACGCGGGTGGCGAGCTCCTGGAACGACACGTACATCACCGAGTCGAACAGGCTCTCGGCGAACAGGTCGCCCTGCTGGTTCTGGCCGGGGGAGAAGCCGCGGGTGACCTGCTCGACGCGCAGTTCTTCGAGTTCGACGGGGTCGACCGCGCGGGTGACGACGAGGTAGTCGCGCAAGGCGATGCCGTGACGGTTCTCCTCGGCGGTCCAGCGGTTGACCCACTCGCCCCAGGCGCCGTCCATGCCCATGTTCATCGCGATCTCGCGGTGATAGGAGGGCAGGTTGTCCTCCGTGAGCAGGTTCTGGATCATCGCGGTCTTGGCGACCTCGGACAGCTTGGACTGTCCGGGCTCCCAGTCCTGCCCGCCGAGCGCGTAGTAGTTCTTGCCGTCCGACCAGGGGATGTAGTCGTGCGGGTTCCAGTCCTTACGCATCCGCATGTGGCGGTTGATGCTGGTTTCGACGACAGGCTCGAGTTCGTGCAGGAGCTGCAGGTCGGTGTATTCCTGCGACATATGCCCTCAACTCTCCGTGGCGCCCCTCCGGGACGCTCAGTTATCTGTACCTGTTGGTTGCAGTCAATATATCTGTGTAACCCGGTGACATTCAAGTTACTCCGCGTG
This sequence comes from Mycobacterium sp. GA-1841, assembly GCF_001954135.1. Classification (GTDB taxonomy): domain Bacteria; phylum Actinomycetota; class Actinomycetes; order Mycobacteriales; family Mycobacteriaceae; genus Mycobacterium. The sequence continues at coordinate 24,754 of NZ_MBEQ01000089.1, read as the reverse complement.
TGTCATACGAGCGCTGCGGCGCGCGGTTTGCGACGGTACGATCCGCAGTCACAGGCGTTGGTTACCCACACTCGGAGGTTGGGCACACGTGAAGAAGCTCATCGTCGTCGGCACCGGAGCTGCCGTCGCCACCGGTGCGGCGGTATCCCTTCTTTTCGGGTCGGGCCTCGCGGCCGCTGCGCCCGACGTGGTGGGGCAAACCTACTCGGACGCCTCGGCCGCGATCGAGGACAGCGGCGCGAGCGCCAAGGTTGCCGTGACCGTGGGCAGCAAGCTTTCTCAGGGCGACTGCATCGTCACCAATGCGTGGGACGCTCCGTTCGTGCGCGACGGTGGCGGCGAGTTCGGCCATGCCGACGGCGAGGTCATGGTCGCGCTGAACTGCGACGGTGCCCACGCCACCGCCAACCACTCGGGCGCCTCGATTGCCAGCCCGGCAGGTCGTGAGGCCAAGGCCGCTGATGATCTGGAGGCTGCGAAGCAGGCGTACGCCGAGCAGCAGGCCCAGCTCGCCGAGCAGGAAGGGCTTGCCGAGGCCAGCACGCCCGACGAGTAGCCGTACCCGTTCGCCTTGCCGCCACATAGCGTTCACGCGCAATTCCTTTCTGCGCCATAGCATTTCATTGGTCTCTCGGTAACCTCGCGCACTGACGTTGCAGTCGGTGATGAGCGTGAGGAGTCGGGCGCTGATGAGGAATCTCGTCGTTTCTGGGGTCGGAGTGGTCGCTTTCGCTGCCGCGGGACTTTTCGGTGCGGGTGGGGCGTCTGCCGCCCCTGATGTGGTGGGTGACAAATACGGAGACGCCGCCGCGACGATCGAGGACGACGGCGGTACGGCCAAGGTCGCGGTGACCGTCGGCAGCAAGCTGTCGCAGGACGATTGTGTGGTCACCCATGCCTGGGACGCCCCGTTTGTGCGCGATGCCGGCGACGAGTACACCCACGCGGACGGTGAGGTGATGCTCTCCCTCAATTGCGAGGGCGGGTACGCGTCGTCGACCCACTCCGGCGCGTCAGTGGCCAGCCCGGCCGGCCGCGAGGCCAAGAAAGCCGCCGACGAGGCTGCCGCCGAGCAAGAAGAACTCGCCGAAGCCAGCACGCCCGACGAGTAGAAGTCACGGTCTGTGAACCGGCCCCGCGGCTAGAATTCAACTAGCTCCCCGTAGCTCATGGCATGGGTCATGGGTCGTGGGGCGACTCAAGGCACTACCGAAAGCGCTGCCGCCCCACTCCGGGAGAGATCACCGGACGGGAAGGTCGGGTCAGATGAAGATCGCGATTGGGTTCGGAAGTGTTTTTGCCACGTCGGCGGCGGGAATCGCGCTTGCGATGACCGGCGCTGGGACCGCCGGTGCGTCCCCGGCCGTGGTCGGTCAGACATACAGCGATGCGGTCAGCGCGATCGAGGGCGGCGGTGGCTCCGTGCACGTCGCGGTCACGGTGGGCAGCCGGTTACCGCGCGATGAATGCATTGTCACCCACGCGTGGACTGTCCGACCGCTCGTGCCGCAGACCTCCGACACCTACTTCGAGTACCGCGAGGACGTGACCCAGGTGGCGCTCAATTGCGATGGAGACCATGCCACCGAGACCCATCCCGGGGCGTCGATCGCCAGCGAGGCAGGCCGGGAGGCCAAGGCTGCCGAAGACGAGGCCGCCGCCGCGCAACAGCCGATCGTCGAGGCCAGTACGCCCGACGAGTAGCGCGGATCAGAAACTGCCGACCCGGCCGACGAGCATGTCGACGCAATAGTCGATGAACTGTTCCCGGCTGGCCGGCAAGCGGTCGTCGAGGTAAGCGGTGAACAGCGCGGTGAGCGCACCGATCAGACTCGTGGCGACCATGGCCTGACGGACCGGGTCGGCGATCCGGGTCAGCTTCCGCTGCAACAGCCCGATGAAGTTGGGCATCCACTCGGCGCCGGACCGCGTCAACACCGGCTCGGATTCCGGGGCCAGGAGCAATACCCGGCCCCGCATGGGGTCGTCGACCATGAGGGAGACGAACTGCTCGACCGCCTCGCGCGGCGTGACGGCGGTCGTCAATGCGGACATCGCCCGGGCGCAGACGTCGTCATAAACCGCCCGGACGAAAGTGTCACGGTCGGCGAAGCTCTCGTAGAAGTACCGTTCGGTGAGTGCGGCAGCCCGGCACACGGCCCGTACCGTCAAGGCCGGTCCGTCGGATCTGCCCAGCAACGTGACGCCCGCGGTGATCAGCTCGTCGCGGCGACGGGCCGCACGTTCCGGCAGAGGAACGCCCGACCATCGGCCGCGTCGTTGACCGGAGGGCACATCTACTCCTAGCGTCCGGGGCAACTGAGGTTGTCACACCTGCGACACAAGATACTTCTGAGCCAGGCTCGGTGACCAGCAGATCCGCGGGCGCTCCGGCCGCTCTGGGTGCCGGGAAACAGGGCTCCGTCGGTGCCTCAGCGTCCGACGAGCGAGGAGTACTGCGGGCAGTAGACCTTGACCGCGCCCCACACCACGTGGGTGGCCTGACCCTTGTCGATGCCGGCTTTATTACGAAGCTGGTTGATGATGCCCCGCACCGTGCGGGCCGGCTCGATCTTGCCCTTCTCGACCGCATCACAGACGCCACGTCCGACCGTGCCGGCCTCCTCGGCCGAGTTGGTGGGGACGCCCAGATCCTTGACGATCGTGAAGAACTGGTCGTCTTGAGCGGTGGCGTGCGCCGGTGCGACCCCCACAGCGGCGCCTACGGCCAACGCGGCAGCGCAGATCGCCGTGGCTGTGACGCGAATGCTCAGGCGCCCGGAGGACATGCGGTGACTCCTTCATCGAAAACGGCCGACCTCGCGCTCAACGATAAACGGGCCGGCCCGAGCGCGCTCGCCCATGTGGCCCAAGCCCACACCTGTGAGGTCGCCGTAGCCGAGCTGCTACCCGTGTGAAATTGGGTGGCAACGGTTTCCGCCCAGGCTGTCGCCATGACGACCATTTATGACCAGATCGGCGGCGCCGAGGCACTCGAGACCGTCGTCGACGATTTTTACCGGCGGGTGCTGGCCGACGACCAACTGGCCGGGTTCTTCAGCGGCACCAACATGGCCCGGCTCAAGGGCAAGCAGGTGGAGTTCTTCGCCGACGCGTTGGGCGGACCGGTGGCCTACAGCGGGGCGCCGATGCGTCAGGTCCATCAGGGCCGCGGGATCACCATGCACCACTTCAACCTGGTGGCCGGTCATCTCGGTGACAGCCTGGCCGATGCCGGAGTGCCGGAGGCGCTCGCCGGGCAGATCATCGCTGCGATCGCGCCGCTGGCCGACGAGATTGCCACCGCGCGGAGCGCGTGAACGGCGACCGTGAACCCGCCTTGCGGCGGGTGTCTGGTGCCCCCAGTAGGGCTCGAACCTACGACCTGCGGATTAAAAGTCCGTAGCTCTACCAACTGAGCTATAGGGGCGCGAGAAGACAGGGTACAAGATGACGCAAATTGGTGTTGCGACCACACGGTTTGAGGATTTGGGCATCTGTACCCTAAGCTATCGAAGCTCCCAACGAACGAGGTTGACGAGTGCCCCGGAGAGATTCGGATTAGGCCCCCATCGTCTAGTGGCCTAGGACGCCGCCCTTTCACGGCGGTAGCACGGGTTCGAATCCCGTTGGGGGTACGCAACACGGAAACGTGGAGCATGCAGGAAAAGTAAGGCCCTGTGGCGCAGTTGGTTAGCGCGCCGCCCTGTCACGGCGGAGGTCGCGGGTTCGAGTCCCGTCAGGGTCGCCATCACGGCGAGGCAGTTCGGTTTGCAAGAGCCGGTGCCTTCCGGCCAGGTAGCTCAGTTGGTACGAGCGTCCGCCTGAAAAGCGGAAGGTCGCCGGTTCGATCCCGGCCCTGGCCACTGAGAGAACCCACCGGCGACGGTGGGTTTTTCTGCTATCTGGGGACGTTGCTCAGGAGCCCGAATCTGACACATGTGACACATCGGCTTCCTATTCTCCGCGGCGGTCTACGAGGTGACACATCTCGTGTCACGTCGGCCAAACCTTCGACGACCTCTGGATTCCCGACACCGTGAACGACGGTTCGATTTCTACGGCCTTGTACCAGTTCTTTGCGGCGTACTTTCACCAGGACTGGGATCTGGAAGCCGACGACTGGGAAGGAATTGTCGGCGGCTACGCGACCGATCACCCGAGCGCAGAGTCCTTACTGGCGTTGGCCCAGGAGATCGACGGCCTGTGCGCAGCCCGCTCGGAGCCGCACCTCGAAGAGTTTCTCGTGAACACTGTCGGCGTCTACTACGGCCCCGAGCCGCTGACCTACAAGGAGTGGCTAGCCCAGATCGCAGACCGGTTGCGCCAGTACGCCGCCGAGCTCGGCAACGGCAACGCGTCCTTGCGTTGATCTCGACACCGAACTGTTGGTCACGGCTATGACGAAGACGCTCGCCGCGAGCGGTCTCGACGAAGTGCCGCAGTGATTTGCTGTGGAGGATGACGTGGCTTACATGCCGGGGCAGCTGCTGTTCTGGCGGCCGGCGCGGCGATGATCGGCGGCGTGGCTACCCGCCGGGGCTACACCGTGCGCAGCACCTTGTTCATCGGCTTGCCGCGCGCCAGCTCGTCGACGAGCTTGTCGAGGTAGCGGATGTTGCGCATCAGCGGATCCTCGACCTCCTGTACCTTGACCCCGCACACGACACCGGTGATCAGCGAGGCGTTCGGGTTCAGCGAGGCGTCGGCGAAGAACTCCGCGAATGTCGTCTCGTCGTCGAGGTGGCCCCTCAGCGTCATCTCGTCGAACCCGGTCAACCAGCAGATGGCCTCGTCGAGTTCGGCCTGGGTGCGGCCCTTGCGCTGCATCTTCGCCAGGTAGTGCGGGTACACCGCCGCCACGGCGGTGCCGAAGATCCGGTGCTCCATGCGTCGAGGCTACGGCGTGGTGACCTTTCTGCCCGCCGTGCCAGACTTCGTTCGTGACCGGCAGCGTGGATCAGATCCCCAAGGCCACCACCGAGTGGACCGCTCAGGCCGGCGACGCCCGCCGGGCAACACTTTCAATCCTGCGGCAACCCGCGATGTGGAAACGGCTGCTGACATTCACCACGGTGGTCGCCGCGATCGCCGCAGGCGTGTACGTCGTCAACGGCAGCGGGTGGCTGGTCGGGTTCGTGATATTCGCGGGGGTGGCCGTGGTGTACGCGGCGTTCGCTCTCACTGTCAGTCTGGTGTGCGCCTACATCCCGAATCGGCGCGTCCTGCGCACTGGATCGCGGTGGGCCGCCGGCGGCGATGAAACCCGAATCCGTATCGACACCCCTGCGACCACCCTGGTCATCGACCGCAGCAACATCATCTCGGTCCGCACGGCCGGTGCGCTGATCGTGCTGCGGGTACGCCCCAAGCAGGTTCTCGGCATCCCGACAGCGCTATTCGCCGATCCGGCACTCATCAGCCTCATCGACTGATGCGACCGGCGTCGAGTACGGCGAACTCACGCGGTAGGGGGAATCTCCACCGGATGCTCACCGAAAGGATCGATGACGATCCCCGCACTTCTCATGAGTTCGATCGAGCGGTTGGTGTCCATCACGGTCTTCACGTCACCTTCGAGGACCATGTACGCGGCCCGGTTCATCCGCTCATAGAAGGCCTTCATCGAGTCAAAGGTCCGAAAAACCGGTACATACCGCACGCCATCTCGTTCCAGCAGGAACAGTTTCTGCCGGCCGTCCTTCGTGTCCCCAAAGGGCGTGGAGTAGAACACTTTCAGCCGCCAAACATCAGCGTCGTCGGCGGGCGGAACGGTCGCGCCTGACGATGGTGTGAAGCGACCAGGGGAGCGGACAGGCGCCGGCGGGCCGGCAAGAGCATGGGTGACCTGCTCGCGCACCACTCGCTCCAACTCGTCTCGGTCAGGGGGTAATCCCGGTGCATGCCCGGGTTCGGCAAGCAGCACAACAGGTTTGGTGAGCCCTGCAACGGTCACGGTGCCGACGGGTGTCAGCAGCGTGCCCGGCAGGATGGCAACCTCACGCTCTTCAGGGTGGCGTGAGAGCGGCCCGACGAACCGACCCGTGACGGTGACGATCGCCGCGACCCGGTCTGCCGTGAAGTTCTCGGTGGCGATCCGTGGATCAGCCGACGTGGGAAGAACCGCCGTCACCGTAAAAGACTCCCGCGGCGGCGGACCGCTCATGCCGCGGTAGGTGATTCCCGGCGTAGCGGGAAGCGTGGCAATGGCATCAGGCACTCGCACAGCTGTGTATACCACCGCAACCGGCTCGTGGGACCGCACGCCGATTCTTTCTCGAGCCTTGACGGAACCGCACCTTGGTCACTTTTTAGCGCGGTTCTCCGTCGCTGCATCGTCGTACGCTCTCCACCATGACCGACGGGTTCCTCGAGGAACTGGAAGCCCATGCCGAAGTTCGTCTCGGATTGCGTGCGGCCAACGCACTGGGGATGTTGCGGGATCGGTGGGTGTTCGTCGGGGAGGACCACGATGTCCTGCGCGCGCTGACCGAGCAGCTCGGCAAGGACCCTGAATACCGTGAATTCGCGCAGCGCATCCTCACCCTCGCGGACTCGCGACTGGCGGCCATCCATGAGGGGACCGAGCCGTTCGTCGCCGACAAGGCGTTCACCGCGGCCGACGCACGGGTGATCGAGCGAGCTGCGCTCGTCGCGCTCAGTCTGGACGCCGACTGGGCCGAGCCCATCCCCCGATTACTCGGACGAGCCGCCATCGCACCCCAGGCGGCAGCCAAATCAGCGCCGTCCCAGGCGGCGGCTTTCGCGTTGGCGCGGGCCATCATGGCCGCGCCGACCCCCGAGAGTGTGGCGGGTCTCGCCGACACCACGCGCGACGTACGGCACGCCGGGCTCAAGAAGAAGTTCGCCCGGTACACGAAGGAGGCTCGCCGGGCGATCGGCGGGCGCCCGGACGTCGCCTTACGCCTACCTCTCGAAACCGCGCCCACAAAGGCCCAATTGACCACGTGGACCAAGGCGTTGGAGGCGGGATGGCTCGTGGGCGCGTCGTGGCCGTATCAGACCTGGGTCGAGGCGGCCTTCGCCGCGCCGGTCGCTCCGATCAGTGCCGGCCTGGTCTGGCGGATCGTCGACGGGCCGGCGTTCCTCGGCGCACCGGGCGACTTCGCGGACGCGGAGGGCCGCCCGGTGACCGTCCCGGCCACCTCCAGGATCCGGCTCTGGCACCCCGCCGCGGCGGCTCCCGCCGAACGGAGCGCGTGGCGGCTTCGCGTCCGAAGCCTGCGACTGGTGCAGCCTTTCGTGCAAGCGTTCCGCGAGCACTACACCGGTGTTGACGCCGACCGGTTGGTCGCGGTGCACGCGATTCTGAACGTGCGGCAACTGAGCGGGCTGTACCGGGCGGAGGGATGGACCAGCGAAGGCCACGAGACCATCGCCCGACGGGTCGGGATGGTGGGTGCGGAGATGTGGTTCAACGCCCCGGTGTACCCGGGCTCGGGCGTGGAGACATGCAGTGCGGTAGGCCTGCGGGTGGGCGCCGTGGGAATGGCCGCCGACGGCTCGGTGACACTTGCTGCCGAGGGATGCGACGACGTGGTCGCGGTGTGCGAGATCATGCGCTCGGCGGATCTGATCCTCAGCGCCTCCACGGTCGCGCACGACGGCGGCGCCTCGACTCAGTCACCGGCGGGGGTACTCGCCACGCGACGAGTGGTTCTCGAGCACATCCTGGCCGAACTCGGCTCGGCCGAGCCGGTCGAGATCGGCCAAAGGCACCTGGGGGTCAACGGATTCAGGATCAGCCTGGCCACGGGCCGCGTCACCAGGGACGGTGACCCGGTCGAGGTCACACCGAAGAAGCGCCACGGGCTGTGGCAACCGGCCGCGGACCGATTGTTGACGACGATCGTCGGAACCGTCGTGGCGCTTCTCGAAACCTAGATCTGCCAGTCGTTGGAGCCGTCGTACCGGGTGTAGGTGCCGGTCGAGTTCTGCACGATGATCGGATCGCCGGGCTTGACGGTGTCAAAGAACCACTTCGCGTTGGCGGGGCTGATGTTGATGCAGCCGTGGCTGACATTGCGTTTGCCTTGATCGGCGACAGACCACGGCGCGCTGTGCACGAAGTCGCCGCTGTCGTCGAACCGGACGGCCAGATCGACCGTCAGCTTGTATCCGTTCGGCGAGTTGACCGGGACACCGTAGGTGGACGAATCCATCACCACCGACGGCAGTTTTTCTTGCACGTAAAACGTGCCGTTCGGAGTTTGGTGGCCGCCGGATGCCTTGCCCATCGACATCGGGATGGTTTTTTCCACGGTCCCGTTGCGGGTGACGGTCAGTTGGTGGGTGGTGTCGTTGGCCGTGGCCACCAGTGCGTCGCCGACGGTGAAGTTGGACACCGTGCCGGCGGCATCGACGGTGACGGCGGTGTGTGCCGGCCAGAAGCTCAGCGGACGCCAGCGCAGTTGCGTCGGGGTGATCCAGTAGAACTTGCCGGGAACCTCCGGGACCGACGAGATGTGGATGGCGTTTTCGGTGGCGCCGGCATCGTCGACGGGGCCCGGGAAGTTGATGATGACGGGTTGGGCAACGCCGACGGTCGAGCCGTCTGCGGGCACGAGCCTCGGTGGCTCGAACGGTGCCGGATCTGCCTGTGCGGCACCGGCGCCCAGTACCAACGCACAGCCCACCATCGAAGCCGCTGCGGCTGCCCGCAATGCGCCGAAAAGTCTTCCCGTCGTCCCGTCGCTCATCTCACCATCGTGTCACGCTGGTCGGACCGCTCGGTGTTTCACCGCCCTACCCACCGCCACCAGCGGGTCCGTCGTGTCTCGACGCCGGCATGTGCGTCACGTTTGTGCCGGCACACCTCGCCGGCCGCGGCCACCGCGACCGGATCGAAGCCCGACGGCACCGGGCCGCCGGCCACCAACGCCCGCACAAGGGCCTCCTGTCGCTGAGCCAAGGAGTCGGTCATGTCCATGCCTTCCGTGCCCAGGTCGTGATCGGTGCGGTCCCCGCGGCCGCGGCGATCGCATCCAGCTCGTCGAACAGTTCTGCGGCCGGTGGGTAGCGGCCGTCACGCTCCAGCATGAACGGCGTATCCACCCGCTCACGTAATGCGGTGACCAGCTCGAGCACTTCGGCAGGTGTCCGGTTGGTGTGGGTGTCGTGGTAGAAATCCTCGCCGTCGCGTCCGCCCGCGACGTGGCTGTAGGCCACCCGCTCGATCGGTAGCCGGGCCAGTTCCCGTTGCGGGTCCAGACCCCGATTGCGGGCATTGGCATAGACATTCGCCACATCGAGCACCAGGAGCGCCCCGGTGCGTTCGACCAGTTCGGTGAGGAACTCCGACTCGCTGAGATCCGATTCCGGCCACTCCACGAACGAGGCAATGTTCTCCACCGCCAACGGCACCGGCAGCTGGTCGGTGACACATTGGATGTTGCGCGCCAACACATCCAGCGCTTCGTGGGTGCGGGGGACCGGCAGCAGGTGGCCCGCCTCGATGCCGCCGGCGCGGACGAACGCGACGTGCTCGCTGACCAGTGGCGACCCCAGCGCCTGTGCGCACGCCGCCAACCGGCGGACCCGGGCCGGTTGCAGCGCCTCCACGCCACCCAACGACAGCGCCACCCCATGCGGGATCACCGGGACGCCGGCGGCCGCCAGGTCCGTGAGCATCGGCTCCGGTCGGGCCCGGCCGCGCCGCACCGGCACCGATTCGGCGATCACCTCACAGAACCCGGGCGTCAAATCGGCGATCACGCCGGCGATCTCGCGGCGCCAGCCCAGGCCCAGGTCGCCCAGTGCGGGCACGGCGCGGTCCGTGGTCATCCGCCGCACCCACCACAACCGCCGCATCCTCCGCAACCACCACCACCGCCGCCGTCGCCGCCGCAAGAGGCCCCGCAGCCACCGCCGTCGCCGCCGCCGGAATCGCCGCCGGCAAGTTCCACAGAGCTCGAGTAGTCACCGTCGATCGCCCACAGCGCGCCGGTGCCGAACAGGGCGGCGGACAACGCCACCCCGACCGGACCGTAGGTCTCGAACGCGGGGCGCTTTGCCGGATCGAGGTAACGCAGCTCAAGCTGCCTGGCGGCCAGCAGCTTACGACCCGCACGGGTCAACCGATTCACCTCGAGCAGGTGCGGAAGCACGAGCGTCGCGCACAACACGGTGGTGACCACCACCGCGGCGAACGTCACCGCCAGGCGAGGTTGCTCGGACAGCGAGGGTCCCAGGTAGATGGCGTAGCCCACGCCGACTGCCAGGACGGCGATCAAAGGTGCTGTGCCCCATCGCATGCGGGCTCGTTCGGCAGAGCTCCGCACCAGACCGCGGTCGCTCAGGTGCTGTTCCAGGGCAGCCAGGTCGTTTTCGGAGTCGGCGAACAGGCCCGGCACCGTGTGCTCCGGATCGGTGGCAGCCCGGGCCAGCACCCGCTCGGCGAACGGATCGGCCTCCTGGGACTTCACCGCCGGGTCCACCCGCCGGTTTCCGGTGATCCGGCCACTGGCGCGCAGGCCGGCCAGGGCGGTGACCACCGGGGCGATGTTCGAGCGTAGGAAGGCCAGCTCGGTCGGGTTCAGCGGTTCGGTCACCGCAGGCTTGCGCGGCGTCATCACGATCCGCCAGATCACCGCGAAGATCATTGCCGCGGCCAACCCGGCCAGATAGCCGTATCCCGCATCGGACATCGCCGACGCGTACCAATCGATGAGCTTCTCGATCGACATCACAGTCACCTCCCTGGTGTTCGGTCCAGATCACCGTGCCGCGGCTGTGCCGGTTACCGGTCACAAGTTTCAGACGGGTCGGGTGGTTGTCGGCCCGGCTGGATCAGCCAGCGTGCACGGCGGAAGACAGAAGTCGGTGAGGCTGCCATGGCGGTTGCATGAGGAAGTCGCGCAGTACGAGGCCCGGAACAGCGCGATGTCACAGTAGACACACTGCGCCTCGTGGACCTTATCTGTAACATCGCCCTCAGAAGCATCGATAATCACGCGTGTCGCAATTTGTTGGGGGTGAAGCTGTGCGCCGAGCGTTGGCGGCCACCATGCTGGCGCTGACGGTGGCGTGTGGTGGGGTGACCCCGGCGATCGCCCAGGCCGCCCCGCCGGTGGCCGGAAAGGACTTCACCAAGCCTGCGATCGTCATCCTCGGCTACGGGCTCAAGCCCGACGGTTCGATGCGTGCGATTTTGTATCACCGCGTGCTCACCGGCCTGGCGATCGCCCAGGCGTTCCCGCAGGCCCCGGTCATCGTCACCGGCGGCAACCCGCAGAACGGCCGGAGCGAGGCCGCTCAGATGCGCAATCTCCTTCTCATGCTCGGCTTTCCGGCCAACCGGATCATCGTCGAGGACCGGGCCAACAGCACGGTTCAGAACGCACAGTTCTCGGTTCCGTTGGCGAAGAAGGCCGGTGCCACGGGCATCATCGTGGTGACGTCCTCGACCCATCAGGGTCGCGCCGATCAGAACTTCGCCGATGCGGGCGGCAACGTGCTGGCCACGGTGAGCTTCCCGGACGGCAACCCATCGGTGAACATCGCCCAGTTCGTCCGCGATGTGTTGAGTCCGTTGACGCCGATCGGTTGAGTGTCGGCGACTACGCTGGATGTTGTTTGGACGAAAGTGTGACGACGATGCGTAAGGCAAATCGGCTCTCCCGATTGCTCGCCGGGTGCTGCGCCGCGGCCGTCGCCCTGGCCCCGGTGGCCACCGCCCAACCGGAGCCGTTCGATCCGACCGGTAATCGTTCCGGTGGGCCGGTACCCACGGTCAACGGTGTGCCGTGCGTCGGCGGAGGCCTGGGTGTATGCCTGAGTTTTCGGCAGAACCATCCGCCCAGTGCCAATTCCGAAGCGCGCTCGAGCTTCGGACACAGCCCCACTGTGCGGCGCTGACCGGCATTACGATGCAGGCCGAGATGAACAGTTCCACCACCGCTGCTGTGCCCGAGAAGGGCGCTGCGACCGACAAGAGTGAATTCCGATCACGCCTGCTCAACGCCCTGATCGAATCGATCATCGAGGTCGGCTACCAGAACACCACGGTGGCCGATATCGTGCGACGGGCGAAGACTTCTCGGCGCACCTTCTATGAGCAGTTCGCCAGCCGTGAGGACTGCTTTGTGGCCCTGTTGACCAGTGTCAACGCCAAGCATGTGCGTGAGATCGGCGGCGCGGTCGACCAGCAGGCGTCGTGGCAGGCGCAGGTGCGCCAGGCGGTCGAGGCGTGGATCGGCTCCTACCAGGCCCACCCTGAACTGATGGTGGCCTGGATCCGTGATCTGCCGACTCTGGGGGCTGCCGCGCGGGCGCTGCAACGCGAGTCGATGGAGAAGTTCATCGCCTTGGTGCAGGCGATGACGAGCACCGAGGCGTTCCGCTCGGCCGGGGTGGAGATCTCGCGCCGGCGCACCATCATGATGCTGGGTGGATTGCGGGAGCTCACGGCGATCACCGTGGAGAGCGGTGGGCAGATCGGAGAGATCACCGAGGACGCCGTGCTGGCCTGCACTGCGATGCTGACGCCGCTCACCTGACCGCGCCGCATCCCGTCGATGATCGTAAACAGCGGCAGCAGAATGACATTGGCGAAGGCCGAGATTTGCCGGCGTGTCATCGAGAAGATCGCGCGGGTGGCACCGGATTTCGAGCGCCGGATCATCCGGCACACCACGTTCACCCCGCGGCACATGGGCACCATGTTCGGTGCGCCCGGCGGTGACTACTGCCACGGCCTGGTCCATCCCGAGCAGATGGGGCCCAGCCGGCCAGGGCCCAAAGACTATGTCGGCCAGCCGATTCCGATCGGCGGGCTGTACCTGACCAGCGCTGGGTGCCACGGTGGCCCGGGCATCACCTTCATCCCGGGTTATAACGCCGCCAGGGCCGTGCTGGCCGAGTAATCTCCCGGTATGGCAACCAGTGATTCCCGTGAAGTAGTGATCGAGGCGACGCCGCAGGAGGTCCTCGACGTCGTCGCCGACGTCGAGGCCACGCCCAGCTGGTCGCCGCAGTACCAGCGCGCCGAGATCCTCGAGACCTACGACGACGGCCGGCCCAAGCGCGTGAAGATGACGGTGAAGGCCGCCGGGCTGACCGATGAACAGGTGATCGAATACACCTGGGGCGAAAACAAGGTCAGCTGGACGTTGGTGAGCGCCGGCCAGCTCAAGGCTCAGGACGCCAGCTACACCTTGACTCCCGACGGAGCCAAGACCAAGGTCCGGTTCGACATCTCGATCGACCTGTCGGTGCCGCTGCCCGGCTTCATTCTGAAGCGAACCATGAAGGGTGGCGTGGAGACCGCCACCGAAGGCTTGCGCAAGCAGGTGCTCAAGGTCAAGAAGGGTTAGCCCGCCGGTTAGGGTGCCTCCCATGACGAAGACGGGACCCCTGGCCGGAGTGCGCGTGATCGAACTCGGTGGCATCGGCCCCGGGCCGCACGCCGCGATGATGTTGTCGGACCTGGGCGCCGACGTGGTCCGTGTGCGTCGCCCGGGCGGCCTGACGATGCCGGCCGAGAACGTCGACCTCCTGCACCGGGGCAAGCGGATCGTCGACCTGGACGTCAAGGCCGAGCCGGGCAAGTTGCTGGAGCTGGTCGCCAAAGCCGATGTGCTGCTTGACTGTTTCCGGCCCGGCACCTGCGAACGGCTGGGCATCGGTCCGGCCGAGTGCGAGGCGGTCAACCCGCGGTTGATCTTCGCCCGCATCACCGGCTGGGGTCAGGACGGTCCGTTGGCCACCACGGCCGGCCATGACATCAACTACCTGTCGCAGACCGGGGCGCTGTCGGCGATCGGATACCGCGACCGCCCGCCGGTGGCGCCGCTGAACCTGGTCGCCGATTTCGGCGGCGGTTCGATGCTCGTCGTCATCGGCATCGCCACCGCCCTGTATGAGCGGGAACGCTCGGGTGTGGGGCAGGTGATCGACGCGGCCATGGTCGACGGGGTCAGCATGCTGTCGCAGATGATGTGGACCATGCGGGCCACCGGTGTGTTGCGCGACGAGCGCGAGTCGTTCCTGCTCGACGGCGGCGCCCCGTATTACCGCACCTATGAGACCTCCGACGGCGGCTACATGGCGGTCGGTGCGATCGAACCGCAGTTCTTCGCGCAGCTGGTCGCCGGGCTCGGATTGGACGCCGCCGCGATCCCCGGGCAGTTCGAGTTGGCCCGGTATGACGAGCTGCGCGACATCTTCACCGAGCGGTTTGCCACCAAGACCCGCCAGGAGTGGACGGAGATCTTCGCCGGTACCGATGCCTGCGTGACGCCTGTGCTCACCTGGGGTGAGGCTGCCGAGAGCGAGCATCTGCTGGCCCGCTCGACGCTGGTGTCGGTCGACGGTGTGGCCCAGGCCGCGCCGGCCCCGCGGTTCTCGCGGACAGCAACCGGCACACCCGGTCAGCCACCGCAGACGAGCACCAGCATCGACGACATCGGCTGGGCCTAGATCGGCACCGAGAGTCTTTGGTCCCTGGCCATCGCGGCGCGCAGCGGCCACGATGAAGGTGTGACTTCCTCGGACACTCCGGTTGTGGTTGGAATCGACGGCAGTGACGGCGCGCTCGCCGCGGCCCGGTGGGCGGGCGCGCTCGCCGAACGGTTCGGCGCGCCGCTGCGCATCGTGCACGCGCTGCCCTCTCTGGGCCGCAACCTCACCCAGACCGCAGCCGCCCTGACCGCCGCGATGGTGTCGTATCAGCAGGACATGGCGCAGGCGTTCCTCAAGGCTGCCGAACAGGCCGTTCACGCCGAACGCCCCGAGCTGGAAGTGACCGCGGTCTCGTTCAACGAACCTGCCGATCAGGTGTTGATCGAGGCCAGTCGGCAGGCACGCCTGATCGTTCTCGGCGGTAAGACGGTGACCCCGGCCGCGGCGCTGCTGCTCGGTTCGACGGCGCTGTCGGTGGCCACCCGGGCCGCGTGCCCGGTGGTGGCCTTCCGTGGCGATCAGGTGGCGCCGGGCGACGGTCCCGTCGTCGTCGGGGTCGATGACAGCCCCGCCGCGCAGGCGGCGTTGGCGATGGCGTTCGAATTCGCCGACCGGTTCGGCTTGCCGCTGAATGCGGTGCGGTCGCTGTCGTTGGCCGCGCCGGCCGAGACCGGGGTCAGCATCCCGCTGCTGATCGACTGGGACGGTGTGGAATCCGCTGAACTGACCGCGCTGACGGAGGCGGTCGATGTGCACAACAAACGGCACCCCGCGGTCGCGGCCAAATGTTTCGTCGAGCCCGATTCACCCGGCAAGGCGCTGCTCAAGCACGTCACCGAATCCGGACTGGTGGTGGTCGGCTCCCGCGGCCGCAACGCGCTGGCCGGTGTTCTGCTGGGGTCGACGAGCCTGAACCTGTTGCACCACAGCCCGGTTCCGGTGCTGATCTGCCGCGCACTGACACAAGGAGATTCGCATGAGTGACCATGACGTCCGGCACGGAATCGTCGTCGGCGTCGACGGGTCGCCGTCGTCGGATGCAGCGGTGGCCTGGGCCGCGCGCGATGCCCAGCTTCGCGGTGTCGAGCTCACGCTGATGCATGCACTGCCCGGGGCGATGTCGCCGGTCTGGCTCGATGTCGCCCTGCCCGAGGAGTATCTGCAGTACCAGGACGACCAGGCACGGGACGTTCTCGACGCCGCCCGCCGGATCGCCGTCGAAGCCACTACCGCGACGTCGGGGGCGCACCCGCTGCGGATCGTCGACAAGGCAGTGCCCGGGCACGCGGTCGCCACCTTGATCGAATATTCGCGGCGGGCCGATCTGGTGGTCGTCGGTTCCCGCGGGCTGAGCAAATGGGGGCGTCGGCTTCTCGGGTCGGTGAGTTCCAGCCTGGCCCAGCACGCCCATGGGCCGGTAGCGGTGATCCCGGAGGATGCGCCGGCGGCCACCGCGCCGGTGGTGGTCGGGGTCGACGGATCGCCGGCGTCCGAGCTGGCCACCGAGATCGCGTTCGACGAGGCGTCGCGGCGCAAGGTAGAGCTCGTCGTGGTGCATACCTGGACCGATGTGAACTTCGAGTTCCCCGACATCAAGTGGGACGATCTGACGCCGCGTGCCGAGCGGGCGCTGGCCGAACAGCTCGCCGGGTGGGGCGAGCGGTACCCCGACGTCGTCGTGCGACGGGTGGTCATGCCCGACCGGCCCGCCCGTCAACTGCTGACGCAGGCCGAGTCGGCGCAACTGGTGGTGGTCGGCAGCCGGGGCCGAGGCGGATTCACCGGGATGTTGCTGGGGTCGGTCAGCTCTGCCGTCGTCCATTCCTCCGCCGTTCCGGTGATCGTCGCGCGTAGCTGAAATCCCGTCCGGTTCGGGACCTGGCCACTACATTCGGTCGTATGGCAGTGCGGGCCTCGCGGGAGGCCGTGTTCGATGCCTCACCGGAGGCGATCATGGCGGTGCTCGCCGACGTCGAGGCGTTGCCGGCCTGGTCGCCGGTGCATCGACGGGTCGATGTGCTCGATCGGTATCCGCATGGTCGCCCCCATCACGTCAAGACCACGGTGCGGCTGCTCGGTGTCACCGACAAGGAGATCCTCGAATACCACTGGGGTGAGCACTGGATGGTCTGGGACGCCGAGGCGAATCTGCAGCAGCGCGGCCAACACGTCGAGTACAACCTGACTCCCGAGATGGACCGCACCCGGGTGCGGTTCGACATCATCGTCGACCTGGCGATGCCCATCCCGGACTTCCTGGTCCGCCGGGGCAAGAACCTGGTGCTCGACGTGGCCATCGAGCGGCTGCGGCGGCAGGTCACGGGTAATGCTCACCGTGCGTGAAACGGAATGGCCGCACGTCCGCGGACCGTTGGTGCCGGTATGCCGACCGGAGTCGTCCTTGCCCTGAACCCATCCGCCTCGAACGTTGTGGATGACGCGATCTCACAGGCCCGCGCCGCGTATGCGGCCGGGGTTCGCCGGCTGTGGCTGGCCCAGCAGTTCGACGTCGACGCCATCACCCTGGCCGCGCTGATCGGGACCGCGGTGCCCGACCTCGCCGTCGGTACCTCGGTGGTGCCGCTCAATCCACGTCACCCACTGGTGGTGGCGTCGGCAGCGCAGACTGCACAGGCCGCCGCCCACGGGAACTTCACATTGGGCATCGGCCTGGGGTCACACGCCCCCGAGCAGCGCGCCTTCGGCACGGTGTGGCCCGATCCGGTGGGCCGGCTGCGTGAACATCTGCAGGTGCTGCGTTCGATCTTCCACGATCGCGCGGTCAGCTTCCACGGCAGCGAGTTCAGCGCGGACCCCGAGTGGCCCGTGCACGTGCCCGGTGGTGCGCCGGTGCCGGTGTACGTCGCCGCGATGGGGCCCAAAGCGCTCGCGGTGACCGGGGAACTGGCCGACGGAACGCTGCCGTATCTCGCCGGACCGCGCACGATCGGCGAGTTCATCGTCCCGACGATCACCGCCGCGGCCACCGCGGCGGTGCGGCCGCAACCCCGCGTCGTGGCCATGGTGCCCGCCCTGATCGACGATGACGCCGACGCCGCCCGCGACGCTGCAGCGCAGAAGTTGGAGTTCTACGAGACCATCCCGTCATATCGGAAAGTCATTGCCCGAGAACAGGTTTCCCATGTTGCGGAGCTGGCGGCGGTCGGGTCGGCGACGCAGGTACGCGCCCAGTTGCAGCGTTACCTCGACGCCGGCGCCACCGAGGTGGCGCTCAGCCCGATCCGGACCGAGGCGGACGATCTGGCCGCGCTGTGGGAGGTGGCCGCCGCCCTCCGATAGCCGATAGCGGGAATCGGCGGCCATACCATCTGCGCTCCGGTCGTGGGCCGGAATCGGGCGACAATGTGTCGCCATCTGCGGTGGATTCCTTACATGATGACAGGGCGGGGCGGCCGACGGGACTGGCAGCATGACAGGCCACACGTCAATTCCGTCCAAAGGGTGATCGCCGTTGTCTCGCACGCTTTTCGACCCCCGGCCGCCGGAACCCGTTGCGCCACAGGAAGTATCCGGCCGCCCGGCAATCCCGGTCTACCGGTCCCCGCGCAACCTGCCGCCACCGGCTCTCGACGAATGGAGTTGGCAGCTGGACGGCAGCTGCCGCGACCATCCGGCCGAGGTGTTCTTCCCCGACGAGGTGCGGGGTCGCAAGCTTCGCCGCCAGGAGGAGGCGGCGAAGGCGATCTGCCTGCAATGCCCGGTGCTGAAGCGGTGCCGGGAACATGCTCTGACGGCACCGGAGCCCTACGGCATCTGGGGGGCGATGACGGCCAGGGAGCGTGCCGTCACACTGTGCAGCAGGTTCGGTTCCTGACGATCGGGCCGGATCACCGGCGGGGCCGCAAGACCCCGAGCCGTCGGATCGCCTCTTCCAACGTGTCGTCGCGCTTGCAGAATGCAAAGCGCACCAAGTGTTTCCAGGCATCGGCAGGGGCTTCGCAGAAAGCTGACATCGGTATCGCCGCCACCCCCGCTTTGTGCGGAAGCTCGGCGCAGAACTGCGTGCCGTCGGAATAGCCCAACGGTCGCGGGTCGGCGCACAGGAAGTACGTGCCGCGGCTGTCGTGTACCTCGAACCCGATATCGGCGAGCGCGTTGCCCAGCCGGTCCCGCTTGGTCCGGAACGATTCGCGCAGATCGGCCACCCAGCCGTCCTCGTGATCCAGGGCGTGGGCCACCGCGGGCTGGAACGGTCCGCCGCCCACATAGCTCAGGTATTGCTTGGCGGCGCGGACGCCGGCGATCAGGTCGGCAGGCCCGCACGCCCAGCCGATCTTCCAACCCGTGACGTTGAACATCTTGGCCGCGCTGGAAATGGTCACGGTCCGGCCTGCCATGCCCGGATAGCCGGCCAGTGGGCGATGCTGGACCCCGAAGACCAGGTGCTCGTACACCTCGTCGGTGATCACCAGCAGATCGTGCTCGATCGCCAGCGCCGCGATGGTGCGCAGCTCGGTGTCGGAGGCCACCGCACCGGTCGGGTTGTGCGGTGAGTTGAGGATGAGGGCTTTCGTCTGCGGCGTCACCGCCGTGCGCAGTCCTTCGACGTCAATCCCGAACCCGGCACCGTCGGCGACCATGGGAACCACCCGGCGGACGCAGCCGGCCATCGCGATCACGGGCGAGTAGGAGTCGTAGAACGGCTCGATCACCAGGACCTCCGACCCTGGCTCGACCAGGCCCAGGACCGAGGCGGCGATGGCCTCGGTGGCGCCGACGGTCACCAGCACCTCGGTGTCGGCGTCGTAGTCGATGCCGTAGTGGCGTTTGCGCTGTGCGGCGATCGCGGCGCGCAACTCCGGGATACCGAGCCCGGGCGGGTATTGGTTGTGGCCGCCGGAGATCGAGTCGATGGCGATTTTGAGCATGTCGGCTGGGCCGTCCTGGTCGGGGAAGCCCTGGCCCAGATTGACCGCGCCCAGTGCGGTGGCCAGTGCAGACATCTCCGCGAAGATCGTCACTTCGTACGGCTGCAGCCCTCTGACAGTCATGGTGCCAAAGGGTAGTGCGGGAATGATCGGCATGCCGGTGGCGCTTTAGAGCGGCGTGACCCACAAACTGAGCGCCGACGCCGCACTGCTGCAGCCGATCCAGGTGGGTGACACCGCCGCCACCAACCGTCTGTTCATGGCACCACTGACGCGTTCCCGTGCCGACGCCGACGGCGCGCCCTCACCGCTGGCCGCGCAGTACTACTCGCAGCGGGCCGGCGCGGGCCTGATCATCAGCGAGGCCACCGCCGTCGCCGAGACCGCCAACGGCGCGTACATGAACACCCCGGGCCTCTACACCGACCGTCACCAGCACGGCTGGGCGGAGATCGCAGCGTCGGTGCATGCCGCGGGCGGCAAGATGTTCGTCCAGCTCTGGCACGTCGGCCGCTTGGCGCACCCCGAGATCAGTGGCTTCGAACCGGTCGCGCCGTCGGCGATCGCCGCGGACGTACTCACCCACACGCCCACGGGTAAGCAGCCGCTGCCGACGCCACGTGCCCTCGACATCGCCGAGATCCCGGGCATCGTCGAGCAGTTCCGCGCCGCCGCACGGCGCGCGATCGACGCGGGCATGGATGGTGTGGAGATCCACGGCGCCAACGGCTATCTGCTGCATCAGTTCGCCTCCGATGTGGTCAACCAGCGCACCGACGCCTACGGCGGTTCGCCGCAGAACCGGGCCCGGTTGACCGCCGAGGTGGTCGAGGCCGTCGTCGACGAGATCGGCGCGGGCCGGGTCGGTGTGCGGATCTCGCCGGGGAACACCGCGGGAGGAATGCGGGAGAACGACACGATCGGCACCTACGAGGCCGTGCTGGAGCGCATCGCGCCGTTGGGCTTGGCATATCTGCACGTCGTCATCGACCCGGCGGCGCACGATTTCGGTGTCATCCGCGCGCTGTGGCCGGGAACGTTCGTGCTCAACACCGGGCGCGCCAACGGCACGGATTTCTGCCAGCTGGAGAGTTACGCCGAGTGGGGTGCGATCAGCGCGGCCGCGGTGGGGCGGGCGTTCTTGGCGAATCCCGACCTGATCGACCGGTTGGTGTTGGGTGCCGAACTCAATGAGCCCGAGCCGACGACGTTCTATGCACCGGGGCCGGTCGGCTACACCGACTACCCGACGCTGGCCGAGGTCGAGGAGCCCCGCTCTGCCTGACGTGTGCGCCCGGTGCCGCGCCGTTTTCTACGTCAGGGTCGCTGCGGCGCGCGATGCACAGCCCCCATGTCGAAAACGGCGTTTGGGTGTGGCCTGGTGTGGCGGCGCCTCACCCCCGTTTTCTACGTCACGGTCGCTGTGCCACGCGATGCGCAGCCTTGGCGTCGAAACCGGCGGCGAGGCCGGGTCGGTCAACCGCGGTTCAGGGAGATGCTGAGCACAGGCCCAACCAACGGGTTGGGCGAGGCTGATACGCTGCCGATCAGAGGACTGCCCACATTCGCTGGACGGTTCCACAACCCAACCTGAACCTGAACGCCGATACGGCAGGGGAGCAGACATGTCCGAAGAAGCCTTCATCTACGAGGCGATCCGCACGCCGCGTGGCAAGCAGCGCGGCGGCGCACTCAACGAGATCAAGCCCGTCAACCTGGTCGTCGGCCTGATCGAAGAGATCCGCAGCCGCTACCCCGACCTGGACGAGACGCTGATCAGCGACGTCATCCTCGGTGTCGTCTCGCCGGTCGGCGATCAGGGCGGCGACATCGCCCGTACCGCCGGTCTGGTGGCCAAGCTGCCCGAGACCACCGGTGGTTTCCAGCTCAACCGCTTCTGCGCCTCGGGCCTGGAGGCCGTCAACCTGGCCGCCCAGAAGGTCCGTTCCGGCTGGGACGACCTGGTGCTGGCCGGTGGTGTCGAGTCGATGAGCCGCGTTCCGATGGGCTCCGACGGTGGTGCCTGGGCCTCTGACCCGGAGACCAACTACCGCATCGGCTTCGTCCCGCAGGGCATCGGCGCCGACCTGATCGCCACCATCGAGGGCTTCTCCCGCGAGGACGTCGACGCTTACGCGGCGCGGTCGCAGGAGCGCGCCGCGGCAGCCTGGTCCGGCGGCTACTTCGCCAAGTCGGTCGTCCCGGTCAAGGACCAGAACGGCCTCGTGGTCCTCGACCATGACGAGCACATGCGTCCCGGCTCCACCGTGGAGAGCCTGGGCAAGCTGAAGACCGCGTTCGACGGCATCGGCGCGATGGGCGGCTTCGACGACGTGGCGCTGCAGAAGTACCACTACGTCGAGAAGATCAACCACGTCCACACCGGTGGCAACAGCTCGGGCATCGTCGACGGTGCCGGCCTGCTGCTGATCGGTAGCGAGAGTGCAGGCGCTTCGCAGGGCCTGACCCCGCGCGCCCGCATCGTGGCCACCGCCACCAGCGGCGCCGACCCGGTCATCATGCTCACCGGCCCCACCCCGGCCACCAAGAAGGTGCTGGACCGGGCCGGCCTGACCGTCGATGACATCGACCTGTTCGAGCTGAACGAGGCGTTTGCCTCCGTGGTGCTGAAGTTCCAGAAGGACCTCAACATCCCCGACGAGAAGCTCAACGTCAACGGTGGCGCGATCGCGATGGGCCACCCGCTGGGCGCCACCGGCGCCATGATCACCGGAACCATGGTCGACGAGCTCGAGCGTCGCGGCGCCAAGCGTGCCCTGGTCACGCTGTGCATCGGCGGCGGCATGGGTGTGGCCACCATCATCGAGAGGGTCTAAGGAAAAGTCATGGCAGAGAACACCATTCAGTGGGACAAGGATGCCGACGGCATCGTCACCCTGACGCTGGACGACCCGACCGGTTCGGCCAACGTGATGAACGAGCACTACAAGGAATCCATGCACAATGCCGTGGAAAAGCTTGTAGCCGAGCAGGATTCGATCACCGGTGTGGTGATCACCAGCGCGAAGAAGACCTTCTTCGCCGGTGGTGACCTCAAGGGCATGATGAACATCGGCCCGGACGACGCCGCCGAGGCGTTCGAGATGGTCGAGACCATCAAGGCCGACCTGCGCAAGCTGGAGACGCTGCCCAAGCCCGTCGTGGCCGCCATCAACGGCGCCGCGCTCGGCGGCGGCCTGGAGATCGCGCTGGCCACCAACCACCGCATCGCCGCTGACGTCAAGGGCAGCCAGATCGGCCTGCCCGAGGTCACCCTGGGCCTGCTGCCCGGCGGTGGCGGCGTGGCCCGCACCGTGCGCATGTTCGGTATCCAGAAGGCCTTCATGGAGGTCCTCTCGCAGGGCACCCGCTTCAGCCCGGCCAAGGCCAAAGACACCGGCCTGGTTGACGAGTTGGTCGGTTCCGTCGACGAGTTGGTCCCCGCCGCCAAGGCTTGGATCAAGGCCAATCCCGAGGCCCACACCCAGCCGTGGGACGTCAAGGGCTACAAGATCCCCGGTGGCACCCCGTCCACCCCGGCGCTCGCCGCGATCCTGCCGTCCTTCCCGGCGCTGCTGAAGAAGCAGCTCAAGGGCGCCCCGATGCCGGCACCGCGGGCCATCCTCGACGCCGCCGTCGAGGGTGCGCAGGTCGACTTCGACACCGCGAGCCGCATCGAGAGCCGTTACTTCGTCTCGCTGGTCACCGGCCAGACCGCCAAGAACATGATTCAGGCGTTCTTCCTGGACCTGCAGGCCATCAACGGCGGCGCTTCGCGTCCCGAGGGTATCGCCAAGCAGGAGATCAAGAAGATCGGTGTGCTGGGCGCGGGCATGATGGGCGCCGGTATCGCTTACGTGTCGGCCAAGGCCGGCTATGACGTCGTGCTCAAGGACGTCAGCATCGAGGCCGCCCAGAAGGGCAAGGCGTACTCGGAGGGCCTGGAGGCCAAGGCGCTCAAGCGTGGCAAGACCACCGAGGAGAAGTCCGCGGCGCTGCTTTCTAAGATCACCCCGACCGCCGATCCGCAGGATCTCAAGGGCGTCGACTTCGTGATCGAGGCGGTGTTCGAGAACCAGGAACTCAAGCACAAGGTGTTCCAGGAGATCGAGGACATCGTCGAGCCCAACGCGCTGCTCGGCTCGAACACCTCCACGCTGCCGATCACCGGTCTGGCGACCGGCGTGAAGCGCCAGGAGGACTTCATCGGTATCCACTTCTTCTCACCGGTCGACAAGATGCCGCTGGTGGAGATCATCAAGGGCGAGAAGACCTCTGACGAGGCGCTGGCCCGGGTGTTCGACTACACCCTGGCCATCAAGAAGACCCCGATCGTGGTCAACGACAGCCGTGGCTTCTTCACCAGCCGCGTGATCGGCACCTTCGTCAACGAGGCGCTGGCCATGCTGGGCGAGGGCGTGGAGCCCGCGTCGATCGAGCAGGCCGGCTCGCAGGCCGGTTACCCGGCGGCGCCGCTGCAGCTGAGCGATGAGCTCAACCTGGAGCTCATGCACAAGATCGCCGTCGCCACCAAGGAAGGCATCGAAGCTGCCGGCGGCACCCACGTGCCGCACCCGGCCGAGGCCGTGGTGGAGAAGATGATCGAGATCGGTCGCCCGTCGCGTCTGAAGGGTGCCGGCTTCTACGAGTACGTCGACGGCAAGCGGACGCAGCTGTGGCCGGGTCTGAAGGAGACCTTCAACTCCGGAAGCTCGTCGATCCCGCTGCAGGACATGATCGACCGCATGCTGTTCGCCGAGGCGCTGGAGACCCAGAAGTGCATCGACGAGGGTGTGCTCACCTCGACCGCTGACGCGAACATCGGCTCGATCATGGGTATCGGCTTCCCGCCGTACACCGGTGGTTCGGCCCAGTTCATCGTCGGTTACCAGGGTGAGCTCGGCGTCGGCAAGGAGGCCTTCGTGGCCCGCGCCAAGGAACTGGCCGCCCGCTATGGCGACCGCTTCCTGCCGCCGGCCTCGCTGGAGTCTTAAGCACCAAACGTCAAAAGCCCCCGGCGCAAGTCGGGGGCTTTTGCGTGCTTGGACATCGAGATTGCGCTCAGGGCTGTTGATTTCGAGATTTCACGACCCTGTACGCATCTCGACGTCAGCCGGGGTTCGAATACACCCGCGTGGGGGTGATCAGCACCGCGGCACGGCGTTCTTCGCGCATGACGCGGTCGTAGGTGTCCCAGTCGTCGTGGGTACCTCCGGCCGCCTCGAAGACGGCGCGTAACAGCAGCCGTAACGCCTCGGCGTCGGTGTCGGGATCGGGATCGTCGGGCCCGATGATCTCGGCGGTGCCCTCGACCGTCACCCATTGCCAGCCGATCCCCGGGGCCCCCCCGCCGGGCCGGGGTGGGGGCGGCAGGTGGGGGGGTTTGGGGGGCCCCCCCCGGGGGCCCCGGGGGCGCCCGGGAGGGCGGGGGGGGGGGGGGGCCG
>NZ_MBEQ01000088.1 GCF_001954135.1 Mycobacterium sp. GA-1841 | reverse complement strand
CCGCCGAAGGCCGCCAAGCCCCCGCCACGGGTGCCCAGCCGGCCGGGCCGGGTGATTCCCGAGCCCGAGCCGGAGCCCGAATCCGCACCGCTGTCCCCGGAGGACGAGGAAGAGCAGATGCTCGCCGAGGCGTCACAGAGTGAGGCCGGACCTCGTCGCGACCCCGAGGAAGTGGCGCTGGAACTGCTCCAGAGCGAGCTCGGGGCGCGAAAGATCGAGAGCTAGTAGGGCTTCGGCCAGACCGCCACATGACTACCGCAGCCGACGTGCCTAGGGCGTCCACCACGGCCGCAGCGGCAGCCCGCCGTCATCGCCGCGATCGTCGAGCTTGACGGCCAGGACCTGGTGCAGCTGAACCACATTCGTCTCGAAGCCCAGCCGCGACCCGGCCATGTACAGACCCCACACCTTCGCGGTGGGCAGGCCGACCTCGGCGACCGCCTCGTCCCAGTGCTCCACGAGGTTTGCGCACCAGTCGCGCAGCGTCATCGCGTAGTGGTTGCGCAGGTTCTCCTCGTGCAAGACTTCCAACCCGACGTCCTGCACTTCGGTGATGATGCGCCCGGAGCCGGTGAGCTCTCCGTCGGGGAACACGTAGCGGTCGATGAATCCACCAGCGGCCGCACCGGACCTGTTGTCATGGCGGGTGATGCAGTGGTTGAGCAGCAGCGCGCCCGGACGCATCCTCGACTTGAGGAAACCGAAGTACGACGGGTAGTTGTGCACCCCGATGTGCTCGGTCAGTCCGATCGAGGACACGGCGTCGAAGCCGGTTTCGGTGACGTCCCGGTAATCGCCGTGGCGCACCTCGGCCAGGTCGCCGAGCCCCTCCCGGTCGATCGCGGCCTGCGCCCAGCGGGCCTGCTCCTTCGACAGCGTCACCCCGAGCGCCTTGACGCCGTGGCGCGCGGCGTAGCGCACCATGCCGCCCCAGCCGCAGCCGACGTCGAGCAGTCGGTCCCCGGGTTGCAGCCGGAGCTTCTCGAACACCAGCCGGTACTTGTTGTCCTGGGCTTGCTCCAGGCTGGCGTCCGCATCCGGATAGCACGCGCAGGTGTAGGTCATCGACGGACCGAGCACCCATTCATAGAAGGTGTTCGACACGTCGTAGTGATGGTGGATGGCTTCGGCATCCCGGGTCTTGCTGTGCCGCAAGCCTTCCATCATCCGGCGCCAGCGCGGCAGTGCCTCCTGTGGGGGCGGCGCGATCGGCTTGAGGTGCTCGATGCCGATCGAGCGGACGATGTTGGCCAGCACGCGGGCCGGCGGCCGCTTGAACGCCATCTTGTCGGCCAGCGCGCACAGCAGCGGGTACGGATCCCCCGGGTGCACCCCGTGCGGTTCCAGGTCGCCGGACACGTAGGCGCGGGCCAGCCCCAGGTCGCCCGGGGCGGTGGCCAGATACGTGGTGCCGCGCGGGGTCTTGAGGTCCAAACCGAGCGTGGCATTGTCCGGGCCCGCCGAACTGCCATCGTAGGCAGTGAATTTCAGGGGCACCGAGCCGGACGCAAAGATCTCCAGGATCTCGGCCAAGCTGAACCGATGATCGGTTGTGTGTGTCGACTGTTCCTTGAAGGTGGTCATCGCTGTTCTCCGTTCATCGGCGCAAGACGGCTTTCGAATACAGGTCAAACAGGCGGGAATCGGGGTCGTAGGACTTCTTGACGGTCTTGTAGGTCTCGCCGCCGTACAGCTCGTCGAACTCGTCACGCGCATAGAAGGAATCGGAATACAACGATTTGTGTCCGTCGAGCTCGCTGACCTTGGCCTCGATCAGCTTGTTGGTGTGGCCCTGTTCGGGGCCGACCGGCACCGAGGACCAGAAGCCGACGTTGACGTAGGTGTGATGCTGGCGCAGGGGATACAGGGGCCAGCCGGCGCGATTACGGTCGTCGTCACGTAACCGCAGCGGGCACAGCCAGATCGGCTCGATCGGTACGTTCGTCAGGAACCAGTCCAGGAACAGTTTGCAATTCTCCAGGGGCACCTCGATATCCTGAACCACCCGTTCGCGCGGCGGGCGGCCGTGACGCTTCTCGATCCGGTCGGCGATGTTGTACCGCTGGTCGTAGCCGACGAGCTTCCAGTAAAAACTGCTGCGCCGCAATCGGCGTGGCCAGAACCGGCGGATCGTCGGGTTCTGCGCGCCGAAGGCGCGGGAACACCAGAACCAATCGGTGTCCCAGCGCCACAGGTAGTCGTGGATGGTCAGCCGATCGTGCTTTTCGCCGTCCGGATGCTGAATCGAGCGATAGTAGATGTCCTGGCCGGTGTAATCGCTGACCGGTCCCGGCGTCGTCGTCTTGAAGCCGACACACAGGTAGCTCTCGTCGGCGCTGAACACCACACCGTCGAGGTAGTCGACCGGGTCACCGTCGAGTCCGCCGGTCTCGATGATCCGGTCCATCGCCGCCATCAGCTCGGCCAACGAATGGAATCGCAGGTGGCGCAGGGCCACAAAGGGTGTGACGGGCTCCAGTTCGATCCGCAACCGAGTCGAATAACCAAGTGTGCCATAGGAGTTCGGGAAGGTCCGAAAGAGGTCGGCGTGCTGCTCGGGTGACGCGGTGACGATCTCCCCTGCGCCGGTGAGGATATCCATCTCCAACACCGACTCGTGTGGCAGGCCGTTGCGGAACGACGTCGACTCGATACCCAGTCCGGTGACCGCACCACCGAGCGTGATGGTCTTGAGCTGCGGCACTACCAACGGGGCCAGGCCGTGCGGCAGCGTCGCAGCCACCAGATCCTCGTACGTGCACATCCCGGCCACGTCGGCGGTACGCGCCTGGGCGTCGACGGCAATCACATTCGTCAGCCCCGAGACGTCGAGGCCCTTGGTATTGCTGCGATCTCGGGCACGGAACAGGTTCGACGTGGGCTTGGCAAGCCGCACCGTCGAATTGGGAGGTATGGCGCGGTAACTGTCCAGGAGCCGCTGTACACCTGCGGCATGGGCAGCCTGTGCGTCAGTCGTAACAACAGACACACATATACGCTAGTCGGAGGTTGCCACCAATGCGACCGCAGACACGAGTTGAAGGAGTTTCAGCCATGGGACAGGTCAGTGCGGTCAGCACGGTTCTGATCAACGCCGAGCCGGCCGCTGTGTTTGCCGCGATCGCGGATTATCAGACCGTGCGCCCGAAGATCCTCTCCTCGCATTACCGCGACTATCAGGTGCTCGAGGGTGGTCAGGGCGCAGGCACCGTGGCCGGGTGGAAGCTCCAGGCCACCGAGTCCAGGGTCCGCGACGTCAAGGCCTCGGTGGACGTGGCCGGACACACCGTCATCGAGAAGGACGCCAACTCCAGCCTGGTGACCAACTGGACCGTCGCACCGGCGGGGGCCGGATCGTCGGTCAACCTCAAGACCAGCTGGACCGGCGCCGGCGGCATCAAGGGTTTCTTCGAGAAGACCTTCGCCCCGTTGGGCCTGCGCAAGATCCAGGACGAGGTCCTGGCCAACCTGAAGAAGGAAGTGGAAGGCGCGTAGCGTCCGACCACCTGGTCGGGAGCTATCGCTGTTGGCTGCCCAGGTAGGCCGCGACCCCGCGGGCGATGGCCTCGGCGTACTTCTGCCGACCTTCCGGGGTCTTCATCAGTGACGAATCGACCGGGTTCTTCATGTTGCCGCACTCGACGAGGATCGACGGGAACTGCGCCAGGTTGAGCCCGGCGATGTCGGAGCGGGCGTCCAGACCACCGGATCCGATGTAGGTGGCCGGCGGGATGCCCGACGCGGACAGCTGATCTCGCATGGTCTGGGCGAACTGCACCGACGGGCCGGCCTGCACGTTGTTCAGCGGCGGCGACGAGTAGAGGACGTGGAAACCGCGGCCGTTGGCCGGGCCGCCATCGCCATGGATGGACACGATCGCATTCGGCCGCAGCGCGTTGGCCATCGAGGCACGTTCGTCGACGCAGGGGCCCAACGCGTTGTCGTTGCCGCGCGACATGGCGGTGCGCACGCCCATCTGGGTGAGAATGGCGCGGACCCGCAGCGTGGTGTCCCAGGTGAAGGTGTGTTCGGGGAACCCGTCCGCGGTGGAGGTGCCGCTGGCCTGGCAGTCCTTGGTGCCGCCGCGGCCGGTGGGCACCTGCCGGCTGATCGAGCTGTCGTTGGCGCCGTTGTGACCTGGGTCGAGGAACACGATCATGCCGGCGATGTTGGACGGAGCGGCGTTGGCGGGCGGGGCGACGACGACGGCCGCAGCGATGAACACGCTGCTGAGCAGTGAGGCGCCGACACGCACGCAGGCTGGGACTCGCACGGGCGCCACGCTAGCCCGCGCGCCGACTAGGCTGAAGGTCCGAACCGCCGCCGACAGGCGAGAGCAACCAAGTCGAGACCAAGACGCAACCAACACGGCAAGGGGACCAGTCATGCAACCCGGAGGCACGCCCGACATGTCGGCCCTGCTCGCGCAGGCGCAGCAGGTGCAACAGCAGCTCATGGAGGCGCAGGAGGCGCTGGCCAACTCCGAGGTGCACGGCCAGGCCGGTGGCGGCCTGGTGCAGGTCACGGTGAAGGGCAGCGGTGAGGTGGTGGCCGTCGCCATCGATCCCAAGGTCATCGATCCGTCCGATCCCGAGACCCTGCAGGATCTGATCGTCGGCGCCCTGGCCGACGCGTCCAACCAGGTGACCACTCTGGCGCAGAGCCGGCTGGGCCCGCTGGCCAGCGGCATGGGTGGCCTCGGGATTCCGGGGCTCTAGTGTTTGAAGGTCCGGTTCAGGATCTGATCGACGAACTCGGCAAGCTACCCGGGATCGGGCCCAAAAGCGCCCAGCGCATCGCGTTTCATCTGCTCAGCGTCGAACCGCCGGACATCGACCGGTTGACGGCGGTGCTCGGCCGGATCCGCGATGGCGTCACGTTCTGCGCGGTGTGCGGCAATGTGTCCGATGAGGAACGTTGCCGGATCTGCAAGGACCCGCGCCGCGACGCTTCGTTGGTCTGCGTCGTCGAGGAACCCAAGGATGTGCAGGCCGTCGAGCGCACCCGTGAGTTCCGTGGCCGCTACCACGTGCTGGGTGGGGCGCTGGATCCGTTGTCCGGCGTCGGGCCCGACCAGCTGCGCATCCGTGAGCTGCTCAACCGCATCGGCGAACGCGTCGATGGCGTCGACGTCGCCGAGGTGATCATCGCCACCGACCCGAACACCGAGGGCGAGGCGACCGCCACCTACCTGGTCCGGATGCTGCGCGACATCCCGGGCCTCGCCGTCACCCGCATCGCCTCGGGATTGCCGATGGGCGGGGACCTCGAGTTCGCCGACGAGCTCACCCTGGGCCGGGCCTTGGCGGGCCGTCGCGCGATGGCCTGACCGCGAGCTCGCCCGCCGACGAGTAGCGTCGAACCGTGCCTGACCTACTTCAGATGACGGATTCGCTGTACCGGCTGCGCATCCCGGGCGGTCAGGCCCACCTGCTCAACAGTTATCTGTGGACCGAGCCCGACGGCGTCACCCTGATCGACACCGGCTGGCCAGACAGTGCCGACCTGATCGCCGACGCTCTCACCGATCTCGGCCTGCGGCGCATCCACGTCAAACGCATTGTGCTGACCCATTTTCACGAGGATCACTGCGGTGCGGCGGCCGAGATCGCCGACTGGTCCGATGTCGAAGTCGTCGCCGGTGCAGCCGACGCGGCCTACGTGCGCGGCGAACGGCCGGGCCCGCTACCGGTACTCACCGAGTCCGAGCGGACATTGCGACCCGACTTCGACGCGGCACCGCACGGCCCGTCATGCCGCGTCGACCTGGAAGTTCGTGACGGCGATGTGCTCGACTTCGCCGACGGTGCAAGGGTGATCGGCGTGCCCGGGCACACCCCGGGCAGCATCGCGCTTCATCTGCCGGCTGCCGATGCGGTGTTGACCGGGGACGTGGTCGCGGAATTCAACGGCCAGGTGATCCTCGGGGTGTTCAATGTCGACCGGACCGAGCTGGCCCAATCGGTGACGCGGCTGGTCGAAACGGGCGCGCAGCGGGCCGGTTTCGGTCATGGTGAGCCGATTCTCGCCGATGCCGCCGCGCGCATCGCTACGGCCGTCGACCCGTTCGCCACCGGTACCCAACGCGCTGTGCCCTGAAGCGCACGTTGGGCCCCTTCGGGGAAGGGGCCCAACGACTTTCGTCAGAGCTGGTCAGTCGTGGCTGGAGCGGCTCTTGCGGTGAGACTTGCTGCTGGAGGCGTGCTTCTTGCCCGCAGCTTTCGAGCTGCCCGCGCTGCCGGCACTGCCTGCACTGCTCGACTCCGTGCTCGAACCGGTTGACGCGCCATCCGTGCTGCTTGCGTTCTTGGCATCTTTGCCGCTGAACTTCGCACTGATCCGCTTCGCCGCATCCTTGATGTCGACGCGAAGGGACTTCGCCGTGCTCTTGGCGTTGATGCGCGACTTCTGGACGGTGGTCGAATCGTCGGCACCTGCCGCGGCTTCGGTGGCCGCGTCGGTGCTGTCATCGGCTTCGGTGCCAGTGTCTTTCACGGTATCGGCCGGTGCCTCAGCAGCGGTCGTGGTGTCGTCCGCCGCTGCAGCCGCGGTGTCAGGTGCTGCGCTGCCCGCGGCCTCGGTCGTATCCGTCGTGGTGCCCGCGGCCGGGAGGCTGAGCGTGACGCTACGGGCGGAGACGCCGGTGCTCAGCGCGGTGACAGCCGCGGTGCTTGCCACGGCGGATTTGGTTGTGGGCTTGGGAGCCAACGAATTTGGCTTGAGCAGGTCCGCGATGGTCTTAGGCAGGTCGAGCGCGGAGGCGATGGGTCCGCTGCCGAGGAAGCCGAAGGGCGAGGTCGGCGACAACACACCGGGGACATTGATGAACCCGAGGATCGTGCCCTTGCCGTTGAGGAACGCGTCGGTGAGGTGGGCGGGCGCATTGATCAGGGCGTTGGCGACTCCCTCGGCATCGCTGGCGTTCGCGGCCTTCACTACTTCCTCGGCCGTGGCGGCCAATCCGTTCACCACGGACAGGACCGGGAACAGTGCGGGCAGGGCGACCGACTGGACGAGTGTCGGCATTGCTTTGATCACGTTCTGGATGTTCTGCGTCGTCGTGCTGACCGCGGACCAAGTGTTGTTGGACAGGTCGAGCAGGCCGACGATCGCCGGGAGAAGTCCCTGTGTCAGCCCGTCCATGGCCTGGACGATCTCGCCTTTGGCGATGAGGTCGCCGGCAGTCTTCAGGTTCTCGGGCAGCGACTGCAGGATGGTGCTGAGCGCGTCGCCATAGGTCTTGATTGCGTCGACGACGACGGTCGCATTGCCGACCTGATTGTCGATGACCTTTTGCAGGATCGGAGCCGGATTGGCCGTCAGCTGCTCGCCGAGTGCCTGCAGGTTGGTGCCGACGGTCGACAGCGTCTCGGCCCAGACCTCCAGCGGATTGGTCAGTGCATTGAGGGTGACCGCTGCCGACGATGTGGGCACGGCGGGCAGATGAATGTCGGTCGGGGTGGGCGCGAGCGGGCTGACGGCGATGACTGCCGCTCCGGTCAACGCGACACCGGCCGTCAAATATGAGCGAACGGCAGCTTCCATGGGGTTCTCCTTTGCTTAACAACACCCGCAGGCCTGAAACTTACCTGAGAGTAATAAAGAACTACTCCATAAGTGCACGTCAAGACCATAGATCGTCCACATGGTGAGACAGGGTCGAATCATCGCCAATCGGTGTTAGTTAGCTATAAACGGCCCAAGCGAGCGGTTCCCGTCATTGTCAGCAAACGTATGAAGCCATCTGATATTTGCAACCGAAAGCACTCGGCCGGCGCCGGGAGGGAAAGTGTCAGCCTCCGTCGTTAGTTAGCTTGCCTCGGTACATTTGGTCGACCATTTAGTCCATACTGGCCGGTAACTAGACCATCCTGTGACGCAGGTCGGTTAGCTGACTATTTGTGACGACAGCTACACCACGTGCGAAAGCTGGTCGACCTAACAGCAGCGGGAAATGCCCACGGGCAATCACAGCGTTTACACAGGCGCCGACTTTGTCCGCTTAGCGGACGGTTCAAGAACTTCTGTCGACCGGTATTTCGGCGAAAGTGACGTCATGGTCGTTGCTCGTCCGGGAGAGCGACCCTGACGTCACTTTCGGTGCAGGATTGCGTCTAGACCCGGCGCGGAGCCGCGAGCCGTTCGCGGCGAAGCAGATCGACCTCGGGCAGTTCGAGTGCGGGCAGGTCGCCCACCACCTGAGAGAGCAGGTGGTCGGCCAGTTCCGGATTGCGCGCCAGGCATGGGCCGTGCAGGTAGGTGGCGACCACGCTGCCTTGAACCGCGCCGTCGTAGCCGTCGCCCGAGCGGTTGCCCGCGCCTTTGGTGACGGCGGCCAGCGGCTTGGCGTCGGCACCGAGAACCGTTCCGCCACGGTGGTTTTCGAACCCGGTGAGCGGTTGGGTGAGCCCGGCCGGCAGTGGCTTCGATGCCACCTCGCCGATGGTGCGGGTCTCTTGTGGTGAGGTGGTGACGTCGAGCAGTCCGACGCCCTCCACCCGCTCGCCGGCCGAGGTCTCATACCAGTGGCCGAGCACCTGGATGGCCGCACAGATGGCCAGTACCGGCGCTCCCCGCGAAGCCGCCCGCTGCAGACCGGGATAACGGATCAGGTGTTTCGTGGCCAGCCGTTGCGCGTAGTCCTCGGCGCCGCCGAGGGTGTAGAGGTCCAGCGAGTCGGGCACCGGATCGGCCAGCGTGATCTCTATGATCTCGGCATCAATCCCACGCAGCCGCAACCGCTCTCGTAGGACCACCGCATTGCCGCTGTCTCCGTAGGTGCCCATCACGTCGGGCAGGACCAGGCCAATCTGCACAGTCTTCACGAGATCCGCCGATTCAGTTGCAGGAACGCGGTGTAGTTGGCGATCACCTCGACATGCCCGGGCGGGCAGCTCTCGATCGCGGCGACGGTGTCGTGTACCAGCGAGTGCTCGACGCCGGCGTAGCCGAGCCGTACCGCCAGATCGGTGCCGCGCTCACCGGCGGCGACGACGACCGTGTCGTCAAAGTGCTCGAATCGGACATCCCACAACCACGACAGATCCTCTCCGTCGGGAACCTGGCCGTTGACCGAGATGACCACCCCGGCCCCGTGCTTGTCGACCATGGACAACGCTTCCTGCCACCCGGCGGGATTCTTGGCCAACAGGATTCGGGCGGTGTGCGAGCCGATCTGCACCGTGCGATAGCGGCCGGCGACCTCGTCAACCCCGGACACCGCGGCCACCGCGCGAGCCGGGTCCGCTCCGAGCGCGACGGCGGCGGCGACCGCCTGGGTGGCGTTACCGCGGTTGACGGTCCCCGGCAGAGAAAGCGTCATCGGCAGGACCAGACCGTCCGGGCCGTAGATGTGGGTGTCGTCGAACCACCACTGCGGGCTGGGCCGCTTGAAGTCACTGCCTGTCGAATACCAGTCACGTCCGTCGCGCACGATGATCTCGCCCGAGCGCGGACAGCTCACCGAATCACCGGCCCAGCTGCCGCCGGCGGCCACCCACACCACGTTGGGGCTGTCGTAGGCAGCCGAGGTCATCAGCACGTCGTCGCAGTTGGCCACGATGACCGCGTCGCGATGCCGGGCCAGCCCGCCGCGCAACGTGCGTTCGATGTGGTTGATCTCACCGACCCGGTCCAGCTGATCGCGCGACAGGTTCAGCAGCACGATCACCGAGGGGTCCACCGCGTCCGACACGTGCGGGACGTGCATCTCGTCGACCTCGAGCGCCGCCAACGAGGCCTCGCGGGCTGCGGCCAGCGCCGCCACCAGGCCGGCATCCATGTTGGCGCCTTCGGAGTTACTGGCCACCTCACCGAGCGTGGCCAATGCGGCCGCGGTCATCCGGGTGGTGGTCGACTTACCGTTGGTGCCGGTCACCACGACGCTGCGACGGCCCTGGCCCAGTTGACGCAGGATCGAGCGGTCCAGCGTCATCGCCACCAGGCCACCGATCATCGCGCCTGCGCCACGGCCGGTGACCCGCGACGCCCAGCGTGCGGTTGCTCCGGCGGCCAGCGCGGCACGCCCACGAAGGGTCAGCATTCCGGCGATTTTAGGTGCACGACACGCAGTGACGCCGACCGAGGTTGTCGGGCTCACGTGCCATCCTGGCCAACATGAGCAGCACGTGGGGCAGACCGGCAGACGAGCCGGGCGCGGGCTGGGCCGTCGTCGACGTCGAGACGACCGGGTTCCGGCCCGGGCAGGCGCGCATCGTCAGCGTCGCCGCGCTGGCAGTCGGCGACGACGGCAATGTCGAGCGCAGCGTCGCCACCTTGCTGAACCCGGGGGTGGACCCCGGGCCCACCCACGTCCACGGACTGACCGCCGACATGTTGGAAGGTCAGCCGACCTTCGGCGATGTGGTCGAGGAGTTGAGCGACGTCCTGCGGGGACGGACGCTGGTCGCCCACAACGTGGGGTTCGACTACAGCTTCCTGGCAGCCGAGGCCGAGCTGGTGGGGGCAGAGCTGCCGATCGACAGCGTGATGTGCACGGTCGAGCTGGCCCGCCGGTTGGCGTTGGGTACCGAGAATCTGCGCTTGGAGACCCTGGCGGCGCACTGGGGCGTGAGCCAGATGAAACCGCACGACGCACTTGACGATGCGCTGGTGCTGGCGCAGATCCTCAAACCCACATTGGCGCGCGCCCGCGACCGGAAAGTCTGGCTGCCATTGCGGGAGGTGAGCCGTCGGTACTGGCCCAACGGCCACATCACCCATGAGGAACTGCGCCCGTTGAAGGTGCTGGCGTCGCGGCTGCCGTGTGCGTACGCCAACCCGGGCGCCTTCGTGCCGGGGCGGCCGCTGGTGCAGGGTATGCGGGTGGCGCTGTCGGCAGAGGTGGCCCGCACCCATGAAGAGCTCGTCGAGCGCATCCTTCATGCCGGCCTGGCCTACACCGACCTGGTCGATCCGCAGACGTCGCTGGTCCTGTGCAATGAGTCCACACCCGATCAGGGCAAGGGCTACCAGGCCGCGGAGTTGGGGGTGCCGCTGCTCGATGACGAGACGTTCATGGGCCTGCTCGCCCATGTCGTCGGTGGAACCGACATCGAACAGTTCTGTGACACCCCTGTCGAGAGCGATCAGTACACGCTGTTCTGATTCGCAGCTCGCCGCGGTGTTTTAGCTGAGCGCCTTCGCCTTCAGCCCGTCGAACTCGGCCTGGCTGATGGTGCCGGCATCCAACAACGCCTTGGCATCGGCGATCTCCTGAGCCGGGGACCGCCCTGCCGTCTGACGGATGTAGTCGTCGGTCTCCTTCTTGGCCGCGAGTGCGGCTGCCTGCGCGCGCTCCGACATCCCCCGGCCACGGGCGATCAGGTAGACCAGCGCGGTCAGCCACGGGAACACGATCAGGAAGATCACCCACACGGCCTTGGCCCAGCCCGACGTCTTGTGATCACGCCAGAACAGGTCCGTGAGGATCTGGAACAGCACCAGCAGGTAGGCGATCCAGGCGAAGATGATCAGGAAATGCCACAGGAAATCCCAGGTCGAGCCCCAGTCCATGGATCGCTCCTTGCCTTTGACGTCAGGCGCAGTGGTCTACGCCGACGTCAGCTAAGCACGCGCGGCGCGGTTGACGGCAGATACGACCGCCCGAAGTGATGCAGTTGTGATCGAAGTCGCGATACCGACGCCCCAGACGGTCCTACCGCCGATCGAGGCCTCGACATACGCCGCGGCCTGGGCCTCTTCGCCGGACGACATGGCGTGCTCGGAGTAGTCCAGCACGTTGATGTCGTAACCGATCGCCCCCAGCGCATCGACGAACGCCGCCAGCGGGCCGTTGCCGGCGCCGACGATCTCGCGCTCGACACCGTCGATCTTCACGATCGCGGTGATGGTGTCGGTGCCGCCGTCGACCTCGGAAGCCACCACCTTCTGGCGGATGCGTTCCAGCGGGGTGATCGGCGCCAGGTATTCCTCGGAGAAGGCGCCCCAGATCTCCTTGGGCGACACCTCGCCGCCCTCGCCATCGGTGATCGCCTGGATGGCCTGGCTGAACTCGATCTGCAGCCGCCGCGGCAGCACCAGGCCATGGTCGGCCTTCATGATGTAGGCCACGCCGCCCTTGCCGGACTGCGAGTTCACCCGGATCACGGCCTCGTAGGTGCGGCCGACGTCCTTGGGGTCGATGGGCAGGTAGGGCACCTGCCACAGGATGTCGTCGACATCCTTGTCCGCGGCGTCGGCATCGAACTTCATCTGGTCCAGGCCCTTGTTGATGGCGTCCTGGTGGCTACCGGAGAACGCGGTGTAGACCAGGTCACCACCGTAGGGATGACGTTCGTGCACCGGCAGCTGGTTGCAGTATTCGACGGTGCGACGGATCTCGTCGATGTTCGAGAAGTCGATCTGCGGGTCCACGCCGCGGCTGAACATGTTCAGCCCCAACGTCACCAGGCAGACGTTGCCGGTGCGCTCACCGTTGCCGAACAGGCAGCCCTCGATCCGGTCGGCACCCGCTTGGTAGCCCAATTCGGCTGCGGCAACGCCGGTTCCGCGGTCGTTGTGCGGGTGCAGGCTCAGGATGATCGAGTCACGAGGAGCCAGATGCCGGCTCATCCACTCGATCGAGTCGGCGTAGACGTTCGGGGTGGCCATCTCGACGGTGGCCGGCAGGTTGACGATCAGCGGCCACTCGGGAGTGGGCTTGACGATGTCAGCTACGGCGTTGCACACCTCGACGGCGTACTCCAGCTCGGTGCCGGTGTAGGACTCGGGGGAGTACTCGAAGCGCCACCGGGTCTCGGGGTACTTCTTCGCTTCCTCGACGCACATCTGTGCGCCGTCGGTGGCGATCTTCTTGACCGCGTCGCGGTCGGCGCGGAACACCACGCGGCGCTGCAGGATCGACGTCGAGTTGTAGAAGTGCACGATCACCTGCGGGGCGCCCGCGCAGGCCTCGAAGGTGCGCTCGATCAGCTCGGGCCGGCACTGGGTCAGCACCTGGATGGTGACGTCGTCGGGGATGGCGCCGTCGGTGATGATCTCGCGGACGAAGTCGTAGTCGGTCTGGCTGGCCGAGGGGAAGCCGACCTCGATCTCCTTGTAGCCCATCCGGACCAGCAGGTCGAACATGCGGCGCTTGCGCGCGGGGCTCATCGGGTCGATCAGGGCCTGGTTGCCGTCGCGCAGATCGACCGCACACCACTGGGGTGCGGTGTCGATGACGCGGTCTGGCCAGGTGCGGTCGAACGGGATGCCGGTGCCGAATGCCGGGCTACCGCCCGGGACCTCTTCGGCGAAGCTGCGGTACCGGCCGGCCGGCATCGAGGAACCACGTTGGGTGTTCCAGGCCGGCTGACCGGGGTTGGGGGCACCGGACGGTGTGTTGATGGTGCGGGCGGACGTAAATGCGTCTGGGCTGGTCATGATGTTGCTCCGGGAGATCAGGGGGACTCGACCGGCGCATCGCAAAAAACCCGCGACGGGAAGCCGGTCTGGTCAGACCCCGTCGCGGCGTCCGAGAAGGAGCACCCGCTGCACGTCGTTCACTGTACGCCCGGGGGACTGGTTGGCCAAAATGCCGCGAGAGGCCACGTCAGCGCACTCCGCCGGAACGGCCGTTGCCGAACTTGACCTTGGGTGTGGCGCTGCCGGTGCTGTGCCGGGACCCGCTCGTGCTCGTGTTGGTGGAGCCCTTGCTCGTCACTGAAGACCCACGCTGGGTACTCGATGAACCGGTGTCGCGGCTGGCGTCTCGACGCCCGGTCTTGTCCGGCGTGGCGGTGGCTGTGTCGGTGTCGGTGTCGGTCGAGCCCGCAGCCGATGCGGCAGGGCCATCGACCGCGCGAACAGCGACGCTTCGCGGCCGCGGCGCGGTGAGCGGCGGCAGGTCCACCGGAGCCACGCCGGTGGCGTAGGCCAGCGCCCAGCCCAGCACGTTGGCGACGTAGGCCATCGAGTGGTTGTAGCGCAGCACCGCGGCGGTCAGCTGCGCCTGGTCGCGCAGGTCCATACCGTCGCTGCAGAGGTAGCGGGCTGCGGCCAGGGTGGCATCGAAGAGATTGTGCGGATCGGCCTGACCGTCGCGGTCGCCGTCGGCGCCGTGCAGCAGCCACGTGCTGGGCAGGAACTGCATGGGCCCCAGCGCGCGGGCGTAGTGCGTGCCGCCGCCAAAGCTGCCGGCGACGATGACCTCGTTGCCCGGGAGTGAGCCGTCGAGGGCGGGGCCATAGATGGGACTGACGGGATCACCGCGTTCGTCGGCGGCGCCGCCGAACGCATGGGTGGACTCGACGTACCCGATCCCGGCGAGCAAGTTCCAGGTAACACCGCAGTCGGGGTGGCTCTGCGTCATCATGGCGTCCGCGTTCTGGT
Source organism: Mycobacterium sp. GA-1841 (assembly GCF_001954135.1). Classification (GTDB taxonomy): domain Bacteria; phylum Actinomycetota; class Actinomycetes; order Mycobacteriales; family Mycobacteriaceae; genus Mycobacterium. The sequence continues at coordinate 80,979 of NZ_MBEQ01000088.1, read as the reverse complement.
AGGCGGCCAGTGCGATCGCGGGGATGTGCACCGCCCCCGGTGCCTGAACCTCCGGGGGTGGCGGTGACCCCGTCGTAGCCGGCGCCGCGGCAGTTGGACGCGCTGCCCTCGCTGCCCAGAGCTGGACGGCGAGGTCGGGCAATGGCAGGACCGCAGCCGCTGCCCGCACGCGGTTCTCCTGGGCCAGGCCGACCAGGCTGGGCGCGACGGCGACCGCACTGGTCAATGCCATCCGAAAGATCACGGCGAGGCAGGCGGATGCGTCGCGGACCGCTCGACGGGCACGGTGGCGCATGGAACAACAGTGGCACCCGCGTCGCTGCCTGCCAACTCCCGACACACCGGGCCACGATCCCAGGGCTGAGGTGCACTTCCACCGATCGGGGGAACGCATCTTCACCAGCTTGATCATCCGGTTGCCGGACAGATTTGTCGTCGCCCGGGCCGCACTCTTGTCTCAGAGGCCGAACAGGCCATAACAGAAACCGAATCACCAACTGAGACAAAAGGATTCACGATCATGATGAACTTCACCAAGGCTCTGGTAGTGCCCGTTCTGTCCGCCGGCGTCCTCGGCGCAGCCGCCCTCGGCCTGGCCGGCACGGCCGCCGCACAGGGGCCCGAAGGCGCGGGCAACCGCTACAGCCCCGACACCTACGCCACCCCGGCCCCCGGCATGAAGCCCGGCTGGCACTACCACCACGGCCCGCAGCGTCAGCTGATCATCCAGAACCAGTGATCCGGCCTACAACCCGGCCAACTGCGGCAGCGTGAGATGCGCGATCCAGAAATAGATCATCAAGCCGGTGCCGTCGACGATCGTGGCGATCATCGGGGCCGATACCACCGCCGGGTCCACCTTCACCTTCTTCAAAGCCAGCGGCAGCACCGATGACACCAACGACGCCCACATCACGATCGCCGCGACGGTCAGGCACACCGTCAACGTGACCTCCGGCCCGACGCCCAACGTCCACGCCCGCACCATCGCCGCGGCGGCCATCGCAATCGCGATCAGTGCACCGGTCGACATCTCCTTGGTGACGATCGCCGGCACATCGCGGAACCGGATCTGGCCGGTGCCCATCGCGCGGACCAGGGTGGTGGTGATCTGGGTGCCGGTGTTACCGCCGGTCCCGATCAGCAACGGGATGAAAAACGCCAGTGCGACAACGGCTTCCATCTCTTCTTCGAACGCGCGCAGCACCGTTCCGGTGTAGGCCTCGGCGGCGAAGAGCACCAGCAGCCAGACGATGCGTTTACGCCACAACAGCCACGGCGACGCGCGCAGATAGGGCACATCGAGCGGTTCCGAACCGCCCTGCCGTTCGGCGTCCTCGGTCGCCTCCTCCTCGGCGATCTCGACGGCGTCGTCCTCGGTGAGGATGCCCAGAAGTCGGCCTTCGGTGTCGATGACCGGCAATTCATCGAGTCTGTGGTCGATCAACGTCATCGCCGCGGTTTCGACGTCGGTCAGAGGAGCGACGGTGACGACGTCGTCGATCAGGTCGGCGACCGGCCGGTCGGCGGCGGTCAGCACCAGGTTGCGCAGCCGTACCGCGCCGAGCAGCACCTTGTCGGCCTCGACGACGTACACATATGCACCGGCCGAATCGTTCGGCCGCTCGACGGCATGCGCCCGGATCTGGTCGACCGCCTGCGCCACGGTCGCGGCCGGAGAAACCGTCAGCACGTCGGGCTGCATATGGGCGGCGACGGAATCCTCGGGCCAGGAGAGCAGCCCGCGCAGCCCCCGGGCCCGCTCGGCGGCCATGGCGCCCAGCAGTGCGTCGCGTCTGTCGTCGTCGAGGCGGCGCAGGATCTCGGTCGCGTGAGGCGCATCCAGCGCGGACAGCAGGCTGCTGCCCGTCGTCGCCGGTACTGATCGGACGACCTTGGCGGCCAGGTCCGGGTCGACGATCGCCAAAAGTTCAGTGCCGGGATCGACGCCGGTATCGAGCAGCTCACCGAGCTGGCGTCGGTCCACGGACGACAACCCGGTCATCTGGCTCACATCGATGGCGGCTTTGCCGACTTCCGTACTGCTCATGGTTCTCCTTCGCGGCCCGGGACGGCGTCCACACCTAGCGCTCCGAGGTTTACGCAGTATGAGCAGAAGATGGCCGGAAAGACGCCGATGTGCCCCACTGCCCGCTGAACGCGATCTGCTCCAGCGGTAACCGCTCACGTGGCCGGCTGTCCCGTTCCACGATGGCGTCGTCCGCCTGGGTGTGGTCGCCCAGGGATCCGACCGCGACGACGGCCAACGGCCGCACTCCGTCGGGGATGCCGAAGGCCGTCCGGGTGCCGTCGACGTCGAATCCGGCCATCGGGTGGACGATCAATCCGCGCGACACCGCCTCGACGGTCAGCTGTGCGATCGCCGCTCCGGCGTCGACCGCGGCATACAAAGCCGTCCGCTCATCCTCGCCCTCGTCGGCGCACACCAGGATCAGCGCCGAGGCGGCATGTGCGTAGCTGTTGCCGCGTTTGAGCAGGCCGGCCAGTGTGGTGAATGTCTCGTCACCTCTGACCCCGACCACGAATCGCACCGGCTGGCGATGACCCCAGCTGGCGGCCCAGCGCCCGGCCTCCAGCAGCGCGGTGAGCTGGTCAGCGGTGATGACGGCGTCGGGGTCGAACGCCCGGGGGCTCCAGCGGGCCGCGAGATCGGGATGGATCGGCACGCTGGTGCTGGCCAGGCGGCCGTTCGGCGTGTCAGGCACGCCAGCCAAGCTACCGGCGGGGAAAATCCCGTGCGCGTCTCCCTTATCCTTGGTTCGACTCATTCCAGCGTTCTGAAGGGTTAGACAGTGGCGCTCGTCGTACAGAAGTACGGCGGATCCTCGGTATCGGATGCCGATCGGATCCGTCGCGTGGCCGAGCGCATCGTCGAGACGAAGAAGGCCGGCAACGACGTCGTCGTGGTGGTCTCGGCGATGGGCGATACCACCGACGACCTGCTTGACCTGGCCCGTCAGGTTTCCCCGGCCCCGCCCGCGCGTGAGATGGACATGCTGCTGACCGCTGGTGAGCGCATCTCCAACGCCCTGGTCGCGATGGCCATCGAGTCTCTCGGTGCACAGGCCCGCTCGTTCACCGGATCGCAGGCCGGCATCGTCACCACCGGCATCCACGGCAACGCCAAGATCATCGACGTCACCCCCGGCCGTCTGCGCGATGCGCTGGACGAGGGCGTCATCGTGCTGGTCGCCGGGTTCCAGGGCGTCAGCCAGGACAGTAAGGATGTCACCACCATGGGCCGCGGCGGCTCCGACACCACCGCCGTCGCGCTGGCCGCCGCCCTGGCGGCCGACGTCTGCGAGATCTACACCGACGTCGACGGCATTTTCACCGCCGACCCGCGGATCGTGCCCAACGCCCGCCACCTCGACACCGTCACGTTCGAGGAAATGCTGGAGATGGCGGCGTGCGGGGCCAAGGTGCTCATGCTGCGCTGCGTGGAGTACGCCCGCCGGTACAACGTTCCGATTCACGTCCGGTCGTCGTACTCCGACAAACCCGGCACCATCGTCAAAGGATCGATCGAGGACATCCCCATGGAAGACGCCCTTCTGACCGGAGTAGCCCACGACCGCGGGGAGGCCAAGGTCACCGTGGTGGGAGTGCCCGACGTACCCGGCTATGCAGCCCGGGTTTTCCGGGCCGTCGCCGACGCCGACGTCAACATCGACATGGTGTTGCAGAACATCTCCAAGGTGGAGGACGGCAAGACCGACATCACCTTCACCTGCCCCATGGACAACGGGCCGGGCGCGGTGCAGAAGTTGACCTCCCTGCAGGACGAGATCGGCTTCAGCCAGGTGCTGTACGACGATCACATCGGCAAGGTGTCGCTCGTCGGCGCCGGTATGCGCAGCCATCCGGGCGTCACCGCGAAGTTCTGTGAGTCACTCGCCGAGGCCGGGGTCAACATCGACCTGATCTCCACGTCGGAGATCCGGATCTCGGTGTTGGTCAAGGACACCGACCTGGACACCGCGGTCTCCGCGTTGCACGACGCCTTCGGGCTCGGTGGCGACGATCAGGCTGTCGTCTACGGCGGAACGGGGCGCTGAGATGGTTTCGATCGGTGTAGTCGGTGCGACGGGCCAGGTCGGCCAGGTCATGCGCACGCTGCTGGAGGAAAGAGGCTTCCCGGCTGAAGGTTCGGGGTCGGTCCGTTTCTTCGCCTCAGCTCGGTCCGAGGGCAAGAAGCTGACGTTCCGCGGCGAGGAGATCGAGGTCGAGAACAGCGAGACCGCCGATCCGTCCGGGCTGGACATCGCGTTGTTCTCCGCCGGTGCGACGATGTCGCGCGTACAGGCCCCGCGGTTCGCCGCGGCCGGCGCCGTCGTCGTCGACAACTCCTCGGCTTGGCGCAAGGACCCTGAGGTCCCGCTGGTCGTCAGCGAGGTGAACTTCAAGCGCGACGCCGGACTGCGTCCCAAGGGCATCATCGCCAACCCGAACTGCACCACCATGGCCGCCATGCCGGTGCTCAAGCCGTTGCACGAGGAAGCCGGGCTGACCCGGCTGATCGTGTCCAGCTACCAGGCGGTGTCGGGCAGTGGCCTGGCCGGGGTCGAGGAACTCGCCTCCCAGACCCGTGCCGTGATCGACGGCGCCGAGCAGCTGGTGCACGACGGGTCGGCGCTGGATTACCCCGCGCCCGTGAAATATGTTGCGCCCATTGCCTTCAACGTGGTGCCGCTGGCCGGCTCACTGGTCGACGACGGCTCCGGCGAGACCGACGAGGACCAGAAGCTGCGCAACGAAAGCCGTAAGATCCTCGGTATCCCCGACCTTTTGGTGAGCGGCACGTGCGTGCGCGTTCCGGTGTTCACCGGACACTCGCTGTCGATCAATGCCGAGTTCGCCCAGCCGCTTTCGGTCGAGCGTGCCACCGAAATCCTGGCTGCTGCCCCCGGCGTGAAGCTGGTCGACGTGCCGACCCCGTTGGCCGCCGCCGGTGTCGACGAGTCCCTCGTCGGCCGGATTCGTCAGGATCCGGGTGTACCCGAGGGGCGTGGCCTGGCCTTGTTCGTGTCCGGTGACAACCTGCGAAAAGGTGCGGCGCTGAACACGATTCAAATCGCCGAGCTGCTGGCCGCCGAACTCTAAACCCCCTTGCGCCGAAACCGCGTTCCAGCAGGCGTTCTCGCGGCTCTTCTCTGCTGGAATGCCATTGCGGCGCCTGGAGCGGCTGCCGACGCGGGGGTGCCCCCGCTGGCTCCCGGACAGGTGCTGCGGATCGGGCCGAGCGCCGGAACCGGTACTCCCACGCGTGATTACGGTATCGGCGCCACCGATTTGTGTGAGTTCATGGAATTTCCCAGCCGCGTGCTCCAGGTCTGCGGTGACAGCTTCGCCGGCCAAGCCGTCGGTTTCGGTGGCTGGTTTTCGCCGGTGGCCCTGCATGTCGACGCCGATTCGATCGACGACCCGGCCGGGGTGCGTTACCGGGGCGTCAGCGGGGTGGACAAACCATTGCTGGCTGATGCGGCCCCGCCCGGTTCCTCCCAGTTGCCCGCCGGTGTGGTGTCGATCAACCGCGAGAACTACATGATGGTGACGACCACCTACAACCTCAAGCCGTACAGCTCCCGGTTGGTGAAAGCCGATGCCGCTCGGCCCAATTGGCCGACGGTACCCGGGTCGGTGCGGGAGGCGAAGTATGCCGGCGGCGCCCAATCGCAGATCACCGGCTACTACGACCCCATCCCGGCCCCGGATTCGCCGACCGGGTGGGTCTACATCCTGACCAACAACTTCGACCGCAGCGGCCCGCCGTTCCTCTACCGGGCCACGCCGCAGACATTTACCGACCGCGCCGGCTGGCAGGGCTGGTCGGCGACCGGCGGATGGGGCAAGCCTCCGACGGCGTTGTTCTCCGACCGGGTGGGGGAGATGAGCATCCGGCAGATCGACGGCAAGCCCGTGCTGTCGTACTTCAACGCCAGCACCGGGAACATGGAAGTGCGGGTTGCCTACGACGCGACCGGTCTGGGCGCGGCGCCGGTGACCACGGTGGTGTTCGCCAGTGCATGGCCGGATCCGGTCGACTCGCTGCCCCCGCCGGAGATCAACCAGCTGGCTCAGCCCTACGGTGGCTACATCTCACCGGGCTCCACGCTGGATTACGTGCGGGTGTTCGTCAGCCAGTGGAACACCATGGCTCGCGGCGGCACGCCCTACCGGGTGATCCAATACGCGGTGAACCCGTTCAAGCCATGGTCTTAGCGCGTTCTTCGGCTTTTCCCGCCACACCTCTGCGCCGACTTCTACCGCAGGGCTGTGGTTTTTGCCTGGGAGCGACCATGGTGCAGAAAAGGGCAACCGGACCGCAGCTCGGCCTTTCATAGCCGATTCATAGTCAATTCTTGATCGGCACCTCAGCGCCGCTTGCATGCTCGTAGGTATGACTGAAACACCCCCTCCGCCCGACCCCGCGACCGAGCCGGTGGCCGCAGCCGAGCCGGTCGCCGTCCCGTCGGCACCGGTAGCGGCCCAGCCCGTCGAGAAAAAGCCCAGCCGGCTGTTCCAGACGCTCGCCTGGGTGGGCATCGCCGCCGGCATCGTCTTCATCGTCGCCGTCGTCTTCGGCATCGGCTTCTGCCTTGGTGCCCACTCCGACGGCCATCACCACAAGGGTGGCCACGATCGCGGGGGAATGATGACGTTCCACCACGGCGGGCCCGGCGGCGGTCCGTGGCAGATGGGGCCCGGACATCGCATGATGCCGCCGTTCGGCCCCGACGGACCCGGAGGTCCCGGCGCGTTCGGTCCGGGTGGCCCAGGCGGCCCCGGTTGGGGACCTGGCCCGGGCAACGGACCCGAGCGTCCTGAGACACCGGCCACGCCGACCCCGCCGGCGCGACCATAATCACACTCCCGCTCTTTTGGATTGACTCCAAACAGCGCGCATACTGGAGCCGTGACCACGGTGCACGAACACGACCCCAAGGCCCTGTTGCGGGCCGCGGGCTTGCGTGTGACCGCGCCGCGGGTCGCGGTTCTCCAGGTGCTCGCCGATCACCCGCACTCGACTGCCGACGATGTGGCCGGGCTGGCCCGGGAAAGCCTCAGTTCGGTGTCCACTCAGGCGATCTATGACGTGCTGCGGGCCTGCGTGAACGCCGGGTTGGTGCGCCGCATCGAACCGGCCGGTTCCTCGGCACGCTATGAGACCCGCGCCGGCGACAATCACCACCACCTGGTCTGCCGGGTGTGTGGCACCGTCGCCGACGTGGACTGCGCCGTCGGCGACACCCCCTGCCTTGAGCCTTCTGACCTGGCCGGATTTGCGGTCGACGAGGCCGAGGTGGTGTTCTGGGGAATCTGCGCCGATTGCCAGGGTGCCCCCGTGCCCCACTAGACAACTCTGCAGCCCGGAGACGCCCCGGTCACTACCCCTTGGTGACCGGGGCGCCTGCCTTTTTCGAGCCGGTGTGTCCAAGCCCTGGGCGAGTCGACGGGAATCGTGAGATTCTCGCTAACCATGACCCGCAAACGGCTCCTGGTTGCCGCGCTGCTCGCAGTGTCGGCGCTGACGGCCGGATGCGGTTTGGGTGGCTCGGCCCCGGAGCGCAGTGCGGCCATGGTCTTCTCGGTCGGCGATTGTGTGAGCGTCCCGGCCACCACGCCGGCCGCGCCTGCTGTGTCCCGCGCCGCGAAGGTGTCCTGCAGTGTGGACCCGAGTTACACCGTCGGCGCCATCGCCGACGCCACCGGGTCCTGTCCGAGCGCCGAATATCAGCATCTGCCGGCCGAGGGCGCCGATCCGTCGACCGCGCGGCTGTGCCTGGTGCCGAATCTGGTCGCCGATCACTGCTATGAACTGGGTCTGCCGGCGGGGTTGGTCGAGCTGGCCAACTGCACCGATCGGGGCGCGGGCGTCATGGTGCAGGTGACCCGTCGGCTCGACGTGCGGGACGGGGCGGCCTGTTCTGCCGAAACCGGGCACCACGCCTGGCCGTACCCGTCACCGGCACGGACCTATTGCACGCGGACGGTGTACTGACTGGCATGATCGGGGGAATGCGTGCCCTGACTGTCGGTTTCGGGCTGGCCGGTCTCGCGCTGGCGTTGGCTGCACCTGCCGGTGCGCGTCCCTCAGATCCCGGTGTGGTGTCCTATGCCGTCATGCCCAAGGGTTCGGTGGGCAACATCATCGGCGCCCCGATGGGGTGGGAGGACCAGTTCACCGCCCCGTTCCAGGGATTCTCGGTGGACATTCCGGTGTGCAACAACTGGGCGGACATCGGCTTGCCGGAGGTGTTCAACGATCCGGATCTCGCGTCGTTCAACGGCGCCACCACGCAGACGGCCGCCGCCGACGACACCCATTTCGTGAAACAGGCGATCGGCGTATTCGCCACGCCGGAGGCCGCCGACCGGGCCTTCCACCGTGTGGTGGACCGCACCAACGGCTGTTCGGGGCAGACCACCGCGATGCACCTGGACAACTTCGTCACGCAGGTGTGGACGTTCACCGGCGGCTCGGCGAGCGATACGAATGCCGACTGGGTCAAACAGGAGGCCGGCACCGACCGGCGTTGTTTCAACACCACCCGCAAACGGGAGAACGTGCTGCTGCAAGCCAAGGTGTGCCAATCCGGCAACGGCGGCCCCGCGGTCAACGTCCTGGCCGGAGCCATGCAGAACACGCTGGGGCAGTAGAACATGTCGGTGCGATCTGGATGATGGAACTCAACCGAGCCGTTTGACAGCGGTGAGGATCGGGAGGTGGTGCTATGGCAGTACCCGTCTGGACTGATGCCTCTGGCCTGACTCCCGTCGAGTTCACCAGTGCCGAAGACGCCGCGGCGTACATCGGAGCGCATTGCCTCGACGACGGTCCGGTCGGGCAGGTCGGCCTGGAGATCGAGGCGCACTGCTTCGACATCGACGACCCGTTGCGGCGCCCGGGCTGGGAGGAGCTCGCCGCAGTCATCGCCTCGGCGCCGGCCATGCCGGGCGGCAGCCGGATCACCGTCGAACCGGGCGGCGCGGTCGAGCTGTCCGGGCCACCGCTCGACGGCGCATCAGCAGCCCTTGCCGCGCTACAGGCCGACCGCGCCGTGCTGCGCGCGCAGTTCGCCCGCCACGGTCTGAGCCTGGTGCTGTTGGGTGCCGATCCGGTGCGGCCCACCCAGCGCGTCAACCCGGGCCCGCGATATCAGGCCATGGAGACGTTCTTCGCGGCGAGCGGGTCCGCCCAGGCCGGCGCGGCGATGATGACCTCGACCGCCTCGGTGCAGGTGAACCTGGACGCCGGCCCCCGCGACGGCTGGGCCCAGCGGGTCCGCCTGGCTCACGCCCTCGGTCCGACGATGATTGCCGTCACAGCGAATTCGCCGATGTTGAACGGGCGGTTCACCGGCTGGAAGTCGTCCCGGCAGCGGGTGTGGGGACAGCTCGACTCGGCACGCTGCGGGCCCGTGCTGGGTGCCGACGGCGATGATCCGGCCAGCGACTGGGCGCGCTATGCGCTACGTGCACCGGTGATGTTGGTCAACAGCCCCGATTCCGTTCCGGTGACCAACTGGGTCCCGTTCGCCGATTGGGCCGACGGACGCGCTGTCCTCGGGGGCCGACGCCCCACCGAAGCCGATCTCGAGTACCACCTGACCACGTTGTTTCCTCCGGTGCGGCCACGGCGCTGGCTGGAGATCCGTTATCTCGACAGCGTGCCCGACACCCTGTGGCCGGCGGTGGTGTTCATGCTCACCACCCTGCTCGACGATCCCGAGGCCGCCGTGGTGGCCACGGAGGCGACGGCTCCGGTGGCCACTGCCTGGGACCGGGCCGCGCGGATCGGCCTGGCCGATCGGCGCCTGCAGGAATCGGCGATCACGTGTGTGTCGGCTGCCGCGCAGCGGGCTCCGGCCGGACTCGCGGAATCGATGGCCCGGTTGCTGCGTTCGGTCCGGCAGGGGCGATGCCCGGCCGACGATTTCGCCGACCAGGTGGTGGGCCACGGGATCGCCTCTGCGATGAGCCAACTGGTGAAAGGTGAGCTTTGAGCACACGCGAGATGCTGGCGCAGCAGCTCACCCGGGCGCGGAACCGCACACTACGCCTGGTCGATTTCGACGACGCCGAACTGCACCGCCAGTACAGCCCCCTGATGAGCCCGCTGGTGTGGGACCTCGCCCACATCGGACAGCAGGAGGAGTTGTGGCTGCTGCGCGGGGGCGAGTCGGCGCGCCCGGGTCTGCTGTCCCCGAAGGTCGACCGGCTCTACGACGCCTTCGTGCATTCCCGGGCCAGCCGCGCCGATCTTCCCCTGCTGCCGCCCACCGATGCCCGCAGCTACTGCGCAACGGTGCGGTCGAAGGCCTTGGACGCCTTGGATTCTCTCGACCCTGACGATCCCGGTTTCAACTTCGGCCTGGTGATCAGCCACGAGAACCAGCACGACGAAACCATGCTCCAGGCACTGAATCTGCGCGCCGGCCCGCCGTTGCTCGATCACGGAATCCCGCTGCCCGCCGGCCGGCCCGGGCTGGCCGGTACCGCCGTACTCATTCCCGGTGGTCCGTTCGTACTCGGCGTGGATGAACTGACCGAGCCGCATTCACTGGACAACGAGCGTCCGCCGCATGTCGTGGACGTGGCGCCGTTTCGCATCGGCAGGGTGCCGGTGACCAACGGTGAATGGCGACAGTTCATCGACGACGGTGGTTATCGGCAACGGCGGTGGTGGTCGGAGCGCGGTTGGGTCCATCGGCAGGAGGCGGGTTTGTCTGCGCCGCAATTCTGGGGGCAGGACGGCACGCGGACCCGGTTCGGTCACGTCGAGGCCATCCCGGACGACGAACCGGTCCAACACGTCACCTTCTTCGAAGCCGAGGCGTACGCCGCCTGGGCGGGGGCCCGGCTGCCCACCGAGGTCGAATGGGAAAAGGCCTGTGCGTGGGATCCGGCGGTGGGTGCGCGACGCCGATTCCCCTGGGGGACAACCGAACCAACCGCAGCGCTGGCCAACCTCGGCGGCGAGGCACGTCGACCCGCGCCCGTGGGTGCCTATCCGGCCGGTGCGTCGGCCTATGGTGTCGAGCAGATGTTGGGTGATGTGTGGGAGTGGACCACCTCGCCGCTGCGCCCCTGGCCGGGCTTCACCCCGATGGTGTACGACCGCTACACCGAACCCTTCTTCGAAGGCAATGGGGCTGGCGAGTACCGCGTCTTGCGGGGCGGATCGTGGGCGGTGTCCGCCGACATCCTGCGACCCAGCTTCCGCAACTGGGATCACCCGATCCGGCGTCAGATCTTTTCCGGCGTGCGGCTGGCCTGGGACGTCGACGACGAACCGCTTGCGCGAGGAGGAATCGGCTGATGTGCCGGCATCTCGGATGGCTGGGCGCGCCGCGGTCGGTGGCCTCTCTGGTGCTGGACCCGCCGCAGGGCCTGCTGGTGCAGTCGTACGCCCCGCGGCGGCAGAAGCACGGCTTGATGAACGCCGACGGTTGGGGTGCCGGGTTTTACTCGCCCGATTTGCCGACGGACCGTCCCTGCCGCTGGCGCAGTGACAAGCCGTTGTGGACCGATGCGTCCTTCGCGTCGGTGGCCCCGGCGCTGAGTAGTGGGTGCGTGGTCGCCGCCGTGCGTTCGGCCACCATCGGTATGCCGATCGAACCCTCGGCCTCGGCACCGTTCACCGATGGTCAGTGGCTGTTGTCGCACAACGGGATCGTGGATCGGGCGGTGCTGCCGTTGAGCGCTGTCGCCGAGTCCACGGTGGACAGCGCGGTGTTGGCTGCTCTGATCTTCCAGCGGGGCCTGGATGTGCTCGGTGAGACGGTGGCCGAAGTCGGAGCCCTGGACCCCAATGCGCGGCTGAACATCCTGGCCGCCAATGGTTCCCGTATGGTGGCCACCACCTGGGGGGACACGTTGTCGATGCTGCGGCTGCCGGATGGCGTGGTTCTCGCCAGCGAACCGTACGACGACGATCCGAACTGGTCGGACATTCCGGACCGGCATCTGGTCATCGTGGCCGGCACTGACGTCGAGCTCACACCTCTGAAAGGATCGGTATGACGCTCACCCTGTCCAACTATCTGGCCGCCGACTCGGCCGCCCACGCGTTGCGCCGGGATGTGCGCGAGGGGTTGACCGGGTCGCCGAAAACCCTGCCGCCCAAGTGGTTCTACGATGCCGTCGGTAGCGATCTGTTCGATCAGATCACCCGTCTACCTGAGTACTATCCGACGCGCACCGAGGCGACGATCCTGCGCGACCGCGCACCGGAGATCGTCGCGGCCGCCGGTGCCGACACGTTGGTGGAGTTGGGCAGTGGCACCTCGGAGAAGACGCGGATGCTGCTCGATGCCATGCGGGATGGTGGGCAGCTGCGCCGATTCATCCCGTTCGACGTCGACGCGGGCGTGCTGCGCATGGCGGGGGAGGCGATCGGGCGAGAGTATCCCGGAATCGAAATCGACGCGGTGTGCGGCGATTTCGAGGAACATCTGGGCAAGATTCCGGCGGTGGGCCGACGGTTGGTGGCCTTCCTCGGGTCCACGATCGGCAACCTGACGCCCGGTCCGCGGGCGGAGTTCCTCGCGGCGCTGGCCGACGCCATGCAGCCCGGGGACAGCCTGCTGTTGGGGACCGACCTGGTCAAGGACGCCGGCCGGTTGGTCCGCGCCTACGACGACAGTGCCGGTGTCACTGCCGCGTTCAACCGCAACGTGTTGTCGGTGGTGAACCGCGAACTCGACGCAGATTTCGCGCTCGAGGCTTTCGAGCATGTGGCGAAGTGGAATGCCGACGAGGAACGCATCGAGATGTGGCTGCGGGCGGGCACACCGCAACACGTCCGGGTCGCCGGCCTGGGTCTCGACGTGGCCTTCGAGGCCGGCGAGGAGATGCTGACCGAGGTGTCGTGCAAGTTCCGGGTCGGCGGGGTGGCCGATGAGTTGACGAAAGCCGGGTTGCGGCAAACGCATTGGTGGACGGACGCCGAGGGCGACTTCGGCCTGTCACTGGCCGTGAAATGAACCTTGCGCAGCAGTGGGCGGATGCCCGGCCGAAGGTCGCCGGCCTGCACCTGGACAGCGGCGCCTGCTCACGGCAGAGGCTCGCCGTGATCGACGCCGTTGCCGTCCACGCCCGTCATGAGGCCGAGGTCGGCGGGTATGTGGCCGCGGAGGCGGCCGCGCCCGTGCTCGACGCGGGGCGCGCCGCCGTCGCGGCGCTGAGCGGACTCGATGCCGCCCACGTGGTGTACACGTCGGGGTCGAATCATTCGCTGGACCTGCTGCTCGGAAGTTGGTCCGGTGAGCGCACGGTGGCCTGCCTGCCCGGTGAGTTCGGTCCGAACCTGGCGACCATGGCGGCCAATGGTTTTCAGGTACGCGCGCTGCCGGTTGACGGGGATGGCCGGGTTGCCCTTGACGACGCCGCCCGGCTGTTCGCCACCGATCCGCCCGCATTGGTGCACTTCACGGCGCTGGCCAGCCACCGCGGTGTGGCGCAACCCTTGGCCGAGATGGTCGCGGTGTGCCGCGATGCGGGTGTGCCGCTCGTCGTGGATGCCGCGCAGGCCTTCGGGCATCTGGACTGCCGGGTTGGGCCCGACGCGATCTACTCGTCGTCGCGTAAATGGCTGGCGGGCCCGCGCGGGGTCGGGTTCCTCGCGGTGGACGCGGGTTTGGCTGCGCGGATGCGGCGGCGGATGCCACCGGTGGACTGGGATGTGCCGATGACCGCGCTGCAGAGTTTCGAGCACGGTGAGCACAATGAGGCCACCCGCATCGGCTATTCGGTGGCGCTCGGTGAACACCTCGCTGCAGGGCCGGAACTCGTCCGGGATCGGCTTGCCGAGGTGGGCCGCATGACGCGGGGGGTGTTGGCCGGGGTGCCCGGTTGGCAGGTGGTGGAACGCGTCGACGAGCCTACCGCGATCACCACACTGGAACCCACCGACGGCGCTGATCCGGCCTCGGTGCGGGCCTGGCTGATCGCCGAACGAGGAATCGTCACCACGGCATGCGAACTGGCGCGAGCACCATTCGAGATGACCAAGCCGGTGCTGCGAGTCTCACCTCATGTCGACACCACGGCCGAAGATCTCGAGCAATTCGCCGCGGTGTTGCGCGACGTGCCATAGCCGGCGCCGCCTGCCCTGCCCTGCCCTGCCCTGACGTGACCTGGTTCTGGTCCTGGTTCTGGACGCGGCCGATCCTGGTACGGAAAGCCTTCGGCGTGTTCCGGACCGGAAGCGGTGTCGATGTGCCCGCCTACGCGCGACTTTTCAGCGACAATCGCCGCATCCGCACCATGGGTATCGGTGGCGCACCGCCGAAGTTTACTCAGGCCACTTGAGTCTCCAAATGCCTCAGGGGCCACGGAATTTGAGATGTCCAGCTATCAGCGACGGAGTCGCTGATAGTCGGGCACTGGACAGACGATGCGCATGAGGCCGGTGATGCAGAAGTGCCGAAATCGCCGAGCGACAATGGGATTGGTGAGGCTCAATGACGTCAGTGTGGCGATTGTCGCTGAAAAGTCGCGCGCAGCCGGGCACGTCGGATATCCCTCCCGAAACTGCGCCGAAAACTGCCGAGTTCGAAGTTCCGGCCGAGTCACCGAACCCCGGCGACCACCCGTCAACCCGCGGAGGGCCGTCACTCTGCCTTGTGCGCGCTCAACAAGAACGCCGGGAACTTGATCCGGCCCTTCTCGTCGAAACCGTGCTTGGGCAACTCGAACGGGGCGTCGGCAGGCAGCGCGACGGCGTTGGCGTGGATGAAGGCCGGCCGGATGTCGTCGATCTCCCAGTGCTTCGACACCGCGTCGCGCAGTTCCACTTCGGTCACCTCGTTGGGCTTGGTCTCCAACTCCGCGGGGAACGCGCCTTTGGCGAACACCAGCACGTAGTAGCTCGCCCCCGGGGCGGACGCCCGGTGGATCGAACGGAGGTACCCGTCGCGCCCCTCGACCGGTAGTGAGTGGAACAGGGTCGAATCCACCACCGTGTTGAACCGGCCGTCATAACCGGTGAACGACGTGATGTCGGCCTGCGCGAAGCTGGCCGTCGAGAGCCCTCGAAGCTGGGCGGCATTGTTGGCGGCGGCAATCGCCGTCGGGCTCAGATCGAGACCCACCACCGTGAAGCCGTCGGACGCCAGGGCCAGTGACAACTCGGCGTGACCGCAACCCGCGTCGAGCACGTCGCTGCGGAACTTCCCGGCCCGGTGCAGCGCGGCGAGTTCAGGCTGGGGCTCGCCGATGTTCCATGGCGGCGAACCCTCGAAACCTGCTTCCCCCTTGTATGCGCCATCCCAGTCCATGACCTGTTCAGATGTCATGATTCAAAAGTACGCGTCTCAATCCCAGGTGTGGACGGGCTCGTTGCTGTGCATCAGCTGGACGTAGCGACGCAACATCTCGGCCAGTGCTTTCGGCCGCGTCAGACCCTGGGACTGGAGTTCCTGAACCGTCGTCACCTGCCACGTCGCCCCGGTCCGCGCGGTCTTGGCGCGGCCCTCGATGACGCCCAGATAGCGGTCGCTGACCTCGGTGGCCACTCCCCAGCGGCGCAGCCCGTCGTGGGCCAACGGCAGCAACTGCCGCAGAACCAGTTCGTCGGCCGTCACCTCGCCGAGCTCGGGCCAATACAGCCGGGCATCGATACCGTGTTGCGCGCCCGCGGTGAAGTTGTGATGGGCCGCCGCGAAGCTCATCTTGGTCCACAGTGGCCGGTCCTCTTCGGACAGGGTCCGCAGCAGGCCGTAGTAGAAGGCGGCATTGGCCATCATGTCCACCACGGTCGGCCCGGCGGGCAGCACCCGGTTCTCCACCCGCAGATGCGGACGTCCGTTGACCACGTCATAGACCGGTCGGTTCCACCGGTAGATCGTGCCGTTGTGGAGCCGCAGTTCGGCCAGTTGCGGGGCCCGGCCGGCCGCCAGTTCGGCCACCGGATCCTCGTCGGAGAGCTCGGGCAGCAACGACGGGAAGTACCGCACGTTCTCCTCGAACAGGTCGAAGATCGAGGTGATCCACCGCTCGCCGAACCACACCCGCGGCCGCACCCCCTGGGCCTTGAGCTCGTCGGGGCGGGTGTCGGTGGCCTGCGTGAACAGCTCGATGCGGGTCTCGGCCCACAACTGATGGCCGAAGAAGAACGGCGAGTTGGCGCCCACCGCAAGTTGCGGGCCGGCCAGTACCTGGGCGGCATTCCAGTTGCGGGCGAAATCGGCGGGCGAGACCTGCAGGTGCAATTGCATGCTGGTGCACGCGGACTCGGGGGCGATGGACGCCGATTGCAGGCTCAGCCGTTCCGGCCCGGAGATGTCGATCGGCATGTCCTCGCCGCGGGCGGTGAAGATCGAGTCGTTGAGCGCCTGATACCGCGTGGACTGGCTCATCCAGCCGTTCGAAAGATGCTCGGGCATCAGCGTTGGCAGGATGCCCACCATCACGATGTGCGCGCCGTCCTCGTTCGCCTTGGTCTCGGCGGCATTGAGGCTCAGCCGCACCTCTTCCTCCAGGTCCAGGGCGGCCCGGCCCGGCAGCGGGCGCGGCGGGACGTTGAATTCGATGTTGTAGGCACCCAATTCGGTCTGATAGGCCGGATCGGCGATGGCGGCCAGCACCTCCTGGTTCGACATCGCCGGCTGGTACTCGTTGTCGACGAGGTTGCACTCGATCTCCATGCCGGTGAGCGGTCGTTCGAACTCGAAGCTCGACTGGGCCAGCATGGTCTCGAACACATCGAGGCACAGCTGTACCTTGCGCCGGTACTCCTGCCGGTGCATCCGGCTGAACTCGGTGTTCTTGACCTCTTCGCCCACACCGCGATGCAACACGCCGCGTGGGGCCGGCGCAACCAAACACGCATAATCGCCGCACCGCGGGGTAGCCGGTCGGAATGGAAATCACCGTCACCTTCGTGGGCAACGCCACGACGTTGATCGCGGTCGACGGCATCACCCTGCTCACCGACCCGAACTTCTTGCACCGGGGACAGCACGCCTACCTCGGCTACGGTCTGCTCTCCAAACGGTTGAAAGAACCCGCGTTGACCATCGAGGAGCTCCCACCGGTGGACGCGGTGCTGCTCTCACACATGCATGGCGATCACTGGGACCGGGTGACGCAGCGCAAGCTGGACCACGCGCTGCCGATCGTGACCACCCCGCACGCCGCCAAACGCCTTACGCGCCGCGGCTTCGGGGCGGCCGTCGGGTTGACGACGTGGCAATCCCATCGGATCGTCAAGGGCCAGACCACGGTGACCGTCACGTCCCTGCCGGGCCGGCATGCTCCGACGCCGGTCGATCGGTTGTTACCTCCGGTGATGGGGTCGATGATCGAGTTCACCGATGGGGCCGCGACCCGGCGCCTCTATATCTCGGGTGACACGCTGTTCGTCGACGAGCTACGCGAGATCCCCGTGCGGTTCTCCTCGATCGACCTCGGGGTGCTGCATCTCGGCGGCACCCGGCTGCCTGCCGGACCGAAATTGCCCGGTCTCACCGTGACGATGGATGCGCGCCAAGGCGCCGATCTGGTCGAGCTGCTGGACCTGCCGAAGATGATCCCCGTGCACTTCGACGACTACAGCGTGTTCGCGTCGTCATTGAACGATTTCCGCGCCGAAATGGCCCGACGTGGCCTGGGGGAGCGGGTCATCGAGCTGGACCGGGGTGCATCCGTCGCATACTGACGCGGTGACGTCGTCGTCGAACGACACCGAGCAGGGCGGTCTCGAACAGGTTTCGCGTGCCGACCGGGTGGCCGCGCTCACCGGCGTACGCGCAGTGGCGGCGTTGACGGTGATGGGCACCCACGCGGCGTACGGCACCGGCCTGCTTTCGCAGGGGTATCTGGGTCTGATGAGCGCTCGGCTCGAGGTCGGGGTGGCGATCTTCTTCGTGCTGTCCGGGCTGCTGCTGTTCCGGCCCTGGGTGCAGGCGGCCGCCTCCGGACCCTCTGAGGGAGACGCGCCCAGTACCCGACGCTATGCGCGAAATCGGTTCCGCCGCATCATGCCCGCCTACGTCGTCACCGTCCTCGTGGTCTACGGCATCTACGAAATCCGGCCGGTGCAACCGAATCCGGGACATACCTGGACCGGCCTGCTGCGCAACCTGAGCCTGACCCAGATCTACAGCGACAACTACTTCACGGCATATCTGCACCAGGGGCTGAGCCAGATGTGGAGCCTGGCGGTGGAGGTCGCGTTCTATGCGGTGCTGCCCCTGCTGGCCTATCTGCTGTTGGCGGTGCTGTGCCGCAGACGTTTTCGCCCGCTGCTGCTGTTGTCGGGGCTGGCGGCGCTGGCCGCGGTCAGCCCCGTGTGGCTGCTGCTGTTGCACAACACCGACTGGCTTCCGGTGGGTGGCGGGACGTGGCTCCCGCATTATCTGGTGTGGTTCGTCGGCGGGATGATGCTCGCGGTGCTGGGCACGACGGGCGCACGCTGCTATGCGTTGGCGGCGTTACCCCTGGCGCTGGCCTGCTATCTGGTGGTGTCCACCCCGATCGCGGGGGTGACCACCGCCGTCTCGCTGAGAATGACCGAAGACCTCGCCAAGACCATGTTCTACGCGATCATCGCGACCCTGGTGGTGGCCCCGCTGGCGTTGAACGGCAACGGCGTGTACGCCCGGGTGATGGGTAGCCGGCCGATGGTGTGGCTCGGCGAGATCTCCTACGAGATCTTCCTGTTGCACGTCGTCGCGATGGATCTGGTCATGGAGTTCGTGCTCCGGTGGCACGTGTACACCGGCTCGGCGACGGTGTTGTTTGTCGTCACGTTGCTGGCCACGCTGCCGTTCGCGTGGCTGTTGCACGTCACGACCAGGCCGCGACGATCGCGCTGAGCGCCACCGCGAACCCGATGCCGACCAGCACCAGGTAAGTACCGTAGAACCGCCGCAGCCACGGGTGCAGCAGTCGGGCCAGCCACCAGATCCCCAACCCCCACAGACAGATTCGCCACCCTCGCTCGATCAGGGTCCAGCCGGCCAAGGCCCACAGGTCGATCCCGTGCAGTCCGGCGGCGCGGGCGTACACCTTCACCGGCACACCGGAGAGCGCCTGGTTCAACATGGCGTGCGGGCCGGCGGCGAGCTGCTCATAGGCGGTGGCGGCCATGCGGACCGTCGTCCACGGCGCCGGCAACAACACGCCCCGAGCGGCCAACCATGCTGTGGTCACCACGCCCAGCACCGACCCGGCCGTCACCGCCAGCGCCCATGGCATCACCCGGCGCGGGACCGCCACAGCCAAGGTGATCAACGCCATCTCGGCGATGATCGGCCAACTCAGCGCCTCGGCGAAACCCCACAGCAGCGCCAGCAGCACGCTCAGCCGCGTATCGATCACGCGGGCCACCGCTGCCCAGATCCGCGAGGTGCGGGTGCGGACCGGGGCCGCGTCGCGGTCTGATACCACCGCCGAACGCAGCCCGGTGGCATCGAGCGTGTTCGGGTCGACCGGCTCGCCGAGGCGGACTTCCATGGGCCCCGGATGGAATGCGCCGTTCTTGGGCAGGACGTCGCGGGTGCCCAGCAGCGCGACGGGGATCACCGGCACACCGCAATCACGGGCGAGATGCAATGCCCCGGACCGGAATTCGCCGATGTCCCCGTTTCGGGAGCGGGTGCCTTCGGGGAAGACGACGACGGCGCGACCGGCCGCGACGGCGGGCCGCACCGCCTCAAGGAGCCCGGCGTAGGTGCTCGACGCGGTGCGGCGCACGGGCAGCGCACCGGCCAGCGTGGTGATCAGGAAGCGGCGCACCGGCACGTCGAACCAGTAGTCCGAGGCCGCGGCGAACACCGGTGCCGCCGAGGGCGGCAATGCCGCCAGCAGTGCGGCGGTGTCGGCATGCGAACCGTGATTGGCCACGACGATGCAGCCGCCCGGATGTTGCCAGCGCCCGGTGACGGTCAGGCCGCCGGACAGGCTGCACGCCACGCGCCACAGGTGATGCCGGAACCGGCTGCCCATTTTCATGACAGCAGGGCTCATGACGACAGGGCTCATGACAGCAGATACGCCAGAGGCAGGACCAACAGCAGGGAGTCGATGCGGTCGAGCAGACCACCGAACCCGGGCAGCCAGTCGCCGGCGTCCTTTACGTTGGCCTGGCGTTTGACCATCGACTCCAACAGGTCGCCCAACACCCCGCCGAACGCCACCGCGACGAGCAGGCCCACCGAGATCGTGCCCAACAACGTCAGCACCAGGAACGCGCCGAGCACCGCGCCGACGATTCCGCCGACGGTCTTGTTCGGGCTCAACGGGGACAGCGGCCGGCGGGCCCAGCCGAAGCGGCGCAACCCTTTACCGCCGCACCAGGCGGCAACATCGGTGGCGGCAGCGGCGAAGCAGACCAGAAAAGCGTTCTCCCACAACATCACCAGATGCGCCAGTGACCAACAGATCCACACCGAACCGAATCCGGTGAACGCGGCGCGGCGGCTGCCGTCGGCGACGTCGCCGCCGAGTACCGCGGGCAACGCGCACAACAGCACGCCGATGGCGGCCAAACCCAACCAGGTCGGATGCAGCCACGCGGTCAGCGGATAGAGCACGGCCAGCCCGAGCAGCACCGAGGTGTCGACCCGGTTGAGCTTGACCAGGCGGGCATACTCGGTGACGGCGACGACGGCCAGCACCGCGGCCAGGATCGCCGTCGGCCCGCGGCCCAGCCAGATCGGGATGCCGACCACCGGCAGGATCAGGACCCAGGTGGTCCACTTCTGGATCAATTCCCGCTTGCGGGAGGCGAATACCGCGATGCCGGCCAGGGCCAGGATGATCAGCGTGACCCACAGGTAGAACACCGACCGGCCGACGATGTGGATGTCGAACGGGCCCCAGTCGATCACCAACGGCAGGTTGCGGTCCCAGTGCAGCAGCCGCAGATACTCGTCGACCAGCATCAGACGGCCAGTTCGCGGTGGGTACCGAGCAGTCGGGTCACCATGGTCAGCGCGGAACCCGTCACGATCACCGCACACACCCAGCCCAGCAGCGCGGGTAGCGCGCAGGCCACCACGATCGCCAGGCACCGCTCGGTTTTGCCGAACGGACCGCCGTTGCGCCGTGTCGCACCCGCCCCCGCGGCAGCCAGTGAGGCGAACGTCGGCAGGGTCGCGGCCAGTGCCGCCACCAGCACCCAGATGACCGATCCGCCGGTGCGTGCGGCCCACACCGTCAACCCGGCGAACACCAGAAGGTCCGAGGTCCGGTCACCGATCTCGTTGAGCACGAATCCCCACGGCCGGCTCACCTCGCGGGCCCGGGCCACCGCACCGTCGAGGTTCGCACCGGCCAACCGCGCGCCCAGCAGCACGAACACCAGCGGCCACCAACCGTAGGCGACGGCGACGGCAGCGGCCGCCGCGGCGATCACGCCGGCGACGGTGAAGACGTCGGGGGAGATGCCTCGCGCCACCGCGGCGTCGACGATGCCGCCGAGGCGACGGGTGTACCACGGTTTGAGCGCGTAAAGACCTTGCATGTCAACGGCTTCTGCGAGCGATGACGATCTGCGGCGAATTCGGGCCGCCGCGCAGTTGGACCTCGATCGACGGGTCGGCGTGGCGGGCCAGGGTGCGCAGGGCCGAGGGACTGTAGGTGCGCAGTGAACTGATCACCCCGTCGTGGGCGAACGGCAAGACCAGGGCGGCGGGCAACATCGTGGCGAGCCGCAGCAGGTGCAGCGGTGCCGGCGGCCGCGGCAGGTCGATGATCAGGAGCGTCTCGGCCACCCGCGTGCCCTCGGCGAACACCCGCGCCGCCTGGGCCGGGCGCAGATGGTGAAAGGACAGTGCGAACAGCACCAGGTCATAGCTGTCGTCGGCGGCGTCGATCGCGGTGGCGTCCATCTGCCGCACCTCGGCGCGGGGATGGCTGCCGACGTCACCTTCGGCGATGCGGGCCACCGACTCGGCATCGACGTCGGTGACCGTGACCCGGGCCGTCGGGTGATCGGCCAGCAGTTGACGGGACACCCGGCCATGGCCGGCACCCAGTTCGAGGATGCGTGGATCGGGCACGTCGGCGAGGAGATCGAGGGCGATCCCGGCGAACCGTTGATGGTTCTTGAAAAACCGGCCGGTCCAGTCCAGGGCGCCGATCACCTGGCGTTTCACCGACACGTCGACATCATCGCGGTCCAGATATTCCTGCCGGTCGGTCTCCAGCAGCCGGTCCAGGCAGGACGCCCGGAACCCGCCCCGTGGCATCCGGTCGATATCGGTCGGCTCGCGGTCCATGTAGGCCATCATGGACGATTGCGACAGGTTCCCGGCACAGTAGTTCTACCTGTATGGAGGAAAGACGTTGGCCGACTTCGTAGCCGCGATCGACCAGGGCACCACCAGCACGCGCTGCATGATCTTCGATCACAGTGGGGCCGAGGTGGGACGTCATCAGCTCGAACACGAGCAGATCCTGCCCAAAGCCGGGTGGGTGGAACACAACCCGGTCGAGATCTGGGAACGCACCGCGGCGGCGATCATGACCGCACTGAACAAGACCAACCTGTCCGCCGTTGACGTGGCCGCGCTGGGCATCACCAATCAGCGCGAGACCACGCTGGTGTGGAATCGCCACACCGGCCGGCCGTACCACAACGCCATCGTCTGGCAGGACACCCGCACGGACCGCATCGCGGCGGCCCTGGACCGAGACGGCCGCGGCGACGTGATCCGACGCAAGGCCGGGCTGCCGCCCGCGACGTACTTCTCCGGGGGCAAGATTCAATGGATCCTGGAGAACGTCGACGGGGTGCGTCGCGACGCGGAAAACGGTGACGCCATCTTCGGTACCGCCGACAGCTGGGTGACCTGGAATCTGACCGGCGGCTACCGCGGCGGCTTACACGTCACCGACGTCACCAACGCCAGCCGCACCATGCTGATGAACCTGGAAACCCTGGACTGGGACGACGAGCTGTTGTCGCTCTTCGACATTCCGCGCCAGATGCTGCCCGAGATCAGGCCGTCGTCGTATCCGGAGTCGTTCGGGATCACCCGCGACGACGGACCGCTGGCCGGGCAGGTGCCGGTGACCGGCATCCTGGGTGACCAGCAGGCGGCCATGGTGGGGCAGGTCTGCCTGTCACCCGGTGAGGCCAAGAACACTTATGGCACCGGCAATTTCCTCCTGCTCAACACCGGTGAGAAGATCGTGCGCTCGGACAACGGGCTGCTGACCACGGTGTGCTATCAATTCGGAGACGCGAAACCGGTTTATGCCCTTGAGGGTTCGATCGCGGTGACCGGTTCGGCGGTGCAGTGGCTGCGGGATCAGCTGGGCATCATCAGTGGTGCGGCCCAGAGCGAGGCACTGGCCCGGCAGGTCACCGACAACGGCGGCGTGTACTTCGTGCCCGCGTTCTCCGGGCTGTTCGCCCCGTACTGGCGCTCCGATGCCAGGGGTGTCATCGTCGGGCTGTCCCGGTACAACACCAACGCGCATCTGGCCCGCGCCACCCTCGAGGCGATCTGTTATCAGAGCCGCGACGTGGTGGAGGCCATGGAGGCCGATTCCGGTGTGCACCTTGAGGTTTTGAAGGTCGACGGCGGCATCACCGCCAACACGCTGTGCATGCAGATCCAGGCCGATGTGCTGGGTGTCGAGGTGGTCAAGCCGGTGGTGGCCGAGACCACCGCACTGGGCGCGGCCTATGCGGCCGGGCTCGCGGTCGGGTTCTGGGAGAGCCCGGAGGATCTACGGACGAACTGGCAGGAAGGCCAGCGTTGGAGCCCGCAATGGGATGACGAGGCCCGGCAGTCCGGCTATGCCGGCTGGCGCAAAGCCGTTGAACGCACGCTGGATTGGGTGGAGATCTAGGCGGTCAACTGGATCTGGCATTTGGTCAGGATCGGCTTGAGTTCGTCGTAGAACTCGACCGACAGTTCGTAGTGCCGACCCGTGTTGTTGGTGCGCACGGAGTCGGCGATCTGCTCAGCTACCTCGGCCAGTCGTTGGGCGTGCTGGGCGGCCTCGCCCTTGGTCACCTGGTCGGCCTGTTCCCGGATGATCTTGGCCCAGTCCTGGTAGTCACCGACCGTCGGCCCCTGGTTGGGGCCGACCGCCGGCATGACGAAGGCCGAACTGGCCCGGCTGGACTGCACCAGCGGATCGACCTGCCGGCAGCCCGTGTTCTGGACGTAGATGAGGGCAGTCGAGCCCACCACCACCACGACTGCCGAGAGGGCCGCAGCCGTCGCGATGGCCTGGATCCTGGGTTCGGCGTCGGGAACCCGACGCCGCCACATCACGTGGGCGAACACGATGGCGGCCACCGCGACCACCGCCATCAAGACGGCCTGCCACAGGCTGCCGACACCGGACGCGGAACCGGTGGCGCCCATCGTCGCGACCGCGGCGAGCAGGACCAGGAGCCACTGCCAGATGCCGCGCCGGCGCTCGTAGGCGTCGACATCGCGGAATTCGAGTCCGATGACGGCGCCGGCGGCGGTCAATACTGCGACGAGCGCGGGAACGACGACGGCGACGAGACTGTCCACGAGGGCAGCCTACGGGCTGTTCACTCCTCGGCCAGGACCTGGTAGATCTCGCGGCGCGCGTTGTTGACGATGTCGAGGATGCGTTGGCGCTGTTCCTCGGTGGCGGCATAGGCCGACTGGCCGACGGCCGTCATCAGTTGCGCAGCGGCCCCGTGCAGGTTCTGGTGGCCGGGGGTCTCGTCTTCCTGATCTGCCAAGATCTGCTCCCACGGCGGGGTGTCGATCTCGGCGGCGGCCTGGCGGCCTTCTGCGGTCAACTCGAAAGTTTTCTTACTGCCCTCGGTTTCGGCCGGGACGATCAGGCCCTCGTCGACCAGCAGTTGCAAGGTCGGGTACACCGAGCCGGGGCTCGGCTTCCACAGGTTGTTGCTGCGGGCGGCGATCTCCTGCGTCATCTCATAGCCGTGCATGGGCCGCTCGGCCAGCAGGGTCAGGATGGCCGCACGGACGTCACCGCGTCGGCCCCGTCGGCCACCCCGGCCGCCGCGACCCCGCGGGCCACCGAAAGGTCCGCCGAAAGGCCCGCCGCCGAAGGGGCCCGGACCGAAGCCGAAGCCGAAGCCGCCGCGCGGTTCGAATCCGGGTCCGGCCTGGCAGGTGGGATCGACGCGCTGCTCGCGGGCGGCGTGGGCCTGGGCGCGCATCTGGTCACGGAGATCGCGACGGGCGGTGCGAGCCTGGCGGAACATGGCGCGGGCTTCTTCGCGGCCGAAGGGCACGAATCCGAAGCCGCCTGGTGGGTTGAATGGGTTGGTCATTGGAATGACTCCTTCGTTGTCGTAGGGGAGCGCGGTCCGCGCTTCCGATGCGTCAACGATATATCGAGATCTATCGTTTGTCGATAGTCTTCGTGAGCCACCGGGCCCACTGGGCCTGCATGGTGTTGAGGCGCAGGCCGTATTCCAGGACGGCGTGCCCGTAGAGGTCGTCGGCATCGGGCCAGGGGATGGACGCCTCCAGTTCTTTGAGGCGTGCGACTTCCGCGTCGGCGTGCGCGGCCACTGCCTCGAGGTGGGCGAGTGCCTGATCCCGGGATATTTCGCCGAGCAGGAACAGCCGCAGCAGGGCGGCGCTGCGCTCGGGTGGGTCGTCGGCAGGGTTGGTGATCCAGTGCTGCAGTTCGCTGCGGCCGGCGGGCGTGATCCGGTACTCCTTGCGGCCGCGTGGTCCGATGGCCGACACCTCGATCAGGCCGGCGTCGGCCAGCTTGTTGAGCTCGCCGTACAGCTGGCTCTGGGTGGCCGGCCAGACGTTGGCCATCGATTTCTCGAACCGCTTGAGCAGGTCGTACCCGCTGCCCGGGTGCTGTGCCAACAGGCCAAGTGTCGCCATCCGCAGACTCATGAGGGCAGCCTACATTTCACTATTGACATGTCAGTTGTGGAATGTCACCGTGAATGCATGACTTCCGCACTGCCCATCGGTCAAACCGACTTCTTCCGGCGCGGTAACTACGCGCCCGTCGCCGACGAACTCACCGAATACGACCTGCCCGTCGATGGCGCGATCCCCGCCGAACTCGACGGCTGGTACCTGCGAAACGGGCCCAACCCGCGCCAGGCGGGGCAGCACTGGTTCACCGGCGACGGAATGATCCACGGTGTCCGCATCGAGAACGGCGCGGCCAAGTGGTACCGCAACCGCTGGGTGTGCACCGACAGCTTCATCGAGGACTTCCGGCTGTACAACGACGACGGCACCCGCAACCTGCGCTCCTCCGTCGCCAACACCCACGTCGTCAACCACGCGGGCAAGACCCTGGCGCTGGTGGAGTCCTCACTGCCCTACGAGATCACCAACGACCTGGAAACCGTGGGCGCCTACGACTTCGGCGGCAAGCTCATCGACTCGATGACCGCGCATCCCAAGATCTGCCCGACGACCGGCGAGCTGCACTTCTTCTCCTACGGCAGCATCTTCGAGCCCTACGTCACCTACCACCGGGCCGACGCCAACGGCGACCTGATCGTCAATCGACCGGTGGATGTCAAGGCGCACACCATGATGCACGACTTCGCGATGACGGCAAGCCACGTCATCTTCATGGATCTGCCGGTGGTGTTCGACCTGGACGTCGCGGTGGCCGAGGGCGAAAGCGGCATGCCCTACCGCTGGAGCGATGACTACGGTGCCCGGTTCGGTGTGCTGCGTCGCGACGATCCGGACGCCTCGATCCGCTGGTTCGACATCGACTCGTGCTACGTTTTCCACGTCGCCAACGCCCATGATGACGGCAATTCGATTGTGCTGCAGGCGGTTCGATACCCTGAGATGTGGCGCAATGACGGTGGCTTCGATGTCGAAGGCAAGCTGTGGGAGTGGCGGATCGACCTGGCCGCCGGAACCATCCGCGAACGCCAGCTCGACGAACTCGGGGTCGAGTTCCCCCGCATCGACGATCGGCTGGCCGGTCTGCCTGCCAAGTACGCGGTGTCCGTCGCGGACAAAGCCTGGATCCGCTATGACCTGCGCACTGGTGCAGGTGTCCGTCACGAGCTCGGCTCCGGTGGACCCGGAGAGGCGGTGTTCGTCCCCGGGGCGGGCCCGGCCGACGAGAGCAACGGCTGGTATCTGGGCTACGTCTACAACCCCGAGCGCGACGGCAGCGATCTGGTGATCCTCGATGCGTCGGACTTCAGCGGAAAGCCCGTCGCGACCATCAAACTGCCGCAACGCGTTCCGTACGGGTTCCACGGAAACTGGATCAGCGCCTGATCTCCGGCGAAAGTGACGCTGAGGTGGTTACGCGTCGAAAACTACGGCCATAGCGTCACTTTCGTGATCGCAGCGCTCAGGTCATTGTCACGTTGGAGATCAGCAGCACCGGCCAGCACACGATCGAGCCGAGGAACGAGACCACCTTGTCGGTGTTGCTGTGGATGCCGTCCAGGTGTGCGGTGTGGGTGAGCGTCCATCCGACACCGACGAGGAAGTAGGGAATCCCGATCAGGATCAGCAGCCCGAGAAACTCGGAGAACTTCATCTCGTGGTCCAGGATCTTGCCGATCATCGCTCAGTGTCCGTTCAGGGTGTCGACGAGCATCGGGATGGCCCACACGCCCCACGCGATGAGTGCCACGCCCGCGCATATCAATGACAGGAAAGAGATCCAGGCCAAGGTGCGGCGCGCCGGCCCGCCGTTGAGTCCGAGCAACAACTTCACATACTCCATGCCGACGTCGATGAGCCGGACCAAAACCATCATTCGGGTGTCCTCCTAGGTCATCGTCACGTTCGCGAAGATCAGCACGGGCCAGCACACGATCGACCCCAGAAAAGAAATGACCTGGTCCCAGGCGCTGTCGATCTGGGACAGGTGAGAGGTGTGGGTCAGGGTCCACACCACCCCGATGATTCCGTACGGGATCCCGATGAGGATCAGGGTTCCGATGTACTCGGAGACCTTCATCTTGTGATCCAGGATGCGGCCGATGGTTCTCAACATGTCGAATGTCCTTCTGTGCCTTAGATGAGGGCCTTGTTTTCGCGCAGCCGCAGCCGGAAATCGCGCATGATGAGGTAGAACGCGGAGAACCGCAGTGGCCGTGGCAGGAACCGGTTGACGAAGCCGACGAACAGGAACAGGTTGTCGAACCGCCGCTGATCCTTGGCGCTCCAGGCCAATCCGAGCTTTTCGCGGAACAGCGGAGCGAGGAATCCGATCGTGAGGAACCGCAACAGCCCTCGTAGCGGCAGCCCGAGCGTCGGGGTGATCATCTTCAGGTCGATCAGATCGTTGATGAATTGCTTTTGGGCGTCGTCGAACGTCACCCGCTGGCAGGCGACGTTCCAGTAGTGGTCGAACTCCTTGCGCGAGGCCGGCCACATGTCGGCAGTCACCTGCAACGTGGTGCCCAGCGTGCTGGAGGACTGATAGAACTGCTCGGCCTGCTCCTCGTTCATCCTGCCGTGGAGTAGTTGGTGGGTGTCCTCGAAGCCGATGTAGAGGCAGGCGGCGACCCACAGTTGAAGCTCCGGGTTGAACGCGTTGTATTTCACGGGTGAGGTCGCAGTGTTGCGCACCATGCGGTGTGCGCTGTCGATCGCCTTGCGGTAGGCGGCGCGTTCTTCGTCGGTCCCCAGAATCGCGACCGCGAGGTACTGCTCGGTGGTGCGCAGGCGTTTCCAGGGATGCTTCATCAGCGCCCCGGACTCGACCTTGGACTCCATGACGCCGTAGGCAACTTCTGGCCAGCCCAGTTGCATGGCGACATTGGCCGCCGATCCGGCTGCCGCCCAGCCGTCGAAGGCGTCCTGCACTTGGGTGCGGTCACACCGGGCGGAGTCCTCCCGCATCGGCGTGTTGATCGGGATGCGGGTCTGCGCGGTGGTCAGCGTCGGTGTGGTGTGCTGCCAATCGGGCAGATACTGCTGGGCTCGACGGCCCATCCTGGTCTGGTCGATCACGTCGGTCATCCCGCCATCCCCCTATTGTGGAAACACGCGTATCCAGAATTAGGGAGATCATATCGCCTGCCGTCGATCAGCGGAATGCCGCGGCCACGATCCCGGCGGCCGCCAACACCAGCACTGCGGCGATGATGGCCGTCGGGGCGATGCCGGAATCGAACGCTGTGCGGGCCGACTCCAGCAGTTGGGCCGCGGTGGCCGCGGGCACGTCCGCCGCCACCGACACCGCCCCGCCGATGCTCTCACCGGCGTCGGCGGCCTGCGTCGGGCTCAAACCGGCCGGCAACGCAATGTTGTTGCGGTAGAACGCGGTGAAGATGGTGCCCAGGGTCGCGGTGCCCACCACCGCGCCCAACTCATAGGCGGTCTCCGAGACAGCTGATGCCGCACCGGCTTTGGCGGCCGGCACCGAGGCGACGATGGTGTCGTTCGATACCGTCTGGGAGATGCCGACGCCGAGTTCGAGCACGACGAACGACACGATCACCGCGACCACCGAGAGATCGTGGCGGAACAGCAGGATCAGGATGAACCCGGCGGCCACGAAAATCAGCCCGGTGATCATCAACGTCTGCGGCGCAAAACGTTTCGCGGCCTGCACCACGGCGATGCCGGCAATCATCGACACCACCGCGCCGGGCAGCGTCACCAGGCCCGCGGTGAGCGGCGACAGTCCGAGTACCAGCTGCAGGTGCTGCGAGATGAAGAAGATGAACCCGATCAACCCCACGATGGACAGGAAGTTCGCCAGGATCGACGAGCTGAACGGGCCGTAGGAGAACAGGCCGATGTCGAGCATCGGGGTGGCGCTGCGCCGCTGCCGGCGAACGAACAGGGCGGCCGAGCCGATGCCGGCGACGAACGCCGCCGCGACGACGACCGACAACCCGTCATGGGCGGCGGTCTTGATCGCCCAGACGAACGGCAGCATCGCGGTGAACGACAACGCCACGCTGACCAGATCGAGCGGACCGGGATTGGGGTCACGCGATTCGGGCACCAGCTTGGGGCCCAGGATCAGCAGGGGCAACAGGATCGGTACGGCCACCAAAAAGACCGAGCCCCAATGGAAGTGTTGCAGCAGCGCCCCGCCGACGATCGGGCCCAGGGTGGATCCGGCGGTGAAGCAGGAAGCCCAGATCGCGATCGCGAGCCGGCGGGCCGACGCGTCGGTGAAGATGTTGCGGATCAGCGACAGCGTCGACGGCATCAACATGGCGCCGAACACGCCGAGCACGGCGCGCGCCAGCACCAGGTACTGGGCACTCGGCGCGAATGCGGCCGCCACGGACATCGCCGCGAAGCCGGTGGCGCCGATCAACAGCAGCCGGCGTCGGCCGAACCGGTCACCGAGACCACCCATGGCGACCAGCAGCGCCGCCAACACCAGGGAGTAGACGTCGACGATCCACAGCTGGGTGGAGGCCGGGGGCCGGAAATCCTCGGCGATCGACGGCAGTGCGAAAGCCAACACGGTGTTGTCGATCGCGATCAACAGCACGGGCAGCGCCAGGACAGCCAGGGCCACCCAGGCGCGTTTGGGGGTGGAGACCGACGGCGAGCCGTCGAGGCGGGTGGACATTCGGGGAGCTCCAGAAAAGTGGGGTCAGCCGCGCGGGAGATTCACGGTGCCCGCGGTGAGGCTGGTCATGATGGCGTCGACGATTTGGTGGCGCGGTGTGCCGTCCTGTTTGGCGGCTTCGTAGCCGGCATCCAGCAGGGCCCAGAACACGCGCCGGGCCCAGCCGGGCGGGTACGGCGGGTATTCGGGCCGGTCCACCGAGGCTCGGTTGAGTACCTCGACGATCGCCTCGTCGCCGGTGTCCAGGTGCGCCGCCAGCTCGCGGTCGGCCAGGATCGACGGCTCGCTGTAGACGAACAGCACGATCGGGCCGAGGTCGAGTTGGCTCTCCACCACCCGGCGGAGGGCGTCATAGGCCGGCCCGTGGGTGGGATCGGCGCGGTCGATGGCCGCATTGCTGAGCTCGTGCACGTGACGGGCCAGGGCGCGCAACAGATCCGTGCGTTCCGGGTAGTACCGGTGCACGGTGCTGCGGCCGACGTCGGCGGTGGTGGCGATGTCGGTCAGGGACGCCGACGGATTGTCGGCCAGCACCGTCATGGCGGCATCGAGGATCGCCTTGCGGGTGCGCTCACGCGGTCCGCTGTGTACCGTCGCCGAACTGGTCATGCGTCAAAATCTAACACATTTGCGCCATAATGAGACAGTGATGTCCCATACAGCTATCCCGGCGGAGCAAACCCGCTGTTCGGTGGCGGTGCCGATGGTGGGTAACCCGAATAGGGCGCCGGGAACGCGATCGGTGGGGCTGGTGGCATCAACCGGGCCAGGGCACGACGGTGCCGCTCGGCCAGCACCGCGGCCAACACGTACTCCGGCGGCGCCCCGGGCGGCGGCGGGGGTGAGATGCGTGCGGCCACTTCGGCGAAGATCCGCCGGCCCATCTCGTGACGTATCCGGGGGTCGAGTTGTGCCGAGCGGGACAGGAACTGCCGGGCCAGTTCGGCCTGTTCGGGGCCGAGGCCGGACAGTTGCAGCGAGGACGCCCACCACGCCAGCGGCGGGGGCATGACCGGCGGCGGATTCAGCTTCGGTCCCCGCTCACTGATCACCACGGTGCCGGCGAAGATGTCACCGAGGCGCTTGCCCTTGGCCGACAACAGACTGCAGATCACCGCGGGCCCACCGGTGAGCATCCAGATCTCGACGAAGCCGGCCAGCCCGCGAAACAGGGCCTGGCGGAAGCGTTCCGGACCGCCGTCGGAGGCCACCACGCGCAGCCCCAGCGCCATCTTGCCCAGCGAGCGGCCCCGCGTCGCGGTCTCCATCACCACCGGATACCCGACGAGGGCCAGCACCGTGAAGATGATCAGGATGGCCGCCGACAGCGCATCGTCGAGTTGACTCAGCGTGATCGACCACAACACCACGCCGATGACATAGCCAACCGCGATCACCACGATGTCGATCAGGGCGGCCAGCGTGCGCACCGGCAGCTGGGCGATCGCGACATCGAGGACGACGGCGTCCCCGGTCACCACCGGCGCGGGCTGCGAGACCATACCGCCACACGCTACCGATAGGCTTGGTCGGGTGGATGTCGATGCGTTCGTCGTGGCCCATCGCCCCACCTGGGACCGGTTGGAGCAGTTGGTAAAACGACGCCGACAGTTGACCGGCGCCGAAGTCGACGAGCTCGTGGACCTCTATCAACGGGTTTCCACGCATCTGTCGATGGTGCGTTCGGCCTCGCAGGACTCGGTGTTGATCGGGCGGCTGTCCGGGCTGGTGGCGCGGGCCCGCGCCGCGGTGACCGGCGCGCACGCCCCGTTGTGGCGCGAGTTCGTCCGGTTCTGGACGGTGTCGTTCCCGGTGGTGGCCTACCGGTCCTGGCGGTGGTGGCTCGGGTCGGCGGTGGCATTCTTCATCGTGACCGTCGCGCTGGCGCTGTGGGTGTCGGGAAACCCCGAGGTGCACGCGGCCATCGGAACCCCCAGTGAGATCGACGAATTGGTCAACCACGATTTCGAGTCCTACTACAGCGAGCACCCGGCCGGATCGTTCGCGTTGCAGGTCTGGGTGAACAACTCCTGGGTGGCTGCCCAGTGCATTGCCTTCGCGATCCTGCTCGGGCTGCCCATCCCCTATGTGCTGTTCCAGAACGCGGCCAACCTCGGCATGATCGCCGGGCTGATGTTCAGCGCCGGCAAGGGCGGCCTGTTCCTCGGTCTGCTCACCCCGCACGGGTTGCTCGAGCTGACCGCCGTGTTTTTGGCCGCGGCGGTGGGGATGCGGCTGGGCTGGACGGTGATCGCCCCCGGGGACCGGCCCCGCGCCCAGGTGCTTGCCGAACAGGGGCGGGCAGTCGTCGCGGCCGCGATCGGGCTGGCGGTCGTGCTGCTCGTCTCGGGCCTGGTGGAAGCCCTCGTGACGCCCTCTGCGCTGCCCACGTGGGCGCGGATCGCCATCGGCGTCGCCGTCGAGGCCGCGTTCCTTGGCTACGTGGTCCACTTCGGCCGCAAGGCCGTCCGGGCCGGGGAGAGCGGCGACCTGGAGGACGCCCCCGACGTGGTCCCGACGGGTTGACCTACTTCGCCGAGCAGACACAAAACTGCCTCTTCGCACGCGAAAATGGGCAGTTTTGTGTCTGCTCGCGCAAGGGCCGCGCACGGGAACTAGAGCTTGCCGGCGGCCTTCATCGCCAGATAGTGGTCGGCCAGGGCGGGCGCCAGATCCTCGGGCGCGGCATCGACCACATCGACGCCGTGCCCGCGTAGCCGTGACGCGATGGCCCGACGGTCGTTGCGGGCCCGTTCGGCAGCGGCGGCGTCATAGACCTGCGCGGCATCGGAACGGCCTGCCGCCAACTGGTCCACCCGCGGATCGGATACCGCGGCCAGCAGCACCTGATGGCGGGACGACAGCTGAGGCAACACCGTCATCAAGCCCTCGTCGAGTGCCGAGGCGTTGAGATCTGTCAGCAGCACCACCAGTGCCCGGCCCCGCACCCGGCGCGATATCGCCGAAACCATCGCGGTGGCATCGGATTCCACCAAGGCCGGCTGCAGCGGCGCCATCGCCGAGACCAGCGTGGCCAGCAGTTCAGTGCGTGAGGCATTGAAGACCCCGGCGCGGGTCACCCGATCGATGGCCAAAAAATCGACGTGATCGCCGGCCCGTGACGCCAGCGCGGCCAGCAACAGTGCGGCGTCCATCGACCAGTCCAGCCGGGGCCAGCCGCCCGGATCCCGTGCCGTGGGGTCGACGCCGACGCGGCCGGCCGAGGTACGCCCGGTGTCCAGCACGATCACCACCCGACGATCCCGTTCCGGACGCCAGGTGCGCACCACCACGTCGGCGCGGCGGGCCGTGGCGCGCCAGTCAATCGAACGGACGTCGTCGCCGACGACATACTCACGCAGCGAGTCGAATTCGGTGCCCTGCCCGCGGATCAGCACCGGAATCGCGCCGTCCAACTGCCGCAGCCGGGCCAGCCGCGAGGGCAGGTGCTTGCGGGACAGGAAGGGCGGCAGGACACGCACCTGCCCGGGCAGCGGCGCTGAGCGTTGGCGCCCGGCCAGACCCAGGGGGCCGATCGAACGCACGGTGACCAACTCGCAGCGTTGGTCGCCACGCCGTACCGGATTCAGTCGGGTGACCAATCGGACCTGTTGGTCCGCACCGATGTTCACCTGGTGTGCGCGCGGTTGTGCCGTGGCGCTGGGTGGCCAGGCGTCGCGGATCGCGCCGCGGATCCGTCGTCGCCCGGTGTTGTGCACGGCAAGGACGGCGTCCCCGGTCTGACCCAGCCGCGCCGTAGCATCCCCGCCGCGGGACAGCTGCAACCCGCCGATACGGCCGGCCAGTGCGACGTCAGCGGCCACCCCGGCCGCCAACAACGCTGCCAACACCACGAAAGCCGTTGCCGGCCACGGGGCCAGCGCGATCGGCAGCACACACACCAGTGCCACCAGAGCCGCGCGGCCGGTGAGAACCATCAGCGCGGCACCGGTACGGCAGCCAAGATGCCGTCCAGCACGCCGTCGGGTGTGGCGCCCTCCAGCTCGGCTTCCGGACGCAGGGCCACCCGGTGGCGCAGCGTGGAGCGGGCCATCGCCTTGACGTCGTCGGGCGTCACGTAATTGCGGCCCGACAGCCAGGCCCACGACCGTGAGGTGGCCAGCAGCGCGGTCGCCCCGCGCGGGGACACGCCCAGTTGCAGCGACGGCGAATGCCGGGTGGCCCCGACGATGTCGACGATGTAGCCCAGCACCTCGTCACCGGCCAGAACCTGGCGCACAGCCTCGCGTCCGGCTGCCAGTTCCGCCGCCCCGGCCACCGGTTGCACGGCGGACAGGTCACGCGGGTCGAAGCCCTGCGCGTGCCGGCTCAAGATCGCGATCTCCTGGTCCCGCGGCGGCAGCGGCACCGTGAGTTTGAGCAGGAAGCGGTCCAGTTGTGCCTCGGGCAACTGGTAGGTGCCCTCGTATTCGATGGGGTTTTGGGTGGCCGCCACGATGAACGGGTCCGGCAGTGGACGCGGCGTGCCGTCGACGCTGACCTGCCGCTCTTCCATGGCTTCCAGAAGTGCCGCTTGGGTTTTCGGCGGGGTGCGGTTGATCTCGTCGGCCAGCAACAGGTTGGCGAACACCGGACCGGCACGGAACTCGAACTCGGCGGTACGCGCGTCGTACACCAGCGATCCCGTCACATCGCCGGGCATCAGGTCCGGGGTGAACTGCACGCGTTTGAAATCCAGTTGCAAGGCGGCGGCCAGGGTGCGCACCAGCAGCGTCTTGGCCACCCCGGGCACGCCCTCCAGCAGCACGTGGCCGCGGCACAGCAGCGCCACCACCAGCCCGCTCACCACGGCGTCCTGCCCGACCACCACCTTGGCGATCTCGGCACGCAGCGCCATCAGGGCATCGCGGGCGTTGTCGGTGTTCTCGGTGCTGGGCTGAGTCACGAGTGCGCGACCTGCCTTTCGATGTCGTCGAGTTGATGTGCGAGATGGACGAGTTCGGCATCGGTGCTCGGGGCCGGGCCGAACAGCACCGGGCCCGCAGCTGCCGCGGAGATACCGCAGCGGGCCGCGACGGCGGCCGCGACAGCCGGCGGCGCGGCCCCGGCGCTGAGGCCGAGCCGGGGGAGTAGTCGCCCCAGCGTCGCGGAGCGCAACGCATCGGCGGCCCGGTCCCGCGCGCGTCGCGACCGGTAGAGCCGGCCGCGCCCCTCGACGGTCTCCGAGGCGCGGACCACGACGGGCAGGGGTTCGGCGACCAGCGGACCGAGCCGGCGCGCCTGTGCCACCGCCAGTACCGCCACCACCAGGCACAGTTGCAGCACGATCCACCGCACCTGCGGCGGCATCAGATCCGACAGCGTGCCGTCACCTGACGAGCCGGCCTCGAAATGTTGTGGTGCATACCAGATCACCCGCGGGGCGGCACCGGCCAGGTTCATCGCCAGCGCGGCGTTCCCGTCCTTGAGCAGGCGCGAGTTCATCATGAAGTCGCCGGTGCCGACGACCGTCACGGTGCGGGCCCCGTCGTGGTAGCGCACCAGGGCACCGCCGTAGCACGACGTCAGCTCGACATCCTTGGCGGTGTAGGTGTCGGTGCTGCCCAGCTGGGTGCGGCCGGCGCGTTTCGCCTCGGGCAGTTCACAATCCGGCTGGTCGCCGCCGAACTCCGTCGGCTTGTCGAGCTTGATCTGCGGGGCCAGCTTCTCGCGGGTGAGCGCCGTCGGTGCGACCAGCAGCAGATCACCGGGAACGTCGGCCAGCTGCGCCACCGTTTCCGCACTAGACAGATAGATCGTCTGTGCCACCACCAGCAATGTGCCGGGCCGGGCCGCGCGTTGTACATCCTCGGCTGTGGCGGCGGTGATCACCTCGACACTGTGGTCGCGCAACAGGCTGACCAACGCGTGCGTCCCGCCCGGCGAGGTGGAGTCGGGATCCATCGCACCGCCGGGGCGCGGCGCGGTCAGATAGACGGTGGCGACCGCCACCGCGACGATGACGACGAAGGCCAGCAGCACCCACCGCGTCGTGCGCAAACGTCCCTTCATCGCACCGCGGCCTCGTCCAGCGTGGCGATCGCCCGGTAGGCGGATTCGGTTCCCGGCTGTTCACCGTAGGTGACATCGTTGAATGTGTTTGCTGCGCTATACAGTTCGCTCGACAGGGCGGGCAGGACCGCTGCGGCGTCACGGGCCAGTTCGGTCGCGGTGCGGCCCGGGACCGGGTCGAGCACCCCGGTCTCTTCGAAACTGCGGGCCAGCGCGCGGACCCGGTGCCGGATTGCTTCCGACCAATCACCTTGGGCGGCAAACTGTTCGGCGATCGTCCGGTGCTGTGCGGCGCTGAGCGTCGCACTGTCGAACAGCGCGGGGTCGGTGTTGCGGTCAGTACGCATGGTGCGTCGGGCGATCCGCACCGCCACCACGGCGGCCGCCACGACCAGGATCACCAGCACCGAGATCGTGAACCAGCCGCCGGGCATCCGGGAACCGGCCGAGGCGATCCGGTACAGCAGCTCGTTGAGCCAGTCACCGATCTGATCGGTCGGTGAGGCCCGCGGATAGATCGGCTTGCTCAGTTCGTTCTGTGCGGCGTCGTGCGCAGCATCCCGGTCGATGTCGATGGTCGTCACCTCAGCACTACCGCGGCAGCCAGAGTCGATCGGCGGTCTCGGCGGGCGCCACGGCCCCGGTCCGCAACATCAGATCGAACGCCTCGGCCCGGAACCGGCGGTCGGCATACAGCAGCACCACCACGCCCGCGCTGAACGGCGCCGTGACGATCTGTCCGATGGCCGCGCCGACCGCGCTCAGGGCCAACCCCGGCAATGACGGCCCGTCGGCCACGAGAGACATGGTCTCGCCGGCGATGTTGAACGGCGCACCCACGCCCCAGGCGATGATCGAGGCCACGAACGTGGCGAGCACCCAGATACCGAACACCCGCCAGAAGTCCTTCTTCACCAACGCGAATGACCGCCCGATCGCGGCGACGATGCCACGTTGCTCCAACACGATGACCGCAGGCGCGAACAACAGCACCGTCGACACGTAGAGCACGGCGACGAGCGTGAGGAGCACCAGCGGCGCACCGACCGCGAATGCCCCCAACGCGCCGACGGCGGCGCCCGCACCGGCGATCATGACCGCCACGGCCGCGACGACCACCACCAACGCCAGCCCCTGCAAGACCGTCAGCCCGATGAGCGCGGGCAGCCGACCACGCAGCCGTTGCCAGGCCTCACCGATGGTGATGGTTCCGCCGAACACCGAGCGGCCGATCACCACGGTGAGCATCCCGCTGAGCAGAAGCGAGGCCAGCGTTGTGACGACGATGCCGGCGAACGTTCCGCCGGCGAAGACCGCGATCGTGCCCGCCGACGGCGGCTCGCCCTGCAGCGTGGAATCGAATTCGCCGAGTGCCGACAGCGGACCGACTTGCAATGCGAGCGTGATGATCTGCGCGGCCAGCACGACGACGGTGGCCAGCCCGAGCGTCGCCTTCGGATTGGTCCGGACGTAGGCCACCGCACCGTTGAAGATGTCGGTCAGGCTCAGGGGACGGAGCGGGATGACGCTACCTGCCGAAAAGTGAGCAAGGTGTGGCTGACCGCTCGTCATCCTTTCACCGTAGTTGCCGGCAGCAACTACGGTGAGGGCATGCCGACCGAGATCATCGTGCGCGGGTCGTTTTCCGCTTTTCAGCCGCCTGAACGCGCGACGGCGCATGTCATGCTCGGTTACGAGGGGCCGGCCATCGAGCCCGTGTACGAGCGGTTGGTTCGCGACCTGGATGTCGTGAAATCCTCGATCTCCCCGCTGCACGATCCCGCTGCCGGGCCGGTCACCTGGTGGTCCACCGGGCAGGTCCGCACCTGGGCCAACCGGCCCTGGAACAACGAGGGCAAGCAGTTGCCGCTCGTGCACCACGCCAGCGTCGGCCTGGAGGTGAAGTTCAGCGACTTCACCGCCTTGTCGCGGTGGGTCGGCGGGCACGTCACCGAGACCGGCGGGTTCACGTTGTCGCGCATCGAGTGGGCCCTGACGGTCAAGCGCCGCGACGAACTCGTCGCCGACGTGCACACCCGCGCGGTACAGGACGCGGTCTCCCGCGCCCAGCGCTATGCCGACGCATTGGATCTCGGCCCGGTGCACCCCGTGACGATCGCCGACGCCGGCATGCTCGGCCGCAACCCGCTGGCGTCATCTGGCCCGCCGATGCTGCGGGCCGCGGCCGCCCCGGCTGGGGTAGGCGGAGCACCCGAACTCGATTTCACCCCGGCCGACATCGAGGTCGCGGTGTCTGTCGATGCGAAATTCATGGCGGGCGCGAACTGATCGCGGCGTAGGTTGACGCTATGGCCGACCTCAAGGACAAGCTGCGTGCCGATCTGACCGACGCGATGAAGTCGCAGGACAAGCTGCGCACCGCCACGCTGCGCATGGTGCTGGCCGCGGTCCAGAGCGAGGAAGTCGCGGGCAAGCAGGCCCGTGAACTGTCCGACGCCGAGGTGATCGCGGTGCTGGCCCGGGAATCGAAGAAGCGCGGCGAGGCGGCGCAGATCTACACCCAGAACGGTCGGGGTGAGTTGGCGGCCAACGAACATGCCGAGGCCCGCGTCATCGACGAGTACCTGCCGACTCCGCTGACCGACGCCGAACTGGCCGACGTCGCTGATACCGCGATCGCCCAGGTGGCCGAGCAGCTCGGGGAACGTCCAGGGATGCGACAGATGGGCCAGGTGATGAAGGCCGCCACGGCCATTGCCGCGGGCAAGGCCGACGGCGCACGGCTCTCCGCGGCGGTAAAAGCCCGGCTCTGAAGACGTTTGGGACGGCTGCGCCCGGGTACCCGCCGCCGATCCCACCCGTTTTCAGCCCTTTGGAGGTACCCGGGATGTTCGTCCACAACAAGGATCTGCAATTCGAGGTTCGGGTCACCGAGCCCGACCCACGCTTCGCCAGCCTGCTGCAGGAGCAGTTCGGCGGCGCGAACGGCGAATTGAAGGCCGCCATGCAGTACTTCACGCAGGCATTCGTGCTGCGCGAGAAGAGCCCGAAGATGTACGACCTCTTCATGGACATCGCCACCGAGGAGTTGTCCCACCTGGAGATGGTCGGTTCGATGATCACGATGCTGCTCGACGGCCTCAACGACGACCTGAAGATCGCCAACGAGCGATGTGACTGGATGCCCGCGGTGGGCGACGCCGACGGGCGGGACCAGATCATCCACAGCGTCGCGGTCAACCCGCTGTACTTTGCGTTGACCGGCGGCGGGCCCGATGTCAGTAATTCGGCGGGCGTGCCGTGGAGTGGCTCCTACGTCAACGCCAACGGCGATCCGTCGGTGGATCTGCGCAGCAACCTGGCCGCCGAATCACGGGCCAAGATCGTCTACGAATATCTCAAGCAGTTCACCGACGATCCGGGTGTACAGGACACCCTGACGTTCCTGATGACCCGCGAAGTGGCCCACTTCCAGCAGTTCACCGCGGCGCTCAACGAACTACCGGTGAACTTCCCGCCGGGGCAAGCCCCGGGCGACGACCGGTTCCAGAACGTCGCGTTCAACATGTCCAACGGCACCGGCGATGCGCGCGGTCCGTGGAACCAGGGCCAGGGGCCGTGGCCCGAGGGCATGAAGTGGAAGTACGTCAACAAGCCGCAGGAGGAGTGGCTCGGTGGGAGGTTGCGCCAGAATCAGGGCGCGAAGAAGAACCCCGAGGGCAGCCCCGCCGTGGACTGCGAAAAGCCGTTCACCCACGAACAGCATTCCGCTGCTTTGTAATTCGATGTCATTCTATGGCTGACGGCCGGCGCCTTCGGGACGCGGGCCGTCAGGGGATGCTCACTGCTCACTGCTCACTGCTCACTGGATCTGCGGGTCGGGCGGGTTGTCCTCGTCGCGTCCGGTCGCGGCGTCGCGGACTCGGTCCATCATCGCGGCCGCCGCACCCATGGTCTTCTGTGCGGTTGCACCCGAGGGGGTGTCCGGGTGCGGACGGGTGGGCGCGACCTTCTTGGCCTGTTCCAGCTTGGCGCCGAGCTTCTCGCGTTCTTCACGGTCGACGGCGGCCTCGAACTTCGGCCACACCACGTCCTCCTCGAACACGATGTGCTCGCGGCCGACTTTCACGAATTCGCGGAGCGCGTCGTGATAATCGGGTTCGCCGGGCTCGCCGTCTTCAAGCCGCTGCAACAACTCCTTGCCGGCTTCTTCCTGCTCGATCGCCTCATCGGCCAGTTCGTCGCCGTTGTCGAGCACGTCGCGGACCATCGGCCAGAACAGCTGTTCTTCGATGGCCTCATGCTGGGATTCGGCGATGATCAGGTTGGTCACCATGGTGGCCAACCCACTTTCCTGCGCGCCGGGGCCGGTCGGCGCGCCATCGAGAACCTCCAGCATGCCCAGTACGCTCTTGTGGTCTTGACGGAGAAATGTCAAAGCGTCCATGTTGATTTCCTTCCGGGGGTCGGCTGCGCATACCCGTGGCGGTGGGGTTGAAACGCGCGACACCGGGTATCCGAGGGCGCATGCCAACGGGTAAGGGGATCTACGACGAAGAGCACCGTGACGACAGCGGTGACAAGCCTGATCGGACGAAAGAGGTTCCGGAGGACACCCCGGACGTCCAGAGCACCAAACACGACACGCAGGAACCTCCCGACTGAGTGGCTACTCCGAGCGGCTATGCCGTGCTATTCGGCGTCCCGCCCGATCCGGCTCTTCCGGTAGGCCACGCGGCGAACGTCGGCCAGCCAATCGGGGACGAGGGTGACCCCGGCGGCCCGGTGCAGAACCGGATCGAAGGATACGTCGCGGTCGTGCGGCAGCTTCTGGTCAAGTGACAGCCGGGCCAGGGGCTCGAATTCGCCACTGGCACCGCACTGTTCGATGTCGAAGTCGATGCCGCCGCGTTCCAGCTGGCCACTCACGCTGTCCAGGGACAGGCCGGCGCCGTCGAACTCGGTGCGCAACTTGGCCCGCAGCCACCACACTTTGCCCTCGTACCGCAGCGGCATCACGCTGGAGAACGTGATGCCCGACCACGAATTGGCCGGCCACAACACAAAACGGTTGCCGGCCAAAGTGGAGGCCAACAGCACATCCCACGGTGTGCCGGACAACTGCGGAGGCATCCGCCAGGCCACACCGGCGATGTCCGGCACCGAATCCGGCGTCCCCACCCCCTTGGACAGCCGCCCGACCACGTCGCACGAGTAGAGCGGCAGGCCTCTGCCTTCGGGGGCGCTGCGTTCGAGCGTGCCGCGCGCCAATACTCCGCTCGGGTGGAACAGGCGCCGGTGCCGTGCTGCGGCGCCGAGCTCGACCGGCCAGGATGCGACGTCGGAGATCTTCATCGTCACCGACTGCCCGCCGGGCCGCGGTTGCAAACGTGCCGGTTAATCCTGGGCGATTCGCCAGAGTGCTTCCTGGTTGACACTGGCGATCAGGGTGCCCGCCGCGTCGTAGAGCGAGCCGCGGGCCAGCCCACGGGAATCGTTGTGGTTGGCCGGCCGCAGCTCGTAGCGGTGCCAGTGCTGCGGTCGGAACGGTCGGTGAAACCAGATCGAGTGATCCAGGCTGGCGGCGAATCCCAGGTCGGCGCGCAGGGTGACGGTCGGCGGCAGGGCCGACGGCACGGGCCCGAGGTCCGACAGGAAGGTCAGGGTGCAGGCCCGGATCAACGGGTCGTCTTCGATCTCCTGCTGGGTGCGGATCCAAAACGGCGAGACCGCGAATTCGGAGTCATCGGCGGCCATGGTGCGCAGGTCGAATTTGTCACCGAAATCCATCACCTCGGATTTGGGGACGGCCGCGTCGAGCTCCAGGGTGGGCGGAGCGTCGGGGTACCAGTCCAACCCGGGCTCGGGTTCGTGGAACGAGACCATCATCTCCAGGATCACCGCGCCATCCTGGCTGGCGGTGACATGGCGGGTGGCGAATGTGCGTCCGTCGCGGGTGCGGTCGACGTGGAACTGGACCTCGGCGTCGTAGCGTCCGCCGCGGACGAAGTAGGTGTGCAGCGACTGCGGCAGTTTGCCGTCGTCGACGGTGGCGCCGGCCGCGGCCAGCGACTGCGCCGCGATCAGGCCGCCGAACAGCCGCTCGACCGCGCCGCGACGCGGTTCGCGGATACAGAAGTCGTCGCCCTCGCGGTCAAACTGCAGAAGTTGGGCGATCCAGCTCAACGCGGCCATCCGGCGACGCTATCAACCGCTTGGTTGGGCGGATCGGCGGGGATTGGAACCGTCGGCAACGGGTACGCCCCACACCGTGACTTCGACATTGAGTGACCGCATCACCGTCCGCG
Source organism: Mycobacterium sp. GA-1841 (assembly GCF_001954135.1). Taxonomy (GTDB): domain Bacteria; phylum Actinomycetota; class Actinomycetes; order Mycobacteriales; family Mycobacteriaceae; genus Mycobacterium. The sequence goes on along the minus strand of NZ_MBEQ01000088.1, from coordinate 38,191 downwards.
ATCCACACACCGGCGAGGTCGTGAGCCGCGTGGCCGTCACCGAACCCGCAGCCGTCGAGCGGGCGGTCGCCCGCGCCGCCAATGCCCGCTCGGAATGGGCCAGGACCGCACCGGCCGAACGGGCTGCTGCGGTCGCCACGGCGGCCGAGGTGGTGCGGGCGGCGGCCGACGAACTCGCCACGCTCAACGAACGCGAGACCGGTAAGACGGCGGCCGACTCCCTCGGTGGTGTGCAGGCCGGGGTGGGCACGCTGCGTCAGTACGCCGAACTCGGGCCGCTGCACCGGGGTTCGACGCTGCAGGGCGGTTGGTCGGCCACCGATCTGATGATTCCGCAACCGCGCGGCGTGGTGGCGGTGCTGACGCCGTGGAACGATCCGGTCGCGGTGGCCGCCGGTCTGCTCGGTGCGGCGTTGGTGACCGGAAACACCGTGGTGCACAAGCCAAGTGAACGTTGCCCGCAGACCGGCCGGCGGTTCGCCGAGTTGCTCGCCGCCCAACTGCCCGACGGTGTGCTGGAGATCGTCGACGGGGACGGCGCAGTCGGGGCCCAACTGGCGGCGGCCGCCGAGGTCGACGTCGTCGCACATGTCGGCAGCAGCGCGACCGGCCGGGAGATCGCGCTGGCCTGCGCACAGCGCGGGGCCAAGGCACTGCTGGAAAACGGAGGCAACGACGCGTTGATCGTCGACGCCGGCGTCGACCCGCAGTGGGCGGCCGAGCAGGCCGCGCTCGGCTGCTTCGCCAACGCCGGACAGATCTGCGTCTCGGTGGAGCGCATCTTCGTCGTCCAATCGGCGGCCGAGTCGTTCATCGAGGCGCTGGTTGCGCAGGCGGGGGAGTGGGCTGAGCGGATCGGCCCCTTGGTCGACGAGCGACACCGCCAACACGTGCACGCCCACGTCGCCGACGCGGTAGACCGCGGCGCCCAGGTGCGCGCCGGCGGTGAGCCCACGCAGGGACCCGGCAGCTTTTATCCGCCCACGGTGCTGACCGAGTGCACCCCCGAGATGCTCGTGATGAGCGAAGAGACGTTCGGCCCGATCGCCCCGGTGCGGGCGGTGCCCGATTTCGCCACCGCAGTGGATGACGCCGCCGACGACCGTTACGGGCTGGCCGCCACCGTGCTCACCAACGACATGAGCCACGCGCAAGAGGCCTGGCGGGCCCTTCCGGTCGGCACCGTGAAGATCAACAACGTCTTCGGTGGCGCGCCCGGCGGCGCATCCGAGCCGCGACGGGCCAGCGGATCCGGTTTCGGTTTCGGCCCCGAACTGCTCGATGAGATGACGGCGATGAAGGTCGTCCATTGGACCGCGCCGCAATCCGGTGACTGACCGAGCAGCGGTAACCCGGCTCACACGCGGGCGTGTGCAATAGTCGCCCTATGGGGAGCGTCGATCACCTCCTCGCCAACCGCTACGAACTACGCGGCGTTGTCGGTCGCGGCGGGGTGGCCGAGGTGCGCGATGGCTGGGACACCAGGCTGTCGCGGCCGGTGGCGATCAAACTGCTCCATCCCGGCCTGGCCACCGATGTGGTGATGCGGCGCCGGTTCGAGGACGAGGCCCGCGCCGCGGCGGCGCTGAACCACCCGAACATCGTCGTCGTGCACGACACCGGCGAGCATCGCGACACCCCGTTCCTCGTGATGGAACGGCTGCCCGGGCCGACCCTGGCCGACGAGATCGCGACCGGACCGTTGTCAAGCGACCGGGTGCGTTGGGTGCTCACCGACCTGCTCGGCGCGTTGACCGCCGCGCACGGCGCAGGCATCCTGCATCGCGACATCAAGCCGGGCAACGTTCTGATCACCGACACCGGCAACGCCAAACTCTCCGACTTCGGCATCGCCAAGACCGTCGGCACCGCGCACACCCAGGCCGGAATCGTATTCGGCACCCCGGATTATCTGAGCCCCCAGCGGATCACCGGGCAGCCCGCCTCGGTGTCCGACGACCTGTATGCGCTCGGAGTGCTGGGCTACGAGGCGCTGACCGGACGCCGGCCCTTCGACCGGGGCAACCCGATCGCCACGATGCGGGCGGTTGTCGACGAGCCGGCCCTGCCTCTGATGATGCTGCGTCCCGACGCTGATCCGGTGCTGGCCCAGGTGCTGGAGACAGCCATGTCCCGCGACCCGGCCTACCGCTTTCCCGACGCGATGGCCATGCGGGCCGCGCTTTGTGGTGCCCCGTCTGCACGGCCGGCCACCCTGGTGCTGCCTACGCCGCTACCGCCTCGTCGCTCACGCCTGCGGATAGCGCTCGCGTCCCTCGCGGTCATGGCTGCCGTCATCCTCGGAGCCGTTCTGCTGATCGCCGACCCGCCACCGCAGCGAGCCCCCGTCACTCCGGGGACTCCCTCTGTCGCACCTCTTGCGCCTGTCGAGCCGACCGTGCCGGTCGCCACGAGTGTCCCGACCGTGCTGCCGACCATGCCCGAAGACACCGGGAATCACGGCAACGGTAAGGGGCATGGCAACAAGGGACACGGCAAGAAAAACCACCCGCACTGACCCGCTCAACGGCAGGGATCCAGTGTGGCGTACCCGAGTTCGCCGGCTACCGACAGCATCGTCGCGTCGTGGGAGACAACTGTCGCGTCGAGACCGCTGCGGATCACGGACGCCAAGTGGATCGCATCAAGCGTCTTGATGTGCGGGACGATGGCCTCAGCCTCGGCCAGCAGAGCGTCGCTGATCGGCAGCATGCCGACATAGTCGAGCAGCGCGTCGCGGCGCTGCACTGGAAGTCCCTCACGGCGCAGTACCCGAGTGAGTTCCGTTCGTAGGAGTCGCGACGAGATGACGGATGTCTCAGGATCACCCGTTGCTGTATCGAACCAGGCGGCTGCCGGCATCGAATGCCCGAGCAGGATCCGCACGGCGACCGACGAGTCGAGGTAGAAGTAAGTCACCAATCGCCTCGGGCATCGTCGATCAGATCATCGATCGATGCTGCGGAGGTCAGTTCAACCCGCTCGAGCGATTGCGTGTGTGCGGCACCGGATTTTTTCGGCGGCGCGATATCCAGGGTCTTATTGGGCGGAATGATGTGACCGATGACATGGCTATGCCGCGTGATTGCGTAAGTCGTCCCCGCCTCGACGTCGGCCAGAACATCTGTCGGGTTCTGGCGCAGCTGACCCACTGTCACCGTCTTCATGCGGCCGATGCTACCTGTTTGTCTACCAATATCTAGACCATCGCGGTTCGTGAAACGAGCAAGGCCCAAACCGGATTACTCTGGTCTGGGCCTTGCTTGCACTGTCGGGGTGGCGGGATTCGAACCCACGACCTCTTCGTCCCGAACGAAGCGCGCTACCAAGCTGCGCCACACCCCGCGTGAAGCTTCGACAGCCTATCGCACCGGGCACCTCCAAAGCCAAACGGCTACCGGTACATCACTGCCACGGGGTTCGCCGTTTTCCACCTGGGGGTCGTTGGCGTCGACTTTTCACGACCCTGGTGTGGAAAACGGCGCAAAGGGTCTAGGCACGCCGGGAAGCAACCGGGGCCCACATGACGTTGATCAGGTCATGACCGTTCTAGGTGCCGCCGTCTATCTGGGCTTCTTCGCCCTGGCAGCGATGTGGCTGTTCCTGACGGCCGATCACGACCAGCTGCCGGAACGCTCGAACTCCGAGAGCACCGCCGCAGACTCCGACAACTGCAGCCCCTGGGCGCTCAGCCAGTCGGCGTCGAAGTAGGTGTCCGAGTAGCGGTCGCCGCTGTCGGCCAGCAGGGTCACCACCGACCCGCTGCGCCCGTTCGCGATCATTTCCGCCAACAGTCCGAAGGCGCCCCACAGGTTGGTGCCGGTCGACGGCCCCACGCGGCGGCCGAGAACCCGGCTGGCGTGATGCGCCGCGGCCACCGAAGCGCCGTCGGGCACGGCGATCATCCGGTCGACCACGCCGGGCAGAAACGACGGCTCCACGCGCGGGCGGCCGATCCCTTCGATCCGTGACGACGCGCCGGTGACGACGTCGTCGCGGCCCTGCGCATAGCCGGGATAGAAGGCGGAGTTCTCGGGGTCGACGACGCACAACTGCGTGGCGTGTCTGCGGTAGCGGATGTAGCGGCCGATCGTCGCACTGGTGCCACCGGTGCCCGCCCCCACCACGATCCACTCCGGGACCGGATGTGGTTCCAGCCGCATCTGTTCGTAGATCGATTCGGCGATGTTGTTGTTGCCGCGCCAGTCGGTGGCCCGCTCGGCGTTGGTGAACTGGTCCAGATAGTGCCCGCCGGTCTCCTCGGCCAACCGCTGGGCTTCGGCGTACACCTGCGAGGACTCGGCGACGAAATGGCAACGGCCGCCCTGGGCTTCGATCAGGGCGATCTTCGAACCACTGGTCGAGGCGGGAACCACCGCGATGAACGGCAGGCCCAGCAGTGCGGCGAAATAGGCCTCGGACACCGCCGTCGACCCCGAGGACGCCTCGATGACCGTGGTGTTCTCGTCGATCCACCCGTTGCACAGCCCGTAGAGGAACAGCGAGCGGGCCAGCCGGTGCTTGAGGCTGCCGGTGATGTGGGTGGACTCGTCCTTCAGATACAGCGCCACATCGAAATCGGGCCACCCGGTGGGCAGCGGGTACCGCAGCAGATGGGTGTCAGCGCTGCGTTTCGCGTCGGCTTCGATCAGCCGGACCGCATTGTCCACCCACAGGCGCGGCCGGGCCCGGGAGGCGCTGGACGCCATCGGCGCTCAGCGTGCCGAGACGGCCGGCGAGGACTGTCCGGCCCGGGTCCCGACGTGGCCGCCACCGGTCGGCGCCGCGACGAGCGTCAGCAGGGTGGCTTCCGGGCGGCAGCAGAACCGCACCGGCGCGAACGGCGACGTGCCGATACCCGCCGACACGTGCAGCTGCATGTGTGAACCCCACTTCGAAGCGCCCTTGGCGCGCGAGCGATCCAGCTCGCAGTTGGTCACGATCGCCCCGTAGAACGGCAGACACAGCTGACCGCCGTGGGTGTGGCCGGCCAGCACCAGCTGGTAGCCGTCCTCGGCGAAACGGTCGAGCACCCGAGGCTCGGGGGAATGGGTGAGGCCCAGCGTCAGGTTCGCCGCGCCGTTGGCCCGTCCCGCGATGGTGTCGTAGCGGTCGCGCTTGAGGTGCGGATCATCGACGCCGGCCACCGAGATGTGCAGCCCCGCGACCTCGACATCGCGCCGAACGTGGGTCATGTCCAGCCAGCCGCGCTCGGTGAAGACCGCGCGCAGATCCTGCCACGGCAGCGGCTCACCGTGGGTGCGGTGCTGCGGGTTGGTGATGTAGTTCAGCGGGTTCTTCAGCCGCGGCGCGAAATAGTCGTTGCTGCCGAACACGAACAGGCCCGGCACCGACATCAGTTCGCTGAGGGACTGCACGACGGCGGGTACGGCCTTGGGATGCGCCAGGTTGTCACCGGTGTTGACCACCAGGTCGGGCTCGAGCCGAGCCAGATCGCGCAGCCACGCCTGCTTGCGCCGCTGATTGGGGCGCATGTGCAGATCGGACAGATGCAGCACCCGCAGGGGCGACGAGCCCGGCGCCAGTACCGGCATCGTCGCTTCCCGCAGCACGAACGCGTTGCGCTCGATGAGGGATGCGTAGCCGATCCCGGCGACCAGCGAACCCGCTGTGACGGCGGCTGCCTTCTTTACTGACATGCCGCCAAGCCTACTGCGAACCGGGTGTCACGGGGGCGGTGGCGGTCCCAACACCGGCACGGTGATCGGCGGCAGTCCCGGGATCTCGACCACGGTCTGGCCGATCTCCGGCGGCGGGCCGCCGGGTATCGGGAACCCGATCGGCGGCGGCGGAGGCGGGGCCGGTGGGATGCCGTTGCTGATCTGGATGGTGATGATCGAGCCCGGAATCGTCTGCCCGCTGGGCGATGTGCCGACCACCGTGCCGTAACGCGAACTGCTGTTGACCGAGGCTGCGCCGTCGGCCACCTGGAAACCGGACTCCCGCAGGCGCTGGCGGGCGGCGGTCTCGTCCAACCCGATCACGGTCGGCACGACGGAGCCCGGACCGCCGTCGACATAACGCGGATCGGTGGGCGGCAAGGCCACCGGCCCGAAGTTGTTGGCGATCGGTTTCATCGCAGTGAACCAGGTGCGGGCCGGCTCGTTACCGCCGTACAAATCACCGTTGCCGCACTGGCGCAGCGGGAAGGAGCACAGCTCGCCGGGGTTGGTGGAATCGTCGTAGATGTAGTTGGCCGCCGCGTACTGGTTGGTGAAACCGAGGAAGCCCGACGAGCGGTGCGCCTCGGTGGTTCCGGTCTTACCCGACATCGGCAGGTCCCAGCCCACCGATCCGGCCGACCCGGCCGCGGTGCCGCCGGGCTGGTCGTCCTTGCTCATCGCATTGGCCAGGGTGTTGGCCAGGCCCTCGGGCACCGCCTGTTCGCAGGTCTCGGTGGTCACCGACACCTCGTTGCCGTGCCGGTCGACCACCTGGGCGATCGGGTTGGGTGGGCACCAGGTCCCGCCGGAGGCCAGGGTGGCCGCCACGTTGGACAGCTCGAGCGCGTTGACCTCGATCGGGCCCAGGGTGAACGAGCCGATGTTCTGCCGTTTGACGAAGTCGGCCAGGCTCTCGTTGCTCTCCGGGTCGTAGTCACGGGCGGTGCCGGGCAGCGCATAGGACCGCAGGCCCAACTTGACCGCCATGTCCACCGAACGTTGCACGCCGATCTGCGAGATCAACTTGGCGAACGCGGTGTTCGGCGAAGTGGCCAGGGCATCGGTGACGCTCATCGAGCCGCGGTAGCCGCCGGCGTTCTTCACACACCAGGTTTCCTTCGGGCATCCCGGAGTATCGCTGCTGCCCAGTCCCTTGGCCTGGAAGAAGCCGGGCACGGGCAGCTGGGTGTTGATGCCCATCCCCATGTCCATGGCCGCGGCCGTGGTGAAGATCTTGAAGATCGATCCGGCTCCATCGCCGACGAGCGAGAACGGCTGCGGTTGCATCGTTTCGCCGGCGTCGGTGTTCAGGCCGTACGTGCGGTTACTGGCCATGGCCAGTACCGGATGGGATTCCTTGCCCGGCTCGATCACGCTCATCACGCTGGCGATACCGGGGGCGTCGGGACGGGCGATGCTGTCGATCGCCGACTTCACCGACCCCTGCACGTCCGGCTCCAGGGTGGTCTTGATCAGGTACCCGCCCTTGGCCACCTGCTCCTTGGACAGGCCCGCGCGGGCCAGGTACTCCAACGCGTAGTCACAGAAAAAGGCCCGGTCACCGGCGGCGATGCAGCCCCGCGGCAGTTCGTTGGGCTGCGGCAGGACGCCCAGCGGCTGCTGCTTGGCCGCCCGCAGCGCCTGGGCCTCCTGCGGAATGTTCTCGATCATGGTGTCCAGCACCAGGTTCCGTCGTGCCAGGGCGCCGTCGGGGTTGGTGTAGGGGTTCAGCGCGCTGGTGGACTGCACCATGCCGGCCAGCAGGGCGGCCTGCTGCCAGTTCAGCTCCGAGGCGTTGATCCCGAAATAGGTCTGGGCGGCGTCCTGGACGCCGAACGCGCCGTTGCCGAACGAGACGAGGTTGAGATAGCGGGTGAGGATCTCGGGCTTGGTGAAGGTCTTGTCCAGCGTGAGGGCCATCCGGATCTCGCGCAGCTTGCGCGCCGGGGTGGTCTCGATCGCCGCACGCCGCTCGGCGTCGGTCTGGGCGATCACCAACAACTGGTAGTTCTTCACGTACTGCTGCTCGATCGTCGAACCGCCGCGGGTGTCGGCGTCGCCGCGCATGTATCCGGTGAGGCCCGTCAGCGTGCCCTGCCAGTCCACGCCGTTGTGTTCGGCGAACCGCTTGTCCTCGATCGAGACCAGGGCCAACTTCATGGTGTTGGCGATCTGATCGCTGGGCACCTCGAAGCGACGCTGGGAATACAGCCAGGCGATGGTGTTGCCCTTGGCGTCGACCATCGTCGAGACCTGCGGCACGTCACCCTCGACCAGGGCGGCCGAGCCGTTGGCCACCACGTCGGAGGCCCGGTTGGACATCAGGCCGATCCCGCCCACCACGGGGAACATGAACGCGGCCACCAGCACGCTGGCCAACAAGCAGCACCAGGCGAGTTTGATGACGGTGACCGCTTGAGGTGGTTGCGCGGGCGGTCGTGTCGGCGGCTCCGGCATGCGTACAGAGTAACGAGCTTGCCCACCGGCATTGTCCGCGAGCGGGCACCCGGGCTCATCCCGCTCGCCTGCGGAAACGGTGCGACGCACCCCGAGGCGGATCAGACGGCACGGCCGTCCCAAAAAAGGCGGCCACAAACTGTTGCACAAATACCGCCTGACCACCTAGCTTGGACACACAGTGCGATCCAGGTAACACCCGCTGGCGCAGTGTGGCGTAGATCGCAAGGGCGTTCTACACCGGAAGGTTCAACGCCCGCCATCTGGGGTGATGGCTGGAACGAAGGGATCGCTGGTGTCAGGTACACGAACTGTCGCAGAGAAAATGAACGCTTCCGCTCCCGCTGCCAACCTGGTCCACCGCGGCGAGGGTGAAGCCCGGATCGCATGGGTCTCGCAGGCGCGATGCCGCCAGGCCGATCCGGACGAGTTGTTCGTCCGTGGTGCTGCCCAACGCAAAGCCGCGGTGATCTGCCGGCACTGCCCCGTGATCCTCGAATGCGGGGCCGACGCGCTCGACAACCGCGTCGAGTTCGGCGTCTGGGGCGGGATGACGGAACGTCAGCGTCGTGCCCTGCTCAAACAGCATCCCGAGGTCAACTCGTGGGCTGAGTTCTTCGCCGCCCAGCGCAAACATCGCAGCGCCGTGTAACCGCATGCCGCAAGTACGGCGGCGGTAATGTAATCGGTTGTGGTGGTTCCCTTGTCGGCGCTGATTTCTGGCGCGGCCGGGATGTTGGTACCACTGACTGCGGCCACCGAATCTGACGACGATCCCCTGTTGGGTGATGTCACTCTCCATGAGCCCGGAATCGCGGCGGACTACACCGGCGCCATCGTCTTGGTCAGCGCCCGCGTCGGCGACCGGTTCGCGCGTCGAGATCCGCCGGTATCTGGAGAACGGTTCTTACGCGGGCGCGCCGACCCCGGTGATCTGATCGGCGATCGCCCGCAGCGCATCCAGATCGGACACATCGAACGGCAGCGACGGAACCCCGACGATCGCCACATGCGGATTGGCCCCGGTGAACCGCGACAGCAGCCGCACTTCGCGCTTGGCGGTCTGGGCGCGATCGGCGTGGATACGCAGCACCGCCGCCGTCAGCGATTCGGGATCCTCGGCTGCCAGCTCGTCGGCGGCTTCCTCGGCCTTCTCGGCGTGCAGGTCGCACAGCGTGGGATGAGTGCGGTTGAGGATCAGCCCGGCCAGCGGCATGTTCTCGGCCGAGAGCCGGTCGACGAAGAAGGAGGCCTCGCGCAACGCGTCGGGCTCGGCCGCGGACACGACCACGAACTGGGTTCCGCGACGCTTGAGCAATTCGTAGGTCTTGTCGGCCTTCTGCCGGAACCCGTCGAAAGTGGCATCCAGTGCCTGCACGAAACCAGCTGCATCAGAAAGCATTTGGGATCCGAGCACGGTCGACAGGGCCTTCATGGCCAGCCCGACGGCGCCGGTGACGAGCTTGCCGATGCCGCGGCCCGGCGCCAGCAGCAGGCGCCACAACCGGCTGTCCATGAAGCTGCCCAACCGTTTCGGCGCGTCGAGGAAATCCAGCGCGTTGCGTGACGGCGGGGTGTCGACCACCACCAAGTCCCACTTGTCCTCGGCCAGAAGCTGGCCGAGCTTCTCCATCGCCATGTACTCCTGCGTGCCGGCCAGCGAGGTCGCCACGGTTTGGTAGAACTGGTTCTCCAGGATGGCGTCCGCACGGCCGGGATCCGAGTACTGCACCACCATCTCGTCGAACGTGCGGCGCATGTCGAGCATCATCGCGTGTAGCTCACCGGTGACCTCGGGTGCCAGCGGAACCCGCTGCGGCGTGTTGCCGAGATCCTTGATGCCCAGCGCCTGGGCCAGCCGACGAGCCGGGTCGATCGTGAGCACCACGACGGTGCGCCCGTATTCGGCGGCCCGCAGGGCCATCGCGGCGGCGGTCGTGGTCTTGCCGACTCCGCCTGCGCCGCAACAGACCACGACACGGTTGGCGGTGTCGGACAGGATCGCGTGCATGTCCAATGCCGGTGGGCGGGCGCTCATGGTTATCGGACTCCCTGCTGTTCCAGTGCTTCGGCGAGTTCGTAGAGGCTGCCGAGATCGACGCCGTCGGTCAGTGCGGGCAATTCCAGTCGGGGAATGTCGATGGCATCGAGCAGCTCGGCGCTTTCTGCCCGAGCGGCGATCCTGGTGGCGTGTTGGATGGATTCGGTGAGCAGTCCGGCGAAGTCGTTGTCGGACAACGTGATTCCGGCCTTCTGCAATCCGGCGCGAACCGTGTCGGCATCGATGTCGCCCTCGGCCGCCTTGGCCAACGCCTCGGCCGGCAGGTGCGCCGGGATGTTGCGGTTGACGATAACGCTGCCGATCGGCAGACCCAACTCGTTGAGCTCCTCGATCGCCTCCAGGGTCTCCTGGATCGGTAACGCTTCCAGCAGTGTGACCAGGTGGATCGCGGTCTGCTCGGAATGCAGGATCTTGACGACGCCCTCGGCCTGCGAGTGCACCGGGCCGCCCTTGGCCAGATCGGAGACCGCCTTGGTGACATCCAGGAACCGCGGAATGCGGCCGGTCGGAGGCGAATCCACCACCACCGCGTCGTAGACGCCGCGCTTACCCTTGGCATCGTTCTGGGTGCGCACCACGATCTCTTTGATCTTGCCGGTGAGCAAGACGTCACGCAGACCGGGCGCGATGGTGGTGGCGAACTCGATGGCCCCGATGCGGCGCATCGCGCGGCCGGCCAGCCCGAGGTTGTAGAACATGTCGAGGTATTCCAGGAACGCCGCCTCGATGTCGATGGCCAGAGCGTTGACCTGTCCGCCGCCGTCGGCGGTGGCGACCTTGACTTCCTCGTACGGCAATGGCGGCACGTCGAACAGCTGCGCGATACCTTGGCGCTCCTCGACCTCGACCAGGAGCACCTTGCGTCCACCGGCAGCCAGGGCCAGGGCCAGGGCCGCGGCCACCGTGGACTTGCCGGTGCCGCCCTTGCCGGAAACGAAGTGCAGTCGGGCCTTGGTCAGCCGCGACGGCCAGCCGACATGTTTGGCGCCGCTCTCAGTGGTTGCCACCAGTGCATGCTAACCAAGCCTGGACGTTCGACCGATAAGCTCAGGCCCATGAGCGAAGGAACTAGGTGGGCGGCGTGAGCGAAGTGAACAAATGGGAGTACGCCACGGTGCCGTTGTTGACCCACGCCACCAAACAGATCCTCGACCAGTGGGGGCAGGACGGCTGGGAACTGGTCTCCGTGTTGCCCGGCCCGACAGGCGAGCAGCACGTCGCCTATCTCAAGCGACCGAAGTGACCAATTCGCAGCGACTGGCCGAACTCGGCATCGAACTGCCCGACGTGGTCGCCCCGCTGGCCGCCTACGTGCCCGCGGTGCGAACCGGCAACCTCGTCTACACCGCCGGTCAGTTGCCGATCCAGGCGGGTGACCTGCTGGCCACCGGCAAGGTCGGTGACGAGATCAGCCCCGAGCACGCCAAGGACCTGGCCCGGGTCTGCGGGCTCAACGCCCTGGCCGCGGTGCACGCGCTGGTCGGCATCGACTCCGTCGTCAAGGTGGTCAAGGTGGTCGGCTTCGTCGCCTCGGCCGCCGGATTCCACGGTCAGCCGGGTGTGGTCAACGGTGCCTCTGAGCTCTTCGGGGAGATCTTCGGCGAGGCGGGCGCACACGCCCGGTCCGCCGTGGGCGTGTCGGAATTGCCGCGCAACGCGCCGGTCGAAGTCGAGATCATCGTCGAAACAGCGTGACAGCGGCACCGGGTCTCCAGCACCCCGCGTACGGGCAATTGAGGCCGGTCGTCGAAACAGACACGGTGTCGGCCTCGGTGCTGCTGTGCGACAACCCCGGCCTGATGACGCTGGAGGGCACCAACACCTGGGTGCTGCGCGGCCGCGGCAGCGACGAGATCGTCGTCGTCGACCCCGGGCCCGACGATGAGGCGCACATCGCGCGCATCGCCGAGCTGGGGACCGTCGCATTGGTGTTGATCAGTCACAAACACGAGGACCACACCGGCGGCATCGACAAACTCGTCGACCTCACCGGCGCAACCGTCCGTTCCGTCGGCAGCGGCTTCCTGCGCGGGATGGGCGGGCCGCTGACCGACGGCGAGGTGATCGACGCGGCCGGTCTGCGCATCAAGGTGCTGGCCACCCCGGGCCACACCGTCGACTCGCTGTCGTTCGTGCTGGACGACGCCAACGGCCACGGCGCCGTGCTGACCGCCGACACTGTGTTGGGCCGCGGCACCACCGTGATCGACACCGAGGACGGCAGCCTGCGTGACTACCTCGAGTCGCTGCACCGGCTCCAAGGCCTGGGCGCCCGCCCGGTGCTACCCGGACACGGCCCGGACCTGCCCGACCTTCGTGAGGTCACCACGATGTACCTGACCCACCGCGAAGAGCGGTTGGACCAGGTACGGGCGGCACTACGGGAACTCGGCGAGGAGGCATCGGCCCGTCAGGTCGTCGAGCACGTCTACACCGACGTCGACCAGAAACTCTGGGACGCCGCCGAGAAATCGGTCCAGGCCCAGCTGGACTACCTGCGCGCCTGAGCAGCGAGCAGACAGAAAACTGCTCCTTTTCACCGGAAAAGGAGCAGTTTTGCGTCTGCTGGGCGGGAAAGCTAGCGCGCTCGGCGGGCGAGTCGTTCGCTGTCGCTGATCAGCACACTCTTGCCCTCGAGCCGGATCCAGCCGCGATGGGCGAAATCGGCCAGTGCCTTGTTGACGGTCTCGCGGGACGCGCCGACGAGCTGGGCGATCTCCTCCTGGGTGAGGTCGTGCGTCACGCGCAGCGCCCCGCCCTCCTGGGTGCCGAACCGCTGGGCCAGCTGCAGCAGCTGCTTGGCCACCCGGCCGGGAACGTCGGTGAAGATCAGGTCGGCCAGGTTGTTGTTGGTGCGACGCAGACGGCGGGCGAGCACGCGGAGCAGCTGCTCGGCGATCTCGGGCCGGTCGGCGATCCATGCGCGCAGCGCGTCACGGTCCATCGACACCGCGCGCACCTCGGTGATGGTGGTTGCGCTCGAGGTACGAGGCCCCGGGTCGAAGATCGACAGCTCGCCGAACATGTCCGACGGGCCCATGATGGTCAGCAGGTTTTCTCGGCCGTCCGGCGAACGGCGACCGATCTTCACCTTGCCGGAGATGATGATGTACAGCCGGTCGCCGGGCTCGCCTTCGGCGAATACCGTATGCCCGCGTGGGAAGTCGACGGGCTGCAGCTGCTTCGTCAGCGCCGAAACGGCGGTCGGTTCGACTCCCTGGAAGATTCCGGCCCTGGCCAGGATCTCGTCCACGTTGCCCCTTAAGCTATTGGGTGTGTTGTCCTCTTACTGATACTGCCTGCTCAGTGTAGAGGTACGCGGTTTCGCGACTAGCCCACGCTACACACGATTGACAGGTCGGGACGCCGGAAACCCGGTATTGATGATCTCCGGCTCGTAGTACCGCGTCGGCAAACCTTCGCTCTCGAGCCCGAAGGTCACCGGTTTGGGGCGCGCGACGGCGATCTCGGGGGCTGGTTCGCGCGCCAATCCTGATTCAAGTCGGTCGAGCCCGAACGCCGCCAGCATGAGCAAGCCCGGGATGAGGGCCACCAGCAACCACGACACAAGGCAGTAGTTAACACGCCGTAGGTCTCAGCGGGGTCACGAATCGTCACCGGTCCACGGCACGGAATGGCCGAACAGGTCAGTACGCTTGCGAGCGTGACAGCGGCTGCCGCCCCGACCGGGAAAACCCGCCGGTCCAAGAAGTGGGACACCGAGACCCACCTGGGCCTGGTCCGTCGGGCGCGACGGATGAATCGTGAACTGGCCCGGGCTTTTCCACATGTCTACTGCGAACTGGACTTCACCAATCCGCTGGAGCTCGCGGTGGCGACGATCCTGAGCGCGCAGAGCACCGACAAACGGGTCAACCTGACCACGCCGGCACTGTTCAAGAAGTACCGCACCGCGCTGGATTACGCGCAGGCCGACCGCACCGAGATGGAGGAGCTGATCCGGCCGACCGGTTTCTACCGGAACAAGACCAACTCGCTGATCCGGCTGGGCCAGGAGTTGGTGGAGCGCTTCGACGGGCAGGTTCCCGACACCATCGAGGAACTGGTGACCCTGCCCGGGGTGGGACGCAAGACCGCCAACGTCATCCTCGGGAACGCCTTCGACATCCCGGGCATCACCGTCGACACGCACTTCGGGCGGCTGGTGCGGCGGTGGCGCTGGACCGCCGAGGAAGACCCGGTCAAGGTCGAACATGCCATCGGTGAGCTCATCGAACGCAAGGAATGGACCCTGCTCAGCCACCGGGTGATCTTCCACGGCCGTCGGGTCTGCCATGCCCGCAAACCCGCCTGCGGGGTGTGCGTACTGGCCAAGGACTGCCCGTCGTTCGGTCTCGGCCCCACCGACCCGGAAACCGCGGCAGCACTGGTCAAAGGCCCCGAGACCGAGCATCTGCTGGCACTGGCCGGGCTGTGACCGCCGCGATGGGGACCTCGTGAGCCGTTCCACCCGATGGACCGTGGCGGTCCTGGTGATCCTGGTGGCGCTCGGCACCGCGTTCTGGATGGAACTGCGTGACGAGCCGGCGCCGCCGGCCGGGGCCGGGCAGTCCACCGCCCGCGATCACCGCGACGCCGATACCCCCGAGGCGCTCGCCGGTCCCCGGGCCCGCGCCGACCTGTCACCGTGCCCCGGGCCGGGGAAGGGGCCGGGACCGGAAGCGTTGCGCGGCATCACCCTCGACTGCGCGGGCGACGGCGTGCCCGTCGACGTGGCCTCGGCGCTGGCCGGACGTACGGTGGTGCTCAATCTGTGGGCGTACTGGTGCGGCCCCTGCGCCGACGAACTGCCCGCGATGGCCGAATACCAGCGGCGGGCCGGCGACGACGTGCTGGTCGTGACGGTGCACCAGGACGAGAACGAGACGGCGGCGTTGCTCCGGTTGGCCGAACTCGGGGTGCACCTGCCGACACTGCAGGACGGCCGGCGGCTCGTTGCGGCCGCACTGAAGGTGCCCAACGTCATGCCTGCGACGGTGGTTCTGCGCGCGGACGGTAGCGTGGCCGGGACCCTACCCCGCTCCTTCGTCAGCGCCGACGAGATCGCGGCGGCGGTCGACGAGAAGATCCGCTCTAGCCGACAGGAGCACCCGGGGTGAGATCGACGCGCGACGGGCTGGTCCCGGATGTCGCCCCGGCCTGGCTCAAACCGCTGGTGGACAACCTCGACCGGGTGCCGGATGCCTACCGCAGGCGGGTGCCGCCGGAGGTGTTGGCCTCCATCGTCGAAGCCAACAACCAGGCCGCCCAGGCCGGTGCCCGCCGTGACGCCGCGGTGCTGGTGCTGTTCTCCGGCCCGCCCGAGGGCGCACCTTCGAGTCTTCCCGATGAGGCCGACCTGCTGGTGACGGTCCGCGCCTCGACGTTGCGCCACCACGCCGGGCAGGCCGCATTCCCCGGCGGTGCCGCCGATCCCGGCGACCAGGGCCCGATCGGTACCGCCTTCCGAGAGGCCACCGAGGAGACGGGCATCGACGCCAGCCGGCTCTACCCGCTGGCCACCCTGGAAAAGATGTTCATCCCGCCATCGGGATTCCACGTGGTCCCGGTGCTCGCCTATTCACCCGACCCCGGTCCGGTCGCCGTGGTGAACGAATCCGAGACAGCCGTCGTCGCGCGGGTTCCCGTGCGGGCCTTCACCAATCCCGAAAACCGGCTGATGGTGTACCGGGAGTCCAATACCAGCCGGTTCGCCGGGCCCGCGTTTCTCCTCAACGAGATGCTGGTGTGGGGTTTCACCGGCCAGGTCATCTCGGCGATCCTCGACGTCGCGGGCTGGGCCAAGCCGTGGAACACCGAGGACGTCCGCGGACTCGACGAGGCAATGGCCCTCGTCGGGCATGACAACGGTTACGGTGAAGCCCAAAGTTGAAGTGGATATAGATGACACCTTCGGTCTGGCTCGATTTCGCCATCCTCGGCATCGGGTTCGTCGCCGCCATCTCCGGCTGGCGCTCGGGAGCGCTCGGCTCCCTGCTGTCCTTCATCGGTGTGGTGCTCGGGGCGGTGGCAGGCGTGCTGCTGGCCCCGCACGTCATCCCGCACGTCAGCGGTGACCGCACCAAGCTGTTCGCCACGCTGTTCTTGATCCTGGCGCTGGTGGTGATCGGTGAGATCGCCGGTGTGGTGTTGGGGCGGGCGGTGCGCGGCACGATCCGCAACCGGTTGTTCCGTGCGTTCGACTCGGTGGTCGGGGTGAGCCTGATGCTCGTCGCGGTCCTGGTCGCCTCATGGCTGCTGGGCAGCCTGCTGACCTCCTCGGATCAACCGAATCTGGCTGCCGCGGTGAAGAACTCGCGAGTGCTGACCGAGGTCGACAAGGTGGCGCCGGACTGGCTGCGCTCGGTGCCCAACCGGCTGTCGGCGCTGCTGGACACCTCCGGCCTGCCCGATGTGCTCGAACCGTTCGGGCGCACCCCGATCGTCAACGTCGACGCCCCGGATGCGGCGCTGGCCACCGATCCGGTGGTGACGACGACACGGCCCAGCGTGGTCAAGATCCGCGGCGTCGCGCCGAGCTGCCAGAAGGTGTTGGAGGGCAGCGGATTCGTCATCGCCCCCAACCGGGTGATGTCCAACGCCCACGTGGTCGCCGGTGCCGACAGCGTGACCATCGAGGCCGACGGCAAGACCTACGACGCCGGCGTGGTGTCCTACGACCCCAACGCCGACATCTCGATCCTCGACGTACCGAACCTGCCGATCCAACCGCTGCAGTTCGTCGACCAACCCGCCCCGAAAGGCACCGACGCCGTGGTGATGGGCTATCCCGGCGGCGGAGATTTCCTGGCCACCCCGGCCCGCGTCCGCGAGATCATCGAGCTCAACGGTCCCGACATCTACCGGACCACCACCGTCACCCGTGAGGTGTACACGGTCAGGGGCACGGTGCGGCAAGGCAATTCAGGTGGACCGATGATCAATCGGTCGGGCAAGGTGCTCGGCGTCGTGTTCGGTGCCGCCGTCGACGACGCCGACACCGGGTTCGTGCTGACCGCCAAGGAGGTCGAGCGTCAGCTGGCCAAGATCGGCAACACCGAACGGGTGCACACCGGGACCTGCATCAACTCCTGATCAACCGGTCCGCAGCGCCGCCAGGAACCGGTTCAGCTGCTGGTTGACCGCCTCCGGTTGCTCTTCATGGCCGAAATGCCCGGCACCCGCGATCGATACATATCGGCCGTGCGGGGCGTAGTGCTGCGTGCGCTGCACGGGATCGGGCAGAACATAGGGGTCGGCGTCTCCGCGCATGTGCAACACCGGCACACCGACCGGACGCTTCATCGACCGCATGAACCGCCGGCCCTCACCGCGGAGCTGACTGCGCACCGCCCACCGCTGGTATTCCAGGGCGCAGTGCGCGGCACCCGGGATCTGAATGGCCTGACGCAGGTGACCCATGGTGTCGGAGAAGTCCGCGGTGTTCTGCCAGGTGGCTCCGGCGCGGCTGCGGATCAGCTGCTCGAGCGCCGCGCCGTCGTGCCGGGTCAGGGTGTGCTCGGGCCACGTCGGCAACTGATACCGCAGCATCGACGGCAACAACGCGCGGCCCTGATCCCGACGGGTCAACGCAGACGTTCGCAGCGCCACCGGATGCGGTGAACTCACCGACGCGATCGCATTGACCGCCCGCGGATGCAGCACGGCCGTCGCCCAACACACCAGGCCGCCGTCGGCATGCCCGACCAACGTGGCGGTCTTGTGACCGAGCGCCCGCACCAATCCCGCGGTGTCCCCGGCCAGTGTCCAGCCGTCGTATCCGCGTGGTGGTTTGTCGCTGTCCCCGTAGCCGCGCAGGTCGACCGCGACGACCCGCGCGCCGGTGAGCGCGGTGAGCTGGTGACGCCAAGACCACCAGAACGAGCCGAAACCGTGGAGCAGGATCACAAGCGGTCGGTCCGGGGTCGCAGGCTCGCCCTTGGTTTCGCCCTCGGTCACATGGTCGGGCTGCGAGCTCTCGCCCTCCACCACATGGAAGCGAATACCGTTGGCATGCACCTGCAGATGCCGCCATGGCCCCTCGATCCTGACGATCGACGGGTCGGGCGGAGGCATTACCAGCCTGACGGGTCGGCGGCCGGCTTGGTCGCAACGGCCGTCGTGACGCTCTTGTCGTGGCCGGGTGTCAGGGCCTCGCGGGTCTCCTTGACCGATTCGATGGTCTGCCGCGGCCCCCGGATACGTCGTACCTTCAGGAAGCCGAACAGGGCCAGCGCCCCCGTGACCACCACCATGAGGCCGAAGACGATCAGGAAGGCCACCCAGCGCCACAGCCACGTGTCGAGCAGTTCGGCCAGGAAGAAGAAGAAAAAGAACGTCGAGTAGAACAGCACCACCAGCGCGGCGATGAAGAACACGCTGCCGGTGAGGCCCTTCTTGACGTCCCGGGTGATCTCGGCCTTCGCCAACTCCACCTCGGCGCGCACCAGTGTGGAGACCTGCGCGGTGGCGTCCTTGACGAGATCGCCGATGGAGGGGTCCGGCTTGGGGGCGTGCGGGTCGACGAGCGGAATCGAGGTCACCGTCGTCGGAACGCCGTCCCTGCGGTCGCCTGTGCTCATGGCGTTCATGTTGCCATGCGGCGAACCCGTTAACGATCCCGGCTGACGTCCCGGTGTTAGTAGACTGACGACATTCTTGAGTTGCGCGGGTCGGGCGCGTCGATTGGAGGACACTTGACGAGCAGACACCGCCGGCAGTTGCTCATCGGTGCATCGATCATCGCTCTGGTTGCGATCCTCACGTCCGTTCTTCCCGCGGGTCAAGCGCGTGCTGATGCGCCGGTGGTGTTGGGCGGCGGTTCGGGCATCGTGGTCAACGGGGAGTCGTTCTGCACGCTCACCACGATCGGGCACGACAATGCGGGTCGGCTCATCGGTTTCACCTCGGCGCACTGCGGTGGCCCGGGCGCCACGGTGTCGGCCGAAGGGGCTGACGGCGCCGGGGTGCTCGGCACGATGGTCGCCGGTAACGATCTGCTCGATTACGCGGTGATCCAGTTCGATCCCGCGAAGGTCACCCCGACCAACAACGTCAACGGTTTCCAGATCGACGGGCTCGGACCGGATCCGGTGTTCGGTGAGATCGCCTGCAAACTCGGCCGCACGACGGGTTATTCGTGTGGTGTGACGTGGGGGCCGGGCCAGGATCCGGGCACCATCGTCAACCAGGTGTGCGGCCAGCCCGGTGATTCAGGTGCTCCCGTGACCGTCAACAACCGGCTGGTCGGCATGCTCCACGGCGCCTACACCGAGGAATTGCCCACCTGCGTGGTGAAGTTCGTGCCGCTGCACACGCCGGCGGTGACGATGTCGTTCAACACCCAGCTGGCCGACATCACCGCCAAGAACCGGCCGGGAACGGGTTTCGTCCCGATTCCCTGATCCCGAGTGGCCAGTTATGACACGCCATCTTCGGAAACGCGTGCCATAACTGGCCTTTCGACGAGTTGTGCCCTACTTGCTGGCGCGGATCGCCTCGAACACGCTGGGGTCGACCAGCGTCGAGGTGTCACCAAGCTCGCGGCCCTCGGCCACGTCGCGCAGCAACCGGCGCATGATCTTGCCGCTGCGGGTCTTGGGCAGCTCGGGCACCACGTGGATTTCGCGCGGTTTGGCGATCGGGGAGATCTCGGTGGCCACCTGTGCGCGTAGTTCGTCGATCATGTCCGCGGCCCCGCCGTGCGCGGAGGCCTTGAGGATGACGAACGCGCAGATCGCCTGTCCGGTGGTGTCATCGGAGGCGCCGACCACGGCGGCCTCGGCCACCCCGGAATGTCCGACCAGGGCCGATTCGACCTCGGCGGTCGAGATGCGGTGACCGGAGACATTCATGACGTCGTCGATGCGACCGAGCACCCAGATGTTGCCGTCCGAGTCGTAGCGGGCGCCGTCACCGGCGAAGTACCAGCCCTGTTCGGCGAATCGTGACCAGTAGGTGTCGGTGAACCGCTGCGGGTCACCCCAGATGCCGCGCAGCATCGCCGGCCACGGCTGATCCAGCACCAGGTAACCCGTGACGTGCTCGGCTTCGTCAGCGCCGGGCACCAGTTGGTTGCCGTCGTCGTCGACGATCTTGGCCGAGATGCCGGGCAGCGGTGTCATCGCCGACCCTGGCTTGGTCGCGGTGACACCGGGCAGCGGGGAGATCATGATGGCCCCGGTCTCGGTCTGCCACCAGGTGTCGACGACCGGAGTCTTGTTGGCGCCGACGACTTCCCGGTACCAGCGCCATGCTTCGGGGTTGATCGGCTCGCCGACCGAACCCAGCAGCCGCAGGCTCGACAGGTTGTGTGCGCCGGGAATCTGGCGGCCCAGCTTCATGAAGGTGCGGATCAGCGTGGGCGCGGTGTAATAGATTGTGACGCCGTACTTTTCGATGATCTCGAAGTGCCGGTGCTCGGTCGGCGACGTCGGGGTGCCCTCGTAGACCACCTGGGTGGCGCCGTTGGCCAGTGGCCCGTAGACGATGTAGGTGTGCCCGGTCACCCAGCCGATGTCGGCGGTGCACCAGTACACGTCGGTCTCGGGTTTGAGGTCGAACACGTTGTAATGCGTGTACGCCGACTGGGTGAGGTATCCGCCCGAGGTGTGCACGATGCCCTTGGGCTTGCCGGTGGTACCCGAGGTGTAGAGCAGGAACAGTGGCTGCTCGGCGTCGAACGCTTCCGCGGTGTGCTCGGTGGAGGCTTTCTCGACGGTCTCGTGCCACCACAGATCACGGCCGTCGGTCCAGTTCACGTCGATCCCGGTGCGACGGACCACCAGCACATGTTCGACCGACGGCTGGTCCGAGACGGCTTCGTCGACCGCGTCTTTCAGCGAGGCCGCCTGGCCGCGGCGGTACTGACCGTCGGTGGTGATGACGAGCTTGGCCTCGGCGTCCTCGACGCGGGCCCTCAGGGCGGAAGCGGAGAACCCGGCGAACACCACACTGTGCATCGCTCCCAGGCGGGCGCAGGCCAGCATCGCCACGATCGCCTCGGGCACCATCGGCATGTAGATGGCGACGCGGTCGCCCGCGGTCAGACCGAGCGCGGTCAGCGCGTTGGCAGCTTGGGAGACCTCGTCCTTGAGCTGGGCGTAGGTGATGTCGCGGGCATCGCCGAGAGGCTCACCTTCCCAGTGGATCGCGACCCGGTCGCCGTTGCCGGCGTCGACGTGGCGGTCGACGCAGTTGTAGGCCACGTTGAGCTTGCCGCCGACGAACCACTTGGCGAACGGCGCCTCTGACCAGTCCAGCACCTCGGTGAACGGGGTCTGCCAGGTCAGCCGATTGGCCTGGTCGGCCCAGAACGCCAGCCGGTCCTTGTCGGCCTCGGCGTACAACTCGCCCGTCGCGTTGGCATTGGCCGCGAACTCGGCAGGCGGCGGATACGCTGACGGGACTTCGGTAGAGGTCGCTGACGGGTTAGACATGCGTGTGAGCCTAGTCACCAAACGTTGCACGGGCGTTGGGACCTCACAAGACGGTTGCCGGGCGGCAGCGTTGTTGCGCCCAACGGTCGGCGGGAGCGTGTTCAGCGGTCGGCTAGCGTTTCGGCTATGACGCCCGACGAGCGCTCGCGCGAGGAGCCGACAAACACCGATCCACTCGCACCACTGGTCGACCTACCCGGTGTTTCCGCGGCCAGCGACGAGGCGCGAGATGCCCTGGGCCGGGCGCATCGGCACAAGTTCAATCTGCGGGGCTGGCCACAGACCGCGGCCGAGGCGGCTCTGCGCGCGGCGCGCGCCTCGGCAGTCCTCGACGGCGGGGCGGTGCAGCTGTCCGCCGACGGTGAGCCCGATCCGGTGACCGCGGGCGCCATCCGGGTGGCCGAAGCGCTCGAGGGTGGCGCCACCGCGCTGGTCGGAGTGTGGCAGCGGGCGCCGATGCAGGCCTTGGCCCGATTGCACGCGTTGGCCGCCGCCGATCTGGCCGACGACGAGCATCTGGGCCGGCCCCGAACCGATCCCGATGTGGGGCGTCGCCTCGAACTGCTGACCGACATCCTGGCCGGCGGCTCCAAGGTTCCGGCCCCCGTGCTCGCCGCCGTCGCCCACGGCGAACTCCTCAGCCTGGCTCCGTTCGGGACCGCCGACGGGGTGGTGGCGCGTGCGGTGTCGCGCCTGGTGACGATCGCCAGCGGGTTGGATCCACACGGCCTCGGGGTGCCCGAGGTGTATTGGATGCGCAAGTCGGGGGAGTACCGGGCTGCCGCACGGGGATTCGCCTCCGGCACGCACGACGGGTTGACGGCCTGGCTGCTGTTCAGCAGTGAAGCGTTGAAGGGCGGGGCGCGAGAGGCGTTGCAGATCGCTCAGTCGGCGGCTGGCTGAACTTGGTTCAGCGCGCGCCCTCAGCAAACGAAAGCGGGCGGCGCTCCGAACGATGTTCGGCTCGCCGCCCGCTAGCACGGATACCGGTTACCAAGCGTGCCAACGTGGGATGCGTGGGTGGCCTCGGCGTCCTTGCGATGCGCTTCGGCTGCAGCTCTACCCAAAGAGCCGTCGTGGCCGTCCGCTCCTCGCAATCACGCAGGCCCGCAACACTTTTGCCTATTCCGCGGCATGTGCTCCGCGTGGGTGCCGGGACCCGTGCTAGGGAGCCTGGTTCGGGAGATTTAGCCTTCTCTTCTGGCTAAGCCTTGGCCTCATCCAAGCTTCCGTGGTTCCTTTGTACTACGTGACCACGGTCACAGCAAGGGTGAAACGGGGCCGAGTTCCGATCGTTACGCCGAGGGCCTCAGCTACTACATGCGGTAGGTCAGGAAGTGAAGCGCCGGAGCAGTGAATAGGTCAGCGCACCGGCCGCCAGGGCGCTGATCCCGACGGCCGCGCTGGTGGCGACCGCCGCCCCCGACGGGGCCGGAATCCGATCCCGCAGCGACACCGGCCGGCTGAACGTCAGCACCGGCCACCCACGGGCGGCGGCTTCTTTACGTAACCCCCGGTCGGGGTTGACGGCGGTGGGATGGCCGACGCTTTCCAGCATCGGAATGTCGGTGATCGAGTCCGAATAGGCGTAGCAGTGGTCCAACGCGTAGCCCTCGCGGGCGGCCAGGGCGCGAATTGCCTCGACTTTGCCTTCGCCGTAGCAGTAGAACGCGATCTCGCCGGTGTAGCGCCCATCTTCGACCACCATTCGGGTGGCCATCGCATGGGTCGCGCCCAGCGCCCGCGCGATCGGGGCCACGATCTCCTCACCCGAGGCCGACACCACGACGACGTCGCGACCGCACAGTTTGTGGTCGGCGATCAGTTCGGCCGCCTCGGCGAACACCAGGGGATCGACGATGTCGTGCAGTGTTTCGCCGACGATCGACTTGACCTGTTCGACATCCCAGCCGGTGCACATGTTGGTGATGTAGCTGCGCATCCGGTCCATCTGGTCGTGGTCGGCGCCCGACATCAGGAACAGAAACTGAGCATAAGTCGACTTGAGAACGGTGCGACGGTTCAGCAGGCCCTGATTGAAGAAAGGTTTGCTGAAAGCGAGCGTGCTGGACTTTGCGATGACGGTCTTGTCGAGGTCGAAGAAGGCGGCGGTGCGCACCGGCCGGTCACCGTGCGGTGCGGATTGCTGTGCGATCGACTCCCCGGCAGCCCGATCGGTTGCGGTCACAGGCGCAAGCATAGAGGCAGGTGCCCCGCCCTATCCGGCCGGCGACACAAAATGGCAGTTCACGACACATTCTTTCGCGTGGCGGCCCCGGTGCGACAGTCGATAGCCCGCGCAGATGTCCCTTGCGTGTTTTGGCAGTTCCGTGTGTATAGTGAGCATTACTCGGCTTATGCCGAGGGTGTATCAGCCCGACCCCCCGGGGCTGATACACGACGACCTCCGCCTCCTCCCCCCCTGGCGGGGGTCGTCTCTTTTTCCGGGGAAGAATCCTCACCGGTTCGGCCGCTGTAGTTGCGGAACCGTATTTTCAGTGCGCCGTTCGCGGTACGTTCGCGGACCGCGGTTTCATCCCCAGCGTCGAGTTCATCCCCAATCGGCGAATTGGTGATGGTGTGCAGGCCGTGGTTGCCCACAGGCTGGGGGCATGGCCACCTCGAAGTCCTCGACCAGCCCACCGGGCACCGTGCTGGCCCTCATCGGCGATCCGCTTCTGCGTGAAGACGTGTCCCGGGTGGCCGCCGCGGCGGGCGTGGGTCTGGTCCTGGTAGACGAACCCTCTGGTCGCAAGGCCTGGACAGCGGCTGTCGCGGTGCTGCTCGACGGCCCGGGGGCGCTGCGCTGCGCAGCCCGCGCGCTGCCCCGCCGCACCCGGGTGATCCTCGTCGGCCGTGCTCAACCACAGCCGGAAGACTGGCAGGCCGCGATCTCGGTCGGCGCGCAGCAGCTGGTCACCCTGCCGGCCGAGGATGCCGATCTGGTCGCCGCCCTGTCCGAGGCCGCGTGCCGCGACGACGCCGGCCGCGGTCCGGCCGTGGCGGTGCTGGGCGCTCGAGGAGGTGCCGGTGCGTCGGTGTTCGCCGTGGCGCTGGCGCAGTCGGCGCCCGAAGCGCTGCTGGTCGAGGCGGACCCGTGGAGCGGAGGCATCGACCTGGTGGCCGGCAGCGAGGAGCTGCCCGGGCTGCGGTGGCCGGACCTGGCCTTGCAGGGCGGTCGGTTGGCCTACCCGGCGTTGCGCGACGCGCTGCCCCGCCGGAACGGGGTCAGCGTGCTTGCCAGCGGGCGTTCGGGCGCCGAGATCGAGGCCGGGCCGCTGGGTGCAGTCGTCGAGGCCGGGTGTCGCGGCGGTGTCACCGTCGTCTGCGACGTGCCCCGGCAACCCACCGCGGCGGCCGAAACCGCTCTGGACGCCGCTGATCTCGTCGTGGTGGTGACACCGGCCGACGTGCGCGCGTGCACTGCGGCGGCCGCGGCCCGCCCGTGGCTGCTGGCCTGCAATCCGAACGCGGGCGTAGTGGTTCGGGGCCCGTCGCCGGGCGGCCTACGCGCAGCCGAGGTGGCCCGCATCGTGGAGCTGCCATTGCTGGCCGCGATGCGACCCCAGGCCGGTATCGCCGAGGCGTTGGAGCGTGGCGGGTTACGCGTGCGGCCCCGCTCACCGCTGGGATCCGCGGCTCGCCGGGTGCTCTCGGTCCTGGCCCGGCATCCTGCCCAGGCGGCGGCATGAGTTCCTCGCTGATCGACCGGGTCCGCGAACGCCTGGTGGCCGAGACATCATCGAGGGGCACGCTGAGCCCTGGTGTGGTGGCCGCGGCGATCCGGGCCGAGTCCGGTGGCCTGCTCGGCGACACCGAGGTACTGAGCAATCTGCGGCTCTTGGAAACAGAGCTGACCGGTGCGGGCCTGCTGGAGCCGCTGCTGTGCGCACCGACGACCACCGATGTGCTGGTGACCGCCCCTGATGCGGTGTGGGTGGACGACGGGAACGGATTACGCCGCAGCACAGTGTGTTTCACCGACGAGGACGCCGTCCGTCGGCTGGCGCAGCGGTTGGCGCTGTTGGCCGGACGCCGACTCGACGAGGCGCAGCCGTGGGTGGACGGTCAACTCACCGGCATCGGTCCGTTCACCGTGCGCCTGCACGCAGTGCTGCCTCCGGTGGCGTCCGCGGGCACCTGCCTGTCGTTGCGGGTGCTGCGCCCGGCCACCCAGAACCTCGACAGCCTCATCCGGTCGGGGGCGATCCCGCCGGAGGCGGCAGATCTGCTGCGGGCGATCATCCGGGCCAGGTTGGCATTCCTGATCTCCGGCGGAACCGGATGCGGCAAGACCACTTTGTTGGCCGCCGCGCTCGGCGCCGTCGACGGGTGCGAACGCATCGTGTGTGTCGAGGACGCAGCCGAATTGGCTCCGCCGCACCCGCATCTGGTCAGACTCGTGGCCCGGGCCGCCAACGTCGAGGGGGTCGGCGAGGTGACTGTGCGGGATCTGGTGCGCCAGGCGCTGCGGATGCGTCCGGATCGGATCGTCGTGGGCGAGGTTCGTGGGGCGGAGGTCGTGGACTTGCTCGCCGCGCTCAACACCGGCCACGACGGCGGTGCAGGCACGGTGCATGCCAACAATCCGGCTGAGGTGCCGGCTCGATTGGAGGCACTCGGCGCGCTCGGCGGCCTGGACCGTGCCGCCCTGATCAGCCAGTTGGCCGCCGCCGTGCAGGTGCTGCTGCACGTGGGCCGGGACCGGAACGGGCGCCGCAGGCTCGCCGAGATCGCCGTCCTGCACCGGGCTGGGCGGCACGACCTCGAGGTGATGACGGCCTGGCATGCCGATGACGGGTGGGGGTTGTGGCGCGGACGCTCTCGACGCGTTGCTCCGGCAGCGGATGTCGTCATGACGGTCAGCGCCCTGGCATTGGCGGCCGCGCTTCTACTCTGGCCGGTCACTCCCCGCCGCGCGGCGGTGTTCCGCCGGAACCGGGGCGCGGAGCGCCGTTGCGTGCGGGCGGTACCGGTGGTCGCGGTTCTGGGAGTGGTTGTGGCGGTGCTGGTTTCGTTTCCTGCCGCGTTGGCCGTGACCGCGATCGCCACCACCGTGGCGCTGCGTCGCCGGCGTGGGTCGACCCGACGGCGACGGCAGGAGGAATCGGCTGCGCTGCAGGCTGCCCTGGACGTGCTCGTCGGTGAGCTACGCACCGGCGTCCATCCCGTCAACGCGTTCGACACCGCTGCGGCCGAGGCGTCTGGACCGGTGAGTCAGGGTTTGAGTGCCGTCGCGGCCAGGGCGCGACTGGGTGCTGACGTCGCGGCCGGGTTGGCCGACGCCGCGGCAGACTCGCGACTGCCGATGCACTGGCACCGGCTCGCCGCCTGTTGGCGCCTGGCCCACGCATATGGCCTCTCGATTGCCACCCTCATGCGCACGGCGCAGCGCGACATCGTCGAACGTGAGCGCTTCTCGGCGCATGTCCAGGCCGCCATGGCGGGTCCTCGGGCCACAGCGGCGGTCCTCGCCGGGTTGCCGGTGGCGGGGCTGGCGCTCGGTCAGTTGATCGGTGCGAAGCCGTTGGCGTTCCTGTGCGGCCCGGGAATCGGGGGCTGGTTGCTGGTCGTCGGCGTCCTGCTGGCCTGCGCCGGTCTGACGTGGTCGGACCGGATCACCGATCGGGTGTTGAGATGATCTGGGCGGCACTGTTTCTCGCCGCAGCACTGCTGGTCGGCGCGGATCCGTCCCGCGTACGCAACCGGGCGGTACCGGCCCCGGCGCCGTCTGGAGGCCGGCAACCGGGCCCGGCCGACGATCCGCTCGCCGCTGCTTCCACGTTCGATCTCCTTGCCGCGTGTCTGTCTGCCGGGATGGCGGTCTCGACTGCGGCGGCCGCGGCCACCGCGTCGGCACCGCCGACGCTGGCACCGGTGTTGCGCCGGGCGGCCGAACTGTTGGCGCTCGGCGCCGACCCGGAGCGGGCCTGGGCGCCGAGCAATGACGCGTCACCTCGGGACGACAACGTCGAGGCCCTGCTGCGGCTGGCCCGACGGTCGGCGGCCTCGGGCAGTGCGCTGGCCGACGGGGTCGCCGAGTTGGCGGCGCAATCGCGCCACGACGCGTCCACCGCCGCCGACGCGGTGGCCGAACGCGCCGCAGTGCTGGTCGCCGGCCCGCTGGGGCTGTGTTTCCTGCCGGCGTTCGTGTGTCTCGGTGTCATTCCCGTGGTCGCCGGTCTGGCCGGTGACGTGCTGGGTTCAGGGTTGTTGTGAGCACGTCGTGCAAAGGGAGGAAAATGTATGGGAGGAAACATGATTCAGCGGTTGACCGCCAGAGCGACGCTGGTGATGCTGGACGAATCGGGCATGTCCACTGTGGAATACGCCATCGGTACGATTGCCGCCGCCGCGTTCGGGGCGATCCTGTACACGGTGGTCACCGGCGATTCGATCGTCAGTGCCCTGACCAACATCATCAGCCGGGCCCTGAACACCAACGTCTAGATGACCGGGGCGCGGTCACCGTCGAGGCGGCCTTTGCGATCGCGACACTGGTGGCGATGCTGGTGTTGTGCGTGGGCGGTATCAGCGCGGTGGGGATGCAGATTCGATGCATCGACGCCGCCCGGGAAGCCGCCCGGTTGGCGGCCCGGGGCGACAACGACACGGCCACTGCGGCGGCTCGACGGATCGCCCCGTCCGGCGCGGTGGTTCACGTCGGCCCGGACGGCGCGATGGTGGTCGCCCGGGTCAGCGCAACCACGGCGCTACCGGGGTTCACGGTGTCCGCCGAGGCGGTCGCGGTTCCCGAGCCCGGCGTCGGATGAGCGGGGCTCGGCCACGGTGCTGGCCGCAGCGATGATCGCGATCGTGGTCGCATTCGCCTCCGCCGGCGCCTACCTCGGGGCGGCGGTGACGGCGCGGCACCGGGCCCAGACCGCAGCCGACCTCGCCGCGCTGGGTGCCGCCGGCGCGGTGGCGGCCGGTCCGGAGGCGGCCTGCGGGCTGGCCGGCCAGATTGCCGCACGGATGCGCTCGGTGATCGCCGGATGCCGCGTCGAGGGGCTCGACGTGGTGCTCGACGTCTCGGTGCCGGTCCGGCTCGGCCGCTGGGGATTCGGGCCGGCGAGAGCCTCGGCTCGGGCCGGACCGGTGAACTCGGCCGACTAGTCGATCCGGTCGAGGTCGGCGGCGGTGACCTCGCCATCGGTCGGGAGCCGAAGGGCGATCAGGCCGACGAAGGTGTCCTCGTCGAGCTCGATCCGGTTCACGGTCATGTGCACGGGCTGCCAGTTGCCATTCTCGGCGCGCATGCGCAGCACGGCGGTGGTGACGCCGGTGTCGAACTCGGTGGTCATCCGCGCCATGTGCCGCGCGTCGACGGGATGGATGCGGGCCGGCCCACCGTTGCGGTTGCGCCAGTCGAAGAACGGGGCGGGTTCGTCGAGCCATTTCAACAACTTCCAGTTGTCGAGGTCGACCAAGACCCGGTGCACGCCGGGTTGTGCCAGCCCGTTGAGGATGCGCTGGGCCAACGTGTCCTCACGCACCAACGCGGTCTCCCGTTCGCTGCGCCAGTTCATCGCCCGGCAGATCATGCGCTCGGAGCCGTCGTCCTGCGGTTCGCTGGTCACCCGGGCCACGAAGCCGACGGTGATGAGCTCTCCACGGTGGTCGGTGACATCCCAGGTCGTGCACAAGGTGTTGCCCACCACCGGTTTGATCGTCATCGCCAGCACCTTGGCCTCAGTGCCGTTGAGGTCTCTGGCCGGCAGATCGTCGGCGAACGCGCGGTCATGCGTGGGTTCGGTTTCCGGATCCATGCCGCTGTTGCGCAGAGACTCGGCGGTGTCCGTGGCGACGCCGGCGGTCAGGTCCCACAGCAGCGGGCCCGGAACCGGTCGTGGTGGCGGATCGACGTCGATCGGCCCGATCCACACATGTACACCGTGGATGTGCCCGTCGGACATCCGCACCACCTCGGTGCGGATCACGCGGTCGTTCTTGGTTGTGATGCTCGTCAAGCCCTGGCCGGCTTGGACAGTTTCCCTGATCGCGCTGTGTATTGCCATCAGGTGCGGATTTCGTCGCAGGAACACACTGATCGGGACGAGGTTCTTGGTCTGCAGACCTCGCGCGACCACCACAGGCTCGCTACCCAGCGTCTCCACGAGCAGCCAGTCGTGGGTCATGGCCAGCATTTTACCGGTGGGTAGACCTTCGTCATCGCGCCAATTGACGACGGAATCCGCGCCCGAACACTGTGGATCCCGGGAGTGGCAGTGGATTGGATGATCGGGAGGGTTGCAAACATGAGTGAGTTCACGTAATTTGCCACTGCGCCCGGCGTCCGGGATTGGGAACGGATCGCGTTGTCCGACCGTTCGTCGCAACGTCTGTGTGTTCGGCGTGGCCGATTGCAGCCACGTAGTTGTCGATCCGTGTCGTCGGCCGTCGAGGGGTCGGTCGTCAACACGGTCGGGGGATCGCTGAGGAAGTACTCAGCGCGCCGAGCACCAGACGTAATACGCGCACCGCGCCCCTCTTGTCCAAGGGATCGTTGCCGTTGCCGCATTTCGGTGACTGCACACACGAGGGGCAACCGTTCGGGCACTCGCAAGCCTCGATCGCCTCGGCCGTCGCACCCCACCACGTACTCAGATTGTGGTATCCCCGCTCGGCGAAACCGGCCCCGCCGGGATAACCGTCGTAGACGAAAATGGACGGCAACCCATCCACTGGCCCGACGGCCGTGGACACCCCGCCGATGTCGCCGCGGTCGCAGCTGGCCACCAGCGGCAACAGTCCGATCGCCGCGTGTTCGGCCGCATGCAGACTTCCCGGGACTGCCAGCGGGTCGATTCCGCTGTCCTGCAACGCCTCCGGGCTGATGGTGCACATCGCGGCCATGGTGTCCAGCGTGCTCGGTGGCATCTCCAGTTCGATGAAGTCGATCACCTCGCCGTCCATCCGGCGCCGTAGATACCCGACCACGGTGTTGGTCACCGACACCGGCACCAGACCCACCGTGACCGGGCCGAACTGTCGGCGCTCGCCGGGGCCGGTGACCGAGATGTCGGTCAGTTCTCGGGCGAATGTGGTGTAGCCGGGATCGCCGGCGGACACGAACGCGACTCCGTCCTCGAACGACAGCGATTCCACCAGATAGGTCTCGCCCTGGTGCAGATACACCGCGCCCGGATGTAGTGACGCTGCGGCCTGGCCGGCGCCGGTGCTGCCCAGCATCCGGCCGGTATCGACCTCAAGGATCGCGATCTGGCCGCCGCTGGAACCGCGGATGTCCACGGCCGGATGCGGATCCACGCCGGGAGCGGGAAAGTAGCCGCCCGGACGCTTGCGCAACAGGCCGTCGTCGACGAGCGTCTCGGCCACCGCCTCGGCGTTCCACAACCGGACCTCGGCCGCGGTGAGTGGCAATTCGGCTGCCGCGCAGAGCAATTGCGGTCCAAGCACATGCGGATTCGTCGGGTCGATGACCACCCGCTCGATCGGCTTGTCCAACAGGGCCGCCGGATGGTGCACCAGGTAGGTGTCCAGCGGATCGTCGCGGGCGATCAACACGATCAGCGCGCCCTGCCCGCGGCGGCCGGAACGTCCGGCCTGCTGCCAGAACGAGGTGACGGTGCCGGGAAAACCGGCCAGCACCACCGCATCCAGGCCGGCGATGTCGATGCCGAGCTCGAGCGCGTTGGTGGTCGCCAGCCCCCGCAGGCGACCGTCGGTCAGGGCATGTTCCAGCTCGCGGCGATCTTCGGCCAGGTAACCGGCCCGGTAGGACGCCACCAGATCCGCCAGCTCGGGAGCGGTGTCCTCCAAGCGGGCGCGGGTGCCCAGCGCGGTGAGCTCGGCACCGCGGCGGGACCGCACGAACGTCAACGTGCGCGCCCCCTCGATCATCAGATCGGCCATCACCCGGGCGGCTTCGGCGCCGGCCGAACGTCGCACCGGGGCGCCGTTCTCGCCCGTGAGATCGTCGAGCAGAGCCGGCTCCCACAGCGCGATGGTGCGCGCACCTTGCGGTGACCCGTCCTCGGTCACCTCGGCGACCGTCTGGCCGATCAGCTCCGCGGCGGTCTCGGCGGGGGAGGCGGTGGTGGCGCTGGCGAATATGACCGTAGGGCTTACGCCATCGGGGGAGTAGCGCGCACACAACCGCAGCAGCCGACGCAGCACGAGGGCCACGTTCGAACCGAAAATGCCGCGGTAATAATGGCATTCGTCGACGACGATGAACTTGAGGTGGCGCAGGAACACCGCCCAGCGGGCATGGTTGCGCAGCAGTGACAGGTGGATCATGTCCGGGTTGGAGAAGATCCACCGTGACCGTTCCCGGGCGAACCGGCGTACTTCCGTCGCGCTGTCACCGTCATACGGCGCGGGTGCCACGTCGCGCAACGCGCCGACGGACTCGCTCAGCTCCTGCGCGGTACGCAGCTGATCGTGTCCGAGTGCCTTGGTCGGGGACAGGTAGAGCACCCGGGCGCGGGGATCGTGGGCCAGGGCCGACAGGATCGGCAACTGGTAGGCCAGGGACTTCCCCGACGCTGTTCCGGTCGATACCACGACATGCCGTCCGGCATGGGCCAATTCGGCGGTTTCGAGCTGATGCGACCACGGCGCGGTGATACCGCGCTCGCCCAACGCCTGCACCACCTCCGGATGGGCCCATTGCGGCCATTGGCGCGGTTTGCCGTGCCGCGGCGGGATATCCGCGACATGGCGTAGCGGATCTTCGTCGGCTGGGGTGCCCTCGACAGCGCAAGCGAGCAGCTCACGGCCGAAATCCGACCCCTGATCCAGCACTGCGTGTCCTCCTTCGATCTACCCCGTCGACCTCGGCCCGGATTTGTAAACAAATTGTTCACCACGCGCCGCACGCCAAGACTGTCGCAGTCGACCCGAACATGGTTGACTGATCACGGTCGCAGCTTCTGTGTTTGTACTCGCACTCGCAGGATCGTCGTTGCGATCGCGGTTCCTGCGAGGGTTGTAGGTCGGGTCAGTTCCGGGCGACTCCACGAAGGATGGCGGTCGGAACGGGCCCGGTGCACCGGAAGTCGGTGGACCGCACCCGGTTGAAAGAGAAGGAAAGAACAAAAGATGCCACAGGGAACTGTGAAGTGGTTCAACGCGGAGAAGGGCTTCGGCTTCATCGCTCCGGAGGACGGCTCTGCCGACGTGTTTGTCCACTACACGGAAATTCAGGGCAGCGGATTCCGCACCCTGGAGGAGAACCAGAAGGTTGAGTTCGAGGTCGGCCAGAGCCCCAAGGGGCCGCAGGCCACGGGTGTACGGGCCATCTGAGCCACACAAACCCAAAGTGAACACCCCCGTGTGAGTCCGGACCGGACACCGCGGGGGTGTTCTCGTTTTTGCGGGCCAGGCTGGCCTAGTGTCGATTCGTGAGCCAGCTGTCCTTCTTCTCGGCCGAGTCGGTGCCGCCCGCGGCGTCGGACCTGACCGGGGTGCTCGCCGGGCCCGGACAGATTGTGCTGGGCAGCTCCCGCGGGCAGCAGGCGGCCCGCATCTCAGTGGTCGTCGACGAATTGTGGCGGGCGCAGGGTCTGGCCGAGATGATCACCGAAGCCGGCCTGGTGCCCGAAATCGCGCGCACCGACGAGAACACCCCGCTGGTGCGTACGGCACTGGACTCTCAATTGATGCTGATCGCTGGGCAATGGACCCGTGGGGCGGTCAAGACGGTTCCCACGACGTGGTTGCCCGGCTCACGTGAGCTGCGGGCCTGGACGCTGGCCGGGGGCACTCCGGAGGCTGAGGACCGCTATCTGCTTGCACTGGACCCGCATGCGCCCGACACCCACGCGGCGCTGGCCGCGGCGATGATGCGGGTGGGGATTGCACCAACCCTGATCGGGACCAGAGGTTCGCATCCGGCGCTGCGGATCAGTGGCCGGCGACGCCTGTCTCGCCTGGTAGAGAACGTCGGGGAACCACC
The DNA here is from genome assembly GCF_001954135.1 of Mycobacterium sp. GA-1841. Taxonomy (GTDB): domain Bacteria; phylum Actinomycetota; class Actinomycetes; order Mycobacteriales; family Mycobacteriaceae; genus Mycobacterium. The sequence goes on along the minus strand of NZ_MBEQ01000088.1, from coordinate 4,627 downwards.
GGATGACGCCGCCGCGTTGGCGCACTGGCCGCATATTTAATGGTGTTCACGCGGAGAGCCGGTTTGCGTAGGCTCGCGCGTAATGCGAAATTGTCAGTTGCCGGGCGTGGCGCGGCAACTATAGAAGTGGAGCGTAGGCACAGTTGGCTGGCGATAATGGCGGCAGCGGAAGCAAGGGGAATGTCCGGCGACTCGTGATTGTCGAGTCGCCGACGAAGGCGCGCAAGATCGCCGGTTACCTCGGGTCCAATTACGTTGTCGAGTCCTCCCGCGGGCACATCCGCGACCTTCCCCGCAATGCCGCCGACGTGCCCGCCAAGTACAAATCCGAACCCTGGGCCCGCCTCGGGGTGAATGTCGACGACAACTTCGAGCCGCTCTACATCGTCAGCCCCGACAAGAAGAGCACGGTCACCGAGCTCAAGGACCTGCTCAAAGGCGTCGACGAGCTCTACCTCGCGACAGACGGTGACCGCGAGGGCGAGGCGATCGCCTGGCACCTGCTGGAGACGCTCAAGCCCAAGGTGCCGGTCAAGCGGATGGTGTTCCACGAGATCACCGAACCGGCCATCCGGGCCGCCGCGGAGAGCCCCCGCGACCTCGACATCGCCCTGGTGGACGCGCAGGAAACCCGCCGCATCCTCGACCGGCTCTACGGCTACGAGGTTTCGCCCGTGCTGTGGAAGAAGGTCGCGCCGAAGCTGTCGGCGGGCCGGGTGCAGTCGGTGGCCACGCGCATCATCGTGCAGCGCGAGCGGGAGCGCATGGCGTTCCGCAGCGCCGGGTACTGGGACGTCAGCGCCGAGCTCGATGCATCCGTGTCGGACCCCAGCGCTTCGCCGCCCAGGTTCACCGCCAAGCTCAACACCGTCGACGGCCGCCGGGTCGCCGCCGGGCGTGACTTCGATTCGCTCGGCCAGTTGAAGAAGCCCGACGAGGTGCTGGTCCTCGACGAGGCCAGCGCCGGAGCGCTGGCCGCGGGGCTGCGCGGAGCGCAGCTGGCCGTCAGCTCCGTCGAGCAGAAGCCGTACACCCGCAAGCCCTACGCGCCCTTCATGACGTCGACGCTGCAGCAGGAAGCCGCCCGCAAACTGCGGTTTTCCTCCGAGCGCACCATGAGCATCGCGCAGCGACTGTACGAGAACGGCTACATCACCTACATGCGTACCGACTCGACGACGCTGTCCGAGTCGGCCATCAACGCCGCACGCAACCAGGCCCGTCAGCTCTACGGCGACGAATACGTGCACCCGTCGCCGCGGCAGTACACCCGCAAGGTCAAGAACGCTCAAGAGGCACACGAGGCGATCCGCCCCTCCGGCGACGTGTTCCAGACGCCGGGGCAGCTGCACGCCCAGCTCGACACCGACGAGTTCCGGCTCTACGAGTTGATCTGGCAGCGCACCGTGGCCTCACAGATGGCCGACGCGCGCGGCACCACGCTGTCGCTCCGGATCGCCGGTACCGCCGCTGGCGGTGAACAGGTGGTCTTCAACGCGTCGGGCCGCACCATCACGTTCGCCGGCTTCCTCAAGGCTTACGTCGAGAGCCTCGACGAGCAGGCCGGCGGCGAGGCTGACGACGCCGAGAGCCGGCTGCCGAACCTGACCCAGGGCCAGCGCGTCGACGCCGCCGACCTGACCGCCGACGGGCACACCACCAGCCCGCCGGCGCGCTACACCGAGGCTTCGCTGATCAAGGCGCTGGAAGAACTCGGCATCGGCCGTCCGTCGACGTACTCGTCGATCATCAAGACCATCCAGGACCGCGGTTACGTGGTCAAAAAGGGTAGTGCGCTGGTCCCGTCCTGGGTCGCCTTCGCCGTCGTCGGCCTGCTTGAGCAGCACTTCGGCCGGTTGGTCGACTACGACTTCACCGCGGCCATGGAAGACGAGCTCGACGAGATCGCCAACGGCCAGGAGCAGCGCACCAACTGGCTGTCGAACTTCTACTTCGGTGGTGAGCACGGAGTCGAGGGCTCGATCGCTCGCGCCGGTGGGCTCAAGCACCTCGTCGGTGGAAACCTCGAAGGCATCGATGCGCGAGAAGTCAACTCCATCAAGCTCTTTGATGATGACGAAGGCCGCGCGGTGGTGGTCCGGGTGGGCCGCAACGGCCCGTACCTGGAGCGGATGATCGCCGACCCGGACAATCCGGGGGAGCTCAAGCCCCAGCGCGCCAACCTCAAGGACGAGCTGACCCCCGATGAGCTGACCCTCGAGTTGGCCGAAAAGGCTTTCGCCACACCGCAAGAGGGTCGGGTGCTGGGCGTCGATCCGGCGACCGGCCACGAAATCGTCGCGAAGGATGGACGATTCGGTCCGTACGTCACCGAGATCCTGCCCGAGCCTCCCGAAGATCCTGATGCGGGAACGACGGCCAAGAAGGGCAAGAAGCCGACCGGACCCAAGCCGCGCACCGGATCACTGCTGCGCACAATGGATCTGGAGACCGTCACGCTCGACGATGCGCTCAAGCTGCTGTCGTTGCCGCGCGTGGTGGGGGTCGACCCGTCGAACAACGAGGAGATCACCGCGCAGAACGGCCGCTACGGCCCGTACCTGAAGCGCGGCACCGACTCACGCTCGCTGGCCACCGAAGAGCAGATGTTCACCATCACCCTCGACGAGGCGTTGAAGATCTACGCCGAGCCGAAACGCCGTGGCCGACAGGCTGCCGCGGCCCCGCCGCTGCGTGAGCTGGGCACCGACCCGGCGTCGGGCAAGCCGATGGTGATCAAGGACGGCCGGTTCGGCCCGTACGTCACCGACGGTGAGACCAACGCCAGCCTGCGCAAGGGCGATGACGTTCAGTCGATCACCGACGAGCGGGCCTCGGAGCTGCTGGCCGATCGCCGGGCCCGTGGGCCGGTCAAGAAGGCCGCCAAGAAAGCCCCGGCGAAGAAGGCTGCCGCCAAGAAAACGGCGGCCAAGAAGGCTCCGGCGAAGAAGGCTGCGGCCAAGAAGGCCTGAACTACCTAGCTGGAGACGTCGCTTTCGACGTCGCGCGCCAGATCCCGTGGCAGGACCAGGTTCATCGGGCGGGCCAGCTGAGTGGGCACGGTACGTCCGCGCAGTTCGACGATCTCGCCGACGTCCCAGCTCAACGCCTCGGCATCGAGTGCGCCGCTGACCGCGATCGCCGAGGCCAGCACATGGCCTTCTTCCAGTTTGGCCAGCTCGGTGAGCCGGGCGGCCTCGTTGACCGGGTCACCGATCACGGTGTACTCGAAGCGGGCCTGAGCACCGATGTGGCCGGCGATCGCGCGGCCGGCTGATACCCCGATGCCGAACTCGATGTCGGTTCCCAGGACGCTCAGCAGCTCGTCATGCAGCTCGCGGGAGGCCGCCAGCGCACCGCCGGAGGCGTCGGGATGCTCGATGGGGGCGCCGAAGATGGCCAGGGCCGCGTCGCCCTGGAACTTGTTGACGAACCCGCCGTGGCGGTTGACGGTATCGACGATGACGCGGAAGAACTCGTTGAGCAGGTTCACCACGTCGGCGGCCGGAATGGTCGAGGCCAGATGCGTCGACCCAACCAGGTCCACGAACAGCACCGCCACGTCGCGTTCCTGGCCGCCCAACTCGGTGCCGCGCTCCAGGGCGCGGCGGGCCACATCCTCACCCACGTAGCGGCCGAACAGGTCACGTAGCCGTTGCCGCTCGGCGAGCTCGCGCACCATGTCGTTGAATCCGGCCTGCAGCAGGCCCAGCTCGCTGGCGTCGTAGATCTGCATGTGCGCGTTGTAGTTACCGCGCTGCACCTCGCCCAGCGCCCAGCGCAGCTGACGCAGCGGGTCGGCGATCGACATCGCCACCAGCAACGTGCTGGACAGCCCGATCACCAGCGCGGCGATCGCCAGCAGCAACAGCGGGGTGATGAGCCGGTCGGCGGATGCCGTCAGGATCGAGAACTTGCTGGCCACCAGGGCCAGCACGATCGCCAGCACCGGCACGCCCGTCGAGAGCACCCAGGTCAACACCTGCCGCAGGATCACGCCGGGGGCACGGAAGTTCTCCGGCACACCGCCGCGCAGCGCGGCCACGGCAACGGGTCGCAGCACCCGCTCGGACTGCAGATAGCCGATGATCGCGGTGGCCGTGGCGCCCAGCGCGGTGGCGACCAGGACGACCGGCGCGGACTTGCTGGCCACCGGCCAGCTGGCCACGATGAACACGATCGAGCCGAGGAACCAGTTCGTGACGCTGATCAAGGTCCGGTAGAACGGCATCTTCAGTGCCCGCACCCGGGCCAGCTCGGTGATGCGGGGGTCGGACTGGGACACCAGGGTGTCGCGACGCTGCCAGCGGATCACCGGGATCAGCAACCGCAGGGCCAGGTAGGCGCCGACGGTGAACGACACGAACAGGTAAGCCAGGAAGATCGCCAGGTTGAACACCGGAAGGTCCTGGAGCTGGATGCGATCCTCCGGCGGCAAGCCGAAGCGCAGGAAGCCCAGCACGAACAGGGCGCCGATGATGTCGGCCTGCAGCATGCCCAGCGTGAACACCGGCCACGGGGTACGCGCCACCCATCGCGCGAATGCACCGATTCGCGCGATGGGGATGGGCTGCGTGGTCACCCGTTTACCGTATCGGGCCGCGGGGACGTTGAGGTGCCGGTGTGA
>NZ_MBEQ01000087.1 GCF_001954135.1 Mycobacterium sp. GA-1841 | reverse complement strand
GTCGTACACCTGGCTGATCTCGCCGTACAGCCGCATGCCGTCGTCGGGAGTCCCGGACACGCCGGGCTCGGTGGCCGGTCCCGGCGCGGCGACCGCCGCCACCACGGAGCCCCCGGCAACACCGGCGAGCAGGTCGCCGGCCCGCGATCCGTGCGCACCGAACCGGGCCAGTGCCCGCGGCGCCAGCACCGCGCTGGACAGCCACGGGCCGGGATGCAACGCAGCGCCCATCTCCTCGGACACCAGCCCGGCTTCGGTCATCGAGGCGCCGGCGCCGCCATGCTCGGCCGGGACGAGCAGCCCAGTGCTGCCGAGGTCGACCAGCCCCCGCCAGACCGTGTCGGTGGTGCCCGTCGGATGATCCAGCATGGGCCGGACATGGTCGGAGATGGAAGCCTTCTCGAACAGGTACCGGCGCACCGTGTCCCGCAGTGCCAGTTGCTCTTCGGTGAGTTCGAGGTTCATGAGCGGGGCAGCCCCAGGACCCGCTGTGCGGTGATGTTCTTGTTGATCTGGGTGGTGCCCCCGGCGATCGTGAACGCACGGGAGGTCAACCGGAACTGATCCCACCGGCCGCCTGCGGCACCCGGGCCGAGCGCATCGAAAGCCAGCGCGGCCATGTCCTTGCCGATCTCGCCCCAGACCGTCTTGGCCAGACTGGCGGTGGCGAAACCGTCACCGCCGTGGCAGGCCGCCGAGATCGATCGCCGGCACAGCACCTCGAGGTTCTTGATCCGCACGTCGAGTTCGCCGAGGCGGTGCAGGGTGGCCGGGTCGTCGAGTGGGCTCCGGCCGGCGCACCCGTCGGTCGTGCCGAGGTCGAGTACCAGATCCTGCAGCCGGACCTGCATCTCGGCGTAGAGGCGCGCCGCCCCGGCCCGCTCGAAACTGAGTGTGGTGGTGGCGACCTGCCAGCCTTTGTTCAGCGGACCGAGCAGCGCGTCGGCGGGCACCCGGACCTCGTCGAAGAAGATCTCGGCGAAATCGGAGTCGCCGTTGAGGGTGACGAGCGGTCTGACCTCGATCCCGGGGGAGGACATGTCGACGATCAGACACGAAATGCCCTTGTGCTTGGCAGCATCCGGGTCGGTCCGCACGTACAGCTGGCACCAGTCGGCCCGATGTCCCAACGAGGTCCAGATCTTCTGCCCGGTCACGACGAACTCGTCGCCGTCGCGAACAGCCCTGGTGCGCAACGACGCCAGGTCCGACCCGGCCTCCGGCTCGGACATCCCCTGACACCAGATGTCGTCGGCCCGCAGCATGCGTTTCAGCAGTCGCTGTTTCTGCTGCTCGGTGCCGTACTGCATGATCGCCGGTGCGATGTTGTTGATCCCGATGATGTTGAGCGGAGCGGGAACCCGCGCGCGGGTCGTCTCCTCGGCGTAGACCAGTTGCTCCACCGCGGATGCGCCCCGGCCGCCGTACGCTTCGGGCCAGGAAACCGCAGCCCAGCGCGCATCGGCGAGCACGGCGTTCCACGCCCGCAAGGTCTGGAAGGCAGCCTCGTCGGCGCCACGCCGCTCACTGCTGTCGATCACCGGCTGGGACAGGTTGGCTGACAACCAATCGCGAAGCTCCGCGCGGAACTGCTCGGCTTCTCGGGGATAGGAGAAATCCACGTCTACATCGACCTCTTCGATTGACTCACGTGGGGCCGAACTCTACGGTGGAACAGATATTTGGTCAATATCGACACGGGAGTGCGGAGGTGTCAGGTGCCTGCTGACGGTCAAGGTGAAGCCGGTCGATACTCCGGGTTGGGCTTGTTGGCGTCCGCGCTCGGGGGCTGCCCGGTCGCGGTGTCCGGGGACGACCCGCAGGCGGCGCCGTGGACTGACGGCAAGACCGTGTACGTCGACCCCTCGGCACCGGCGCGCGCACAGCTCGAATCGGTGGCCGTGCAGGCGTCGCTGATCGCGGCGGGCAGCCTGGACCCGGAGGTGGTTGGCGAGTTGGCTCGGCGCCGGCGGCTGGCCCGGCGCTATCTGGCAGTCGAGGGGCACCGGGCCCTGATGGCCAATGCCGCGCTCTTGCCAAAAACGCTGAGCGCCTTGGCTGATCGAACCGTCGGCGAGCGCAGCGATTCGGCGGCGACATCCCTGTCGATCGCGCGCGGAAGGGATGCGTTGCCCGATCCGCCGTCGAGTTTCGGTGCGCTCAACGTCAAGAAGGTCTTGGCGACTGCCGCAGCCGCGGCCCGGCAGGCGGATCAAGAGTCTGTCGGCCATGTGCCCCGGAAGCAGGAAAAGCAGGAACTTGAGGAATTCGACGAAGACAACGTCGACGACTCCGATGATCCCGATCTGTTTTCCAGCCCGGTCGGCGGCGGCGGGGCGATCGGCAAGTGGCTGAAGAAGCTGCTCTCCTCGGCTCGCAAGACCGGCGGCAACGGCGACGGGCCGCCCGGCGCCGACTCGCCGACGCATCGGACCAACTCGACCAGGCGTGGACTGCACGCGGTGTCCTCGCTGGCCTCGGTGGCCTCCGAGGAGGTCGTCGACATCAAGACCGAGGGTGTGAAGTACCCGGAATGGAACGCCGAGCGTAGGAGCTATCGGCTCGACTGGTGCACGGTCCGTGAGGCCGATCCGCAGATCAAAGCGCACGCCACCCAGCAGATCGAGGATGCGATCAGTGTGCGGCGGCCGTTGGCGCGGCTGGGGATGGGTCTGCACCGTCGGCATCGCCAACCGCAGGGCGACGACATCGACATCGACGCCGCCCTGGAGGCGCGCGTCGAGGTGCGCGCCGGGTCGGTGCCCGACGAGGCGGTCTACCTCGACAGCCTGCGGCGCCGGCGGGACCTGTCGGTGCTGCTGCTGTTGGATGTCTCGGGTTCGGCCGCCGAGCCGGGCACTGCCGGGCGCACGGTGCACCAGCAGCAGCGCACGGCGGTGGCGCACCTGATGGTGGCGCTGCACGATCTGGGCGACCGGGTGTCGCTGTACGCCTACTACTCGCAGGGTCGGTCGGCGGTGACGATGGTTCCGGTCAAGCGGTTCAACGACCACCTCGATGCGCAGGTTTTCCGGCGGCTGAACAGCCTGGAACCTGGGGCGTATTCGCGACTCGGCGCCGCCATCCGGCACGGGTCGGCGGTCTTGGAAGAGCGCGGTGGTACGTCGCGGCGGCTGCTGGTCGTACTGTCCGACGGCCTGGCCTACGACCATGGTTACGAGCGAGCCTACGGCGCCGCCGACGCGCGTCGCGCCCTGACCGAGGCCCGGCGCCGGGGTACCGGCTGCGTGTGCCTGACCATCGGGGCCAGCACCGACGTGGAGTCGCTGCGGCGGGTGTTCGGTAGCGCCGCGCACGCCACCATCTCCAACCCCGATCAGCTCGCCGGCGTGATCGGGCCGATGTTCCGCTCGGCCATCCGTTCCGGTGAGGTGCGTCGCCGGGTGTCGTGACGGATGACGGCCCACGTGATACCAAGCCGCAGAACGACATTGGGTGCGAAAGGGGTGGCGAGAATTGTGCCAGGCGGTTGAAACAAACATCTGTTCCGGTTACGCTGCGATGAGTACCGCAGCGTGGCGGATACGACGAAAGGTGTGTTATGGCTAACCAGTCCGGACTCGCGCACCAGAACGGAGCCGGTTCGCAGGCCCTGGGCGAGCGACCCTATTACAAGCCGGTCGGCAACGAGGAGACGGTGTTCAAGGCGGCGTACCGCCAAGGCCTCGCCCTGGTGTTGAAAGGGCCGACGGGCTGCGGCAAGACGCGATTCGTCGAGGCGATGGCGCACGATCTCAGACGGCCACTGATCACCGTCTCCTGTCACGACGATCTCACCACCGCTGACCTCGTCGGTCGCTACCTGCTGCGCGGTGACGAGACGGTCTGGACCGACGGACCGCTGACCCGCGCCGTGCGCGAGGGGGCGATCTGTTACCTCGACGAGGTGGTAGAAGCCCGCCAGGACACCACCGTGGTACTGCACCCGCTGTCGGACTATCGGCGTCAGCTGCCCATTGAGCGGCTCGGAATCACGCTGGATGCCGCACCGGGATTCGGTCTGGTGATGTCCTACAACCCCGGCTACCAGAGCGTTCTCAAAGATCTCAAGGACTCCACCCGCCAGCGGATGGTGGCCATTGAGTTCGGCTTTCCCGAACCCGAGGTGGAAGAGGGCATCATCGCCCACGAGGCGGGGGTGGACCATTCGACCGCGGTCGAGTTGGTGCGGTTCGGGCAGGCGATCCGGCGTCTGGAGACCGGCGGACTGCGCGAGGTGGCGTCCACCCGGGTTCTGATCGCCGCCGGACGGTTGATCGCCGAAGGACTCCCGATCGCCGTGGCAGCGCAGGTGGCGGTCGCGGCACCGTTGACCGATGACGTTGCCGTCAGCCGTGGTCTGCATGAGCTGATCGAGGTGTACCTGGGCCAATCCGGATTTGGTGATTGACGCTGCCCTCGGCCCGCATTAGGTTCAGAACAAATATTAGGTCGTATGCGCGGCATTCCTCGCGATGAATGCCGGATACCGGAGGTCAGATGTCCTACGAGAGCACTGCCGAGCCCATCAAGGTGGGCTACCTGATGGACTTCACGTTGCCGCCGGGCTTCCCGGACGAACTGAAGGCCTCCTTCACCCAGACTTTCGACCTGGTCTTCGAAGAGGCGGTCGCGCAGGGCCTGATGGATCGGCCGGTGCAGATGATCTACCGCGAGGTGGAAGGGTTGCCGAAGGGTTCGGTCAAGGCGGTCATCGACGCCTACGGCGAGCTCGTCGACGAGGGCTGCCTGGTGGTGTTCGGGCCGAACATCACCGACAACTGTGTGCCGCTCCGTGAGGCGATCGAGGAACGATTCAAGGTGCCGGCGATCAGCGTCACGGGCACCGACGACTGGCTCGGTGAGTGGACCTTCGCCTTCCCCCAGGGGTCGATGACCGATGAGCCGATCTTCCTCGCGGACCTCGTCGCCAAGCGTGGCCTGACCGAGATCGGAGTCCTGGTCGAGCAGAACCTGATCGGTGAGAGCTATCTGAAGAATCTCCGAAGTGCCTGTGCCCGCAAGGGGATTCGCATCGTCGCGGAGGCCGGCATCGCGCAGACCGCGCAGGATATCAACGCCGCGGTGAGCACGTTGCACGAAGCCAAGGCCGAGGCGATCGTGCACCTTGGCTTCGGTTTCGGCATCGTGTTCATCAACCCGGCGCTCGAGGCCGTCAATTGGGATCCGCCCCGCTTCACCACCACCGCATTCCAGAACGCCTGGGTCAACCCGATCATGTGGCAGGCCTTTTTGGGTTGGGTCGGAGTGGATCAATACGACGAGGGCAATCCGGTCGGGCAGGCGTGGCTGGACCGCTATGCCAAGCGGTACAACGACAGCCGTCCCGAGTACTGCGTATCGGTCGTCAACCACGACGTCGCGGCCACTTTGGTGCGGGCCTTCACCGATTCGCACCCGCTGAGCCCACGCGGGGTCAAGGAAGCCCTCGAGCGCGTGAAGATGATGCCGGCCGCCTCCGGTGCGCCCGGAACCCGGGTGTCGCTGGGGAAGTGGACTCGCCGGGCCTGGATGGGCTCGGGCTATCTGGTGGCCCGGACCCTCGACGAGGACGGGGTCAACTCGCACCTGGTCGACCGGTTCGGGGAGGAATGACATGACGACCAAAGAATCCGTACCGTCCGACCCCAAGGTGGATCGGCCGGTCGATCGGCCGCCACGCAAGGGCCCGAACTGGGGCCGGATGATCGCCCTGTTGGCCTGGCTGGGCTTCATTGGGCTGTTCGCGGCGGTGGGTCGCACCGATGTCGACGCGCGGGTGGCCAATCCGAACGTCGCGGGGCGGCCCCGTCCGGTGGAGTTCCTGACCGCGTTCGATCACTGGCAGATCATCCCGCAGGTAGGTGCGGTGATCATCGTCGTGGTGTTCACCGTCCTGTTCATCGTCGGCTGGCGGAGGAACCCCGGCAGTCCCGTGCTGCTGATGGTGCTGTGCACAACCCTGATCGTGTGGCAGGACCCGATCATGAACTGGTCGCCGTACGCGGTGTACAACCCGATGCTGTTGCACTGGCCGGAAAATTGGTACCTGATCATGATGTCGCCGACGGTGGAACCCTTCATCGTCTTCGGCTACGTGTTGTTCTACTTCGGGCCGTACTTCCCGGGTATCTGGATTCTGCGCAAGTTGCAGGCCAAGCATGGTCCGGAGGCATTCGTCAGCCGGCATCCACTGATCAGCCTGGGTGCCCTGGTGCTGGTGATCGGCTTCATCTTCGACGCCATCCTGGAGGTCAGCCTGGTGCGCACCGGGTTGTACATCTATTCCCAGGCGATCCCGTTCGGCACACTGTTCCCCGGCAGCACCTTCCAGTTCCCGCTGATCTGGGAATCGCTCTCGGTGACCTTCGTGATGGTGCCGGCCGCGATCCTGGTCTATCGCGATGACACCGGAAAATCGGTGGCGGAGAAGCTCGCTGCGAAGGCGAAGCTGTTCCCGTCCAAGCCGGTGCTCGGCACGTTCCTGGTGATGTTCGCGATCATCAACGTGTCGTACTTCGCCTACGGCAGTTGGTTCTGGGCGATCAAGGCCAGCGGCCTGGCCACCTCGGTCGCCTGCCCCTGGCCCTATCCCGAGGCGAAGATCTATGACCCGCAAGGGTATTACCGGGCGAACGGGGCCGAGGGACCGTACTCGGTAGGCAAGTGGTCCACGTGGCAGCAGGGGCCGTCCCGCAACGTCGACGTTGAGTTGGGTTCGAAGAGCGATCGGTGCGCATCGGAGAACCAGAATGGGTGATGAGCGTTTGCGCGAAGAACAGAGCACTTCTGAGCCTCGGACTGTCCTCATCACCGGCGCGTCGCGGGGCCTGGGGTTCGCCTCAGCCGTGCGCCTGTATCGCGACGGGTGGCGGGTGGCCGCGGCGATGCGCACGCCGGATCAGGGCATGCCGCTGTTGCGGAAAGCGACCGGGGCCGGTGACGACGACGATCGGCTGATCGGTGTGCAGCTCGATCTGATGGACGCGGCCTCGATCACGGCTGCGGCCAAGACGATCGAAGAAGCGGTCGGCGCACCGTATGCGGTGGTCCACAATGCCGGCATCTCGGCGGCGGGCATGGTGGAGGAGACGTCGTCGGAACTCTGGGAGCGCATGTTCGCCACCAACGTCTTCGGTCCGGTGGCGCTCACCAAGGCGCTGCTGCCCGCGATGCGTGGGGCCGGCCGTGGCCGCATCGTGCTGATCTCGAGTGCGGCCGGCGTGCGTGGAATGCCGGCCACCGCACCGTATTCGGCGGTCAAGGGGGCGCTGGAGCGCTGGGGCGAGGCGATGGCCGGGGAAGTGGCACCCTTCGGCATCGGCGTCACCATCTTGGTCACCGGTACATACGACACCGACATCATCACCGACGCGGGAACCACCGACGAAAGGGACCTGGACGGGCCCTACGCACCCCATCACCGCACGATGGACAAACGCGGCCGGGCGATGATGAAACACGCCGCGCGCTCACCCGAGGACTTCGCCGGGGGCCTGGCCAAGGCGCTGAACGGCGACAAGCCCTTCGCCAAGACCGCGGTCGGGCCGGATGCTCGAATGCTGTTGGTCGCCAACCGGTTGCTGCCCTCGGCCGGACTCCATCAGATGACGCGGGTGATGATGGGTATCCCGCGCCACGGCGCGATGCGCGGCGGTGCGTATCCGTTGACCACTTCCCAGAAAGCGATGGTGGTGGCCGCCAAGGTGCTTCCGCAGCCGGTGCTGATCCGGCTGGCGTCGCTGGCGGCGAAGCGATCAGCCGCGAAAAACCAACCCCAGCAAGGGAGTGCGACCGATGTCTGAACCACCGCAGCCCACCTTCGAATCAAGGATGCTGATCGACGGCAAGCTCGTCGACGGCGAGGCCGGTACCTTCACCAACATCAATCCGGCCAACGAGGAGATGCTCGGCGAGGTCTCGGATGCCTCGACGGCCGATATGCATCGCGCCATCGACGCCGCCCGTCGGGCATTCGACGAGACCGACTGGTCGACCAATCACCAACTTCGCAAGCGCTGCCTTGAGCAACTGCACGAGGCGATCGAAGGTGAACTGGAGCAGTTGCGCGACGAACTCATCGCCGAAGTCGGCGCACCCCGCGCCGTGACCCACGGCCCGCAGCTGGACGCCCCCCTCGCCGACGGACTCACTTACCCGGCCCGGCTGATCGAAACCTTCCCGTGGGAAACCGATCTCGGCGACACCGTCGTCTCCGTCACCGGGGTGAACACCACGCGCAAGGTGTGGCACGAACCGGTCGGCGTGGTCGGTGCCATCACGCCGTGGAACTTCCCCTTCGAGGTTGTGATCAACAAGCTCGGTCAGGCATTGGCGGCCGGAAACACCGTGGTGCTCAAACCGGCACCAGACACGCCGTTCAACGCCACGCGGCTGGGCCGGCTCATCGCCGAGAACACCGATATCCCGGCGGGGGTGGTGAATGTCGTGACCGCATCGGACCACCTCGTCGGCGAGGAACTCACCCTGTCGCCCAAAGTCGACATGATCTCCTTCACCGGCTCGACGGCGGTGGGCAAGCGGATCATGGAGAAAGGCGCCGCGACGATGAAGCGGCTGTTCCTTGAGCTCGGCGGGAAGTCGGCGACGATCGTGTTGGAGGATGCCGATTTCAACAGCGCCTGCCTGATCGGGATCGGTCCGCTCATGCACGCCGGGCAGGGCTGCGCCGCACCCACCCGGATGCTGCTGCCCCGATCCCGGTACGACGAGGGCGTGGCGATCCTGAAGGCCATTTACGAGAACATCGCTGCCGGCGACCCGCGGGATCCGGGCACGCTGTGCGGACCGGTCATCTCGGCCAAGCAGCAGGCCCGCATTCTCGGCTACGTCGCCAAGGGTGTCGAGGAAGGCGCGACGATGCTCGTCGGCAGTGCGCAGGCGCCGACCGGACCGGATCTGTATGCCAAGGGATTCTGGGTCGCACCAACCCTTTTCACCGACGTGGACAACTCGATGACGATCGCCCAGGAAGAAATCTTCGGGCCCGTGCTCGTCGTCATTCCCTACGACGACGAAGAGGACGCCATCCGGATCGCCAACGACAGTCCGTACGGACTGGCCGGCAATGTCATGTCGAGCTCGCTGGAGCGTTCGCTCGCCGTGGCTCGTCGGCTGCGGGCCGGATTCATCGGGCTCAACGGCACCGCGGGCTACGGCGCCGACACACCTTTCGGCGGTTACAAGGACAGCGGCGTCGGGCGCCAGAACGGCGTGGCGGGCTTCAGCCAGTACACCGAGATCAAATCCGTCGCCTACCCGGCCCAATAGCGCAGCAACAAGGAGTTCGAGCGTGGAACAGCTTTTCGACGACCTGGAGGACTTCGGTTCCTTCGACGATGCCGTCTCTGGCGACGTCCGGGACCCCTATCCAGAGCTGGCCAGGCTCCGGCGTGAGGAGCCGATCCAGCGGATCGACATGTCGGCGATGCCGGGGGAGGAGGGCAAACCCGTTTTCATCGTGTACCGCTACGAGGATGCCCAGCAGATGCTGCGCGACAACGAGACATTCTCGTCCTCGGGGGTCATCGCGGCGTTCGGCCCGGTGCTCGGCGACCGGGTGATGTTGGGCATGGACGAGCCGGTGCACGGCCGACTGCGTTCCCTGGTGTCGAAGGCCTTCTCGCAGAAGGCATTGGCGCGTTGGGAGGACGAGCTGGTCGGCCGGGTGGGTAACGAGCTGATCGACAGATTCGCCGCCGACGGCAAGGCCGACCTGGTCAAGCAGTTCACCTTCGACTATCCGAGCCGGATCATCGCCGGTTTGTTGGGCCTGCCAGAGGAGGACTACCCACAGTTCCAGCGGTGGTCGATCTCGCTGCTCAGTTGGATCATGAACCCCGAGCGCGGGCTGGCCGCCGCGGCCGCGCTGTGTGAGTACTTCGCGCCCATCCTCGACGCCCGCCGCGCCGAACCCAAAGCGGACATGATCAGCCTGCTCGGCGAGGCCGAGATCGACGGCGAGAAGCTCACCGACGAGGAGATCTTCTCGTTCCTGCGACTGCTGCTGCCGGCCGGTGTGGAGACCACGTATCGGTCCTTGGGCAATCTGCTGTTCGGATTGCTCACGGATACCACGCAATTGGATGCGGTGCGCGCCGACCGGTCACTGCTGCCGCAGGCCATCGAAGAGGCGGTGCGCTGGAATCCACCCCTGTTGACCATCACCCGCACCACCACCCGCGATACCGAACTCGGCGGGGTGCACATCCCCGAAGGCTGTTCGGTGATGCCGATGCTGGGTTCGACGAATCGCCAGGAGGACCGCTGGGAGAACCCCGACGAGTTCGACATCTTCCGTACTCCCAAGGCGAATCTGGGTTGGGGCCACGGGGTGCACGTGTGTCTGGGTATGCATCTGGCCCGGCTGGAAATGCGCACCGCCATCAACCTGCTGCTGGACCGGCTGCCGAACCTGCGGTTTGACCCGGACGGGGACGACCCACACATCCGCGGGCAGGTGTTCCGCTCGCCGACCGCACTGCCCGTTCTCTTTGATCCGACAGGAGTGTGAAGTGCCCGATTTCGAGACCATCGATTTCTTCACCGACGAATCCCTTGTGCCGGATCCCTATCCGTACTTCGACCATCTGCGGTCCAAATGCCCGGTCACCCAGGCGACTCCGTTCAATGTCCTGACCGTGACCGGTTACGACGAGGCACTCGCGGTCTACAAGGACCCGGCGTTCTCGTCCTGTAACTCTGTCGCTGGACCGTTCTCCGGCATGCCGATCACGCCGGGGCAGAGTGACGATGTCACGGACCTGATCGAGGAACACCGGCTGGCGGTCCCGATGGGCGAGCACATCACCTCACAGGACCCACCGCTGCACACCCGGACCCGCGGCCTGATGAACAAGCTGATCACCCCCAAGCGGCTCAAGGAAAACGAAGACTTCATGTGGCGGCTGGCCGATCAGCAGCTCGACACCTTCATCGACAAGGGCGGTTGCGAATTCCTCGCCGACTACGCGAAACCGTTTTCGCTGCTGGTGATTGCCGACCTGCTAGGGGTCCCTGCCGAGGATCACGAGGAGTTCAAGGCGGTATTCGCCCTGGAGACCGTCGGTGAGCTCGGCAAGGAGGCGCCCACCACGCACAACCCCCTGCAGTGGCTCAACGACAAGTTCTTTGCCTACATCGAGGACCGCAGGCGCACACCGCGCGAGGACGTGCTGACCGAGCTGGCGCAGGCGAAGTACGAGGACGGCTCGACGCCCGACATCGAAGACGTGATGAACCTGTCGACGTTCTTGTTCGCGGCCGGCACCGAGACCACCACCAAGCTGGTGAGTTCGGCGGTGCGGTTCATCGGAGACAACCCGGGCTTCGAGAAGCTGCTGCGCGAGGACCGCAGCAAGATACCCGCCTTCTTGGAGGAGACCCTGCGGCTGGAAAGCCCGGTCAAATCACATTTCCGGATGGCCAGCAAGACCACCAGCATCGGTGACGTCGAGGTGCCGGCGGGAACGACGGTCATGGTGTTGCCGGGGGCGTGCAACCGCGACGAGCGGAAATTCCCCGATCCCAACACATTTCACACCGACCGGGGCAATGTGCGGGAACAGATCGCCTTCATCCGCGGCGTGCACTCCTGCCCCGGGGCGCCGCTGGCACGGGCCGAGGGCCGGATCTCGCTGAACCGGATCCTGGACCGGATGAGCGATATCACGATCTCCGAAGAGGATCACGGGCCCCTCGACAACCGCAATTACGCCTACGAGCCCACGTTCATCATGCGCGGTCTCGCCGAACTGCACATCACCTTCACCCCGCTCGGCTGAACCCGGCCGGCGCCAGACAAAGGAGTAGTACATGACCGGAAAGCTCGACGGCAAGGTCGCTTTCATCACCGGCGCGGCGCGCGGTCAGGGCCGGGCACATGCGGTGGCGATGGCCAAGGAGGGGGCCGACATCATCGCGGTGGACATCTGCCGCGACATCCCGTCCAACCCCTACCCGCTGGCCACCCCCGAGGACCTGGCCGAGACCGAACGCAAGATCAAGGAACTCGGCCGCCGCGTGGTCGCCCGCGTGGCCGATGTCCGCGAGCGCCATGAGTTGCGCGACGCGGTCGAGGCGGGGATCGCCGATCTCGGCAAGATCGATATCGTGGTGGCCAATGCCGGCATCCTGCCGATGGCCATGGGCAATCCCGATCCGATGGGCTTCGTCGACGCCTCCGACGTCGACCTGCTGGGCGTGATGAACACCGTGGCGGTGGCGATCCCGCATCTGCCCGACGGCGCGTCCATCATCGTCACCGGGTCCACCGCCGGGATGATCCGCGGCACCACCACCAGCCCCGACATGGGCCCCGGCGGTGCGGGCTATGGCTGGAGCAAGCGCATCGTGATGGAGTACGTCGACGAGATGAGTCTTCACTTGGCGCCGAGGATGATTCGGGTCAACGCCATCCATCCGACCAACTGCAACACCCACCTGCTGCAGAACGAGGGCATGTACGGGGTGTTCCGCCCGGATCTCAAGGCCGCAGGCAAGACCGTGACCCGGGAAGATGCCGAGCCGCTGTTCAACCTGTTCCAGGCCATGCCGATCCCGTACATCGAACCGGAGGATATGGCCAATCTGGGTGTGTTCCTGGCCGGCGACGACAGCCGCTACATCACCGGCCAACACATCCGGGTCGACGCCGGTTCACTGCTCAAGTGGCCCAACGGACCTCAGTAGCCCTCGCCCGCGGGGCGGTGCAGGAAGCCGTGCAGCAGTGCCTGCACGAGTTCGTCGACGATCGCCTCCCGTGACGGGGGGCGATCGCCGAAGAATGTCGAACGCAGAGCGACCATGCCGACGATCAACGCCACCGCCGAGTGGGCCGGCAGGTCGGGCTGTGTCGACCGTAGGCCGCGCAATTGCATGCCCTCCGCGCTGATCTGACCGAGGAGACCGAGGGCATGTCTGATGTCGGCGATACCGGTACCTTCCAGCTCTTCGGCACTGAGCCCGTCGGACGCGACGAGCGTCAGGAGCAGGCCTTGATGGGCGACCAGAAGGTCGTAGAGCCGGCCGGCGAATTGCCGGGTCAGCTCTTCCTCATCGGTTTCTTCCGGCACCACGGCCCGCCAGGTCTGGCCGAATTCGTCGACGAAGTCGGTGAAGGGCAGCACCAGAGCTTCCCGGAACAACCCGGCTTTGGAACCGAAGTGGCGGAACAGCAGGTATTCGCTGACGGCGGCAGCCTGCGCGATCTCCCGAGTGGTGGTGCTGCGGTAGCCCTGCCGGGAGAACAGCTCGCGCGCCGCATCGAGCAACAGACGGCGCGCCTCACCCCGGGGGCGTTTCGGCGCCGAACGTCGCTGGGGCATGGCGCGTTTCTCCTGTCTCCCCATGTCGGCACCGGCTTGCGCCTTCACCATAGGCGACCTTGACCGGGGCGCATTAATAGTGTCCACTATTAAAAGCTTGCACAACGGCTCCCGAGGAGGTGGCAGTGGGCGCAATCATCATGTTGGGCACCCTGTTTGGCTTGATCGTCCTGATCGTCGGCCTGGTCCTGTACTTCGATCCGGAGGCGCGTCGCACACCGCCCGAGGAGCAGCCCGCGTCGGGCCCGGAGGTTGACCGGTGAGCGTGCAATTCCTGATCAACGCCGGCGTCGCGTTCGCCTACATCACCGGCCTCGGATTCCTGGCCGTCGGCATCTACCTGAGCGTGCGGCGCGGACGGCTGCACCCGCTGCTGCTGTTGTGTATCTCGGCGCTCTCGTTCTCCTGGATCGAAGCCCCGTACGACTGGGCGGTATACGCGCAATTCCCGCCGGAGTTGCCGCGGATGCCGTCGTGGTGGCCGCTCAACATGACCTGGGGCGGCGGACTGCCCTCGGCGGTTCCGGTCGGCTACATGGGCTACTTCGTGCTACCGGCCATCATCGGTGCGGCACTTGGCCGTTGGGTGAGCCGGAGGTTGAACTGGAGAAGGCCGCAGACGCTACTGCTGGTCGGCTTCGGTGTCGGCTTTCTGTGGGCCTTCGTCTTCAATGCGATCATCGGTGCCCGGCTCGGCCTGTTCTACTACGGCTACGTCATCGAGGGGCTGGCGGTGTGGGAGGGCACCAAGCATCAGTACCCGATCTACGACGCGGTCGCGATGGGCCTGCAGATGATGCTGTTCACCTACCTGCTCGGTCGCACTGATTCCCAGGGCCGCAACGTGATCGAGATCTGGTCGGACAAGGTGGCCAAGACGAGGGTGCAATCGGGCGTGCTGTCGGTGCTCGCCGTGATCGTGATCGGCCACGCTGCCTACGCCTCGGTGTTCGCGCCGCATCTGATCACCAAGCTCGGTGGCTGGGTGAACGTGGGCCCGACCGAGCAGTTCTTCCCCGGAGTGCCGAACCAACCGCAATAGCATTCGTCCGCGAATCACAGGCGCACTCAGCATGATTGGAAGGTAGGCAGTGAGCATCGACCCGGCGGTGGAGTTGTACTACGACCCATTCGATTACACGATCGACGACGACCCGTACCCGGTGTGGCGGCGGATGCGCGAAGAAGCCCCGCTGTACCACAACGACAAGTACAACTTCTACGCGTTGAGTCGCTACGACGATGTCGCGGCGGCCCTGCCCGACTGGCAGACCTACCGGTCCGGGCGCGGCACCACCGCCGACATCCTGTTCAGCGGGATCGAGGTGCCGCCGGGCATCCTGCTGTTCGAGGACCCGCCGCTGCACGATCTGCACCGGCGCCTGCTGTCGCGGGTCTTCACGCCCCGGCGCATGCTCGCAGTCGAGGACCTGGTCCGCGGATTCTGTTCGCGCGCACTCGATCCGCTGTTGGACGCTGACGGGTTCGACTTCGTCGTCGACCTCGGCGCGATCATGCCGATGCGCACCATCGGCTACCTGCTCGGCATTCCCGAGGAGGGGCAGGAGAAGATCCGTGACCGCACCGACAAGAATATCTCGGTGCGCGAAGACGCCGGAGACGTCAGCGCCACGGTCTTCGCCGAGTCGCTCGCGGAGTTCGCCGAATACATCGAGTGGCGCTCCACCCATCCCTCCGACGACCTGATGACCGAACTGCTCAACGCTGAGGTCGAAGAGTCGGACGGGACGCTCCGACGGCTGGAGCGCACCGAAGTGCTGGCCTACACGGCGATGATCGCCGGTGCCGGCGGCGAGACCACCGCCCGGCTCATCGGCTTCATGGGACAACTGCTCGGCGAACACCCGGACCAACGCCACGAGTTGGCTGCCGATCCGTCACTGATCCCGTCGGCGGTGGAGGAGACGCTGCGTTTCGAGCCGCCGTCACCCGTGCAGGCACGCTACGTGGCGCGCGACGTCGAACTGTACGGGCAGACCGTGACCGAGGGCTCTTACATGCTGTTGCTCAACGGCTCGGCCAACCGGGACGACGCCCGGTACACCGATGCGGACCGCTACGACATCCACCGCAAAGGCAGTCATCTGAGCTTCGGCCAGGGCCTGCACTTCTGCCTTGGCTCCGCCTTGGCCAGGCTGGAGGCGCGGGTGGCCTTCGAAGAGGTCCTGAAACGCTGGACCGATTGGGAAGTCGACTACGAGCACGCGAGCCGAGCCCGCACGTCGAGCGTGCGGGGCTGGGCACACATGCCGGTCACGACCGGTTGAACACCTCGGTACACCGACCGAGCGACTTAGTAGTTGTTGCAGCTGTTGGCGATCATGTTGATCGGCCCGAAGTACTGCTGAGCCGCCGGGCTGGCCTGCAACTGGGCCACGGTCTGCTGACGCTCGGCGGGGCCGGAAGCCAGGAAGTTGCGTAGCGCGCCCTGGGCGAACGGCGAGGTGTTGAACTGCTGGGCCAGGTCCGGACGTTGCGCGTTGAGCGCTGCCATCACCTGGTCATAGCTGCAGGTCGTGTTGACGACGGCGCTGAAGTCGGGCTGGGCCGAGGCCACGCCGGTCGACAGCGGAAATGCCATCGCCAGCCCGGCGAGCGCGCCGACGACATACTTCCGAGACGATTTGATCATGTGTGAGAACCCCCAGGTTGGTCGCCGTAAAAGGCGACGCCTTGCACGTTTGCCGGACCCGACCTCATTCGAGGTTAACAGGCGGCAGACGCGCAGGCGTGCCCCGCAAATCTGGTGAAGCCGCATCAGTCGATGACGGCGGCCTCCTTGCGCTCGGTGATCGGACGGGCAAGTTCCTGCTCGTTGCAGATGCGCTGCAACTTCTCCAGGGTCTCGTCGAGGCCCGGTCCGAGTGGCTTGCTCGGGGTGAAGGTGGCCGGCAGGTTACGCATGCCCTGGATGACGCCGATGGTGTCGTAGTGGACGGTGCCCTCGGGATCGCACACGTAGTCCGGCATGCGGTCCAGCACGGCGGTCAGCATCGACTTGAACACCGTGCGGGCCACGTTGGAGCCTACGCACCGGTGCACACCGATGCCGAAGCTGAAGTGCCGGTTGCCCTTTCGATCAAGGATGATCTCATTGGGCTTCTCGAACACCGACGGGTCGCGGTTGGCCATCGCCCAGGAGAGCCACAGCCGCTCGTACTGTTTGAACTGCTGCCCCTCGACCTCGACATCGTCGGAGAACGTGCGTCCATCCCCGGGAGCGGGGGTGAAGAATCGCAGGAATTCCTCGGTGGCCGGATCGAGCAGGCTCGCCCGCTCGTCGCTGAGCCGGGTGCGCTCGTCGGGGTGCTGGCCGAGCCATTCCAGGGCATGCGCGGTGAGCGCGGTGGTCGTGTCGAAACCGCCGCCGATCACCAGACCGAGGTTGCCCAGGATCTCCATGTCGGGCGCGGGTTCTCCGTCGATGCGCAATTGCAGCATCGCGTTGACCAGACCGGGCCGCGGGTTCTCCCGGATCTCCATCATGTTGTTGATGATGTCGATGCCCATCTCGCGGTGCTGCTCGTTGATCTTTTCGCGATCGGGGGAGTGCTCCGGGGTGTAGACCGAGGCGTGGGTGGGCTCGCTGTAGACGTTCCACTTCTTGAGCTCGATGCCCATCATCGCCAAGGTGAACACCGCGGGTACCACATTGGCGAGGTGCTCGACGAAATCGATGCGGCCCGACTCGATGTGCTCGTCGAGTGCGGCGCGGGTGATCTCGTCGACGAACGGCACCCAGCGCTTGATCGCCGCCGGGGACAGATACGGGTTCAGTGCCCCTCGGTAGGCACTGTGCTCGGGCTCGTCCATCTCCAGGATGCCGCCGCGGACGACCGTGGCGCGGCTGGCCTTCGGGATCGTGATGCCCTGATAGGGCGTCTCACCGCTGATGTCGTGGTGGTTGGACACCACCGGGCATCGGGCCAACTCGAACACGTGCTTGCTGTCGGCTGCCACCCAGTGGCCGTTGTAGGTGTCAGTCCAGGCCATCGGGCAGCGGGACTGCATCTCCTCGGTGATCTTCTCGAACTGCAACCGGTATTCCGGTGTGTGCCGGTCGAAGTGGTAGTTGTTCTTCTTGCGGTCGTCGTCGGTCGTGACATCATGGATGCTCACGGCGTTGTCTCCCTTTGATATTCGGTCGTCGTCAATCTTCGATGACGATGGCTTGCTCGGGGCACGAGTGCGCGGCCTCGCGGACTGCGTCCTCCTGATCGGCGGGCACCACCTCGGACACCGGTGACGCGTGACCGTCGACGTCGTCGAGGACGAACGAGTCCGGCGCGATCATCGAGCACAGGGTGTGGCCCTGGCATCGGCTGCCATCGACCGAAACCTTCACTACGCCAACTCCTTTCGATTCAGTGGGTACAGCATCACACGTGGTAGTCGTACCACTTGAGGTAGCCGCCGGCGTCGACACGCAGCTGCATGCCGGTGACGTAACGGGCCTCGTCGGAGGCCAGCCACAGCACGGCGTTGCTGATGTCCTCGGGCTCGATGAAGTTCACCTTCATGGCCTGCTGCACCCCGAACACCGGCTCGGCGTCGGCGCGGGTGGGATTCTCCAGATCCGGCCGGAACGAGCGGTACATCGGCTCGCTCTGCAGCATGTTGGTGTTGCAGTTCGTGGGGTGGATGACGTTGGCCCGGATGCCGCGCACCGCCAGTTCGGTGGCCAGGGCGTGGACGTATTCGGAGATGAGTCGCTTGGAGATCATGTAGCCCATGCCGCCCGGATCGGCGCCCGGGTTGGGCTTGTTGTGGGCGTCCATCAGGGCCGCGGCCGACGCGGTGGCGATGATCGACGCACCTTCGGTCAGGTGCGGCAGCGCGACCTGGATGGCGTTGATGGTGCCGACGAAGTTGGTGTTGATGCCGTCGGTCCAGGCCTGCATGGCGGGCTGGCCCTTCATCGCGGCGATGCCGGCCTGGGCCACGACGATGTCGAGCTTGCCGAACTCGGCGAGTCCTGCGTCCAGTGCGGCCCGCAGCTCGGCCTCGTTGCGGACGTCAGCCTGGGCGGTGACGATGCGCCGCCCGGTCTTCTCGACGTAGTTCTTGGTTTCTTCGAGGTCTTCTGCCGTCGCCATCGTGTAACCGACGGTGTCGTAGTTCTTACAGATGTCGACCGCGATGATGTCAGCGCCCTCTTCGGCCAGCCGGATCGCGTGACTGCGACCCTGGCCCCGACCAGCGCCGGTGATGAATGCGACTTTCCCGGCTACCCGGCCTTCTCCGCTTCCCACAATTGTCCTTTCGCTGATGGTGTTTGGTGCGCAGGTGCGCGTCAGGTGTTACGGCCGCCGTTGACGCCGAGGATCTGACCGGTGATGTAACCGGCCTCCTCGGAGATGAAGAAGGCACAGGCTGCGGCGATGTCTTCAGGCTTACCCATGCGTCGCACCGGCGTCTGCTCGATCTGCCTGTCGGTGTCGCCGAGGAAGCCCTTGCCTTCGGCCTTGCGCAGCATGGGCGTATCGATGAAGCCCGGAGGCACGGCGTTGACCGTGATGCCGCTCGGGCCCAGTTCCAGCGCCAGGCTCTTGGTCAGGCCGTTCACCGCGGACTTCGCCGCGACGTACGGCGACATGAAGGGCTGGCCCGAATGCGTGCTCGACGACGAGATGTTGACGATGCGACCCCAACCGGCTTCCAGCATGTCGGGCAGCACCGCCTGCACACAGTGGAATACGCCGTTGAGGTTGACGTCGATGATCTGCTGCCACTTCTCGAACGAGACGTCGCTGAAGCGCTTGAAGCAGTCGAGGCCGGCGGCGTTGACCAACACCGAGATCGGGCCGAGTTGAGCGCGAATGGCGTTGAGTGCGTTGTCGACGGCTACCCGATCGGTCACATCGGCGACATGAGCGAACTCATCGTCGGTGGCCTGCAGATCGAGCGTCGCGACATGGAGTCCGTCGGCGCGCAAACGGGCGGCGATGGCTGCCCCGATGCCTGAACTTCCTCCGGTGACAACGGCATTCTTCATGACAGTTCTCCGGTCGCCGGGCGGTGCCGGACTTTCTCATGGTTCAAGAATCATCCTTCCGATTATGAGAACCGTACTCTCGGACTGGCGTGAACCGCAAGATCTGCACGCAACGTGCGTACCTGCGACGCAGGCGGCGGATCTGCACTGAATGGGGCATGACTAGCCAATCTATCTTTCACTTGAGTTCTCATCGAGCGAATGTATGATTCGCCGGTGATGAGAATGCAGTTTCCATCACAGCAGGGAATCGCCTGAGGAGGATGATGCAGGAAGCGCCCACCATCGCCGAAGTTCAGCGGGCTGACCGGAAGTTGTTGATCGACGGAGAGCTTCGCGAGACGCCGCGGACGTTTCCTTCCGTCAATCCGGCCACCGGCGAGATATTCGGCTACGCGCCGGACGCCGCGGTCGCCGACGCACAGGCCGCGGTCGCCGCGGCCCGGCACGCTTTCGACAACACCGATTGGTCGACCAACACCGAATTGCGGATCCGGTGCCTGGAGCAGCTCCACGCTGCGCTGGTCGAGCACCGCGACGACCTTGCGGCGCTGACCACCACCGAGGTGGGCGCTACCGCCGCGTTGTGCGCCGGTGCGCAGCTGGACGGGCCGATCGAAATCGTTCGGTATTACGCCGACCTGCTCAAGACCTACCCGATGACCCAGGACCTCGGGAACATCGAGAGCCGCGGCATGCAGCACCACCGTTGGGTGGAGAGGGAAGCCGGAGGCGTCGTCGCGGCGATCATCGCCTACAACTATCCGAACCAGCTGGCGCTGGCCAAGCTGGCACCGGCGCTGGCCGCCGGATGCACCGTGGTGCTCAAGTCCGCACCCGACACCCCACTGATCACCCTGGCTCTCGGCGAGATCATCGCCAACCACACCGACATTCCCGCCGGCGTCGTCAACGTGCTCTCGGGCGCGGACCCTGAAGTGGGGGCGGTGCTGACCACGAGCCCCGATGTCGACATGGTCACCTTCACCGGTTCCACGCCCACCGGCCGACGCATCATGGCCGCCGCCAGCGAGACCTTGAAGAAGGTCTTCCTGGAACTCGGCGGCAAGTCCGCCGCCATCGTCCTCGACGACGCGGACTTCAACACCGCCGCGGTGTTCTCGGCCTTCAGCATGGTCACCCACGCCGGTCAGGGCTGTGCGTTGACCTCGCGCCTGCTGGTGCCGGCCAAGCACAAGGACGAGATCGTCGAGCTGATCAAGACGAACTTCGGTCACGTGCGCTTCGGTGACCCGACCGATCCCAAGACTTACATGGGACCGCTGATCAGCGAGAAGCAACGCGACAAGGTCGACGGCATGGTCCAAAGGGCCGTCGCCGCAGGAGCGACATTGGTCACCGGCGGCGAGAAGGTCGATCCCGGCTTCTTCTATGCGCCGACGCTGCTCGCCGACGTGGACCCGGACAGTGAGATCGCCCAGGAGGAGGTCTTCGGGCCCGTGCTGGTCGTGATCGCCTACGAAGACGACGACGACGCGGTACGCATCGCCAACAACTCGATCTACGGGCTCTCCGGCGCCGTGTTCGGCAGCGAGGACCGGGCCCTGGCCGTGGCCCGCCGGATCCGGACCGGGACGTTCTCGATCAACGGCGGCAACTACTTCAGTCCGGACAGTCCGTTCGGCGGATACAAGCAGTCGGGCATCGGTCGGGAGATGGGCGCGGCGGGACTCGAGGAATTCATGGAATCGAAGACGTTCGCACGGGTGCTGTCATGAGTAGCGGGAGCGGCCCGTTGGCCGGTATCCGGATTCTCGAGGTGGCGATGTACGGCTTCGTGCCGTCGGCCGGTGCGGTACTGCGGGAATGGGGTGCCGACGTCATCAAGGTCGAGCACGCGGTGACCGGCGATCCACAGCGTGGGTTGCGGCAGACCGGACCGCTCAAGGTCGAGGGCGACCCCAACCCGAACATCGAGCACGCCAATCGCGGCAAGCGCAGCATCGGTCTGGACATGTCGGTGCCCGAGGGGCGCGAGATCCTGCTGGAGCTGGCGAAAAAGGCCGATGTGTTCCTCACCAGCTTCCTGCCGGGGCACCGGCAGAAGTTCGGTATCGACGTCGACGACATCCGCGCGGTGAACCCGAACATCATCTACGCCCGGGGCAGCGCATTGGGTCCTCGCGGTGAGGAATCGGTCAAGGGTGGCTACGACATGACTGCGTTCTGGTGCCGGGCCGGCACCGCTGCCACCATCACCCCGGCCGGGATGCCGGGAATGATCGCGCCGCCGGGGCCGGCCTACGGTGACACCATCTCGGGCACCAACCTCGCCGGGGGCATCGCCGCGGCACTGGTGAAGCGTGAGCGCACCGGGGAGCCGTCGGTCGTCGACGTCTCACTGCTCGGCAGTGGTCTGTGGGCGATGGGCCACACCGTGGCCCTGACCCAGCACCTCAACCAACAGATGGTGACCCCGCCGCCGGGTGTCCACGGCTCGCCGATCAATCCGCTCGTCGGGTTGTACGGGACGGCCGACGACCGCTACATCTCGTTCGTGATGATGCAGCCGACCAAGTTCTGGGCCGACGTCTGCCGGCACATGGACCTGGAGCAGTACATCGATGATCCGCGGTTCGCCACCGCCGAATCGTTCGCCGAGCACACGCCCGACGCGGTCGAGATCCTCACCGAGGCGATGAAGAAGCGGACTTTGCCAGAGTGGAGTGAGCGATTCGCCACGCTGGCCGGTCCGTGGGCTCCGGTGCAGGACACGCTGCAGGCCGCCCAGGACACCCAGATCCGGGCCAACGAGTATCTCGTGCAGGCCGGAGAACTCGAGTTGGTGGCCAACCCGGTGCAATTCGATGTCACGGCGCCGAGCGCCGGGCCGGCACCTGGCTTCGCCGAACAAACCGACGACATCCTGGCAGAACTCGGCCTGGACTGGGACCGCATCATCGAACTCAAGACCGCCGGCGCCGTCACTTAGTTCGTCGTCGCCATGTCCTTCGTCGCCGCCACGGGAAACCGCCCGCCGTGGGCTGCCTGCCGCGCAGCCCACGGTGAACGCGGCCATCCGCTGCCGGCGGTCGGCGAGCTCCGTCCGAATTGTCAACTAGCTGAGCAAGTTCTGCGGTATTTGCCCTCGCGAGGACTACCGAGTCCGATAGCATCGGTCAGTCAGGGGGCGGTCGAGTGGACAAATCTGTCCGGCATCACCGGTGGGTCCGGTGATGTGAAGATGTTCCTGAGAAAGCGGGAGGTGCGTCAGGTGTCCGAGCGTACCCCGCATTTGCCGATCCAGGGCGGCTCTACCGCTTCACGAGCGGCTTTGCGTCTGAAAGCCGTTGCGGCTCAGCATGCCTCGATCAAGATCGGCGGCTTCGACTTCCCGGCGGTCCGGTTGGTACGTGCTGCGTCGGAGGCTGCGGCATGAGCCGGCCCGGGCCGGAGGTCAGTACGCATTCAGTAGACCCGTTCGAGCATCCGCACACTGGAGCACCTAACATCGGCGCACCCACTGCGGTGTCCGCAGCCACAAGCCTGGAGGGACCACTCGCCAATGGCAGATAAATGGTCGACCGGAGTATCGCTGGCACGCAATCTGTCGGGCCCGATGCAGGCCGTCGGAGCACTGTTCGCGATGTCGCTGGACGCCATCCGGTTCATCTTCAAGAGACCGTTCCAGGGACGGGAGTTCTTGGAACAGTGCTGGTTTGTGGCGCGGGTGTCGATGGCGCCGACGCTGTTGGTGGCGATCCCGTTCACCGTGTTGGTGAGCTTCACCCTCAACATCCTGCTTCGCGAGCTCGGCGCGGCCGATCTGTCCGGTGCGGGAGCGGCATTCGGCGCGGTGACCCAGCTGGGCCCGATGGTCACGGTGCTGATCGTGGCCGGTGCCGGCGCGACGGCGATGTGCGCCGACCTGGGCTCCCGCACCATCCGCGAGGAGATCGACGCCATGGAGGTGCTGGGCATCAACCCGGTGCAGCGGCTGGTCACCCCGCGCATCCTGGCCTCTGGTCTGGTGGCCCTGCTGCTCAACAGCCTGGTGGTGATCATCGGCATCCTGGGCGGTTACGTGTTCTCGGTGTTCATCCAAGATGTGAACCCGGGCGCGTTCGCGGCCGGCATCACGCTGCTGACCGGTGTGCCCGAGGTGATCATCTCCTGCGTCAAGGCCGCGCTGTTCGGTCTGATCGCCGGGATGGTGGCCTGCTACCGCGGGCTAACGATCGTCGGCGGCGGCGCCAAGGCGGTGGGCAACGCGGTGAACGAGACCGTGGTGTACGCCTTCATGGCGTTGTTCGTGATCAACGTGGTGGTCACGGCCATCGGCATCCGGATGACGTCGGGATAGGCGGCGAGCATGGGCACAATGACGATCCTGAAGTCGACGTATCCGCGGGTGACCCGGCAGTTCAACAAGCCGGTGTCGACGCTGAGCCGGATCGGCGATCACACGCTGTTCTATCTCAAGGCGCTGGCCGGCACCCCACATGCGGCGATGCACTACCGCAAGGAGCTCGTCCGGCTGATTGCCGAGATCTCGATGGGCGCAGGCACATTGGCGATGATCGGCGGCACCGTGGTGATCGTCGGGTTCCTCACCCTGGCCACCGGCGGGGTGCTGGCCATCCAGGGCTATTCCTCACTGGGCAACATCGGTATCGAGGCGTTGACCGGGTTCTTGTCGGCGTTCATCAACGTGCGCATCGCCGCGCCGGTGGTGGCCGGCATCGGCCTGGCCGCCACGTTCGGTGCGGGCGTGACCGCGCAGCTGGGCGCGATGCGGATCAACGAGGAGATCGACGCACTGGAGTCCATGGCCATCCGGCCGGTCGAGTATCTGGTCTCCACCCGCATCGTCGCCGGGATGATCGCGATCACCCCGCTCTACGCGATCGCGGTGATCCTGTCCTTCCTGGCGTCGCAGTTCACGACCGTGGTGTTGCTCGGCCAGTCCGGTGGCCTCTACGACCATTACTTCAACACGTTCCTCAATCCGATCGACCTGCTGTGGTCGTTCCTCCAGGCCATTCTGATGGCGCTCACCATCCTGCTGATCCACACCTACTTCGGATACTTCGCCTCCGGCGGACCGTCCGGGGTGGGAGTGGCGGTCGGCAACGCCGTTCGTACGTCGCTGATCGTCGTGGTCTCGGTGACCCTGCTGGTGTCACTGTCGGTCTACGGCTCCAACGGAAACTTCAACCTGTCGGGTTAGGGAGAAGAGTTGACACGAAACGTTGGACCGGGCCCTGCCCACCGGTCCGAAACAACAAGTGCCGCAGCACCGGTGGCTGCGCGCGCCGGGCGCAGCTTCGGTGCCAAGGGTTATGCGCGGCCCCTGGCCGGCCTCGGCACGGTGGTTGTGATCGGCCTCATCGTGGCGCTGGCCGTGGCTCTGTTCCAAGGTAGCTTCACCAAAACCGTTCCATTGACCGTCATCTCGGATCGCGCCGGCTTGGTGATGAACCCGGAGGCCAAGGTGAAGGTGCGTGGCGTCCAGGTCGGCAAGGTCGGCTCGATCGAGTCGCTGCCGGACGGCCGGGCGGCACTACACCTGGAAATGAACCCCGCCGAACTCCGCTTGATTCCCGCCAACGTCACCGCCGACATCGCTTCCTCGACAGTGTTCGGTGCCAAATTCGTCGATTTGGTGCCGCCGAGTAATCCGGAGGGCACCATCGAGCCGGGACGGGTGCTGCAAGGCGACCATGTCACCGTCGAGATCAACACGCTGTTCCAGCAACTCACTCGCGTGCTCGACAAGATCGACCCGGTCAAGCTGAACGAAACCCTCGGCGCCATCTCCTCGGCGTTCTCCGGGCGCGGTGAGAAGATGGGCCAGACTGTCACCGATTTCGAGGCGCTGTTGGCCAAGCTGGAACCGAGCCTGCCGAATTTGTCCCACGACATCGACGCGATGGCCGCCGT
Organism: Mycobacterium sp. GA-1841; assembly: GCF_001954135.1. Classification (GTDB taxonomy): domain Bacteria; phylum Actinomycetota; class Actinomycetes; order Mycobacteriales; family Mycobacteriaceae; genus Mycobacterium. Next base: position 35,409 of record NZ_MBEQ01000087.1, on the reverse strand, counting down.
GTCCGACGCGTACGGCGATGCCGCGCCGGACCTACTCAAGACGGTGGACAATACCAACCACCTCAGCGACACCATCGTCGATGAGCAGAAGAACCTCGACACCTTCTTGGTAAGCATGATCGGACTTGCCGATGTCGGAAACGATGTTGTCGGCGGCAACCAACCGGCGCTGAGCAAGACCCTGAACCTGCTGGCGCCCACCACTGATCTGCTCAACGAATACGCGCCCGGGCTCAAATGCGCGCTGCAGGGCATGGTCACCGTGAAAAATCAGCCGCCCGCAATGGATCCGGGCATCGTCGTCCAGTTGGCGTTCACCCTGGGCGTCGAACGTTACCGGTTCCCACAGAACCTGCCCAAGGTTGCGGCAAAGGGGGGTCCGCACTGTATGGGCCTGCCCAACGTCGGCTTCGGAAATCGCGCGAAATACCTTGTCACCGATACCAATGCCAATCCGTGGCAGTACGGCAACCAGGGGATCCTGCTCAACTCCGACGGTCTGAAACAGCTGCTGTTCGGGCCGCTGGATGGTCCGCCGCGCAACACAGCACAGATCGGACAACCAGGATGAACCGCGGCAGAAGCACGTTCCTGAAGTTCGGGGCGTTCGCGGTCGTGATGGCAGTACTGACCGCGTTCCTGTTCATGACGTTCTCTGAGTATCGCGGTGGCAGCTACTCGACCTACTCAGCGGTCTTCAAGGATGCCTCACGACTGGAGGCCGGGGATTCGGTGCGCGTCGCCGGCGTCCGGGTCGGCACCGTCAAAAGTGTGTCGCTGCAATCCGACAAGTCGGTGCTGGTCGAGTTCGACACCGACCGCAGCGTCGCGTTGACCACCGGCACCAACGCTGCCGTGCGGTATCTGAACCTGGTCGGTGATCGTTATCTGGAGTTGCTCGACACGCCTGACTCCACCCGACTGCTGGCCGCTGGTTCCCAGATTCCGGTGGACCGCACCCAGAGCGCCCTGGACCTGGATCTGCTGCTCGGCGGCCTGCGCCCGGTGATCCAGGGGCTCAATCCGCAGGACGTCAACGCGCTGACCTCCTCGCTGGTCAACATCTTCCAGGGGCAGGGGGACACCCTGGATTCCCTGATGAGCAAGACGTCCTCGTTCTCCAACACCCTCGGTGACAACAACGAGGTCATCCAGCAGCTGATCGACAATCTCAACGACGTGGTCGGCACGCTGAACAAGGACGGCGATAAGTTCTCGGCCACCATCGATCGGTTGGAGAAGTTGGTCAGCGGCCTGTCGGAGGATCGCGATCCGATCGGCAACGCCATCACGTCCATCGACAACGGCACCGCATCCGTGGCCAGCCTGCTCACACAGGCACGTCCGCCGCTGGCCGGCACCGTCGATCAGCTCAACCGGCTCGCGTCACTGCTCGACGACAACAAGGCGGTCCTCGATCGTGGCCTGCAGAAGGGCCCGGACAACTACCGCAAGATGGCGCGGCTCGGGGCGTACGGCAGCTGGATCATGTACTACGTGTGCGGAATCAACTTGCGCGTCAGTGACCTTCAGGGTCGGACCGCAGTCTTCCCCTGGCTCAAACAAGAAGGCGGGAGGTGCGCAGAGCCCTGATGCTCAAGTACCGCGAATCTAAACTGATCAAGGCCGGCCTCATCGGCACCGTTCTGATGGTGTTGGTGATCGCCGTCGGCCTGCAGCCCGAACGCCTCACCCAATGGGCCAGCTCGATACGGCACCAGGCACTGTTCACCGAGGCCGGCGGCATCGCCGTCGGCAACGACGTCACTCTGTCGGGCATCAAAGTCGGCTCTGTCACCGGTATCTCGCTGCAGAACGGTGACGCACTGGTCACCTTCACCACCGAGGGGAAGCAGGCATTGGGGTCGCTCACCTCGGCGCACATCCGCACCGGGTCGCTACTGGGTGAGCGCGTGCTGACGCTGGAGTCCGAGGGCAGCGGCAGGCTCCGGTCAACCGACGTCATCCCGACATCGCGGACCTCCTCGCCGTATTCGCTGACCGATGCGGTCAGCGATTTGACCACCAACACGGCCGGTACCGACACCGCATCGCTCAACCAGTCGCTGGACACCCTCTCTGCCACCATCGATCGGCTGGCACCGAAGCTGGGGCCGACCTTCGACGGGCTGAGCCGGCTGTCGAAGTCGATCAACAGCCGCAACGAGAGCCTGTCCAGCCTGCTCAAGAGCGCTGCCGATATCACCGGGGTGCTCTCGCAGCGCAGTCAGCAGCTGAATACCTTGATTCTCAACGCAAATGACCTACTCGGTGTGCTCAACGACCGGCGGCAGGCGATTGTGGACCTGTTGGCCAACACCGCCGCGGTATCGCGACAACTCACCGGACTGGTCGCCGACAACGAGAAGGAGCTGGCGCCCACCCTGGAGCGACTCAACCGGGTGATCGAGATCCTGGAGAAAAACCGCGACAACATCAACAAGATGCTTCCGGACATGAAGAAGTTCTGGCTGGCACAGGCTGAGACTCTGGCCAATGGTCCGTACTACAACGCCTTCGTGCCGAACCTGTTGGTGAGCCAGGCCATGCTGCAGCCGTTCATGGATTATGCGTTCGGCTTCCGGCGCGGCGTCAACGCCGGGCAGCCCCCAGACAATGCCGGACCGCGCGCCGAGTTCCCGGTCCCGTACAACGGTATTCCCGGAGGGTCGCGCTGATGAACCGTCGACGTCTCGGTAAGTGGCTCGCGGTGGCGCTGGTGGCGCTGCTGGTGGTCGGCACCGCAGTGTTGTTGCGGCAGACTTTCTTCGGCCAGAAGACGATCTCCGCATTGTTCACCTCTGCCACCGGTATCTACCCGGGTGACGACGTCCGGGTATCCGGGGTGAAGGTCGGCACCGTCGAGTCGATCAAGCCGGAGGGCACTCAGACTCGGCTGACGCTCAAGGTCGACCGTGGGGTACAGATCCCGGCCAAGGCGCAGGCCGTCATCGTTGCGCCGAACCTCGTCGCGGCCCGTTACGTGCAGCTGACTCCGCCCTATCGGTCGGAGGGACCGACCATGGCAGACGGTGCGGTCATCGGACTGGACCACACCGCGGTTCCAGTGGAATGGGACGAGGTCAAAGAGCAGCTGATGCGCTTGTCCACCGAACTGGGTCCGAAGAGCGGGGTGGACGGCACGTCGATGTCGCGCTTCATCGACACCGCGGCCAAGGCGATGGATGGCAACGGGGTGAAGTTGCACGAGACCATCTCGCAGCTGTCCGGGGTGGCGAGGATCCTCGCCGAGGGCAGCGGCAACATCGTCGACGTCATCAAGAACCTGCAGGTCTTCGTCACCGCGTTGCGGGACAGCAACGTTCAGGTGGTGTCCTTTCAGGACCGCTTGGCCACGTTGACCAGTGTGATCGACGGGAGCCGTTCGGATCTCGATGCGGCGTTGACCGAACTGTCGACCGCGGTCGTCGAGGTGCGGCGCTTCGTCGCGGGAAGTCGCAACCAGACCTCCGAGCAGGTGCAGCGGTTGGCCAATGTCACCCAGATCCTGGTCGACAACAAGATCAATGTGGAGAACCTGTTACACATCACGCCCAACGCCTTGGTCAACGCGTACAACATCTACAACCCCGACACCGGAAGCCCGGTGGGCCAATTCGTGTTGCACGGTTTCTCCAACCCGGTGCAGTTCATCTGCGGTGCCATCGGCGCGGTGGAGAACACCACGGCGCCCGAGACTGCCAAGCTGTGCGCGCAGTATCTCGGCCCGGCCCTGCGACTGCTGAACGTCAACAACGTGCCGTTCCCGATTCAGCCGTACCTGGCCCCGTCAGCAAACCCGGACAACATCGTCTATTCGGAGCCCGGCCTGGCGCCGGGTGGTGGCGGGGGATCGCCGGAGCCGGCCGATATCCCGATTCCGCCGTCGCAATCGGCCTACGTTCCCGGCCCCACCCCGCCACCGCCGTTCACCGGCCGACCGCCGGGCACACCGCCGCCGGGAGCCCAGCAGATGCTGCCGGGTGCGCCGCCGGTGGTCCAGCCGAATGTGCCGTCCTCGCTCCGGGACATGCTCGATCCGGCGGCTGTAGCGCCGGGTCCGGCCCCGGGTCCGCTACCGGCCGAGGCTCCGGTGGCGCCGGCGGCCGGCTCGGCCCCGGGCCCCGTCCCAGCCGATACACCGCCACTTCCGGCAGAAGGGACGCCGCCGGCATGATCAGCGGAAAACGACTGCGGTTGTCGATCGCTGCGGGCTCCTGCGTCGCTTTGACGGCCAGCGGCTGCGCCTTCCAGGGCGTCAACTCGCTGCCGCTGCCCGGTGCGGTGGGGCGCGGGCCGGAGTCCAGCGTCTACCACGTCGAAATCGGCAATGTGGCGACACTGGAACCGAACTCACCCGTGATGATGAACGACGTCGTCGTGGGCAGCGTGCGCAGCATGTCGGTCAAGGACTGGCATGCCGACGTCGAGTTCTCGGTGCAACCCGGTGTGGAGGTGCCGGCCAACGTGGTGGCCAGCATCGGACAGACCAGCTTGCTGGGCTCGATGCACCTCGCGATCAACCCACCGCTCGGGAAGGCGGCGGAGGGCAGCCTGCCGCCGGGGTCGACGATCCCGCTCAATGCCGCGTCGACCTATCCGACCACCGAGCAGACACTGTCCTCGTTGGCCACCGTCGTCAACGGCGGTGGCCTGGGCCAAGCCGGCGAGATCATCCACAACTTCAGTGCCGCGCTCAACGGTCGCGACACCGATTTCCGCAACCTGCTCACCCGGTTGGACACCTTCGTCGGGACGCTCGACGCGCAGCGTGACAGCATCGTGAACTCGATTCAGTCGCTGAACCGGTTGGCGTCCACCTTCGCTGGTCAGCGTGACGTCATCACCCGTGCGCTGGAGAAGATTCCGCCGGCCATGGATGTCTTGATCAAGGAACGGCCGCGGCTGACCACCGCCCTGCAGAAATTGGGTACCTTCAGCGACACGGCCAACAAGCTGGCGAACGAATCGCAGGCGGACCTGGTGCGCAACTTGCGCAACCTGGAGCCGGCGCTGGCGGCGCTGGCCGATGTGGGTCCGGAGCTCCCCAGCGTCCTCGAGTTCGCTGCGCATTATCCGTTCACCCAGGGCTTCATCGACCGGGATATCCGCGGTGACTACTTCAACCTGTTCGCCACCATCGACCTCACCATCCCGCGGCTGAAGCGAAGCTTCATGCTGGGAACCCGATGGGAGCAGGAGGGCGCCCAACTGGTGCCCGCCCCCGGCGATCCGGCCCATCTGAACTACACCTACGACCCGCTCAAGACGGGTGTGAACCCGCCGCCGCCAGACGCGTTCCCGCCGGCGCCGGCACCTGCACCTGTCGATACCGCGGCTGCGGCCGGTCCGCCGCCCGCGTATGCAGGTCCGGTGCTCCCGGTGGTACCGCAACAACCGATGTCGGTGGCCGGTGGCGCGCCACCGCCGACACCCGACGCCGGCGGATCGACGCCCATTTTCGCCGGACCCTATGCGGCACAATCAAATTCGCCGGGCCCAGCCCCTGCGGCCCCACCGGCTCCGACGACAGGGGGTGGCGGATAAATGCTCACGCGTTTTGTCCGGACTCAGTTGATTCTGTTCGCCATCGCGTCGGTAGTCGGTGTGGCGGTGATGTTGTTCGCCTACATGCAGGTCCCCACCTTGCTCGGCATCGGCCGGATCACGGTGAAGGTGGAACTGCCCGCCACCGGAGGGCTTTACCAGTTCAGCAATGTGACCTATCGGGGTTCGCAGATCGGTAAGGTCACCGCGGTAGATCTGACCGAAAACGGCGCAGAGGCGACGCTGTCGCTGGATCGTTCCCCGAAGGTCCCGGCGGACCTGAAAGCTGCCGTCCGAAGCATGTCGGCGGTCGGTGAGCAGTACGTGGATCTGCTGCCACGCACCGATTCTGGCCCATACCTAGAGGACGGTTCGGTGATCCGCCAGGACGACACCGAGGTGCCCCAGCAGGTCGGGCCGATGCTCGATCAGCTCAGCGCCCTGGTGGACACCATTCCCAAGGATTCGCTGAGCAAGCTGCTCGATGAGTCGTACAACGCATTCAACGGCACCGGCTACGACTTCGGCTCTCTGCTGGACTCGGCATCGACCATCACCAACGACGCCAACAAGATCTCCGGCCAGACCCGCCAACTCATCGACGATTCCGGCCCGTTCCTGGATGCCCAGGCACAGACCAGCGATTCGATCCGCACCTGGGCTGCCAGTCTGGCCGGCATCACCGGTCAGATGGTCAGCGACGACGCGCAGTTCCGGTCGGTTCTGCAGAACGGTCCCGGGTTCGCGCAGGAGACCTCTCGTCTGCTGAACCAGATCAAGCCCACGCTCCCGGTGCTTTTGGCCAATATGACCACCCTCGGTCAGGTGCTGGTGACCTACCATGCGTCGGTCGAGCAAGTGCTGGTGCTCTTCCCGCCCTATGTTGCCCAGACCCAGACCTATCTGCCGGGCAACAATCCAACGGGTATGCCGAACGGTGAATTCTCGCTGGGGCTGGGCGATCCGAACTCGTGCACCGTCGGATTCCTGCCACCGTCGGCCTGGCGAGCGCCGACCGACACCTCGGTGATCGACACCCCGGACAACATCTACTGCAAGCTGCCGCAGGATTCCCCGATCGCGGTGCGGGGTGCCCGTAACTATCCCTGTATGGAGCATCCGGGTAAGCGCGCCCCCACGGTCGAACTGTGCAACGACCCAAAGGGTTACCAGCCACTGGCTCAGCGCCAGCACACCCTCGGTCCCTACCCCTTCGATCCGAACCTGGTCTCGCAGGGGATTGCACCGGACTCCCGAGTAGAACTGGACGACAACACCTTCGGGCCGCTCGAGGGGACGCCGCTGCCTCCGGGCGTGGCGGTGGCGGGACCTCCCGCGCCACCGGAACCGCAACAACCACCGAGTTTCCCGGCCATGGGGCCCGGTGCGATGCCCCCCGGGCCGGTGACGTTCCCTGAGCCGCCGGTACCGGGTGTAGCCCCGCCGCCTGCGCCGGACCTCGATACCGTGCCGGTACCGCCGGCGGATGTTCCGCGGGAGGTGCCGGTGCCACACGGCCCGCCGGCAGGTACGCCGATCGATCCGTCTGCTCCGTCGACGTCCATGGACCCGGTCCTCGTGCCGTCGGGATTCTCTGGCGGTCAGCCGAGCGGACCGTCATTGGCGATCAGCAAGTACAACCCGCGTACCGGCGAGTATCAGGGTCAGGATGGCAAGTTGTACAAGCAGGCCAGCCTGACCACCAAGGTCAATACTTGGCAGGACATGCTGCCGATCTGATCGGCCTGGACAAGAACCGGGCCCCGGGGGGTGGCCGGGGCCCGGTTCTTGTTGGCGCAGAAGCGTTCCGCTAGAGCTTCTTCATGTAGAACGGTGCGCGGATGGCCGGCCACTGGTTCCGACCACAAGATCCGCTGGGACCTGTGGTCTGTTGCTCTCCGGTGTATTCGCTGGACGACAGGTCCACGTGCCCGTCGAAACCCACCGGATAGAGCTTGTAGATCCGCAGGCCTTCGATGGGCGTGCCGTCGGCGCAGAACCGCCACTCGGGGACCGTCTGCTTGACGTAGTACAGGCCGTTGACGGTGTAGATCGGGGCCGACCACCCCTGGTCGCTGGTGACAGTGCCGGCGCAGTCGGTGGGGGAGATGCACTGGGTGCTCACCGTCCAGGTGGCACGCTCGGAGGGTTGGTCTTCGTAGCGTTCGTTGACCTTCGCCCAATCACCGTTGACCGATGTGGCGTACGTTCCGTTGATGCCCCAGTTTTCCTGGGCCCCGGCCGGTGCCGCACCGAAGCCGATCATCGTCACCGCTGCGACGGCCCCGGCGGCCGCAATCCTCTTGGTTGCCGGCATGCAACGACTCCTCTGCTCGGATAGTGTCATTCTCAGATTAGGAGAATATCAGTCGCATCCGGGCCTCCCCAGGGATTCGGCGGACGTTTGCCGACATCGTGAGGTGGTCGGTGACTGGGGCTGATCCTGGTGAAGTATTCTTCTCCGAAATCGAGAATTTCGTTTTCAGGTGTGGGAAAGTGGCAAAGTGCGTGTGATGGTGGCGGCGACGGCCGCTTCAGCTATTGTCGCCGGAATGTTGGGTGCCCCGCAGGCGAATGCGGGACCTCAAGCCTGCAATGACGCGTATTGCGTGCCAGGCATCAGGCCGAACGTGGTGTTGGGTTCGACCTGTGACAACACGACCTATTTCGTGTTCGGGGTGGCGGTGGCCGGACCGTCGATCCGGCCCGGTCGGCTGGTGTTCTGCGGTTCGCCGCGGCGGTATGAGCCGCGCTGGTTCCGGTCCCCGCCGATGGCCGGTATCCGAGACGAGAACACTCCGTGCGGAACCGAACTCAACATGGTCGCCCAGGCGCCGGACGGTCTGTTCCTCACCTGTGTTCCCATGAGCGGCGACGCGCTGTGGCGCCGTGGAGACACCTGATTTCTCTGTATACACAAAACGCCTGAGCCATGTGGCTCAGGCGTTTTGGCGTTCAGGTCATCGGTTCACCAATTGCGTAGCGAGCACAGCGCACCCTTGTTGCCGCTGTTGGTGCTGACGACATTGCCGTCGACCTCGAGCGTGCAGTGGAACGTCGGAGGGACGATGTTCGGTGCGTCACCGCTCTGCACGGTGACCATCGCCCACGAATTCGGGTCGGCGAGAGTGGTGTCGTGGACCCACGGCTGGTTCGGGCCGACGTCAGAGTCGGCGCGAGGGCTGAATTCATAGGGGTTGTGGCTGTAATCGGACCAGCTAGGTGGGTCGACATCGCGGTAATAGATGGTGGCCCAAAAAGGAGCGTCTGCCGTCACGGTGTAGCGGACGTGATGCAACACGGGATCCTCGGCGCCGGCGGGGGCCGCGCCTGTCAATGCGCCGCCGGTCAACGTCAGGGCGGCAACGGCTGTGGCCAGGGACGAAACGGACCGCATCGATCAGATCCTCGTCAGGGTGATGGGATAAGTGAATGAACCGCCCGGGGCGTTGTCGCACCCGACGTCGAAGGTCGAGACCATTTCCCCGACGAGCGTGTTGGCGTCCCAGCTGTAGACATCATGGGTGGGAATGGTTGGACCGTAATAGATGTCGCCGCAGCGCAGCCCAAAAGGATCGTCGACGGTCAAGCTGTAGCGACCGTCGACGAGGTTGGCCTCGCCGACGGGCTCCACTGCCTTGGCGATCGGCTGGGGGAGGAGCTGGATCTCGATGCAATCGTGCCGTTTCACGTTGTTCTCGCCCCGACACGGAGCGAGAGCCGACAACGCCCAGGTGTGGAAGTCTCGCCGATCCGGGATGCGCAGGTCGTAATTGCCGAACGGCATGACGGCGGAGGCAGGTGGCGCGAGGAGGATCGTCGTCGCCGCCAGGACCGTGCCCATGATTGTGCTCAGCAAACCGGATTTCAACGGCGTCCCCTCCAGGATTCAGCTGTTCGGCTGACTATAGAACTGATCGCACCCTGCTCGAGCCGGAATCGGAATCTCGCACTCAACCGCGAGAGCGCCATTCTTGTTCGCAGAGAATAGCATCCTCGGCCAATGGGCCGAGGATGCTATTCGTCGTGCCCGACGGCTCAGCGCGTGGGGTTGAACGTGATGTGCAGATCGGTCAGGCCGCGCAGGATGAACGTCGGCTCGTAGGTGTAGTGACGATCGTCGGCGGGCCCGTGGAACTCCTCGTCGATGGCGATGTCGGCCATCCGGTCCAGGATCCGCTCCAACGACACCCGGCCCTCGACGCGGGCGAGCGGGCCGCCCGGGCAGCTGTGCACGCCACGGCCGAACGCGATGTGCTCACGCACGTTCTTGCGATCCAGGCTGAAGGTATGCGGGTCCTCGAACCGGACCGGGTCACGGTTCACCGCACCCGGGCACACCATCATCGTGGTGCCGGCCGGCACGTCGATGTCACCGAGCTTGGTGTTCTTCTTGGCCAGCCGGAACTGGCTCTTGACCGGTGCGTCCATCCGCAGTGCCTCTTCGACGAAGACCGGGATCCGGCTGCGGTCGTCGCGCAGGGCCTGCTGGATGTCCGGGCGGTCGCCGAGCACGCGCAGCGAGGCCGACAGCAGCTTGGTGGTGGTCTCCTGGCCGGCGGCGAACAAGAATGTCGCCGACCGCACCACCTCGATGACGGGCGGTACGGAACCGTCCGGGTAGTTCGCCGTGGCCAGTGCCGTCAGCACGTCGTCGCGTGGTTCTTTGCGGCGGTCTTCGAGGTAACGGATGAACTTCTCGTCGAGCCATTCCAACGGATTGCTGGCAACAAGGTCACCATCGAGGGAGCCGACCTGGGCGCCGGGCCGAGGTGCGCCCAGCACCGTGCGGAATTCCTCATGGTCTTCTTCTGGCACGCCCAACATGTCGGCGATCACCAGGAGCGAGAAGGGTTTCGCGTAGGCGCTGAGGAACTCACACTTGCCGTCGGAGATGAAATCGTCGAGGCACTGGTCGGCCAGCCGCCACATGAAGTCCTCGTTCTCCTTCAACCGCTTGGGCGTGAGCAACCGGTTGAGCAGTGAACGGGCATCGGTGTGCTCGGGCGGGTCCATGGTGACCATGTGCTCGAACATCGGCATCTGCGAGCGGTGGGCGGCGATCTGACCGGTGATGTCGTCGCCCTCCGGGGTGAAGGGCAGCGGCGGAAACGGCCCGGCCACCGCGATGCACGAGGAATAGGTGTCGGTGTCCTTGAGGACCGTGGTGGCCTCCTCGAACCCGGTGATCGCCATGACACCGTAGTTGGGCTCCGTCACCACCGGACACTTGCTGCGCAGGTGGTCGAAGTAGGGGTGTGGGTCGGGGACCAACGACTGATCGGTGAAGTAATCGACCGTGTCGTAATCAGTCGTGCCGGAATCGGTCATTGCGTGGGCTGCCTTCCGAAATCGATATGCGCTGCGATGGTTTCGCGACGGACTGCGCCTCGCGAAGAATTTTCGAAGTTGCTGAGCACCTGCTTAGCACGGCGCTAGAGTCGTGGTCAAGATCACTGGACGAGGCGTTACGATCGGCCCCGGCCCACTTTGTGGTCGGGTGGAAGGAGAGTCGACTATGGCATCGGCGCGACGGATCGGGGCGCCGGACGCGAAGAACCGCGTGGTGCTTCTCGATGCGGCTGAAGAGTTGATGATCGAGGACGGCTATGCGGCGGTGACTTCGCGACGGGTTGCCGAGCGGGCCGGCCTCAAACCGCAGTTGGTCCACTACTACTTCCGCACCATGGACGATCTGTTCCTGGCGGTGTTCGTGCGGCGCGCCGAGGAGGGACTGGCGGTGCAGGCCGAGGTGTTGAAGTCCCCGCAGCCGCTGTGGGCGCTGTGGCGGTTGGGTACCGACCCCAGTGCGACCCGGCTGACGATGGAGATCATGGGCCTGGCCAACCACCGCAAGGCGCTGCGAGCCGAGATCGCTCGCTACGCCGAGCGATTCCGCGCTGCCGAAACCCAGGCGATCACCGACGCCCTGGATCGCTACGGCGTCGACGCCACCGACGTGCCGCCTGTGGTGTGGACCTTCCTGGCGGCCAGCGTGTCGCGAGTGATGGTGATGGAACAAGCCTTGGGCATGTCCGCCGGACATGCCGAGGTGCTGGCCTTCTGCGAGGGCTGGCTGCGCCAGCTCGAGGGCGAGCCGCAACCGTTCGAAATGCCGGCCTGAGTCTTCTCTGCCGACAAGACGCGAACGCTCTGCGAAACCGGTGTTTCGGGAAGCGTTCACGTCTTTCTCGCGAGCTGAAACTAGAGCGACAGGATGGTCGCGGAAGCGGTACCGGGGGCGCCGTAGACCTGAGCCAGACCGACTCGCGGGTTGCCCGGCACCTGGCGTTCGCCCGCCTCGCCGCGTAGCTGGCGGACCAGCTCGTGCATCTGGCGCAGACCCGACGCGCCGATCGGCTCACCGTTGGCGATCAGGCCACCGTCGGTGTTGATCGGGATCGATCCGCCGATCTCGGTGGCGCCGTCGGCCAGCAGCTTCTCTTGCTCGCCGTCGGCGCACAGTCCCGTCTCGGCCATGTGGATCACCTCGGCGCCGGCATCGGTGTCTTGAAGTTGGGCGACGTCCACGTCCTCCGGGCCGATCCCGGCGATCTCGTAGGCGGCCTTCGCCGCGTACACGGTCGGTGCCACGTCGGCCTCGGGCGGTGCCGAGGTGGCATGCACCTCGTAGGCGCCGAACGTCCGCGTACGAATCTCGCTGGCGCGCACGAAAACCGGCTTGTCGGTGTATTTGTGCGCGATGTCGGCGCGGCACATGATCACCGCGGCGGCGCCCTCGTCGGGTGCGCAGAACATGTACTGCGTCAGCGGGTAGTTCAGCGCCGGTGAGTTCAGGATTTCCTCGACCGAGATCTCCTTGCGCCGGAACGCATTCGGGTTCTTCGCACCGTTGCGGAAGTTCTTGTTGGCCACCCGGGCCAGGGTTTCCTGGCTGATGTTGTGGTCATGGAGGTACTTGTTGGCCTTCATGCCGAAGAACTTGGTGGTGACGAACTGCCCGTTCTGGGCGTACCACTGCGGCAAGGCCAGCTTGGCCGGGTCGTCGGTGAACGCGCCGCGGGGATGCTTGTCGAGGCCGACGGCCACGCCGATGTCGTACTTGCCCAACCGGATCGTGTCGGCGGTCTGCTGGATGGCGCTGGCCGAGGTGGCGCACGCGTTGAACACGTTGGTGAAGGTGATGCCGGTCAGCCCGACCAGACGGGTCACCGAGTCGGGATTGGACACCTCATAGCTACCGCCGAATCCGAACTGGATGTCCGTCCACTCCACGCCGGCGTCGGCCAGCGCCAACCGGATGGCTTCGGCACCCATCTGCACCGCGGGCTTGTCGAACCGGCCGAACGGATGCAGGCCGACGCCGATGATGGCTACGTCGTTGGTCATGTCGTTGGCCTCTCTCTACACCGGCTGGAAGGCGAAGGTGACAACCTGGTTGCCGTCTTCATCGGTCGTGAACGGGATCATGGTCAGCTCGGCGTCCATGCCGAACTGCAGCTTGGCCGGGTCGTTCTCGGTCAACCGGCCCTCGACGCGGATGACCGGGCCGCTGTCGTCGGCGAGTTCGACCAGGCCGACGCCGAAGGGCACGAAGTCCTTGCCGGTCGGACCGGCATACGGCGCGCCGGGCGGAAAGCCCTGCGTCGTCCATGCGACGACGGTGCCCCGACGGGGCAGCAGGAGGTCGGACGTATCGGCGCTGCTGCATTTGGGGCAGTGGTCCTGCACCGGGAAGACGGCGGCCCCGCAGTTGCCGCACTTGCTGCCGATCAGCTGCGGATTCTCGTCGGGCCAGGTGGAGATCTCGGGCGCCAGAGCGATCTGTGTTGACACGTCGCTGACGATAACCGGAAATGCAATTCTCGTCTAGTGAGAATCAGCTCTCGGTAGGCTTGCGGTATGGCTGATGTACTGCCCGGTGAAATCCGTCAGATCGGATACGTGGTCACCGATCTGGACGATGCGATCTCACGCTGGCTGCAGATGGGCGTCGGTCCCTGGTTCGTCATCCGCGACCTGCCGCAGCGGGTCACCTACCGCGGCGAACCGTGTGAGGTCCGACTGTCGCTGGCACTGTCCAACAACGGCGACCTCCAGATCGAGTTGATCCAGCAGCTCGACGAAAGCCCGAGCATCTTCACCGAGTTCGTCACCGCCACCGGCGGCGGATTCCACCAACTTGCCTACTGGGCAGACGATTACGACCACGCCATGGCCGCCCTCGCCGAGGCCGGGTGGCCGCAGGTGTGGGCCGGCGGTGATGAGGGAGTGCGCTTTTCCTACTTCGAACCGCCGATCGGCGCTGCCATCGTCGAGATCATGGAGCTCACGGACGCCTCGGGCGGTATGGCCGCCTTCGTGCGTCAGGCGAGCGAACGTTGGGACGGCAGCGATCCCGTTCGGGAACTGAGCGGCTGATGTTGGTCGAATGGCCAGTTGTGACACGCCTTTTCGCGCACATGACGTGTCACAAGTGGCCACTCGGCGGCTACTTGCCCTTGTTCATCACCTTGTCCGCGGCGGTCCAGTGCTCCTCCGAGCACCACAGCCGGGCGAAGGCCGCGACCGCCTCGGTGGTGGAGACCCCGTTGATGACCCGCTTGACCTCACCGGCCTGACGTCGGGCCAGGAGTTGCGCCGTCGAGCGCCAGGTCTCGGCGAACTCGGAGCGGGGGACCACCTGGTCGATCAGACCCACCTGCTCGGCTTCCCGCGCGCCGAGAATCCGGCCGGTGCCGGCCAGCAGCAGCGCGCGGCTGCGTCCGACGAGTGTGGCCAGCCGCTCGGCGCCGCCCCAGGCCGGCATGATCGCCAGCGCCACCTGGTTGAAGCCGATCTTGATGTCGTCGGCGGCGATCCGGATGTCTGCGGCCACGGCCACCTCGGCCCCGCCGCCGAGGGCGTGCCCGTTGAGCGCGGCGATGACCGGTCCGTCGAAAGCTGCGATGCGGTCACAGATCGTGCGCATGCGCCAGGCCATCTCGGAGGCCTCCAGTTCGGTCCGCAGCGCGGCCAGCTCCTTGAGGTCGCCCCCGGAGACGAACGCGCGATCGCCACCGCCGGTGATGGCCAGTGCCGACGCGCCGGCGGCACCGTCGAGCGCTTTGTTGAGCGCATCCATGGTGTCCAGCGAGATGGCATTGCGTGCCTGTGGCCGGTCGATCGTGATGATCGCCAGTTCGCCGTCGATTTCGAGGTCGACCATCAAACGTTCTCCAGTTTCGGGATTGGCATTCTCGTTTCGTGAGAATACCATCACCAATGTGCGCGACATCCCGGTTGAGCTGACCAAACGGTACGTCGAAAACGGGTGGTGGCGGCCCGAAACCCTGGGCCAGATGCTGGCCGACGGGCTCGCGGCCAGCCCCGATGCCGGCTTCCACGTGCACTCGGCAACGCGTCCGTATGCGGGCACCTTCGGCGAGGTCGAGCGCGCCGCGCGGCGGCTGGCCGCCGGGCTGCAGGCCCGCGGAGTCGGGCCCGGCGACGTTCTGGCCATGCAGCTGCCGAACTGGATGGAGGCTGCCGTCACGTTCTGGGCGTCGGCGTTCCTCGGCGCGGTGACCGTGCCGATCGTGCACTTCTACGGGCCACGGGAACTCGGCCACATCATGGCCACGGCGAAGCCGAAGGTGTTCATCACCACCGAACAGTTCGGCCGGATGACGTACCAGCCCGACCTGTGTGCCGAGGTGCCGATCGTCGGGCTGGTCGGTCAACCTTCCTTCACCGAGCTTCTCGCCGACGAGCCGATGAGCGGCACGCTGACCACGGATCCGGCGGCGCCGGCCCTGATCGCGTTCACCTCCGGAACCACCCGCGAGCCCAAAGGCGTCATCCACAGTCATCAGACGCTGGGCTTCGAAACCCGCCAGCTGCTCGAGAACTACCCGCCGAACCGGGGCCGCCAGCTCACCGCCACGCCCGTCGGACACTTCATCGGCATGGTCGGGGCCTTCCTCATCCCGGTGCTCGAAGGTGCCCCCATCGACCTGTGTGACGTCTGGGATCCCGGCAAGGTGCTCGAGCTGATCGAGGCCGACGAGCTCTCGATCGGCGGTGGGCCGCCCTACTTCGTCACCAGCCTGATGGACCATCCGAATTTCAACGATCGGCATCTGGCCCGGTTCACCACGGTTGGTCTGGGTGGCTCGACCGTGCCTTCTGCGGTCACCCGCAGACTCGCCGATCTGGGCCTGTTCGTGTTCCGGTCCTACGGCAGCACCGAGCACCCGTCCATCACGGGGTCGGGCGCCGGGGCGCCGGAGGCCAAGCGCCTGTTCACCGACGGCAACGTGCGTCCGGGCGTGGAAATCCGGCTCGGTCCGGACGGAGAAATCTTCAGTCGCGGGCCAGACCTGTGCCTCGGCTATACCGACGACGCCCTGACCGCAAAGCATTTCGACGCCGACGGCTGGTATCGCACCGGTGACATCGGAGTTCTCGACGAGGATGGATATCTGACCATCACCGACCGCACCACCGATCTCATCATCCGCGGCGGCGAGAACATCAGCGCGCTCGAGGTGGAAGAGGTGCTGCTGGCTCTTCCCGACGTGATCGAGGCAATCGTGGTGGCCGCTCCGGACGCACGCCTGGGTGAGCGCGTGGCCGCGGTGCTTCGAGTGCGCGACGGCGGCACCATGCCCACCCTCGATCAGGTGCGGGCCCACTTCGAATCCACCGGAGTTGCCCGACAGAAGTGGCCGGAGGAGTTGCATCTGGCCGAGGACTTTCCCCGCACGGCCAGCGGGAAGGTGCAGAAGTTCGTCATCCGTCAACAGATTGCTGCAATCGCCCGGTAGGCAGGCCTCAGGGCCAGCTGGGCATTGCGACTGCTACCAAGTGAGAATATGATTCTCTCGAATTGCAAAGGAGTTTTCCATGGGACAACTGTCGCATAGGGTCGACATTCCGTTTCCGCTGTTCGACGCGGACAACCACCTGTACGAGCCGCCGGAGGCGATGACCAAGTACCTTCCCAAGGAGTACAAGGACATCGTCCAGTACGTCGAGGTCAACGGCCGCACCAAGATTGCGATCGACGGACACATCAGCAACTACATCCCGAACCCGACGTTCTCGCATGTCGCCAAGCCGGGTGCGTGGGAGGAGTACTTCAAGTTCGGCAACCCGGACGGCAAGAGCAAGCGCGAGCTGTTCGGTGAGCCGATGCGGTCCATCCCGGCCTTCTTCGAGCCGGCTCCGCGCCTGGAGCTGATGAACGAGCTCGGCGTCGACCGCAGCCTGATGTTCCCGACGCTGGCCAGCCTGATCGAGGAGCGGCTGCGCGACAACCCGGTCGCCATCCACGTCATCATCCACTCGCTCAACCAGTGGCTGGACGAGGTGTGGGGCTTCAACTACCAGAACCGCATCTTCACCACCCCGGTGATCACTCTGCCGATCGTCGACAAGGCGATCGAAGAGCTGGAGTGGTGTGTGAAGCGTGGCGCCCGCGCCATCCTGGTCCGCCCGGCCCCGGTGCCCGGGTTCCGCGGCCCGCGCTCGTTCGCGCTGCCCGAGTTCGACCCGTTCTGGGAGCGCTGCGTCGAGTACGACGTGTTCGTCGGCATGCACTCCTCCGACAGCGGCTACTCGCGCTACACCTCGGAATGGGACGGCACGGTGCAGGAGATGCTGCCGTTCCAGACCAACGCCATGTCGATCCTCAACGAGTGGCGTCCGATCCAGGATGCCGTGGCGTCGTGGGTCATTCACGGCGCGCTGTTCCGCCACCCGAAGCTCAAGGTCGGCATCGTCGAGGCCGGTTCGAAATGGATGTTCCCGCTGCTGGATTCGATGGCCGAGGTGTACAAGAAGGCTCCCGAGGCCTTCATGGGCAACCCGATCGAGGAGATCAAGAACCGCATCTACGTCAGCCCCTTCTACGAAGAGGGCATCGATGACCTGATCAACCTGATCGGCGTGGACCAGGTGCTGTACGGCTCCGACTGGCCGCATCCGGAGGGCTTGGCCGAGCCGACGCACTACGTGACCGCGCTCGAGCATCTGGCCGTCGAAGATCAGGCCAAGATCATGGGTGGAAACCTCGGTCGCCTCGTCACCACCTAACGGGTGTCGAACTGGCAGACCATCCCCGAGATGGTCTTGAGTGCAGCGGACCGCTTCGGCGACACGGAGGCTGTCGTCGACTATGGCGACAATTCGGCCGGGGTCGACTATGGCGACAATTCGGCCGGGGTCGGCCATGGCGACAATGTGGCCGGGGTCGGCGGTCCGCTGCGCCTGTCTTTCACCGAACTCGGCGAACGCATCCGGAAAGCCGCGGGTGCATTCGCCGAGTTGGGCGTCGACAAAGGGGACCGGGTTGCGGTCTGGGCTCCCAATTCAGCTGAATGGATCATTTCCGCCTTCGGGATCATGGCTGCCGGCGGCATCCTGGTCCCGGTCAACACCCGATTCAAGGCCGACGAGGCCGCCGACGTGGTGGCCCGCAGCGGTGCGAAAGCCGTGCTGGTCCAAAAAGGGTTCCTGGGACAGGATTTCGCGTTCTCGGGGTTCGATCTCGATGTGCCGGTCATCGATCTGAAGTCGGACTTCCTCGACAGCGGCAACCCGTTCATGCGGGAGGTCGAGTCCACCGACATCGCCGATGTCATCTTCACCTCGGGTACCACCGGCCGGCCCAAGGGGGCGATGATGAACCATCGCCAGACGCTGCGGGCCTACGAGGAATGGGCCACGCTGGCGGATCTGCGCGAGGGTGACCGCTATCTGATGATCAACCCGTATTTCCACACCTTCGGGTTGAAGGCCGGTTTGGTGGCATCGTTCCTGCGGGGCGCGACGATGCTTCCGGTCGCGGTGTTCGACGTCGACAACGTCGTGAAACTGATCGAGCGTGAGCGCATCACCATGCTGCCGGGACCTCCGACGCTGTATCACTCGCTGTTGGCCGTTCCCGACCGCGACCGCCTGGCGACGCTGCGGGCGGCCGTGACCGGGGCCGCCGACATCCCGGTGGAGTTGATCCGACGCATCCGTGACGAATTGCCGTTCCAGACCTTGATGACCGGCTACGGCCTCACCGAAGCGGGCAACGTGACGTTGTCCCGGCCCGGTGACAGTGCCGAGGAGGTCGCGACCACCGCCGGCCTGCCGTGTGCCGACGTCGAGGTGCGGATTGCCGACGATCACGAAGTGTTGGTCCGGGGATACAACGTGATGCAGGGCTACCTGGACGATGCGGCCGCGACCGCCGAGGCGATCGACGATGACGGTTGGCTGCACACCGGAGATCTTGGCGAGTTCACCGATTCGGGCCGCCTGCGGATCGTCGGCCGGAAGAAAGACATGTTCATCGTCGGCGGATTCAATGCATACCCCGCCGAGATCGAGGGGTTCCTGCTGGAGCATCCGGCGATCGCGCAGATCGCGGTGATCGGCGTGGCCGACGAGCGGATGGGCCAGGTCGGCAAGGCGTTCGTGGTGTTACGCGACGAGCCGGATGTTTCCGGGATCGGTGCCGAGGAGCTGATCGCCTGGAGCCGCGAGCGCATGGCCGGTTACAAGGTGCCCCGCTATGTGGAGTTTTTGGACGAGCTGCCGCTCAATGCGACCGGCAAGGTGATGAAGAATCAGCTTGAGGCGCGGATCTCGGCCGGTCCGGGTTAATCGCACGCACAGCCCGTAAACATCATTTCCGCAGCTAAATCGACATTTAAAGGGCCGCTGTCAATGATGTACCCTCGGGTCACTACCGCAAACTGATAACGTAATTCTCGTTAAGCAGGCTGCTGAACGGAGAGGAGGTCGGCATGCCGTCCCGCAAGCCTTCGTCGCCGGTGATCGATACTAGCGAAGATGACGCATCGCATGGCGATGCCCTCGATCTGGCCGAGCAGGCTGAAGCCGAGGCCGCCGAGGCCGAGGCCGTGGCGGTCGCTGCGCGCGCCAGGGCTCGGGCCATCCGGTTGCGCAACGAGGCCGACCAGCTCGCGCGACGAGAGTCCGAAGGCCGATCGGCGGCGGAAGTTGTCGAGCCCGATGATGCTGAAGCCCCCGACGACGCCGAGGCCGGGTCGGCGGTCGATGATGTGGACTCATCCGAAGCGGAGCTTCTGACCGCCGAAGAATCTGAGTTACCGGCCGCAGAAGCTTCTGACGGGAAGGCACGTCGAGGTCTTTCGTGGCCGAGTCGCCGCATCTGGAAATTCCTGGCGTTCGGCGTTTCCATTGTGCTCATCCTGGCGCTGCTGGCCGCCAGCGGTTTCATGTTCTGGCACCACCGCAATGCGTTGGCTGATCAGCGGCGCGCAGCGGAATTCTCAGCGGCGGCCCGGCAAGGTGTGGTCACCTTGATGTCGCTGGACTTCAATCACGCCAAAGACGACGTCCAACGCATCATCGACAGCTCCACCGGTCAGTTCAAAGAGGACTTCCAGGCGACAGCTGACGATTTCATCAAGGTGGCCGAATCATCGAAGGCCGTCACCGAAACCACGGTGAATGCCACCGCGATCGATTCGATGACCGACGACTCTGCCGTTGTCCTGGTCGCAGCGACGTCGCGGGTCACCAATGCCGCGGGCGCAAAGCAGGATCCGCGGAACTGGCGCCTCAGCGTGACCCTGAACAGAGATGGTGACCAGATGAAGCTGTCGAAAGTTGAGTTTGTGCCGTGACGTTGGACGAAGACACCGGCGTGGCCGATGAGTCGCCGACCGCCACGTTCGAAGACGAGCGGGACACGATCGAAGAAACAGTTCAGTCCGCCGACGAAATCGGTGTCGACGAGGCCGAGACCAAGGTTGAACCGGCCGAGTCAGGCGGCCTGCTCGGTGGTGCTCTCCAAGCACTGAAGCGCAGAGTTGTCCCAGTCGTCCTCGGTGTGGCGCTGATCGCGTCGGCCGCATTGGCGTTGGTTTTGTACTTCACGATGTACAAATCGGACCAGCAGACGGACACCCAGGCTGCCGACGCAGTGGTACAGGCCGCTTCCGATGGCACCGTGGCGCTGTTGTCCTACGCCCCAGAAACGCTGGATCAGGATTTCGGCAAGGCCAAGTCGCACCTCACGGGCGATTTCCTCTCGTACTACACCGACTTCACGACGAAGGTCGTCACGCCGGCTGCGCAGCAGAAGAAGGTGAAGACGACCGCCAAAGTCGTCCAGGGAGCGGCGATGGACGTGAAGCCGGAGTCTGCGGTGGTCTTGTTGTTCATCAACCAGACCACCACGAGTCAGGAACTCCCGGATGGCTCATTCGCGGTGAGTGCCGTCAAGGTCGGGATGAACAAGATCGACGGTAACTGGCTGATCTCGTCGTTCGATCCGGTGTAGGGCACTCAGTCCTGGGCGTGACGTTCATATGCCCACCGTTCCAGCCAGTTCTGCAGTTGATGCACACCAAGTGCGGTGACGATCGCGCATGCCGCGGCGAGGCTGAGCAGTAAGCCGCTCACGGCCGGCACCCCGCGCTGTCGTTGTGGTGCCTACTGCCATGTGTCCGTCCGGCACGGGGGCTGAGCTGCCTCGGAGTCGTGCTGTCGGTGGTGTTCGACAAGGACCGCTGGATGGCCCGATAGCGGTCGCGCTCGGCGCTGCACCAGGGTTCGCTCCAGCCTTCGAGCAGGTCCCTGCTGCGCAACAGCCGGTGCAGCGTCGGGTGGGTGATCGCCGGTACCGGGCGTCCCTCGACCGGGGCCATCGCGTCGTGCAGTGCGATCGCCTCATGCCAGTCGACCTTCACCTCGGGTGCCAGACTGACGTATTGGTGTCGCACGACGAGCAGCGCGTCGGCGCCCACCGGGCGTAACCGCCACAGCGCCGAGCGCAGTGAGGACACCGCCTTGTCGGGCGGGCTGTCCGGCCACAGCAGGTCGCAGACCCAGCCACGGTGTAGTTCGCGGCGCTTGACCGCGGCCAGCGCGACCAGCCGGCGACATGAGGGCGGTAACACCAACGGCTCCATGTCTCGGTATACGGCGAATTCGCCGAGAAGGTTCAGGCTGAATTGCTTGGACACACACTCATGGTCGGCGGTCGGTGCGGCGGTGACATCAGTAGTGCACTACCTGTGTTTCGACGACGTGGTCCGTTCTGATGCGATGGAATGCATCGACGGCGGCGACGAAGGGACGATTCAGGTTGAACGACGAGATCCCGCACCAGGTACGGGCCCACCGGCTGAGCCGGATGTCCGGCCGTGACCCGCACGAGCAGCACCGGGTGGCCACACCGTTGGAACTGCTCTTCGACCTCACGTTCGTGATCGCTTTCGGGGTGGCTGCCTCGCAGCTCGCCCATCTGATGGCCGACGGGCACGTATCTGCGGGGCTGGCGGGCTTCGGGTTCTCCGCGTTCGCGATCTGGTGGGCATGGATGAACTTCACCTGGTTCGCCTCTGCCTACGACACCGACGACTGGATCTACCGCGTGATGACCATGGTGCAGATGGTCGGCGTGATCGTCCTGGCGCTCGGCATCCCTCCGGTGTTCAGCTCGATCGAACACGGTGGGCACGTCGACAACGCGGTGATGGTGGCCGGTTATGTGGTGATGCGAATTGCGTTGGTGGGGCAGTGGTTACGGGCAGCCGGCCAGGATCCGGCACGGCGTGCGGCCTGCCTGACCTACGCCTGCGCCGTCGTCGTCGCCCAGATCGGGTGGGTGCTCCAGATCTTCGTGCAGACCTCGGTCACGGTGTTCTTCTGTACTGCTCTGGTGCTGATGGTCGTGGAGGTGAGCGGGCCCGTTCTGGCCGAGCGGCGGATGGGCGGCACCCCGTGGCATGCCCATCATGTGGCCGAGCGGTACGGGTTGCTGGCGATCATCGCGCTGGGCGAAGGCGTCGTCGGCACGGTGGCGTCCCTGACGGCCGCGGTCGGCGAGCATGGTTGGTCCACTGATGCGATCGCGTTGGTGGCCGCGGGTATCGGGCTGACGTTCGGGATGTGGTGGGTGTACTTCCTGGTGCCGGCCGGTGATCTGTTGCATGCGCGGCGCGCGCTGTCATTCTGGTATGGCTATCTGCACCTGGCGGTGTTCGGTGCCATCGTGGCCACCGGTGCCGGGTTACACGTGGCGGCCTACTTCGTCGACGGCGAATCGCAGCTGAGTTCGACCGGGACCGTTCTCGCGGTGGCGATTCCGGTCGGCATCTATCTGGTGTCGATGTTCGTCATCTACTCGCTGCTGATCGGTCAGGTCGATGTCGTCCACCTCCTGTTGCTGGTGGTGGCTTCGGCGGCGTTGGTGGCCGCGGTGGTGCTGGCCGCGCAGGGCACATCGATGACGGTGTGCCTGTTGGTGATCACCGCGGCGCCCGTGGTGGTCGTCGGCGGCTTCGAGGCGGTCGGGCACCGGCATGCCGCTGCGATCGTCGGCCGGCGTCTCGGGACTCACCCGCCCGGGTGAGTTTCGAAGCTCTCCAACAGCATTCGTTCCTGTTCGGCGGCGAGCAGCCGGCGCGTCTTATGGCGGGTGATCAAGATTCCGATCGTCGCCAAGAGCCACACCGCGTACTGCACCGACCAGGCCAGGCGGAACGACGCAAAGGAATAGCTGTCCTCGCCGGACAGGATCAGGCCCATGGCCTGCATCACCAGCAGAGCCGCCAGGAAGCCACCCATGTTGACCATGCCCTGTGCAGTGCCCAGGTTGTGGCTCGGGTTGAAGGTTCGCGCGAAGTCGAAGCCGACCATCGAACCGGGGCCCCCTACCGAGATGACGACGATGAGGACGACCAACAGCCACATCGGCGCCGGGCCGGGCAGGGCCAGCACCACGGTCCACACCAGCGCGTTACTGGCGATGATCCACAGCACCAGGCGCGACCGGCGGTGAGGGTGACGGCCCGTGACGATGCCGATCATGATCCCGGCGGTGATGGCCGCCACCACCGAGATGGTCAGCAGTGATCCCGCGGCGGCCTCGGAAAGACCCTGTGCCTCCGTGAGATACGGGACCCCCCACATCAACGCGAACACCGTCACCGAGAACTGGGTGCCCATGTGGGTGAAGAAGCCGAGTCGGGTGCCCGGCCGAAGCCAGACGGCTTTCGTGCGAGACAAGGTGGCGCGCAGTGAGATCGGTTCGGTTGTGAGGGTCGATCCATGCGGTGTGTTCCGCACCAGTGCCAACACCAGCACGATCACCAGGAGTCCGAAGGCCGCGACCGACAGATACGCCGGCGTCCAGCCGGCGCCGGTGAGGATCGCCAGGAAGGGGACCGCCGAGAGAACCTGCCCCAGCTGACCGCAGATACCGGTGAGCTGGGACACCAACGGGACTCGCACCGGCTCGAACCAGTACGGCACCAGGCGCAGAACCGAGATGAACGTGAGTGCGTCGCCCAGGCCGACGACGGCCCGAGCCCCGATGGCCGCGGGCAGTGATTCGCTGAGCGCGAGGACGAGCTGACCGCTGGTCATCAGGGCGGCGCCGCAGACGATGAGCACGCGGGAACCGAAGCGGTCCAGGAGCAGCCCGGCGGGCACCTGGGCAGCGGCGTAGACGATGACCTGCAGCACGACGAACGTGGACAGCACGCCGGGGCTGGCGGCAAATCTGTCCGCGGCCTGTAGCCCCGAGACGCCAAGGGTGGTGCGGTCGAGCACCGCGATGATGTAAGCGAGTAGCCCGGTCGCCCAGACGATCCAGGGTCGCACGCGGGCACCTTTCGTCGAATTGTCTCGGTCGGCAGACATCCATGCTCCCGCACCGCAAGCGTCGAAGCGAACGGACTCCTTTGTCGCCGTTGTGAATTTGATCCTCGGGCCGGGATTCTTCGGTTGAAGTAGTTGGCTGAAACTGCATAGCTACGTCCAGTTGGAGGTGTCCGATCCGGCATATCCGCAGTTGGCAGCGTCAGAACTGAGATTTGCCGGTACCTCGACGCGTGTGTCCGTAATTCGCTCGTGATATTGAACCCAGGGTAGGGTGGCGACATGAATCGCTGTTCGATCCGATGTGGAGGACGTCGGCTTGGTTGAGTACCGCCTAGAGGATCTGGCCCGCATATCCGGCGTCAGCGCTCGCAATATCCGGGCCTACCGGGAACGCGGGCTGCTGGACTCGCCGCGTCGTGTCGGGCGTTCGGCCTATTACGACGAGCGGCACGTGGCCCAGCTGGCGGCGATCACGCAGCTATTGACGAAGGGCTTCAACTCGGCGCATATCGCCGACTTTTTCGACAGCCTGCGGCGCGGGCAGGATCTGGCGGACGCGCTGGGGCTTCACGTCTCGGCGTGGCAGCGCCGTGCACGCCCTCTGAGTCTGGATCCCGGCGATGGGGACGTGCGGACGCTCGTCGCCTGTGGGTTGGCGCGCATCGTCGACGGCGCCGTGGAGCTGACCGACCCGGCCTTGGCTGCGTTCGTCGACGGCGCCGACGATCCTCGGGGCTGCGTCCGGATCATGGCTCACCTCGTGAGGTCGACAACGCCGGCAATCGACCACCTCGCCGAGTCGACCGCTGCGCTGCTCGCCGAATGCCAGGTCAGCTCATCCTGTGCCGGCATGGCTGAGTTGGTAGAGGCGGTGGTCTCGGCCAGAATGCGGGGGGCATTGCGGTCCGGGCTCGCCACCGCCGAGTAGCCCCGCGCCGCGACCGCCATCCGTTCGACGATGCGCGCGGGCAAAAAGTTACCGAGAAGTAAGATAATCCAGCAAACTTTTCGCGCGGCCGGTTGGGATTCGCTAGACAGAAACAGCCCGATTGTCTGCTGGTTCACAATGCGTTCGCGGCGGCAGATGTGGCGAGAAATTTAGATAACGATTCGATAACAATACTGCCTTGATCTGCGCAGTTGTGCCTACTCGACCGTAACCACCTGCCAACAGGACGTTTGTCCCGAATGCGTTGAGCCCCCGTTGAACACCGCGTGACGTTACCGCCGGTTACCCATGCGTAGAACTCACCAGTAACCAATCTGGACGGAAAACACGGGCCTCCTCTTATGACACTCTTAGTAGGGCAGGAATGCGAGAGACACGGTCCCGAGAGGTCCGGTGTAACCGCGTTCCGCACCTGATTCGACGCTGAATCGCCGTTGGCCTGTCGCCCGGGCAGCCACACCGCCCCAGACAGACACGCATAACCACCGCGACAGCCACCCGCGAGAACTTCACCGCAGAACCGCAGCAGCACCGAGGAGATAGCGCCAGTGACGATCTACGAACACGACCGGGTTTCCGCCGGACGCAACGACGACTCCGGATCCGACGATCGGCAGGCCGACTCCACCCATGCCCTCGTCGACCGGCTCAGCGCCGGCGAGCCCTACGCGGTCGCTTTCGGGGGCCAGGGCAGCGCCTGGCTGGAAACGCTCGAAGAGCTGGTGTCCTCGGCCGGTATCGAGTCCGAACTCGCCACGCTGGCCGGCGAGGCCGAGTTGCTGCTCGAGCCGGTTGCCGCTGAGCTCCTCGTGGTTCGGCCCATCGGGTTCGAGCCGCTGCAGTGGGTCCGCGCGCTGGCTGCCGAAGAGCCCGTGCCGTCCGGCAAACAGCTGACCTCGGCCGCGGTATCGGTGCCCGGTGTGCTGCTCACCCAGATTGCGGCCGTGCGCGCGCTGGCCCGCCAGGGCATGGACCTCGCGGCGACCCCTCCGGTCGCCGTCGCCGGTCACTCCCAGGGCGTGCTCGCCGTCGAGGCGTTGGCGGCAAAGGGCGCCAAGGACGTGCAGCTGCTGGCCCTGGCACAGCTGATCGGCGCGGCGGGCACGCTGGTGGCGCGTCGCCGCGGCATCACCGTGCTGGGTGACCGGCCGCCCATGGTGTCGGTGACCAACGCCGAGCCCGAGCGCATCTATGAGCTGCTCGAGGAGTTCAGCCAGGACGTCCGCACGGTGCTGCCCCCGGTGCTGTCCATCCGCAACGGCCGGCGTTCTGTGGTGATCACCGGCACGCCCGAGCAGTTGTCGCGCTTCGAGCTGTACTGCAACCAGATCGCTGAGAAGGAAGAAGCCGAGCGTAAGAGCAAAGTCCGCGGTGGCGCGGTCTTCGCGCCGGTCTTCGACCCGGTGCAGGTCGAGGTCGGTTTCCACACCCCGCGTCTGGCCGACGGGATCGACATCGTCGGCCGCTGGGCCGAGGCCGTCGGAATCGACGTCGAGCTCGCGCGCGAGATGACCGAGGCCATCCTGGTCAGCCAGGTGGACTGGGTCGACGAGATCACCGACCTTCACGAAGCCGGCGCCCGCTGGATTCTGGACCTGGGCCCCGGCGACATCCTGACCCGCCTGACCGCTCCGGTGGTACGCGGACTGGGTATCGGGATCGTGCCTGCCGCCACCCGCGGTGGCCAACGCAACCTGTTCACCATCGGCGCGGTGCCCGAGGTGGCCCGGCCATGGTCCAGCTACGCCCCGAGCGTGGTGAGCCTGTCCGACGGCTCGGTCAAACTCTCGACCAAGTTCACCCGGCTCACCGGACGATCCCCGATCCTGTTGGCCGGTATGACGCCCACCACAGTGGACGCCAAGATCGTCGCTGCCGCAGCAAACGCCGGCCACTGGGCCGAACTCGCCGGCGGCGGGCAGGTCACCGAGCCCATCTTCAACGACCGCATCGCCGAGTTGGGCGAGCTGCTCGAGCCCGGCCGGGCGATCCAGTTCAACTCGTTGTTCCTCGATCCCTACCTGTGGAAGCTTCAGGTCGGCGGCAAGCGGCTGGTGCAGCGTGCCCGTCAGTCCGGTGCGCCGATCGACGGCCTGGTGGTCACCGCCGGCATCCCCGACCTGGAAGAGGCCGTCGAGCTGATCGAGGAGCTCAACGACCTCGGCATCAGCCACGTGGTGTTCAAGCCGGGCACCGTCGAGCAGATCCGCTCGGTCATCCGGATCGCCGCGGAGGTGCCCACCAAGCCGGTCATCGCCCACATCGAGGGCGGCCGCGCCGGTGGCCACCACTCCTGGGAAGACCTGGACGATCTGCTGTTGGCGACGTACTCCGAGCTGCGCAGTCGGTCGAACATCACCATCTGCGTCGGCGGCGGCATCGGCACCCCGGAGCGGTCGGCCGAGTACCTGTCCGGCCGGTGGTCCGCCGCGCACGGTTACCCGCTGATGCCGGTCGACGGCATCCTGGTCGGCACCGCTGCCATGGCCACCCTCGAGGCCACCACCAGCCCACAGGTCAAGCAGCTGCTGGTGGACACCAAGGGCACCGAGGCCTGGGTGGGCGCCGGCAAGGCCTCGGGCGGCATGGCCTCCGGGCGCAGCCAGCTCGGCGCCGACATCCACGAGATCGACAACACGGCATCGCGTTGCGGCCGGTTGCTCGACGAGGTGGCCGGTGACGCCGACGCGGTGGCCGCCCGTCGCGACGAGATCATCGCCGCGATGGCCAACACCGCCAAGCCGTACTTCGGCGATGTTGCCGAGATGACCTACCTGCAGTGGCTGCGCCGCTACATCGAGCTGGCCATCGGTGAGGGCAACAGCACCGCCGACTCCAAGCGTGACGACTCGCCGTGGCTGGACATCACCTGGCGCGACCGCTTCGAGCAGATGCTCAAGCGTGCCGAAGCCCGTTTGCACGCAAAGGATTTCGGCCCGATCGAGACCGTGTTCGATTCCGGTTCGGACGGCTCGCAGCTGTTGGAGGACCCGAAGGCCGCGCTGACCGCGCTGGTCTCGGCCTACCCGGACGCTGCTTCGGTGCAGCTGCACCCGGCCGACGTCCCGTTCTTCATCGAGCTCTGCAAGACGCTGGGCAAGCCGGTCAACTTCGTGCCGGTGATCGACAAGGACGTGCGCCGCTGGTGGCGCAGCGACTCGCTGTGGCAGGCCCACGATGCCCGTTACGACGCCGATCAGGTGTGCATCATCCCCGGCACCGCCGCGGTGGCCGGCATCACCCGGGTCGACGAGCCCGTCGGTGAGCTGCTCGACCGGTTCGAGCAGGCCGCCGTCGACGAGGTGCTCGCGTCGGGCGCGCAGCCGCAGGCTGTCCTGTCGCGCCGGCAGGGCCGCAGCGACGTCACCGGTCCACTGGCCGTGCTGCTGGACGCGCCCGACGTGTTGTGGGCCGGACGCACCTCGGTCAACCCGGTGCACCGGATCGCTCCCGCCGCGGAGTGGTTGGTCCGCGAAGGATCTGCAAAGCGTTCGGCTTCTCACCCGTCCACCGGCGCCCGGCTCGAGGTCGCCGACGATCGGCATGTGGTGCTGTCGGTGCCGCTGTCGGGAACCTGGATCGAGATCCGGTTCACGCTGACCGAGGCCATCCGCAGTGGCGGAGCCCCGGTGGTCGAGGTCGCCGACGCCGCGACCGCCATGCGTTCGGTGCTCGCCATCGCCGCCGGTGTCGACGGTCCCGACGCGTTGCCGCCTGTCGTCGACGGGACCGCCACGGTCACCGTCGCCTGGAACCCCGAGCAGGTGGCCGATCACACCGGTGTCACCGCCACCTTCGGTGCCCCGCTGGCGCCGACGCTGACCGTCGTTCCCGATGCTCTGGTCGGCCGGTGCTGGCCGGCCGTGTTCGCCGCGATCGGCAGCGCCGCCACCGATTCCGGTTTCCCGGTCGTGGAGGGCCTGCTGAGCCTGGTGCACCTCGACCACGCCGCTGCGCTGTTGGCCCCGTTGCCGACCGATCCGGCTGAATTGACCGTCACCGCAACGGCTTCGGCCGCCACCGACACCGAGGTGGGCCGGGTGGTCCCGGTCTCGGTGACCGTTCGCTCTGCCGACGGTACGGAGCTGGCCAAGTTGGAGGAGCGGTTCGCGATCCGAGGCCGCACCGGTGCCGCCGAACTGACCGACCCGGTCCGGGCCGGTGGCGCGATCTCGGACAACGCCACCGACACCCCGCGCCGACGTCGGCGCGATGTCACGATCGGTGCCCCGGTGGACATGCGGCCGTTCGCCGTGGTGTCCGGTGACCACAACCCGATCCACACCGACCGGGCGGCGGCGTTGCTGGCCGGTCTGGAAGGTCCGATCGTGCACGGCATGTGGCTGTCGGCCGCCGCCCAGCACGTCGTCACCGCCACCGACGGCAAGCCGGTCCCACCGGCCAAGCTGGTCGGTTGGACCGCCCGTTTCCTGGGCATGGTCAAGCCGGGCGACGAGGTCGACTTCCGCGTCGACCGCGTCGGAATCGACGTCGGCGCAGAGGTTGTCGAGGTTCAGGCCCGTATCGGCTCGGAGCTGGTGATGGCCGCGACCGCGCGACTGGCTGCGCCCAAGACCGTCTATGCGTTCCCCGGCCAGGGCATTCAGTCCAAGGGCATGGGCATGGAGGTCCGTGCTCGGTCCAAGGCCGCCCGCAAGGTGTGGGATACCGCCGACAAGTTCACCCGCGAGACGCTGGGCTTCTCGGTGCTGCACGTGGTCCGGGACAACCCGACGTCGCTGATCGCCTCCGGTGTGCACTACGAGCATCCCGAAGGCGTGCTGTACCTGACCCAGTTCACCCAGGTCGCCATGGCCACCACGGCCGCTGCCCAGGTCGCCGAGATGCGTGAGCAGGGTGCGTTCGTCGAAGGCGCGATCGCGTGCGGTCACTCCGTCGGCGAATACACCGCGCTGGCATGCGTTTCCGGCGTGATCGAACTCGAAGGTCTGCTGGAGGCGGTGTTCCACCGCGGTTCCAAGATGCACGACATCGTGCCGCGCGACGAGCGGGGCCGGTCCAACTATCGACTGGCAGCAATCCGGCCGTCGCAGATCGACCTGGCCGACGAAGACGTCGAGAGCTTCGTCGCCGAGATCGCGGCGAATACTGGAGAATTTCTTCAGATCGTGAACTTCAACCTGCGTGGTTCGCAGTACGCGATCGCCGGCACCGTGCGCGGTCTGGAGGCGTTGGAGGAAGAGGTCGAGCGTCGTCGCGAGATCAGCGGCGGCAAGCGGTCGTTCATCCTGGTGCCCGGCATCGACGTGCCGTTCCATTCCAGCGTGCTGCGGGTGGGGGTGGACGACTTCCGGCGCAGCCTGGAGCGGGTGCTGCCGCGCGACCGCGACCCGGAACTGGTTGTCGGACGCTACATTCCGAACCTGGTGCCCCGGCCGTTCACGCTGGACCGCGACTTCATCCAGGAGATCCGCGACCTGGTGCCGGCCGAGCCGCTCGACGAGATCCTCGCCGACTACGACACGTGGCGTAACGAGCGGCCGATCGAGTTGTGCCGCAAGATCGTCATCGAGTTGCTGGCCTGGCAGTTCGCCAGCCCGGTGCGCTGGATCGAGACCCAGGACCTGCTGTTCATCGAAGAAGCCGCCGGCGGACTCGGTGTCGAGCGGTTCGTCGAGATCGGCGTGAAGAACGCGCCGACCGTCGCCGGCCTGGCCACCAACACCCTCAAGCTGCCCGAGTACGCCCACAGCACGGTCGAGGTGCTCAACGCCGAGCGTGATGCCGCGGTGCTGTTCGCCAGCGATACCGATCCGGAGCCGGAGCCGGAGGCGGAGGAAAGTCCCGCGTCGGCTCCTGCCGCTGAAGCCGCGCCCGCGGCTGAGGCTGCACCGGCCGCCCCGGCTGCACCGGCCGCCCCGGCAGCGCCGGCCGCTCCGTCGGGTGGCCCGCGCCCCGAGGACATCACGTTCGACGCGGCCGACGCCACGGTGGGTCTCATCGCCCTGAGCGCCAAGATGCGTATAGATCAGATCGAGGCGTTGGACTCCATCGAGTCCATCACCGACGGTGCATCCTCGCGGCGCAACCAACTGCTGGTCGACCTCGGTTCAGAGCTGAACCTGGGTGCCATCGACGGCGCCGCCGAGGCCGATCTCGGTGCGCTCAAGGGACAGGTCAGCAAGTTGGCCCGCACCTACAAGCCGTTCGGTCCGGTGCTCTCGGACGCCATCAACGATCAGCTGCGCACGGTGTTCGGGCCGTCGGGCAAGCGCCCGGCGTACATCACCGAGCGGGTCACCAAGACCTGGGAGCTGGGTCCGGGCTGGGCCAAGCACGTCACCGTCGAGGTGGCGCTGGGCACCCGTGAGGGCAGCAGCGTGCGCGGTGGTGATCTGGGCAGCCTGCATCCCGGGGCTCTGGCCGACGCCGCCGGCGTGGACAAGGTCATCGACGCCGCGGTCGCCGCGGTCGCTGCCCGTCAAGGCGTGGCCGTGTCGCTGCCCTCGGCCGGCGGAGCCGGTGGGGGAGTGGTGGATTCGGCTGCACTCGGTGAATTCGCCGAGAAGGTCACCGGACCCGACGGTGTGCTGGCCTCGGCCGCGCGCACGATCCTGGGCCAGCTCGGACTGGACGCACCGGTGGGTGCCCCCGAGGTCGCGACCGACGCCGAGCTGATCGACCTGGTCACCACCGAACTCGGTTCGGACTGGCCGCGATTGGTCGCCCCGGCGTTCGACGCGAAGAAGGCCGTCGTATTCGACGACCGCTGGGCCAGCGCCCGTGAGGACCTGGTCAAGCTGTGGCTCGCCGACGAGGGTGAGATCGACGCCGATTGGCCGCGGCTGTCCGAGCGCTTCGAAGGCGCCGGCCATGTCGTTGCCACGCAGGCGAACTGGTGGCAGGGCAAGGCGCTGGCGGCCGGTCGCACCATCCACGCTTCGCTGTTCGGTCGCATCGCGGCCGGTGCCGAAAATCCCGGAACGGGTCGGTATTCCGGCGAGGTTGCCGTGGTGACCGGGGCGTCGAAGGGTTCGATCGCTTCGTCGGTCGTCGGGCAGCTGCTCGACGGCGGTGCCACCGTCATCGCCACCACCTCGCGTCTGGACGACGACCGGTTGGCGTTCTACAAGGCGCTCTACCGCGACAATGCCCGCTTCGGCGCCACCCTGTGGGTGATCCCGGCCAACATGGCGTCCTACTCCGACATCGACAAGCTGGTCGAGTGGGTGGGCAGCGAGCAGATCGAAAGCCTTGGGCCGCAATCCATCCACCTCAAGGACGCGCAGACACCGACGCTGCTGTTCCCGTTCGCCGCGCCGCGCGTGGCCGGGGACCTGTCGGAGGCCGGTTCGCGCTCCGAGATGGAGATGAAGGTGTTGTTGTGGGCCGTGCAGCGGCTCATCGGCGGCCTGTCGACGATCGGCGCCGAGCGTGACATCGCCTCGCGGCTGCACGTGGTGCTGCCGGGCTCGCCCAATCGAGGCATGTTCGGCGGCGACGGCGCGTACGGCGAATCCAAGTCCGCGCTCGACGCGTTGGTGAACCGCTGGAGTGCGGAAGCCTCGTGGGCCGAGCGCGTCAGCCTGGCGCACGCCCTGATCGGCTGGACCAAGGGCACCGGGCTGATGGGGCACAACGACGCGATCGTCAGCGCGGTCGAGGAGGCCGGCGTCACCACCTACAGCACCGCGGAGATGGCAGCCATGCTGCTGAACCTGTGCACGGTGGAGTCCAAGGTGGCCGCGGCCAACGCGCCGATCAAGGTGGACCTGACCGGTGGTCTGGGTGACATCAAGCTCGACATGGCCGAGCTGGCCGCGAAGGCGCGTGAGGACATGGCAAGCGCCGCATCAGAAGACGAGGAGGAGGACGGCGGCAGAAACACCGTTGCCGCGCTGCCGTCCCCGCCGCGGGGATACAACCCGGCACCGGCGCCGGAGTGGGCCGACCTCGACGTCGATCCGGCCGACCTGGTGGTCATCGTCGGTGGGGCCGAACTCGGGCCGTACGGCTCGTCGCGCACCCGCTTCGAGATGGAGGTCTCCGGCGAGCTGTCGGCGGCCGGTGTGCTGGAGCTGGCCTGGACCACCGGGCTGGTCAAGTGGGAAGACGATCCCAAGGCCGGCTGGTACGACACCCAGACCGGTGAGCTGGTGCCCGAATCGGAGATCGTGGAGCGCTACCACGACGCCGTGGTGGAGCGCTGTGGCATTAGGGAGTTCGTCGACGACGGCGCGATCGACCCCGATCACGCCTCGCCCCTGCTGGTCAGTGTGTTCCTGGACAAGGACTTCAGCTTCGTGGTGTCCAGCGAGGCCGATGCCCGGGCGTTCGTGTCCTTCGATCCGGAGCACACCGTGGCCCGGCCGGTGCCGGACTCGTCCGACTGGCAGGTGATCCGCAAGGCGGGCACCGAAATTCGGGTGCCGCGCAAGACCAAGCTGTCGCGCACGGTCGGCGCCCAGATCCCGACGGGCTTCGACCCGACGGTGTGGGGCATCACCCCGGACATGGCCAATTCCATCGACCGGGTGGCGCTGTGGAACATCGTCGCCACGGTGGATGCGTTCCTGTCCTCGGGCTTCACCCCGACCGAGCTGATGCGTTGGGTGCACCCGAGCCTGGTGGCCTCGACGCAGGGCACCGGCATGGGCGGCATGACCTCGATGCAGACCATGTACCACGGCAACCTGCTCGGTCGGGCCAAGCCGAACGACATCCTGCAGGAGGTGTTGCCGAACGTTGTTGCGGCACACGTCATGCAGAGCTACGTCGGCGGCTACGGCGCGATGGTCCACCCGGTCGGCGCCTGCGCCACCGCGGCCGTCTCGGTCGAGGAGGGCGTGGACAAGATCCGGCTCGGCAAGGCCGACCTGGTGATCGCCGGCGGCTTCGACGACCTGACCCTGGAAGCCATCATCGGCTTCGGTGACATGGCGGCCACCGCCGACACCGAGATGATGCGTGCCAAGGGCATCAGCGACTCGAAGTTCTCCCGCGCCAACGACCGTCGTCGTCTCGGCTTCCTGGAAGCTCAGGGCGGTGGCACGATCCTGCTGGCCCGCGGTGACCTCGCCGCCAAGATGGGCTTGCCGGTGCTGGCGGTCGTCGGTTACGCGCAGAGCTTCGCCGACGGTGTGCACACCTCGATCCCGGCTCCGGGCCTCGGTGCCCTGGGCGCCGGGCGCGGCGGCAA
Source organism: Mycobacterium sp. GA-1841 (assembly GCF_001954135.1). Taxonomy (GTDB): domain Bacteria; phylum Actinomycetota; class Actinomycetes; order Mycobacteriales; family Mycobacteriaceae; genus Mycobacterium. Next base: position 1,153 of record NZ_MBEQ01000087.1, on the reverse strand, counting down.
GGATTCGCAGCTGGCCCGATCGCTGGCCAAGCTGGGTGTCGGCGCCGACGACATCGCGGTGATCTCCAAGCACGACACCTCGACGCTGGCCAACGATCCCAACGAGACCGAGTTGCACGAGCGGCTGGCCGACTCGATGGGACGTTCACCGGGCGCGCCGCTGTTCATCGTCAGCCAGAAGACGCTGACCGGGCACGCCAAGGGCGGCGCGGCGGTGTTCCAGATGATGGGTCTGTGCCAGATTCTGCGTGACGGCGTCATCCCGCCGAACCGCAGCCTGGACTGCGTCGACGACGAGCTGGCCACCTCCGGCCACTTCGTCTGGGTGCGCGAAACCCTCGACCTGCGTGGGAAGTTCCCGCTCAAGGCCGGTCTGGTCACCAGCCTCGGGTTCGGTCACGTGTCGGGTCTGGTTGCCCTGGTGCACCCGGAGGCGTTCATCGCGGCGCTGGATCCGGCCGAGCGCGACGAGTACCGCAAGCGTGCCGAACAGCGCACGCTGGCCGGTCAGCGTCGACTGGCCGGGGCGATCGCCGGTGGCCGGCCGATGTACGAGAAGCCTGCCGACCGCCGGTTCGATCACGACGCGCCGGAGAAGCGTCAGGAAGCCGCGATGTTGCTGAACGCGGACGCCCGGCTCGGTGATGACGATCTCTACGTCCGCTAAGGTCGCGGCGTGGCGATTGTGGGCGTAGGTATCGATCTGGTTTCCATTCCGGATTTTGCCGAGCAGGTAGACCGGCCGGGAACGGTGTTCGCCGAGACGTTCACACCAGGTGAGCGCCGGGACGCCGCGGACAAGAGTTCGTCGGCGGCCCGGCACCTGGCGGCCCGGTGGGCGGCCAAGGAGGCCGTGATCAAGGCCTGGTCGAGTTCCCGGTTCTCCAAGCGCCCGGCCCTGCCCGAGGGAATCCACCGCGACATCGAGGTGGTCACCGACATGTGGGGCCGACCCAAGGTGCGACTGTCCGGTGACATCGCCAAGCATCTGGAGACGGTGACCATCCATGTGTCGTTGACCCACGAGGCCGACACCGCGGCCGCCGTCGCGATCATCGAGGAGCTCTAACCCCCTGCACCGCGAGACATCCCTGGGAGCTAAGTGTCAAGCGGCGGCTTGTGCGCGGTGTGCCCAGGCGGTGTGTTCGTCGTA
>NZ_MBEQ01000086.1 GCF_001954135.1 Mycobacterium sp. GA-1841 | reverse complement strand
CCTCAAAGAGGGTGATCCGCGCGGCGGGGGGGGCGCGCCGCCCGCCGGCGGGGCCGAGGAATAAGCCCGGGGGGAGGAGGGCGTGGGGGGGGCCCGCAGGCCCGCCCGTCGTTGTCTCTGACGATCAGTGCCGGCAGGCCGTCGTCGCCACGCACGTCAACGACTTGTTGGCGTTGGAGGGTTCGGCACTCGACGACTTGACGCTGACGCCCGCCACCGCCTTCGGCAACGTGCCCGGCAAGTCCTTCTCATCCGGGAGGATCTTGTTGCCCAGGTATTGCGCCGAATACTTCTGCGTCTCGTTGTAGTAGTACTTGCCGGCGTTGACATTCAGTTCGCCCTGAACGGCACCGTTGGTCCCCTTGCTGGGATCGGCATAGTTCCCCGTGCCGTAGTTGGTGTGGTACACCTCGCCCAGCGGGCTGTCGTCGAGCGTCTTGTTGATGCCCGGGGTCTGGTTGAACACCTTGTCACCGACGGCCTGGGCCGCCCGCACTCCCGGCGCCGGGTTGTCGAAGGCCGGACGGCCCACCGCATTGCCCGACGCGCTGGAGTCGGCAGAGGCCAACCCGGCCGGCACGGCAATCGCCAGCGCACCGCCCGCGAGGATCCCACCGACCAGCGTTCGTCCCCGTACCGACCGCTCGGAGACCTTCCGATGTTTTGCCATGCCCGTTACCTCTCGTGATTGGCGTTGCGCCGCAGATGGTTTCAGCCCAGACGGCAGCTGCTGCCGCTGGTCCGACAGCGAAACTAAGGCACGGCACTCGTCCGCGATAGGCGCCGACGACGTTGTTCATGCGCAATTCGGCCCATGATCACGAGAACTCACAGTCAGCACGCAGAAACGGGCTGATTTGCGAAAAAGCAATGGCCCCCTCCGATTTGGAGGGGGCCATTGACCTGAAGGTCGGTGCCGCTAGTCCTTCTTGTCCTTCTTGTCCTTGCTGCCACTGTCGCTGCTGCCGGAGGCACTGGAACCCGACGCGGAGGCGGAGCCGGTGTCATGCTTAGGCTTGGCGGTCTTGTCAGCGCCGGCCTTCGTCTTCGGTGTGAACGCCTTCTTCAGGTCATCGGCGGCCTTCTCGACGAACTTCTCACCCGCAGACTTCTTGCGCTCCGTGTGGCGCTTCGGGGTGAACTTGTTGGCAGACCCGCGCGCGGCGCCTGTGTCAGCGGACTCGGTCTCGCCGGCCTTCTGCTCGGTCTGGCCCGACTTCGGGTCCGTCTCGCCCGACTTCGGGTCCGTCTCGCCCGACTTCGGGTCCGTCTCGCCGGACTTCTCTTCGGTCTCTCCGGAATTCCCCTCGGGCGCAGCCTCTTTGAGCTCCTCGTCGGCTGCGGTCTCCTTGACCGGAGCCTTGGGGGTCAAATCCAGCTTCAGGTTCGACAGCTTGGGGAACCCAAGCTTCGGCGCCTCAGGCTGTGATACCTCGGCGACCGGCGTGATCCCCTCGGCGCTGCCCTCGGTCTTGCCGACCGTGGTGCCGTCTTCCGCAGCCTCTTCCTCGGCCTTGAGGTCGATATTGAACAGCTTGTCCAGCGACGGCAACGCCTTCCGCGCCGAGACGAGCGATGCGATGCCGGTCTTGGCGTTCAGGGTCTCGGCGTCTTCGGCTCCCTCACCGGTCTCGCCGTCTTCGTCAGGGTCCTCGACCTCAGTGCCAGGGGCAGGCGCACCGAGAACCCGGTCGACGACGTAGTTGATGACGCCATCGATGCCCTGGTTGTACTCCTTGCCGTCGTCCTCGACCGGACCGCCGAAGAAGAAGATGCTCGTGGCGGCGGCCAAGTCCGGACCTGCCAACGGGACACCGCCCGCGGCAAGAGTGAGAATCGCCCCGGTATAGGTCAGCCAGTTGTGCGAGAGATCTTCGGCAGTGGCCAGCGCCTGCCCGACGGGTCCGTTGATCCCGCCGGTGAGCTCAGAGGCGACGACCCGGAAGGTCTCCTCGAGGCCGGCCTCGAAGAAGTAGGGGTTCACGTTGTCGTACAGGAACGCGGCGGCATCCGAGATCACCGGGATACCGGCGGTGACAGCCTCGTCCAGGATCTGGTCGCTCAGGAAGTAAGCAAGCCCGACAAGCCCGTCGCGGTAGATCTGGCCACTAATAGGAACAAGCTTCCGCTTGTATATAGGGTTCCCGTCCTCATCAACCGCAGGCTCCCCGTTCTCATCCAGAACCGGCACGAATACCGGGTCGCCCGCTGCGTCGACGACAGGCTTTCCATCTGCATCGACCTGTTGTTCGTAGACGGGATTCCCGTCTTCGTCCACGGCATATTGATAGCTGCCGCCGTAGTACTGGTCGTAAGAGCTGCCGACGATGCCACCCCATGCATCAACGCGGAAGAAGATGTCGGAGATGGTCTGGATGTCGATGTCGCTGAGCCCGAGCAGATTCAGCTGGCTAACGGTGACCGACTTCTTCGGGGTCGCCGCGGCAGCATCGCTCGCGGCGATCGCGATGTTGGGCGGAGTCATCAACCCCGGTGTCGCCGCGATGATGGCACCCGCGCTCGCGAGTGCAACACCGGTGGTGAGAAGCGGACGGACTGCCATATGGGTGTGGCCCCTTGTCTTGAACGTGAGCGGATCCTGAGAATCCATGCCGGTACCTGCGTGGAACCTTAAAAGTCCTTGAGAAGGGTAAGACCCGCCACGGCCTCCCGCAACCTCTACCGACACGCGGTCGAGCCCCTCACCGCGCGCCTGGACGCGGTTTTTGCGGGGCGGTTCTGAAAATGCATTCGGCCGTGAGGCCGCCATTTTGACTCGGCGTCCATACAGCTAATGACGAATTTCGTTGTCGCTCGACGCGTGAGCCCTAAAACCGCCGGTCGACGTCCGAGGAACTCGTGGCCTGCTCAGGCCCCGTACAGTCACGGCACACTCGCGCCGGCAGCGGTCTCGGCTCAGTATCAGCCCGTGGCTGCCGACGTCGTATGCCTACGTCAGCCCTCATGCCCGTGGGTGCGATGGCACGAGATTCAGCCTCATGCTGCGCAGAACACCTCGGGCGTGGCAACCCGTGCAGGAGCCACTGGGGTACCTGTCGGGGAATCAGCCGGGTACCCCAGTGGGAGTTCGGTTCATGGCAGTGACGAAAAGTGCTCGCGGCCGTCTTCGATTTCCGTCTGAAATAGCCGGAAAAAGCCGGCCACAAAAAACGCCGCAAGCGTCTCGCGTACTGCCCGGTCGAGAACCGGCAGTGCCGCTCCTAGCGAACATCGACGCCGTCGCAGGCTTCTGGGTGAAAACTGAGAGCATCCACGACGGCGTTACTTCTCGCCGTCGTCCGTCTTGCCGCTGCCGGACCCGGCGTCCTTCCCGCCGGTGACACCGTTGACGGCCTCCGCCAGATTTTTCAGGAACTTGCTGCCGTTGGACTCACCCTTCGGTTCGCCGTCGCCGAAGAGGACGGGTGGCGTCACCTTGTTGCCGCCCGACGTGTCGACGCCTGTGTTCACATCCTTGGAGCCAGATTCCGTATCATCAGTATTTACATGGTCTTTGGCCTTGATATGTGCCTTGAATTGGGGCTTGGCGTCTAGCTTCAGCTCAGGCAACTTCAGCTCGGGCACCTTGGGGGCCGTGAACTTCGGCGGGCTCAACGTGGGAGTCTCCGACTTGACCGGCTCGTTCACCACCGGAGTGGGTTCGGCGTTCTCGTCGACCTTGTTTTGATCCTCGCCGTCGACGTCTTCGGCGAGCTTGGACGGTGGAGTGAGGTCCACTTTCTCCGTGAGCCTCTTCCACGGCACCTCGGCGTCGAGTTTGGGCATCGGCAGGGACGGGAGCTTGCTGAAGTTGGGCAGGCCGGTCGAGCCGGCACCGGACTCCGCCGAGGCCGTGCTCCTGGCGAGCAATGTGGTGTCGGATGTCGACTCGTCGAGCTGTTGGGTCTGCACCTCAGCGGTGAACGGATTGATGAGGTTCGGTTCGGGCGTCGGCGTGCCCTGAGCGATGGCATCCACGATGTACGTGAATGTGGCATAGATGCCGGTGTTGTCGCCGTACCCGAAGAAGAGCGAGTTGGTGACGCCGTAGGCGTAGCCGTCCTGCGGCAGATTGTCGAGCAGCAGGTTGCCGACGAGTTGCGTCGCGCCGCCCTCGAAGAAGTCATCGACGCGCCTGGTCAGGTCCAGCCGGCCGGTCGGGTCGACCGCATCGATCGCCACGGCAACGGTGCGCACAGCCTGGTGTGCGAGCTCGGTGAAGCCGCCCTCGAAGAAGATGTTGTCCAGATCGCCCAACGGCAGGATGGTGTCGCTGAGGTAGTACGCCAGCCCGGTGAAACCTTTTTGGCACACCGCGCCTTCGAGCGTGCAGTCGCCCTCCACCGCATTGCCATCGTCGTCTTCACCCGGGAACCAGATCCCGCCGTACCCCTGGGTGAAGGACTGCCAGGCGCCCTGCAATGAGAGTGCGAGCAGATTGATCTGCTCCTGCGTCAGCTTCGCCGGCGCCGCTGCCGCGACTGGTGCGGCAATTGTCATCTGATCGCGAGGAACGAACAACGCCGGCGTGGCGGCGACGAGTGCGCCCGCGCTCAGCAGTGCGGCACCGGTGGTGACGAGCGGACGTACAGCCATGTGATGGGCCCCTTGTGTCTAGAGGACGAAAACGGCCGATTCCGAGAATCCGCGCGGGCGCCGCGGCTACTGAGAAACTGCTGAGGATGCTAAGGCTCACTTCGGCGGCCCGCAACCGATGGCGACAAGCATTGACCAATTGAATCGATGGACGTCGCCGCCCGCATGCGCCGCGCATCCGAGTTATGCAGCGACAAATGCGTACTCACCCGATCGGCGGGCCGATGCAGCACGGAGAGAAATGGCGCAGCCAACCTTTGCATTCGACAACAAATACTCGCCCTGGATCGCCGGCCATCGTGAGTCCGCGCATCATCCTGCATGTTCTCGGCAACGAGGCTCCTTCACACCACACGCCAGCCGGTGGTAGCTCACCAACACGAGCGTCCATCGATTGCGAATGCAAAGAATTGAAAACGCCGTCTGTAAACGGGCGATAATCGGTAACTTACGAGGTGGTAAACAATGGCTTTTCACCGACGTGCATCAAAGCCTCGGCGCCGGCCATCGGCCGACCCAGCAACCTGATAGAAACCTGAGATTTATGGTCCCAGCGGCCTACCAACCGCACAGAAGGCCGCGTCCGCACCGTGCAGATCGACGTTCGGCTGACAGTTCTGGCCGTCGCTGGCCCGCGACGCGACGATGCTCCACCACGCCGTCGAAGCGCCGACTTTTCAGCGACTGCTGCCGCATGAGTACCGGGGCACCGTTCGTACCCGGCCAACGAACCACTCACGCCATTGCGGCGCCAAAGGCATTGCCTTTCAGTGGTTTAGGTTGCCCACCGGTCAGCGACAGAGTCGCTGACAACCGGGCGCTGGACGGATGAGGCTCATGGGGTCAGCGGTGTGCAAGTGCAAAAAATGCTCAGCGACAACGGGATTGGTGAGCACATTGATGCGGGTGTGGTGATAGTCGCTGAAAAGTCGCTCGCAGGCGGGCACAACGGATATCCCTCTGAAACCGCGGGATCAGAGCGTTCCGCCCCCTCGGTCACCCAGCCGCAGCCGGACGTCAACTATGAGTTCCGAAGGAGACGGCCCCCACCGACGGTGGGGGCCGTTTGAGGAGCCCGATGCTACTTATTGCCATCGGCGGAATGCGACCCGGAATCACTCTTGCTCCCGGTGTCACTACTGCGCGAGCTGGCTGTCTTGCTCTTGGAGCTCTTCGCCTTATCGGCCGCCTTCTTCACCGCAGACGTGGTCTTATCCGCAGACTTCTCACCGGCCGACTTCTTGCTTTCGGTGGGCTTGCTCTCGGTGGCCTTGTCAGTGGCCTTGCTCTCGGTGCTCTTGCTCTCGGTGCTCTTGCTTTGGGTGCTCTTGCTTTCCCGTTTGGCCACCGAGCCGTCTCGACCCACCCCGGCAGTGGAGTCCGAGGTGTCGGCCTCGGAGTCGTCCGCCGAGAGCGTCGAAGACTCGGTTTCCGACTTGGTGTCCGCGACCGTACGCTGGGTCGCCTTGGGCGACTCAACCTTCGGCAGCTCCGTCTTCACCTTCGGGATTTTGATCGTGGGCTCGACTTTCGTGAGCTCCACCTTCGGTTCGATCGTCGGCAGCTCGATCGTCGAATTCGTATCGCCCCGCTCAAGTTTCGGCTCGATCTTCGGCAGGACGATCTTCGGTTCGATGTTAGGTGTCGACAACTTCACCAGCGACTTCGAGTTGGGCAGTTTGGCCGTCCCGGGGTCGGCGGCCGTCGTCGTATCGCTGTCCGCGTCGGTATCGGTGTCGGCCTCCGTGGACAGCAGGCGGACGGATGCCTTGTCGGATGTCGTCGTCGTGCCACCCGGTGTCGGTGTCCAGTCCCGTTGATCGATGGCGTCGGAAACGTAGTTGACGACGCCTTGCGTGCCAGCCGCCCCGCGGTAGCTGCCGAAGTACGCCTTGGCGACCCCCTTGGCGAAGGTGTCATCGGGGAGGTTGTCGATCACGGCGTCACCCAGCGCCTTGGTGGTGACGTCCTCGAAGAAGTTGTCGACGCGCTTTCCAAGCTCATACTTGCCGGTCGGATCGAGGCTGTTGGCCACGTCGATCGCCGACTTCCGGATGGCCGGCAGGTACTTGATTCCGATCGCGATGTTCTCGGCGAGCGTGTCGGCAGGCAGCGCGGTGTCGACGAGGTAGTTCGCGGCGCCGAGAATGCCCGTCGGGGCGGGGGTGCCTTCGGGAGGTCCGGTGACCGCGCCGCGGTAGCCGTGGAAATAGGCGTCGGACAAACCCTGATCGGTGATGTCGCTCAACGCCATCAACCTGACCTGTTGAATCGTCATCTGCTTCGGCGGCGCCGTGGACTCGGCAGCGATCTGGATCTCCGACTGCGGGACCAACACCATGGGTACCGCGGTCACGAGCGCCCCGGTGCTCAGGAGTACCGCACTGGCGGTGACGAACGAACGAACTTCCATCTGCGTAGACCTCCTCTTGAATCTTGAATCGGACAAACCGAAATGGATTTCGATATCGGCGTGCAACTGAGAAACTCCTTAAAAGGCTAAATGCGCCGCTCAAGTTTCCGCAACCCTCCACTCACCACCGATCACAGACCAATCACGATGTCGACGTGCCTAAATAGCGAGGCAAAGCCGAATTAATTTCAAGATCGGTGAATTAACAGCAAATCCGAACAGCCAGCCGCCAACGATCGAATTGGAGACAAACCCGCGGGTGAACCTTCCACCAGCAGTGGTCAGCTGCGATGACGACTCACAACGAGCACATTTTCGCCGCCGTCCGAGCCACCCACCACCGCATGACACCGAATCTCATGACAGCGCAGCGAATCAATATCTGCGCGCACTGTGATCTGACCAATAATGGATAAACAAGCTCACTGACATTGTCAATCAGCGCATTTTCAAGATCGCTGCACTTCTGGTTAATTCCGCCCTATCGGCCCCACCACGGCGATCCTGCGCAGCCGGCAATGGCCGTGCACACTCGGCACACTCGAGCGCACACTACGACGCGGCTGAATCCGCTCGGTTGTCAGCGGCAGACTTGTCAGCCGCAGACTTGTCACCGCGCAGCTTCTTCTTGGCCCACGCCCGAACTCCCTCGGACACAGGCTCGCTCGGGGTCAGGCTCGCTCGCCGTACAGCCGAGGCGTGGTCGCGCCCTGCGGCTTTCGGAGAGAAGTCCGCACTCTTACGCAACGACGGCCGCGGCGCCCTCGCCGTCTCCGTCTCCGTCTTCGTCTCCGTCGCCTGCGCAGTCGCAATTGTCCGCGCGGACGGAGCCTCGGACGGCTCGGCTACCGAACCCCGGCGCAGAATGGCCGCACCTTCCTCGACGCCGGCGGTGAACTCGGTGACGAACCGCTGTGTTTCCTGGCGGGTCGGAATGAGCCGGGCCGGGGTGTACTTCTGCGGGTTGGCCAGCGGGTCGTTGTCGGGATAGCCGTAGTCCACCACGGCCCGCAGTGCCGGGGTGGCGGCGTCGGCCAGCAGGTTGCCCGGCTCCCCCAACGCCCGCAGCGGCGATACCAGCGGCAGGTCGGCGGACTCATAGCCGACGTAAGTGGTGTCGTCGACCTTGCTGATCCGCACCGTCCCGTCGGCCGTGGGGCGCAGGATGGTCCCACCGGCGGCGAGTTCGTCTTGGCAGGCGGTGTCGCAATCGCGCACGTTGCCCTCGGCGTCGATCGGGAAATCGAGGCTGTCCTGGTTGAGCCTGCGATCGAGGTAAGCCATCAACGAGTTCGCCATCGCCGGCGCGTTCCACAGGTAGGCCGGGATGTTGGAGTTGATGTCGTACTCGTAGACCACATTGACCACCGGCACGCCCGGGTCTGTCGGTGTGGGGATGGGATTCACCCCGATCGCCGCGAAAAACGGTAGCCGCGTGCCGAATCCGCCGTTGGGGCTGGCGACGTTGTTGTCGAGCACATACAGCCGGGGTTGGCTGACCACGGAATCGTGCGTGAGCTTGCCGTAACTCAGCAGCAAGCTCACATTGGCCGCGCCCCAACCCGAGGACAGCACCACATTGTCGTCGGCGCGGTGGTCACCGATGGCGCGGTAGACCCCGAACGGACCAGTGAAAAAGTTCGCGACGACCGGCTCGTCGTGGCCCTGCCGGTAAAGCCCGCCGTAGAAATCCGCGACGCCGTCACCGCCGGGATTCGTCGAACTCGCGCCGATGATGAGCGCGGCCAGCTGTACCGGGGTGACCGGCTGTGTCACGCCGAGCGCAGCCGTCATCACCAGCGCCGTACCGCCCAGCAGGGATGCCGGCACCGCGCGTCGGCCCCAGCGATGTGCCATGCCGCCACCTCTCCGCCTGATTCGAATGAGCAGAAGCTACCCGACGGCAAACCGCAGTGTCAGCAAATGCCCATTCAGCGCGGCAAGGCGATCCGCAGGCCGGCCAACATCACCTGAACGTCCTTCATGTAGGTCTCGTTGTTGGGGGCCGTGGTCTGCGCCATCGCCACCACGTTCCACACCCTCGACCCGAGCGGCACCATCACCGACACCGCGGTCACATAGACCGTCTTGCCGCCTTCTTCTTTGGGCGGAACCGTGTAGTTGGCCATCAATGCCGGAAACCCACAGACCTCGGCGGGCACCGGGCTGATGTTCTGCCCACCGCCGGCTTGGAAGCCCTTGATGCTGTCGTTCAACAGGTCTCTGGGTGGGCGGTCACCGTCGGTGGCATCCGCGGTGGCCACCGACAGCGCCGGATTCGTCACACCATCACTGAGCGACACATTGCGCAGCACCAATCGGACCGGCCCGGTGGCCAACTCGGGAACCGGCTCCCAGCCCGGCGGTTGGGCGATCCGCACCCTGGGGTCGTCCGGCCCGATTCCGGACAGCTCGATCCAGGCGTCCGAATGCACCTGCTCGCACGACTGTGGCTTGTACGCCGGCGCGCCGGAGGGATCTGTCGAGTGACCGGCCGGCTCGAACCCGGCCTTCGGCGTGCCGTCCGTCAGCTGCGTGCACCCGCTGACCATCAGGACGGCCGCCAACGCAACCACACCACGCCTCATGTCCCCCATCGCAGACAGACACTACGCGCCCACGTTTTGCGTCGAGCGCGACGCGGCTAGCGGCGGCGGGAGTGCAGGTAGTCGCCGACGACAGCGGCGCCCAGGCCGTCGAGATCAGGCACCACCACACGCCCCTGCACTCGGCGGGCCACCTGGTCGATGAACCGGGCCAGACCGGGATCAGAGCCCAGCCGGAAGATCGTCACCTGAGCACCCAGTCGGGCCACCTCGTCAAACCCACGCACGGTGTGGGCGATGGTTCGTGGGTGTGGGGGGTAGTCGAAAAATACCGACGACCCTTCCCCGTCACCGAAATCCTCCAGGTGGGCGGTGGGCTCGCCGTCGGTCACCACGAGCACGACCGGCTGGGCGTTGGGGTGACGACGCAGATGCCGCGTCGCCAGCGCCAGCGCGTGGTGCAGGTTGGTGCCCTGCTCGTAGACACCCTCGAGCCCGGTCAACTCTCCGGCGGTCACGGTGCGCGCATAACGCCCAAAGGCGATGATCTGCAACTCATCTGAGCGGAACCGGGTGCTCACCAGGTGGTTCAGCGCCAGCGCCGTGCGCTTCATCGGCAGCCAGCGGTTCTCCATCACCATCGAGAACGAGGTGTCCACCAACAGCGCGACGCAGGCCTGGGTGCGGGTCTCGGTCTCGGAGATCTCCACGTCCTCGACCGCGACTTGAATCGGCAGGGCTGGGCCGTCCGCCCGGCTCCCGGCCTGACGCAGCACCGCGTTGGTGACGGTGCGGGTGACGTTCCACGGCTCGGTGTCGCCGAACTGCCAGGGTCGCGTCGCCCCGGTCAACTCTCCTGCCGCCCCGGCCCGGCGGGTGTCCCGCTCGCCGTGCCGGCTGGAAAGCCGTTGCGCCACATCGCGCAGCGCGGTCTGGCCGAGCTGACGCATGGCCTTGGGCGACAGCCGCCACTGCCCGTCGGAGCCGCGATCGATGAAACCCTGGTTCACCAAGGCCTTCTCCAGCTCCGAGAGGGTGCGGGCGTCGATCGCGGCGTCGTCGCCGAGTTGGCGGGCCAGCGCTTCGAGGTCGACGTCGTCCATCGTCGCGCCGGCGTAGCTCTGCGACAGTGCATCGGCCAGCTGCTCCAGCTCGGCGATGTCGGCCATCGCCTGCGCGCCCTCGCCCATGCCCAGCGGGTCGCCCCCGGAAAAGCGTTCCGAGCTGGTCCAATCCTCGCCGGGACGGGCGGCCTGCAGGTGCGCGTCGAGCCGGTCGAGCGCATTCATCAGCGACGGTGATCCAAACGCCTGCTGCGCCAAGGCATCCAGCTCAGCCCGCTGTTCGGCGGACAGGCTGTTGCGGAACCGCTGTGCGGCGGCGGCCCGCTTGGCCAGCGCGTCGAGGAGCTCGTCGATGTTCTGCGGGCCCTCCGGGAAGAACTCGCCGTGCTTGTCCATGAAGTCTTGAAAGTCCTGCGGGGTGTCTTCACCGCGGGAATGCTTGTCCAACAGGTCATTCAGATCGTTGAGCATGTCGTTGACCCGCTGGCGGTCCTCATCGGTGGCGTTCTCCAACGCCTCCTTCATGCCGGCGAACCGCTGGTCCAGCATCTCCCGGCCCAGCAGATCCTTGATCTGGTCGTACTTCTGGCGTGCCTCGGGGCTGCGCCAGTCATAGTCGGCCAGTTCCTGCACGGCCTTGGCCGGTGACGGCGAGAGCGCCTCCATCTGCAGTTCACCGAAGCGTGCGTCGTCGTCGAGTGCGCGGGCCAGTTCCTTGCGCTCGGCCAGCACGGCCTCGTCGAGCAGCTTCTTGATCTCCTGCAGGGTGCCGTCGAGGTTGTGCCGCTGCAACAACTCCCGACGCTTGCGGTTGGCCTCGGCCGCCAGCCGGTCGGTGCCGCGCATGCCCTCGGTGCCGCGGCGCATCAGCTCCGAGAGGGCCCGACGCGGCGAGCTCCCCTCCATGACGCTCTGACCGATCTGCTCGAGCGCGTCGCGCAGATCGATCGGCGGTGCCAACGGGTCGGGGCCACCGGTGTATCGCGAATACCGCGACGTGTGTGCGTGGTGGCCCCGGCCGGCGCCGGCCCCAGAATCAGCCATAGACCGTCTCGCCCTCCCCCGACACCTTGTCCACCCGCTTGGCCAGATACAGCGCTTCCAAGGCCAATTCGACCGCCGCGGCCCGCTCACCGACCGACACCGCGCCCAACCGGGAGGCAATCGAGTCGACCACCGGCAGATCGGGCAGCGCGGCCAGTACGTCCTTGGCCGACACCCGCTCACCGGTGGTCACCGGGGAGCCTTCCTCGATCGCGGCCACCAGCGGGCCGACGTCGATGCCGCCCAGCAACCGTTGTGCGGTGTCGGCGGTGGCGCGTCGCAGCAGGTGCTCCAGCACCGCCTGCTCGCGGCCCTCCTCGCCCGTCTCGAATTCCAGCTTGCCGCGCAGCACGTCGATCACGTTGGCCAGGTCCACCACCCGGGCCACCGGATCGTCCTCGCCGAGAATCGCCGAGCGGTGCCGTGCCGAGGCCGCCACCGTCTCGGCCGCGGCGATTGCGAACCGCGCCGACACCCCGGAGCGCTGATCGATCGAACTCGACTCCCGCAGATTGCGGGCGAAGCGGGCCAGCACACCGAGCAGGTAATCGGGGACCTCGGCGGCCAATTGGGCCTCCTGGCGGATCACGCCCACCTCGTCATCGATCTCCAGCGGGTAGTGCGTGCGGATCTCGGCGCCGAACCGGTCCTTGAGCGGCGTGATGATCCGGCCGCGGTTCGTGTAGTCCTCGGGGTTGGCGCTGGCCACGACGACGACGTCGAGCGGCAACCGCAGCGTGTAGCCGCGGACCTGAATGTCGCGCTCCTCCATCACGTTGAGCATCGACACCTGAATCCGCTCGGCCAGGTCTGGCAGCTCGTTGACGGCCACGATGCCGCGATGCGCCCGCGGGATCAGCCCGTAGGCGATCGTTTCCGGGTCACCGAGGCTGCGCCCCTCGGCCACCTTGATCGGGTCGATGTCGCCGACGAGATCGGCCACGCTGGTGTCGGGGGTGGCCAGCTTCTCGGTGTAACGCTCGCTGCGGTGGCGCCACTCGATCGGCAGGTCCTCACCGGAATCAGCGGCCCGGCGGATCGACTCCGGAGTGATCGGGCTGAACGGGTGCTCGCCCAACTCGGAGCCGGCGATCACCGGCGTCCACTCGTCGAGCAGTCCGGTCAGTGCCCGCAGCAGCCGGGTCTTGCCCTGCCCGCGCTCGCCGAGCAGCACGACGTCGTGCCCGGCGATCAAGGCGCGCTCCAATTGCGGGATCACCGTGTCCTCGAAACCGAGGATCCCGGGCCATATGTCGCGGCGGTCCGCCAGGGCGGCCAGCAGGTTCTCGCGGATCTCGGCTTTGACGCCCCGTTCACGATGGCCGGCGGCACGAAGCTCACCGACGGTACGAGGCAGATCACCGGGGACGGCTGGCCGGCGACCATCGTTTTTGGGTTGGCTCACCACTCCACGCTACGACTGAACCGGCCTGCGCACATCGCCACCCGTCAGAACCGATGCCCGCCGCGCACGAGCCATACCCCCGCCATAGTCGTGATCCAGACGTTCCGACAGGTAGTCTGCGCTCCATGCCGTTGGCTAGCGGTCAGGAATTCGCAGGGTTCACCATCGTGCGGTTGGTGGGCACTGGAGGCATGGGCGAGGTCTATCTGGCGTCCCACCCGCGGTTACCTCGCGAGGACGCTCTCAAAGTGCTGCCCATCACCGTCAGCTCCGACGACGAATTCCGGCAGCGGTTCATCCGCGAGGCGGACATGGCGGCCACGCTGTGGCACCCACACATCGTCGGCGTGCACGACCGCGGCGAGTTCGAGGGCCGGTTGTGGATCTCGATGGACTATGTCGACGGGCATGACGCCGCCCGGCTCCTGCACGATCAGTATCCGTCGGGCATGCCGGCCGAAGACGTCATCGAAGTCGTCACCGCCGTCGGCGACGCGCTGGACTACGCGCATCAACGCAAGCTGCTGCACCGCGACGTCAAACCCGCCAATATCCTGCTCACCAGCAAACAAGGTGCCAAGCGTCGCATCATGCTGACCGACTTCGGTATCGCGCGCCGCGCCGACGAGGTCAACGGGCTCACCTCGACCAATATCACCGTGGGCTCGATGTCCTACACCGCTCCCGAGCAGTTGATGGGCCAACCGCTCGACGGCCGAGCCGACCAGTACTCGCTGGCTGCCACCGCCTATCGGTTGTTCACCGGCGCCCCGCCGTTCGCGCACAGCAACCCGGCCGTGGTGATCAGCCACCATCTGAACTCCCCACCGCCAAAGCTCGGTGACACGAAACCCGAACTGGCCGTTTTCGATTCCGTGATGGCCAAAGCGTTGTCGAAAGACGCCAAAGACCGCTTCGACACCTGCCACGACTTCGCCGTCGCACTCACCGAGGCAGCCACCGGGACCACCCCCGAGATGCGCACGCCCGCGCCCACCCCGGAGCCGGCGCCGCCCACCACCCCGCTGATCATCCCCAAGCCCGTGCATTCGCCCCCGCCGCCGGTGACCCCGCAGTCGCCGTCGAACCCGCGGCCGGTGCAGCAGCCGTCGGAACCACCGGTGTTCACGTCATCGTGGGCCGGCAACGAAATCTCGTCGGGCAAACCCGTCGCGAGTGTCCCGGGCGGTATGCAGAGCCTGGGCGGACCGCCGCCGCTGCCGCCGCAGACCAGTTTCGGGCCGCCTCCGCTGCCACGGAATCCGGTACCCAAGAAGCCCGACAACCGGCGCAACATCATCATGGCGGCCGGGGTGATCGGTGCCGTCGTGCTGCTGGTCGGCGGCATCACGCTCGCGGTGACCTCGGGCGGTGACGACAACGGCGGTGGCGGCGAGACCACGTCGGCAGTGGCTGCCGACGACAGTGCCACCTCGACATCACCGAAACCGCCTGGGCACGCCTTCACCATCGCCGACTACATCAAGCAGAGCGGCTTCATCGAAACACCGGTGCACCGCGGTGATCCGGGCGCACCCGTGTTCACCATGCCGACGCCGCCGGGATGGGTCGACGCCGGGCCTCGCACCCCGAACTGGGCGTACTCGGCGATCGTCAACGACCCGGTCAGCCCGGCCGACCCGCCGTCGGTGATCTCGCTGATCTCCAAGCTGGCCGGCGACGTCGAACCCAACAAGCTGCTCGAATACGCGCCCAACGAACTGCAGAATCTGGCTGATTACAAGGCCAGCGGCGAGGTCACTCGCGGCAACATCAGCGGCTTCCCCACCGTCCACCTGGGCGGCACCTACGCCAAGGGCAACCAGCGCCGCGCGATCACCCAGACGACCGTGGTGATCCCGGCGCCGGGCAACGTCTACGTGCTGCAGATCAACGCCGACGCACTCGAACGCGACAAGAACGCGCTGACCGACGTCAACAAGGCGATCGAGGCCCAGGCCACCGTCGCCCTGCCCTGAGCCGATCACACGAGAAGAGCCGGCCACCAAAGGGGGCCGGCTCCAACTCTTTCGGACGTCTATGGACGCCGTCGGCGGGCCTAGATCACGCCGGAGATCTCGGCGTCCAGCGGGATGTTGCAGCGGTTGCGCAGGTCGACCGCGGGTGCACGGATCGCATCGAGTTCGGCGCGCACCTGCGGATTGTCGTTGAGGTACGACTTGGTCTTCTGAGCGGTATCCGTCTTACCCTGCCCCTGCAACCCGGTGAAGAACGCGTTGACCTCGGGATGGGTGAACAAGTAGGCGGTCATGTTCGTCGAAACCCCTGCCATCACCGCGGTCACGTCAGCAGTGGTGCAGTTCGGCGGCTCGGCAGCGGCGGTTGCCGACGTTCCGAGGAGCACCGCGCCCGCGCCCAGCACGGCGACGGCACAGCTGCGTGAACGTGTGACAAGTTTCATGAGACTCCTCGATCATCAGGCCCGCTCGCAAGCGATGGTCTATGTTTGCCGCAACAATAACTTGCGCGACACCCTCGCGTGCGGGGTCGACGCAACGTCGACCCGGATGAAAGGAACGACTCGCCATGTCGCCAATGCGTAACCTCTTGGTCCTCAGTGCCGCTGGGTTCGGCGTCGCGGTCGCGATTCTGGGTGCGCCGACCGCGGCCGCCGAACCGTCCTTGCTTCCGCAGTGCGAGGTGACCGGTGGCAGCTCGATTGCCGGCGGGCAGACCACCGACTGCGCCTCGGAAGGCAACGTCCAGATCGACGCGACGCCGCCGGTGTACCCGGGCGAGGAAGAGTTCTACGGCTTCCCCGCCTTCGGCTTCATCTGATCGACGGGGCGGGCCTCACGGCCCGCTAGGTACCCAGTACCCTCGGTACCGTGAATTCGCTCGATTGGCGTAGCCGGCCGGCCACCGTGCACTTCGGCCCCGCATCCCTGCAGTCCAGAGCCCTCGGTGTGGCCACCGCACTGACCCTGCGACCCTTGCTCGGGCTGCTGACCGTGATCGGCATGGCCGTCAACCGCATCGCCCCCGCACTGCTGCAGCGCGCCCGCCTCGACGTCATCGACCGGCCACTGCGGTTCATCAAGCCATTGCCCGGTACGACGGTGACGCCGGTGGCGCTGCCCAACTGCCCGGCCGAATGGGTGATCGCCCCCGAGGCCCGTGACTCCGATCTGGTGATCGTCTACCTGCACGGCTCGGCACTGGTGACCCTCGGGCTGAACTCACACCGACGTTTCGTCTCGAAGCTGTCGGCCGCCACGGGGGCCCGCGTGCTCAACATCGGTTACCGGCTGGCACCTCAGGCCGACATCGAAGACGCGGTGGCCGATGGTCTTGACGGGTACCGCCTGGCGCTGTCGCTCGGGTTCGCTCCGAATCGGATTGTCCTGGCCGGTGATTCGGCCGGTGGATTGATGGCCGCCAACACCGCACTGGCCGCCCGCGACGCCAGGCTGCCGGTCCCCGCCGGGCAGGTCATGCTCTCGCCTCTGACGTCATCGGACATGGACCTCAAATACCGTGCCCTGCAAGAACATCGCGACGTGATGTTCCCGTTCATGACGGTCAAGTTCATCTATGACGTGTTCGCCACCGTCAACGGCACCCGGCCCACACCCGTGATGCCGCCTGAAGCAGATCTGCATGGGCTCGGACCGTTCCTGCTGCAGGTCGGCACCCACGAGATGCTGCTCAACGACGCCTTTGCCCTGGCCGACAAACTCCAGGCCACCGGTGTGCCCGTGTGGGTTCAAGTGTGGGACCGGGCAATGCACATGTTCCAGCTCAGCTTCGACGTCAACCCCGATGCCCGTCGCGCGGTCGAGGAGATCACCTCCTTCATCGCCTATGCGACTGCTGAGGCCGAAGATGAGGTGAGTGCGTAGGTTTTGGCGTGCCGTTGCCTCACCTGTGCGCCGTTTTCTACTCCACGGTTGTCGATCGCGTGCCGGCACAACCCCTAGGTAGAAAACCGTGAGCCGCCCGCCACACCCCTGCGCCGATTTCCACCCCAGGGTCGTCAAACCCCTGCCGCCACCACCCCTAGGTAGAAAACGGGGAAGCACCGCGACGGGCAAAGGCTTCTCGAACCCGGCGAAGGATGAAAGCCCTGGTGTGTTCGGCCACCACGCGGATGTCGATCCAGCCTTCTCGTTCAATGAACTCGTTGCGGCCGATGTCGTGGACAACACGTCGACGGTCCGTGGCGTGGTGTTTGCCCTCGTAGTCCAGCCCCACCTTGACGTCGTCATATCCCATGTCGATGAATGCCTCGGTGAACTTGTCGCTCACCCGGATCTGCGTGCGCGGCCGTCGAAATCCCGCGTCGATGAGAAGCAGCCGTAGCCAGGTTTCCCTCGGAGATTGCGCACCGGCATCCATCAGGTCGAGTGCTGTTCGGGCGCTTCGTATTCCCCGCAGCCCGCGATATCGGTCAGCTACTTCGAGCACCTGGTCGGCCTCAATGCCCGTCGCGATGGCCAGCGCATCGAGGTGAGCGACCGCGTCATCACGAGGAAGGAACCGGGCGAGATCAAGCGCCGTCCGCAAAGGTGTGGTGACGCTGAAATCGCCGACCTGGCAAACCTCGTCGGACCTGATGCGTTCCTCTCGCACGATGATGCCGGGGCGCCGACGTCCATGCTCGGTGATCAGTTCGATCGGAACGTCGTCGTCGACCCACTCCGCACCGTGTAATGCGGCCGCGGCCCGACCGGCGATGATGCCGCGACGGCCGCTCCACAACCATGCGGCCACGGTGTTGGTCTTTAGGTTTCGGGTGGCACCGTTCGGCAGGTAGACGCGTGGATGCGCCGAGGCATATCGCCACCGCAGTTGCGCTCGAGTGAGACTGCCCGCCGCGAGCGCCTCGGGACCGATGAAAGGGAAACTCATGGACTGACGATCAACACCACGACCGACGGATTGACGGCATCTCCGCTTCGCTCAACTGAAGCTGGGGATGAAATACGCGCTGTGGATTAACGCCCGCCAAGCCACGCACCGACTTCTACCCCAAGGTCGTCAACCGCATACCGCCACAACCCCCAGGTAGAAAACGGCGAACGTCAGCTAGTGCGCGAAATGCCGTGCACCAGTGAGGTACAGCGTGATGCCGGCAGCTGCGGCGGCCGCCGTCACCTCGTCGTCGCGCACGGACCCACCCGGATGCACGATGGCCTTCACACCGGCATTCGTCAGTGTCTCCAGGCCGTCGGGGAACGGGAAGAACGCGTCAGAGGCCGCGACGGAACCGACCACGCGATCACCGGCACGCTGCACGGCCAGCCCGGCGGCGTCGACCCGATTGACCTGCCCCATACCGACACCCACGGTCGCGCCGTCCTTGACGACGACGATCGCGTTCGACTTCACCGCGCGGCAGGACCGCCAGGCGAACACCAGATCGGTGAGTGTCTGCGCATCGGCCGGTTCACCGGTGGCCAGTGTCCAATTGGCCGGATCGTCGCCGGCCGCATCGAGCGCGTCGCGCTGTTGCAACAGCACGCCTCCACTGATCTGGCGTAGCTCGATGCCGCCGACCAAGGGCTCGGAGGCCACCAGGATGCGGATGTTCTTCTTGCGGGCCAACACTTCCACGGCGCCGGCCTCATATGCCGGGGCGATGATGACCTCGGTGAAGATGTCGGCCACGGTCTCGGCCATCTCGACACTGACCTCGGTGTTGGAGGCGATCACGCCGCCGAACGCGCTGAGCGGGTCGCATTCGTGCGCCTTGCGGTGCGCGTCGGCGACGGACTCCGAGGAGATCGCGATGCCACATGGGTTGGCGTGCTTGATGATCGCCACGCAGATCTCTTCGTGGTCGAACGCGGCCCGCCACGCCGCGTCGGCATCGGTGTAGTTGTTGTAGGACATCTCCTTGCCGTGCAGCTGCTCGGCCTGCGCCAGTCCGGGCCACGCGGAATCGTCGCGATACACCGCAGCCTGCTGGTGCGGGTTCTCGCCGTAGCGCAGCACCGCGCTGCGATGCCAGGTGCCGCCGTACCACTGCGGCAGCTTCTGGGCCGGTTCTTCGGGCGCCAGCGTCGACCCCATCCACGACGCCACCGCCACGTCGTACTCGGCGGTGTGCCGGAAAGCCAAGGACGCCAAAATCTTTCGCTCGGCGAGGGTGAAGCCGCCGGCCCGCACCGCGGCCAGCACGCCGTCATAGCCCAGCGGATCGACCACCACGGCCACACTCGGGTGGTTCTTCGCGGCGGCACGCACCATCGACGGGCCGCCGATGTCGATCTGCTCGACGCACTCGTCCACCGATGCCCCGGACTCCACGGTCTCGGAGAACGGGTAGAGGTTCACCACCACGAGCTCGAACGCCTCGACCTCGAGTTCGGCCAGAGCCGCAACATGTTCAGGCTTGCGGGTATCGGCCAGCAGGCCGGCATGCACGCGCGGGTGCAGGGTCTTGACCCGGCCGTCGAGCACCTCCGGGAAACCCGTCACGTCCTCGACGGGCGTGACCGGAACACCGGTGGCAGCAATGGTTTTGGCGGTCGACCCGGTGGAGACGATGGCCACACCCGCCTCATGCAGGCCGCGGGCCAGATCGGCCAGACCGGTCTTGTCATAGACACTGATCAGCGCCCGTCGGATCGGTTTCTTCTCGCTCACCGTTGTCTCCTCAACATCCGAAGGTCGCCTTTCGTCCAGTCCAGGTCACGCCGCGGGTTGCCAGCGCGGCCAGCACATCCACCAGCAGCCGCCGTTCGACCACCTTGATGCGCTCATGCAAAGTCTCTTCGGTGTCATCATCGAGCACCTCGATGGCGTGCTGGGCCAGAATCGGCCCGGTATCCATCCCGGAGTCCACGAGATGCACCGTGCAGCCCGTCACCCGCACGCCGTACGCCAACGCCTCGGGCACCGCATGCGCCCCCGGAAACGCGGGCAGCAACGCCGGATGGGTGTTGACCACCCGACCCGGGAAACGGGAAAGGAATTGGCCGCCCAGAATTTTCATGAACCCGGCCGACACCACGAGATCGGGCTGATGCTCGGCGGTAGCCTCGGTGAGCGCGGCATCCCAGGCGGCGCGATCCGAATGATCGCCCAGCCGCACGGTGAACGACGGCACGCCGGCCGCCGCGGCGATGTCCAGCGCGGCGCATTTGCGGTCGGTGCCGACGGCGACGACGCGGGCGGGATAGTCGTCGATGGCGGCGGCCAGTAGCGACGCGAGCAACGACCCTGTCCCCGAAGCCAGCACTACCAGCCGTGCCGGTGCGCTCGGAGGCACTCGTAGCGGTTGCTGCACGCGAGCAGCCTAGTCGCCCGTGCGACGCGGCTGATCGCCGGTCGCTGGGTCATCGGAGATGTCGTCGACGAAGAAGTGGTCCTCCGGATCGTCATCGAGGTCGTCGTAGGTCTGCGGACCGGGCTCGTAGACGACTTCCTCCACGTCCAGCGGCTGCTCGGTGTCGTCCGCAACGTCGTCGGCCGACCACGACACCAGCGGCTCACCAGGTGCCGGTTCGGGTTCGATGTCGACGTACTCATCGGTTTCGGGCAGGGGTTCCTCCACAGGCTCCGACTCCGGCTCCAGCGCGGGCTCGGGCTCGGGCTCGGGCTCCGGTCGGGGCGCCACCACAGGCCTCGGCTTCCGGGTCAGGCCACCGGACATGACCACGGTCAGCGCACCGATCCCGACGAACCACAGGAACACCGCCGGCGCGAATGTCGACTGGTCCACCCCGACGTCACCGAAGTTGCCCAGCCGACCGCCCCCGGCATAACCGGCCAACGCCATCGTCACCGCTGCCAGGCCCGACGCCACCACCAACTTGCCCGTCGCAGCACCGATCGGAAGCGGCCGTCGCGCACACTGTTGGCCCACGGCGACCGCCGATGCCGCGCCGACGATCAACAAGGCCACCCAGATCGGCCCCAACGGCGGCGAGGGCACGGCGGCCAACACCGGCACGGCGGGAATGTCTCCGCCGAACACCGTGAACGAACTGAACGTGGCCAGACCGACGTGAGCACTGGACCCCACCGCGATCGCCGAGGTACCCACGATCACGTTGGGGATGTAAAGGATCGACAGCAACGCCAGGCTGAGCTGGCCGAACAGACTGTCGGTGATTGCGAACAAGTCGTGCATCGTGCCCCAGTGCACCACCAGCGACACCGCCGTCACCGCCCCGGAAAGCCCGAACAGCGCGAGCACGCCGGCCACCGCCGCGCGGATCGCGTCAGGCAGCCACGCGGGCACTCGCAACACGGCCAGGGTGCGCCGGCCCACCTTCGAGCCGACGCCGACGAACGCGCCGATCGCATGCACGATCAGCACGCTGCCGAAGGCCCGCAGCGCACTCGGGGTCTGCAACTCGCTGATCACCGAGGCGGCGTCGTGGATGACCGCCAACAACAGGGCCGCGATCAGAATCGGCCCACCCAACGCCGAGGCCACCACCCAGCGCGTGACCAGCCAGGAGGAATTCGGCGCGGTGGCCGCGGCCGTGATGCGCGCGGTGCCCCAAATCATCGCCAGCACCGGCAGTAACGGCATCACGCCGAGCTCACTGCCGCCGATCGACACCGGCACCTGATGTACACCCAGCCACATGCTGGCGATCGCGCCGAGAGCGCCCGTCATATCGCTGTTGGCAATCAGCAGTTGCAGCAGCACAACTGCGGCGATGACCACCAGCGCTACGACGGACGGCCCGAATGCGACCCGGAGCAACTCACGTGCCTGGCGGGTGCCGACTGGCCGGTTACTCACTTGCTGGGCTGCTCCTCGCAATGATCGCGCGTGCGCACCGCAGCGCACGCGCCGATCAGCTTACGACGGCGCAGGGCCAGATTGCTGTGAAGACGACTGCTGTGCCTGCGGCTGCGCCGGCACCGAAGTGGTGGGCGCCGAACCGGGCGACTGCTGAGGCTGTCCGTAGGTCGGGTAGCCGGTCGGCGGGGTCGGCGGACCGCTCGGCTGCTGACCCTGCTGGCCCTGCGACGGCTGCACCGGGAAACCACCCGTGTTCTGGGCACCGGGGTAACCGCCGTACTGCGAGGGGTAACCGGGACGCTGCGGCTGAGCCTGCTGATACGGCTGGCCGCCCTGCGGCTGGTGCTGCTGGCCGTAGTACTGCGACGGGCCACCGTACTGGCCGTACTGAGGCTGCTGATCGAACTGCGGCTTGGGTGCGGGCGGGGTGATGACGCCGGCATCGAAGAGCAGTGCCGCGATCGCCGCGCCCGCCTGGATCAGGGTGAGGGCGAGAATTGCCCACAACGCGCCGCCGATCTCGCCCCCGCTTTGCACCACGGCGGCAACGACGAACAAGAAGGGGATCGTCGAGACCACAGCCGCGACCGCGGTGTAGTTCTTCTGCTTGGGCAGCAGGCTGACGCCGGCCAACAGCGCGCCCAGCAGGGGCAGACCCACCAGAATGATGAAGCCCTGCGCGGTGCTGGAGTCCAAGGCGAAGCTCACCAGATAGGTGATGAAGCCCGCAGCGGCCACCACGGCCAGCAGGATCTCGGCCAGCTTGCTCTCGCCGGGCGCGGCCGAGGCCTGGGTGGCGGGGATCTGCGCGGGGACGGCCTTGGCGAACTGCTGAGTCGCCTCGAACTGGGATCCCGACTGTGGGGGGTATCCGGGGTTACTGGGCGGGTAGGTCATGACCTCTCCTGTGCTATCGAGCTTCGCGACGTATCACGCAGGCATGAATACCGACCACGTGAGCGATTCGAGCTTCCACGCTAGCGCACCCAGCTGGGTGCCGGGCGCGCGTGCTCGGTGTCGGCGCGGTCTCAAGCTGATACCAGGACGGGTGCGTCGGCGGAATTGGTTTCGGCGGCCTCGATTTCACGGACGAGTGGCAGCACCTTGGCGCCGAAGTACTCGATTTCCTCTTGAAAGTGCAGGAAGCCGCCGAGAATCAGGTCGACGCCGCGTTTGCGATATGCGGCAATGCGTTCGGCGATCTGCTCGGGTGTGCCGATCAATTGGGTGCGGAAGCCGTCGTTGTATTGCACCAGGTCCTCGAAACTGGAATCAGCCCACATGCCCTTCTTGTCGCCGGTGGAGTTGCCGGCCTGCTGTACCGCGCCGCGGAACCCCTCCACCGCGGGCTTGTTGGCCTTGGCGACGATCTCCTTGAGCGTCTCCTTTGCTTCCTTCTCGGTATCGCGGGCGATGATGAATCCGTTCAGTCCGAACTTCACCTCTCTATTGGCGTCACGCGCGTGGTCACGCACCTCGACAACCTGCTCGGTGATGCCGTCGAAGTCTTTGCCGTTGGAGAAGTACCAGTCGGCGTAGTGCCCGCCGTTGCGTCGGGCGGCGGTGGAGTTCCCGCCCTGGAACAGTTCCGGGTTGGGACGCTCGGCGGTGTTGAGCGGCTTGGGCTTGAGGGTGAAATCGTGGATGCGGTAGAAATCGCCGCGGAAATCGACGTCGTCCTCGGTCCAGATCTTGCGCAGCACCTCCAGGAACTCCGCGCTGCGGCGGTAGCGCTCGTCATGTTCGAGCCACGGTTCACCCAGGTGGGTGAACTCGTCCTTGAACCAGCCGGAGACGACGTTGACCGCGAATCGGCCGTTGCTCAGGTGATCGGCGGTGGCCCCCAACTTGGCCAGCACCGCCGGCTGCCACAAACCGGGGTGAACGGCGGCGATGACCTTGAGTCGCTCGGTGGCCAGCAGCAGCGCGAGGCTGAAGCTGGTGGACTCGTGCTGGTACTCCGCGCCGTAGCTGGCCTCATAGCGGACCTGGCTCAGGGCGTACTCGAAGCCGTTGTTCTCCGCGGTCTGGGCCAGCTTCTTGTTGTATTCGTAGTTCCAGTCGGTGCGCTGCTCGATGTCGCTGGTGACCAAGCCGCCGCTGACGTTGGGCACCCAGTAGGCGAACTTGACGTGGTCGGCGATGCGTTCAGTCGTCATGCCGGAGATCCCAGCCAACGCATCGGCGCACGTCGCGGGTATCGCTCGCGGTGAAGTTTTCTTTTGACACCGGCGCTTACGAGACGGATCGTCTTGCTACTGGGACTGAAACACGTTCTAATTCTGGATATGGACTATGGGCTCGTTCTCTTCACCAGTGACCGCGGCATCGCCCCGGCCAAGGCCGCCAAACTCGCCGACGATCACGGCTTCACGACGTTCTACGTGCCCGAGCACACGCATATCCCGATCAAGCGCGAGGCCGCTCACCCCACCACCGGTGACGAGTCCCTGCCCGATGATCGCTACATGCGCACCCTTGATCCGTGGGTGTCGTTGGGCACTGCGTGCGCGGTGACCTCGCGGGTGCGGTTGTCGACGGCTGTCGCGCTGCCTGTCGAACACGACCCGATCACCCTGGCCAAGTCCATCGCCACCCTCGACCATCTCTCCGGTGGGCGCGTGTCGTTGGGCGTCGGATTCGGCTGGAACACCGACGAACTCGCCGACCACAACGTGCCGCCGGGCCGGCGTCGCACCATGCTGCGTGAGTACCTGGAAGCCATGCGGGCGCTGTGGACCGAAGAAGAAGCCTCCTACGAAGGGGAATTCGTGAACTTCGGACCGTCGTGGGCCTGGCCCAAGCCCGTGCAGTCGCACATCCCGGTCCTGGTGGGCGCGGCCGGCACCGAGAAGAACTTCAAGTGGATCGCGAAGTCCGCCGACGGCTGGATCACCACGCCACGCGACTTCGACATCGATGAGCCCGTCAAGCTCCTGCAGGACACTTGGGCCGCGGCCGGACGCTCCGGCGCGCCGCAGATCGTGGCACTGGACTTCAAGCCGGATGCCGAGAAGCTCGCGCACTGGCGCGAATTGGGCGTCACCGAGGTGCTCTTCGGCCTGCCGGACAAGTCCGAGGCTGACGTCGCCGCCTACGTGGAGCGACTCGCGGGCAAGCTGGCCTCGATTTAGCCCGCCAACAGACACAAAACTGCCCTTTCCCCATCGGATTTGGGCAGTTTTGTGTCTGCTCGGCAGGGGGCTGGACTACGCCAGCGACGCGGTGTTGCGCTTCTCCCCGGACGCCACGACGATCTTCGCGCCCAACGGCTCACCTTCGGTGAGCAATTCCAGCAAGGCTTCGTCGGTCGTGGTGGCCAGGAATCGGCTGCCGTCGGCGTCCAGGCGGCCGATGATGATGCCGGTGCGTGGCGTCCAGTCGTAGCGCACCGTGTAGGTCTCGATCCGGCCCGGCCCGTCGGCCTTTTCGGTGATCGCCACCCGTTGCTGTGTGTTGAACTCGTCCTGCAGGGCCGCGCTGTTGTCTTCCACCCAGTCGGCAGGCGCGGTGGAGTAGATGCCGACCGAGTACTTGCTGGCGATGCCACCGTTGGCGCCGATGAGCGCGAATTGTCCCGGCTTGTCCCGCATTTCGTTGACGGCCTCGGCGATGCCGTGCATCGAGTAGTTGTTGCCCGGTCCGCCGAAGAACGGCAGGCCGCCGGTGAGGGTCAGGCCGCGTTCGGCGTCAGGCGCCAGGCCGGTGCCGTCGCAGAAATTGAACACCGGGAACGGGAAGCAGCTGTAGAGATCGAATGCTTCGATGTCGTCGAGCGTGATGCCGGCAACGCGCAGGGCCTCGTTGACGGCGATCGCCGCCGTCGCGGTGTAACCCAGCTCGGCGCGCTCGAGTAGCTTGATTTCCTTCATGTCGGCGTGCCCGCGCAGATACACCCACTTCTCCTCGGGCACACCGAGTTTCCGGGCGGTTTCGACGGACATCAACAGAACGGCCGCACCCTGGTTGACCTGATCGCGCGCCACCATCATGCGCGGGTACGGGTCACAGATCATCCGGTTGCTCTCGGTGACGGTGGCGAGCTCTTCCGCCGAACGTTCCACCGGGGACGACGAATACGGGTTTTTGGCAGCAACCTTGGAGAACGGTGCGAACAGCTCGGCCATTGCCTGCCGATAGTCGTCGACCGACAGGCCCAGCCGGGCCCGACGGGCGTTCTCCAACAGTCCGTATTGCACCGGGGCGCCGATCAATCCGTGCTTGATCGTGTACTCGTCGAAGATGCCGTCATAGCCGTAGCCGCGGTCTTCCAACTGACCGTCGATGGTCTCGGAATGATCAGGCTTGTCGTCCCGCTTGGAGAAGTGGCGCAGCGTCGAGGTGTTCTCCGAGCCGAACAGCAGCACCGCGTCGGCCGTGCCGGCCACGATGGCCCCGGCGAACTCGGTGACCAGATGCTGCGGACTCTGACCACCGATCACCTCGAGGATGGCCCGGGCCGGATCGGCGCCGACATTGCGCGCGACGGAACGCGGGTAGTTGTTGGACACGCCCAGGGTCGCTGATACCGGGCCGGAGATCTCGAACTGCCGGGTGCCTGCCACTGTGTCGATGGCCTTCGCCACGGCCGCCGCGTCCGCCCCGGTGTCGCGCAGCGCCGCCTTGGCTGCCTCGGTGGCCAGCTCGACCGAGGACATCCCGCGATAGCCGTCAAGATCGATACGTTCGGTGAACTGTCCGACGCCGACGATGACGGGGGTGCGCGGATCGACCATGGCAATCTCCTTGACGGGTGTTAATTCGTGAGGCTAACCGATTGGGGTTTAGCGAGGGAAATCGGTGCATATCGACCGTCATCAGCTGCATTACCGTTGATGGGTGACGCAGCCACTGAGAGTTGACACCGCAGCGCTTAGGAGCGCTGCCCAAGAACTGGCCGGGCTGAGCGACGGACTGGACCATTCACTCACTCACGAATGGCAACCGCCGGCGGATCAACCGTCAGCGAAGGCCACTGTTGCCGTCACTGCTGCGACCAATCACGTGATGAGCGAATGTTCCGGCAATCTGCTCAGCTTCGCCGACAACATCGCCCAGGCACGCGCTTCTACGATGCGACCGACTCGGCCAATGCTGGTGCCGTTATCCACACCATGAACCCGTCGAAGTAGGAGCAACGGGTCGAGATGCTGACACGTTCCCGTGTCGAGAGTTGGACGACCGGCCACCTGAAATCCGCGGCGCTCGGATGGGAGCGCGGCGCCACCATCATCGAAGAGCACTACAGCAAGGCACAAAGCACTGTTGGCGGCGTTCCCTGGACCGGCCCGGCGTCAGACCGAGCGAATGAGAAACTGGCCGAGAACATGGTCGAAGTTCAAGGCGCACTGGGATTGATGCGGCAGGCGGCGGCTATCGCCAAGTCGGGAGCGGAATCTGTCGACACGGCGAAGAACGACGCAGTCAACGCGATCAAGAACACCGAAAACCAGTTCTTCTCGGTGAGTGAGGATCTGACTGTCACCGACCGCGTGCCGTGGATCATCAGCCCCGCCCTGGCCCTGATGCGAAAACTGCAGGCGACACACGCACAAGCCGACATTCGCGCGAAGGCGACGGTGTTGGAGTTCACCGATCAGAAGGTTGCTGACCAACTTGATCGCATGACCGCACAACTGCACGAATTCGATCTTGAAGGCGGCAAGGGTGGTGCTCCGGAAACCGGAAAGTCCGGTACCCCGCAGATCACCGGGATGCCAGGCCCACTGAGACCTGAAAGCAAGGCGGCAGACCTGAATTCCACGTTGCCCGGCACCGGCATCGAGATCAGCGGCGACGGACGGACCGGCTACCCCACGTTGAATGGTGAACGAAACCCGTTGGAAATCGATGCGAACAAGCCGTCGGTGGACAACCCCGAAGGGCGTGACAAAGTTCGGCCGTTACCGACCGGCACGATTGTCGGCCCCGACGGCAAGCAGTACGCGCTCTACAGCGAGGTCCCTTACACGCTGCCGAATGGAGATCCCAATCCCGAGTATGCGACTGCCAATACGACTGTGGTCGATCTGTCCGATCCGTCGAAGAGCATCGGTGCCCTCCCAGGAATCTCCCAAGCCAGCGGTGTCTACGACCCCAAAACCAACCGCATGGTCGTAGTCGGAAACACCGGCCCTCACCCCGGCGATCGAACGAGAATGCTGTACATGTCCGATCCGATCGATCCCACCAATCCGAACGGGTGGATGCAGACTCTGAAGCCCCAGGGGGAAGTACAGGGACTTCCTGGCGATCGAGAAAGTCAACTCGTCGCACTCAAAGGTGGCGGATACATGCTCGTCGGCTCGGACAACGTTGTCCGAGATGGCAATCAACAGCCAATCGGTGCGGTCACAGCCGCTACCCCGGAAGGGTTGCTCACCGCCCCGCGCACCGACTTATTTCCACCAGGCCCTCATCCGAATTGGCCAGGCTCACCGCCTGCACCGCCCTATGGGCCAACCGTCATCGACACGACTTACGACCCGGTCACAGGCACGGAAACGGTCCAATTGCGAGTCAGCACGTGGGAGCGACCTGAATGGTGGAAGGGACCAACACCCGAACAGCCGAAAATGCCATATAACCCCCAGACCTACTCGACAACTGTCACGGTGCAGCACTAACAAATGGAGAGCAGCACGATGAGTAAAGCCTGCAGGTCTACGAAGCGATGCCTCGTCTTCCTGGCATTGTCGACGAGCCTCGCAACGTTCTTTCCAGCGACGGCTAGCTCCGCGCCGCCCGGATTTCCAGACCTCTCACTTTTCACAGAGGTGCACGACGGCCGAAAATTCACCCGCCCGGACAAATGGGCCAACGGTTACGCCTTCTTCCGGACCCAATCCGGGATCTCGTGCGCCCTCGGTGGCGGCACCTGGTGCTATGGAAACCTACCCGGTCTGGTAGCCGACCAGAAAAGCACGTGCACGTCCGTTACCCGCGGGAATCCATCGGAGCCGTTTCGGTTCGAGAAGTCTGACAAGCCATGCGTTCCCACGTCCGACGACTTGCTCAATCCCGGGGAGAAACTGACTTTCGAGGCGTACGGCACAACCTGCGCAGTTGGGGATCAGAACCTCGTAGCCTGCATCGACAACTGGCACAATCACGGATTCGTCCTACAAGCGTCCGGCAGCTGGGCGTTCTGATGAGGTTGGCCCAATGTTTGGCGGTTTCAGCCTTCGTGCTCGCGGCCTGCTCGTCGACTTCCGAACTCCCCGCACCCCCGGAGGGTTTCCCCGACCTGAACTCATTCACCGCGGTAGATCCCAAGGATTACAGCTTGGGCGGTACGGCATTCGTCAGTCCAGAGCAGATCCATTGTGTGCTTGACAACGGACCGCGTAAGACGGTGGTGTGCGGCGGCAACATCGACGGGGTTCCCGACTCACTGGGTGGCGACGGTTGTCCTAGGGTGAGCAAGCCCGACGACAGCCCGAGCGAGACACCGTACTCCATCACACGGACCAAAGGTGCCTGCGCTTCAGCCAGATTCAAGCCGATCACCACGGGCAAGAAACTCAAGGGCGACAACAGCAGCTGCGTCGTCGGGAAGAACAACCTCGTCGCGTGCATCGACGCGGACCACAAGCACGGCTTCGTCCTGCAACCTTCCGGCAGTTGGACGTTCTGATGCGTGTCGGGCCAGCGGCCATTGGAGCACTGCTGTCGATGGCCCTCTGTTCCTGCACGACAATGCTTGAGGGCCAAGCTGTTTCGGGCCCGGCGTCATACCCTTCTCCCCCGCCCCACACCTTCCCGGATCTCACCGCATTCCACACCGCCGATCTCGCCGCGTACTCCAGCACCAACTGGCACAACGACACCCAAGTCTCGTTCACAGCGGCCGGAGTGACCTGCCTGGCCAATGTGTACGGCCAGACGACCGGGGTCGACGGACTCGGCATGATCGACTGCCGGGCTCCGAGCCTGCCCGGGTTCCCACCGGATGCGGCTGGACAAGACCTGCCAGCCAGAGCACCGGCCTGGGACACCGTCGTCCAATCGGTCAGCGAAACCTCAAGTGGTGAATTCGAATTCACCTACACCCGCGGAGTGCCATGGGGCCAGGATCATGAACCAACGGAGCTGTCGGTAGGGCAGAAACTCCTCGTCAACGACTCCGGCTGTGCAGCCGGGGATGACTTCGTGGCCTGCTACACCGCCTATCATCACGGCTTCGTGGTCTCACCGAGTGGCAGCTGGGCCTTCTGACAGGTTGTAGGCGAACGACTTCTGCTGCCGCTGCTTCATCTTCTCAAGGCACTCATGGTGTTTGCGTGCGTGATACGCCAGCGGAAAGTAGGTCAGCCGATCCGGCAGGACGCGGTAGGCGGTGCGGATCACGGCGTAGATGCGCTGAAGTTGACGCTCTTCGGCGTCGCTCCAGGTGACCCCGAGCTTGGCCCGCAGCCGTGGTTCGAGCAGCCCCACGACCGACAGGTAGTTGAACCGCAGTGCGGGCCGTAGTGCGCGACGGACCAACGGGTGCAACAACTTCGGTACTGACGGCGGAAGCTCGACGTTGCCGGTCTGCATGTCCTTGATCAACCGCAAGGCCTGCGGCGTGCCCTCCAGCTTGTCGATCATGGCCTCGTAGTACTCGGCCATCTCGGCGCGCGTGGTCGGGTAACCATTCATCGGCACATGCAGCAGACGGGCGAGCCGGCGGTTGTCCCGCAGCAACTCGTCCTTTTCGGCGTCGGTGAAGTCGCGTCCGATCAGCAGCTTGCCGCCACCTTCGGCGTTGACGATGTAACCCGTGGCGATTACCCATTGGTACGCCTCGGGATTGAGCGCACTGATCTGTTTTCCGGTCTCGGCGCTCTTCATGGTGATCGGCTGGTGCAGCGCGCGCACCCGGTTCCCTTCGGCGACTGCCTCGGTGCCGCCATAGGTCCACCGCAGCACCGAGTCGACGCTGCGGATGGCGCGTCCACCCGGATCCCCGTGGAACGCAGCTGAATAGCGGCCGGTGATCTCTGCGATGACGGGATGCATCGCCTGCATCATGAACGCCGCCCCGTCGACGATGAGGAACGTCCACCGGCCGGTGTGCTCGCCGGTCAGTGAGTCGAGCGGAACCAGTTCGATGTCGTCGGAGTCTTCGACGATTGAAGTTGATACTTCCGATGTGGTGGTCATGGCAGCGCACCTCCTTGAGCGTGAGCCGACGGTAATCTGACCTAAAGGTCGCATTCAAGTCGCATTCCAGGGCGAAGGTGAAAATGGAAAACTCCACGTCAGCGCCGCGCAAGAGGCCGCAGCAGGAACGCTCTCGTGAGATGGTCGCGAAAATAGTTTCGGCCACAGTGAAGCTGCTGAAGAAGACCGACCCCGAGCAGATCACCACCAACGCCATCGCAGGACAGGCCGGCGTCAGCAAGGGATCCATCTACCAGTACTTCGCCAACAAGGAAGAGATCATCCACGCGGCGATCGAACAGCTGGCCGCCGAGCAGGCGCCGCGGATCGAGGACATGCTCCGCTCGATCACCCTCGAACAGCCGCAGGAAGCCATGCAGGCCTCGATCGACATCCTGATCGATTTCACGATTTCCAATCGGAAGCTGCTCCGCTACGTCGCCGATCGGCCGGACTATGCCCGCACATTGGAGAACGCGTCGGGCCTCAACGCGACGCTGCTGGCGATGACGACGGTGCACATGGCGCATTACCGGGACCAGTACCGCAACGAGCTCAGTGCCCGCGCACTGGCGTGGCTGTTCTTCAACATGGCCGTGGCCACCACCACGCGCTACATCGAAAGCGACGACCCGATCCAACTCGACGAACTGCGCAGCGGTCTGAAGTTCGCCTCGGCGGGGCTACTCGCGGGCGGACGGGAGTAGCCGGCACGCGAGACGGCGCCTTCTGGACCGAGTTCCACGCCTTGGTCGCTCCGACCGAGCGGGCACCGCCCTGGCGCAGAAAACGACGCAGCAGATCCCAGCTGACCTGCACCCTTGACGAGTCTGTCACTTAGTGACAGATTGACAATGTCACTAAGTGACAACCCTGGAGGTGACGGCGATGGGCGAGAAGCAGGAGCAGGCCCGGCTCGCGGTGTCGCGACATGCCTGCAGGTTGTTCTGGGAACGCGGCGTCGCCGGCACCAGCGGTGACGACATCGCCGCGGCAGCAGGGCTTTCGACCCGCACCATCTGGCGTTACTTCCGGTCGAAGGAAGCCTGTGTGGAACCGGTGCTGGCCAAATCCGCGGACCGGTTCATCACCATTCTCCACCGGTGGCCACATGAGCTGTCTCTGGCCGAACATCTTGCCGCCGATGGTGTTTCACACCCAATGACACCTCGCGACGTCGAGGACGAGGTAAGTGCGATGCGCATCGCCACCATGACCCCGACCGAACCCGCCCTACGCACGTCGTACCTGATGGTGCACGACCGGATGGAACAGGGCTTCCTCCCGGTGATCGCCGACCGCTTGGAGTTGGCCGAAACAGACCTGACCGTCCGACTGTTCGCCGCCGCAGTCACCGGCGCGTTCCGCGTCGTCGACGAAGACGTCAGCGTGGCGGTGATCGTCGAGGGGAAGGCGGTCACCCAAGAAGAGGCGCTCGCCCTGATCGACCGCGCCATCCGGGAAGCGACCAACGGGCGCCTCGGCGGCCCCGTCAAACCCCGATAGGAGCAATATGGCACTGCCCGAACTCATCTCGGTAGAGGACTTCTTCAGTCCGCCCGAACGCACAGCCGCCAAGATCTCCCCCGACGGAACCAGGATCGCCTACCTGGCACCGTGGAAGAACCGCCTCAACGTGTGGGTCGAGGACCTCGACGGTGACACACCGCCACGATGCGTCACCGCCGACGAGACCCGCAGCGTTTACATCTACTACTGGACCGATGATCCGCGGTGGCTCCTGTACCTCCAGGACACCGGCGGCGACGAGAATTGGCACGTCTACCGCGTCGACCTGGACAACCCGGACGCCGCTGCCGTCGATCTCACGCCATCCCCCGGCGCCCGGGCGGAACTCGCGCTGCCGAAAGGCCGCCCGGGAAAAGCCATCGTCCAGATCAACAACCGCACACCCGAACTGCTCGACGTCTACGAACTCGACGTCGCCACCGGAGAACTCACGCTGCTCGCCCAGAATCCGGGCAATGTGTTCAGTTGGCTGTCCAGCCGCACCGGTGAGCTGTTCAGCTCCACACTGAGCGAGAACGGGGATGTCGAACTGTCGCAATGGGTTCCGGCGACAAACTCGCTGCGCACCATCACCACGTTCGACGGCACCGACTATCCACTGGGCATCTACCCCGTCACCGTCACTCCCGATGGCACCGGCATCTGGCTCGGCGCCAACACCGGCACCGACCGAACCCGCCTCGTCCGTATCGATGTGGTTACCGGCGTGGAGACCGAGGTGGACAGCCACCCGACGTTCGACCTGGCCGCGCAGATGGTGCTGCCGTCGCCACTGATCCTCGGCGAGCGGACGGGCGAACTGATCGGCGCCCGGTATTACGGCGAACGCCAGGTGATACATTCACTCGACCCGAATTTCGCTGCCGTACTGGAGAATCTGACCAAACTGTCCGACGGTGACCTCGGCGGCATCTCCTCCGACGACAGCGGGCGTCGATGGGTGGTCAACTTCTCCCACGACCGCGACCCGTTCGTCACCTACTTCTACGACCACGCCACCGGAGAAAGTCGGATGCTTTTCCGGCCATATCCGAATCTGAATTCAGATTCACTAGCACCGATGACCCCGGTCACCATCACCGCACGCGACGGACTGGAACTGCACTCGTACCTGACCCTGCCGGTCGGCATCGAGCCCGTCGACCTTCCCATGGTCCTGCTGGTGCACGGCGGCCCATGGTCGCGGGATTGTTGGGGCTTCCAACCCGATGTGCAGATGCTGGCCAACCGCGGATACGCGGTGCTACAGGTCAACTTTCGCGGCTCGACCGGCTACGGCAAGGCCTTCACCAAGGCCGCCATCGGTCAGTTCGCCGGCAAGATGCACGACGACCTGATCGATGCCGTGGATTGGGCCGTCAAGCAGGGGTACGCCGATCGCGACAAGGTGGCGATCTTCGGCGGCTCCTACGGCGGCTACGCCGCACTCGTCGGCGTCACCTTCACGCCGGACGTCTTCGCTGCGGCCATCGACTACGTCGGCATCTCGAGCCTGGCCAACTTCATGCGCACGCTGCCCACGGTGGCCCGGCCGTTTCTGGCCAACAACTGGCACCTCTACGTCGGCAATCACAACGATCCGGCGCAGGAGGCCGACATGCTGGCCCGCTCCCCCATCACTAAGGTCGATCAGATCCGCACCCCGTTGCTGGTGATCCAAGGCGCCAACGACTCTCGCGTGGTCCAAGCGGAATCCGACAACCTGGTCGAAGCCCTGCGCAAGCGTGGCGTAGAGGTCGAGTACATGGTCAAAGCCGACGAGGGCCATGGATTCCTCAACCCCGACAACCAGATTGACATGTACCACGCCGTCGAGCGGTTCCTGGGCACTCACCTTTGATGCCGAGCAGACATAAAACTGCCCCTTTCCGTGTGGAAAGGGGCAGTTTTATGTCTGCTCGCGGGAAAAATTAGGCTAGCTGAGCAGCTCGCGAGCCAGCTTGGCGGTCTCGGACGGCGTCTTGCCGACCTTCACGCCGGCGGCCTCGAGGGCCTCCTTCTTGGCCGCAGCCGTGCCCGACGAGCCCGACACGATGGCGCCGGCGTGGCCCATGGTCTTGCCCTCCGGAGCGGTGAAGCCCGCGACGTAGCCGACGACCGGCTTGGTCACGTTGGCCTTGATGTAGTCGGCGGCACGCTCTTCGGCGTCGCCACCGATCTCACCGATCATCACGATGATCTTGGTCTCGGGATCCTTCTCGAATGCCTCGATGGCATCGATGTGGGTGGTGCCGATGACCGGGTCGCCGCCGATGCCGATGGCGGTCGAGAAGCCGAGATCGCGCAGCTCGTACATCATCTGGTAGGTCAGGGTGCCCGACTTGGAGACCAGGCCGATCGGGCCCTTGCCGGTGATGTTGTTCGGCGTGATGCCGACCAGCGATTCGCCGGGGGTGATGATGCCGGGGCAGTTCGGCCCGATGATGCGGGTCTTCTGACCCTTTTCTACGTTGTAGGCCCACGCATAAGCGCTGTCCTGCACCGGGATTCCCTCGGTGATGACCACCAGCAGCGGGATCTCGGCGTCGACGGCCTCGATGATCGCGTCCTTCGAGAAGGCCGGCGGCACGAAGGCGATCGACACGTCGGCGCCGGTCTCCTTCATGGCCTCGGCCACCGAGCCGAACACCGGCAATTCGACGCTTTGACCGTTCTTATCGACGTGCGACACCTTGGTGCCGGCCTTGCGGGCGTTGACGCCGCCGACGACCTGGGTGCCGGCCTTGAGCATCAGTGCGGTGTGCTTGGTGCCCTCGCCGCCGGTGATGCCCTGGACGATGACCTTGGAGTCCTTGTTCAGAAAGATAGACATTGTTGTTGGCTCCCTTACTTATTCGCCAGCTCGGCGGCCTTGTCGGCACCGGCGTCCATGGTCTCGGCCTGGATCACCAGCGGGTGATTGGCCTCGGCCAGGATGCGGCGGCCCTCTTCGACGTTGTTGCCGTCGAGACGCACGACGAGCGGCTTGTTGGCCTCGTCACCAAGCTTCTTGAGCGCCCCCACGATGCCGTTGGCCACCGCGTCACAGGCGGTGATGCCGCCGAACACGTTGACGAACACGCTCTTGACCTGGCTGTCGTTCAGGATGACGTCCAGACCGTTGGCCATCACCTCGGCCGAGGCGCCACCACCGATGTCGAGGAAGTTGGCCGGCTTCACGCCGCCGTGCTTCTCACCGGCGTAGGCGACGACGTCCAGCGTCGACATGACCAGGCCGGCACCGTTACCGATGATGCCGACGGCGCCGTCGAGCTTGACGTAGTTGAGGTCGTTCTCCTTGGCCTTGAGCTCGAGCGGATCGGTGGCGTCCTTGTCCTCGAACTCGGCGTGGCCGGGCTGCCGGAAATCGGCGTTGGCGTCGAGGGTGACCTTGCCGTCCAGCGCCAGGATCTGATCGTCGGGGGTACGCACCAGCGGGTTGACCTCGACCAGGGTGGCGTCCTCTTTGACGAACACCTCCCACAGCTTCTGGATCGTCACCGCGGCGGCGTCGAGCACCTCGGCGGGCAGGTGGCCCTTCTCGGCGATCTCACGCGCGAAGGCCAGATCGACACCCTTGACGGCGTCGACGGGAACCTTGGCCAGCCGCTCGGGCTTGGTGGCGGCGACCTCTTCGATCTCCATGCCGCCCTCAACCGAGCACATGGCGAGGTAAGTGCGGTTGGCCCGATCGAGCAGGAAGGAGATGTAGTACTCCTCGGCGATGTCGCTCGCCTCGGCCACCAGCAACTTTTTGACGACGTGGCCCTTGATGTCGAGACCGAGGATGTTCTGCGCATGGGTGAGCGCGTCCTCAGGGGTAGCTGCGTACTTCACGCCGCCGGCCTTGCCGCGACCGCCGACCTTCACCTGTGCCTTGATCATCACGGGCTTGCCGATTTCGGTGGCGATCGCCTTGGCGTCCTCGGCCGAGTCGGTCACGCGGCCCGGGGTTGTGGGGACGTTGTGCTTGGCGAACAGCTCTTTCGCCTGATATTCGAAGAGATCCATGTGCTTCCTAGATAGGCGTTGTCTGTCTGCTTCGCTTCGAGCGCGCGCGTCGAAGCTGCCCGGTCCGGTACCTCTGACGGGCCCGGGGGAACTTTATCCACCGCAGAGTGGTGGATTGGCACCGCCTCCTGCTCATGTGGTAGATCTCACCGCCGCGCTCCGGTGATACGGATCACATTCTGGCGCGGAATAGACACAAGAGTTGCCACCATCATTGGGATTTGGTTAACGTGCCTCTGGTCCAGATCACGTTCAGGTCACGACGAAGAAGGATTCCCGAGTCTTGCCGCAGCACCGTTCGTCCGCAGCTCCACGAGGAGTGCCGACGGGCGCACGCGAGCGCAGACCACTGTCTCCGGACGAACTCGACGCCGCGGAGATCACCGACATCATCCCGTTCAGTGCGTTCGACGACTTCGAGGACGCCTCTGATGACGGCTCCAGCGTCATCTATGCCCCGGAACTCGATGATCTAAACGACACCGACGATCTGGTGCCCGTTCAACTGGCCGTGCCGTCGCGCTTCCGCCCCGATGCTGGCACCTCGTCGTCCTCACGCACAGGGCGCAATTCCACGCACGCCTACCGCGACAGCCACACCGACGTGAGCGACGGCCTCGCCGCCACCGACGTGATCAACCTTTCCGGCCGTCGCGGTGGTGCCCACCGCAAGGAGCCGGCCGGGGCCCTCAAGAGCCGCCTGATGATCGCGGCGATGGCCGCAGGTGCATCCGCCGCCGGCGCCTACTCGTTCGGCAGCACGCCCGACACGCAAGCGGACGACACCATCCTGGCCTCCGAGGGCACCCAGATCGAAGGCGCCTCGGTCACCGGTTCGGTGGACGGCATGCAGATCGTCTCGGTTGCCTCCACCGCCGACTCCCCGGTGCACGCCGAGGAGATCACCAAAGCCGCCGCCTTCGCCCAGGAGCGAGCCGAACGCGAGGCCCGGCTGTCGCGGCCCCTGTTCGTCATGCCGACCAAGGGTTACGTCTGGACCTCGAACTTCGGTTACCGCTGGGGCGTGCTGCACGCCGGCATCGACCTCGCGAGCCCGATCGGCACCCCGATCGTGGCGGTCTCCGACGGCGTCGTGATCGCCTCGGGCCCGACCGCCGGATACGGCGCCTGGGTCAAGCTGCGTCACGCCGACGGCACCGTCACGCTCTACGGCCACATCAACACCTGGCTGGTCAACGTGGGTGACCGGGTGATGGCCGGCGATCAGATCGCCACCGTCGGGAACCGGGGCTACTCCACTGGCCCCCACCTGCATTTCGAGGTACTGCAGAACGGCACCAGCCGCATCGACCCGGTGCCGTGGCTGTCCAAGCGAGGACTGAGCGTCGGCAGCTACGTTGGCTGAGTGAGTGACGACGGCCAGTTGGCAGCCGATCAACCCGACGAAGACGACGACAGCACCCGCATCATCCGGCGACAGCCTCAGGCGCCGATGTCGCGCCCCGTACCGGTTGGCGACGATCCCCAGACGAGCATCATTCGCCGTCATCCCACCGGCGCCATTCCCAGCGCAGCCGGAGCAGAACCGCCGACCGGCCTGCTCGGTGAGATGCCCGACGAGGCGGTCACCAGTTATGTCCCGCGCGCCCGTCCGCCGATCATTCCTCGGGTGTCGACGAGCACCAATCCTCGAACGGCGATCGTGGCCGCGACGTTGGCGATCCTGGGTGGTTGGGCTACCGGCGTCATCGCCACCGATCTGATCGCGGGCTGGTGGCGCACCGACCGGTTGTTCTGTGTGGCCATCGGTTTCCTGGCGGCGATCTCGGCCGCAGCAACCATCGGCGGGCTCGTCGCATTGTTGCTGAGGCACCGGATGGGCCGGCTGCTGGTCATCGTCGGCGCGGTGATCGGCCTGCTGATCTTCGGCAGTCTGTTCATCGCGGGAGCGCACGTGCACCCCGTGGTCTATGCGATGCCGGCGCTCCCCGTGGCCGCGATCGTGTTCACCATGTTGCCCTCGACGGGACGCTGGACCGCGCGCCGGTAAGTGGTGACAACACCGCCACGAGCATCTAGAACATGACCGGCATACGCGCCCACCCGCGCACACTAGATGTGTGGGCGCGGAAGGCGTTGCCATAGTCGACTTCCCAGTCGGTCCACCGCTTGAGCACCTCTTCGATGGCAACCCGCGCCTCGAGCCGGGCCAGGGCCGAGCCCAAGCAGAAGTGCAGACCTTGCCCGAAGCTCAGGTGCCCACCCTTGCGGTGGATGTCGAACCGGTCGGGATCGGTGAACTTCGTCTCGTCCCGGTTGGCTGATCCGTTGAGCAACAACATGTACGAGCCTTCCGGAATGGCCTGCCCGTAGTGCTCGACGTCCTCGGCGACATACCGGGCCTGCACCGGTGAGGGCGGTTCGAAGCGCAACGTCTCCTCGACCGCCCCTGGGATCAGGCTCGGGTCGGCGACGAGTTCACGTCGTTGGTCGGGATGGTCGCCGAGCAGCTGTCCCATGAAACCGATGAGCCGGGCGGTGGTTTCGCCGCCCGCGCCGGCGATCATCGCGGTGTAGGCCAGCACCTCGGTACGTTCCAGCTTGCGGCGGGTGCCGTCGGGTTCCTCGATTTCGGCGTTGAGCAGCTCGGTCATCAGGTCGTCGGAAGGATGGGTGGATCGCCATTCGATGTACTCGGAGAACATCGCCAGAGCGTCCACGAAGACCGTCGCGCTGACGTCGATGGTGTCCTCGGCGAGTGCGATGTTCTTGTCGGTGCCGGCGCGGATCTGCTCCTGCCCCTCTTCGGGGATGCCCAGCAGATAGCCGATGGTCCGCATCGGCATGAACGCCCCGAGGTCGGCGACGAAGTCGAAACCGTCCTGCTCGCGCAGCGGGTCGAGGGCCTTGGCGCAGAAATCGCGCACCAGATCCTCGACGGCCAGCATCCGTCGCGGCGTGAAAACTCGCGACAACAGCCGACGGTGGAGATCGTGCAGTGGTGGGTCCTCGAAGAGCAGGATGCCCGGCGGCACCTCGATACCGCTGAACAGAATGTCGGCGGTGGTCCCCCGACCGGACCGGTAGGCCTGCCAGTTGGGCAGCTCCCGCGCGACATCGTCCCAACGGCTCAGCGCATAGAAGTTGTACTTCTCGTTGTAGTACAACGGCGCTTCACTGCGCATCCGCTTCCAGATCGGATACGGGTTGTCGTCGATGTCGTTGTCGAAGGGGTCGTAGTAGAGCTCCACCGCATGCTGAGTCGTCACCGATCCGCTTCTCCGTCGTCCGTACCAAATAGTTGTTCCACCGTACTGTGCGACTCATCTACCGGTCAATCACCTTGCAACCAGCCTGATCGAAACGGTCGACCTGAAATCGTCCCCGGGCGTCTACTGGGGCGGATTCGCGTGTGTGCGCATCCCGAAACCTCCCGGAGGCCCGCTCCCCATGTTCAACCGCTTGTTGCGCACCGCGTTTGCGCTGACCCTCCTCATCACCGCAGTGTCGTGCAGCAGCGACGACAACGAGGCCTCGGGCTATACCCTGCGCGTCGGGGCCACCTCGGTGACCGGGACACCCGCGGGATCGCTCGGCTGGGGTGACAAGCAGGGCATCCTCGCCGAACAACTGAAGTCCGCCGGCGTCGGCAAGATCGAGTACTCGTTCTTCCAGTCGGGCAGCGATGTCGCCTCGGCCGT
Organism: Mycobacterium sp. GA-1841; assembly: GCF_001954135.1. Lineage (GTDB taxonomy): Bacteria > Actinomycetota > Actinomycetes > Mycobacteriales > Mycobacteriaceae > Mycobacterium. The sequence continues at coordinate 3,807 of NZ_MBEQ01000086.1, read as the reverse complement.
GTTCGCCGGCGCCATCGACGTCGCGGCCATCGGCGACAACCCCGCGCTGCGCGCCCGCAGCCGGGATCCCAAAGTGGTGCTGCTGTCCCTGGATTCGGTGAACGGCGACGCCTGGCTGGTGGGCGCCAAAGGCGGTCCGACCGACATCAAGGGGCTGGTCGGCAAGGACATCACCGCGCCACAGGGCACGATCCGCGACCGCGCGGCCCGCCAACTCATCGACGCCGCCGGTCTCACCGGCCAGATCCAGGTGCGTGACGTGCCGACACCGGAGTCCATCGCCGGGCTGAGCTCCGGGAAGATCGACGCGACGATCCTGACCGGCGCCAGTGCCGCCGAGCTGGAGTCCAAGGGATTCCCGATCATCGACAGCCTGTCGCGTCACGGGTTCGGCAGCACCGGCACGAACATCGCCCTCACCACGTTCACCGACGCCCACCCAGGGTTCACCGAGGCCTGGCAGCAGGCGGTCACCGAGGTCAACCGCGACATCACGGAGAACTTCGACGACTACCTGTCCTGGGTGGCGCAGACCGACGACACCGATCTGCAGTTCGTCCAGAAGTCCACCCGTGCAGAGGAGTTCAACACCGAACCGTTCCCTCAGGTCGGCGTTGACCAGCTTGAGGCCGCCTACAAGTTCCTCAACGCCGACGGGTCGTTCGACCACGAGTACTCGGTGACGGAATGGGCCGGGGGCAAGTCGTGACGAGCGCGACAGCCGTCCGGCCGCCGTCGGCGAGTCCTGAACTCGTCGACGTCGTCGGTAGCCGCAACCGCCGAAAAGGCTTGTGGGCACGTGTTCCCCGGCCTGTGCGCCGGCTGATGAGCCCCGTCCTGATCCTGGCGATCTGGACCATCGGCTCGGGGACCGGGCTTCTCAACACCGACCTGTTCCCGCCGCCGACCCAGGTGGCGGCCACGGCGTGGCGGCTGCTCGGCGACGGCCAACTCGCCACCCACGTCGGCGCCTCGGGCATCCGGGTGCTGACCGGCACACTGCTGGGCATCCTGATCGGCGTCCTGCTGGCCGTGGCGGCCGGGCTCACCCGCACCGGCGAAGACCTGCTCGACTGGACCATGCAGATCCTCAAAGCGGTCCCGAACTTCGCGCTGACGCCGCTGCTGATCATCTGGATGGGCATCGGTGAGGGCCCCAAGATCGTGTTGATCACCACCGGGGTGGCGATCGCGATCTACATCAACACCTACTCCGGAATCCGCGGTGTGGACCGGCAATTGGTGGAGATGGCCCAGACCCTGGAGGCGTCGCGCCCCACCCTCATCACCCAGGTGATCCTGCCGGGGGCCATGCCGAATTTTCTGGTGGGCCTACGACTAGGGCTCTCCAGTGCGTGGTTGAGCCTGATCTTCGCGGAGATGATCAACACCACCGAAGGCATCGGCTACCTGATGTCGCGGGCACAGACCAACCTGCAATTCGACGTCTCGCTGCTGGTCATCGTCATCTATGCGGTGGCCGGTCTGCTGTCCTACACGCTGGTGCGAGTCCTGGAACGGCTACTGCTGGCTTGGCGCAACGGCTTCGAAGGCATCTCGTGAGCGCACCGGTGGTGCAGGTACGCAGGCTGCGAAAGTCGTTCGGACCCCAGCAGGTGCTCGACGAACTCGACTTACACATCGAGGACGGCGAATTCGTCGCGATGCTCGGCCGGTCCGGTTCCGGCAAGAGCACGCTGCTGCGGGTGCTGGCCGGCCTCGACGACGACGTCACCGGATCGGTGTTGGTGCCTCGGTCCCGGGCCGTGGTGTTCCAGAATCCACGCTTGTTGCCGTGGCGGCGCGCGCTGGCCAACGTGACGTTTGCACTGCCAGACGCCGGGCCCGACGCCCCCAGCCGCGCGGCGCGGGCCCGGGCCGCGCTTGAGGAAGTAGGCCTGGCCGACAAGACCGTCGACAAAACCAGGGCCTGGCCACTCTCGCTGTCCGGCGGTGAGGCGCAACGGGTTTCCTTGGCGCGTGCGCTGGTACGCGAACCCGATCTGCTGCTGCTCGACGAGCCGTTCGGCGCGCTCGATGCGCTGACCCGGCTCAGGATGTACGGCCTGTTGCACGAGCTGTGGTCCCGCAGACGCATGGCGGTGCTGCACGTAACCCACGATGTCGACGAGGCGATCCTGCTGGCCGACCGGGTGGTGGTGCTCTCCGGCGGGCGGGTCTCACTGGACCGCCACGTCGGATTGCCCTTCCCCCGCACCCGCAGCGACGACGGCTTCGACGAGCTGCGCCGCAGCCTGCTGGCGGAACTCGGCGTCCGAGAGGAAGTAGGCCATGACGGCTCCCGTTGACCCCGACGTGCTGAGCACCGACGTGCTGGTGATCGGCGGCGGGCCCGCGGCTACCTGGGCGGCCATTTCGGCCGCCGAATCCGGGGTCCAAGTGATCCTCGTGGACAAGGGCTATTGCGGCACCAGCGGGGCCACGGCCGCCGGCGGCAACAACCTGTGGGCGATCGGCCCGGGCCCGCGCCGCGAAGAGGCCGTGCGGGAACGCGAGCTGGCCGCGGGCCGGATCACCGACTCCGAGTGGATGTTCCGAGTACTGGCCACCTCGTGGGACCGGCTCGAACAGCTCTCCGAATGGGGCTATCCGTTTCCGGTCGGCGCCGACGGACGGGAGATGCGCAGCAGCCTGCAGGGCCCGGAGTACATGCGTCGCATGCGCCGCAAAGCCCATCGCAGCGGGGTGCGGATCCTCGATCATCATCCGGCACTCGAGCTGACCGCCGACCGCGATGGCGTCATCACCGGCGCCACCGGCATCGCCCGTCAGGACGGCGGCCGGCCATGGCAGATCGCCGCGGGTGCCGTCGTACTGGCCACGGGCGGAACCGCGTTTCTGTCAGGCACTTTCGGCACCAACGTCGATACCGGCGAGGGTCTGCTGATGGCGGCCGAGCACGGGGCACAGCTCTCTGGCATGGAGTTCTGCACCGCCTATGCCCTTGCGCCCGAATGGGGTGTGCACACCAAGGGCCGAATGTTGCAGTGGGGCAGCTTCTACGACGAGCATGGCCGGCCGTTCACCACTCAACGCGGGTTGAGCGGACGCCAGGACGCGCAGCGGGCGTTGACCCAGGGCCGGCGCGTGTTCGCCCGGCTCGACCGGGCGCCCGAACACATCCGCCAGACCATGCGTGACGCCCAGCCGAACTACTTCCTACCGCTGGACAAGGCCGGTATCGACCCGTTCACCACGGCCTACCCGGTGCGGATGGTCTACGAGGGTTCGGTTCGTGGGACCGGTGGCCTGCGCCTGGTCGGACCCGACTGTGCCACAACGGTTCCCGGACTGTACGCCGCAGGTGACGCCGCGACCCGCGAACTCATCACCGGCTCACTGTCCGGCGGGGGCAGCCGCAACGGGTCCTGGGCGATCGCCTCGGGCACGTTCGCCGGCCGGGGCGCGGCGGAGTTCAGCCGCGGCCGACGGGCCCAATCGGCCGGGTGGGAGTCACTGGCGCGGCCGTCACGCTCGGGTGCACCGACAGTCGAGGAGGTGGTGGCCGCCGCGCAGACACACATCCTGCCGCCGCAGCGCAGCTACCTGAAATCCGAAGAGCGGCTGACCGAATCGGCCGCGGTGCTGGAGACCGTGTGGCACGACATCGCCGACGGTCTGGCCCCGGTCCCGGCCCGGGAGATCTACAAGCAGCGCGAGGCGCAGGCCATGGTCGCCGTGGCGCGCTGGATCACCGCGGCTTCCCTGGCCCGGCCCGAGACGCGTGGTCTGCACCGCCGCGAAGACCGGCCCGACACCGACCATCGCTACGAACATCGATTCCTG
>NZ_MBEQ01000085.1 GCF_001954135.1 Mycobacterium sp. GA-1841 | reverse complement strand
GCCGCGGCCGCCCACGAGGTCGCCGAGGGCCGCGCCGACGCGGGTGTGAGCACGCGCCTGGCCGCCCAGCGCTGCGGTCTGGACGTGCTGGCCGCCGACGTCGTGGACGAGGCCAATGCGCGCACCCGCTTCGTCCTCGTCGGAACGCCCGGCGCCCCGCCGCCGGCCACCGGCGCCGACCGAACGTCGGTCGTGCTGCGCCTGGACAACACCCCGGGCGCACTGGTGTCGGCGATGACCGAGTTCTCGATCCGCGACATCGACCTGACCCGCATCGAATCCCGGCCCACCCGAACAGAGCTGGGCACGTACATGTTCTTCCTGGACTGCGTGGGGCACATCGACGACGATTCGGTGGCCGAGGCACTCAAAGCGCTGTATCGACGTTGTACCGATGTGCGATATCTGGGTTCCTGGCCGACCGGGTCGAGTGCGGGTGCACCCCCGCCGCGTCTGGACGAGGCCACACGGTGGTTGGCAGGCTTGCGTGGCGAGACGGACGGCTCATGAGCGGACGGTTGCTCCTCGTCCGTCACGGTCAGTCCCACGGCAACGTCGCGCGCCGACTCGACACGCGGCCGCCCGGTGCCGAGCTGACCGAGCTCGGCCATGATCAGGCCCGGCGGTACGCCGGGACACTAGGTGCGCGTCCGTCGATCCTGGCCCACTCGGTGGCCCGGCGCGCGGCACAGACCGCCGCCGGCATCGGGATCGAAACCGGCCTGGCCCCCTTCGAATTCGAAGGGGTACACGAAGTCCAGGTCGGTGAACTGGAGGACCGCAACGACGACGACGCGGTCGCCGAGTTCAACCGGATCTACCAACGCTGGCACCTGGGCGAACTGGATGTTCCGATGCCCGGTGGCGAGACGGCCGAGGCAGTGCTGGCGCGGTACGTGCCGGTGCTCACCGAGCTTCGCTTGCGCTATCTGGACGATCAGGACTTCGACAGCGACATCGTGCTGGTCAGCCACGGCGCGGCGATCCGATTGGTGGCCGCCGTGCTGGCCGGTGTCGACGGCACCTTCGCCCTCGACCACCACCTCGGCAACACCGAATCGGTGGTGCTGGCACCCATCACCGACGGGCGGTGGAGCTGCGTGCAATGGGCGTCGCTGACCCCGCCGTTCTATCCGGAGCCCGACGCGACACCGGTTGCGGACGCCGTGACCTCCGAAACGGACCCGATGGGTTGATTTGGGTTAGCCGTACCGCCGCATCGACAGTTCGTCCTCCCGTCCGCACGGGCAGCCCACCGACTCACAGTCGAGGCTGAAGGTATGCGCAACTTCGGTTGTGGTGCAGCCGTCGTCGGTGCATTCCACGCGGTACCGGACATGGTGAATCAAGGTGCCGTGGCAATGCTCCAGACCGGCCACACACTCCCGGCACTGGATCGTCATAGCCCGTTGATAGCACCGCGGGCCGACAAAATGTAGTTGCCGCGCCCACAGCAAGCGGGGGCTCATCCCCAGCCAAGCTCGTGGAGCCGCTCATCATCAATTCCGAAATGGTGCGCGATTTCGTGGATCACCGTGATGGCCACCTCGTCGACCACGTCGGCCTCGCTGTCACAGAAGTCCAGCAGGGCTTCGCGGTAGATCGTGATCGTGTCCGGCAGCGACCCGGCGTACCACGAATCGCGTTCGGTCAGCGCGACGCCCCGGTACAGACCGAGGATCTCGGGCTCGTCGGGATCGCGGTCCTCCACGAGGATCACGACGTTGTCGAAACCAGCAGCCAACTCGGGCGGAATCAGATCGAGCGCATCGGACACCAGCTCGTCGAACCGCTGCGAGCTCATCCGCACCGGCACGTTACGGCCCTGGTGGGACCGGGGCCGGCTCACCGGGAGCCGGAGGGGCCGGCTCACCCGGCGGCGGGCCGGCGGGCTGTTCCGGAGCAGGCGCCTGCTCCGGCGGAGGCGGAGGCGGATTGAAGGTGTTGGCCTGCGTCGGCGCGGGCGCCTCCGTGGTCGCGGACTGCGGTAGGTGCTGCCCACTCGACGAAGATTCGCCCGATGAACTCGACGACGAACCCGACGAGCCCGAAGAACCCGACCCGGACGAGCCCGACGAGGAAGAGGAGGACGACGAGGACGAGTCGTCCACGTCGGGCATCGGGACCGGCGGCAGGTTGAGCCGCTCCTCAGGGATGTCGGGCGGTGCGACCGGCGGCTGACCGTTGATCATCAGCGGCCCCTTGGCGCTGTTGACCAAGGTGGACCAGCCGCCGTTGCCCAGGGTGGCGCCGATGCTGCACGACACCTGGCGGCTTCCGGCCGACCAGCTGGGCAGCGAGATCGTGCTGTAGCTCAACGCCAGTGTGGTGCTGCGTAACTGGACCGGGGCCAGGTAGGCATCGGTCATCGACGTGCAGGCGTCCTTGATGAAGTCGTCCTGATCCTCTTCGGGCGGCAGGCCACCGGGAAACTTCTCGGCGAGGTTGACCGCGCCGGTGACTTCCATGGCATGCGGCGCAGCGCAGTCCACCGGGACATCGGTGGGCTGGTTGGTGGCGGCATCGATGCCGAGACAGGTGCCCGGCGCCCAGACCTTCGACTGGTCGACGTCGGCCGCCTTGCCCGCGGCCTCCAACTGGCTGTCGCCGGGGCCGAGCAACTGCAGGCCGCACAGCATGCGCCGCTCACCGGACTGCTTCCAGGCCTTCTCACCGGACCACAACAGGCCGATGGTGAACTTGCCGTTCGGGTCGTACTTCGGACCGAGGTAGTTGCGCACCGACGGGGTGCACTGTTCCTGGCTGATCTGCTTGATCCGTTCCACCGACGGCGGCGGCGCGCCCGGCCCGTACTCGCTACCGGGGAAGGTGCGCATGTCGACGGCCTGGGCGACCTCGAAGCGGTGGTTGTCCTTGCAGTCCACGATGTGCGCCGCGTCCGGGTTGCGGCCGGGCCAGGTCAGGCAGTCGCCGCGCTGGACGTGATTGAACGTGTCGTTGCCGCGCGGTCCCAGGGCGATCGCCCCCGGCACGGCGCTGGAGCCCTCGCTGCGGGGCAGCGCCGTGATCAGCCCGGCGATGAGAAGAGCGCCGAGCGCGGTCAACAGCAGCGCGCGCCGCGTCGACGCGGCCGCCAGGCTCTGCCACCACCGTTCCCGCGCGGGCTTGTCCTCCGGCGCAGGATCGGCGAGCAGGTCCCCACTCTCGGGGTGATCGGGGTGCTCGGGTGCTTCCAACATTGCTTCCATTGTGACAGGCGTGTCAGCCACTGTGACAAGTGATGCGGTTGTAAAGTTACGAGGTTTCTGTTCGGTGGTGGACACCGTTGTGGTGTCGGTCATCGTCGGTCACCTCAGATGTACGCCGCCGCCCTCCGAAAAGTAGGGTTGCGCCGTGATCGACCTCAAGTTGCTGCGCGAGCACCCCGACATCGTCCGTGCCTCACAACGGGCCCGCGGGGAGGATCCGGCGCGCGTCGATGCCCTGCTGCAGGCCGATACGGCACGGCGGTCCGCGATCTCGACGGCCGACAATCTGCGGGCCGAACAAAAGGCCGCCAGCAAGCTCGTCGGCAAGGCGACCCCCGAGGAGCGTCCGGCGCTGCTCGAGCGGGCCAAAGAGCTGGCCGAACAGGTCAAGTCCGCCGAGGCGGCCCAGGACGAGGCCGAAGCCGCCTTCACCGCCGCCCACATGGCGATCGGCAACGTCATCATCGACGGGGTGCCCGCCGGCGGCGAGGACGACTTCGTCCTGCTCGACACCGTCGGTGAACCGCGGGCGATCGAGAACCCGAAGGATCACCTCGAGGTGGGCGAGGCGCTCGGCCTGATCGACATGGAACGTGGTGCCAAGGTGTCCGGCTCGCGGTTCTACTTCCTCACCGGTGCCGGCGCCCTGCTGCAACTCGGGCTGCTGCAGCTGGCCACCCAGATGGCGGTGGCCAACGGGTTCACGCTGATGATCCCGCCGGTGCTGGTGCGACCGGAAGTGATGGCCGGCACCGGATTCCTCGGCGCGCACGCCGACGAGATCTACCGGCTCGAGGCCGACGACATGTACCTCGTCGGCACCTCCGAGGTGCCGCTGGCGGGCTATCACTCCGGCGAGATCCTCGACCTGTCCGATGGTCCGAAGCGGTACGCCGGCTGGTCGTCGTGCTTCCGTCGTGAGGCCGGCAGCTACGGCAAGGACACCCGTGGCATCATCCGGGTGCACCAGTTCGACAAGGTCGAGGGCTTCATCTACTGCAAGCCCGAAGAGGCCGAGGCCGAACACCAGAAGCTGCTCGGTTGGCAGCGTCAGATGCTGGCGGCGATCGAGGTGCCCTACCGCGTGATCGACGTCGCCGCAGGCGATCTGGGCTCCTCGGCGGCCCGCAAGTACGACTGCGAGGCGTGGGTGCCCACCCAGCAGACCTACCGTGAGCTCACCTCCACCTCGAACTGCACGACGTTCCAGGCCCGGAGGTTGTCCACGCGCTACCGCGACGAGAACGGCAAACCGCAGACCGCGGCCACCCTCAACGGCACATTGGCCACCACCCGGTGGCTGGTCGCGATTCTGGAGAACCACCAGCAACCCGACGGCAGCGTGCGGGTACCCGAGGCACTGGTGCCGTTCGTCGGCACCCCGGTGCTGGAACCCCGGTAACCGTCCACACCGCGGCCCAGTAGAACTGCGGACATGTCGGGGGACAGCCCGGTGCGGGTGAGGGTGTTGGGGCCCGTCGCGGCCTGGGTCGGGGACGAGCCGGTGGACCTCGGGGCCCGGCTGCAACGGGCGCTGCTGGCGAGATTGGTGGCCGCGCACGGTCATACGGTGTCGGTGGACCGGCTGATCGAGGATTTGTGGGAGGGCGAACCGCCGCCCAAGGCGCTGTCGGCATTGCAGGTCTACGTCTCGCATCTGCGGCGTGCGCTCGAGCCCGCACGGCAGCGTCGGGCGCCCGCACAGGTCTTGGTCAGCGCCGCACCCGGATACTGTCTGCGGTTGCCGGTCGAGGCCGTCGACTCGTGGCGCTTTGAGGCCAAAGTCGCTGTGGCATATGAGGAACCGGATCCTCAGCAGCGGGTGCGCCGGCTCGACGAGGCGCTTGCCGGTTGGTCGGGAGATCCGTTCGCCGGAGCGGGTGATGCCCTGTGGGCCGCACCCGAGGTGGCCCGGTTGACCGAACTCCGGCTGGCCGCGGTGGAAGCCCGGGCTGCGGCGCAGGTCGAGCTCGGCCGGTACGGCACCGCCATCGCGGCGCTGGAACGCCATGTCGGCGAGCGACCCGGTCGGGAGGGTGCGGCCGCCGTTCTGGCCACGGCGTTGTACCAGAGCGGACGGCAGACCGACGCCCTGGAGGTGTTGCGGCGCACGCGTCAGCACCTGGTCGAGGAGCTCGGCTTGGAGCCGGGCCGGGTGCTGCGCGACCTCGAAGGCGACATCTTGCGTCAGGCCGACCATCTGGAGCCGTCCCGGCCGGCGCCGCAGCCGGCGCCGCCGGAGGTGGCGACGCCGGGCCGTGGCGGACACGCCGCGTACGGCCGGACCGAGGAACTCGCGGAAATCGACTCTGCCGCAAAGGCTGTCGCCGCGGGCCGCAGTGCGGTGCTGTGGATCGCCGGGGAGGCTGGGTCCGGCAAGACCACCTTGGCGCTGGCCGCCGCGGGACGGTTACGCAGGGCGGGCTGGCGCACCGTGCACGGCCGGTGCCCGGAGGTGCACGGCGCGCCGGCCGGCTGGGCGTGGACCGAGGTGCTGCGGGAGCTTCTCGACCCGGACGGCCCGACCGACGAGCGCCAGGCGCTGGCCCCGCTCCTGCACGACGGGGCGGCGGTGGAACCTGGCACGTTCTGGCTGGGACATGCGGTCGCCGACGTGTTGAGCACCGTCGCCGCGGGCGGGCCGCTGGCCGTCGTGCTCGACGACCTACACCGCACCGATGGCCTGACGTTGGAACTGCTGCGTCTGGTGGCCGACCGCATCAAGGATCTGCCGGTCCTCGTCATCGCCACCTATCGGCCGTCGGAGGACCGCGGCGAGCTGGAGGTGGCGCGGGCGGCGCTGGCCGTGCACACCGCCGGGCACCTGTCCCTGGCCGGGCTGGACGCCGCGGCCACCGCCGCACTGGCCGCCGACTGTGGACTGCCCTCGGTCAGCGGCGAGGCGCTGCGGTTGTTGCGTGAACGCACCGGCGGCAACCCGCTGTTCGTCCGGGAACTGGCCCGCCTGATGGCCGCGGAAGGAGCGGACGCGGTGTGGGCATCGGTGCCCGTCGGGGTGCGGGATGTGTTGCGGCGCAGGCTGGCCCGCTTGCCCGGTCACACCGCCACCGCCCTGCGGCAGGCCGCGGTCCTCGGCCGGGACATCGACCTCGACCTGCTCGCCGAACTGGGCCACACCGATCCCGACGATCTGTTGGACGCCCTCGAACCGGCGGTGCTGCTCGGCCTGCTCGACGAGCCGGCGCCGGGTCGCCTGCGGTTCGCGCACGCGCTCGTCCGCGACACGCTCTACGAGGACACCTCGCGGCTGCGCCGATCCCGGCTGCATGCCGCCGCGCTGACCCTGTTGCAGGCGCCGGGGCGGTCGGTCGATCCGGCTGTCCTGGCCCACCATGCCGTCGCCGCCGCCACCTCCGAAACCGCGTTGGCGGCAGCATCTTTCGCAACCGAAGCGGCCCGTGAGGCAAGCAGCCTCGGCGCGAACGCCGAGGCTGCGCGGCAATGGCGTGCGGTGGTGCAGATGCTGGAGCTGGCCGCCGGTCGCCGGCTGCACCCGGGTGCCGACGCGCTGGACGACGAGATCGAGGCCCGGTGCGGTTTGATCTCTGCATTGGCCCAGTCGGGTGACGCGGTCGCGGCACGTACCGAGATGAAGGCCGCGCTGAAGTTGTTGTCCGGCAGGTCACGCGACGACCTGACGGTGCGGGTGCTGACCGCGTGGGACACGCCGTTGGTGTGGCGGGACCGCGAATACGACGAGTCCGATGCCCAGATGATCGGACTGCTGCGTCACGTGCTCGACGGTGACCTCACCGCGCCCGACCGGATCAGGCTCCTCAAGGCGTTGTTCGTCGAACTCGAGGGCACCGATCCCGACGGTGCGCTCGCGGTCAGCACCGAACTGCTCGAGCTGGCCCGCCGCGTCTACGCCGAGGACCCGGCCGGATCGGGCCGGCTGCTGTGCACCGCGCTCAATGTCCGGGCCTACTGCTCACTGGGACCCGACCTCGACGCCGAGCGGGACGCGGTCGCCGCGGAACTGTTGCGGACCGCCGAGGCCACCGAGCAGGCCGATTATCAAGCGGTGGCGCACTGGCTCTTGTCACTGGCGGCCGGGCACCGGTCCGACCTGCCCACGGCCAAACAGCACGTCGATCTCGCCGTGGCCCGGGCCGGCACCGGTCAACTCGTTCACCTGCTCGGGGTGCTCGGCCTGTTCCGGGCCCGGATGTACCTGTTGGCCGGTCGTCTGGACGAGGCGGTGCGCGCGTACACCGACCTGGCCGCGCGCATGGTGGAAAACGGTGCGGCCAACGGGGCCAAGCTGGCGATGGTCGGACGGGTGACGGGAGAGTTCTGTCTCGGCGACCTCGGTCTGTTGGCCGACGAACTGCTGTTCTTCTACCGCGAGGTGTCGGTCGCGGCGTTGGACGCCGCGGTGTTGGCATTGATCGCTCAGGGCCGCGAGGCGCAGGCGCGCGCACTGTGGCAGGACCGCGGGCCGATCGAGCGGGCGTACTTCTGGCTTCCGTTCACCGTGCTGCGGGTCAACGCGGCGGTGGCCCTCGGCGATCTCGAGGAGGCCCGGGCCCGCGCGGCAGACCTCGATCCGTATTCCGGCCGGATCGCCGGGCTCGGTGTCGACGGGCTGATGGTCGGACCGGTCGACGATGCGCTCGCCGCCGCCGCGGAGGCCCTCGGCCGGCCCGATCAGGCCCGTGCGTACCGGAAAGCGGCTGCGGTGCTGCGGAACCGGTTGGCGGCCGATGCCCGGCGGTTCATCGATTGACGGCGGTCCCGAAGACCGCGCGCTCCCGCCGCCGATGCACCAACCCGAGTACCGCGAACAGGACACGCGCCCCGATACCGGCGTCACCCACCAACGCGTCCCGTTCGTCGGCGGTCATCACCGCCAGTGCACGCGGTCCGTCGAACGACAGCCGGCCGCCGTCGCGGGCGGCGTGCTCCACGGCCGTCCAGTCGGTGACCGAGACATGTTCGGTGATCAGCCCGAAGGCTTCCCGCTCCTCGTCGTTGATGTGCTCGGTCAGCAGCGCCGAGAGTTCGGCCAGCTCGATCGCCATCAGACCGGCGATCTGCCGGTCGCCCATCGACAACCGGAACGACGCCGCGCGTGCCCGTAATTGCAGCAGGCGCGGCTCGAGCGCAGCGTGGTCGTCGGTCAGCTCGCTGAGATCCACATGGTCACCGACACTGGCCAGGATGACCGGCCACAGCACGGCGTCCTCGACGGTGTGGTGATGGTGGATCGAATCACACAGCAACTCCACATATCGGGAGATGGCTCGGGCCCGTCCCGGCGTGCAGATCACATCCCGGTCGCGAACCGCGGTGGCCAGGTCCGTCAGCCGCAGCAGGTCGGCCAGCATCACCCGGTGCGCCACCGTGATTCCGCGTAGATCGGGTACCGGATCGCCTGGGCGACGGGGCGTGACGGTGCTGGTGGTTGTCATGGAGCACAGCCTGTTGGCCGTGACTTAAGTATGACTTGTCACCGGCTTGTCGCCCCCGCAGTAGGGTTGCAGCCATGATGGACATCGACCTCGCCGAAGTGCGCAACTGGTTCGGCTTCGGTGTGGCCGGTAACTTCGCCGGTCACCTCGAACAGGCTGGCGAGGCTGGTGATTTCGTCAAAGTTGTTACCGAAGGGTACGCCCCCAAAGGCATTTTCCCGTGGTATGCGCCCGGCCGGGACGATTTTCTCGGCGAGTTCCCGCTGTCCACCGATGCCATCGTGCTCCCGGACGCCGGAGAGGTTGACGGGCCGTTGAACCTCCAGATCGAGCCGGAGGTCGGGGTGGCCTGCCGGGTGGTGTGGAACGGCGACACCGTCGCGCGGCTCGAACCGTTCGCCCTCGGCGCCTTCAACGACTGCTCGATCCGCAGGCCGGGTGCGCCCAAGATCAGCTACAAGAAGAACTGGGGCCCGGCCTCGAAAGGTGTTGCACCGCAATTCTTCGAGATCAGCGACCTGACCCCGGACGGTCCCACGGCCAACATGCGGTTGGTCTGCTACCTGCGTGAGGACGGCGGACAGCAGCACGCCTACGGCATCGATTCACCGCTGGTGGGCTACTCGTACTACGGCGAGGTCCTGCTCGACTGGATCGTCGAACGACTGGCCAACCAGAAGGGTTCGGCGGATACTCCGTTGGAGGACGTCGGCGCCATGATGGTGGCCTGCGGACATCCTGAGAATGTGCTGATCGGTATCGGCGCGACCCGTTACACCCCGCTGGGTGAGTCCACATTTCTCAAGCCGGGCGACGAGGCCATCGTGCGGGTGTACGACGCGGCCTCGAGCGCCGCTTCTGAACTGCGACAGGTGGTTTCGGCGCGTTAACGGCCGAGGAGCTCGTCCAGGCGGGCGACGAACTCGTCGGGACGGGCCGGGGTGAACGCCGGTTTGGGGTAGACGCCGGGCACCTCCAGGGTGATCAGCGTCGAGCGCAGCGGCCGGTGCACGTCCAGCGGAAGCCAGCGGCGCAGGTCGGTGCTGCCCCACAGTCGGAAGCGTTGCATCCACAGCCCCAGCGGCTCGGCTTTGAACGACCGGACATCCCGCAGCGGAATCACTTTCGAGGTTCCCGACGGAAAGTGATAGCGGCGCAACGTGATTGCCTCACGGTCCAGCTGGACCAGGCCGTCGTCGTAGTGCTGGCGCGGCGCGGTCACAGTTTGGCGCACCTGAGCTCGTGGCCCTTGGTGGTCAGGCACTTGCCGTTCTCCAGGTTCCACTGCCAGCCGTGCAGGTTGCAGGTGAGGGTCTTTCCTTCCACCACACCGAATTTCGACAGATCAGCCTTCAGGTGCGGGCACCGGCGCTGCACCTCCCAACCGTCGAGGGTGATCGACGAGGAATCGTCGTGCGCTTCGGCGAACCAGCCGTCGGCGTAGGCGATGCGCTCATCGGTCAGGCACTTGAAGAACGTGTACAGGTACTCGTTGTAGCCACCGACACGCCAGGCTTTGAACCGGGTGGACAAGAAAATGGTGTTGACCCAGTCCGGCTCGTTGTCGCGCAGCACGGTGCGCACCAACTCGGGCGGGATCGCGAAGCCGTAGCGGAACTTCTCGTCCGCGATGGGCTCGCGCACCAGGCGTTTCGGGAAATCCAGCACCACGGTCTCGCTGTGCTCGGGGCCGCTCAGCCGCAGCTCCACCGGATATCCGATGCCGTCGCAGATCTGGTCGGTCTGGCTCATGATCGGCTCGAACAGCGCCCGTAGGGCCGGCAGCAGCGGTTCGCCGGCCGCGGGTGCCCACGACGCCTTCTCGGCGGCCAGCACCGGGGCCATCCGCTGTGCGAAGTCCTCGATGTAGGCGGCCTTGCCGGTGGTGAAGATCGACTCCGGATCCTCGACCGGGTGGGTCAGTGAATCCAGTTGCGAGCCGGTGAAACCGGCGGTGCTGCCGGGGATCATCAGCAGACCGCCGTCATGGCCGTGGCGGCGCATCTGGTCCAGGAACACCACCTGGTCGGGGAAGATGTTCGCCGGATCGCCGTGGTCGTCGTTGAGGTCGCGCAGCTCGGCGTCCAGGAAGCACGGCGGGCCGGCCGAGGGGACCACCCACGTCGCGCCGACCTGCGCGATGTACTGACGGCACCGGTCCATCTGCCGTTGGCGCTTCTGGATGCCGAAGGATTCCTTGGCCCGCGCCGGCATGTCGTAGACCATCGGGTACCAGATGGCTCCCGAGTACTGCAGCATGTGCACGTCGATCTGGCCGAAGTCGGCGTGCAGCACATCCAGGTCGACAGGGCGCGCGTCGTTCATGTTGAAAACGGTCGTGACGCCGTCCGACACCACGAGACCGGAATCACCGATCGGGCCGTCGGCCGGGGCCCGCAGCGCGATGATCATCACGTCGAGGTCGCCCTTGGGGCCGCTGACGGTGTGTTTGACCGAGTCGGTGGTCTCGAAGAACCGGTGAAAGCCCAGCTTCTCGAGTTCGCGTTGCAGGTCGGGCACCGGGAAGTCGGGCAGCAGCACCACCGCGTCCTTGTTGACGTGACGGCGCAGGTTCTCCGGGTCGAAGTGGTCGGAGTGCAGGTGCGACACGTACAGGTAGTCGACATTTCCGAGCGCCGTCCAGTCCAACTGGGTGTTGTCGGGGAACGGGAACCAGGAGGCGAAGTAGGCGGGGTTGACCCAGGGGTCGCACAGAATGCTGCCTGCCTTGGTCTCGATCAGGAAGCCGGCATGCCCGACGCTGGTGACCTGCACAAACGGCCTTTCGATGGAGTACTTCGATGCCCGCCCAGCCTAGCCCGAGTTGGGTGCGGCGCCGATCCGGGCTGGGATTAGGCTGGCTACGTGGAACCGGTGTACGGGACTGTCATACAACTCGCTCGGGCTGCGTGGCGGCTGCAGGGGCTGAAGTTCACCGTGACCGGGGTGGAACACCTCCCGGTCACCGGAGGTGCGGTGGTGGCCATCAACCACACCAGCTACTTCGACTTCACGTTCGCCGGGTTGCCGGCCTACCGGCAGAAGCGCGGCCGCAAGGTGCGGTTCATGGCGAAGAAGGAAGTCTTCGACAACGCGATCACCGGACCGATCATGCGCAGCCTGCGCCACATCGAGGTGGATCGCGACAGCGGGGCGGCCTCGTTCCAGGCCGCCGTCGACTACCTCAAGGCCGGTGAGCTGGTCGGGGTGTACCCGGAGGCGACGATCAGCCGCAGCTTCGAGATCAAGGACTTCAAGTCCGGTGCGGCGCGGATGGCGATCGAGGCCGGGGTGCCGATCGTGCCCCACATCGTCTGGGGTGCGCAGCGCATCTGGACCAAGGGCTATCCGAAGAACCTGTACCGGCCCAAGGTGCCGATCTCGATCGCGGTGGGCGAGCCCATCCAGCCGACCCTGCCCGCGGCCGAACTGACCGCGTTGCTGCATTCGCGGATGCAACATCTGCTCGCGCAGGTGCAGGACGCCTACGGGCCGTACCCGCCCGGGGAGTTCTGGGTGCCGCACCGTCTGGGCGGTTCGGCTCCGACGCTGGCCGAGGCCAACCGGATGGATGCCGAGGAGGCTGCGGCGAAGGCGGCCAAGCGAGCCTCGGGGTAAGTCGCGTATGGAACCGGTTTTCCGAAGTCTGGAGATCGCCGCCGGGCTCGTGGTGCGGGCCACCGGAACCCGGATCACCTTCCGCGGGCTGGACAATCTGCCCGCCACGGGTGGTGCCGTCATCGCCATCAACCACACCAGCTACGTCGACTTCCTGCCTGCCGCCCTGGCCGCCACCGAGCGCGGCCGCCGGATGCGGTTCATGATCAAGGCGGAGATGGAGCAGGTGAAGCCCGTGGGTTACCTGATCAAACACACCGGGACGATCCCGGTGGACCGCCGGGCGGGAGCGGCGGCCTACACCGTGGCGGTGGACGCGTTGCGGCGCGGTGAGCTGGTCGGGGTGTACCCCGAAGCCACGATCAGCCGTAGCTTCGAGCTCAAGGACTTCAAGACCGGTGCGGCGCGCATGGCCCTCGAAGCCGGGGCGCCGATCATTCCGCTGATCGTCTGGGGTGCGCACCGCATCTGGACCAAGGATCACCCGAAGGCATTGGGCCGCAAGAAAATTCCGGTGAGTGTGGCGGTCGGCGAGCCGATCTGGGCTGCGGGTTCTCCTGCCCAGATCGACGACACCCTGCGGGCGGCGATGTCGGCGCTGCTGAGCGAGGCGCAGCGCGATTACCCGGCGCCGGACGGGGCGTACTGGGTTCCGAAGCGGCTGGGCGGAAGCGCGCCGACACCGGCGGAGGCCAAGCGGCTGGACGAGGCGGAACTGGCCGAACGCGCGCGCAAGCGGGCGAGTGAAGCGACGGGAAAAAATTGATGAGTGTTGAGCGGACGCCGGGGCTCATCGCCACCGACGTGGACGGAACGCTGCTCGACGACGACGAGAAGGTCACCCCGCGCACCCGGGCCGCGGTCCAGGCCGCGGTCGACGCCGGGGCGACGTTCATCCTGGCCACCGGACGGCCCCCGCGCTGGGTGGCCCCGGTGGTGGACGGGCTCGGGCTGGCGCCGATGGCGGTGTGCGCCAACGGTGCGGTGATCTACGACCCGGCCACCGACCGCATCGTCTCGGCACGCACGCTCTCGCCCGAGGTACTCGGTGAATTGGCCGAGATCGCCACCCGGGTGATCCCGGGGTCCGGGCTGGCGGTGGAACGGGTGGGCGTCTCCGCGCACGATGCCGCCACCCCGCAGTTCGTCAGTTCTCCGGGATACGAGCACGCCTGGCTCAACCCCGACAACACCGAGGTGTCGGTCGAGGATCTGCTCAGCGCCCCCGCGGTCAAGCTGCTCATCCGCAAATCCGGCGCGCGTAGTGCCGAGATGGCCGCGGAGTTGTTGAAACACGTCGGCCTGCAAGGCGATATCACCTACTCCACCAACAACGGCCTGATCGAGGTGGTGCCGTTGGGCATCAGCAAGGCCACCGGTGTCGAGGAGTTGGCCGCCCCGCTGGGGCTGACCGCGGCCGATGTGGTGACGTTCGGCGACATGCCCAACGACATTCCGATGCTGAGTTGGGCCGGGCGCGGTGTGGCGATGGGCAACGCGCACCCCGAGGCGGTGGCGGCAGCCGACGAGGTGACCGTGACCAATGCCGAGGACGGCGTGGCCCGCGTGCTGGAACGCTGGTGGTCCTGACGGGCTTGACCGGCTCAGGTGATCGGGGTGAACCGCTCCAGCTGTACCGGTTGCTGATCGGGTGCCGGGGGAGGCAGTTCCACCGGCACCCCGTCGACGACGCGGGTGACCAAGCCGGACTCGCGGTCGAAGTTCAGGGTGCCGTGCTGGAAGTTCTGCACGATCCACTGTGGTTCGGGAATCTCGGCGCTCGTCGGCAGCCCCAGAACTCCGCGCTCGAAACCCAGTGTCCCCCAGGCTTCGTAGATCGAACCGGTCACCGGCTGGGCGCCGCTGACGGATGACCAGTAGACGGCGCCGCGTTCGAAGGTGGCGTAGCGGGCGCCGGCCAGCCCGACCGTCTCCGGGGAGGTCGGGTTGCCCAGCATGCCGGCCGGCCCGCCCGTGGCCTGCCAGCGCGCGTAGATCGCGCCGCCGCGCATCTGTTCGGCCAGGTCCTCGGGGCCGGGTGGGCGGTTGAACCGGGCGGCGATGTCGCGGATGCGGTCCATTTGGGCATACGCCGCGTTGCCGGGGCAATCGGTGATGCCGACGTCGCGGTGGGTGAAGACGGTCGGCAGGGTCGGGGTGGCCCCGCGTGGGAAGTGGGTGAAGGAGCCGCCGGCCGAGGTCAGGGCCACGGTGCCGTGCGGATCGACGTGATCGAGCCCGAGCCGCCAGCCCAGCAGCCGGCCGGTGTTGCGGATCTGGATGTCGGTGGGGGGTACGACGTCGAAATTGCCCAGCATCGCCACGCCCCAGGTGTCGATGTTGAAGCCGCCGGTGTGGGATCCCTCGACGGGCTTGTCCATCCCGCCGGCGCGGCCCTCGAACACCTGGCCGTACTTGTCCACCATGGCGTTGTAGGCGATGTCGCACCAGCCCAGCTCGCGGGTGTGGTACTCGTAGATCGACCGGATGATGCCGGCCGAGTCCTCTGGGGCGTAGTCGTTGCTGCCTGCGGTGTGGTGCACGATACCGGCGCGAATTCCCTTGTCGTACACTGTGTTTCCGCACCGCATCGATTCGTCGGCGCCCCACTGGGCGCGGCTGATGATGGTCGGCGGCTGGCCCGGGTTGATGGCGGCGGTCGGCAGCGGGCCGATGTCCGCCGGGGCCTGCGGCGGGCTGATCAACACAGCGGTGACGTTCTGGCCGATCGGTGCCTCGACGTTGGCGGGCACGTAGCCGAGCGCTGGGCCGGTCCCGGTTTTCGAGGCCTGCCCCGGTCTCGGGGCGGGTGGCTGCGGTGCGCGGGTGACGGCGATCTGCACGGTGGTGGTGCGACCGACGAACACCGGCTCGGTGCCGCGCGGGCCCGCGGTGTCGGCGCCGACTCCGTCGAGGTTCTCGGCTTCGTACCAGGGACCCCAGCTGCCGTCGTCCTTGCGGGCCCGCACCCGCGCGGAGGTGCCGCGCAGGTCCGGTGAGGTGAGGGCGACCATCGAGAACGGAGTGTCTTGATGGATCTCGCGGATGCTCTCGCCGACGGCGAGGTTGTCCAATGGTTGCTGGCTCAGCTGCGGCGCACTATGTGAGGCCTTGTCCTGTTCGCTGGACTGTGATCCGGCGATCGCCCACGGCACGATGACAACCGTCGCCGCGAGTGCGGTGAAAAGGATGGACGGTGCGGGACGACGGGACTGCACGGACTGATGTTACGTATGAGTCTGGTGTTACCAATGTTTCGACACGCACGCAACGGCACCGCAGAGCCCAGATGGCTTCTGCGGTGCCGTTCTTGTAACCGAGCTGTGTTTACGGCGCCGGCGGTGCGGGTGCCGGGACCGGTGCGGGCACCGGCGGCTTCATCGCCGAGGTGATCGCCGGCATGACCATGCCCTTGAGCAGGTCGATGGCCTGACCGGCGCCGAGCTGGTTGGCCGCGCTGGTCAGATCGCCGAACAGGCCACCGCCGCCACCGCCGGTGGCCGGCATCGCGGCCAGCGACGGATCGGCGGCACCGAGCAACGGGTAGGTCCCCGCACTCGGATCCAGGCCGATCGGCGCCGAGATCGGCACCTCACCGGGGGCGGCCAGGCCACCCGACAGTGACGGGTCGAGGCCCACCGGCGAGGTGGTCAGGCCGGTGCCGCCCAACCCGGCCGGCGTGGTGGTCAGCCCACCGGGCGGGGTCAGTGCCGGATTGGTCAGCGACCCGGGCGACGGCGGCGTGAGCGCCGGGTTGGTGAGGGACCCGGGACTGGTCAGGCCGGGATCCGTCAACGACGCCGACGGCAGCGCGCCCTCGGGAGAGGTCAGACCGGGCGTCAGACCGTTGGGGCTCGTCAGCGACGGATCGGCGAGTCCCGGCGAGGTCAGACCAGGCGACGTCAGGCCGGGGGAGGTCAGGCCCGGCGACGTGAGACCGGGCGACGTGAGGCCCGGTGAGGTCAGGCCCGGCGAGGTCAACCCCGGTGCGGTCAGGCCCGGCGAGGTCAGCGTCGGGGAGCCGAGGGTCGGCGTCGGGGTGGAGCCGGTCAGGAGGCTGGTCGGCATCGGCGGCATGTTGATGCCGAACTGGGACAAGCCCTGGGAGAGGGCGGACATCAGCTCACCCGGAAGGTCGGTGACCAGCGCGGCTTGAGTGAACTCGCGCTGCTGTGGCGCTGAGGGGGAAAGCTGCGACATGGCGACAAGGGCGACTGGACTTGCGACTGCCACTGCGGCGACTGCGCTCATGGCTGTCGAGAGCTTGCGTCGACGTCGGTTCGGCACGGAAGTCTCCTCAATATGTTTACTGCAAGGACTGCACTTCGGATTGGGTGGTGCTTTCCTCTTGCTCCGTCGGCATTCCGGACCAGGTGCGGTGAAGCCCATGAGTACCAACGAGATCGATGTTAAGGGTGTGACTCATGAGTCTGGTGTGACGATATTGAATCGTGAGCGAATTGCGACCTGGACCCTTTGTCGAATTCGGGGCACAGGGGCACGGTCGGATACCCTGGCTGCCGATGACGTCCTTATCTCCCAGGGTCGCTGCAGGCCAGACCAGCGGTCATTTCGACTTGTTTGTCGTCGGTTCCGGTTTCTTCGGTCTGACGATCGCCGAGCGCGTGGCGACGCAACTGGACAAACGTGTCCTTGTTATCGAGCGCCGGCCGCACATCGGCGGTAACGCCTACTCCGAGGCCGAGCCGCAAACCGGCATCGAGGTCCACAAATACGGGGCGCACCTGTTCCACACCTCCAACCAGCGGGTGTGGGACTACGTCCGGCAGTTCACCGACTTCACCGGCTACCAGCACCGGGTCTTCGCGATGCACGACGGCCAGGCCTACCAGTTCCCGATGGGCCTGGGGCTGGTCTCACAGTTCTTCGGCCGGTACTTCACCCCCGATGAGGCACGGGCACTGATCGCCGAGCAGGCCGCCGAGATCAAGACCGGCGACGCGCAGAACCTCGAAGAGAAGGCCATCTCGCTGATCGGGCGGCCGCTCTACGAGGCGTTCGTCAAGCACTACACGGCCAAGCAGTGGCAGACCGACCCCAAGGAACTTCCCGCGGCCAACATCACCCGGCTGCCGGTGCGCTACACCTTCGACAACCGGTACTTCAACGACACCTACGAGGGCCTGCCGGTCGACGGGTACACCGCCTGGCTGGAGAACATGGCCGCCGACGACCGCATCGAGGTGCGGCTGGACACCGACTGGTTCGACGTGCATGAAGAGCTGAGGGCGAAGGCCCCTCAGGCCCCGGTGGTGTACACCGGGCCGCTGGACCGGTACTTCGACTACTCCGAGGGACGGTTGGGCTGGCGCACACTCGATTTCGAACTTGAGGTGCTCGACACCGGAGATTTTCAGGGCACCCCGGTGATGAACTACAACGACGCAGATGTGGACTACACCCGGATCCACGAGTTCCGGCACTTCCACCCCGAGCGCGACTACCCGACCGACAAGACCGTGATCATGCGGGAGTTCTCCCGCTTCGCCGGCGACGAAGACGAGCCGTACTACCCGATCAACACCGAGGCCGACCGCACCCTACTGGCCTCCTACCGGGCCCGGGCCAAGGCCGAAACAGCTTCGGCGAAGGTGCTTTTCGGCGGACGGCTGGGCACCTACCAGTACCTCGACATGCACATGGCCATCGCCAGTGCGCTGAACATGTACGACAACACCCTGGCTCCGCACCTGACTGACGGTGCGTCGCTGGTCTCCGAACCCGAAAAGGAAAGCAGCAAAGCATGAGTGACATCCCATCCGGCGCGCTCGAGGCCGGGGAATCGCAGGCCGTCAGTCTGCTGGCCCGCGTCATCCTGCCGCGACCGGGCGAGCCGCTCGATGTGCGCCAGCTCTACATCAAGGAATCGTCGACCAACGCGCGTCGGGCACATGCGCCGACCCGCACCAGCCTGGAGATCGGCACCGAATCCGAGGTCTCCTTCGCGACCTACTTCAACGCTTTCCCGGCCAGCTACTGGCGGCGCTGGTCCACCCTGAGCAGCGTGGTGCTTCGGGTCGAGCTGACCGGCACCGCCCGCGTCGACGTGTACCGGTCCAAAGCCACCGGTGCCCGGATCACCGTCGGCGGCGCCCCGGTGTCCAGCGGTGACTCCGCCGAGCCGGCGAGTGTCGAGTTCGAGATCGACCTCGCCCCGTTCGAAGACGGCGGCTGGATCTGGTTCGACATCACCACCAACTCCGCGGTGCGCGTGCACAGCGCCGGCTGGTACGCCCCGTCGCCCGCCCCGGGCCGGGCCAACATCGCCGTGGGCATCCCGACCTTCAACCGGCCCGCGGACTGCGTCAACGCGCTGGCCGCGCTGACCTCGGATCCGTTGGTGGACGAGGTGATCAGCGCGGTGATCGTGTCCGACCAGGGCACCAGCAAGGCCAAGGACCACCCTGGATTCGATGCGGCCGCCACGGCCCTGGGCAACCGGCTCTCGATTCACAACCAGCCCAACCTCGGCGGCTCGGGCGGCTACAGCCGGGTGATGTACGAGGCGCTGAAGAACACCGACTGTGAGCAGATCCTGTTCATGGACGACGACATCCGCATCGAACCCGACTCGATCCTGCGGGCGTTGGCCATGAACCGGTTCGCCAAAGAGCCGATCCTGGTCGGCGGCCAGATGCTCAACCTGCAGGAACCCTCACACCTGCACATCATGGGCGAGATGGTGGACCGGTCCAACTTCATGTGGTCGGCCGCACCCAACGCCGAGTACGACCACGATTTCGCCAAACATGCACTCGACGACACCGATTCGGTCCGCAGCAAGCTGCTGCACCGCCGGATCGACGTGGACTTCAACGGCTGGTGGATGTGCATGATCCCGCGCCAGGTGGCCGAGGAACTCGGGCAGCCGCTGCCGCTGTTCATCAAGTGGGACGACGTCGAATACGGCCTGCGCGCCGCCGAGCACGGCTACCGCACGGTCACGCTGCCCGGCGCGGCGATCTGGCACATGGCGTGGAGCGACAAGGACGACGCGATCGACTGGCAGGCCTACTTCCACCTGCGCAACCGGTTGGTGATCGCCGCGCTGCACTGGGACGGCGACGCGCGTGGGCTGCTGGCCAGCCACCTCAAGGCCACGTTCAAACACCTTCTGTGCCTTGAGTATTCGACGGTCGCCATCCAGAACCGGGCGATGGAGGATTTCCTGGCCGGCCCGGAGCACATCTTCTCGATCCTGGAATCGGCGCTGCCCGATGTCCGCAAGATGCGCCAGGAGTACCCCGACGCCGTGGTGCTGGGTGGTGCCACCGAACTGCCGGCCGCCTCGGATCTCAAGCGCAAGAAGATCGGCATCCCGGTGTCCAAACCGGCCATCCTGGTCAACCTGGCCCGCGGGGTCGTCCACCAACTGCGTCAGCACGATCCCGAAACGCACATCCGGCCGCAGATCAACGTGGCCACCCAGGACGCCCGCTGGTTCTCGCTGTGCCGGGTCGACGGCGTCACCGTCACCACCGCCGATGGGCGCGGTGTGGTCTACCGGCAGCGCGACCGCGCCAAGATGTTCGCGTTGCTGCGGGCCTCGCTGCGCCAGCAGATGCGTGTGGTCCGTCAATTCGACCGGATGCGCAAGGTCTATCGTGAGGCGCTGCCGGTGCTGACCAGCACCCAGAAGTGGGAGACGGTGTTGCTGAGCGAGTCGGCGGAGAAAAACTGAGATGACCGATGCCCCGCGCGGCGAAGACGCCGTGTTGGTCGCCGTACAGTCTGCACTGGCCCCTCGGCCCGGCGTGCTGACCGGTGCGCGTGCGCTCTCCCATTTCGGTGAGCACAGTCTCGGCTGGCTCGCGGTCGCCGCCGCGGGTGCGCTGGCCCAGCCGGCCAAGCGCCGATCCTGGCTGGCGGTCGGTGCCGGTGCGTTCGCCGCGCACGCCGCTGCCGTCGGAATCAAACGGGTGGTGCGCCGTGAGCGGCCGCATCACCCCGACATCGCCGTGAACGTCGGCACGCCGAGCCGGTTGAGTTTCCCGTCCGCGCATGCCACCTCGACCACCGCCGCGGCCGTGCTGCTGGCCCGGGTCACCGGTCTGCCGCTGCGTGCAGTGCTGGTGGTGCCGATGGCGCTGTCACGTCTGGTGTTGGGCGTGCACTATCCCACCGACGTGCTCACCGGCGTGGCCGTCGGGACCCTCGTGGGTTCTGTCGTCGGGAAAACTGCCGGTGTCGGGACTGAGGAGACCGTGGCCAAATGAGTGAGGAAGAAGCACAGACAGAGCTCAGGCCGCCGAAGAACCTGGCGACCGGCATCATCAAGGCGCTGCGGCCACGGCAGTGGGTGAAGAACCTGCTGGTTCTGGTGGCGCCGCTGGCCGCCCTCGGCGGCGGTGTCGAGTACGACCTCAGCGATCTGAGCTACAAGGTCTCGATCGCGTTCGTGGTGTTCTCGCTCGCGGCGTCGTCGATCTACCTGATCAACGACGCCCGTGATGTCGAAGCCGACCGGGTACACCCGACGAAGCGGTTCCGGCCCATCGCCGCCGGTGTGGTGCCGGAGTCGGTGGCCTACGTGTTGGCCGTGGTGCTCGCCGCCATCGCGCTGACCGTCTCCTGGTTGCTGACACCGAACCTGGCCCTGGTGATCGCGGTCTATCTCGCCATTCAGCTCGCGTACTGCTTCGGTTTGAAACATCAGGCGGTGCTGGACATTTGCATCGTGTCGTCCGCCTACCTGATCCGTGCGATCGCGGGTGGCGCAGCAGCCTCGATCCCGCTGTCGCAATGGTTCCTGCTGATGATGGCGTTCGGCTCGTTGTTCATGGTGGCGGGCAAGCGCTATGCCGAGCTGCAACTGGCCGAGCGCACCGGCGCCAAGATCCGCAAGTCACTCGAGAGTTACACAAGCAGCTACCTGCGGTTCGTCTGGACTCTGGCAGCCACCGCCGTCGTGGTTTGTTACGGCCTTTGGGCGTTCGAGCGTGACCGGGCGGGTGGGACGTCATGGTTCGCCGTATCCATGATTCCGTTCACCATCGCGATTCTCCGGTATGCGGTCGACGTCGATGGTGGCATGGCCGGCGAGCCCGAAGAGATCGCACTCCGGGACCGGGTACTGCAGTTTCTTGCGGTGGCGTGGATCGGAACCATCGGTGCGGCCATCTACTTCAGCTGACCGGCCGGGCCCGGGCCTGCGCCGCCTCGCAGGCAGTGTGGCCGAGCGTCTGGCCCGGTGGCCGGTGTTTCCGTACCACCCGTCGGTGCGGATCAGTCTGTGGGTGAGCGTGGTCGTGGTGGCCGCGCTGTTCGGCTGGGGTGCCTGGCAGCGCCGCTGGATCGCCGACGACGGTCTGATCGTCCTGCGCACCGTGCGAAATCTGTTGGCGGGCAACGGCCCGGTCTTCAATGCCGGGGAGCGGGTGGAAGCCAACACCTCCACCGTGTGGACCTATCTGGTGACGCTGGGGGCCTGGCTGGGCGGTTCGGTCCGGATGGAGTACGTGGTGTTGGCCCTCGCGCTGACACTGAGCGTGCTCGGAGTGGTCTTGATGATGCTCGGCACCGGCAGGTTGTACGCGCCGAGCCTGCAGGGCCGCCGTGCGCTGTTGCTGCCCGCCGGCGCCTTGGTCTACATCGCCGTCCCCCCGGCTCGTGACTTCGCCACCTCGGGCCTCGAAAACGGTTTGGTACTGGCATATCTGGGCCTGCTGTGGTGGATGATGGTGTGCTGGTCGCAGGCGTTGCGGGCCGCACGGCCGACGGCCGCGGGCCAGGCACCCCACGACGGGCCGTACCCGATCCTCGGCCGGTTGTTCGAGGGCGCACTGGCCGCCGTGGCCGGACTGAGCGTGCTGGTCCGTCCCGAGTTGGCGTTGATCGGCGGCGGTGCGCTGGTGATGATGCTCATCGCGGCGCGCGGATGGCGGCGGCGCGTGCTGATCGTGGTGGCCGGCGGGCTGCTTCCGGTGGCCTATCAGATCTTCCGGATGGGTTACTACGGTCTGCTGGTCCCGGGTACCGCGGTGGCCAAGGATGCGTCGGGATCCAAGTGGTCGCAGGGCTTCACCTACCTGGCCAACTTCAACCACCCCTATCTGTTGTGGGTGCCGTTGATGTTGTTGGTGGCGCTGGGATTGGTGCTGCTGACCACGCGGACCCGGCCGTGGTGGGTGCGCCGTCAGATGCCCCGCGGCTACGGCTGGTTGGCCCGCACGGTCCAAAGCCCAGCTGCCGTAGTGCTTTTCATGTTCCTCAGTGGCCTGCTACAAGGCATCTACTGGGTGCGCCAGGGCGGTGACTTCATGCACGGCCGGGTCTTGCTCACCCCGCTGTTCTGCCTGTTGACGCCGATCGCGGTGATCCCTGTCGTGCTGCCCGACGGCACCAAGTTCACCCGGGAGACGGGCTACCTGCTGGCTGCGGCCACCAGCGTGCTGTGGGCCGCGGTGGTGGGCTGGTCGATCTGGGCGGCGAACTCACCGGGCATGGGTGCCGACGCCACCCGCGTCACGTACAGCGGCATCGTCGACGAGCGCCGGTTCTACTCGCAGGCCACCGGTCACGCCCATCCGCTCACCGCCGCCGACTATTTGGACTACCCGCGCATGCGCGCGGTGTTGACCGCGATCGAGAACACTCCCGACGGGGCACTGCTGCTGCCCTCGGGCAACTACGACCAGTGGGACGTCGTACCCGCGTATCCGCCGCCGGCGGGACTGACCCCGGAAGCCCGGCGCGACATGCATTTCCCGCACACGGTGTTCTTCACCAACATGGGGATGCTGGGCATGAACGTCGGTCTGGATGTGCGCGTCATCGACCAGATCGGGCTGACGAACCCGCTGGCGACCCACACCCAGCGGCTCACCGACGGCCGCATCGGGCACGACAAGAACCTGTTCCCCGACTGGGCGGTGGCCGAGGGACCGTTCTTCAAGATCCGGCCGTACATTCCGGCCTACCTCGACGAGGAATGGATCGCGCAGGCGCAGGCGGCGCTGAAATGCCCGGCCACCGAGTCGATGCTCAACTCGGTGCGCGGCGAGCTGACGCCGCGGCGGTTCCTGTCGAACCTGGTGCACGCCTATGAGTTCACCAAATACCGGATCGACCGGGTCCCCCTGTATGAGTTGAAGCGGTGTGGGCTGCCGATTCCCGAGCCCGAGAATCCGCCGTACACCGGGATGCCGGCCACCGGTCCGTAGCCGCACCGCCGCCGGCCGGAATCGAATCCGGAGTTTTCGGTAACGCGCGGTCGCTTCGGGCCGATACCCAATCGAGCCTGCGTGACCGATCTTGAATGGACGTGCGTGAAAACCGATGCTGACCTTTGGAGTCTTCGCCTTCGAACGGGAGACGTTCCTCACACCGGGCCGCGGGGCCCATTTGGTCCGCTGCACCCCGCAACCACGCTCATCACCGGCACAAGGGCACTCGGAGCCACAACTGCTGCAGAGAAGCATCGCGTGAGCGTGTGGTTGACTACACGGGCACGTGAGCCGCTTACGTCGGTGTCTATCGATGTGCGGAATACGAAGAAGAGATTCAGATAGGGAGCGGTATGAAGTTCGTTGGGAAGATGCGCGGCGCAGCGGCAGGTCTGTCGCGCCGGCTGACGGTTGCGGTCGCCGCGGCGGCCGTGCTACCCGGCCTGGTGGGCGTCGTAGGCGGCTCGGCGACCGCTGGAGCCTGGTCTCGACCCGGTTTGCCGGTCGAGTATCTCGACGTCCCGTCGGCAGCGATGGGGCGCGACATCCGGGTGGAGTTCCAGAGTGGTGGGCCGGGTGCTC
The DNA here is from genome assembly GCF_001954135.1 of Mycobacterium sp. GA-1841. Taxonomy (GTDB): domain Bacteria; phylum Actinomycetota; class Actinomycetes; order Mycobacteriales; family Mycobacteriaceae; genus Mycobacterium. The sequence goes on along the minus strand of NZ_MBEQ01000085.1, from coordinate 38,133 downwards.
CCGCGCTGTACATGCTCGACGGTATGCGTGCTCGTGAGGACAACAGCGGCTGGGACATCGAACTCCCGACGTTCGAGTGGTTCCTGAACTCGGGCATCTCGGTGGTCATGCCGGTCGGTGGCCAGTCCAGCTTCTACACCGACTGGTACAAGCCGGCGTGTGGCAGCAAGGACGGTGGCTGCAAGACCTACAAGTGGGAAACCTTCCTGACGAGCGAGCTCCCGACCTGGCTGGCGGCCAACCGCGACGTGAAGCCGACCGGCAGTGCCGTGGTCGGTCTGTCGATGGCCGGTTCCTCCGCGCTGATCCTGGCCATGCGCCACCCGGAGCAGTTCATCTACGCCTCCTCGCTGTCGGGCACCTTGAACCCGTCCGAGGGTTGGTGGCCGATGTTGATCGGTATCTCGATGGGTGACGCCGGCGGCTACAAGGCCGACGACATGTGGGGCAAGACCGGCGATCCGAACAACGCCTGGAAGGCCAACGACCCGACCGAGAACGTCGCGACCATCGCGGCGCAGGGCACCCGCCTGTGGGTCTACTGCGGTAACGGCAAGCCGGGCGAGCTGGGTGGCGCGGACATGCCCGCCAAGTTCCTCGAGGGCTTCGTCTGCCGCACCAACTCCACTTTCCAGGAGAAGTACATCGCGGCCGGCGGCAAGAACGCCGTGTTCAACTTCCCGCAGAGCGGTACGCACAACTGGGCGTACTGGGGCCAGCAGGTGCAGGCCATGAAGCCTGACCTGCAGCGGGTTCTGGGCGCGACCCCGACCGCCTGATCCGGCGGCAGGTGGCGAACCAACACTGACAGTACTGACGGCGGCGCTCCCCGCACGGGGGCGCCCCCGTCAGTCGTTTCCAGCGTCGGGTGAAGCGGCGATGTGGTTCACTACAACCCGGGTTACGTGTGTGGGGGCACATCTGGGACCGATCGGCAGCAGGAGAGGTTGATGATGAGACGTGCGTTGGGCCCGATGCGGGCGATGCTGCTGGCCCTGCTGGCCCCGGTGCTCGGTGCCGGCCTGTGGGCGGTATCGACGGTGGCGGGTGCCCCGGCGCGGGCCGACGGAGTCGAATACCTGATGGTGCCGTCGGCGGCGATGGGCCGCGACATCCCGGTGGCATTCCAGGGCGGCGGTCCGCACGCGGTGTTCCTGCTGGACGCGTTCAACGCCGCACCCGATGTCAGCAACTGGGTCAACGCCGGACACGCGATGACGACACTGGCCGGACGCGGCATTTCGGTGGCCGCACCGGCCGGCGGCGCCTGGAGCCTGTACACCAACTGGGAGCAGGACGGCAGCAAGCAGTGGGAGACGTTCCTGTCCGCGGAGCTGCCCGACTGGCTGGCCGCCAACAAGGGTCTGGCGCCGGGCGGGCACGGCGTCGTCGGAGCCGCGCAGGGCGGCACCGCGGCGGTGACACTGGCCGCGTTCCATCCCGACCGGTTCCGGTTCGCCGGGTCGCTGTCGGGTTTCCTGACCCCGTCGGCCACCACGATGAACGGTGCGATCACCGCGGGGCTGGCGCAGTTCGGCGGGGTGGACAGCTACGGCATGTGGGGAGCCCCACAGCTGGGCCGGTGGAAGTGGCATGACCCCGACGTGCACGTGCAGTTGCTCGCGGATGCCAACACCCGGTTGTGGGTGTACAGCCCGGCCACGCTCACCTGTAGCGACCCGGCCGCGATGATCGGTGTGTGCGATCAGGCGCAGGGCAGCAACCGGTCGTTCTACCAGCATTACCGGGCTGTGGGCGGCAGCAACGGACACTTCGACATCCCGGCCTCGGGGCAGCATGACTGGGGCAGCTGGGCCCCGCAGCTCGCCCACATGTCGGGCGAACTGGTCGCGACCATCAAGTAGCCGTGCGGGCTAACCTGCCGTTGCGACCAGAATCACCTGCGCCGGGACACATTTCACCAGCCGGTACGGTGGAAGCGTGCAGCACACGGTACGGTCGGCCGCCTTGGTGGTGGCGGTGTCCGCTGCATCGTTGCTGACGGGCTGCGATGTGGACGGCGACGTCATGGCGCCCCTGGTGCTGCCCACGTCGCAGGTGGGTGGTGGTGCCCAGCCGCAGGCGGTGTCCGCGCAGCAGGGCCGTGTCGGTCATGTGGCGGTCACGTCCCAGCAGCACATCTATCTCGACGAGCTCAAGGCCGCCGGTATCACGCCGTCCAGCGAACTGCTGGCCCTGTCGATCGGCTCGTATGTGTGTCAGGCCCGCGCCGCGAAGCAGGGTGAACAGGCCGTGCGGGATTTCGTCCTGCCGCTGGTGCGCAGCGATGTGCGCGACGCCCACTCCGGCCGGGCCGCGCCGAGCCCCGCGGAGATCGACGCTGCCGCCACCGACTACATCCGTATCGCCACCGAACATCTCTGCTAGCTGCAGATCAGCCGCCCGCACGCGAGGAGCCCGAGTAACCCATGGCAAAAAACGCCGGCCGCAGGAAGCGTCACCGCATCCTGGCCCTGATAGCCGCAGCGGCGATGGCCCTCGTCGTGGTGCTGGTGGTCGCGGTCGTGGTGATCATCCTGCGTCGCCCTGAGACTCCGTCGGCGCCGCCGTCGGCCCAGCCCCCGGCGGGGGTGCCCGGCGGCCCGTCGACGACGCGTAAACCGCGTCCGGAGTTCCAGTCCGCGGACTGCCCCGACGTGATGATGGTGTCGATCCCGGGCACCTGGGAATCGTCGCCCACCGACGACCCGTTCAACCCGACGCAGTTCCCGATGTCGTTGATGTCCAACATCACCCGGCCGATGGCCGAGCAGTTCGACCCCGGCCGCCTTGAGGTGTACACCGTCCCCTACACCGCGCAGTTCCACAACCCGTTCTCCGCCGACAACCAGATGTCCTACAACGACAGCCGTGCCGAGGGCATGCGCACCGCGGTCAAGGCGATGACGGAGATGAACGACCGCTGCCCGCTGACCAGCTATGTGATCGCCGGGTTCTCTCAGGGGGCGGTGATCGGCGGGGATCTGGCCAGCGACATCGGCAATGGCCGCGGCCCGGTGGACGAGGACCTGGTGCTGGGGGTGACGTTGATCGCCGACGGTCGTCGCCAGCTCGGCGTCGGTCAGGACGTCGGCCCCAACCCGCCGGGGCAGGGTGCCGAGATCACGCTGCACGAGGTGCCGGTGCTGTCCGAGATGGGGCTGACGATGACGGGTCCGCGTCCGGGTGGATTCGGGGCGCTGGACAAGCGGACCAATCAGATCTGCGGCAAGGGCGATCTGATCTGTTCGGCGCCCGAGGAAGCGTTCTCGATCTTCAATCTGCCCAAGACGTTGGAGACGCTGTCGGGCAGCGCGGCCGGACCGGTGCACGCGCTGTACAACACCCCGCAGTTCTGGGTGGAGAACGGTCAGACCGCCACGCAGTGGACATTGAGCTGGGCCAAGGACCTGGTGGAGAACGCGCCCCATCCCAAGCACGGCTGATTAGGGCGCGCCGGATTTGGTCGGGACCATCACGGTCCCCTAACATTAAGAGAAAAATAAGAGCTTTACGCGTTCGTTGCGGGTTGTATGGATTCATCAGGTGATCCGTGGGTCCGGAGCGCGCCCGGTACGATCGTCCGGGTTTGGGTACGTACCGGCCCGCTCAGTGGCTGCGACGCACCGCCAGTGACGTGCGACAACGCGACGAGTACGGCTCTGACAGGAGAGTTAAATGGCGTTCATCAATCCGTTCATCAAGGACGGTCAGATCAAGTTCCCGGACGGCGCCAGCATCGTCGAGCACGTCGAGCGTTGGGCCAGGGTTCGTGGCGACAAGCTGGCGTACCGCTTCCTGGACTTCTCGACCGAACGCGACGGCATTGCCCGCGATCTGACGTGGTCGCAGTTCAGCGCCCGCAACAAGGCGGTCGCCGCCCGGCTTCAGCAGGTCACCCAGGAGGGTGATCGCGTCGCCATCCTGTGCCCGCAGAACCTCGATTACCTCGTCGCCTTCTTCGGCGCCCTCTACGCGGGCCGTATCGCGGTGCCGCTGTTCGACCCGTCCGAGCCCGGACACGTCGGCCGCCTGCACGCGGTGCTGGACAACTGCCATCCGTCGGCGGTGCTGACCACCACCGACGCCGCGGAGGGCGTCCGCAAGTTCTTCCGCAGCCGTCCGGCCAACCAGCGCCCCCGCGTCATCGCGGTGGATGCGGTGCCCGACGACGTCGCCGCCACCTGGGCACATCCGGAAGGTCCCGACGAGACCACCATCGCGTACCTGCAGTACACCTCGGGCTCGACCCGCATCCCGACCGGTGTGCAGATCACCCACCTGAACATGGCCACCAACATCGTGCAGATCGTCGAGGCGCTCGAAGGCGAGGAGGGCGACCGCGGTCTGTCCTGGCTGCCGTTCTTCCACGACATGGGTCTGGTCACCGCGCTGATCGCCCCGATGATCGGTCACTACTTCACGTTCATGACCCCGGCCGCCTTCGTGCGCCGTCCCGAGCGCTGGATCCGCGAGATGGCCCGCAAGGAGGGCGACACCGGCGGCGTCATCTCGGTGGCTCCCAACTTCGCGTTCGACCATGCCGCCGCTCGCGGTGTCCCGAAAGACGGAGCGCCGCTCGATCTGTCCAACGTCAAGGCGGTCCTCAACGGCAGCGAGCCGATCTCGGCGGCCACCGTGCGCCGGTTCAACGAGGCGTTCAACCCGTTCGGCTTCCCGCCCAAGGCGATCAAGCCGTCCTACGGCCTGGCCGAGGCCACGCTGATGGTGTCGACCACGCCGGCCGCCGAAGAGCCCAAGATCATCTACGTCGACCGTGACGCGCTGAACACCGGTCGGATCGTCGAGGTGGACGGTGACTCGCCCAAGGCGGTCGCGCAGGCCTCGGCCGGCCGGGTCGGCGTCTCCGAGTGGGCCGTGATCGTCGACGCCGAGAGTGCGACCGAGCTGCCCGACGGCCAGGTCGGCGAGATCTGGATCAGTGGCCAGAACATGGGCACCGGCTACTGGGGCAAATCGGAAGCGTCTGCCGAAGTCTTTCAGAACACCCTCAAGTCGCGTACCAGCCCGTCGCACGCCGAAGGCGCCGACGACGACGCGACCTGGGTCCGCACCGGCGACTACGGCGCCTTCTTCGAGGGCGATCTGTACATCACCGGCCGCGTCAAGGACCTGGTGATCATCGACGGTCGCAACCACTACCCGCAGGACCTCGAGTACTCGGCCCAGGAAGCCAGCAAGGCGCTGCGCACCGGATACGTCGCGGCCTTCTCGGTGCCGGCCAACCAGCTGCCCGACGAGGTCTTCGAGAATGCCCACGCCGGCCTGCACCGCGATGACGACGACACCTCCGAGCAGTTGGTCATCGTCGCCGAGCGGGCACCCGGCTCACACAAACTTGAGGTCGGCCCGATCACCGACGACATCCGGGCCGCGATCGCCGTACGCCACGGCGTCACGGTGCGCGATGTGCTGCTGACCGCGGCCGGCGCCATCCCGCGCACCTCCAGCGGCAAGATCGGCCGGCGGGCCTGCCGCTCGGCTTATCTGGACGGGTCACTGCGCAGCGGCAAGATCGCCAACGATTTCCCCGACGAGACCGACTGAGCTCCACCAGGCATCCGCTGCCCGGCGCCCCTGCACGACGAAGGTGACTTGAACATGGATGACACCCAAAGCAATTCGAATCTTCCAGAAGAAGGCACCGGGGTGCCGGCGTCGCGCCCCGACCTGACGGTCACGGAGATGCGGGAGTGGCTGCGCAAGGCGGTGGCGAACGCCACCGGGCAGTCGCCGGACGCGATCGACGAATCCACGCCGCTGATCGAGCTGGGCCTGTCCTCGCGGGACGCGGTGGCCATGGCCAGCGACATCGAGGATCTCACCGGGGTGACGCTGACGGCCACCGTGCTGTTCCGGCATCCGACCATCGAATCGTTGGCCACGGTGATCATCGAGGGCGAGCCCGAACCCGAGGACACCGGCGACGAGGACTGGTCGCGGGAACGTGATGTCGAGGACATTGCGATTGTCGGTGTGGCCACCCGGTTCCCGGGCGACCTGAACACCCCGGACCAGATGTGGGAAGCCCTGCTGGCCGGCAAGGACTGCATCACCGACCTGCCCGAGGGACGGTGGGAAGAGTTCCTCGACGAGCCGCGGATCGCCGAACGGGTGGCCAAGGCCCGGACCCGCGGTGGCTACCTGTCCGACATCAAGGGTTTCGACTCCGAGTTCTTCGCGCTGTCGAAGATGGAAGCCGACAACATCGACCCGCAGCAGCGGATGGCCCTGGAGCTGACCTGGGAGGCGTTGGAGCACGCCCGGATCCCGGCGTCCAGCCTGCGTGGCACCAGCGTCGGGGTGTACATCGGCAGCTCCACCAACGACTACAGCTTCCTGGCCATGAGCGATCCGTCGATCGCCCACCCCTATGCCATCACCGGTACCGCGAGCTCGATCATCGCCAACCGGGTGTCCTACTTCTACGACTTCCGCGGCCCGTCGGTGGCCGTGGACACGGCCTGCTCCAGCTCGCTGGTGGCCACCCATCAGGGCGTGCAGGCACTGCGCTCGGGTGAGGCCGATGTCGCGGTGGTCGGTGGCGTCAACGCGTTGGTCACCCCGCTGGTGACGGTGGGCTTCGACGAGGTCGGCGGCGTGCTGGCCCCCGATGGCCGGATCAAGTCGTTCTCCTCGGACGCCGACGGCTACGCCCGCTCCGAGGGCGGCGGCATGCTGGTGCTCAAGCGGGTGTCCGACGCCCGCCGCGACGGGGACCAGATCCTGGCCGTCATCGCCGGTAGCGCGGTCAACCACGACGGCCGGTCCAACGGCCTGCTCGCCCCGAACCCCGATGCGCAGGAAGCGGTGCTGCGCAAGGCTTACAAGGATGCCGGGATCAACCCGCGGTCCGTCGACTACATCGAGGCACACGGCACCGGAACCATCCTGGGTGACCCGATCGAGGCCGACGCGCTGGGCCGGGTGGTCGGCCGCGGGCGCGACGCGGACAAGCCCGCCCTGCTGGGTGCCGTGAAATCCAATGTGGGCCATCTGGAATCGGCAGCCGGCGCGGCCAGCCTGGCCAAGATGGCGCTGTCGCTGCAGCACGGCAAGCTGCCGCCGTCGATCAACTACGCGGGGCCCAACCCGTACATCGACTTCGACAAGGAGCACCTCAAGGTCAACGACACCGTCTCGGACTGGCCGCGCTACAGCGGCCACGCCATCACCGGTGTGTCCGGCTTCGGCTTCGGCGGGGCCAACGCGCACCTGGTGCTGCGCGAGGTGCTGGCCTCTGATCTGGTCGAGCCCGAACCAGAACCCGAAGTGTCCGAGGACAAGTCGGCCTCCGACGATGCGGACGCCGTCTACGTCGGTGGGGTTCGGATGGACGAGTATGGCGAGTTCATCCATGACGAGCCGGAAGCGGACGAGTACCCCGCCTACGACGAAGCGAACCATGAGCTCCCGGAGCTGACCGATGAGGCCAAGCGCCTGATCGAGGCGGCCCGTGCGGAGCTGGCCGCGTCCGAGGCGGATAACCCCGTCAAGAAGGTTGTGCCGCTGGCCATCTCGGCATTCCTGAGCTCGCGCAAGAAGGCCGCCGCGGCCGAGCTGGCCGACTGGATCGACAGCGAGCAGGGCCGGGCGTCATCGCTGGAATCCATCGGGCGCTCGCTGTCGCGCCGCAACCACGGCCGTTCGCGTGCCGTGGTGCTGGCCCACGACCACGACGAGGCGGTCAAGGGTCTGCGAGCCGTGGCCGAGGGCAAGCAGCATCCGAGCGTGATCTCCTCGGACGGCCCGGTGACCAACGGGCCGGTGTGGGTGCTGGCCGGTTTCGGTGCCCAGCACCGCAAGATGGGCAAGGACCTGTACCTGCGCGAGCCGGTGTTCGCGGAGTGGATCAACAAGGTCGACGCCTACATCCAGGACGAGCGCGGCTACTCGATCGTCGAGCTGATCCTCGACGACGCGATCGACTACACCAACGAGACCTGCGAATACCCCATCGAAGTGGTCCAGACGGTGATCTTCGCCATCCAGGTCGCCCTCGGTGAACTGCTCAAGCACCATGGCGCCAAACCTGGTGCGGTCGTGGGTCAGTCGCTCGGTGAGGCGGCCGCGGCCTACTTCTCCGGCGGCCTGTCGCTGGCCGATGCCACCCGCACCATCTGCTCGCGCGCCCACCTGATGGGTGAGGGCGAGGCGATGCTGTTCGGTGAGTACATCCGGCTGATGGCGCTGGTCGAGTACTCGGCCGACGAGATCAAGACCGTGTTCGCCGACTACCCGGGCCTCGAGGTGTGCGTGTACGCCGCCCCGACCCAGACCGTGATCGGTGGCCCGCCCGAGCAGATCGACGCGATCATCGCCCGGGCGGAATCCGAGGGCAAGTTCGCCCGCAAGCTGCAGACCAAGGGCGCCAGCCACACCCAGCAGATGGACCCGCTGCTCGGTGAGCTGTCCGCGGAAATCCAAGGCATCGAAGCGCATCCGCTGCAGACGGCGTACTTCTCCACCGTGCACGAGGGCAAGCTGATCCGGGCCGGCGCCGAGCCGATCCACGATGTCGAGTACTGGAAGAAGGGGCTGCGCCACAGCGTCTACTTCACCCACGGCATCCGCAACGCGGTGGACAACGGTCACACCACGTTCCTGGAACTGGCGCCGAACCCGGTGGCGCTCATGCAGGTTGGGCTGACGACGGCTGCCGCAGGTCTTCATGATGCACAGCTGATCCCCACCCTGGCCCGCAAGCAGGACGAGGTCACCTCGATGGTCACGGCCATGGCGCACCTGTTCGTGCACGGCCATGACCTGGACTTCCGGACGTTGTTCCCGCGTCGCTCGACCGGCCTGGCCGGTGCGCTGGACTTCGCCGACATCCCGCCGACGAAGTTCAAGCGCAAGCCGCACTGGCTGGAGGCCCACTTCACCGGTGACAGCTCGGCCGTCATGCCCGGCAACCACGTCGCGACGCCGGACGGCAAGCACGTCTGGGAGTACGTGGGCAAGGATGCCGATCTGGCTGCCCTGGTGAAAGCTGCCGCCGCGCAGGTGCTTCCGGATGCCAAGCTGACGGCGTCCGAGCAGCGCGCGGTGCCGGCCCAAGGGTCGCGGCTGGTCACCACGCTGACCCGGCACCCGGGCGGCGCCTCGGTGCAGGTGCACGCCCGGATCGATGAGAGCTTCACCCTGGTCTACGACGCGATCGTGACACGTGGTGGTGCGGCCACGGCCTTGCCGGCCGCGGTGGGCGCCGGTGTTGTCGCCGAGCAGGTTTCGGCCGCGCCGGCCCTGGCCGAGCCGGAACCGGACGATGACGCAGAGATTTTGTCCGACAACCTCACCAAGGGCGCCGGCATGGGCGCCGGCTTCGAGAAGTGGTCGCCGGATTCCGGTGAGACCATCGGACAGCGGCTGGGCACCATCGTCGGTGCGGCCATGGGTTACGAGCCCGAGGACCTGCCGTGGGAGGTGCCGCTGATCGAGCTGGGCCTGGATTCCCTGATGGCGGTGCGAATCAAGAACCGCGTCGAGTACGACTTCGACCTGCCGCCGATCCAGCTGACCGCGGTCCGCGACGCCAACCTGTACAACGTCGAAGAGCTCATCAAGTACGCGATCGAGCACCGCGACGAGGTCGATCAGATCGCCGAGTCCCAGAAGGGCAAGACGGCCGAGGAGATCGCGGCCGAGCAGTCCGAGCTGTTGGGAGGTGCCTCGACGGTCGCCGAGCTGGAGGCAAAGCTGGCGGAGGCGAGCGGAGCGACGGGGAATGGTCCCGAGGCGGGACATCCGTTGGGGCACACGGACGGTCAGCCTGCCGAGGCCACCGATGTCACCGAGGGTCTGGAAATCCCACCGCCGCCCACTGATCCGAGTGGCCCGGCAGTTCCGCCGCCGCCGTCGGATCCGTCCGGTCCGTCCGGTCCCAGCAAGGCCACCGCAGCGGCGGCCGCGGCCAAGGTGCTCACCCAGGAGGCGGTCACCGAGGCGCTGGGCGCCGACGTGCCTCCGCGTGATGCTGCCGAGCGGGTCACCTTCGCCACCTGGGCGATCGTCACCGGAAAGTCGCCGGGCGGCATCTTCAACGAGCTGCCCTTCGTCGATGTCGAGACGGCGACGAAGCTGTCCGAGCGGCTCTCCGAGAGGGCTGAGGGCACCGTGACGGTCGATCAGGTCCGTGCGGCCAAGACCATCGAAGAGCTGTCCACGATCGTGCGCGATCAGCTCGAAGAGGGTGTGGTGGACGGATTCGTCCGTACCTTGCGGGCGCCGAAAGACGGGGGTCCCCAGGTCCCGGTCTTCGTGTTCCATCCCGCCGGTGGATCCACGGTCGTCTACGAACCGTTGATGAAGCGACTCCCGGCAGACACCCCGGTGTACGGCATCGAGCGGGTCGAGGGATCGATCGAGGAGCGCGCGGCCGAGTACGTGCCCAAGCTGCTGGAGATGCACAAGGGGCCGTTCATCCTGGCCGGCTGGTCGCTGGGTGGGGCGCTGGCCTACGCCTGTGCGATCGGGCTGAAGCAGGCCGGCGCCGATGTCCGCTTCGTCGGACTGATCGACTGCGTGCGTCCTGGTGAGCCGATCGACCAGAGCCAGGCCGGAATGCGGGCGCGCTGGGACCGTTACGCGCGGTTCGCCGAGCGCACGTTCAACGTCGAGGTGCCCGAGATCCCCTACGAGGAGCTGGAGAAGCTCGACGACGAGGGCCAGGTGAAGTTCGTGCTCGAGGTCGTCGCGCAGAGCGGCGTGCAGATCCCGGGCGGGATCATCGAGCATCAGCGCACGTCCTACCTGGACAACCGGGCGCTGGACACCATCGAGATCCAGCCGTACGACGGGCACGTCACGCTCTACATGGCCGACCGCTACCACGATGACGCGATCGTCTTCGAGCCCGCATACGCCACCCGCAAGCCCGATGGCGGCTGGGGTGACTACGCCTCGGACCTGGAGGTCGTGCACATCGGGGGCGAGCACATCCAGGCCATCGACGAGCCGTACATTGCCAAGGTCGGTGCCCACCTGAGTGAGGCGATCGGCCGTATCCAGAGCGAAGCGACAATGTCGACTGCGGAGAGCGAGAGCAAGTGACGAACAAGACCACCGCTGAGCTGCTGGCGGAGCTCCGCGAGAAGCTCGAGATCGCTGCCGATCCGGGCGATGAGAAGGCCAAGGCCCGCCGCGACAAGAAGGGCATTCCGTCGGCCCGGGCCAGGATTCACGCCCTGTTGGATCCGGGCAGCTTCCTGGAGATCGGTGCGCTGGCCAAGACGCCGGGCGATCCGAACGCCTTTTTCGGCGACGGCGTGGTGACCGGCCACGGCACCATCGACGGGCGGCCGGTCGGAGTGTTCAGCCACGACCAGACGGTGTTCCAGGGCTCGGTCGGCGAGATGTTCGGCCGCAAGGTGGCCAAGCTGATGGAGTGGGTCGCGATGGTCGGCTGCCCGATCATCGGGATCAACGACTCGGCCGGCGCCCGCATCCAGGACACCGCCACCTCTCTGGCCTGGTACGCCGAACTCGGTCGCCGGCACGAGATGCTGCGCGGCCTGGTCCCGGAGATCTCGCTGATCTTCGGCAAATGTGCCGGCGGCGCGGTCTATTCGCCGATCCAGACCGACCTGCTGGTCGCCGTGCGCGATCAGGGTTACATGTTCATCACCGGCCCGGACGTGATCAAGGACGTCACCGGCGAGGACGTCACCTTCGACGAGCTCGGCGGGGCCGACGTACAGGCGCAGCGCGGCAACATTCACAAGGTGGTCGAGTCGGAGGCCGCGGCGTACCAGTACGTGCGGGACTATCTGAGCTTCCTGCCGTCGAACCACTTCGACAATCCGCCGATCATCAACCCCGGCCTGGAGCCGGAGATCACGCCGCACGATCTGGAGCTGGATTCCATCGTGCCGGACGCCGACAACACGGCGTACGACATGCACGAGATCCTGTTGCGCATCTTCGACGACGGTGACGTGTTCGAGATCGCCGACCAGCGCTCACCGGAGCTGATCACGGCATTCGCCCGGGTGGACGGACATCCGGTCGGCGTCGTGGCCAACCAACCGATGGTCATGTCGGGTGCGATCGGCAACGAGGCCTCGGACAAGGCCGCCAGCTTCATCCGGTTCTGCGACTCCTACAACCTGCCTTTGGTTTTCGTGGTCGACACGCCGGGCGCGATGCCTGGTGTGGCCGAGGAGACGGGCGGCATCATCAAGCGCGGTGGCCGGTTCTTCAACGCCATCGTCGAGGCCGATGTGCCGAAGGTGACCATCATCGTCCGCAAGGCTTACGGCGGCGGGTACGCGGTGATGGGCTCCAAGCAGCTGACCGCGGACCTGAACTACGCCTGGCCGACCGCCAGGATCGCGGTGATCGGTGCCGAGGGTGCGGCCCAGCTGCTGGTGAAGCGGTTCCCGGATCCGACCGCACCCGAGGTGCAGAAGATCCGCGCCGACTTCATCAAGGGCTACAACGACAACATGGCCACGCCGTGGATCGCGGCCGAGCGCGGTTACATCGACGGCGTGATCCAGCCGCACGAGACCCGGTTGCTGCTGCGCAAGTCCCTGAAGTTGTTGCGGGACAAGCAGAACGGCCCCAAGGTGCAGCGCAAGCATGGCCTGCTGCCCCTGTAGTTTGCGGTAGCCGACGAGCGCGCAGTCTTACTCACAAGCGTGTAATTCATCTGCATGCGCGCTGAGCACCGGTGACACACCGCCTGTAGAAAACTATCCACAAGTTATCCACAGGCGGCCCGAGTTGGCTGGGTCCTCGGCTGGTTAAGCTGGGGGTGAAGGGGGCGCCGATGGGCACGGCAGTGGTGGTGGGCAGTGGACCCAACGGGCTCGCGGCCGCCATCGTGTTGGCCCGGGCGGGCCACGAGGTCACGGTGTTGGAGGCCGCCGACGAGATCGGCGGCGGCGTTCGCTCCGGGACTCTCCACGGCGTCGTCGTCGACCATTGCGCGGCGATTCACCCCATGGCCGTCGCCTCGGCCTTTCTCGCCGGCCTCGACCTCGAGCGGCACGGACTGCGTTGGTGCCTGCCCGAAATCGACTGTGCCCATCCGCTGGACGACGGTGACGCCGGCCTGCTGTACCGCAGTGTCGAGCAGACCGCGGCCGGGCTCGGTGCGGACGGACCGCGCTGGCGGGCGGTGTTCGGTGGGCCCGCCGCACGTTTCGACACACTCGCCGACGATGTCATGGGGCCTCTGCTGCGCATCCCGTCACACCCGTTGGCATTGGCCCGGTTTGGTGCACCCACTGTGCTGCCGGCCGCGGTGTTCGCGCGCATCTTCAGGACGCCGGCCGCCCGGGCGTTGTTCGGCGGTGTCGCCGCCCATACGTTCCGGCCGTTGCATTACCCGATGACCTCGGCGATCGGCCTGGGCGTCCTGACCGCCGGTCACCGCCATGGTTGGGCCGTCGCCGAAGGTGGGTCGCAGTCGATCACCGATGCGTTGGCGTCGGTTCTGGCCGAGCTCGGCGGCAAGATACAGACCGGCACCGCGATCACCACAGCCGAGCAGTTGCCTCAGGCCGACATCACCATGTTCGATCTCACCCCGACCGCGGTCGCCGACCTCCTCGGTGACCGGCTGCCGCGGCGGGTGGCCCGGGGCTACCGCCGATTCCGTTACGGCCCAGGGGCATTCAAGGTCGACTTCGCGATTCGCGGCCCGGTGCCGTGGGCGAACCCCGCCGTGGCCCGGGCCGGCACCGTCCATCTGGGCGGCGACTTCGACGAGATTGCGGCCACCGAACGGGAAATCCAGGCCGGGCGCATGCCGCGTCGGCCCTTCGTCCTGGTGGGTCAGCAGTATGTGGCCGATCCAGGACGATCGGCCGGTGAGATCAATCCGATCTACGCCTATGCCCATGTGCCGCACGGTTATACCGGCGACGCCACCGAAGCCATCATCGGCCAGTTCGAGCGGTTCGCGCCGGGATTCGCCGACCGGATCGTCGGCACCGCAGTGCGCTCGACCACCGAGCTTTCGGTGTACAACCCGAACTACGTCGGCGGCGACATCTGCACCGGCGCCAAGGACATCCGCCAGCTGGTGTTCGGTCCCCGGCCCACGTTGGCGCCCTATGACGTCGGCGTCCCCGGCATGTACATCTGCTCGGCGGCCACGCCGCCCGGTCCCGGGGCGCACGGCATGTGCGGCGCCAATGCGGCGAACCGCGCGCTCGCGCAGCTGCGCAACCGCGGCTGAGCGTCGCTCCTAGGCCAACCGGAGGCGGTCTGCCTCGGCCCGGTGGGCTTCGAGCTGCTCGCGGGAATAGTGCGTGCGCCAACCAGGCTGGCCGAAGCGCCGTCGCAGAGTGAAGTAGGCCGGCCCGAACCGTCCGGAGACCGATCGGGGCACGGCTCGCCAGAACGCCCCGTGCAGCCGGCGTTCGATGAGATCGAGGCGGGTGGTCCGCAATCCCATCTGGGCGTGAAACTTCTCCGGCACCCCGGCCAGCACCCCGACCCGGAGGCTGCGTGTCAACGGCAGGGAGATCAAGCGCCACAACGGCATCGGCACCAGACCCCAGCCGCGTGGCTTCGGTGGATACAGCGCGTGGTCGACGATGAACTGGACCTGAGGATTGACCTGCAGGGTGTCCTCGACGATGGGCTCCCAGTAGGCGACGAAGCCGTCGTAGGTGTCGGGCAGGCTGCGTACTCCGAATCGGCGTCCCACCTCGTTGAGGCCACGGTAGGCCTCCTCGCGTTCCCGGTTGTCGCGGAAGAGCCCGAACTTGTCGGCAATGTCCAAGCCGCCCTTGAGGATCGAACCCCAGGTCCAGTTCCACATGTCCTTGTTCCAGGCGTGATAGGAGCTGCCGTCGGGCATGGAACCGGCGATCGGGCGGTGCAGCTCGTGCAACCCGTGTGCCACGTCATCGCCCTCGGGGCCGGCGAACACGATGCCCATCACCATTTCGTAGGTGCTGATCAGGCGTCGAGACGCGGCCTGCAGGGTGGGCAGGTCTTCGGTGCCATTGAGTGCGCGGTCCTTCTCGCTG
The DNA here is from genome assembly GCF_001954135.1 of Mycobacterium sp. GA-1841. GTDB lineage: Bacteria > Actinomycetota > Actinomycetes > Mycobacteriales > Mycobacteriaceae > Mycobacterium. The sequence goes on along the minus strand of NZ_MBEQ01000085.1, from coordinate 23,125 downwards.
AGCACATGCGCGATCCTGGGGTACAGCGTCGGCATGATCAGTGCCGGGACATTTGCGTAGAGCAGCACCAATGGGTGTGCGCACACCCATTCACCGACTGTCCCCGGCGCCAGTGGGTCGTCGGCTGTCCCGGCCGACGTGACGTCGGGGCGACGGGTTTCCGGGTCGACATCGGGCAGTTGTGTCACGACAGAACTCCTCATTGCGATCGGCCAGCTAGTGAGAAAACGACCGTCTTCTCATTCTGGCGCGACGATAGCACCGCGATGGCCGGTGCGGTCAAATGGCGGCGGTCAGCCGGTGCGCTCGTCGACGGTCAAAACCATCCGACTCAGCAGCTCCAGTGCAGGTGAGGTGATGTCGAGCAACGTCGACGCGGACGCGGAGCCCAGGTGCTGGACCACCAGCTCGTTGACCGCGCCGAGGGCGCCGATCAACAGGATCTGGTCGTCTGGCGTCGGCATCGGGTCGGGCCCGCCGGGCCCGCGGATCCGGCGCAAGCCCTCGACCATGCCTGCGGTGAAGTCGCGCAGGCCTTGGGTCCGGCGCTCACGGATCCGGTCGGTGGATGCCACGGCTTCCACCACCAGGCTCTGGGTGAACGCCGGATTGGCCGCGAGGGTGCCCAGATAGGTTTTCAGTCCGGCCTCGATCACCCCGACCGCTGACGTGGCCGCCGCGGCGGCCTCCCGCATCCTTTCCACGACGATGTCGACCGCGGCGTAGGTGGCCAGGAAAGCGGCCTCCTTGTCCGGGTACAACTCGTAGAACGTCTTGGTGGATATACCGGCGCGAGTGGCGATTTCGCGCACGCTTGCGCCGGCATAGCCGCGCTCGGCAACCACTTCGACGGTGGCCACCCGTACCCGCGTCTCCTGGGAATGACGTACCTCGGCCCGGGACAACCGGTGCCGGTGCCGCGGCAGTGCGCCGAGGGCGTCGTCCCTGCTGAGCTCGCGGATCTGTTCGGGTTCGGTCACCTGCTCGTCCTACGGCTTGATGCGGATCTTCCCTGCCTTGTAGAGCCCGGAATGCGTTGCGGTGCCGAGCTCGATCTCGGCCGGTGTCGCGTCGACGATGGTGTCGAACTTACGCAGCGAGCCCCAGTCCCGGCCCCAGTCCTTGTTCAGGTAGGTGGCCATCACATGCTGGCGCAACAACAGGTCACTGATGCCCAGCAGGCCGCCGTTGATGCCGTCCTCCCAGGTGTCGGTGTCCTTCATCTTGGCGTTGTAGTCCGGGGTGATGCGGAACTTCGGCACCTCGGTGACGCCGTTGGCGTGCAGCATGGGCTGCTGGCACGGGAAGGCCATGCCCACCGCCCAGTCCATCAACACCGGCTGCTCGGAGCCGACGTACTCCTGCACGGTCTTGACCTCGGGCACCCGCGGCGGCGTGACCGCGACCCAGTCGCCGAGACTCAACGACAGATCGTCAGCGATGACGCGGACATACGTTGCGTCGGCGGGGATCTCGTCGCGATCGAACCGCAGGTTGCGCCACGACGGGAGGGGGCCCAGGTCGTAGGGCACCACTCGGCCGGCCGGCACCGGAGCGCCGTCGGGTCCGGTCCGCCCGTACTCCAACTCGACGGCCTGGCCTTCGGTACGGCCGTTGAAGATGCTGTTGCCGGTGATGGTCCCGGCCGCGGTGACGACGACCAGCGGGTGGGCGTCGTCGCGGGCGGGCAGTTCATACCAGGCCGAGGCCAGCTTGCTGACCTGCTGTGCCGGTCCCTCGACATAGCTGCCGGCCAGCGGCACCCGGTTCGGGTCCAGCCCGTAGGGCAGCGGAACGGTCGACCCGTTGACGCCCGGAGTCTTCAGCTCGACCGGTGCATCCCAGTCGGCGTCGATGCCCGGCATCGGCACGGTGATCCGGATCGCCTCGGCGACAATGTGATCCGGAACGCCGTTGGGGGTGAACCCGGTCGGTGCGGTACCGCCCAGCGGTCCCAGCGGACCGTATTCGCCCGGGACGGGAGTGAGGAAACCGGCGTTGGTGTCCGGTTCTACGAGCACGTCGTCGGCCAACCCGCAGCCACCGGCGAAGGCCCGCAGGTTCGACGACGCGTTGGAGTAGGTGCCCTCCTGGCGCACCACCCCGTAGAGCATCGAACCGACGAACACCACCACCATGAGCCCGGCAGCAAGCGGCACCGGGGCAGCGGTCAGAGTCCGCGTCAACCGGCCCTCGGCCGAGGGCCGCAGGTGCAGCCAGTAGGCCCACAGCGCGGCGATCACGCACAGCGTGAAGAAGATTGCGCTGACGGTGATTCCGCCGATGTTGGGCTTGTCGTTGTTGAACGGCACACCGTAGCTGGACACGTACCACCAGCCGTTGGTGCTGGCGAAGCACAGCGCCAGCACGAAGAGCACGGCGGAGGCGAAGGCCATCCGGTTGCGTGCCGAACGCAGCACCGCAGGCCCGGCCAGCACGGTGACCACGGCGGCCATCGCGGCACCCACAGCGGCGAACAGGCCGAAGTGGTGCACCCACTTGGTGGGGGCGAACTGCAGGAAGAAGATCGTGGCGAAGATGATGCCCATCAGTCGCCACACCGGGCCGCGGGCCACACCGGGAACGCGCTTGCGCCGCAACATGATGAACAGCGAGGCGAACAGGCTCAGCGCGGTGATGATGAAGCCGAACCGGCGGGACAGCGAGCCGTCCACGGTGGGCAGGATCAGGTAGTAGTAGCGCAGGTTCTCGGTGTACCACTCCTGCGCGGGCCCGATCGCGGTGCGAATCCTGGTGGCTTCCAACACGGTGGCGAACGTCTGGTCGGCGAACACCACACACAGGATCACCGTGCCTGCGGCCAGCAGTGGCAGCACCAGCGGCCACACGCCGAGGACGCGCCCGCGACGCACCAGGATGCGCAGGATCGGGCGTCCACCGGCCACCAGCGCGGCGACGGCGATTAGGCCGGTCGGCTGGATACCGAGGGTGAAGGCCGCCGAGATGATCGCCAGCGCCGCCGGAGTCAGCCGGCCGGAGATGATGGCCCGTTCGATCAGTACGTAGGTGATCAGGGCGCCGGTGGCGATCTGGCCCTCCGGACGCAGGCCGTTGTTGAACGGCATCCAGGCCGCCAACAGCACCAGGCCGGCGGCCCACAACGCGGGTTTCGAGGCGATCACCGCGGGCCCGAGGCGCGGCAGCACCTCGCGGGACAGCAGCAGCCAGCACACGACGCCGCACACCAGGTCAGGCAGTCGCATCCAGATGCTGGCGTCACTGACATGGGTCATCAGCGCCAGCACGTTGTAGTACCAGCCGAACGGATCCTCCGGGCTGCCGAACCACCGGAAGTAGTTCGACATGTAGCCGGCGTGGTCGGCCACCCGAGCCATCTGCAGCTGGTAGCCGTCATCGGACGAGTTCGCGCCGATGATGTGCCACAGCAGGAATGCGCCGATCACCACCACGTCGACCGCGCTGAACGTGCGCCAGCGCGTGGGAATCACGCGATGCATCCGTCGGCCGTCGAGCCGGTCGAGGCGCCACAACGCCAGCACCGCGATCACGGTGGTGGCGATCCCGAGCAGGATCGCCAGCAGCTTCAGGACGGTGGGTTTGGAGGTGAACCGGGTGTCGAGTGTCGCCGAAAGGGAAAGACCTTGTGGCGCTGGGCCGCTCAGTTCGGTGAAGACGCCGACGATCTGCGGCCGCAGGTTCGGGTCGGCGAATCCGGTGCGTAGCTCCTTGCCGTCCTTGTCGGTCAACCCGACGAACGTGGCGAAGGTGCCTTCGTCCGACGAGGTGATCTCGACGCGGTCACACGCGGCGGCTTTCTCGCGCGGCACGCTGGCGATCACCACGTTGCGGTCGGTGATGTCGACGCGCTTGCTGTTGACGTTGACGAACAGCGCGTTGAGCGCGGCCTGCCGGCCTTCCTTGGGCGCGGTGCCCAGCACCATGGCGCCCTCGGGCGGAACCGACCGGATCACCTCACACGGCACCGTGACCGACATGGTGACCGGGGTCTGGGCGATCAGCGGTGCGGTGACGTTGTTCAACTGACCGGCTTGCGGCCAGTTGAGCGTCGCAGTGGTCTGGACCACCGGCAGCAGCGGCGTGGCCGCCGCGCACAGGAAGCCGATGAGCCCGGCGATCATCGCGACCCAGCGGGCCACCTTCACGTCCTTGTCGGCGCGATGTTCACGCACGGTGGTGGTCATGGCAGGGCCCGGATCGGTCCGGGCCGGCTGAAGCCGAACACTCGCTGAGTTCCTTCATCGATGTTGGCGACGGGCGCCTGGCCGGGCGGCACCACCGGGTCGTATTTCTCGATCGAGCCCCAGTCCCGGTACCAGTCGTCGCGCAGATACGTCGGGATCGTCGACGTGCGCAGCAGCGCCTGGATGAAGAGGAAGGGGCCACCCTTCTGGGCGGACTGCCACATGTTCGACGACACCACCACTTGCTTGACGTTGGGAAGGATGCGGTACTCCGGCAGCTCGGCCACCCCGAGATGTTCGGAGAAGGGGCGCTGGCACGGGAAGTTCGCGGCGGTCGCGATGTCCATCAGCACCGGGGTCTGCGATCCCAGGAACTCCTGTGCGGTCTGCAGGGTCGGCACGCGCGGCGGGGTGAAGCCGAACCACTGGTCATCGGACAAGTTCGGATCGTCGGCGACGATGCGGGCCACGTTGGCCTCCGGCGGCGCCCAGGCCAGCGGGAAACGCAGGTTGCGCCAGGCGTATTGGGCGAACACGTCGATCGGCTGAACCGAGTCCAGGGCCTGGAAGCTGCCGTCGGGACGGTGCACGCCCCACTGCAGTTTCAGGGACTGGCCGTAGTGGAACTCGTGTTCCTCGTCGTAGTACCAGATGGCGCCGGCCGCGGCGACCGTGACCAGCGGGCGGTCCGGGGTGCGGGGCGGCAGTTGGTACCAGGCCGAGGTGGCCTTGGCCGCCAGGGTGTTCTCTTTGTAGCTGCCCATCACCGGCGTGCGCGCCGGGTCCAGACCGAACGGCAGGAACACCCGGGAGCCGTTGACGCCGACGGGTCCGTATCCGCCGCCGGTGCCCGCGGCATAGGCGATGCCGACGTTGGGTTTGTTGGGTGAGCCGTCGGAGTTGACGGTGCCCGGGTTGGCCACCACCGGTTTGGGCGGCTCGAGGGTGTCGCTGATTCCGTTGGGGGTGAAACCGACGGGGTTGGCGCCGCCCAGTGGGCCGTACTCACCGTAGGTCTGGCCCGGAACCGGTTGCAGCATCCCGGCATTCGTGTCCGCCTCGACCAACACATCGTCGGCCATGGCGCAGCTGTCCGACGACAGCCCGGAGCTCAACGCGCGTACGTTGGCCGCCGCGGTGGTGTAGACGGGGTAGCGCTGGACGAAGCCCTTGGCCATCGATCCGACCTCGAGCACCACCATGATGACGGCGACCACCAGCAGCGGCGTGGAGGCCAGTACCCGGTTGCGCCGGGTGTTGGCCACCTCGGTGTGCCCGGCGTAGTCGATGCGGAAGTGCAGCCAGCCGGCCAGGACCGCGGTGATGATCGCCAGGAAGAGGAACATCGTGGTGACCGGTTGTCCGGCGAGCACGGGCTGCCGGTCGAACCAGGGCACCCCGTAGTTGCCGATGTAGAACCAGCCGTTGGTGCCGGAGGTGGCCCAGGCCAGGACGAACAGCAGCGCGGTGACGTAGAGCGCCAGGTTGCGTCGGCTGTGCAGGCCGACCAGGGCGAAGGCGAACGCCGTGACCGCGCCGAGCGCGCCGGCCAGCCCGGCGAAGGCGCCGAACTGCACGGCCCATTTGGTCGGGGTGAAGGTCAAGAGCAGCAGTCCGGCTGCGGTGGTGCCCAGCAGCCGCCAGACCGGACCGCTGGCCAACCCGGGCACCAGACCCTTGCGCAGCAGTACCGTGATCATGCCGAACAGGCACAGCAGCATGATCAGGACGGCGAACCGGCGGGTCAGCGAGCTGTCCACGCTGTCCTCGACGGTGAGGAAGTAGTACCGCAGGAATTCCTGGTACCAGGAGATGGTCGGGCCGACGGTGTACTTGATCCGGGCTGATTCGGCGACGGTGGCCAGGGTCTGGTCCCGGAACACCACGACGAACACGAGGGCGGCCGAGCCGGCCAATGCGGCCAATGCGGGCAGGCCGATGCGCCGGCTGCGGATCACACCGAGCACCGCACGCGCCCCGATCAGCAGGGGAGCCAGCGCAATCAGGCCTTGTGGGGCCAGGGTGACGCTCAGGGCCGCGACGACGATGGCCAGACAGGTCGGCCACAGGCGGCGGGTGGCGATGGTGTGCTCGACCAACGCCCACACGGCCAGGACACCGAAGGCGATCAGCGGTTCGGGACGCAGGCCGTTGTTGAACGGCAGCCAGGCGGCCAGGAACACTGCCCCCGCGGTCCACATGGTGACGCGGTTGCGCGCCACCCGGTGCCCGAGCCGCGGCAGCACCCAACGGCTGAGCAGCAACCAGGTTCCGATCGCGGCCAGCGTGGCCGGCACCCGCATCCACACGCTCGCGGTGCTGATCGCGGCGAAGTGGGCCAGCACCGACTGGTACCAGTCGAACGGGGCCTCGCTGGCGCCGAAGTAACGGAAGTAGTTTGCGGTATAGCCGGCGTCGGCCGACACCCGCGCGATGGTCAGGTTGTAGCCGTCGTCCGACGAGATGGCGCCGATGAGGTGCCAGACCAGCAGACCACCGATGACGCCGATGTCGGCGATCCAGGTCGCGACCGGCACCTTGATGAAGCGGCGCCACGCATGGCGTACCCGGTGGCTGCTCCGGCGGTCCAGCACCGCCATGGTAGCGAACGACGCCACCACACACAGCACGCCGAGTGCCATGACCAGCAGCTTGAGCGGGGTCGGGGAGGTGATGAAGCGGGTGTCGACGTCGACGCGGGCGCTCAGCCCGGGCTGCGGCGGCACCTTCAGTTCGGTGAACAGCCCGGCCACCTGAGGTTTCTTCTCGACGGCCGCCGTGCCGGTGGCGCCGGGAAGCCCGATGAAGTCGGCGCCGACGCCGCCGAGGTTGGCCCACAGGTGCAGGGCGCTGCAGCCGCCGGCGGCGATCGCTGCGCGCGGGGCCACCGCGGCCACCGAGTCGCGGAAGGCGACCACCACGGTTTCGGCGTTGGCCCGCACGAACAGGCCGTTGCGGCTGGCGTCGATGCCGTCGGGCGGGATGGTGGAGAACACCAGGCCCCCCGCGGCGGGCAGGGTCGCGATCGCGGTGCAGGGAATGGAGACGTCGAGGGCCAGCGGCGCACCTGACACCAGCGGGGCCGTCACCGCGGTGATGTTGCCGTCGGCGCCGGTGCCCTGCGGCCACTGGATGGTCGCGGTGGTCTGCTTGACGGGCAGCAGTGGCACCAGGGCACACAGCACCACGCCCGCGATGCCCGCGATGACGGCGATCAGGCGTGCGATGCTCACAACACGGTCGGTTGGTTCATCGGAAGGCACGAGGCTCGATGTTATGCGACCCGTATGTGAGCGCCCTCTTGCCCTGCCGCGGGCTCAGCAGTGTTGTCCTGGCTGTGTCCTAACTGTGTCGCAGCGGCGCCGGGCTCCACAGTCCGCTGCGGATCGCGGTGCCGAGGTCCAGCCGGGCCGTCGTGGCGTCCGGGTACCACGGGGTGAGCCGTTGCAGTGAGCCCCAGTCGCGGAACCAGTCGTTGCGCAGATAGGTCGGCACGCTCGACGGTCGCAGCAGCAGCTCGGAGATGCCCAGCGGACCGCCGCCCAGGTAGTCCATCACCGGCGAGTTGGCCTCGGCGCCGAAGCGGTCCGGCAGGATCCGCCACGTGGGCACCTCGGTGACGCCGTACTGGTGACCGAACGGCCGTTGGCACGGGAACGCCAGACCGACCAGCCAGTCCAGCAGCACCGGGTCCTGCGACCCGACCACGTCCTGCAGGGTGCGCAGCTGCGGGATGCGCGGCGGGGTCACGGCGATCCAGTGCTGAGGTGCCAGGTCGTCGTCGGAGGCGACCAACCGGATCTGGGTGGCTTCCCGCGGGATGGCCGCCATCGGGGCCCGCAGGTTGCGCCAGGCCGGGGCCGCGCCGACGTCGGCGAATCCGATGCCGCCGCCGGGCTTGTTCTCGGCGGCCTGCTCATCGGTGGCGTACTGCACCACGACCTCGCCCGGGTCGAAACGGCCGGCGGCCGAGACCACCAGCAGCGGGCCGGCCTGGTCCCGGTCGGGGAGTCGGTACCAGGCCGAGCGCATGACGGCGGGCTGCTGGGTACCGGCGCGCCAACTACCCAGCACCGGTGTGGTGGCGGGATCGAGTCCGTAGGGCAGCCGGGCACGTGATCCGTTGACGCCGGCGGCCGCGGTGGTGCCGCCTTCGGTCCCGACCTCGCTGCCGGTCACGGTGCCGGAGTCGCTGTCGGCGAAATTGTCGGAGCCGGGCTGTTCCATCACCGGGTCGGCCGAGACGTCCGACGGGATGCCGTTGGGGCCGAATCCCTGCGCGGTGACTGCGCCCAGCGCCTGGCCGGCCGGCTCACTGATCGGTGCCAGCATGCCGGCGTTGGCGTTCTCCTCGACCATCACGTCGCTGGCCAGTCCGCAGGTCTTGCCGGTGAGCGCCTCCAGGTTGGAGCGCCCGACCGACCAGGCCGGGTACTGGTCGGTCATCGCCAAGGTCAGCGACACCACCTCGAACATCACCAGCACCCACGCGGCGATGGCCAACGGTGACTGCACGATCCGTTGCCAGCGGTGCTGGGGACGGTCGGGGGATTGGTCGCGGCCGCTGAAGTGGAACCAGGCCGCCAGCAGCAGGGCCAGGACAGAGAACCCGAGCAGGATCGTGGTGAACCCGAAATGCCACTCCGGGAACGAGTTCGACCACGGCACCCCGAAGTTGGAGACGTACCACCAGCCGTTGACCGTGGCGAACGACAAGGCCACCACGAACAGCACGAGCGCGGCGAACATCGACCGGTTGCGCCGGGACTTCATCGCCGCGGCCGTCACCGCGACGGCGGCCAGTGCGCCGAGGGATCCGGCCAGACCGGCGAACACGCCGAAGTGGTGGGTCCACTTGGTCGGGGTGAACATCATCGCCAGGAACGAGATGATCGTGATGCCGATGATGCGGCGGCTCGGCCCGGCGGCGGTGCCGGGGATACGGCCCTTGCGCAGGGTCATCGCGATCGACACCGCGAGCGCCACCAGCAGGGTCAACACCGCGAAGCGCCGCGCCACCGACCCGTCGGGGCTGGAGGTGAACAAGCGCGAATAACGGATGTGCTCGTCGAACCAGGCCAGGCTGGGGCCGACGGTGGATTTGAAGGAGCTGGCCTGGATCTCACCGGCCAAGGTCTGGTCGCGGAAGATCAGGATGATCGTCACGGTGCAGGCGGCCAGGATCGGAGCCAGCAGGGCCATGTGGCCGAAGCGTGAGGTGTGCCGGGCCACGATGGTTTTCAGCGGCCCGACGGCGACCAGGAGCGCACCGACGGCGGCGATGCCGGTGGGCCCGGAGAACAGGGTGAGTGCGCCGATGATGATCGCGACGGCCACCGGCAGCATGCGGTTGGTGGCCACCCCGCGTTCCACCGAACACCAGGTCAGCAGGATGCCGAGGGCGATGATCGGTTCGGGGCGCAGACCGTTGTTCAGCGGCAGCCAGAAGGCCAGGAACATTCCCGCGGCGGTCCAGGCCGCCGCGCGGTGGGTCTTGACGGCGTGGCCCAGCCGGGGCAGTACCTCGCGGCTGATCACCCACCAGCAGGCCAGCGCCATCACCAGGGTGGGCAGCCGCAGCCAGATGCTGGCGGTGGACACGTGGGCCCATAGCGCCAGCAGGTCGTAATACCAGCCGAACGGCGCCTCGGGAGTGCCGAACCAGCGGTAGTAGTTGGCCATGTAACCGGCATGCTCGGACACCCGGGCCATGGTGAGGATGTAGCCGTCGTCGGAGGTGTTGGCGCCGACGAAGTGCCACCACACCAGGACTGCGGTGACGAGTCCGTCCAGCGGCGTCATCGACCACCACCGGGGCGGCAGCAAGCGGCGATGCCGGACACCGTCGGCGCAGTCGAGGCGGTGCAGTGCCCCCAGTGCGATGACGGTCATCGCCACGCCGATGATCATCGCCAGCAGCTTGAGCAGCGTCGGCGCGCTGCTGTACCGCGAATCGATGGTGGCCGAGAACTTCAGGCCGTCGGGTGCGGGACCGGACAGGTCGGTGAAGACGCCGACGATCTGTGGGCGGAAGTCGTAGCCGCCGCGTTCCCCGCGCAGGCGAGCGTCGGGGTCGTCGGCAGTGTCGTCGGCGGCGGCCTGGGTGAGGCCGACGAATTCGCCGGTCACCTTGTCGGCGCGCGCGGTGAAGGTCAGGTACTGGCAGGCGGGGCTGAGCACCTGATCCAGCGGGGCGCTGACCACCGGGGTGTTGCGCACGATGACCAGCAGGTCGTTGTTGACCCGTTCGATCAGCAGGCCACGATCGACGGCCTTCGGCGCCTGTTTGGGCACCGTGGACAGCAGGACGGTGCGGGCGCGGTTGTCGGGCCCGGTGAGCCCCGCGGCAGCCTGGCACGGCACGGTGATGGTCAGGTCGGTGGCGACGTAACCGATCAGTGGTGCATTGACGCTCTGCCAGGTGCCGTTCTGCGGCCAGTTCAGTTCGGCGGTGGTCTGTTTGATCGGCAGCAGGGGTGTTGCCACGGCCATCAGCACGCCGAGTAGCCCCGCGACGATCGCGATCAGCCGCGCAGTCCGGTGGTTGCTGCCTGCGGTTTCCTGCGCTTCCGTCACGGGCTCTGATGCTATCGGCGTGCCGGCGTCGGAATTAATCGCCATCGGGAGTCGGCTTTCTGATCGCCAGGACAAAGGGACCGATGTCGCTCACCTCGAAGCGTGGGTCGTCGAACAGCGCCGCATCCAGCGCGACGTGGTACCGGCGCACGTTGGGTTGGTTGGGGTAGACGTCCGAGGCCAGGCGCAGCGTGTAGGTGTCGTTCGCACCGTGGCGCATCAGGAACACCGTCGGCGCTTTCCATGGCATGTCGTCGAGCGCCTTGACGAAGTCATCGGCCTTGGTCAACGTGGCCCAGCTTTCGATGGCCTTGGCCCGCTTGTCGAATTCGGCCAGCGGGTTGGCGTAGTGCGAGGTCAGTCCTTGGAACCCGTAGTAGGGGTAGTACGACAGGAAGCTGTAGTCGGCAGTCAGCACCACGGTCTGGTTGCGCGGCACCCCGGTGATCTCGGTGATCTTGGCGTCGATCTCGCGGTAGTAGCGCTCGGCGCCGGGGGGTCTGCGATCGGCGCGCTGTCCGGTGCCGTCGGTGTCGGTGTAGGCCACGTTGATGTCGGCGCGCAACACATCGGGGATGTCCTGGCTGAACGTGACGGCACCGATGACACCGATGGCGGCGGCGGCCGTGACGACGCGGCGCGCGGCTGTGCCCATTCCCCGGTCGCTTCGCTCCTGCCCGCCGGAAGGTTGGTAGCGGCGGGCGATCGCCTGCGTGGCCTCGATGAACCCGAACGCGCCGGCGGTGGTGAGCAGCACGGTCAGCGCGGGTTGCAGCCGGAACGACAAGAGGGTGGTGCCGGCCAGTGTGGTCAGCATCGACAGCAGCGACCAGGCGTAGACGGCGAGCACCGCGATGGCCAGCGCGCCGGCCCGCGTCGACGAGCGCGCACGCACCACCAACCACAGCGTGCCGAGCATGCACAGCGCGCCGAGCAGGGTGAAGCTCAGCATCGGGAAGGTCAGCTGAGCGCCGGCGTCGGGCAGATAGTGCTGGGCGGTGCCCTTCTCGGCCGGTTCGCCGCGGAGCGCGGCCAGTAGGTAAGGGCCCCAGGTGAGCAGGGCGATCGCGCCGGCGATGGCCGCGATGACGACGCCTCGCAGTAGCGGATCGAGCTGCCGCCGCGCCACGGCCAAGACCAGTCCCATGATGGCGAGCGTGAATGCGCAGTACGCGAGCAGCAGCGTGTAGAAGAGGGCGGCGAAGCCGAGGAAGATGCCGACGCCGATGACGGCGGCCCACCCGCCGTTTCTGGTCTTGCCGCTCAGGCCTGACCAGGCCAGCACGAAGACCGGCGGCAGCAACACGGTGATGATCGCGGCGTACGGCTCGGTGGAGGCGTAGGCCAGCATGGCGGCGGTGCTCGCAGTGGTGACCACCAACGCGTGCTCGAAGCGAATCATGCTCGCCCACAACACGAATGCCAGGGCCACGGCGATGGTGATCGAGACGATCGACCAGGGCTTGAACATCTCCCAGGCGGGAGTGCCGGTGGCCGCGGCGATGCGCCCGCCCATCCAGAACCAGCCGGCCGGGTAATACGGCGGCAGCCCGAAGTAGGTCATGTCGTGCAGGCCGGGGGTGTCGGCCAGTCGGGTCAGGTATTCGGTGCGGAACTGCTGGTCGACCGAGACCCCGAACAGATACAGCTTGGTGGCGCCCAGCGGCATGGCCAGGGTCACCACGGAGAACGCCGACAAGAAGATCAGGGCAGCCAGCCGGGCCAGCGTGCGCCGGCCGCGGCGCCAGATCAGGCCGGCGGCGAAGATGCCGACGAGCGAGCCGACCTGGCCGACCGTGGTGAGCGCATGCAGTTGATTGGAGGTGTTGTAGGCCGGCCATTGGACCTGGGCGATCGCCGCGATCGACACCCCGGCCACGGCCGAGGCGAGCAGCAGGGCGATCACCATGTGTCCGGCCACCCTGGCTGAGCGGGCCGCCTGCATCAGATGGGAAGCTTGCGGAAGATGGACCGCGGGATATGCCGCAACACCATCATCACGTAGCGGAACGCGCCCGGCGCCCACACCAGTTCCTTGCCCTTGGCCGACGCGGTGACCGCCAGCTCGGCGACGTATTCCTTGTCGACGGTCAGTGGGGCTTCCTTGACGTGGGCGCTCATCCGGGTGCGCACCTGTCCGGGCCGGATCACCAGCACCTTCACGCCGAATTCGCGCAGTGCCTCACCGAGGCCGAGGTAGAAGCCGTCGAGCCCGGCCTTGGTGGAGCCGTAGACGAAGTTGGACCGGCGCACCCGCTCACCGGCGGCCGAGCTCATCGCGATGATCTGGCCGTATCCCTGGGCCCGCATCTTCTCGCCGACCAGAACACCGACGGAAACCGCTGCGGTGTAATTGATCTCGGCGATCTGCACGGCCTTGCGCTGGTTCTGCCACAGCTCCTCGGCGTCGCCGAGCAGGCCGAACGCGACGATCGCCACATCGACATCACCGGAGGCGAAGGCCTTGTCGATGACGTCGGGGTGGCTGGCTGTGTCGAGGGCGTCGAAGTCGATGACCTCTACCGCGCTCGCGCCTGCGGCGCGCAGCTGGGCCACCGCGTCGTCGCGTCCCGGGTCGCCGGGCAGCGCGGCCAGCACGATGCGGGCGGATGCGTCGCGCAGATAGCGCTCACAGATCGCGAGCCCGATCTCTGAGGTGCCGCCGAGCAGCAGAATCGTCTGGGGATTACCTACGGCGTCGAACACCATCTAGCGCAGCTCCAAGCCTCGGGGACATCGTGACGAGGGTACCGTGCGAGCCCTGCAGACGATCTCTGCACAAGACCTCGACGCGATTGTCTCGGGACGGTGGCCTGATGCCGCGATCGTGACGGCCCCTGCGCACGATGAGCCCCCGGCGTGTCGGAGAGCCGGAGCGGGTGACGACTTGCCCGCCTGTGAGCGACAACTCAGCGACAACCGCCACCTGAGCATCATGGGCACCGTTTGTCACGAACTGAATGTGTACTCACGCCACTTCAGTCCCCTGTCGCCTCAGCTGTCACAGAATTGGGGGCGTCCAGCTCTCAGCGACAGAGTCGCTCGTATGCGGGCATTGGGCAGATGATGCTCACGAGGCCGGTGAGGACAGAGTGTCAAATACCTTCAGCGACAATGGGTTTGTCGAGGCCGACGTTGCCTGTGTGGCGATTGTCGCTGAGTCGTCGCTATTAGTCGGGCACATCGGATACGTGCCCGAAACTCGTGGCGGATGCGAGCAGAGGACTGAGATGACAACACCCCGCGAGCGCGAGGCCCGCGGGGTGTTGCCTTACTCGGCGGTCAGCCGATCAGAGGATCAGGCCTGAAGGTCGAACCGGTCGGCGTTCATCACCTTGGTCCATGCCGCGACGAAGTCCTTGACGAACTTCTCCTTGGAGTCGTCCTCGGCGTACACCTCGGCCAGGGCCCGCAGCTGCGAGTTGGAGCCGAACAGCAGGTCGACGCGGCTGGCGGTCCACTTCGGCGAACCGTCGGCGCGGTCGGTGCCGACGTAGGTGCCGTCGTCGGCCGGTGCCGGCGCCCACTTGATGCCCATGTCGGTGAGGTTGACGAAGTAGTCGTTGGTCAGCTGACCCTTCTTGTCCGTCAACACCCCGAGGTCCGAGCCGCCGTGGTTGGCACCCAGCACGCGCAGGCCACCGATCAGCACGGTCATCTCCGGAGCCGACAGGCCCAGCAGGTTGGCCCGGTCGATCAGCCGGTACTCGGCCGGCAGCCGGTCGCCCTTGGCCACGAAGTTGCGGAAACCGTCGCCCTTGGGTTCCAGGTAGGCGAACGACTCCACGTCGGTCTGCTCCTGGGTGGCGTCGCCACGGCCCGAGGTGAACGGCACCGCGACGTCGAAACCGGCGTCCTTGATTGCAGTTTCGAGACCGACGACACCGCCGAGGACGACCAGGTCGGCGAAGGACACTGAGCCGCTCGACTCGGAGAAGGTGCGCTGGATCTCCTCGAGCTTGCTGATCACCTGGGCCAGCTCGTCGGGTTCGTTGACCTCCCAGCCGAGTTGCGGTTGCAGCCGGATCCGGCCGCCGTTCGCGCCGCCGCGCATATCGCTGGAACGGAACGACGCCGCCGCCTTCCACGCGGTGTCCACCAGCTGCTGGGTGGTCAGACCGGAGTTCGCGATGGCCGCCTTGAGAGTGGTGACATCGGCGTCACTGAGCTGCGTGCCGGCCGGAATGATGTCCTGCCACTGCCAGGTCTCCTTCGGCACCAGCGGCCCGAGGTATCGGGTCACCGGTCCCATGTCGCGGTGGATCAGCTTGAACCACGCTTTGGCGTACTCCTGCGCCAACTCCTCCGGGTGATCCAGCCAGCGGCGGGTGATCTCCCCGTAGATCGGGTCGAACCGCATCGACAGGTCGGTGGTGAGCATGGCCGGGTGGGTCTTGCCGGTGCCCTGCGCCATCGGCACCGAGTTGGCCCAACCGTTGTCCTTCGGCCGCCACTGGTTGGCACCCGCGGGGCTCTTGAACAGCTCCCACTCGTTGCTGTAGAGGATCTCCAGGAAGCTGTTGTCCCACTTGGTCGGGGTGTGCGTCCAGGTGACCTCGATGCCGCTGCTGACGGTGTCGTTGCCGCGGCCCGGGTTGGCCCAGCCCAGACCCATCTGCTCCAGCGGGGCGGCTTCGGGCTCGACGCCGTTCTCGATGTCGGTGGCGCCGTGGGTCTTTCCGAAGGTGTGTCCGCCGACGATCAGGGCGGCGGTCTCGACGTCGTTCATCGCCATCCGGCCGAACGTCTCGCGGATGTCGATGGCTGCGGCCAGGTAGTCCGGGTTGCCCTCGGGGCCTTCGGGATTGACGTAGATCAGGCCCATGTGGCTGGCCGCCAGCGGGTTCTCCAGCTGGGTCCGGTCAGAGCTGCCGGCATAACGGTCCTGCGAGCCCAGCCATTCGGCCTCGGCACCCCAGTAGATGTCCTCTTCGGGCTCCCAAAAGTCCGGGCGGCCAAAGGCGAAACCTGCGGTCTTGAAGCCCATGTGCTCCATGGCCCGGTTGCCCGCGTAGACGATCAGGTCGGACCAGGACAGCTGCTTGCCGTACTTCTTCTTGATCGGCCACAGCAGGCGCCGGGCCTTGTCCAGGCTGACGTTGTCCGGCCAGCTGTTCAGCGGGGCGAAACGCTGCATGCCGCGTCCGCCGCCACCGCGGCCGTCCTCGACCCGGTAGGTGCCCGCGGCGTGCCAGGCCATCCGGACGAAAAGCGGGCCGTAGTGCCCGAAGTCGGCCGGCCACCAGTCCTGGGAGTCGGTCAGCAGGGCATCGAAGTCGCGCGCCAGCTCATCGACATCGAGGGTCTTGACGGCCTCGCGGTAGTCGTAGCCCTCGTCCATCGGGTCGATGGCAGGGGGATTCTTCTGCAGGATCTTGAGATTCACCGCATTGGGCCACCAGTCGCGGTTGCTGCCGCCCTCCACAGGCGGCTTGATCCGCATCGGACAACCGGTCTCGGTGGGTTCAGTCTGAGATTCACCGATCGGGGGATGGGTTTCGGCTTCAGCCATGACAATCCTTTCCGGGGCTGGCGGGTTAAGGGGTTATCCAGGTGGAGCAGTGGAACATTCGGGGCACAGGCCCCAATAGATGACCTCGGCTTCATCGATCTCGAAACCGTGGTCCGTCGACGCGGTCAGGCATGGGGCAGACCCGGCCGCGCAATCGACATCGGCTATCGCGCCACACGATCGGCACACGACGTGGTGGTGGTTGTCGCCGATGCGAGATTCGTACCGAGCCACCGAGCCCGACGGCTGGATGCGCCGCACCAGGTGGGCTGCGGTGAGTGCATGCAACGAGTCGTAGACGGCCTGATGGGAAACCTCGGGCAGCTCCTCGCGTACCGCACGGATGATCGTGTCGGTATCGGCGTGCGGATGGGCAAAAACCGCGTGCAACACCGACACTCGCGGTCGGGTCACCCGCATGTCGGCACCTCGCAGCATCCGCTGGAAGTCCGAGGTTGTCGCCACGAAACCGAGTCTGGCCCGTTTTCTGGAATTAGTCAAGAATGAAATTCTCGTCGCGTCGGCAGGACTCAGATTGCAGACAGGGACAGGATCGGCGTCGATCCTGTCCCTGTGTGCAATCTGGGTGTCCGCTCTCGCGGAGCGAGTCGTTAGACGAGTTCCAACCGGCGCGCCATGTCCGAGACGAACAGGCCCTCGGGGTCGACCTTGCGTCGCACCGCGATCCACTCGTCGATACGCGGGTACATGGCGTGGAACGTCTCGGCCGTGGTGCGCGAGTCCTTGGCGGTGTAGAGCCGGCCGCCGAATTCCAGTACCCGGCGGTCCAATTCGGTGAGAAACTCACCGACGCCCGCCTTGACAGGGAAGTCCACGCAGACGTTCCAGCCGGGGATCGGGAAGCTCAGTGGCGCCCGGTTGCCGGGGCCGAACAGCTTGAACACGTTGAGGAACGAATAGTGCCCGGAGCGCTGGATGTCGTAGATGATGCGCTTGAACTCGTCGACAGCCTCGGTGGGCACCACGAACTGGTACTGCGCAAAACCTGCGGGTCCGTAGGCCCGGTTCCACTCACCGAACATGTCCAGCGGGTGATAGAACTGCGTCAGGTTCTGCACCTTGTTGCGGTAGGTGCCCGATTTGCGGTACCAAAGCTCACCGATCGGACCGAAGGTGTACTTGTTGGCCAATCCGTTGGGAAATACGTCGGGCAGCGTAAGTAATTGCGGCGCATCGAATTTCAGCGGATTCTTCTGCAGCTTCTTGGGGAGCTGGTCGATCGTCGCCAGAGAGCCCCGAGAAATCGCGGCGCGACCCAGCTTCGGTGGGGCGCTGATCGCGTCGAACCAGGCGCTGGAGTAGGTGTAGTTGTCCTCGGAGCCGTCGCTGTGGAAGGCGATGGTCTCGTCGAGCGTATGGGTGACGTCGCCGTCGGCAATGAAGTAGGCGGTCTCGGTCGGCGTCATCTCGATCGTCGCGCGCAGGATGATGCCGGTCAGGCCGTTGCCGCCGACGGTGGCCCAGAACAGCTCGGACTCGTCGCCGTCGGGGGTGAGCTTGCGGACCTGACCGTCGGCGGTCAGCAGGTCCATGCTGCGGACGTGGTTGCCGAAGCTGCCGGCGCTGTGGTGGTTCTTGCCGTGGATGTCACAGCCGATTGCCCCGCCGATGGTGACCTGTCGGGTTCCCGGCAGCACCGGCACCCACAGGCCCAGCGGCAGCGCGGCCCGCATCAACTGGTCGAGGTTCACTCCACCGTCGACGTCCACGATGCCGGTCGCGGCGTCCATCGAATGGATCTGGTTCAGCGCGGACATGTCGACGACGAGCCCGCCACCGTTCTGCGCGTTGTCGCCGTAGGAGCGGCCCAGACCGCGGGCGATCACACCACGACCCTTGTGCTCGGCGGCCTGCGTGACGGCCCTGACGATCACCTCGGGATCGCTGGTAGAGAGCACCTGTGCCACGGTCGGTGCGGTCCGGCCCCAGCCTGTCAGGCGCTTGGGAGTGGTCGGCAGATCGGTAGTCGACATCGGTAAGGAGAGTACCCGCCAGTAGCCACGGACCGGCCCGCCTGAGCGTCAGTGCAATTTGAAGATCACTGCCCGCTGCACGATGAAGTTGATCACCGTCGCGGTGCCCTGGGCGATGACGAAGGCCACCGGCACGGCCCAGGACCGGTAGTCGGCCAGGTGCAGCACGAGGTGGTTGAGCCCCACCTGGACGGCGAAGGTGACCAGGTAGAGCGCCCACACCGCGATGAACCGGGCGGTGCTCGGCGGCGCCTGGAACGTCCAGCGCCGGTTGATGAGGTAGGCGGTGGTGGTCCCGGCGATGAAGCCGATCGTCTTGGCCAGATCGACCTGTAACCCGAAGACCTTGTAGAGCAGTACGTACAGGCCGAAGTCCACGATCGCCGACAACCCACCGGTCACGACGAACCGGAACGCCTGCGTCTTGAGGTCCAGGGTCGGCGACATCACGGGCTCAGCCACCCAGGCAGCTTAGCGAGGGCATACCGTTCACTCGTGCTGCAGCTGGTGCTCAACGACCTCGGTATCGCGGTGTTCGCCTCGTCGGCCGCCATCGTCGCGATCCGCAAGGGCTTCGATCTGTTCGGTATCGCGGCATTGGGCGTGCTCACCGGTGTGAGTGGTGGGGTGATCCGTGATCTGTTCCTCGGTGTCCATCCGCCCACCTCGATTCAGCATTGGCCCAACATCACCGTCGCGTTGGCGGCAACGGCGGTGGCAACACTGGCCGCCAAACACGTCATCCGGTTCAACCGCGTCGTGCTGCCGTTGGATGCGATCGGCATGGGCTTCTTCGCGACTTCGGGCGCGGCCTTCGCCGTCGACCACGGGGCGAGCTGGTTCGCCGCGGTGCTGATCGGTATGACCACCGCGATCGGCGGCGGCATCATCCGCGACGTACTGGTCCGCGAGATCCCGTTGCTGATGCGTCCCGACGATCTGTATGCGGTGCCCGCCCTGATCGGTGCGACGACGTATGCGGTCATCGACTACTTCGGTCCGCAATGGGTCGGATTGCTGGTGGGCACCGTGCTGGCGACGATGCTGCGGCTGGCCGGGCTGGTGTTCCACTGGCGGTTGCCCACCGGGCCGCCCGATCTGATCGTGACCGAAGATCCCTGACGCAGCGCGGCGGTCAGGACTTGGCACAGTGCGTCGACCGCAGGTCCGAAAGCGTGCTCGGCGGGTCCGCCGAATCCGATGATGACCCCGTCGGGATCCGGGACGTCCGGTCCGGCCTGCGGGTGCCGCATGATCGACAGCCCGCTCAGGGCGATCCCGGCGTCGCCGGCGCGACGCAGCACCTCGGGCTCGGCGCCGTCGGGGAGGGCGAGCAGCATGTTGACACCTGCCGACAGGCCGCTGATCTCGAGGTCGAACCCGGCGAGTGCGGCGACGAGGGCGTCGCGGCGACGCCGGTATCGGTTGCGCATCCGCCGGACGTGCCGGTCATAACCGCCACTGTGGATGAAATCGGCGAGAGTGAGCGCAGTGAGCGCATCCACGTGGTACTGGGCGCCGCCGGCGGCGGTGATGACGGGATCGATCAGGGCGTCGGGCAGCACCATCCAGCCCACCCGCATCACCTGGGCCATGCTCTTGCTGACCGAGCCCAGATACGCGACCCGCTCGGGGTGCAGGGGCTGCAACGCACCGATCGGCTGTCGGTCGTAACGGAATTCACCGTCGTAGTCGTCGTCGATCACGTATCCGCCGGTGCGCTGGGCCCAGTCGATGACCGCGGTGCGCCGGGTCGGATGCAGGGCCATCCCGAAGGGGCTCTGATGCGCGGGCGTGAGCAGTACCGCGCCGGTGTCGAGGTGATCCAGGTCGGCGACCACCGCGCCGTGCGCGTCGATGCCGATTGGAGTGGTGGGCACGCCGAGCGCCGCGAGCGCATCGCGAAAGATGAAGAGCCCGTGGGCTTCTACCGCGATGGGCCGTGCGGTACCCAGGGCCCGGCCCAGCAGGTCGACGGCGTCACGCACTCCCGCGCAGATCACGATCGATTCCGGGGAGGCACGCACGCCACGGACCCGGCCCAGATACTCGGCGAGCGCCTCGCGCAGCGGCGCCGGTCCGCGTGGATCACCCATGCGCAGCGCCGATACCGGGGCGTTCGCGATGGCCCGCCGGGCTGACGTCGACCACGCGGACCGCGGAAACTCCGAGACGTCGGGGGAGCCGGGCATCAAGTTGTGTCGGGGGATGGCGGGATTCCGGCGCGGTCGTGACGCCGGCGGCGGGGCGGTGGTCCGCGCAACCCATGTCCCCGCACCCTGCCGGGAGGCCAGCCAGCCCTCGGCGACCAGTTCCGCATAAGCCTCGGCCACCGTGTTGCGGGCCAGACCGAGGTCGGCTGCCAGTGTGCGTGAGGGCGGCAGTCGGGCGTCGGTGCCGAGCCTGCCGGTGCGAATGCCTTCTCGCAGCGCGGTGATCAGCTGTTCGCGGGCGGTGCGACTGCCCGGCTCGATCATCGCGCGCAGGTCGAGATGCAAGTCCCGGCTGCCAGAATTGGCCCGCGAAGTCACGCAGATATTGAACCATCTACGCGGTACTTTTGCGCTTAACGTGGTCACCATGACACAGACACTCGAACCCGCCACCACCGTCGACCGGCTCAAGATCTACAAGGCCTCTCCCGGGCTCTACGACGCGATGATGACGCTGTCGAACGCGGCTTCCAAGGACGTCGACCCCACCATCGCCGAGTTGATCAAGATCCGCGCATCGCAGCTGAACCGCTGCGCGTTCTGCCTCGACATGCACACCCACGACGCCCGCCAGAACGGGGAGACCGAGCAGCGGCTGTCCCTGATCGCCGCATGGGAAGAAGCCGGCGATCTGTTCACCGAACAGGAGAAGGCGGCCTTGGCGCTGACGGAGGCCATCACCGACCTGACCGGCGGGCCGGTGTCCGACGCGGTCTATGCCCGCGCGGCGGCGGCGTTCGCCGAACACGAACTCGGCCAGGTCGTCGCCATGGCGGTGACGATCAATGCCTGGAACCGGATCAACGCCGTCGCAAAATCGCTTCCCCCTCGCCGCTGAACACGCGGGAGACTGATGGGGTGCAGACTCGGTCCGGTGCAGACATCACGGTGCACGGCGCCGTCGTCGACAAGCTGCATCGGCCGGGCACCGACCCGCGGGCTCTGCAGGCCCGGCTCGGAGCGGCCGGCCGGATCGATGTACTGGTGAGCCCGCTGACCGAGGGGCCGGTGGCGGTTGGCGGCCGCTGGCTGACACGGTGGCCTCTCGTCGAAACCCTTGCCGCACAACCGGAATCGGTGCCCTGGGCGGACATTGCCCGGCTACTGGCAGCTCTGCACGCCGAACCCGTCACCGAACGTCTACCGGCGCATGGCTGGCCGGCCAGATTGCGGCGTGCGGTCGATCGCGCTCGGCGCCACGGTGACCAGGTGCTGTTGCGGGCCGCAGCGGGCCTGCCCGAAGCGGCGTGGCGGCCCGGTTCTGCCGCACGGCCGGGCACGCTGGTCCACGGCGACTTCCATTTGGGGCAGGTCGGCCGGCAGGACGGACGCTGGCGGCTGATCGACGTCGACGATCTCGGATTGGGCGACCCAGCATGGGATTTGGCGCGTCCGGCTGGTTTCTGGGCGGCCGGTTTGATCCCCGACGCCGATTGGTACCTGTTCCTCGAGGTCTACCGGGAAGCCGGCGGCACGGCATTGCCGGCGGGGGACCCGTGGCCGGTCCTGGAACCCTTCGCCCGGGCCGCCGTCATCCAGGCCGCCGCCAACGACCCCGACGACGAGCTGTTGACAGCGGCCTGCGCGCGCATGCCTCAGCTGGAGAAGAACAGCCGCCCGAAGCCCTGTTTGCGGTAGTGCTTGTTGCCGCGGTGTCCCCAGCCCGGCCCGTAGTCGGAGTAACCGGGGTGGTGGCCGGAGTGCGTCGGCGGCGCCGGTGGCGGCGGTGCCTGGACGAACCGGTTCTCCATCTGAGTCAGTGCCTCCAGCTCGCCGAAGTCCAGGAAGATGCCGCGGCAGGTGTCGCACTGCTCCAGGTGGATGCCGTTGCGCTCGTATGTCGTCATCACCCCGGCGCATTTCGGGCACAACAAGGTGTTGCCGACACCGGGCGACGGGCTGGACTTCGGGGGCTCATATGGCGGGATGCTCATATCGCCATAACGCCCGGCTCGACAGTTGAGTGCCGATGCATGCCGCGCAACAGGGGCGATTTCACCGGCCGAGAGTGTGATGTCGACCACAAAGCGGAATATCGACGGGCCGTGAACCGGGCCCGTCTGCGGCTGTGTAGTTAATGCGGGCCGGACGGCTACGTAATCGGTTGTTTACACAGCAAGCGCAAACTCGGGGTAGTCGCCACCTCGACGCTTGAAATTGACGTTCGCGACGGCAATGTTTCCGCTCATCGTGATTGCCCGGTGTGCCCGCAGTAAATTCGGTGTAAGTGCAGTTCGAGCGGCATGTCCTGACGCGTGATGGGCTGCCTCGTCCGGGTGCGGACAGCGCGTGTGCGACAACTGGCCGGGGAGTTCCCCGGCTCTGGTGTGATGTTCGTCGGCGCAGTTACAGCAAACTCGACCGAAGGGTGTACCGCATGTCTGTCGAAAACTCGCAGCCGTTGCTGCCCCGATGACACCCGGTTACGTTTCTCGTGCCAATCATGAGCACGGCGTGAGAACCGCATGAGGCCCCGCTAATCGGGCCGTATGCGGAGCGATCTCTGGGGGTGGTGTCCCTGGTTGGTGAAGTTGAAACGGATCACCGGCGTAGCTAGGGAGAACATGTTGGCATTCAGTCGGGTGCTGGTCGCGATGGTGACCGCCATTGCGGGGGTCTTTGCGGGCCTCTTCATAGGTGCAGGCA
>NZ_MBEQ01000084.1 GCF_001954135.1 Mycobacterium sp. GA-1841 | reverse complement strand
AGCCGCCACGTCGTGGTTGGGATGGCTGTCCAGACCGGGATAGAGCACCGTGTCGACCGCGGGGTGTCCGTCGAGGAATTCGGCGATCAGGGCGGCGTTTTCGCTGTGCTGACGCATTCGCAACACCAGGGTCTTGAGCCCTCGCATGGTCAGGTACGCGTCGAACGGGCCCGGCACCGCCCCGGCCCCGTTCTGCAGGAACGCGAATGCCGTGTCGAGTTCCTCGTCGTTGGTCAGCAGCGCGCCGCCCACCACGTCCGAGTGCCCGCCGATGTACTTGGTGGTCGAGTGCAACACGATGTCGGCGCCCAGCAGCAACGGCTGCTGCAACGCCGGCGAGGCAAAGGTGTTGTCCACCAACACCTTCACCCCCGACGACGACGCGATCTGCACGATCGCGGCGATATCGGCCACGCTCAGCAACGGGTTGGTCGGGGTTTCCACCCAGATCATCCGGGTCCGCGGGGTGATCGCCGAGCGCACCGCGTCCAGGTCGCTCAACGGCACCGGCGTGTGCGTGACGTTCCACTGCGAGAACACCTTGTCGATCAGCCGGAACGTGCCCCCGTAGGCGTCGTCGGGGATCACCACGTGGTCACCGGGCCGTAGCACCGCCCGCAACGCACAGTCCGTGGCGGCCATACCCGAGGCGAAGGCCCGCCCGTAGGTGGCCTCCTCGACCGCGGCCAGCGCCGCCTCCAACGCCTGGCGCGTGGGATTTCCGGTGCGGGCGTACTCGAACCCGCCGCGGAGCCCGCCGACGCCGTCCTGGGCGAAGGTCGAGCTGGCATAGATCGGGGTGTTGACGGCTCCGGTACCCGGGTCGGGTCGGTAACCGGCGTGGATGGCTTTTGTGGCCAGACCGTGCCACCTGCGCTGTTCACTCATAACGTGACGAGCCTATCGGGGCGGATACCCGTACGGGTTGGGACCGCCCTGTGGCCCGGGGAATACCGGAGGCGCGGGAGCTGTGGCCGGCGCCGGCACGCACACCGTGGTCACCAGTTTGTCGGCGATGGTCTGGCGCTTGCCGTCCCACAGCGGCATCAGATAGCCGATGTAGAAGATGCTGTCGACGAAGTGGGCCAGCTGCCGGACCAGTGACATGCCGAATCCGATCGGCTGACCGGTCCTCTCGCTGATCACCTTGAACTTCATCACCTGCTTGCCGATGCTCTGGCCGGTCTTGCCCTGGCGGTAGCCGTAGTTCCACACCACGAAACCGAACGTCGCCGCGAACAGCGCGAACGTCCCCAGGATTATCAGTGCGGCGACGCCGCCGGACGGCTCACCGGAGGTTTCCGACGTGGCGGC
>NZ_MBEQ01000083.1 GCF_001954135.1 Mycobacterium sp. GA-1841 | reverse complement strand
GGCGATTCCCGACGGCGGTTCGGTGACCGTGCTCGGGCTCGGGCCCATCGGTGACATGGCGGCCCGCATCGCCCACCATCTCGGTTACCGCGTCATCGCCGTGGACCGGGTCAGGGAACGGCTGGGCCGTGCTGAAGCGCGTGGCATAACGACCATCGACCTCAGCTCGCTGGACGAGCCGGTGGGTGATGCGGTGCGGTCCATGACCGACGGCCGCGGCACGGATTCGGTGATCGACGCCGTCGGCATGGAGGCCCATGGTTCACCGGTGGCCTCGACCCTGCAGAAGATGACCGCGATGATGCCCGACGTGATCGCCAAGCCGATGATGCAGACCGCCGGCGTGGATCGGCTCGAGGCGTTCTACTCGGCGATCGACATCGTGCGCCGCGGCGGCACGATCTCCCTGATCGGCGTCTACGGCGGGATGGCCGATCCGCTGCCCATGCTCACCTTGTTCGACAAGCAGATCCAGCTGCGCATGGGGCAGGCGAACGTGAAGAAGTGGGTCGACGACATCCTGCCGCTGCTCGGCGATGACGATCCCTTGGGCGTCGACGATTTCGCCACGCACATCCTGCCGCTCGACGAGGCGCCGCACGGCTACGAGATCTTCCAGAAGAAGCAGGACGGCGCCGTCAAGATCATTCTCACGCCATGACCGCACCGCGACTGCAGGTTGACCAGCGTGAGGCCGCCGAGGCTCAACGCATCGTGGCAGCAGTGAGCTCGGCGTTCGCCTCGCGAGTAGTGGGGCAGGACCACCTGCGCGAGTCGATGTTGGTCGCGTTGCTCGCCGGCGGGCACCTGCTTCTCGAGAGCGTTCCCGGTCTGGCGAAGACCACGGCGGCCCGGGTGGTGGCCGAGTCCATCGACGGCAGTTTTCGCCGTATCCAGTGCACGCCCGACCTGTTGCCCAGCGACATCATCGGCACCCAGATCTATGAGGCCGAACACAATTCGTTCGTCACGCAGTTGGGTCCGGTGCACGCCAACATCGTCCTGCTCGACGAGATCAACCGTTCCAGCGCCAAGACCCAGAGCGCGATGCTGGAGGCAATGCAGGAACGCCAGACCACGATCGCCGGTGTCGAATACCCCATCCCCGAACCGTTTCTGGTGATCGCCACCCAGAATCCGGTGGATCAGGAGGGCACATATCCGCTGTCGGAGGCCCAGACCGACCGGTTCATGCTCAAGGAGATCGTGGGCTATCCGTCGGTCGAGGACGAAGTGGAGATCGCGGCCCGGATGGACGCCGGACTCTACGATCGTGACCACCGCGCCACCCCGGTCGTCACCATCGACGACATTCGCCGTGCCCAGGAGATCGTGCGGTCGGTGTACCTGGACCGGGCCCTGGTCGAATACGCCAGCCGGCTGGTCGCCGTCACCCGGGATCCCGCACAACACCTTCCGGCGAATCTGGCCCGGGTGATCGAGTACGGCGCCAGTCCCCGTGCCACCCTGGCGTTCTGCCGGACGGCCCGGGCTCTGGCCGTGCTGCGCGGCCGCGACCACGTGGTGCCCGATGACATCGCGCGGTTGGCCCACCGGGTGTTGCGGCACCGCCTGATCCTCGGCTTCGAAGCCGCCACCGCGCGGATCACCCCGGACGTCGTCATCGATGCGGTGTTGCGCGCGGTCCAGGTCCCCTGAGGCCGCGATGGGCAAGTATCTGGACTCCGCCAAGGCGTATATCGGGCGCGACGCCGCCGGCCTGCTCGAGGGCGGTCGCTACGCCCTGGTGCACACCCGCAGCCTGGAATTCGACGAACTGCGCCCCTACGTTCCGGGCGACGATGTCCGTGACATCGACTGGAAGGCCACCGCGCGCTCCGGGCACACCCTGATCAAACGGTTCGTCTCCGAGAAGCACCACAAGGTGCTGGTGGTCGCCGACGCCGGCCGCAACAGCTGCGCGCTGGCCCCATCAGGTGAGCCGAAAAGAACTGTGGCGCTGAACATCATCGGGGCGATCGGGCTGATGACGCTGCCCCGGTCCGACGAGATCGCGATGGTGCTCGGGGATCGGCGGGGTAATGTCGACATCCGGCTGCGCCGCGGCGAGACTCACCTCGAGCGCATGCTGCACCGATACCACGACCACGCCACCGACCATCCCGGTCCCAGCGACATCCAGGTTCAGCTCGAATGGGTGGCCCGCCACTACCGGCACCGGCTGCTGATCTTCGTGGTATCCGACGAACCGGATGTCGACGAGCGGCTGGCGGAAGTGCTGGGTTCCCTGACCGCCCGCCACGACGTGCTGTGGGCACTGGTCGGCGACATGCCCGCGGTGGGTGCGCAGTCCGATTCCGGGCGCGGTTACGAGATCGCCGATGGTCGGCCGATCGTGACCGGCCTGGACGCCGAAGTGGTCGAGGCCTACCGGCGCGCCGAAGCAGCACGGCGCGAACAGCTTTCCGAGTTCCTCACCAGGTACCGCGTCCCGCACGCCCGGGTGCCGGGCAGCCTGCGCATCCGGGCGGCGTTGACCGCGATGACCGGGGTGTATGCCCGTGCCGGATGACCTGTTGCGGCACGTGATCGGGCCGACGCCCTACTCGTCGGTGTGGCTGTGGATCGCGATCGCCTTGATCCTGTTGCTGTGTGCCTGGTACGCCGCGGTCTTCGTGCTGACCTCGCCCGGGCGCGCGGTACGGGACCTGCCGGTCATCGGCGCCGCGCGGGCCGAACTGCTCCGACGCCGCTCGGCCCGGGCGGTGCGCACCATCGGAAACCGCTACCGCTCCGGTGATCTGAGTGCGGCGGCGGCGGGCGCCGCGCTGAGCTCCGAACTGCGGGCATTCCTGCAGGCCACCACCGGGGTGCAGGCGCGGTACATGCAGGTCGACGCGATCGCGGACAGCGACGCGGCACCGGCAGCCCCGATTCTCGCGCAGCTCACCGACATTCAGTTCAACCACCGCTCCTCCTTCGACGCCGGTGCGGCCGGTGACCACGCCGAGGAGTTGATCCGCGGATGGACCTGATCTGGTGGGTGGTGGCGATCGCCGGGTGCCTCGCCTTGGCCGGGTGCGTGGGCCTGGCCTTGTTGTTGAAGGAGTCGGTGGACCCGGACGAGCTCAGGCCGCTGGCCAACACCAGACGGCTGACCCGGTTGCCCGAGTATGTGCGGGCGGCGCGACGGCGGACCGTGTCGGCCGTCGTCGCGATCGTCATGTTGACGGTCGGGTTCGCGGCAACCGTTCTGGTGACGGCCCGACCCACCGGGCTTCCGTCGTGGGCCCGTAGCACCGCGGTGGCGACGCCGGAGGACATCATGGTGTGCGTCGGCGGCCCGCCGACCGATCCGGCGGTCAACGCGACACTGCAGTACTTCGCCGATCGGGTGCCGTCGTTCGGCACCGCGCGGATCGGGTTGACGTCGGCGAACCGGCGGGTGCTTCCGCTCACCCGTGACTACCAGTACGCGGCAGGCAAATTCGCCGCGGCGGCCGGTGACGACGCGACCCCACCGTTGGTCACGCCGGTGTCCTACGTCGATTACTCCGCCAATGTGACGGACGTGTTGGCCTTGTGCCTGACCGGCTTCCCGTCGTTCGAGGAGCCGTCGGCGCAACGCCGTTCGTTGATCTACGTCGGGCCCGAGACCATGCCAGGGCAGTCCACGCCGTTGTTCACCGACGACAGATTGCGCGAGCTGGCGGTCAAGGGCGGTATCCAGGTCAACGCCATCACCTCGGGAACTGGCGAGGGTGCGGTCGCGGCCTTGGCGCACAGCACCGGCGGACGGTGGTACGGGCCGGCGGACGTGGATACGCATCTGGCCGAGATCCGTGATCATCCGCCGCAGGCCGGACCGACCGGTGAATCCGTGGCGACGAAATCTGTGGAGACCCCGGCAATTCCGGTACTGGTGGCGCTGCTGGCGGTGGCGGTGCTGTGGTGGTGGCCGGTGGTGATGCGACGATGAGTTTCGAGCCGGTCCTGCCGCCGCTGCTGCTCGCGGCGCTCGCGGTCGTGCTCGTCGTGGCGCGGGCCGTCACATTCCCACAGGTCCGGGCACACGCCGCCGGTTGGCCTGCGGTGTGGCGGTGGTCGGCGCTGACCTCGGCCGGGCTGTTGCTCCTCGTGGCCGGTCTCGGTCCGGTGGCGGGCGGTGACCGCGACACCGTGCCCCGGCCCGCCGGTGATCGCGACCCGAGCATCTTCGTGATCCTCGACCGCTCCCCGGAGATGGCGCAGCCCGGTCCCGACGGGCGCTCGGCGATGTCGGCGGCCCGCGCGGACATCGCCGCCCTGATCGACCGCTATCCCGACGCCCGTTTCGCGCTGATCGGGTTCGCCGACCGGCCGAGCGTGGTGTGGCCGCTGTCCGCCGACACGTGGAGTCTGCGACCGGTGGTCTCGGCGGTGGACGCGTATGCGACGAGGCCGGATACCAATGTCGGCGCTGCCGCCAGCGTGCTGCGCTATCAGTTGATCAGCGCCGCCGCCCAGTTCCCGCGCGCCGAGAACCTGGTCTTCTACCTGGGTGCCGGCGGCCCGGAATCCCCGTCGCCGCAACGCGAATTCCAGCTGCCCGAGGGCAGTGTGGACGGCGGGGCGGTGCTGGGATACGGCACCGCCGGGACGCCGGCGCTGCGCGGGGTGGCCGAGCAGATCGGGGTGCCGTACGTGTCGCGCGACGACGCCACGCCGTTGGACGACGCGTTACCGACGGCTGCGGCGCCGGACCAGGCGCCCGCGGCGGCGCGGGACCGCGCCGGCGTGGAGCTGTACTGGGTTTTCGCCGCGGCAGCGGGCCTGCTCATCCTGGTCGAGCTCTATCTGGTGCTGCGGGATTTCCGTCGCACGGTGTCGATCGATGTGGGGTCGTGATCATGAACCCGTTGCGGCGCAGGCTGCTGCTGTACTCCGCCCCGGTGGCGCTGATTCTCGTCGTCGCGATCGTCAAGCTGTTGTCGGTGGTGGTGATCGGCCACTCGACGGTGACGAGCTTCGCCGACCGTGACACCGACGCGCTGGCGGGTGAGGTGTCCCGGCTGCACGTGCTCAATGCTGTCGAGCCCGGCAAGGCGGACTTCGCCGCGGGTGCGCTGGCGGTGCTCGAAGACCGGCTCGCCGACGCCGACCGCGACTTCAGCGTTGCGGTGGAATCGCTCGGTGCTGCCGAAATCTGTTCGGCCAGGGTCAATCTCGAGCTCGTGCGGGAGACGCTCGGGGACCGGGCCGCCGCGGTGTCCGATTCTGAGGCGGCGGTGACACACTATCTCGGCGCACGTGATGTGGTGGAGCGGGCTGAACCAGGCTGCTTCGCCGGCAACACCGACCCCGACCCGGATCGGCGAACGGTGCGGGAGGAGGCCCTGGCGCGGTTGAACAGGAAGATCGGCGTGTCGCCCGTCGCCCCGCCCACCGCGTCACCACCGCCTCCGGTGGCGCAGGTGCCGCCGCCGGGATCGGCGGGGGCGTCCGAGTCGCGGCCGCCGAACCGGCTCGATCCCGCCACCGGGGACCCGTTGGACCGGCTGCAACAGATTCTGCGTGATGCGGCCACCGGCTAGATTCACCCTGAGTCGGGTCAACACGAGGGAACGGGATGGCTGTGGCAGACGGGTTGTCTGCGCGTGAGGCGAAGCGCCTGCAGACGCGTGAGCGATTGATGGGTGCGGCGATCGCGGAGTTCAAGCGTGCGGGGATGGCCGAAGCGGATGTGGGCACGATCGTGAAGGCGGCCGGCGTCGCACACGGCACGTTCTTCTTCCATTTCCCCACCAAAGAACATGTGCTGCTGGAGCTCGAACAGCGCGAGGAGGAGCGCATCGCCAAGCAGTACGCGCAGTTCCTCAAGAAACCGCACAGCCTCCAGGACGGTCTGCGCGAGTCCATGCGGCTGGTGGTCGGCCTGGAGCGCCGCCTCGGCGGCGTCCTGTTCAAAGACTTTCTGGCCCTGCATTTTTCGCAGACCCGCCCGCCGATGCCGGACAGTCAGGAGCATCCGGTGATCACCCGTGTGGCCCACGAGATCGAACTGGCCCAGCAGCAGGGCGAGGTGGCCGCCGACGTCAACCCGTGGAACAGCGCGGTGTTCTTCCTGCTCGGCTTCTATGCGCTGTTGATCACCACCAACGATTGGCCCACTCGCGACGCGCTGCTGGACGACTACGTGATCAGGACCATGCGCAGCCTGGCGCCGTAGTGTTGCGGGGACCTAACGATTCGGTGGTGTCTCGGGGTCGACGCCGCGACTGGTGGCGAAGCCGTGGTTCAGTGGTAATCGATGTCTGGTGCCTGGTTGTCGCGTTGCCGTACCGCCGCTGCGGTGACGGCGGGTGTCATGTTGCTCGCGGTGGGTGTGCCTTCGGTCTCGGCCGCTCCGGCGGCCCCGGCCACTGATTCGCGCGGTTATGTCGACTCCACGGCGCGGTGTGACAGTGCGGATGCCACCGTGCTGTTCGGCAGCACCGATGCGTCCCGGGTGGCGATCTGTTCGGTGTCCGACGGCAAATACGAGTATCGCGGGGTCCGGCTGCGCGACGGTGCCAAGTTGATCGTGCCGGCGACGCGCAACGACGATGGCGCGTTCCTCGTCGACAACTACGGGATCGAATACCTGATCACCTCGAAGTCGCTGGTGGTCAGTGCGGCCGAGAAGGTGATCCGCGAGGAGACGATGGTCGACTTCCATCGCGCCGGTTCATCGCAAACTGCACCGCAAACTGCGGCGACTCCGACGCGGACGACTCCGTTGCCCCCGCCGTTGGCCGCCGAGGTCGGTGGTAGCGCTTCGCGTTGACCAGCCCGCGCACCGTGCAGTTGAGCGCAGCCAATGAAAATGATAATCATTAACGGCATGCGTACCTGTTCGTCTCCTCTGGCGTCGCCGGAGCTGAATCGACTCCGGCGCGGGACGACGTGTCTCACCGTCCCGCTCGTCGACGGCGTCGTGCAGGTCGGAATCGGCGGCGACTTCGCCACCACGACGCTCGCGGTCCTCGTCACGGCGACCGCGGTGCGGATCCGGCGGCTGGACGGGCGACGGCTGCAGGTGCACATCGTCGAGAACTGGACCGGGCCGACGGCACCGGGTACGGCGACGGCCGTTTTCGACGAGCCGGTCGATGTGGTGGTGCTCGAACGCTGCGCAGGGCGCTGGGTCGCGGGGACCGGAGCCGACGCCGCCGACAGGGCGAGCCTCGAACGGTTCGTCGGCACGCTGACCCGCTTCGCCCTGGCCAAGGACCGCGGTCGCGTCGATCAGGAGGCGGGTGCGGCGTAAACCTGCAGGTACTGGGCCAGGGCCCGCTCCCCCTCGGTGAGAATCGCCCGGTCCTTGTCCGGTCCGGCATGAAAAGCCATCTCCAGCAAGCGATCACCCATCTCGACGGCAACCATCAGCACGAGCGGATCGGTGTCCTGGCGAAGCAGACCCCAGTGCAGCAGCGCGGCGTGCAGGGCCCGGGCGAAGTCGGTTCGGCGAGCCCGTGGATCGGCGATCATCCCGCGGGCCAGGCTGGTGTAGTGCAGGTCGACCAGGTGTGGATGGTTGCGCAGGTGTTCGTAGTGGAATTCGAAGATGCCGTGGGCGACTTCGGCCAGGCTGCTCGGACGTAACGCGGCCAGAACCGCCGCACCCTCGGCATCACGGCGGTCGAGGTGGTCGGTGACGATCTCCTGAAGGATCGCGTCGCGATTGGGGAAGAACTGGTAGACGGTTGCCACCGGAACATCGGCTCGCGCGGCGATCGCGCGCGTGGTGACGGCGTCTATACCGTCGGTTTCCAGCAGCTCGAGCGCGGCGGCCCGAATGCGTTCGACGCGTCGTCTGCTGCGCTCCTGTACAGGTTGGCGTCGCCGCAGTGGCTTTTCAGGGACCACCGTCAAATCGTCGCACACGTGTGCGACTAGTCCAGCGAGCGGTGCAACTCCAGGGTGGCCGCTACGGCGTTGGCCGCCTCGGCGCCCTTCTTCACAAAGTGCTTCGTGAAGTAGCCGATGTGCTCGTCGTGCTCGTGGAAGTGGTGCGGGGTGAGCACCACCGAGAACACCGGCACATCGGTGTCGAGCTGCACGCGCATCAGCCCGTCGATCACCGCGGTGGCCACGAATTCGTGGCGGTAGATGCCGCCGTCGACCACCAGACCGGCCGCCACGATCGCCCGATAACGGCCGGTGAGCGCCAACCGCTTTGCGGCCAGCGGGATCTCGAAGGCGCCGGGCACTTCGAAGAATTCCAGCGCATCCGCGGCGAAGCCGTGAGTGCCGATCTGTTCGGTGAACCCCTCGCGCGCCTTGTCGACGATGGTGCGATGCCAGGTGGCTTGGATGAACGCGATCTGAGTGGCGTCGGACATGTGGCGACGCTATCGCACACCGAGGTAGGCATCAGCCCAGGCGCCGATGATCCGGCCGGCGCGTTTGGCCTGCCCGGGCCCCGTCAGCAGGTGCTCGGAGCCCTCCAGCGAGACGAAGCTGCGTGGGTGGCGGGCGGCGCGGAAGATGTCGCTGGCGTTCTTGATGCCGACGGTGTTGTCGGTGGGCGAATGCAGGATCAGCAGGGGCAACTTGAGGGTCTTGATCTTGTCGCGCAGCTGGGCGGCCCGGACATCTTCGACGAAGGCCCGCTTGAGGGTCAGGGTCTTACCGCCGACCATCCATTGGCCGCTGCCTTCGGCCAGCACCTGCTCGATGACCGCGTCGTACTGATGCTCGACGTGGGTCGGATCGAATGGTGCGCCCACCGTCACGACTGCCCGCACGCCAGGGGACTGCCGGGCGGCGGCGATGGCCGCGGCACCGCCGAACGAATGCCCGATCAACAGATCGGCCGGGGTTCCGCGGTCGGACATGAACGTGCAGGCCGCGATGATGTCGTCGACCTTGACGGTGAACGAGCCGTCCCCCCAGTCGCCCCCGGAATCCCCGAGACCCAGCGCATCGAAGCGCAGCATCCCGATTCCGTCAGCGGCCAATTGTTTGCAGATGCGTGAGGCGGCGGGAGAGTCCTTACCGAGGGTGAAGCCGTGCGAGAACACGCCCCAGCCGCGCACCGGCCCGTCGGGCCGATCGATCACTCCGGCCAATGTCGGGCCCGTCGAACTGGGGAAGGTGACGCGCTCAGCCATGCCGGAGGTTTACCACGGATAGACCTCGGCCCGTCGGATGGTTCGACCCGAGCTGCCCAGTTGCCCGCGCGGCTCCGTAGGGTGGCTGGGTGCCTTTGAACACCATCGCGCTGGAACTCGTGCCCCCGAACGTCGAGCGGGGCGCGCAGTTCGCCGTCGACGAGGCCCGCAAGGTTCTGGCGTTGTCCGCCGAGGTGGGTATCGAGGGGCGGATCCGCCACGTCATGATTCCCGGGATGATCAACGAGGACGACGATCGTCCCGTCGAGATGAAGCCCAAGATGGACGTGCTCGATTACTGGTCGATCATCCAGCCCGAGCTGCCCGGCCTACGCGGCCTGTGCACCCAGGTCACGTCGTTTCTGGACCGTGAGGCGCTGGGCAAGCGACTGACGGACCTCAGCGGCGCCGGCTTCGAGGGCATCGCCTTCGTCGGCGTGCCCCGGACCATGAAGGACGGCGAGGGCGAGGGCGTCGCGCCCACCGACGCGCTGTCCATCTACGAGCAGCTGGTGCCCAACCGGGGCGCGATCCTGATCCCGACCCGCGACGGCGAGCAGGGCCGGTTCAACTTCAAGTGCGACCAGGGCGCCACCTACGGCATGACGCAGTTGCTGTACTCCGACGCCATCGTCGACTACCTGCGCGACTTCGCCAAGGCCAGCGACCACCGACCCGAGATCCTGCTGTCCTTCGGCTTCGTGCCGAAGATCGAGACCAAGGTCGGGCTGATCAACTGGCTCATCCAGGATCCGGGCAATCCGGCGGTCGCCGCGGAACAGGAATTCGTCAGCCGGATCGCCGGGCTGGAACCGGCCGAGAAGCGCGGGCTGATGCTCGACCTGTACAAGCGGGTGATCGACGGAGTGGCCGATCTCGGCTTCCCGCTGAGCATCCACTTCGAGGCGGCCTACGGCGTCTCCAAGCCCGCCTTCGAGACGTTCGCCGAGATGCTCGAGTACTGGGCACCGGACCGGGGCTAGCGCGACCGGCTACAGGTCCAGGACGAGTCGGCCCGATTCCGCGCCGGCCCGCGAGACACACACCAGCATCTGACCGAGTTCCCGTTGCCGATCGGTCAGCAAGGTGTCGCGATGGTCGACGTCGCCGGCGAGCACCCGCTGAACGCAGGTGCCGCAGAACCCTTGTTGGCACGAGTAACCCACATCGGGCAGCGCGTCGCGCAAGGCGGCCAGGGTGCTCTGGTTCGCGCCGACCTGCACGACCCTGGCGCTGCGGGCCAATTCCACGTCGAAGGGCACGCCGTCAACGATCGGCACCGGTGAGAAGTGCTCGACGTGCAATTCGATGCCCGAGTTTGCCGGCAATGCCCGGCGAACGGAATCCACCATCGCCGCGGGACCGCACAGGTATACCGCCGTCCGCTCGTCCACCCCGTCGAGGAGCTCCGCGGCGGTCGGCCGTCCGTGTTCGTCGGTGGTGTGTATCCGCACCCGGTCGCCCCACGCCGACAGCTCGTCCAGAAACGGCAGGTTGTCCCGCCGATGCCCGACGAAGGACAACGACCACGGCACGCCGAGGCGTTGGGCAAGCCGGACCATCGGCAGGATCGGGGTGATACCGATGCCGCCGGCGATCAAGTGCAGTTTCTCGGCGCGCGAGGCCGAGCCGGGCACCGGCATCATGAATGCGTTTCGCGGATCGCTGATTTCGACGATCGCGCCCACGCCGAGTTCGTGTACCTCCACCGAAGCACCGCCGCCGCTGGGAATCCGGCGCACCGCGATCCGGTACTCCTGCGTGCGGTCCGGATCCCCGCACAGCGAGTACTGGCGGGTGCGTCCGGAGGACAGGCGAACGAAGATGTGAGCGCCCGGGTGCCACCTGGGCAGCGTCGAGCCGTCACCCACCGCCAGGGTGAGTTCGACGACGGAACCGTCGGGCGCGACGCTGCGTCGACCCACCACCGACACGGTCCGACGGTCCACCGCATGACCGAGCGCAGGTAGTTCCTGATCTCCCCCGAGACGCATCACCACCGAGATGAAATGGGATACCGCGGTGCCGGCCAGTCGGGTGAAGAGGTCGGGCCGTACCGCCCCGTGCAGGCCCGGCGGCGGCGCACCGATATAGGGCTTGAGCAGACGCCGCACTGTTTCAGCCATGGCCGGCCCGCGCCGCCGGCGAGGCAGCCAGATACGCCACCGCTTGGGCCGTCACACCCTCGTCGGCCGGGTCGTAATCACGCCGCAGAAACCGCAGCCCCGACCGGATCATGAAACCTGCGGACGGGACGGTGCCCCGTTTGCCGGAAGTGCGTAGCTTCCACAGCATTCGGAGATACCCGAGGTTGGGCAGCGCCGGATCTTCGTGGATGAGGAACTTCGTGCCGCGTAGCAGCAGCGCGAAGAACACCACACTGACCAGCACACCCGACAGGGCCTGCGCGACATAGTCCATGCCGAAGTACCTGGCCACGTTGTAGGAGACGTGACGGTGCTCGACCTCCTCCGCGCCGTGCCACCGGTACAGATCGCACAGCGTCGGATCGACGCCCATCTCGTCCCAGTCGTTGTTCAGTGCCCAGTGGCCCAACACACCGGTGAAATGCTCTGCTGCACAAAGGGCGTGGGTGCCCGAGGACAGCGCCTTGCGGCGGCCGGGGCCGGTGGCCCGGTCGAGCCGCGCATCGAACTGGCCGGCCACCCACTCCAGCTGGCGGTAGTACGGCGTCGGGTCGATGCCGTGGCGCCGGACATAGGCCACCAGCACGTCGTCATGAGTCTTGGCGTGCACTGATTCCTGACCGATGAAACCGACGATCTCGGCCCGCAGCTGCTCATCGCGGACGTACTCCAACGCATCGCGAAGCAATCTGCTGAACCACCGCTCGGCGACCGGCAGAAAGAGGTTGAGCGCCGTGACGACGTGCGAGCCGTAGGGGTCCCCGGGGATCCAGTGCAGCGGCGCGGTGTCCCAGAGAAACTGGACCTGTCTCGGGCGCAGTGCCACTTCCTCGGGGGCGAAATCGTCCACTGGGCCGGTGCCGGCCCGATGTTCTGGCTGCAATTGATCCCCTCGGCTCGTCGCGTTCCTCGCCGGGGCGGCGCTCATCGCCGTCCCTCAACTCTTATTCGGAGCGGGGGCCGTCGCGGACGGATCTGAGAAGAAAGTGATCCGCGAGGGCGTCGGCTCCGAATCACTTAGGTCGGGTGCGATGAATGCACGGGTGCACGCGCGCGTGCGGAGAAAGGTGAGACCAACCATGTCCAGTTTGACCCCTCAATTTGCGGCGGTGCAGGCGCACTACGACCTGTCCGACGACTTCTTCCGCTTGTTCCTGGACTCGACGCAGACCTACAGCTGCGCGTACTTCGAACGGGACTCGATGACGCTGGAGGAAGCGCAGTTGGCCAAGATCGACCTGTCCCTGGGCAAGCTCGGGCTCGAGCCGGGGATGACGTTGCTCGACATCGGCTGTGGGTGGGGCGCGACGATGCGGCGGGCCATCGAAACCTACGACGTCAACGTCGTCGGTCTGACGCTGTCCAAAAACCAGGCCACGCACGTCAAGACGATGCTCGACGGCATGGACACCGCCCGGAGTCGGCGTGTGCTGTTGGCGGGCTGGGAGGAGTTCGACGAGCCGGTGGACCGCATCGTCTCGATCGGCGCGTTCGAGCACTTCGGGCATCAGCGCTATCCGGCGTTCTTCAAGATGGCGCATCGGGCGCTGCCGTCTGACGGGGTGATGCTGCTTCACACCATCTGCGGGTTACATCCGAACGAGGCCCGTGAGGCGGGGGTCGCGTTCACCTTCGACCTCGCTCGCTTCATCAAGTTCATCCTGACCGAGATCTTCCCCGGCGGGCAGTTGCCGTCCACGCAAATGGTGCGGCAGCGGGCGAACGCGGCCGGGTTCGTGTTGACCCGCCAGCAGTCACTGCAGCGGCACTATGCGACGACGCTCGACCATTGGGCGGCCGCCCTGGAGAGCAAGCGACAAGAAGCCGTCGAGATCCAGTCAGAAGAGGTGTACCAGCGCTATATGAAGTACCTGACCGGCTGCGCGGATTTGTTCCGCAAAGGTCAGGTCGATGTCAACCAGTTCACCCTGGAAAAGCGCGAACTTGGGTAAACCCGGTTTGCCAGTGGGTCCGGATGGATATTCTCCGCCCCGATGACCGATTCAGGCCGGGTGGACGACGACCTCGACGACGTCCTACGGCGGGTGGCCCGGCAGGATGCGGCGGCGTTCGCGGCGCTTTATGACACCACCCACGCCCGGCTGTTCGGTCTGGTGAGCCGGATCCTTCGCGACCCCGGCTACAGCGAGGAAACCACCCAGGAGGTCTACCTGCAGGTGTGGCGTAATGCGGCGTCGTTCGACCCAGCAGAGGGTTCGGCAATGGCCTGGCTGGTCACCATCGCGCACCGGCGGGCGGTGGACCGGGTCCGGTCCGAGCAGGCCGCCCACCGGCGGGACCACCGGTATGCGACCACCTCGGCTGAGCCACCGGCCGATGTGGTGGTGGAGCGGGCCACGCTGTCCGAGGAACACCGCCAGGTCGTCGAGTGTTTGGACGGCCTGTCCGATGCCCAGCGGGATTGCATCGAACTGGCCTACTACCGGGGCCTGACCTACCCGCAGGTGTCCGAGCGCATCGCCGTCAACCTCGCCACCGTGAAATCCCGAATCCGCAATGGTTTACAACACCTGCGTCGGTGCCTGGGGGTGGCATGACCGAACCCGCCGAGCCCGAACTGCTGGAGTTGGCCGCACCCTATGCGTTGAATGCCGTCTCCGACGGTGAGCGGGCCGACATCGAACGTCGGGTCGCTTCCGCGCGGGCCGAGGTGTCGGCGGCCTTCCATGACGAGGTGCGCGCCATCCGGGAGGTCATGGCCGTCCTGTCGAACGTCACGGCCGCCCCGGCCCCGCCCGCGTTGCGAGCGCGGGTCCTGGCGGCGGTCGACGCACCCGTAGGCCGCAGGACTCGTTGGCGCACAGCCGCACTCGCGGCGGCGGCCGCTGCGATCATCGCCGCGGGGGGATTCGGCGTCGGGGTCGCGCTCCGGCCGCCGGCGCCGGCGCCCTCGGTGGCCGAGCAGGTGCTCAGTGCGCCGGATGTGCGATCGGTCAGCACGTCCGTGCCGGCCGGTGGTACGGCGACGGTCGTCTATTCCCGCGAACGCAACACCGCGGTGCTCGTCATGAGCAGCGTGCCGCCCCCGGCGGCCGACACCGTCTACCAGATGTGGCTGCTGGAGGACGGAAAGCCGCGGTCTGCCGGGACAATCGGCGCTGCCATCGGTCCGTCGGCGACGGATGTCGTGCGTGATCTCGGTGGCGCGAGCACCCTCGCGTTCACGGTCGAACCCGGTTCCGGATCGCCGCAACCGACCGGTGAGATCTTCGCCCAGCTCCCGCTCGACTGAATCGGCTAACCCATTGCGGCGGTGACGGCCTGCGCGATGAACCGCACCGCATCGTTGCGGCTCACCGAGGCCATCAGCTGTGCGGCGGCGTGAATCTCGGGGCCCACCAGACATGTCGGACCTGCGGTGAGGTTGTCGAACGCGGTCGCGACCACATCGTCGACGGCAGCTGCGCCCGGCGGCGTCTGGTCGGGGGAGTCGATCTGGCCGCGCTCGTGTTCGAGCTTGCGCAGTGCCGGGGTGTCGGTCTTGCCGAGAATCAGCCCGAGGACGTCGACGCCTTTGTCGTGCAGTTCGGTCCACAGCGCCTCGGCGAACACCATGTCGAAGGACTTGCTGGCCCCGTAGGCCACCATGTTCGGCCCACCGGCGAACCCCGCGCCGGAACCGAAGATGACGATGCCGCCGCGTCCGCGCCCCACCATCGGCGGCGCGTAGTGATGACACAGCTGCATCGGCACCATGCAATTGCGCTGCACCAGTGATTCCGCGGCCGACAGTGGGCTGGACAGGAACGGCTGGAAATTCGGATCAGCCCCGGCGCAGTACACCAGGAAACCGACGTCGAGGTCCGCGGTGGCCTCGATGACCCTGGCGGCGGCGCCGGGGGTGGCCAGATCGATTGCCAGCGTGCGGGTTTGCATGCCGGTTTCCGCGATCCGAGCGGCGACATCGTCGAGGACCGCCTGGCGCCTGGCCAGGAGCACCACGTTGAGGCCGCGACGGGCCACCTCTTCCGCCATCGCGGCGCCGACCCCGTCGGAGGCCCCGGCCACCAGGGCCCACGGCCCGTACTTCGCTGCGAATTCCATTGCGTCTCCTAGACCCCCACCACGCGCACCGGGGTGAACTTGCGCCGTGAGATGTGCCAACCGTGACCGGTCCGCACCAGCTCGTCGTCATAGAACCCGACGGCGTTGACGCCGGAGTTGTTGTTTTGAGCCAGGACCAGCGCGTCGATGTAGGTGCGCGCTGTCGCGGTGTCGCCGGCGACGGTGATCGCGTGGTTGCTCATCCGGTGCAGGGTGTGCCCGGCCATGGCGTGCGTCTGCTCCATGAACTCGGTGACCGCATCCACGCCGTCCCAGGAACCGATCTCGCCGTAATCCAACACGCAGTCCTCGGTGAACACGGTGCGAAACAACGGCCAGTCCCGCCGGTCGATGCCGGTGGCGTAGCGGACCAGCACATCGATGATGTCGTCACGATCGGTCATGCGTGATCTCCGTTCGGGTGCACGATGATTCGCGCCGGTCCTGCCGACCGACGGGCCAGGTCGAGGGCTTCGGGCACCCCGTCGAGGCCCACCACCATCCCGATGCTCGGGGTCGGGTCCAGGTCTCCGGCGACGATGGCCTCCAGCGTTCCATACCAGTCCTGCGGCCAGGGTCCGCCGCCGAACTGCAAAGTCACGCCTTGCCGGGTGGCGGTGGTGATGTCCAGGGTGTCGCCGGTGTACCAGCCGCCGGCGCAATAGATGCGGGTGCCCATGTCGGATTCCTCGACGATCTTCTGGATCAGCCCGGACGCGCCGACGCATTCGAACACCACGGCCGGGCCCCACAGGTTGCGTTCGCCCCGTACCTCGCGCCAGACGTCCATCGGTGAGCGTTCGGCCGGATCGACGACGACGTGGGCACCGAAGTCCTTGTGCGCCAGGGCCCGACGATCTTCCTGGTAATCGGAGACGATGATCGGCTCGACGCCGCGGCGCGCCAGGGCGGCCACTGCGGACAGCCCGATCGCTCCGGCACCGATCACGATGGGGATTTCGCCCGGTTCGAGGCGGGCGCTGCGGACATAGAACTCGCCGACCGCGAAGGCATCGGTGAGCGCCACGGCGTCGTCGGACGCAGTGCCGGTGACCGTCCGCGCAATAGCTTCGGAGACCACCACCAGCTCGGCGAAGCTGCCTGGTGAATCCGGATGCTGGCCGATGATGTGGGCGCCGTGCGCGCCACCGTCGATCAACCTGATCGGGATCGACGTGACGCGCGCGCCGATGGGGAACTGCTCGCTACCGCCCGGGCCGTGCCCAATGACCTCGCCGACGAACTCGTGCCCGAGCACGATGTCCCGGTCCGCGTCGTAGCGAGACCGACCGGTGGGATCGTCGCCGAGTTCGGGGTGATCCATGAAATGGACGTCGGAGGCGCAGATCGCGGTGCTGGTCACCCGCAGCAGAAGCTCTCCGGGACCCGGTGCCGGATCCGGGATCTCGCGTACGGTCAACGCGCCTTCGCGTAGGACAACTGCCCGCATCGCCGATCCGTTCTCTAATATTCGAGATAGGCTCTCGAATTACCAAGCCGACTGTAGAAACCGCCCAGGAGGGAGTCAAGGGTGAAAGGTGCACATTCGGCGCCGACGGGCCGGGTGGTCGACGTGATCGAGTTGGTGGCCGGCTCCGCTGACACCCGACTGCGGTTCTCCGATGTGGTCAGCGCGCTGGATCTGACGCAGGCCACCGCGCACGCCATCCTCACGACGCTGTGCGACCGGGGCTGGCTGATCCGCGATCCCGCCGACAAGACATTCTCGCCGGGGCCCGGTCTGGCGGTGGTGGCCGCCCGAACCGAGGCCGCACGACCGCTGGCCCATGCGGCTCGTCTTGCCGCCCAAGAACTTTCACAGCAGCTGGGCTATGCCGCCTCGGTGGTGGAGCGGACCGGCGACGAGTTGGTCATCACCGCGTTCGAAGGGGCCGGTCCGTGGCCGGCCGGCATGCCGGGGGATCGCATCCGGTACGCGCCGCCGTTCGGTGTCGCCTTCGCCGCCTGGGATACCGCCGCCGAGCAACGCGCCTGGATCGACCGGGCGCCCACGACGGGCGAAGCGCTGACCCGACGACTTACCGAGGTGTTGCGCCAGACCCGGGAGCGGGGCTTCGACGTCGACTGGACGACCCCGGACCTCACCCGGGCCGCACAGCTGGTCGGCTCACTTCCCAGCGCCGGCCTGCCCGACCACGTCCGCGGC
The DNA here is from genome assembly GCF_001954135.1 of Mycobacterium sp. GA-1841. Classification (GTDB taxonomy): domain Bacteria; phylum Actinomycetota; class Actinomycetes; order Mycobacteriales; family Mycobacteriaceae; genus Mycobacterium. The sequence goes on along the minus strand of NZ_MBEQ01000083.1, from coordinate 10,156 downwards.
ATCACCGATCAACTGCTCACCGAATTCGCCACGATCGGCCTGACGCCGGCCGGCGACGCTGCCGGTAAACCACAGCCTGTGGCCACCATCGCCGCACCGGTCTTCGACGCTCACCGGCGCGTCGCGCTGATCCTGTCGGTGCATCCGCTGCGGTCGATGACGGCGCGTCAGGTGGACACCGCGGGGCAGCGGGTCAGGCGGGCCGCCGATCGGCTGGGCCGATCGTGAAACTGAACTCCGCGACGCCGTCGACACCGCCGGAGACCACATCGCCCGGTTCCATCGGCCCGACCCCGGCCGGCGTGCCGCTGTAGATCAGGTCGCCGGGCGCCAGGTCGACGGCCGTCGAGATGGCACTGATCACCTCGGGCACCGACCAGATCAGGTCTTTGAGATCGCCATGCTGCTTGAGCTCCCCGTTGACCCTCAGCCAGATCTCGCCGTGGTCCGGATGCCCGACCTCCGAGACCGGATGGATCGGGGTGCACGGGGCCGACGAGTCGAACCCCTTGGCCCAGTCCCAGGGCCGGCTGAGCTTCTTGGCGTCGTCCTGCAGGTCCCGTCGGGTCAGGTCGACGCCGACGCCATAGCCCCAGACCAGGGCCGGCGCGTCGGCCGGTGCGACGTCGCGACCACCGGCCCCCAGCGCCACCACGAGCTCGATCTCGTGGTGAAACGACGAGGTCAGCGACGGATAGGGGATGGTGCCCGTCGCCTCGAGGACGGCATCGGCGGGCTTCAGGAAGAAGAACGGCGGTTCCCGGTCCGGGTCCTTGCCCATCTCTCGGGCGTGCGCCGCGTAGTTACGGCCGACACAGAACACCCGGCGGACCGGGAAACGACCCGGACCGGTGCTGACCGGCAGTGAGGTCTGAGGCGGCGGAGCGATGACGTAGTCGGTCACAGATGCATTCTCCTGCGGTCAGCAGACGCCCGCATGCGGCAGATCTGCTCGGCATTGGAGGTAGCAGTCGACTGCTCGGGCTGACAGACCGCCGCCCGCTACCCTTGCTGGAGTGTCCGAACCGTCAGTTGCCGAGCTGCGCTCCCGTCTCGACGGCTTGACCATCCGCGACGCGGACCGGCTGCGCCGCCGCCTGCGGAATCTTCGCGGCGGTGACCTGACCAAGATCACCCAGCAACTTGCCGCAGCCGAAGCCCTCGTGCTCACCCGCCAGGCCGCCGTTCCGGCGATCACCTACCCCGACCTACCGGTCAGCGAGCATCGCGACGAGCTGGCAAAGGCCATCAGTGAGAACCAGGTGGTCGTCGTCGCCGGCGCGACCGGTTCGGGTAAGACCACACAGCTACCCAAGATCTGTCTTGAGCTGGGCCGCGGCATCCGCGGCACCATCGGGCACACCCAGCCCCGTCGGCTGGCCGCTCGCACCGTGGCCCAGCGCATCGCCGACGAACTGGGCACACCGCTGGGCGACGCCGTCGGCTATACCGTGCGGTTCACCGATCAGGCCAGCGATTCGACCCTGATCAAACTGATGACCGACGGCATTCTGCTCGCCGAGATTCAGCGGGACCGGCGGCTGCTGCGCTACGACACCCTGATTCTGGACGAAGCACATGAGCGCAGCCTCAACATCGACTTCCTGCTCGGCTATCTGCGGGAGCTGTTGCCGCGCCGTCCCGATCTCAAGGTCATCGTCACCTCGGCCACGATCGAGCCGGAACGCTTCGCCGCGCACTTCGGCGGTGCCGAAAATGGGCTCAGTGGCGGTGCCCCGATCGTCGAGGTGTCCGGGCGCACGTATCCGGTCGAGATCCGGTACCGGCCACTGGAAGTACCCGTCCCTTCTGAGGACACCGACGATCCTGACGACCCCGACCACGAGATCGTGCGCACCGAACCACGCGACCCGACCGAGGCCATCGTCGACGCGGTCCGCGAGCTGGAAGCCGAACCGCCCGGCGACGTCCTGGTGTTCCTGTCGGGCGAACGCGAAATCCGCGACACCGCAGAGGCTTTGAAAGACCTGCGCAACACCGAGGTCCTGCCGCTGTATGCGCGGCTGCCCACCGCCGATCAGCAGAAGGTGTTCCAGCCGAGCCATGCCACGCGACGAATTGTTCTGGCCACCAACGTGGCCGAGACGTCGCTGACCGTGCCGGGTATCCGTTATGTCGTCGATCCCGGTACCGCGCGGATCTCCCGTTACAGCCGGCGCACCAAGGTGCAGCGCCTGCCGATCGAGCCGATCTCGCAGGCCTCGGCCGCCCAGCGGGCCGGCCGCTCCGGCCGAACTGCCCCGGGCGTCTGCATCCGGCTGTACTCCGAGGAAGACTTCGACTCCCGACCCCGGTACACCGATCCCGAAATTCTGCGCACCAACCTGGCCGCAGTCATCCTGCAGATGGCCGCCCTGCAACTCGGCGACATCGCGGACTTCCCGTTCCTGGATCCGCCGGATGCCCGCAGTATCCGCGACGGGGTCCAGCTGCTGCAGGAGCTGGGTGCGTTCGACGCTTCCGGTGTGCTGACCGACGTCGGACGACGGCTGGCCCGGCTGCCGCTCGACCCGCGCGTCGGCCGGATGATCCTGCAGGCCGATACCGAGGGTTGTGTGCGTGAGGTGCTGGTGCTGGCCGCCGCGCTGTCGATCCCAGACCCGCGCGAGCGTCCCAGCGACAAGGAAGAGGCGGCGCGGCAGAAGCACGCCCGGTTCGCCGATGACTCTTCAGACTTCGTGTCCTACCTCAACCTCTGGAACTACCTCCGCGAGCAGCGAAACCAACTTTCCGGCAACGCCTTCCGGCGGATGTGCCGCGAGGAGTTCCTGCACTATCTGCGGATCCGGGAATGGCAGGACCTGACCGGGCAGCTGCGTAGCATCGCCCGGGACATCGGCATCCGCGAGGGTGATGAGCCCGCCGAGCCGGCCGCCATCCATGCCGCGCTGACCGCGGGTCTGCTGTCGCACGTCGGGCTGCGTGAAGGGGAGGGGCGCGAATATCAGGGCGCCCGCAACACCAAATTCGTGTTGGCTCCCGGTTCCGTACTGACCAAGAAGCCGCCGCGGTGGATCGTGGTGGCCGACCTGGTCGAGACCAGCCGGTTGTTCGGCCGCATCGCCGCGCGGATCGAGCCCGAGACGGTCGAACGGGTGGCCGGGCATCTGGTGCAGCGCACCTACAGTGAGCCGCACTGGGAGGCCAGGCGCGGCGAGGTCGTGGCCTTCGAGCGAGTCACGCTGTACGGATTGCCACTGGTTCCGCGCCGCAAGATCGGTTACGCCAAGTTCGAGCCAGAGCTCAGCCGGGAGTTGTTCATTCGCCACGCGCTCGTGGAAGGCGATTGGCAGACCCGGCACCACTTCTTCCGCGACAACGCCCGCCTGCGGGCCGAACTCGACGAGATCGAAGAGCGGGCCCGCCGGCGTGACCTGTTGGTCGGTGACGACGAGATCTACGCGCTCTACGACGCCCGCATCCCGGCCGGCATCGTCTCCGCCCGGCACTTCGACTCCTGGTGGAAGAAGCAGCGGCACAAGACACCCGACCTGCTCACCTTCACCCGCGACGACTTGTTGCGCTCCGAGGACGGTGCGGACAATCCCGACACCTGGCGGGCCGGCGACCTGGAACTGCCGCTGACGTACCGGTTCGAGCCCGGTGCTGCCGACGACGGCGTGACGGTGCATGTGCCGGTGGGCGTGCTGGCCCGGCTCGGTGGCGACGGATTCGCCTGGCAGGTACCGGCTTTGCGCGAGGAGCTCGTGACGGCCCTGATCAAGTCGCTACCCAAGGATCTGCGGCGCAACTTCGTCCCGGCGCCCGACACCGCCCGGGCCATCCTGGGCGACATCGATCCGGCCGCGGGCTCTCTGCTGGATGAGGTGCAGCGCGAACTGCGGAGGCGCAGTGGCATTCTCGTACCGATCGACGCCTTCGACCTGAACAAGATCCCGGATCACCTGCGCGTGACCTTCGCCGTCGAGTCCGCGGACGGCAAAGAGGTGGCCCGCAGCAAGAACATCGACGCCCTGCGTGAGCAGCTGGCGGTGCCCGTCGCGCAGGCGGTGGCCGACGCGCTGGGCGGCGATCTGGAACGTCGCAACCTGCACGCTTGGCCCGAGGACCTCGACGAGCTACCCCACACCGTGGAAAACACCAGCGGCGGACACACCGTACGTGGATATCCGGCCTTCGTGGACACCGGAAAAGCCGTCGATATAAAGGTGTTTGCCAATCCGGCGGAGCAGGCCGCGGCCATGGGTCCCGGTCTTCGCCGACTGCTGCGGCTCACCGCGCCGTCGCCGGTCAAGGCGATCGAGCGGGGATTGGACACCCGCACCCGCCTGGCGCTCAATGCCAATCCCGACGGCACACTGGCCGCCCTGCTCGACGACTGCGCCGACGCCGCAGCCGACTATCTGCTGGCCAAACCGGTGTGGACCAAGGCGGAGTTCGCGGCTCTGGTGGCGCGGGCCCGCAAGGAGCTCGGCCCCACCACACAAGCTGCGGTGTCGCGGGTCGAGAACGTGCTGGCCGCCGCGCATGACGTCGGTGTGGCGCTGCCGGACAAGCCCACCCCAGCTCAGGCCGATGCCGTTGCCGACATCCGATCGCAGTTGGATCGACTGTTGCCCAAGGGCTTCGTCACGGCGACGGGCATCGCGCGGCTGACCGATCTGGCCCGGTATGTCACCGCGATCGTCCGCCGCCTGGAGCGGCTGCCGCAGGCACTCGGTGCCGACCGCGACCGGATGTCCCGGGTACACGCAGTCGAGGACGCCTACGACAACTTGCTGGCCGCGTTGTCACCGGCCCGTGCCGAGGACCCGAAAATCCGCGACATTGCCTGGCAGATCGAGGAATTGAGGGTCAGCCTGTGGGCCCAGCAGCTCGGCACACCGCGGCCGGTCAGCGAACAGCGCATCTACAAGGCGATCGACGCGGTCACCCGTTAGTCAGATGCGGGTGCTCGATCTGCCGGCGCAGGAACTCGGTGACGTGGCCGGCCACCACGTCGGGTTGCTCGAGCCAGGGCCAGTGGCCCGTATCCGGCACGGGTTGCACCGTGCAGTGACGGAACATCCGGCGGTAGTCATCGGTCTGTGAGAACGGCACGTAGTGGTCTTCGGCGCCCCACACCACCAGGACGTCGCCGGCATACTCGCCGAGTCGATCAGCATATGGCGCAAGGGCGTCCGGGCCGGTGGACCGGTAGAGCTTCAGCACCGCGTCGGGGGTGCCGCGGGCGAACATGTGCTCGGCGATCGAGTCGAGCGCGTCGGGCGGCAGGCCGGGATCGCGCATGGCGAGCATGCGCCGCATCAGTGCCGGGTTACCGACCCGCCACATTGCCTCGGCCAGCACCGGTGTTCGCCACAACTTGGCGGCGAAATGGTTGATCACCACCGGGGCGTTGATCAACGTGATGCTGGCGGTGGAGTCGAGATGATCGGCGGCCCACGCGAGTGCCCATGGGCCGCCGAAATCATGGGCGACAAGATGTGCGCGTTCGACACCGAGCTGGCCGAGGATCGCGTCGAGGTGCGTCGCGTAGGCGTCGACGGTGTACGGCCACTGCGACGGTTTGTCGGCGCCACCGAAACCCGGCATCTCAGGGGCGATCACGCGGGCGAAGCCGGCAACCGGCGTCAGCAGTCGATCCCACTTGGCTCCGGCGTTGTTGCCGTGTACGAACACCACGGCCTCCGGGCTCTCGGTCCCGGCGACGAGCACCGGGGAACGCACCCCGTCCACAGCCAGCGTGCGATGCTCGACTGGTCGCTCCATCAGCGGGATCTTACGGTCGCGCAAGGCCTGCCGCGCGGTTTCAACCAATCAGTTGACGCCCGTGGCCACCCGCGGCACCCGTTCGACTGAGGCGTCGTCGAGCACCAGTTCGGCGACCCGTGACCGGTGGGCTTCTGCACTTCCCAGGAGGGCAGCGTCGGTGGTCGCGCGCTTGAAGTACAGGTGCGTCTGGTGCTCCCAGGTGAACCCGATCCCGCCGTGGACCTGAATGGTGTCGGCCGCGATCTTGGCGAATGCCGCCGACGCGGTGGCCTGAGCGATGCTGGCTGCCAACGCTGGGTCGTCAGTACCGTCGGTCAACGCCCAGGCCGCGTGATAGGCCGTCGAGCGGGCGTGCTCGAGGTCGACCAGACAATCGGCCAGCCGGTGTTTCACGGCCTGGAACGAGCCGATCGGTCTGCCGAACTGCAGCCGCGATTTCGCGTAGTCGACCGAGAGGTCCAGCAAATGCTGTGCGGCGCCGACCTGTTCGGCGGCCAACAGCGCGGATGCCACCTGGAAGGCGTGGGTGATGACGCGCTCGGCTTCCTCGGGTCCGGCCACCAGCTGTGCCGTGGCGTAGGCGAACACGATGTCGGCCTGTGGCCGGGTGAGGTCGAGGGTGACCAGCGGGGTGCGCTGCACACCGGCTCCGGTCGCGTCGACCGCGTAGAGCGCCACACCGTCGGGTCGCGTTGCCGCCACCAACAGCACATCCGCGGCGTCACCGTCCACCACCCGCTGCACGGTCCCGGCCAGCGTCCCATCCTCGGCCACAGTGACATTCACGGCGGCCGGATCGAATGCGCCTGCCTGATCCGGTACGGCGAACGCCGCCGTTTGTATCCCTTCGGCGAGGGCGCCGAGGAGTTCGTCGCGCCCGGGTCCCGCCGACGCGGCGACAAGTGCGGGGATCGCCAGCATCACCGTGCCGAAAACCGGGCCGCAGGCCAGGGCGGCGCCGAGTTCCTCCACCGCGATGGCCTGGTCGACGAGCGTGCCGCCGGCCCCGCCCTCGGACTCCGGAACTGCCAGGCCCAGCACGCCGAGCTCAGCGCCCAACCGAGCCCACACTTTCCGATCGAACCGCGGCTCGGACTCCATCAGTGTGCGCACCGTCTGCTCGGCGAAGTTCTCTGCGCAGAACTTGCGGACGGCGGTGCGCAGTTGAGCCTGTTCGTCGGTGAATGAGAACTCGCCAGTGTCAGCCACGCGGGATCTCCTTCCACGGCATACCGGCATCCGCACGCAGATCACCGGGCAACCCCAGAATCCGCTCACCGAGAATGTTGCGCATCACTTCAGACGTCCCGCCTTCGATGGTATTGGCCTTGCTGCGCAGGAAGCGTTGTTGGACGGGTCCGCGCCAGTCCGCCTCGTCGTCACTGTCGTGCAGGCCGTAGCCGTGGTACAGGATCCCTTCGGGCCCAAGCAGATCCATGCACCATTGATAGATGTGCTGGTTCAGCTCGGCCCCGACGAGCTTGCCGATCGACCCCTCCGGACCCGGACCACCGACGGTGGCCGCCGCCCGGGAACGCTCGGCCGTCAGCCGCTGGGCCTCCGAACGTAACCACAGTTGGGTGAGCCGGTCACGCAACACCGGGGTCCGCAGATCGGGCCGGGATGCCCACAGCGCCACCGCGTCCGAGATGGTGCCGGCGCCGCGCCGGTTGCCGCTGCCGCCCAGCGCGCTGCGCTCGTTCATCAGCGTCGTCATCGCGACGTTCCAGCCGTTGCCCACCGCGCCGAGCCGGTGCGCATCGGGGATGCGGGCGTCGGTGATGTACACCTCGTTGAACTCGGCCTGTCCTGTCATCTGTCGCAGCGGTCGGGTTTCGACACCGGGCGCATGCATGTCCAGTACGAAGTACGTCAGGCCCTTGTGTTTGGGCACATCGGGATTGGTTCTTGCCAGCAGCAGCCCCCAGCGCGCGCGATGCGCGAGGCTGGTCCACACCTTCTGCCCGTTGAGCACCCACTCGTCACCGTCCTGGACCGCCGAGGTGGCCAGCCCGGCCAGGTCCGAACCGGCGCCCGGCTCCGAAAAGAGCTGGCACCAAATATGTTCGGTGCTGGCCAGCGGACGCAGCCACGATTTCTTGAGCTCCTCGGACTGGGCATGTTCCCGCACCGTGGGCGCGGCCATGCCGTATCCCATCGGGTTGAGACCCAACGGCACGGGACCGCCGGCACCCTGCAGGATGCGGTCGGCCACCGCCTGCAACCCGCGCGACACCCCGAGACCGCCGAGACCCTCGGGGAAATGCACCCAGGACAGGCCGGCGTCATAGCAGGCCGCCAGGTACTCGGGAATCGGGACTTTCTTGGGATCGTGATCTGCCACGACCCCGCGGGCGAGCTCGGCGACCCGGTCCGCATCAGCGACGCTGCTCATCCAGCCACGATAGGCAAACGTATCCGGGCTCGTGCGGGCGGGCGGTACCGTCACCGACTGTGGACCGCAAGCGCGTGGTGATCGCCGGATTGGGTGACTCCGGCGTGCTCACCGCGATCCGGTTGTCCCGTCGCCATGACGTCGTCGGGGTCTCGCTGAATCCCGGCCTGGTCAGTGGTCAGGAGCTCGGGACCCGGCTGTCCCGGCCCGACGACTGGGCGCGCGATTATTGGATCGCCTTCGACCGGTTCCGTGAGCTCGACGGTGTCCGCACTGTGCACGGCAGGCTGACCGCGGCGGATCTTTCGGCTCGCACCGTCACCGTGCGTGATGTCGACGGGGTCGACCAGGTGCACGGCTATGACGCGCTGATCGTCTCCACCGGTGTGACCAACGGCTTCTGGCGGCCGGGTGTATTGCAGTCGGTAGGCGATGTCGATGCCGGGCTGCGCGTCGCACATGACCGGTTGGGCGCGGCTGGCTCGGTAGCGGTGGTCGGGGGCGGCGCGGCAGCCGTCAGCAGCGCGGTCAACATCGCGCTCCGGTGGCCCGACACCCGAGTCGCGTTGTACTTCCCGGGCAAACATGTTCTACAGCAACATCATCCACGGGTCCGCCGACGTGTCGAACGGCGACTCACCGCAGCGGGAGTGGCCTTGCGGCCCGGCCATCGCGCGGTGATACCCGAGGATTTCGATTGTGCTGCGATCACTTCCGATCCCGTGCGGTGGAGCACCGGTCAGCCGCCGGTGCGGGCTGACGCGGTGCTGTGGACCGTCGGCCGGGTGCGGCCCAACTCCTCGTGGCTGCCGTCTGACGTTCTCGACGAGGACGGCTTTGTGCGGGTGACGCCGGATCTTCGGGTGCCCGGCACCGATGGCGTGTTTGCGGTGGGCGACATCGCGGCCACCGACCCGCTGCGGTCGTCGGCCCGCAACCGCGCTGACGGATTGCTGGCGCACAACGTCACCGCGTACTTCACCGGTGGCCGGGTGCGCCGTTACCGGCCACCGGCCAGCCGGTGGGGGTCGGTGCTCGGGGTGCAGCCGGATGGGTTGGAGGTCTTCGCGCCCAACGGGTTCGCCTTCAGGTTTCCGGCGTGGACGATCGACCGCGTCCTACAGCCATGGATCGTCCGTCGCGGTATCTACCGAGGTGTGCGGTCCCGGGATCAGTACATCGTCACCAGCGGCTGATCGACGGGCACGACATAGGTGGACAGCATCAGCGTCCGGATGGTTCCGACGTTCCGCGCGTTGTGGATGACACCGGGCGGGATGAGGAACGGATCGCCGGAATGTAGATGCTGTACCGGACGGTCATCGAACACCATGTCCACGTCGCCCTGCACGATGTAGCCCACCTCCGGTCCCGGGTGACTGTGCCGACCGGATTCCTTTCCCACCGGGATCTCGAATCTGGTCTGGATGATCTCGAATCCTGGTGTCGGTGAGGGGGACCGCTGAAGCTCGGTGCGGGATACGCCTGCGGTGGGATCGGAGCTGTTGTCGGCGTGCGCTGTAGGCATCGAAAGTACCGCGGTCGTCAACGCCGTGACTGTGGCCAGAGCCAACCGTGTTTTTGTCATGACGTCCATGACACTCGTGATGAGCGATCGAGTCCAACGATTGTTTGTCATACGTTCCATCGCTCAACGAGATGACGCGCGTGGACCTTTCCGATTTTGCCCGCCTGGTGAGCGACAATTCAGCGACAACAAGAAAATGGTTGCTGACCTGCAAGTAACGGCCTATCATCGAACGTATGTTCGAGTTGCTCGATCCGGCGTCGCTCACCGACGCGGCGCTGATCGACGCGCTGGAGCACCGAACCCGGGCTGAGGCGGTCGCCGCCGCGCAGCGGTTGGCCTTGATCGGGGAAGTCGTGGCCCGCCACTGCGACGACGAAGACGAGGTGTCGGCGTATGCGGCGATCGACGGGTGGGAGATCGCGGCCGCGGCGGTCAGCGCGGCGTGCAATGTGAGCCGGCACCAGGCCTCGGGG
>NZ_MBEQ01000082.1 GCF_001954135.1 Mycobacterium sp. GA-1841 | reverse complement strand
CGTCTCCCCCCCCCCCCCACCGCCCCCCCCCCCCCCCCCCCCGGCGCGGGCGCCCCCCCGCGGGGGGCGGGCGCCCCCCCGCGGGCCCCCCCCCCCCAACGCCGGTCCGGTGCAGTTCGACATCCCGCTGCGCGAGCCGCTGGTGCCCGACAGCGTCCATGGCGATTCGTCGATTCCGGGGTTTGTCGGCTCCTCGCGCGAGCGCTCGTCGGAAGGCCGGCCGGATGGCAAACCATGGACCTACACGCCACCGGTGAGCTTCGACCAGCCCCTCGACATCGATCTCACCCCGGACACCGTGGCGATCGCCGGGCACGGTGCCGGAACGCACCCGAACCTGGCCGATCTGCCGACGGTCGCCGAGCCCACCGCGCCGCCGCCCCGAAACCCGTTGCATCCGTTGGGTCTACGGTTGGTGCACCCCAAGCAGGTCATCATGCTGGGCCGGCCCACCCTGCACCGGCCGGTCTCGGCGCTGCTGGCTGATCCGGCGGTGCCGGTCTATGCGTTGACCACCGGCCCGCGCTGGCCCGATGTCTCGGGCAACTCGATGGCCACCGGCACCCGCGCGGTCACGTCGGGAACCCCGGACCCGGCCTGGCTCAACCGCTGCGCCGAGGTGAACAGGCACGCCGTCGCGGCAGTCCGCGATCAACTCGCGTCGCACCCGATGACCACCGGTCTGCACGTGGCCGCGGCGGTCGCCGACGCCCTGCGGCCGGGGGACCAGTTGGTGCTCGGGGCGTCCAACCCGGTGCGCGACGCCGCCCTGGTCGGGCTGACCGCCGAGGGCGTCAAGGTGCGGTCCAACCGTGGGGCGGCCGGGATCGACGGGACGGTGTCGACGGCGATCGGTGCGGCGCTGGCGCATGAGCGAGCGGGCGACGGGCCGCGCCGGACCATCGCACTGATCGGGGACCTGACGTTCGTGCACGACAGTTCGGGGCTGTTGATCGGGCCGACCGAGCCGACGCCGCGCAACCTGACCATCGTGGTGTCCAATGACAACGGCGGTGGCATCTTCGAGTTGTTGGAGCAGGGTGACCCGCGGTTCTCCGACGTCTCGTCGCGGATTTTCGGCACCCCCCACGATGTGGACGTCGCTGCCCTGTGCCGGGCCTATCACGTGGACAGCAGGCAGATGGAGGTCGACGAACTAGCCGCTGCGCTGGCCGAACCGTTCGACGGCATGCGGGTGCTGGAGGTGAAGGCCGACCGGTCGTCGTTGCGCGCCCTGCACGCAGCGATCAAGGCGGCCTTGTGAGGCCCGCGGAGATCGCCGCGCGATTCCGGGCAATGGTGCAGGCCCTGATCCCGCACCTCTACGGCGAACCGGGGGAGACCCGTTCGCAGCGCATCATCCGCCGTGTGCGGATCGGCGTGGTGATCGCCGCCTGCCTGGTCACGTTGCAGTCGGTGCTGCTGGTGCTCGGCGCCTGGCGCAACGACCAGCAGATCGAGCGCCACATGGGGGTGGCGGCCGCCGAGGTGCTCAGCGCCGGGCCGCGCCGCTCGACGATCGAGTTCGTCACGCCCGACCGGGTGACCTACCGCCCCGAACTGGGCGTGCTGTATCCCTCCGAACTCGACGCCGGGATGCGGATCTACGTCGAGTACGACAAGAACAACCCTGATCTGGTGCGGGTCCGCGACCGCAACGCGTCGCTCGCGATCATCCCGGCCGGATCCATCGCGGTGGTGGGCTGGCTGGCCGCGAGCGCGGCACTGGCCCTGCTGGCCTTCCTGCAGCGACGGCTCAGCCGGCGCGGCGCCGGAGCCCCGGTCAGCTCGTAGGCGTATTCAGCAGTTTGGCCAGCCACTGGGGGTCGCCGATGTCGACCATGGTTTCACCGACCAGGTCGTAGACCGCCGGAGTGGCCACCTCGTACGTCGTCTCGCTGAGCAGCCCGGCGTTGGCTTCGTTGAGCTCGTCGGCATCGATGAGGTGTTCGGCGGCAGCGATCTTGTCGGTCTGTTCAGAGCCGACCCCGCTGTCGGTCGCCATGGCGGCGATCTCGTCGTCGCTCGGGCCGGTCGAGCCCTCGGGCTGCTGATGGCCCCACAGGTCCTGCACGAACGCCTGGAACGCGGCGCCGGTGGTGCCCGGCCCGGCGGCCAGGAACATGGCGTTGGCCACCCGGGCCGAGTACTCGGTGCCGGTCGAATCCAGGAAGGTCAGTGGCCGGTAGGTGACCGCCAGCCGGCCCTGTCCGACGGCGGCGGCGATGTCGTCGCCGACGTTGTGCTGCAGATGCGCGCACGCCGGGCACTGCGGTTCGGTGAACAGGTCGATCTGGGCCGGGGCATCGGGATAGCCGATCTGGATGCCCGTGCCGTCCTGGGTGATCGCGCTGCCGGGTTTGTCGCCGCTGGCCTGCGCATCGCCGTCGACCAGACGCGTGCAGCCGGCCGTGGACCCCGCAACAGACAAGGCCAGCACAGCCAGCATTGCGGTGGCCATCCGCGTCAATCGCATGCCGCAACTTTATCCGCGGGCATCAGGTTTTAGGGTGTCGTATCCCCGGACGCTACCTTGGCGACAGCTGCCGCTGAGAACATCCTGGTGTGCGCGTTGCGATCGTTGCAGAGTCTTTCCTCCCGAATGTCAACGGTGTCACCAACTCGGTGCTTCGGGTGATCGAGCATCTCCGCCGCACCGGCCACGAGGTACTCGTCATCGCCCCCGACACCCCGCGCGGCCAGGCCCCGGCCGAACGCGTGTATGACGGCGTGCGGGTGCACCGGGTGCCTTCGCGGATGTTCCCGAAGGTCACCTCGCTGCCGCTGGGGGTGCCGCGGCCCCGAATGGTCAACGTGTTGCGCGGTTTCGATCCCGACGTCGTGCATCTCGCGTCGCCGGCGCTACTGGGCTGGGGTGGCGTGCATGCCGCCCGGCACCTCGGGGTGCCGACGGTGGCGGTGTTCCAGACCGACGTCGCCGGATTCGCCGAGAGCTACGGAGTCGGCATCCTTTCCCGCGCGTCGTGGGCCTGGACCCGTCGGCTGCACAGCAAGGCCGACCGCACCCTGGCCCCGTCCACCGCGGCGATGGAAAACCTTGCCGCCCACCGCGTTCCCCGGCTATTCAAGTGGGGTCGCGGGGTGGACATCACGGGCTTCGCCCCGTCGGCCCGTGACGAGCGGCTGCGCGGGTCCTGGTCACCGGAGGGCAAACCGATCGTCGGGTTCGTCGGGCGGTTGGCGCCGGAAAAGCACGTGGAACGGTTGGCCTCCTTGGCCGCCCGCGACGATCTGCAACTGGTGGTGGTGGGCGCCGGGGTCGACCATGCCAAACTCGAAACACTCATGCCGACCGCGGTTTTCACCGGTGAGCTGCTCGGTGAGGCGCTGGCGTCGGCCTACGCCAGCATGGACGTGTTCGTCCACCCCGGCGAGCACGAAACGTTCTGCCAGGCGGTGCAGGAGGCCATGGCCTCCGGGCTGCCGGTGATCGCTCCCGACGCCGGCGGCCCGCGCGATCTGATCGCGCCGTACCGTACCGGATTGTTGCTTCCGGTCGCCGAATTCGAGGCAGCCTTACCCACGGCCGTCGAGCATCTGATCGCCGAGCGGGCGCGCTACGCCGTGGCCGCCCGGCGCAGCGTGCTGGGCCGCACCTGGCCGGCCATCTGCGATGAGCTGATCGGTCACTACGAGGCCGTGCAGGGCCTGCGTCAGTTGCGCGCCGCCTGAACTTTCTTCGCGGTGAGAACTCAGCCCTGAGCTTCCACCGACACCGGCTGCCACTCGTCCCAGAGTTGCAACCGGCTCTCGTAATCGGCCTTGGCCAACTGCAACGGCAGCTCACCGAAAAACACTCGCAGCGGCGGGTTTTCGGAGTCGACGATCTTGAGTACCGCGGCGCCCGACGCTTTCGGATCGCCCGGTTTGGCGCTGCGCTGGGCCCGAGCCTGTTGCGCGGCGTCGCGGGCACCGTCGTAATCGGCGAGTGGGGTGGCGTGTTTGGCCGAGGAGCCGGCCCAGTCGGTGGAGAACCCGCCTGGCTCGATCAGCGTCACATGGACACCGAACGGGGCAACTTCCTGGGCCAACGACTGGGACAGACCTTCCAACGCCCACTTGGACGCGTGGTACATGCCGACCAACGGGAACGCGGTGATGCCACCGATCGAGGACACCTGGATGATGTGCCCACTGCCCTGGGCACGCAGGTAGGGCAGCGCGGCCTGGGTGACCCACAACGCGCCGAAGACGTTGGTCTCGATCTGATCCCGGGCTTCGGCCTCGGACAGTTCCTCGATGAACCCGAACTGCCCGTAGCCCGCGTTGTTGACGACGATGTCCAGCCGGCCGAAATGGTCGTGGGCCTGTTTCACCGCGGCGAAGTCGGCCTCCCGGTCGGTGACATCCAGCCGGATGGGAAGCAGTGCGTCGCCGTATTTGGCGGTCAGATCGGCCAATGTCTCGGTGTTACGCGCGGTGGCGGCCACTTTGTCGCCCCGGTCGAGGGCTGCGATCGCCCATTCCCGGCCGAAGCCCCGCGATGCACCGGTGATGAACCACACTTTTTCACTCATGCTCAACCCTTCGTTTTTCGATCCTTGCGGTTCAAGGCGTGCCATGGCCATACCCATTCCCGCAGCCGGCGACTGGCAGGAAGTCCACAGGTGGTGACCGCGCAGGTCCAGGGTTTCGGTCACTGACAATGTTTTGACCCGCGCCCGGTACCGTCAGCAGCGTGAGCCGAGCGAGCCTGGAGAAGAACCCCCACGAAGTGGCGTCGATGTTCGATGCCGTGGCGCGACGCTACGACCTGACCAACACAGTGCTCTCCCTCGGACAGGACCGGTTCTGGCGGCGGCAGACCCGGGCGGCGCTGGGGATCGGACCCGGCGACAAGGTGCTCGACCTGGCCGCCGGCACCGCGGTGTCGACGGTCGAGTTGGCCGGTTCGGGCGCGTGGTGTGTGGCCGCGGACTTCTCGGTCGGCATGTTGGCCGCCGGGGCGTCGCGTCCCGTGCCGAAGGTGGGCGCCGACGCCACCCGGCTGCCGTTCGCCGATGGGGTGTTCGACGCCGTCACCATCAGCTTCGGGTTGCGCAACGTCGTCGACCACGTGGCCGGACTGCGGGAGATGGCCCGGGTGACCCGGCCCGGCGGCCGGCTGGTGGTCTGCGAGTTCTCCACGCCGACCAACCGCGCCTTCGCCACGCTCTACAAGGAGTACCTGATGCAGGCACTGCCGCGGATGGCCACCGCGGTGTCGAGCAACCCGGACGCCTACGTGTATCTGGCCGAGTCGATCCGGGCCTGGCCGGACCAGGCCGAGCTGGCCCAACGTATCGGTACGGCCGGCTGGTCAAACGTCAAGTGGCGCAACCTGACCGGCGGGATCGTGGCGCTGCACGCCGCCACCAAGCCCTCCTCTTAGCCGCTCGCCTAACCCCCCCAGCACCGCGAGACATCCCTGGGAGCTAAGTGTCAAGCGGCGGCTTGTGCGCGGTGTGCCCAGGCGGTGTGTTCGTCGTAGG
>NZ_MBEQ01000081.1 GCF_001954135.1 Mycobacterium sp. GA-1841 | reverse complement strand
TGGTTTCGAACCGGGGCGGCGTCCTTGTATGTCTGGGGGCGCGGCCTAGCCGTACTTGATCAGCAGCGCCACGCCGATGATCGACACCAGCCAGATGCCGGTCACGAACAGGGTCAGCCGGTCGAGGTTCTTCTCCACCACCGTGGAGCCGGACAAACTGGACTGCACACCGCCACCGAACAGGGTGGACAGACCGCCGCCTTTTGCGCGGTGCAGCAGTACCAGGAGCACGACCAGCACACTGGTCACGACCAGGGTGATCTGCAGGGCCAATTCCATGCCGTAAGCCTACCGGGTGAACCGTCCGTATCCCGCCGCGGGTTACGGCAGCGGCCCGCCCGCGGCGATCGCCGAGAGCGTGGCGAACTGCTCACCGTCCAGGGAGGCGCCACCGACCAGGGCCCCGTCCACATCGCCCTGAGCGACGATCTCACCGACGTTCTTGGCATTGACCGACCCGCCGTAGAGCACCCGCACGCCCGCGGCGAGGTCCGGGGACGACAGGTTACCCAGCTCCGCCCGGATCGCCTTGCAGACCTCCTGGGCATCGGCGGCGCCGGCCACCCGCCCGGTGCCGATCGCCCAGACGGGCTCGTAGGCGATCACGGCCTTGCCGATCTGTTCCTTGGTGAGCCCGGCCAGCGACCCACGCAGCGAGTTCACGTTGTATTCGACGTGGTTGCCCGCCTCGCGCACCTCGAGCTGTTCGCCGATGCAGATGATCGGGGTGATGCCGTGCTTGAACGCCGCGGCGGCCTTGGCGGCCACGATCTCGTCGGTTTCCCCGTGGTATGTGCGTCGCTCGGAGTGCCCCACCACCACGAAGCTGCAGCCCAGCTTGGCCAGGAACGCCCCACTGATCTCACCGGTGTACGCACCCGAATCGTGCTTGGACAGGTCCTGGGCACCATAGGTCAGCCGCAGCTTGTCACCGTCGACCAGGGTCTGCACGCTGCGCAGGTCGGTGAACGGCGGGATGACGGTCACATCGACCTTGTCGAAGTACTTGTCCGGCAAGGCGAATGCGATCTTCTGTACCAGTGCGATGGCCTCGAAATGATTGAGGTTCATCTTCCAGTTGCCGGCGATAAGTGGCTTACGGGCCATATGTCAGGACTCCAGGATTTCGATGCCGGGCAGGGACTTGCCCTCAAGGTATTCCAGCGACGCGCCGCCGCCGGTCGAGATGTGCGAGAAACCGTCCTCGGCCAGTCCGAGCTGACGCACCGCGGCCGCCGAGTCACCGCCGCCGACGACGCTGAACGCGCCCTTGGCAGTGGCGCCGATGATCGCCTCGGCCACACCCCGGGTACCCGCCGAGAACGCAGGGAACTCGAACACGCCCATCGGGCCGTTCCAGAACACCGTCTTGGCGTTGGACAGCAGAGCGGTGAACCGCTTGACCGACTCCGGACCGATGTCCAGGCCCATCTTGCCGTCGGGGATGCGGTCGGAGGCCACGGTCTCCGGTTCGGCGTCCGCGGCGAACTTGTCGGCCACCACGATGTCGACGGGAAGGTGGATGACGTCGGCGTATTTGTCGAGCAGCTCCTTGCAGGTGTCGATCATCTCTTCCTGCAGCAGCGAGGTGCCAACCGAAACACCTTGGGCAGCAAGGAAAGTGAAGCACATGCCGCCGCCGATAATCAGGCTGTCGGCCTTGGTGGCGAGGTTCTCGATGACCGCGAGTTTGTCGGACACCTTCGACCCGCCCAGCACCACGGCGTAGGGCCGCTGCGTCGAGCTGGTCAGCTGCTCGAGCACCTTGACTTCGGCGTCCACCAGCGTGCCCGCGTAATGCGGCAGCAGGGTTGCCACGTCGTACACCGAGGCCTGCTTGCGGTGCACCACGCCGAACCCGTCGGAGACGAAGGCACCCGGTGACCCGTCGGCACCTTCGACCAGGGCGGCCAGCGCCTTGGCCAGCGCCAACCGCTCGGCATCGTCCTTGCTGGTCTCCCGCGCGTCGAAGCGGATGTTCTCCAGCAGCAGCACGTCACCGTCGGTCAGGCCTTCGGCCCGGGCCAGCGCGTCGGTGCCGACGACGTCGCCGGCCAGCTGCACGTGGCGTCCGAGCTTGTCGCCCAGCGCCGCGGCGACCGGGGCCAGCGAGAACTTGGGGTCCGGACCGCCCTTCGGGCGGCCCAGGTGGGCGGTGACGACGACCTTGGCCCCGGCCTCGGCCAGCGCTTTGAGCGTCGGGACCGAGGCGATGATGCGGCCGAGGTCAGTGATCTTGCCCTCGTCGTCGAGGGGAACGTTCAGGTCGGAGCGCACGAGTACGCCTCGTCCCGCAACCCCTTCTGGACCTTCGGCCAACAGATCAGCGAGTGTCTTGACAGTCATTGGTATTAGAGCGACTTCCCTACGAGTGCGACCAGATCGGCGAGGCGGTTCGAATATCCCCATTCGTTGTCATACCAGGAGACGACCTTGGCCTGGTTGTCGATGACCTTCGTCAGACCCGAGTCGAAGATCGAACTGTGCGGGTCGGTGACGATGTCGCTCGACACGATCGGCGCGTCGTAGTACTTCATGATTCCCTTCATCGGCCCCTCGGCGGCGGCCTTCATGGCGGCATTGATCTCGTCGGCAGACGCCGACTTGGCCAGCTCGGCAGTCAGGTCGGTGACCGACCCGGTGGGGATCGGCACCCGCAGGGCGTAGCCGTCGAGCTTGCCCTTGAGTTCGGGCAGCACCAGGCCGATGGCCTTGGCCGCACCGGTGGACGTCGGCACGATGTTCAGCGCGGCGGCGCGGGCACGGCGCAGATCTCGATGCGGTCCGTCTTGCAGGTTCTGGTCCTGGGTGTAGGCGTGGATGGTGGTCATCAGGCCCTTGACGATGCCGAACTTGTCGTTGAGTACCTTGGCCAGCGGACCGAGGCAGTTGGTGGTGCAGGATGCGTTGGAGATGATGTTCTGGCTGCCGTCGTACTTGTCGTCGTTGACGCCCAGCACGATGGTGATGTCCTCGTCGGAGGCCGGCGCGGAGATGATGACCTTCTTGGCGCCCGCGTCCAAGTGGCCCTGGGCCTTGTCCCGCTTGGTGAAGATGCCGGTCGACTCGACGACCACGTCGACTCCGAGGTCACCCCACGGCAGGGCCGCCGGACCTTCTTTGACTTCCAGCGCCTTGATCTTCTTCTCGCCGATGACGATGGTGTCCTCGCCCTCGAGGCTGACGTCCTGCGGGAGGCGGCCGAGGATCGAATCGAACTTCAACAGGTGAGCCAGGGTGGCGTTGTCGGTGAGATCGTTGACCGCCACGATCTCGATGTCAGTGTTCTTGCCCTCGGCCTGCTGCGTCGCCAGGGCCCGGTAGAAGTTGCGTCCGATGCGGCCGAAGCCGTTAACGCCTACCCGGATCGTCACGTGATTCTCCCTACAGTTGCCGTTAACTGAACTGCCCGCAGCCAGCCTAGTAGCGTCAGAGCCTTGCCGCGCGGTCCGGTCAGTGCATCAGATTTCGCGGTCGTGTAGGGCCAGTTGGTCGAGTTCGTGCGGATCCTGACCGACGAGATCGGCGATCAGGCCGTCGTCTGAGAGGTCCATCGGCGCGGAATGTTTCCAGTCGTGGTGGGCCACCTCGTTCAGCCGTTTGAGGATGTGGTGATCGGTCACTTCGATGGCCAGTTCACGACGATGATCGAAGCTGCCCGGGGAGAAGTTGATCGAGCCGACGATCGCTCGCTCATGATCGGCCAGGATCATCTTGGCGTGCAGCTTCATGTGTTTGAGCCGGTGGAGCTTGATACCGACATCGTCGAGGATCCGCATCCCACTGACCCCTTCGAGAAGCTTCCCCGCTTTCAAGTGGTGGGGTGCGCGGGCCATCACATGCACTTTGACACCGCGGTGTGCCGCACGGACGAGCCGCTCGATGATCACCGGGTCTTGATAGCGCTCGTTCTGCACGAACAGGGTGTGCTCGGCGCGGTCGATGAACTCGGCGATGCGATGCCTGCCGTTGGACGGACACCAGATCAGGTGGGCTCCGCCGCCCGGATCGAAATCCTGACGCGCCCAATCCGCTTCGAAGCAGTCGATGATCTCGGCGACCTCGTAGGCGCTGGGGGTGACCACGGCGTAATCGCGCGTCACCGTGAAGTTCTCGTCGGTCCAGTTCAATGATTCGACGAAGGCGTACTCGTCGTCGACGACCATCGACTTCTCGTGCGTCAGGTCGAACGCGGGGTTGCTCTGCATGACCTGGATACCGAACCGCTGCAACATCTCTCGCGCGGTGTCGTTGTCGGTCTCGCCGTCGCGCCGCTCCGGGTTCAGCATGACCTTGACATCCACGCCCCGCCGGTGCGCGGCGACCACCGCGTCGAGCAACGGCCGGTGACTGAAGGCGAACATCTTGATCCGCACCGAGCGGGTGGACCCGGCGATCGCATCGATCACGGGCTTCGCCGAGTCGTCGGGCAGGATGATCAGTGAACGGCTCACGTCGTCTCGTCCTCGTATTGGATGCGGTGCAAATCGGCGTATCTGCCGCCTGCGGTCAGGAGCTCGGTGTGCGTCCCTTGCTCCACCACTCGGCCCTCCTCGAGCACGACGATCGTGTCCGCGTCACGAATTGTGCTGAGCCGGTGGGCGATCGTGATGACCGTGCGTCCGTTCATCAGTCGCTGCAACGCCGACATCACCAGGTGTTCTGATTCGGCGTCGAGTGCCGCCGTCGGTTCGTCGAGGATGAGAATGGGGCTGTCGCGAATCAGGGCACGGGCGATGCCGATGCGTTGACGTTGACCGCCGGACAGGGTCAGTCCCCGTTCACCCACCGGACTGTCGTAGCCCAGGGGCATGTCGGAGATGAACTCGTGGGCGTTGGCCAGTTTGGCCATCTCGACGATCTCGTCGTGATCGGCGTCAGGACGGCCGAAGGCGATGTTGTCTCGGATGGTGCCACGGAACAGCACCGTGTCCTGCAGGACATAGGCGATCTGACTGCGAAGTTCGTGAAGTTTGTAGTCGCGCAGGTCGATCCCGTCGATCCGGACCGTCCCTGCGCTCGGATCGTAGAACCGTGGAATCAGGCTCACCAGACTGGATTTCCCGCTGCCGGTATGTCCGACGACACCGACCAACTGACCGGGCTGCACGTCGAACGTGACGTCGCGCAGCACCGGCGTCGCGCTGTCGTAACTGAACGCCACCCGCTCGAAGCTGATCGCTCCGGTGAGCTGTTCAGGCTCGACCGCGTCGGGCTTCTCCTGAACCGATGTCTCGGCGGTGAGCAGGGCGTTGACGCGGTCCACGCCGACGGAGGCCATGGCGATGGTGTTGGTCAGTTTGGCCAGATCCTGCACCGGCTTGAAGAACGACGCCAGATACGAGATGAACACGGTCAGCGTGCCCGCCGTCATCGCACCGGCGAGGATCAGCGCCGAACCGCGCCACAACACCACCGCGGTACAGGCGGCCACCACCACGCCGACGATCGGCGACACCACCGACTTCACCCGCCGGGCATTGAGTGCGGCATCCACGGCCTGCTGACCGACGACCGCCAGTTGGCGTTCCTGCAACTCCTCGCGGTCGAACGCCTTGATCACCCGGATCGACTGCAGGCCCTCCTCGGCGACCGCGACAATGTCGGATTCCCGCTTGCGCACTTCATGCGTCGCGGCCTTGACCGCCTTGCGGATCCGCGAGACGAACAACAGCAGCAGCGGCGCCACCGCGAGCGCGATGAGCGTGAAATCCCACTGCAGCCACAGCATCATGGCCAGCATGCCGACGATGGTCAGCAGGTCGGTCGCGATGCCCAGCGTGGATGCCGATGCGAATCCCTGGATGGTGTCGACATCATCGGTGAGCGTGCTCAGGATCGGCCCCACCCGGTGCGTATCGAAATAGTTCAGCGACAACTGCTGCAGGTGGTGGTAGGCGCGGGTACGCAGGTCGTTGCCGATGCGCTGACCGACGGTCTCGGTCAGGTAGTTGGCCACGTAACTGGCCACCGCGGCGACGATCGCGATGACGAACACCATGATCGCGGCCAGACCGGCGATGTGCATCTTGCCTTCACCGCCGAGCAACGGTTGCAGCAAACCGTGCAGCCAGCCCGGCAGCGGATGGTGACCGACCACGCTGTCCAACACGACCTTCAACGGCCACGGCGCGGCCAGCCCGGTGGCGATCTGCACCAGCAGCACCGCAAAGATTCCGGCGACCAGCAACCGATACGGGCGGATCAGCTCAAGAATCAGTCTCATCGTGAGCGCCGCCTCAATGTCGGTGTTGACGTCGATGTTTGTCGCCACACCCTACAACGCCGTGATGACGTAGGCGCGACGCAATCGCGACATCCCGGCAGGTGTCGGCAACTACGCAGACCTCTTTCCCCAACTTGCCGCGGCCGGAGCCATCAGGTTCTGCACGTCGTGCTCGACAGTCGTTGCGGTATCGGAATTTTCGCGCCATCCGGGCGGACCGAACAGATAGCCGAGACGGCCGCGCCAGGTCCGGGCGCACGAGACGTCACCGACCATGGCCACGAACTCGTGGTAGTTCACCTTGATCGGGTTGTGGGTGTCGATGTTCTTGGTGAGGCCGTACCGGACGGGCTCATCTTCAGCGACGAAGGTGCCGAACATCCGGTCCCACAGGATGAAGATGCCGGCGTAGTTCTTGTCGAGGTAGGGGTTGTTGGCGCCGTGATGCACGCGGTGGTGCGACGGGGTGTTGAACACATACTCGATCGCGCGGGGCAACCGCTCGATGCGCTCGGTGTGGATCGGGAACTGATAGAGCAGAACGATCGCCTGCGACAGGAAGACCAGCCAGGCCGGGATCCCGATGAGGGCCAACCCCGCATAACCGATCGTGGACAGAAATGACCCGGGAATCAGCCAGGACAACCGCGTGGCCGTGGACAGGTTGAAGTACTGACTCGAGTGGTGCACGTTGTGGGCGGCCCAGAACATCCGGATCCGGTGCGACATCCGGTGTTGCAGGTAGTAGGCCAGGTCGGCCAGCACGATGGCCATCACCCAGACCCACCAGTGCGAAGCCGAGAGGTGCAGTGGTGTCACGGCAGCGGCGATCGCCACCATCGGTACCGCGATGAACTTGTCCAACGGCCGCAGGATGAAACCCAGCGCGTAGATCGACAGGTTTGTACCCGTATCCCGCCACGAGATGCCGGCCCGGGGCCGCGCGGAGTCGCCGCCTTTGTCCGTGTCTTTGTCGAAGTGGTAACTGAGGAACTCGACCGCCATCAGGACGAAGAAGGCGGGCATGGCGTAGAGCCCGATACGCAACGGATCCATCGCGACTACCCCTTGGCTTTCTTGGGCATACCGGCCAACTGCCAGGACAGTGCCTGGCCGAACAGTTCCTCGGGCACCCTGGCCGGGTCGATGCGCCGCTGCCGGATCAACCCCTGAAACAGCGCGAGGACCACGACGGTGAATCCGTCCAACGAGACGCTGTCGTCGACGTTGTTGCGCTCGAGCGCCTCGGCGAGGATCTCGCGCAGTGAGGCCAGCGTGCGGGCGGACCGGTCCTGCAAGATCTGCATGCCGTCGGGATTGCGCACCGCGTGCAACCAGAACTCGGCCTGGATGGCTTCGAACTCGATGTCGTTGTCGGCGATCTCGACGAGTACCCGCCCCAGCGCGGCCAGTGGCTCGTCGGCGTTCTCGGAGATGGTCTGCGCCACCTGGTCGAGCCGACCGGAGGCACGTTGGTTCATCAGCTCGGAGAACAGTTGCTCCTTGCTGGAGAAGTTCGAATACACCGCGCCGACCGAATACCCCGCCGCCGCGGCGATCTCGTCCACCGACGCCGCGGCGTAACCCTTGCGGGCACAGGTCTGGGCGGCCGCGTCCAAGAGCGCCGCCCGGGTCCGCGCCTGGTTCTCTGCCCGCGTCCGCCGCACCGGCGTCACCTCATCACCGTTTCGATCGTCGACCATATTTCAGATAGTAATCGTTATCCGAATTTTCGGATAGTGCCCGTTATCCGAAATAATGGGTGGCCCGTCAGCGGTCGATCGGGATAATCGGCGAGTGTCCTTCTTCGGGATCCCGGGCTATCAGCCGCAGTGGCTCGTCGGCCGGCACGCGATTGCTCACGCCCACGGACGTCGATTGCACGCACTGATCGGTCGCCGCCTCACCCGTAGCTGGCTCGTATGGAACCGCGTCAACGATGAGTGGGTAGCCGACTGCCCTGTCCTACTGGACTTCGAGGGCGAGCAGGTGGAACTCACCCACCAGAAAGTCGACGATCTTTCCATCACCTGGAACAGCATCGACCCCCGTGAACCGATCACCTACGGCGAGGATCCGAAGGACATCTCCCTGGCGTGGCGAGACGACGCATGTCTGCGGCTTGCAGCCCTTCACGGACAAAAGCTCCACACCGTCGAACTTCTGGTATGGAGCCGAAGCGAAACCGACTTCGCCAGCGATATGGTCCCGGTCAGCTTCGAGTTCGCCCACAACCGGATCACCATCACCAACGGCCTCGACGACAACGCCATCGAATTCGGCCCACCGGAGCCCGAATACCGCAGCTACTCACTGCACAACTGAGCTGAAGTCACGTAACTTCGCGTTGACTCAGCCAAAAGGCGTCGCCAGCAGTGGTTTTCGGTGACAGTGCAGGTGACGACGTTCAGGCGTCGTCAAGCAGGTCCGGAGTGACTGCCGACTCGGTGTCGGGCAAGCCCTCCTGCTTCGCCTTGCGATCGGCCATGGAGAGCAGGCGCCGAATCCGGCCGGCCACAGCGTCTTTCGTCATCGGCGGATCCGCGAGTCGGCCCAACTCCTCCAGCGAGGCCTGCCGGTGCTCGACCCGCAGCTTGCCCGCCGCGGCGAGGTGATCGGGCACCCCGTCACCGAGGATGTCCAACGCACGCTCCACCCGGGCAGCCGCAGCCACCGCGGCCCGCGCCGACCGGCGCAGGTTCGCATCGTCGAAATTGGCCAGGCGATTGGCCGTGGCGCGGACCTCGCGGCGCATGCGCCGTTCCTCCCACGTCAGCCGGGTGTCCTGGGCCCCCATCCGGGTCAGCAACGCCCCGATCGCCTCGCCGTCGCGCACCACCACCCGGTCGCTGCCACGGACTTCACGCGCCTTGGCGCTCACCCCGAGCCGACGGGCCGCACCGACGAGGGCCAACGCCGCCTCCGGGCCGGGGCAACTGACCTCCAGCGCCGACGAGCGTCCCGGCTCGGTCAACGAGCCGTGGGCGAGAAACGCTCCGCGCCACGCCGCCTCGGCATCGCCGACGCTGCCGCCGACCACTTGGGCGGGCAGGCCGCGCACCGGCCGGCCACGGAGGTCGAGCAGCCCGGTCTGGCGGGCCAACGCTTCCCCGTCAGCGGCCACCCGCACCACGTACCGGGTGTTCTTGCGGATACCGCTGGCGGACAGCACATGCACCACGGCGTTGTAGCCGTACAGGTCGTAGATGTCTTTGCGCAGGCGTCGGGCGATGATCCCGAGATCTACCTCGGCTTCCACCACCACCCGGCCCGCGACGATGTGCAGACCACCGGCAAAGCGCAACAGCGAGGCCACCTCCGCACGGCGCGCACTCACCGAGTTGACTACGAGGCGGCTCAGCTCGTCTTTCACCTCGGCTGTCATCGCCACGGATTGTCCCCTCTCGGTGTGTTCGGCGCCGGTTCCCGATGTGCGACATTGGCTGACCTCGCAGCCGGTGTGGGAACAGTCGATTCTGGCACGGCCCGTCCTGGTGTCGACGCGCGCAACCGGACGGCCTCCAGCACTGCGGCCAATTTCGCCGGGTCATGTAAAGGTGTACCAGGTCGAGATACGTCAGCAAACTCCACGCGGGCGTTGAGGATGTTGGCGGTGCGGCTGAGTTGCTCCCGTTCGCGGTCGCTCGGCACCCGGCTGGCATCGACGATGATGTCATGCACGCTGAAATCGGGAGCATGCTGGGCCAGCACATGAATGTGGCGCTCTGCCGAGAAGCCTGCCGTCTCGCCGGGTTCTGCCGCGAGATTCAGTACGAGAGCACGGCGCGCCGTCGTCGAGCGCAACGCCGCCGCCAACTGCGGCACCAGGACGTGTGGGATCACACTGGTGAACCATGAACCGGGCCCGAGCACCACGAGATCGGCGCCCATGATGGCCTCCACGGCCTGCCGGGTGGCCGGCGGATCGCCCGGCAGGAGCCGGACCCGACGTACCTTGCCCACCGTGGTGGCGATCGCCACCTGACCGCGGATCACCCGGCTCATCCGGGGATCGGATTCCAGACCCGCGACATCGGCCTCGATCTGCAACGCGATCGGGCACATCGGCAACACCCGGCCCTTGACCCCGAGGATGCGCCCCAGCTCGTCGAGCGCGGCGACCGGAT
The DNA here is from genome assembly GCF_001954135.1 of Mycobacterium sp. GA-1841. Taxonomy (GTDB): domain Bacteria; phylum Actinomycetota; class Actinomycetes; order Mycobacteriales; family Mycobacteriaceae; genus Mycobacterium. The sequence continues at coordinate 80,540 of NZ_MBEQ01000081.1, read as the reverse complement.
CGGCCAGTACCTCGCTGAGACCCGCCAACATCAGATTGCCGATCGGGTGACCGGCCAATGCCCCGCTGCCACCGAACCGGTGCTGGATGATGGTGGCCCACAGCCGGCCGTGCGGACTGTCAGAGGCCAACGCCGCCAACGCCATTCGCAAGTCACCCGGCGGCACGACGTCGAGTTCGCTGCGCAGCCGCCCCGACGAGCCGCCGTCGTCGGCAACCGTCACCACGGCCGTCACGTGCGGACTCAGCCTGCGGGCCGCCGACAACGTGGCGTACAGCCCATGCCCTCCACCGAGGGCGACAATGCGGGCGGTCATGGCTTGACTCCCACGCGTTCCGGTCCTCGCTCGTCCCTCGCTGCGATCCTCGCGCGCGGTCGTCTGCGCGCGGTCATTCGCGACCCAGATCCCGATGCAACACGTGCACCGTCAGCCCGTCACCGCCCTGCAACCGTTCCGCCAGCGCCTCGGCGATCGCCACGCTGCGATGTTTGCCGCCGGTACACCCGATGGCGACGGTCATATAACGCTTCCCCTCCCGGCGGTATCCGGCGATCACCACGTCCAACAGACGATGGTAGGTGTCGAGAAATTCTCTGGCGCCCGGTTGGCCGAGGACGTAGTCGCGCACATCCGCATGTTGGCCCGTGTGCGGTCGTAATTCGTCGACCCAGTGCGGGTTCGGTAAGAACCGCACATCCATCACGGTATCCGCGTCCATCGGCAGTCCGTATTTATAGCCGAAAGACTCCACCGTGACGTTCGTGTAGGAGACGGTCTCACCGCCGAACGCCCGCTCGATGCTCTCCCGCAGCGCCGGAACCGGCAGCGCCGAGGTGTCGATCACCAGATCGGCCGCCGCCCGTACCGGAGCCAGCAGCGCGCGCTCGGCGGCAATACCCTCGGCCAGGGTCTGTGTGCCCTGCAGCGGGTGACTCCGCCTGTTCTGCTCATAGCGACGCACCAGGATGTCGTCGGACGCCTCGAGGAACAACACCCTGGGCGTGATGCTCCGGGCTGCCAACTCATTGCGCACCCAGTCCAGGTCCCCGGTGAAGCCACGCGAGCGCACATCCATCACCACGGCCAGCTGGGTGATCCGGGATCCGGCCGCCAAGCCCAACTCGACCATGCGCGCGATCAGCTCCGGCGGCAGATTGTCGGCGACGTACCAGCCGAGGTCTTCCAACACCTTGGCGGCGGTGCCGCGGCCCGCTCCGGACAGGCCCGTGACCAACACCACGTCGATATCCGAGTCTGCGTCTGCACCACCGACAATCCCGCTCTCGCGCAGGTGTTCGTTCATGCGCGATCCGCCTGGCTTCTCATATCCCCGTCATCCGTCATCCCGACACCCTGCGTCGATCATCCTCGATATCCGTTGCGAGCGCCTGTGAATCGCCCAGTCCGGCGCCGTTCTCGCTTAGCCGATCACCATTTTCAACCGGCGGCTCGCCGCTCGGCACACTTGGCGGCTCGCCGCCGAGCGCCGCCAGGACGGCCCTCGCCGTCGCCACACCAATCCCCGGCACCGCCGTGATCTCCTCGACCGTGGCTTCCTTGAGCCGCGCCACCGAGCCGAAGTGCATCACCAACGCCTTGCGTCGCTGCTCGCCCAACCCACGTACCGAATCCAGGGCCGACGCCGTCATCCGCTTGGATCGTTTGCTGCGGTGGTAGCTGATCGCGAACCGGTGTGCCTCGTCGCGCACCCGCTGCAACAGATACAACCCCTCGCTGTTGCGCGGGAAGATCACCGGATCGGGTTCTGACGGAACCCACACCTCTTCCAGTCGCTTGGCCAACCCGATCACCGCGACGTCGGTGACGCCCAGCTCATCGAGCACCGCCGCGGCCGCATTGACCTGAGGCGCACCGCCGTCCACCACGAACAAGTTGGGTGGATAGGCGAAGCGACGCGGACGCTGCTCGGTACTCGGGTCGGGTTGGCTGTCGGTCACGTGGCGTAGGAATCGCCGGCGCGTCACCTCCGCGATCGAGGCGACGTCGTCCGAGCGGCCTTCACCAGCGGCCTCGCGGATCGCGTAGTGCCGGTAATCCGACTTGCGCGGCAGCCCGTCCTCGAACACCACCAGCGAGGCCACCACATCGGTGCCCTGCACATGGCTGATGTCCACACACTCGATCCGCAACGGAGCGTCGGCCAGTCCCAGGTTGTCCTGAATGCTCTGCAGTGCTTCAGATCTCGCGTTGAAGTCACCGGCCCGCTTCAGCTTGTGTTGGGCCAGAGCCTCGCGCGCGTTGCGCTGCACGGTCTCGGCCAAAGTCCGCTTGTCACCGCGCAGGGGCACCCGCAGGCTCACCCGCGAACCGCGCAGGCCCGACAACCACGCCGCCAGCTCGTCGGTATTCGGCGGCAACACCGGCACCAGGACCTCCCGCGGCACCGGATTGGTGGCCTCGTCGGCCGCACCGCCGAGCTCGGCCTGCTCGCCGTAGAACTGGGTGAGGAACTGCTCGACCAGCTGCTCCTGCCCGGCTTGTTCGGGATCCGAATCACGGGTGGTCGCCGGCTCGGAAGACTTCTCGACGATCCAGCCGCGCTGCCCCCGCACCCGGCCGCCACGCACATGGAACACCTGCACGGCCGCCTCAAGATCGTCGTCGGCGAACGCCACCACATCGGCATCGGTGCCGTCGCCGAGCACCACGGCCTGCTTCTCCAGCGCGCGCTTGAGCGCGGCGATGTCATCGCGAAGCCTGGCGGCCCGCTCGAAGTCCAACTCCTCGGCCGCCGCGGTCATCTGCTGTTCCATGTCGCGTGCCAACCGGTCGGTCTTGCCCGCCAGGAAATCGCAGAAGTCGAGCACGATGCGCCGGTGCTCCTCGGCACTGACCCGGCCGATGCACGGCGCCGAGCACTTGTCGATGTAGCCGAGCAGACATGGGCGGTCGATCTGCCTGTGCCGCTTGAACACTCCCGCAGAGCAGGTCCTGGCCGGAAACACCCGCGTCAACAGATCGAGCGTCTCGCGAATCGCCCAGGCATGGGAATACGGCCCGAAGTACCGCACCCCTTTGCGCCGCGGCCCGCGGTACACCATCAGCCGCGGATACTCCTCGTTGAGTGTGACCGCCAACACCGGATAGGTCTTGTCATCGCGGTAGCGGATGTTGAAGCGTGGATCGAACTCCTTGATCCAGTTGTACTCCAGCTGCAGCGCCTCGACCTCGGTGGTGACCACCGTCCACTCGACGCTGCCGGCCGTCATCACCATCTGGCGGGTACGCGGCGCCAGGCTCGCGATATCGGCGAAATACGACGTCAGACGGCTGCGCAGGCTCTTGGCTTTGCCGACGTAGATGACCCGACCGTGCGGGTCCCGGAACCGATACACACCAGGCTCCACGGGGATCGATCCGGGCGCCGGCCGGTACGTCGCTGGATCGGGCACGGTTTCCAGGTTACTGCCGCGATCCGACTGAACTCCGCTACCGTCGAGCTGTGCGGTTGCTGGCGTCCACGCGTACGGTCATCGCCCTGCTCAGTGTCATCGCAGTGATCCTCGCCGGATGCGCCGGTGGCGGTGGGCGCCAGGCGAGGACCGGCGCCGGCCCGTGCCAGATGCTGTCCAACGGCACGCCGACGGCAAAACCCCCACCTCCGGCCCCGTCCGTGCCACCGTCGCCGAAGCCCACCCGCGATCTGGCCACCACTCCCGAGATCGGCACCGGCTACCGCAGCGACATGACCGCCGTGCGCACCGCCACCTATGTGGTGGCCACCGCCAATCCCCTGGCGTCCGAAGCCGCGTGCAAGGTGTTGCGCGACGGCGGGACGGCCGCCGACGCCCTGGTGACCGCGCAGGCCGTGCTCGGTCTGGTCGAACCGCAGGCCTCCGGTCTCGGCGGGGGTGGCTTCCTGCTGTACTACGACGCGGCGGGCAACGCGCTCCGTGCGTTTGACGGACGCGAAACCGCACCGGCCGCAGCTACCGAGAACTACCTGCGCTGGGTGTCCGACACCGACCACACACCACCCAAGCCCGACGCACGTTCGTCTGGCCGTTCCATCGGAGTGCCCGGCATCGTGCGACTGCTCGACGACGTCCACCGCCAGTTCGGCAAGAAGGCCTGGCGCGACCTGTTCAACCCCGCCGTGACGATCGCCGACCGTGGATTCGACGTGAGCCCACGCCTGGCTGCGGCGATCGAGGACGCCGCCCCACAACTCCGGCTGGACCCCGCCGCCGGTGAGTATTTCCTCAACCCCGATGGCAGCCCGAAGCCGGTGGGCACCCGCATGACGAATCCGGCCTACGCAAAAACGCTGGGCGCCATCGCGTCCGAGGGAGCCCAGGCCTTCTATACCGGCGATATCGCCCGGGCGATCGTGGCCGCCGCCACCGATACCGCCGGCGGCCGGACCCCCAGCACCATGACCGAGCAGGACCTCGCCGGCTATCGGGCCAGACAACGCGAACCGGTCTGCACCAGCTACCGCGGACGCGAGATCTGCGGCATGCCACCACCATCGTCGGGCGGCATCGCCGTGGCCGCCACCCTCGGCATGCTCGAACACTTCCCGATGAGCGACTACAAACCCACCCGGCTCGACCTCAACGGCGGTCACCCTTCGGTGACCGGGGTACATCTGATCTCAGAGGCCGAACGGCTGGCCTATGCCGACCGCGACCGCTACGTCGCCGACACCGATTTCGTGCCGTTGCCCGGCGGCTCTCCGCAAACCCTGCTCAATGGCGCCTATCTCACCGGCCGCGCCGCCCTGATCTCCCGGGCCCACACGATGGGCGTAGCCGCACCCGGTGACTTCGCACCACCGATCACCGTCCCGCCCGCTCCCGAGCACGGCACCAGCCAGATCAGCGTGATCGACAGTTTCGGCAATGCGGCGTCACTGACCACCACCATCGAGTCCGCATTCGGTTCGTTCCACATGGTCGACGGTTTCCTGCTCAACAATCAGCTCACCGACTTCTCCGCCGAGCCGATCAGCGTCGAAGGACGTCCGATCCCCAACCGCGTTCAGCCCGGTAAACGTCCCCGCAGCACCATGGCGCCCACCGTGGTGTTCGACATGGCGGGCCCGAGGCGCGGGCCGGTGTATGCGGTGCTGGGCTCCCCTGGCGGGGCTGTCATCATCCAATTCGTGGTGAAAACGCTTGTCGGCGTCATGGATTGGAATCTCGATCCGCAACAGGCGGTGTCGATGATCGACTTCGGCGCGGCCAACACACCCGTCACCAATGTCGGCGGGGAGCACCCGTCGGTCGACACGGTCGCCAACGGCGACCGTGACCAACTGGTGGAAGGTCTGCGGGCACTCGGACATCAGGTGTCACTGGCCGATCAGTCCAGCGGGCTTTCGGCGCTGGTGCGCACGACATCGGGCTGGATCGGCGGTGCCGACCCGCGCCGGGAGGGCATGGTCCTCGGCGACGCCGGCTGACCGGGCGGGATCAGGGCTGGGGGCGGTAACGCTCGATCAGCTCGCGGACGTCGTCCATGGCCGCCACGGCCCGCTCCTTGTCGATCGCCTGGATGGCCATCAATGGGATGTACTCGTCGTCGGGCAGGTCGAGCCGGGCCCAGCGGGCCCCGGCCGGGAACTCCACCCCGACCACCTCGGACCAGGGAATCACCTTGAAGCTGACCAGGTTCCGCACCGCCATTCCGGCCGGACCGACCCGCAGCCGGGGCCGGGCAAACACCAGCACAGCGCAGGCGATGATCGCCCCCAGCAAGGCGATCGCCACCTGGTCGGAGGTCTGGAACACCACTCCGGTGGAGCCCACCTTCAACAACACACCGACCGCGACGTGCGCGACGAAGATGATCAGTGCCGCGCCATAGGCGAAATACGGTGTGCGGTAAGGACGGATATCGACATCCCAGCTGTCCGCAGATTTGTTGTCAGTCATCTGTGTGTCACGCGTTGGCGCGCAGTTCCCGCAACGTCAGCGCCGTGGACAGCGCCGCCGCCGCCGCCTGTGCGCCCTTGTCCTCGCTGGAATCCGCCAGGCCGGCCCGGTCGAGGGCCTGCTGCTCGTTGTCGGTGGTGAGCACGCCGTTGGCGACCGGGGTGGCCGCATCCAACGAGACCCGGGTCAAGCCCTGCGTCACCGCATCGCACACGTAGTCGAAATGCGGGGTCTGGCCGCGGATCACCACACCCAACGCCACCACCGCGTCATGCGTGGCCGCCAAAGCCTGTGCCACCACGGGAATTTCGATGGCACCGAGTACACGCACCACCGTCGGCTCGGCAATCCCGGCCTCAGCGGCGACCTTGCGCGCACCGTCCAGCAGCGCATCGCAGATGGTGGTGTGCCAGGTGCTGGCCACGATCGCCAATTTCACATCCGAGGCGTCGACCTGAGGCAGATCCGGGACGCCGTGGCCACTCACAGGCTCGAGCCCGAATCGGTCGTGCCGGACGGCCTGCGGTCACCCAGCAGGTACACCGCCTCGTCGTAGTCGTCCATGCTCACCGCTTCGTCATAGTCTTCCAACCCGACGAGGTCGTGGCCCATCCGGTCACGCTTGGTCATCAGATAGCGGATGTTCTCCGAGTTGGCCCGCACCGGCAACGGAACCCGCTCGATGATGTGCAGCCCGTAGCCGTCGAGGCCGACCCGCTTGGCCGGGTTGTTGGTCAGCAGCCGCATGGACCGGATACCGAGATCGACCAGGATCTGAGCTCCGATGCCGTAATCGCGCGCGTCGGCAGGCAGGCCGAGCTTGAGGTTGGCGTCGACGGTGTCCTCGCCGGCGTCCTGCAACTGATAGGCCTGCAACTTGTGCATCAGGCCGATACCGCGGCCCTCGTGCCCGCGCATATAGAGAACAACGCCGCGGCCTTCCCGCGCCACCATCGCCATCGCCGCATCCAGCTGCGGGCCGCAGTCACAGCGCCGCGAGCCGAACACGTCGCCGGTCAGGCACTCGCTGTGCACCCGGACCAGGACATCGTGGCCGTCGCTGACCGGTCCGGAGATGTCACCGCGCACCAGCGCGACGTGCTCGACGTCCTCGTAGATGCTCTTGTAGCCCACCGCGACGAACTCACCGTGCTTGGTCGGTATCCGCGCCTCGGCGATGCGCTCGATGTGCTTTTCATGTTTGCGACGCCATTCGATCAAGTCGGCGATCGAGATCAAGGCCAGGTCGTGGTCATCGGCGAAGACCCGCAGCTCGTCGGTGCGCGCCATGTCGCCTTCGTCCTTCTGGCTGACGATCTCGCAGATCGCGCCGGCCGGCTGCAGCCCGGCCAGCCGGGCCAGGTCCACGGCAGCCTCGGTGTGTCCCGGGCGGCGCAGCACGCCACCGTCCTTGGCGCGCAGCGGAACCACGTGGCCGGGCTTGGTGAAGTCGTCGGGAACGGCCGACGGATCGGCCAGGGCACGCATCGTGGTGGCCCGGTCCGACGCCGAGATGCCTGTTCCCACATCTTTTCTCGCGTCCACCGTGACGGTGTAGGCGGTGCCGTGCTTGTCCTGGTTGACCGCGTACATCGGCAACAGGCCCAACCGGTCGCAGATCTCGCCATCCAGCGGCACGCACAGGTAACCGGAGGTGTAGCGGACCATGAACGCAACCAGCTCGGGGGTGGCCTTTTCGGCCGCGAAGATGAGATCGCCCTCGTTCTCGCGGTCCTCGTCGTCGATCACGACCACGGCTTTGCCCGCCGCGATATCGGCTATCGCCCTCTCGACGGAATCGAGCCTGGTCATCTGCGCCACCTTGCCTGTTCGAATGCCTGGTCCCGATGCGGACCAGGTGCCGACTCCAGTATGAACCATGGGCTGCGGCCGATTGATCCCCGTGGGCCCGCCTGGATGTGACGCGGGCGATATTCGGTCTGGTCAGGGCTGCGGCGGCCAAGGGACGAGGGGTCAGTCCCGGTGACTCAACAGCCGTTCGACGTATTTGGCGATGACGTCGACCTCGAGGTTGACCGGGGTGCCCACCGCGGCCTCACCCAACGTGGTCGACGCCAGGGTGGTCGGGATCAGTGAGATCTCGAACCAGTCACCGGAATCGTCGCGGCCCAGCGCCGACACCGTCAGCGAAATCCCGTCGACGGTGATCGAGCCCTTTTCCACCAGATACCGCGACAGCGCCGCCGGCATCGAGATGCGGACCACCTGCCAGTGCTCCGACGGGTTACGGGCCACGACCTGACCGGTTCCGTCGACGTGTCCTTGCACGATGTGGCCGCCCAGGCGGCTGTTGACCGCGGCCGCGCGCTCCAGGTTCACCGCCGACCCGGCCGACAGCGCGGCCAAACTCGACCTGGTCAGGGTCTCGGCCATCACATCGGTGCTGAAGCTGCCGTCGGGCAGCACCTCTACCACTGTCAGGCACACGCCGTTGACCGCTATCGAATCGCCGTGGCGGGCATCGGAGGTCACCACCGGACCACGGATGACAAATCGGGCGGCGTCGCTGAGGTCTTGTTTGTCGACGACCTCACCGAGTTCTTCGACGATTCCGGTGAACACGTCACCAGGTTAGACGCCAGCGCACAGGCCGGCGCGCCACCCGCCGGCCGGCTGCGGGATCACCCCGCATGCCCAGCGCAGAGCCACCGCAAAACTATTGCGGGACAAGCGATTACCGTGCATCATCGATATTGACGCCGACAGCTGGCCATATCGCCGGCGGGCGGCCTCGACAGCAAACGACCAGCAGGCGGGCGACCTCGGCCGATCGGCGGTGGATGCATTCAGATAAAACAACCGTGCGCGACCAACCTCTACTATGCAGTCATGCAGACGCGCCCACGCTTCGCTGTCCAGTCCCTGCTCGCCACCGTCTTGGCCACCGGCGCCCTGGTCGCCGGTTGTTCGTCGTCACCGGAGAAATCCACCGAGCCCCTGCCCGATGCAGCCACGCTGCTCCAGGAGTCTTCGGCGACCACGAAGGCCTACCAGAGTGTGCACCTGAACCTGGGGGTGACAGGCGAGATCAAGCGGCTGCCGATCGAAAAGCTCGAAGGCGACCTCACCAATACCCCGGCGGTCGCCGCGCAGGGCACGGTGAACCTCAATTTCATGGGTCAGAAGATTTCCGACGCCAAGTTCGTCGTCGCCGACGGTGAGCTGTTCGCCGCCCTGACCCCCGGTGATCCGCTGTCCTCCTACGGTCCGGCCGCCGACATCTATGACGTCTCGGCGATCCTGAACCCGGAGACCGGTCTGTCCAACCTGTTGGCGAGCTTCAGCGACGCGAAGGCCGAGGACCGCGAGTCGATCAACGGCACCGAGGGGGTCCGGGTGACCGGCACGGTCAGCGCCGACGCGGTCAACAAGATCGCACCGCAGCTGGAGGCCAGCGGGCAGGTCCCGGCCACCGCCTGGATCGCCGAAGACGGTGACCATTCCCTCCTGCAGGCCAAGATCGAGCCCAAGCCCGACACCAGCATCACCATGACGCTGTCCGACTGGGGCAAGCAGGTCACCGTCACCAAGCCTGGTTCCTGATGCAGGGCGCGGAGACGCTGACCTCCCGGGGAAATCGCCGGATCGCCATCGGCGCGGGCAGCCTGGCGGTGCTGCTGGGTGCGCTCGACACCTATGTGGTGATCACGATCATGGTCGACATCATGCGAGATGTCGGCATCGCGATCAATCAGATTCAGCAGGTCACGCCGATCATCACCGGCTATCTGCTGGGCTACATCGCGGCCATGCCTTTGTTGGGCCGGGCCTCCGACCGGTTCGGCCGCAAGATGCTGCTCCAGGTGGGCCTCGGCGGGTTCGCGATCGGCTCGGTGATCACCGCGCTGTCCACCGACCTGGTCCCGTTGGTGATCGGTCGCGTCATCCAAGGTTCGGCCAGCGGCGCGCTGCTGCCGGTCACGCTGGCCCTGGCGGCCGACCTGTGGTCAGCCCGTAACCGGGCCGGGGTGCTCGGCGGGGTCGGGGCCGCGCAGGAACTCGGCGCGGTGCTCGGTCCCATGTACGGCATCGGGCTGGTCTGGCTGTTCCACCACTGGCAGGCGGTGTTCTGGGTCAACGTGCCGCTGGCGGTGCTGGCGATGGTGCTGATCCACTTCAGCCTGCCGTCCCGAGACCGCGACCAGCCGCCGGAGAAGGTCGACGTGATCGGCGGGGTGCTCCTCGCGATCGCCCTGGGGTTGGCCGTCGTCGGTCTCTACAACCCCGAACCCGACGGCAAGCAGGTGCTGCCCAGCTGGGGCCTTCCGGTACTGATCGGCGCCCTGGTGGCCGCGGTGGCGTTCTTCGCCTGGGAGAAGGTGGCCAAGACCCGCCTGATCGAGCCGGCCGGCATCCATTTCCGCCCGTTCCTGGCGGCGCTGGCAGCCTCGCTGTGTGCCGGTGCGGCGTTGATGGTCACGTTGGTGAACGTCGAGCTGTTCGGGCAGGGCGTGCTCGGCAAAGACCAGAACCACGCGGCGTTCCTGTTGCTGCACTTCCTGATCGCGTTGCCGATCGGTGCGGTGATCGGTGGCTGGCTGGCCACCCGATTCGGCGACCGGATCGTCGCGTTCCTCGGTCTGCTGATCGCCGCCGGCGGCTTCCTGCTGGTCTCGCACTGGTCGGTCGACGTGGAGGCCGCCCGGCACAACCTGATGCTGTTCAGCCTGCCGACACTCGACACCGATCTGGCCATCGTGGGCCTGGGGCTGGGCCTGGTGATCGGCCCACTGACCTCGGCGACGTTGCGCGTGGTGCCCGACGCGCAGCACGGCATCGCGTCGGCGGCCGTGGTGGTGGCCCGCATGATCGGCATGCTCATCGGCATCGCCTCGCTGTCGGCGTGGGGCTTCTACCGGTTCAACCAGCATCTGGCCACCCTGGCCGCCGCCGACAGCTCACGCACCATGACGCTGGCCGAACGATTGACCGCGCAGGCCGTGCGGTATCGCGAGGCCTACGTGATGATGTACGGCGACATCTTCGAGATCGCGGCAGTGGTGTGTGTGGTCGGGGCGTTGTTGGGCCTGCTGATCAGTGGCCGCCGTGAGCACGCCGACGCTGTGGTCACAGAGCCCGCCGAGCCCGACGACGCGGGCGGCGATAGTGGTGAGTTCTCCACCGGGCAGCTGTACGCGGCGACGGAGGCGCTGCCGGTCCAGAGCGGCGACGAAACGGTCCAGTTGCCCAAGGAACCGCCTGGACGCCACCGCTCAAGCTGATCCGCTCAGCAGCGTTCGACCCCGGGGTTCAGCAAGCGTGGCTCCCGGTCGGCCGGCACCGGCCGACCGGGCAGCGCGATCCGTAACGGGGCGCGCACCAGCGCTCGGATCGTGCGAGGGGCCATCATTCGGGACGCCATCGTTCTCGAGGCTGATGTCGGGATGGTGAGCCAGTCCTGCAGTGCAGTCATGCTCGTGTCCTTTGCTCGTGTTCACCCGGCGCATATTCGGCAGTGAACACGCTCTGGTACGAGTGTACCGATCACTGCCGCTTCCGCTCGGCATGCAACGAGCCTAACTTAGGGCACCCTAATCAGGACTGTCCCTCTGCTGCGAGATGCCTCTCAGTTGGGTACGAGGCTCAGTCGCACATCGGGACCGATGGCGTCGATGCCGTCGAATCGCCATCGCTGGGCGTGCGTGATGCTGGGCACGCCGATGTCGTCGACCGCCGTGATCGGGCCCCCCAGCAAAACCGGTGCGACATAGGCCAGGATCCGGTTGACCACACCGGCGCGCAGGAACGCACCGGCCAGCGTCGGCCCGCCCTCCAGCAACACGTCGGTCCGGTCCCCCAGTGAACGCATCACCTCGTGCGGATCGTGGGTGCGGATGAGCATGGTGTGCGAATCGTCGTTGAGCACATTGGCATCCAGCGACACCTCGCGCATCCCCACCACTACACGCAACGGTTGATGCGCCGTCAACGTGCCGTCGGCATTCCGTGCGGTCAACGTCGGGTCGTCGAAGAACACCGTCCCGGTGCCGACCACGATGGCATCGGCCACCGCCCGCTTACGATGGACGTCGGCCCGCGCCGCCTCGCTGGTGATCCACTGACTGGACCCGTCGGCGGCTGCGCTGCGACCGTCCACGCTGGTCGCGAATTTCCATGTGACATGGGGCAATCCGGTGCGCTGCTTGTGCAGCCATTCCCGCAACGGGCCCTGCTCGACCTCGTCGGCGAGCACACCGGGGCTGACGGTGACGCCCGCGTCGACCAGCCGTTGCGCGCCGCCGGCCGCTGCCGGGTTGGGGTCGGACACGGCATAGGTGACCGTCGAAATCCCAGCTGCCAGAAGCGCATCCACGCACGGCGGAGTTCGGCCGTAGTGGTTGCACGGTTCCAGGGTGACGACGGCCGCGCCGCCCTTGGCCCGATCACCGGCCGCCTGCAAGGCGACCACCTCGGCATGCGGGCCACCGACCGGTTGCGTCGCGCCGACGCCGGCCACCTGGCCGTCGGCGTCCAGGATCACCGCCCCGACCGGCGGATTGGGATAGGTCGTGCCTTTGACGAGTTCGGCTTGCTCGATGGCCAGCCGCATCGCCGTCTCGGGCGTCACAGCGTCAGGTGTCTGGACGCGGTGGCGGCCTGCCGGCGCAGGGATTTCACCGCGGCGGCCGGATCGGCCGCGCTGTACACCGCCGAACCCGCGACGAAGCAGTCCACGCCCGCCTCGGCCGCCTGCTCGATGGTGTCGGCGTTGATACCCCCATCGATCTCGACGACGATGGTGAGCTCGCCGGCGTCGACGAGGCGACGCGCGGTGCCCACTTTGGCGAGCACCTCGGGGATGAATTTCTGTCCGCCGAACCCGGGCTCGACCGACATCACCAGCAGGGTGTCGAATTCCTTGAGGATCTCCAGGTACGGCTCCAGCGGGGTGCCCGGTTTCACCGACAGCCCGGCCTTCGCGCCGGCGGCGCGGATGTCGCGGGCCACCCCGATCGGGTTGTCGGTCGCCTCGGCGTGGAAGGTGACGTTGTAGGCACCGGCCTCGGCGTAGGGCGGGGCCCAGCGCTCGGGCTCCTCGATCATCAGATGGCAGTCCATCGGGATATCGGTGACTTTGAGCAGGGACTCCACCACCGGCAAGCCCAACGTGAGGTTGGGCACGAAGTGGTTGTCCATCACGTCGACGTGCAGCCAGTCGGCCCCGGCCACCGCGGCGACCTCATCGGACAGCCGCGCGAAGTCGGCGGACAGGATGGACGGGGCGATCAGGGGTTCTGCCATGGCGGTCAGCCTACTTTCCCGACTTTCAGAGCCGCCGCGAACATCGCATCGGTCCCATGCCGATGCGGCCACAGCTGGACGTGCGGTCCGTCGCCGAGGTCGTCGGCCGGGGCAAACAACTCCCGGGTGTCCAGCTGGGTCACCGGATGCCGGCGCACGGCGTCGGCCACGACCCCGACCGTCTCGGCCAGGTGCGGTGAACAGGTCGCGTAGAGGACCACTCCGCCGGGACGGGTCAGCGCGATGGCAGCGGCGAGCAGTTCGCGCTGCAGTTTCGCCAGGCCGGGGACATCGCCGGGCCGGCGTCGCCACCGGGCCTCCGGACGACGGCGCAGCGCCCCCAACCCGGTGCAGGGCGCGTCGACGAGGACACGGTCGAATCCGGGTACCAGGCCGGATTCCCGCCCGTCGACGCGGTGCACGTCGACGTCGAGCCCTCGGGTGTTCTCGTCGACCAGATCGGCGCGCCGTGGCGCCGGTTCGACCGCGGTGACCTTGGCCCCCGAGGCCGCACCGATGGCGGCCAGCAGTGCGGTCTTGCCGCCCGGGCCGGCACACAGGTCGAGCCAGCGGCCGTTGTCGGGTCCGTCGAGTTGGGCCAATGTCAGTGCCCGGGCGACCAACTGGCTGCCCTCGTCCTGGACTTGGGCGGCACCGTTGCGCACCGCTGCCAGCTGTCCCGGGTCACCGCCGGGGAGGTACACCGCATACGGCGAGTACCGGCCGACGGTGCCGTCGGCCTGCTCGGCCAGTTCGGCGGCCGTCATGGCCGTGGGTCGCGCCGCCAGGTGCACCACAGGCCGTTCGTCGTCACTGGCCAGGAGCGCGTCGAGCTCACCGGCCCTGGCTCCCAGCGCGTCGGTGAAGGCCTGAGCAATCCACCGCGGGTGCGCGTGCAGGAATGCGGCGTGTCCGACCGGATCGGTGGATGCCGGCGGCGCCAGCTGCTCCATCCATTCCTGTTCCGTGCTACGCGAGATGGTCCGGAGCACACCGTTGACGAAACCGGCTCGGGCCGTATCGAATTCGATACCGGCCTGTTCGACGGTGGTGGACACCGCGGCGTGCGGCTCGACCCGGGTGCGTAGCAGTTGGTAGGCGCCCAGGCGCAGCAGATCGAGCAGCACCGGATCGATCCGCTCGGTCGGACGACCGGCCGCTGCGGCGATGACGGCGTCGAGCAGGCCCTGGGTCCGGCAGGCGCCGTAGGTCAGCTCGGTGGCGAAGGCGGCGTCGCGGCCCTCGATCCCCCGCTCCCGCAGCAGCGCGGGCAGGGCCAGGTTCGCGTAGGAATCGCGTTCGGTTACCGCGCGCAGCACATCGAACGCGGCCCGACGGGCTGGATCCAGCGGGGTGCGGCGATGTTGACGGTTGCGTTGCGGCGTGCGGTTCGGGCGGTTCGAGGGCCGGTTCATGATGCGCGCACCGATTCGTCGAGCCGCGCACCCCGGGCCCAGTCGGCGGCGGTCATGAGTTTCTTGCCCGGCGGCTGAATCTGCCCGAGCCGCACCGCCTGCGAGCCCGTACCGACGAGCACCGCGTTGCGTTCGACGCGGATTTCGCCCGGCGCCAACGAAATATCCGATGGCTCCACCGTGACCGGACCGACCTTGACGCGCAGGTCCCCGATCATCGTCCAGGCACCGGGATTCGGGGTGACCGCACGGATCTGCCGGTCGATGACGTGGGCGGGCAGATCCCAGCGAACCCGGGCTGACTCCACGGTGATCTTGGGTGCCAGGCTCACGCCGTCGGCCGGTTGCGGCACTGCGGTCAACGCCCCCTCGGCGATGCCGTCCAGGGTCGACTCCAGCAGGGCGGCGCCCGAATCGGCAAGCCGCCCAAGCAGTTCGCCCGCCGTGTCGGTGTCGCGTACCCGCTCGGTGACCACGCCGTAGACGGGACCGGAGTCGAGCGCCGGCTCGATCAGGAACGTGGTCGCTCCGGTGACCTCTTCGCCCGCTGCCAGCGAGGCCTGCACCGGCGCCGCCCCGCGCCAGGCCGGCAGCAACGAGAAGTGCAGGTTGACCCAGCCGTGCCGGGGCACCGCGAGCAGCCGTTCGCTCAGCAGTGCGCCGTAGGCCACGACCGCACAGCAGTCGGGTGCCAGCTCGGTCAGCTCGGCGATGAACTCGTCGGAATTGGGCTTGGCCGGCCGCAGCACCGGGATGTCGTGCTCAAGTGCCAGCTTCGCGACCGGTGAGGGTGCGGGCTTGCCGCGCCGCCCGGCCGCGGCGTCGGGCCGGGTCAGTACCGCGACCACATCGTGACGGGGCGAGTCGATCAGCCGCTGCAACGACGGGAGGGCGGGCTCTGGGGTTCCGGCAAAAACAAGACGCACCGCACCAGTTTAAGGAGCCAGGTCGCCGCTCCCCTAATGCGACCAGATACCAGTTTCGAGCCGGCAGGCGAATACGGGGCTACAACGGTGATTCGTTCGTGCCCCCCGCCCATCTCGGCAAGACGTCAGCGTGGGACTCCCAACGAGTCGAGGATCTCCGCGAGTTCGGTCGCGAACTTTTCGGCGGTCCGACGGTCGATGGTCGCCGAGGTGACCCGGATACCGTGCCTGGGTCGATACGGGTCCACCGCGAAAAGCTGACTGGACTGCACGGCCCAACCTGCCTGCGCCAAGCGCGCGACGACCGTACTCACACTGTTGGCGTCGGGTAGATCGATCCACACGTTCAGACCATCTGGATTGCCGAATACCGAAATACCTTTTTCCGCAAGAGACTTCACCAGCATGGCACTCCGCTTGGCGTAGACATCGCGGGCATGTTTTGCGCCCTCGATCACCTCGGCGTCCGACATCAGCCGAGCCACCACAGCCTGCAGCAAGTGGCTGACCCAGTCCTTCCCGGCACGTAGACGCGCACCGAGAATGTGTGCGGTCTGCACATCGGTGGCCACCACCGCCAGGCGCAGATCGGGTCCCAAAGATTTGCCGAACGAGCGAATCAGCGCCCAGTGCTTGGTCGTCTCGGGCGTGACCCGGTGATACTTCGCCGACGAGACGATCGACAGGTAATCATCTTCGATCACAAGGACTTCCGGATATTCCGCCAGGACCGCCCGCAATTCCGCGGCACGTGAACCACTGAGGCTCGCACCCGTCGGATTGTGCGCCCGCGGCGTCAGGATCACGGCCCTCGCACGGCGATCGACGAGGGCAGCGCGCAATCCCTCGGGTGTCATGCCGTGATCGTCAAGAGGAACCGGGGCGCGCCGGTACCCGTTGAGCCGGACCGTCCCGATGCTGGCCAGAAAACAGGGATCTTCGATGGCCACTGTGTCTCCACGGGTCAGGCAACTGTTGAGAACACGCTCGACCGCGTCCACCGCGCCGTGCGTCACCACGATCTCGGCGGCAGGGACGTCACCGTCGAACAGGGTGGCGGCGACCGCCGACAAGTCGGCGGTGATCGGCGATGATCCATAAAGCGGTGGCTGATATGACATGTGCGCGAGCGCGTTTCGCAGATCAGGCAGCAAATCAGGATCCGGGTTGCCGCTGGCCAGATCCGCCAGACTCGGCTCGAGCTGATGTTCGGTGTCAACCTCTGGAATCCTCGCGATCGCGGTCCCGAGGCGCCCCTGCCCTTCCGCCACGCCTGCCGCAACCAGCTGACGGTATGCGGCCGCAACGGTGTTGCGATTGACCTCCAGATCCGCAGCCAACGCCCGGATCGGCGGCAGCACGAACCCAGGTTCGAAGTCACCGCGCAGCACCAGGTCGCGGATGCTTTCCGCGATCGCGTTGGCCGTGGAACCGCTGATCCCGCTCACAGGAAGCACCCTATCGGGCACCCCTTGTGACCACCGACATATTTTGTCCTATGACAAACCATGTTAGTTTCACAAAGGTAACTACTTCATGAATCCCAGAGAGCAATCTGATGGCTTTCCAGCAAATGACATCGATCAAGATCTGTGTGGCTGCCGCGTCGGCAGCGACCCTCGCCGCGATTTTCTGCGACATCCATGACCTCGCGCCGTCGGCGGACAGCCTGCCGAACAGCGAATGCGAAGGCGCGACCTATTGCGTCACCGGCGGTGATCGATGGCTTCCCAACGGAGCCGACCAGCTTGCACGGCGGGATATCAGAGCCGCCCTACCTCTTAGTTCGCGCTCCTTCTGCGACCACCCCAACGTGCCGCTCTGAGAACACCCACCAACCCACCGAGCACAGAACTGGAGGACCAATTCATGTCCGATCGTCGTCGAAGCGCCAAACGCCCGATCAGTCGTCGCAGAACACAGCTGGTGACCTGGCTGGGAGATCAAGATTGGCTGGACCGTCCCAGCTATCGGCTCGAGAATGTCTTGACCTTCGGGTTCAATGCCTTCGGCGGTGCCCGTAACCAGGTCACGAACGCCCTCAACGGCGTGTGGCTGGGGCACCCCGTGCACCCGCCACTGGCGTCACTGTCCAGCGGTGTGCTCAGCGCCACCGTCGCCCTGGACACGTACCAGTTCACCGTCGGGCGACGCACGCGCACCATCGATGCGTCGCACCTGGCGCAGCACACGTTGGCCCTGGGAATCTTGGCCAACCTCGGTGCGGCCGTCACCGGGACCACCGACTGGCAACACACACACGAGCAGGACCGCCGCATCGGGTTGGTCCACGGCATGCTCAACCTCACCGCCACGGCGATGTACGCGCTGTCCTGGACTGAACGCCGACGCCGACATCACCTGCGAGCTGCGCTCATCAGCTGCGCCGGCTACGCGCTCTCCATGAGCAGTGGCGTATTGGGTGGTCACTTGGTGTTCGCATCCAAAGTCGGCACAGACCAGTCCGGACCCCAACTGGAATCCCCGCAGTGGGTCGCCGTGATGCCCCAGGATTCACTGCCGGACACGGGCTTACACCGTGTCGAGGTGGACAACGTCGGAGTCGTCATGTTCCGGTCGGACGACGAGATCCGCGCAGTCGGAGAATTCTGCCCGCACCTGGCCGCCCCCATGGCGGACGGCTGGCTGGACCGCGGACGCGTCGTATGCCCCTGGCACGGTTCGCAATTCGATTCCGAATCCGGCGAAGTGGTGCGCGGCCCGGCCTCAGCCCCGCTGCCCTGCTATCAGGCCAGGATCAGAAACGGGGTGATCGAGGTGCGCGCCACGTCCGAGCAGCCCGTCGACTACGACACCGACGTCATCGACGCATGCTTCACCGATACGTACCTCTCCGATGACAAGGAGACCACACTATGAATGCCTACGACGTACTGATCGAACATCACGAGCTGCTGCACCACCTCGGTGAACAAATGCTGGCCGCCTCCCCTGGCACAACCGCGCGGCAGGCGTGCATCGACCGGCTTCTGCTGGAGTTCGACATCCACATGCGCATAGAGGACGACATCTACTATCCGGCACTCACAGCCGCCGGCGACCTCATCGCCATCGCACACGCCGAACATCGACAGATCTACGACCAGCTGGCCGTTGCACTGCGCACCCCACCGGAATCTCCGGATTACCAGGATGAATGGCAGAGCTTCATGACAGTTCTGCTGGCTCATGCCACCGAAGAAGAGCGCGACCTCATCCCGCCGCCGCTTCCTATCCACTTCACCGACGACCAGTTGGAACGACTTGGGCTGGAAATGACGATGCGCATGGAGCGCCTGCGCACCTCCCCCTTCGAGAAGCTCCACGTCAGGGCTCGCGCAATGCTGCTCCGAGCCTTCTGAGGTCCGGCCGAAATGGAAGGCCTCAGCACATGGCCAAGCACCAGTATTCCCGTCGTCGGCGCCGTGCCCACTGACCGCCGGCGGGAAATCGTCGACCGCTCGGACATCGAACAGCTGGCCCGCATCTTCTACAACAGAGCCCTCTCTGATGAAATTTTGTTCAAGTATTTTGTGGAGCTCCGGTTCGGCGAACTGGAGCACCACCTATCGAAAATCGTCGACTATTGGGACACCAAACTGTTCCACACCGCGCGGTACCGAGAAGACTCGCTGCAGGTGCATCTGCGACTCAATGCGCTACATCGACTGCAAGCCAGTGATTTTCAGCGCTGGATCGAGCTTTGGCAGGCGACCATCGATGAACTCTTCGTCGGCAGAACGGCGGCGACGGCCAAATTCATCGGTGCTCAGATGGGCTGCATTCTCTACTCACGCATCACCGGATCGAATTCACCGGTGCTCGAGAACATGCTGCTGTCGAGCGGCGCTGCTGAAATTGTCGACCCCATCGGAAGGGACGGGAAATGAGGAAATTCATAGGCCGCGCGACAGTCCTTGCCGGTGCCCTGGTCGTCGGTGGACTGCTGGGCGTGAGCCCCAGGGCGAGGGCGACTTCCGCCTCTGTTACGGCGCCGGCCAGCATCGACCAACTCGACTGGATCCACCGGGTGCAGCAGCAGGGCGAGGCTCCCAAAGTCGACACCAGCGCACGCCACAGAAAGATCGTCGTCCGCGACCACACTCGTCAACGTCCGCGCAGCCGCCCCTGAGCACTGACGAGGTACCAGTACTACAACTTTGCCTGAGACGAACTTGACGGTCTGGCAGCCCAGGCCCGTGACAACGCGGTTGGTCGGTTGTCGCCGTGGTCTCAGCGTGCAATCCGGAGGTGGAAATCGTGTCACAAAGACAGATTCGGATCTCGGCGGTCATCGCCGGAATCACCCTTGCGGCACTGGGTACGGCAGGTGCAGCGAATACAGTGTCGCGCAGCGACATTCCCGGCGGTCCGATGAGGACCGGGGTGACGGTCACCCAGCGCGCAGGGGGTCCTGCGCTCGCGAAGGCGACGCCCGATATGACCGGTCCTGTCGAATTACCTGAGGAAGAGCGCGGTCTGCCGGGCCGTTGAGCTGCCGGTCGCAACGTGTTTGCTGAACTAGCCAATGTGTAACGGGTCGATCTGGATGCGACATGGCTGCTGATCCTTGCGGGCGCTGAGCACCGCGGTGGCCCGCCGCAGCGCTGCCGCCAGCTCCAGGCCCCCGTCGCGCGGTACCCGGACCAGCATCCGGCTCACCTCGGCGTCGGCATCGACCCCGGGTGGCCTGCGCGCCCCCGCCGGCAGTTCCACCGGGCCGAGGGTTTCCGCGACGTCGGGCAGTTGCGCGGTTTCCAGCAGCGCCTCGACTGCTTCCGTCGTCCCATCGATGGCCGCCATGTGCACGGCGGGAGGCAGTCCGACCTCACCGCGGCCGTCGAGTTCGGCGTCGGCATGCCCCACCGGGTCCCATCGGATCAGCGCCTGCACGGTGGCGATCGCCGACTCCGCCACCACGGCCACCACACCGCCGTCGGCGCGGGGCCGCACCAACGCCGCCGCGGCCATCCACCGCCGCATCGTGTCCTCGGCGGCCCGTAGATCCTGCCGACCGAGCAGGGCCCACGCGTCGAGCAGCAGAGCCGCACCGTAACCGCCGTCGGCCACGGGTTCTGCCCCGGGTGTGGAGACCACCAGGGCCGGTCCATTCCCCACCACACCGACCACGGCATCGCCCCCCGAGGTGATCACCGACGTACCGGGAAAGGCCCGGCCCAACTCCTCGGCCGTCCGGCGGGCTCCCACGACCACCGCTCGGACCGCATCCGAACCACAACGCGCACAACGCAATGCGGGCTCCGCCCGACCGCACCAGCGGCATTCCGCGGCCGCGCTGCCCCGATCCGGCAACGCCAGTGGGCCGGTGCAATGACGGCATCGGGTCACCGCGCGACACCGCGCGCAGGCAAGCGCGGGCACGTACCCGCGGCGAGGAACCTGGATGAGCACGGGATGCTGCGCCTGCAACGCCGCGCGGGCCGCCTGCAGCGCCATGGACGGCAGCCGGGCGGTGTGGGCAGCCGGGTCGCGTTCCTGGGCATAGCCGCTGTCCTCCAACGCGACCACTCTCGGAGCGGCGGCGCGGACCACCGGCCGGGCCGCCACCACATCGTGGGCCCAGCGGGTGCGCACCAACGCCTGCGCCTCGGCGGTGCGGGCGTAGCCGCCGATGATCGCGGCGCACCGCAGCTGATGGGCACGCAGCATGGCGACCTCGCGGGCGTGCGGGTAGGGCGCACGCGGCTCGGCGAGGTTGTCGTCGCCGTCGTCCCACACCAGCACCAATCCGAGATTGGCCACCGGGGCGAACACGGCGCTGCGGGTTCCGATCACCACCTGGGCCTGTCCCCGCAGCGCCGCGAGCCAGCGCCGGTAGCGGGCCGAGGGACCCAATCCGGCCGACAACGCGACCACCCGGGATTCGTTCACCTGTTCGGCTGCAGCGGCGTAGAGCGCGTCCACGTCGCGCTGATCGGGCACCACGGCCACCACGCCGAGGCCGGTGTTCACCGCCACCGCGGCTGCCTCGGCCAGCCGTCGTGCCCAGTTCTCCCCCGGCAGGGCCTGCCACACCGCCCGCGCGGCCCGGCCTTCACCGACGGCGGTCAGGAACTGTTCGGCGCGGCCATAGCGGGTCCAGGCGCTGGTGTCGACGGGAACGGCCGCAGCTGGTTCCAGTTCGGGCGGAGTCTGCTTCTCCACCCGGGCGTGACGCGGCGGCACCGCCAGACGGAGGACGTCGGCGCGGGTGCCGGCGTAGCGGGCCGCGACGGCGTCGACGAGCCGACGGATCTCAGGGGTGAGCACCGGCTCTGGTGACACCACGCGATCGAGCCAGCCCAGCTTGCCGGTGTGGTCGGTATCGGAGCGCCGTTCCAGGAGATACGCGTCGACCAGCCTGCCGTGGAAGCGCACCCGGACCCGCACGCCCGGCTGAGCGTCGTCGGACTGCTCCTCCGACACCAGATAGTCAAACTCCCGATCCAGGTGCGGCACCGTGAGAAGTGGAAGCACCCGCGCGATCGGTTCATGCGAGGCGGCGCGGCGGGTGATCGTCACCGCGTCAGTTCAGCAGACGGCGGTGACGTCCGGCCGAAGAACAGGCCGGCGGTGATCATCATCAGCGAGGCTGCGTAGGCCCACCAGATCGGCACCGCCAACAGTTGGTCACCCCGGATGAACTCGCTGATCCCGATCATCGTGTCCGACACGGCGAAACACACCGCTCCGGCCGCGGTCCACCACGTGGGCAGTTGGGCGAGCAGGGCCGTACAGACCATCGCCCCGAGCACGGTGATGTAGGCCGTGACCGGAACCGCCATTCCCTGCTCGAGCAGTCGGGGCCAGAACCACGCGAGTAAGGCGACGCACGCGGCAATGGTGAGCCCGACGGCGGCCAGCCGGGCCGGGCTCCGTCGGGCCAGCGGCACGAGCGCACCCAGGAAGCACAGGTGGGCGACCAGGAAGGCGCCCAGCCCTCCGACGAACGACGGCTGCCACCATGGGATGGCGAGCAGGAAGTCACCGAGCGCGGAAAACACCAGCGCACCGACCAGCCAGCGGCGTTCCCGCACGATCGGATGGGACCACGCGGCCGCGGCCAACAGCAGTGCGGGCAGCGCTTTGACCGCGGGCTGGGCGAAGAACTGGCCGGTGAGCGCCACACCGGCCGGCGACCGTAGCGCCACCACCAGTAAGAAGATGCCGTAGGCGGCGCCGACGAGCACGGCAGAGCCCCACAACCACACCGTGCGGCGCCGTGCGTACGGTGTCGGCATGTCCGTTGCTGACAAGAAACCGGCTGTCGATTCCATCCTGCAGAAGGTACTGGAGGTCGTGCCATTCCAACTATCGACTGACATCGGAGTCGAGGAGGCCCGGCGTCAGTTCAGTGATATCCCCCGGCCGCCGGTCCATCCCGAGGTCGAGGTCACCGACCGTGAGATCCCGGGCCCGGCCGGCCCGATCCCGGTGCGCGTGTACCGGCCGCCGAACCCGAGCGGGACGACGTTGCCGGTCGTGGTGTTCATCCATGGCGGCGGCTGGTCGCTGGGTGATCTGGACAGCTACGACGGCACCGCGCGCCAGCACGCCGTGGGCGCTGACGCCGTCGTGGTCTCGGTGGATTACCGGCTGGCGCCGGAACATCCGTACCCGGCCGCGGTCGACGACGTGTGGGCCGTGACGCAATGGGTGGCCGAGCACGCCGCCGAACTCGACGTCGACGGCAACCGCATGGCGGTTGCCGGCGATTCGGCGGGCGGCAACCTCAGCGCGGTGGTGGCGCTGCTGGCGCGCGACGCCGGCGCTCCCCCGCTGCGGTTCCAGCTGCTCTGGTACCCGGCCACCACCTGGGACACCAGCCTGCCGTCGTTCACCGAGAACGCCCAGGCACCGATCCTCGGGCTCGACGCCGTCGCGGGTTTCTCCCGGTGGTATGCCGGACACGTCGATCTGTCCGATCCGCCCATGACGCTGGTACCGGCCCGTGCGGCCGACCTGTCCGGACTTGCGCCGGCCTATATTGCGGTGGCCGGGCATGACCCGTTGCGCGACGATGGCATCCGGTACGCCGAGATGCTCTCCGCCGCAGGCGTTCCGGTGCAATTGCACAATGCCGAGTCGCTGGTGCACGGGTACATCGGTTATGCTGGCGTGGTTCCGGCCGCTACCGAGGCGTTCGAGCGGGCGGTGGCCGCACTTCGTGAGGCGCTACACGCCTGAGCGGCTAATTGGGCGGTTCGCTTCTGGCGGGCCACAACGACATTCGGCGAATGAGCCCGTCGCGCAGGCCGACGGTGTGGAACAACACCGCGCAGATGTGTGCGGTGAATGTCGCGAACAGCAGGTACGCCGCCACGGTGTGGGCGGTGCGCAACGCCGCGTACAGGGTGATGTTGTGCGGGGCGATCGCCGGCAGGTGGAGCGCCCCGGCCAACACGACCGGAGAGCCTGCAGCCGACACCATCGCCCACCCGATCAGCGGCTGCGCCAAAAGCAGGGCGTACAGCAGATATTCGGAGTAGCTGGCGACGCGGCGTTCCACCGGGCCCATCGTGGTGAGGAACGGCGGCAGTCGCCGGGAGACCCGGTTGACCAGTCGCACGATCGCGAACACCAGGATCGCGATGCCCAGCGGCCGGTGGATCGCCAGCAGGAGCGGGTAGTAGGTGAGCGCGGCGATCATCGTCACGCCGATGAAGAACTGCGCGATCACCATGACCGCCATGGACCAGTGCAGCAGCCTGGCCGCCAGATTGAACTTAATGATCGGTGGTGCGGTCGGAGTGCTCACTGCGCTCCCCCGGAGACGACGACTGCGCTGGGAGACTTGGGTTCTCGGGCGCGGCGGTCGAACGAGCGGGCATACACCGCTGACCGTGCGCGCGGCAACGGATCGTCGGCCGCGGCCAAGCCGTCAGGCAGCACGAGTGGGTCGAAGTTCACGTCGCGGGCGTTGCCGGGCCCCTCGGTGTGGACGGCGTCGATGGTGATGGTGCCCGCGTCAATCGTCGGTCGGTCCGGTGGCCACGGAAGGGTGGCATCGTGCGTGGGATCGGTCGGGTCGGCCAGCGTGAGGATCAACTTCCAACTGACCGGTCCGCGCGCCACCGTGTCGATCAGTGTGTCGAATAGAGCGTTCTTGTCCTCGCTCGGCGGCCGTGCGGCGGGCTGTTCGTGCTCTAGCGGCACAGCTGCCCAGCGGATCTCCGTGGTCTCGCCCTGAGCATTGGTAGCGCGAAAAGCGTTGAGGCCGTGGTACGTACTGTCGGCGAACCCGGCGCTCGGTGGGCTCTGCTTGATGATCTTCATCGCCGCGGCGGTTTCCGGGTGACCGGCCAGAAACGCCGCCATCGCCTGGGGGTCGGGCTTCCCGGTCTGCTGCTGGGGCCGCGACGCCAACATGCGGTCGTAGAAGCCTTGCGGTGTGGCGTCGGGAAACACCGGGATGTTGATCATCGCCGTGCGCCACTGCTGGCCATCGGGAAGCTCGAACACCAGGCCCAGACCTCGGACGGTGTCGTTCTTGTCAGGTTGATCGGGCAACCCACCCGACAGCGAGAACCTGCCCACCACAGGCACTGTGCCCGGTGTGAACACGGCGGCCCGGCTCACCTGGGCACCGGCACCGTTGCTGGTGAACGTTCCGGTTGCCGCCAGCCCTTTGGCGTGGTTGCGCCGAAATCCCTCGTGACGGCCGGCCACCTGCTCGAACCGGTCGGCGAACCGGTCCGGCGTCAGCGCGTCAGAACGCAGCCAGCCCGCCGCCTCACCAAGTCCGCCCACCGCGGCGACCGCTACACCGCCCATGGCGGTCAATCCCAGCAACGCTCCCCTGCGGCTCAGTTCCATCGTGGTCGCACCCTCTCGCGTCTGGACTCTGTCCAGTGTGAAACGAAATGCGGGCGCGGAACGTTCATTCGGGGCGCGCGACATGGGCTGGTGAGTGGACCGAGATCATGGCCAACGACGGCAACGAGTTCAGGTCAGCCGGTGCGCCTGGCGGACACCAGTCGCGCAGTCAGCACACAGAAACCGGCCAGCAGCAGCACCGCTCCCAGACCGGCTGGTATCGCGACGTCCAGAGTGTTGCTCGCTGCGACGATGAATAACCACGTGGCCATCACGAGCGCCGTGGCAGGCAAGCCCCAGCGGCGACGGACGAGTCGCAAGACACCTGGCGGTAGCCGTTTGGTCTGTTCCTCGTAAAGCCAGACGACGCCCGCGGCGACAGCGACGACGAGTGCGGTGCCGAGGACAGCTGTCGCGACTGCGGACGGGATGAAGCTGAGCGTCGAGAGCAGAAGCACACACCAGAAGACGAAGCTCACCGCCGCAATCCCAGCGGTTCTGCGCACGACGCCCCGAGCCAGCTCGGTCGGATCGACCATGTGGGCGTCGATGGCTGCCGAGGCAAGAGTGGAGTCGACGGCCCGGATGAACCGGAACCGGTACTGGGCGACCTCGGCGGCAACCCGATGGGTGAAGGCGTCGCCGGGGTCGAGTCGCAGCGCTTCCATGAGGTGAGCGTCGGCGCGCCGCAGCGGCCCGCGCCGCCGAAGGTACGCGTAGAGCCACCAGATCGCCCAGAAAATCAGGACCGCACCCCGAGTTATCAGCACAGCCATCACTGCCCACAGCGGATGAATTCTCAAGAACCTCGCGCGGTCGATCTCGACGATCGCTTCCGAGAGCGGGCCCAACGACGAAGCCGGGGCGATGGTGCGAATCGACTCCGCGGTCGCCTGCGCGGCCTTGCGTTGTTTGGCCTTGAGCTGAGCGCGGGTCAGCGTGTAGCGGTAGTACGCGCGGGTGTGCGCGAGTTTCACTGCCGCAGTCGCAGATTCGACCGCCTCCTTGGGCTTTCCCGCACCGTTGATGATGGCTCGCGCCCGGATGTCATGGACCGAGGCCTGGTGCGGGTCGATGGCCAGGGAGCGTTCGGACCACTTGCGGGCCTCGCGCATCTGACCTTTCGCATACAGCGCGGAAGCAAGCAGACCCAGCAGCCCGGCGTTGTTCGGGTCGCTCTGCAATCCGGCGCGTGCCGCCTGGGCGGCTTCCTCGTTGCGGTCGAGTTCGAGGAGAATCCGTACCTTTTCCGCGGCACGCTCGGCCATTGACGTCATCGCCGCTTCTTTCTCCTTGCGAGGTAGCGATCGAGTTCCGTGTAGTCCTCGCTGTTTTCGGCGAACGCGACGTAGTTCTGGGCCAGGCTGAACCAGGACGCCGTGCTGGCTTGGGTGTCTTTGAATGCCTTCTCGAGGTGACGTTGGTTGACCGGCTGGGTGGACCCGCGTCGCACCGAGTCGTGCAGCGCGAACTCGACGGCGTGGCGGCACAGACCCGCCAAATCTGCGCCCGAGTACCCCTCGGTACGGTCGGCGACGGCGGACAGGTTCAGCCGCTCCGTCGGGCTGGTGCGCAGATGGTGAGAAAGGATCGCCTCCCTGGCAGGACGATCGGGCGGCAGCACCAGCACCTTGCGGTCGAAGCGGCCGGGGCGCAACAGTGCGGGATCGACATCCCACACCTGGTTGGTCGCCCCGAGCACCAGAATTCCCTCGTTGTCGCTGGTGGCCCCGTCGAGTTCCAGCAGCAACTGATTGACGATGCTGCGGATGAAGCTCGATGTCTGGGCGCGCTTGTGGCCGAGTGCGTCGAGCTCGTCGATGAACAACACGGTGGGGCGCATCTGCCGGGCTTCATCGAAAACGCTCTTGATGTTGCGCTCGCTGTTGCCAAGCCATTTGTCGAGGATGTCGGCGATGCCGACGTGGATGAAGAACAGACCGAGTTCGCCGGCCAGCGACTTCGCCAGGAACGTCTTGCCGCAACCGGGCGGCCCCCACAACAGCAGGCTGGACCGCAACGCGTGCCCGAACGACTTACGCAGCTCCTCATTGCGCATAGGTTCGAGAAAGCTCATCCGCAGCCGTTGCTTGATGTCCTCCATGCCGGCCACATCGTCGAGTGTGAGCTCCGGCCGGACGATCTCCATCAAGTCGCTGACCGGGATGGCGTCGTCATCGTCGTCGGCTGTGGCCCATGCTTCGTTCTGCCCAGAAGACAGCGGAGTCGCAGGCGGCGTCTCCGGCGCAGGCGATGGTGGCGGTGCGGGTGCACCCTGCTCGGGGGCGGTCGGTTGCGGTGCGGGTGCGGGCATGCCGAATCCGGCCAGGGCGGCGCTCTTGCGCGCCAAGGCATCGGCGTCCCCGGGCGACTGCTGGAGCAGCAGCTCGCAATGGCCGAGTGCCGCGACATACTGGCCGTCGTCGAGGAGCAGATCTGCCAGATGCAGGCGCAGCGCTCGATTGGCCGGGTCGGCCTGGACCGCACCGTCGATCGCAGCCAGCAGCTGAGGGTCTACCGCCATTCAGTGCCGTCCTCCCACCCGCAAACGGTCCTCCGGTGAGACCCGCAGCGATAGCGTAATCACCTCCTGCTGCGCTGGCTTGTACTCCGCTCATTTGCATCCATTGCTTCAGGCAACGGTGTACCGTC
The DNA here is from genome assembly GCF_001954135.1 of Mycobacterium sp. GA-1841. Taxonomy (GTDB): domain Bacteria; phylum Actinomycetota; class Actinomycetes; order Mycobacteriales; family Mycobacteriaceae; genus Mycobacterium. The sequence continues at coordinate 52,567 of NZ_MBEQ01000081.1, read as the reverse complement.
CGCGTTGATCTCAGCCCCCGTGGATGGGACAGCGGAACAGGACGGTTCCGTGGCACAACCGAATAATCGAGCAGAGGAATCAATGACCCGCAGCGAGGAAACGTCGTTCGAAGAGCAGTATCCATCCGAGCCGCTCGGTGCCACGGACCCACGCGATCTGACGCTGCCGTTGTACGGGGCTACATTTGGCCAGGCACTGGCGCGGTTCTTTCGCAGTTACGCACGCTTCTCCGGTCGCGCGTCGCGCAGTGAGTACTGGTGGGTCCAACTGGCAATCGCAACCGTCACCATCTTCTGCGTGGCAATCGTCGCCGTAGCCGGAGACCCCAGCGCGCTCGGACGCCTGTCCCTGCTGCCGGTGGCAGTATTCGTATTGGTGTGCGTGGTTCCAAGCTGGGCACTCATGGTCCGCCGGCTCCATGACGCCGACTTGTCGGGGTGGATGTGCCTCCTACTCTTTTTGCCCTACATCGGATCTGTGTTGGCGATTGTCTTCGGCGTGCTGCCCTCCAAACCTCTTGGTGAACGCTTCGACCGCCGCGATGACTACGACTATGACTCCGCTCCCGGATGAGATGTGATCGATCAGGCATTCGCTCGGCTGTACTCCTATCCGAATACGCTGTCGTACAACCGCACTGATCTCTCGTCAACTACGGGTTCCTTAACGTGGCGGGCCGATGTAAGGCGGACGGTACCTGAGTGGACTTCGATCACGAACCCTCGCCCATCCGACGTTTCGGCAGCCCAGCGTGGACTCCACCACCTCCGCGTAGGTGCGCCAGAGACTCGTTTACGTCCCGTCGCAGAAGCTGGCGTTCCGCCAAACACGGTAAATATCAGCATCTCTCCGCTCCCGCCCTACTTTCGCGTGTTTTCTCCGACGCCCGTGCCCCCAGCGAGCGCCGAGCCGAGCGCAGCCGGCAACGCCACCTGAAGACGGATCAACCCAGCCGACTGCACTCGAATCTTCGAATCCGCATCCGCCGTTCGGGCATGATTACGCGGTGAGCTCGCGGTGGACGGACCTCTTTGATCAGGTGCTGTACCGGACGCGCTGGATCGGTCCACTGCTCTATTTGGTGTGCGGCCTCGGCATGGGATTGCTAGGGCTGTGGACGATCCCGAATACCCCCATGCCGAACCAACTGGTCGCGTGGGGAATTCTCGCGTTTGGTCTCGGATGCCTACGGCAGGCCTACAACGAGTTTCTCGAAGCTCGCGATGAGGAACCGCCGTACTCACCACCCGACCCGAACCGACCCCCGCCGCCGCGATGGCGGCACCCACTTGCACCTGAACTTCAGGAACAACTGCTGGCGATGTTCGCTCTGCTGGAAACGGCGGGGATTCTCGACCCCGGCGAAGTATCCGATGACGAAGTCATCGAGTGCGCCGAACACACCGACGTATTCGAGGACATGGATATCCACTCGGTGATGATGGTTTTGGAAATGCTGGCGGACGAGCGGGTGCCACCGCTTCGCCACCTGGCGTTCTTCACCAACCAGGTGGAGTTCTACGACGACGATGCATTCGAGATCGTGCGTGAATTCGCACGCATCAGCGGATATTCCGGCCCGTTGCGTCAGATCAGGTTCGGCACCACCGACGACCATCAGCGCCCCAGCTTGGACCCGATACCCAACGCCGTCATCGAATTCGAGATGGACACCACCCGGTACTCGCTGCCCTTCACCGTGTACGCCAAGTACCAACCCGACGGGCTGATCGAACAATTGGCGCCGATCTTCGCCCCACCAGAATGCGCTGAACGCTTCTACGTCTCGCAGGAGAGCATGAATCTGGACATCACGTACACAACCCCGGCGCAGATTGCGGAGTTCAATGCCGCCCTTGGGCCGGAGGCATCCTGGGTGGAGATCAAATGACGAAACGACTGCGGGAGCGGACGGGCTCCCGCGGCAGGCGAACTGACCCGGATGGCGTCGACCACTGCGTGTCCACAGGAGTCGCAGCGTTGTCACTCTCCGGTATGGATCTTCGCGCGCGAAGCAGTCGAGCCCGACGCAATCGACCGCCACCACATCCGCTCGGGCACGACGGTCATCATCCCGACTTATCGGATCCACCACGACAAACGATGGCGGCCAGATCCGGACACGTTTGACCCCAGCCCGTTCCCTGGGCGAGGCGACCAAGAATCGCCCATGCTCGGCCTGTATCCCGTTGGCGGTGGACGCCGGGTCTGCATCGGGCACAGTTTCGCCCTGATTGAGATGGTGTTGATCGCCGCGATCATGAGCCAACGGTTCGATTTCGATCTCGATCCTGGCCACTCGGTGGAGACGGAGACTAGGTTGAGAGTGCAACCCACACACGGTGTCCACATGATCGGCCGCAGCCGGGAGGCGACCCATGCCCGACTTTCACACGCTCATCGTCGGTGCCGGATTCTCCGGCATCGGCACCGCCATCGCGCTGGACAAGGCGGGACTGCATGACTACCTCATCCTCGAAGCCGGCGACGGGGCCGGGGGCACCTGGTTTTGGAACACCTATCCCGGTGTGGCCGTGGATATTCCGTCGTTCTCGTATCAGTTCTCGTTCGAGCAATCGCGGAAATGGTCGCGCACCTATGCCCCCGGCAGCGAGTTGCGCACCTACGCCGACACCTGCGTGGACAAGTACGGCCTGCGGCCCCGGATCCGGTTCAGCACCACCGTCACCCGCGCGGTGTTCGACGACGAGAAGAACCTGTGGCGGCTCGAACTGGAGTCCGGAGACACCCTCACGTCCCGGTTCCTGGTCAACGCCAGCGGGGTGCTGACCATCCCCAAGCTGCCCGACATCGACGGCGTCGACACCTTCGCCGGGACCACGGTGCACACAGCCCGGTGGGATCACACCCAGGACTTGACCGGCAAGCGGGTGGCGATCATCGGCACCGGCGCCTCCGCGGTTCAGGTGATTCCCGAGATCGCCCCGAAGGTCAAGCAGCTCACGGTGTTTCAACGCACGCCCATCTGGTGCTTCCCGAAATTCGACGTGCCGATCCCGCCGATCGCCCGCCGACTCATGCGGCTGCCCGGCGGCCGGACACTGCACCGGATGCTCAGCCAGGCGTATGTGGAGTTCACCTTCCCGCTGGCCGCGCAGTACTTCACGGTCAACCCGTTCGCCCAGCGGGCTGGCGCGGCGGGCAGGGCCTACCTCCGGCAACAGGTGCACGACCCGGAGGTACGCGACAAGCTCACACCGCGCTACGCGGTGGGATGTAAACGACCCGGGTTCCACAACACCTATCTGGCCACCTTCAACCGGGACAACGTGCGGTTGGTCACCGAACCGATCGACAAGATCACCGGTTCGGGTGTGGCGACCGCCGATGGTGAAAGCCATGACGTCGATGTGCTCATCCTGGCCACCGGTTTCAAGGTGATGGATGTCGACGCGCTGCCGTTCGTGGTCGTCGGTTCGGATGGGCAAACGCTGAGCGAGTTCTGGATGCAGCACCGGATGCAGGCCTATGAAGGTGTCAGCGTTCCGGGGTTCGCGAATTTCTTTTCGGTCATGGGCCCGTACGGCTACGTCGGATCCTCGTACTTCGCGTTGATCGAGGCCCAGACCCGTCATCTGGTGCGCTGTATCGCCCAAGCCAACAAGAAGCAGGCCCGCCGCGTCGAGGTCCGCCCGGAGGCCAACGACCGGTACTTCTCGGAGATGATGCGCAAGCGTCACCGCCAGATCTTCTGGCAGGACAGCTGTTCACAGGCCAACAGCTACTACTTCGACCGCAACGGGGACGTGCCGCTACGGCCGGCCACCACCTTCGAGGCCTACTGGCGCAGCCGCCGCTTCCCCCTGGACGATTACGCGTTCACCCCATAGAACAAGCCCGCGAACAGACACAAACCCGTACCTTTTCGGCTGAAACGGTACGGGTTTGTGTCTGCTCGGCAAAAAACTAGACGGAGGCCTTCAGGTCCTCGACCTTGTCGAGCTGCTCCCAGGGCAGCTCGATGTCGGTGCGTCCGAAGTGGCCGTAGGCCGCAGTCTGGGCGTAGATGGGCCGCAGCAGGTCCAGGTCGCGGATGATCGCGCCGGGACGCAGATCGAACACGCTGCTGATGGCCTTCTCGATGCGGGCCGGGTCGACGGTCTCGGTGCCGAAGGTCTCGACGAACAGCCCGACCGGGGCCGCCTTGCCGATGGCGTAGGCAACCTGGACCTCGACGCGCTCGGCCAGCCCGGCAGCGACGACGTTCTTGGCCACCCAGCGCATCGCGTACGCCGCCGAACGGTCCACCTTTGACGGATCCTTGCCGGAGAAGGCGCCGCCGCCGTGACGGGCCCAGCCCCCGTAGGTGTCGACGATGATCTTGCGGCCGGTCAGACCGGCGTCACCCATCGGCCCGCCGAGCACGAACTTGCCGGTCGGGTTGACCAGCAGGCGGAAATCAGAGGTGTCCAGCGTCTCGTGGTTGAGATCGGCCAGCACGGTGTTGACGACCTTCTCCCGGATATCCGGGGTGAGCTGACCATCCAGGTCGATGCCGTCGGCGTGCTGCGTCGAGAGCACCACGGTGTCCAACCGCACGGGGGTCTTGCCGTCGTAGGCGATGGTGACCTGGGTCTTGCCGTCCGGGCGCAGGTAGTCGAGCACGCCGTTCTTGCGCACCTCGGTCAGCCGCCGCGACAGCCGGTGGGCCAGCGCGATCGGCAGCGGCATCAGCTCGGGGGTGTCGCCGATCGCGTAGCCGAACATCAGGCCCTGATCACCGGCGCCCTGCGAGTCCAGCGGATCCCCGGCGCCCTCGACCCGCGCCTCGTGAGCGGTGTCCACACCCTGGGCGATGTCGGGCGACTGCGCGCCGATCGCGATGTTCACCCCGCACGACGCGCCGTCGAAGCCCTTGGTCGAGGAGTCGTAGCCGATCTCGAGGATTCGGTCGCGCACGATCTTGGGAATGTCGGCATAGGCGGAGGTGGTGACCTCACCGGCGACGTGCACCTGGCCCGTGGTGACCAGCGTCTCCACCGCAACCCGCGACTTGGGATCCTGGTCCAGCAGCGCGTCGAGCACCGAGTCGCTGATCGCATCACAGATCTTGTCGGGATGTCCTTCGGTTACCGACTCACTGGTAAACAGGCGACCTTCGCTCACGGTCTGCTTCCTTCCTTGACGATTACGAAACGTTCTCAGTCAAAACTACTTAGTTAGTCGAATGGTATCTGTGCCCTGTTGAACCCAACCGCTTGGGACGCAGTTGCGCAACCCTTATCCGCACCGTGATGCGTACGCCGGATCACCCGTCGTACTTGCCCAGGAATGCCGCGATCGAGTCCACGATACGGGTGGCCATCAGAGTCTTCGAGCCGTGCTCCAGGGCCACCTCGGCGCCATCGGCGCTCAGCAACCAACCGTCGTTGTGGTCCACCTCGAAGGCACGGTTGTCCCCCACTGCGTTCACCACCAGCAGGTCACATCCCTTGCGCTGGAGTTTGGCCCGGGCATGGAACAGCACATCGCCGTTGGCATCGCCGGTCTCCGCGGCGAAACCGACGATGGCACGCATATTTGGCAACTGCCCCTCGGCGCGGGCCCGCACTGCGCCGGCGAGAATGTCGTCGTTGCGTACGAGTTCGATCGAACTCGGTTCGGAGGCACCTTTTTTGATCTTGCTGGTGGCCACCTGAGCGGGCCGGAAGTCCGCGACCGCAGCGGCCATCACCAGAACGTTGGCGTCGGGGGCGTACTTGGACACCGCGTCGCGCAATTGCCCCGCCGAGCCGATGTGGACGACCTCGACGCCGGCCGGATCGACCAGGCCTGCGGTGTTGCCCGCGATCAGCGTGACGTCGGCCCCGCGTTGAGCCATCACCCGGGCCACGGCGTAACCCTGCTTGCCGGAGCTGCGGTTGCCGATGAATCGCACGGGATCGAGGGGTTCGCGGGTACCACCGGCGGTCACCAGTGCCTTGACCCCGGCCAGGTCGTAGGGCAGCGCGTCACCGCGCTCCAGCAGCAACTGCGCGAACGTGGTGATCTCTTCGGCCTCAGGCAGCCGTCCTGCACCGCTGTCGGCGCCGGTGAGCCGTCCAGAGGCCGGTTCCAGCACCACCGCACCCCGACGGCGCAAGGTGGCGACGTTGTCGACGGTGGCCGAATGAAACCACATCTCGGTGTGCATGGCCGGCGCGAACAGCACCGGACATCGCGCGGTCAGCAGCGTGGCGGTCAGCAGATCGTCGGCTCGTCCGGCCACGGCACGGGCCAGCAGATCGGCCGTCGCAGGCGCCACCACCACGAGATCGGCTTCCTGGCCGATACGGACGTGCGGCACCTCGTGCACATCGGTGAAGACACCCGTGTTGACGGGGTTGCCGGAAAGGGCTTCGAACGTGGCGGCACCGACGAAGCGGAGTGCCGACTCGGTGGGCAGCACCCGCACGGAGTGGCCGGCCTCAGTGAGTTGGCGGACCAGGGTGCACGCCTTGTAGGCGGCGATGCCGCCGGCGACTCCGACGACGATTCGCTTGCGCGCGCTCACGTGCCGCCCCGGCCCTGGCTACTCGCCCTCGGTGTGCTCGAGCAGGTCCTCGTGGATCTCCCGCATCGCAATCGACAGCGGCTTCTCCTGCAGGCCAGGCTCGACCAGCGGGCCGACGTACTCAAGGATGCCGTCGCCCAACTGGTTGTAGTAATCGTTGATCTGGCGCGCCCGCTTGGCGGCGTAGATCACCAGCGCGTACTTGCTCGAGGCGCGGTCCAGCAACTCGTCGATGGGCGGGTTGGTGATGCCCAGCGGCGTGTCGTAGGCGCTGGCGGCAGACGAATCGATACCCAAGTCGTCCGCAGCGGCCAGCTGCGCGTCGGCGTGCGGGGTGCTCACTAAAAAGTCTCCTGGCGGTTTTGGGGTAAATGCGTTTCTAAACAGCGCGCTGGTGGCTCGCGGATCCGATCGCGTCGGTCCCGGCACGGTCATTCAGCGACTGTCCACCAGCAAGGATACCAATTCGGCGCATGCAGAATCCAACTGGCGGTTTACCACGACCTGGTCAAAGTCAGATTTCGCGGCCATCTCGGCCTTGGCCGTCTCCAGGCGCCGGGCCATCACCTCGGCCGTCTCGGTGCCTCGGCTGGACAATCTCTTGACCAGTTCGTCCCAGCTCGGCGGCGCCAGGAACACCGACACCACCTCGGGCATGGCCTGTTTTACCGCCCGCGCCCCGGCCAGATCGACCTCGATGAGCACCGGCCGGCCGGCCTGGGTGGCTTCCCGCACCGGCTTGGCCGGCGTCCCCGAGCGGTGCAACCCCCCATGGATTTCAGCCCATTCCAGCAGCTCACCATCGTCGATCAACTGCTGGAACTGATCGGCGGAGACGAATGTGTAGTCGACACCGTCGACTTCTCCCGGCCGCGGCGCCCTGGTCGTGACCGAGACGGAGAAATACAGGTCGGGAATCCGCTCCCGCAGACAGCGGACCACGGTGGATTTCCCGACGGCTGAGGGACCGGACAACACGACGACGGAAGCCGTCGCAGGGCGTTGTCCGGCCCCTCTACCTGCGCACAATGCGGGCGTCTCTACTGGTCGAACTTCTCCAGGAGGGCCTTGCGCTGACGATCGCCGAGGCCGCGCAGACGGCGGGTCGGGGCGATCTCCAGCTCGGTCATGATCTCCTGCGCCTTGACCTTGCCGACCTTGGGCAGGGCCTCCAGCAGAGCGGAGACCTTCATCTTGCCCAAGACCTCATCGGTCTCGGCGTCGGTGAGCACCTGCTTGAGGTTGGTGCCGCCGCGCTTGAGTCGATCCTTGAGCTCGGCTCGCGCTCGACGTGCGGCGGCAGCCTTCTCCAACGCTGCCGCGCGCTGTTCGTCGGTCAACTGGGGAAGGGCCACGGGTTCCTCCGTCTCCTGGCGATTCTTCTTCGGCCATCACTTGTTTTGTACGGCTGGAGTGGAAACCAGCCAGCGACGACGAACCTACCCACGCTGGCTGACGAAAGCTAACCCCACCCCCTGGTTACGGCGCTAAAAGCCCAGCGTGTAGTGCGCTCCGGCGACCCGCCGTTTTCCGCCGAAATCGTCGGCGTCCGCCGACCGCGCCAGTCACTCGGAGCGGATATTCCTGCACGTCAATGGTTTTCGACGTACCGGTGGACAGACCAAGAGTCTCCATACCCTCGCGGCCGAGGGTGCGCGACCGGTAGTCATCGCGGCCTGGAGAAAATTTTCGCTGGTCACGGCGTGTCGGGCGTGTCGGAACCGGTGACGCGCACGTCAGACGCGTGCCTTGGGTCACGCCTAACCGACACCTAATTGCCACATAGCGATTACACAGCTCGTCTAAATAGTGTCACCTGATCGGGCATTCCACGCCCGTGAAGGGATGCTGAACATGAACATCAAGCGCTTGACCTGCGCTTCTGCCGTCGCCGTGGCACTCGGAGCGGCTGCCCTTTCGGGCGGGGCCGGGATGGCCGCGGCCCAGCCCGGGCCGCCGTGCGGCTTCGGCAACTGCCAGGGACCCGGCGGACCAGGTGGTCCGGGCGGTCCGGGTGGTCCCGGTGACCGCGGCCCAGGAGGACCCGGCGGACCGGGTGACCGCGGACCAGGAGGGCCTGGTGGTCCCGGCGAACGCGGCCCAGGAGGGCCTGGTGGTCCGGGTGGTCCGGGCGGTCCCGGTGACCGCGGCCCAGGCGGGCCTGGTGGGCCAGGAGGCCCCGGTGGGCCTGGCGGACCCGACGACCGTGGCCGGCACTGGGGCCCGCCGCCCCCGGATCTGGCGTGGCGCGGCATGGACCAGGGCCGGTTCGACCACCAACCGTTCAACTACAACGGGCATTGGGTGACGCCGTTCTTCAACCAGCAGTTCAACAACTGGGGCTTCTGGCTGTTCGGTATCTGGATTCCGCTGTAAACCGCTGCGCGGCGACACGGCTGGCGGCACCGGGCTCAAATTGATTGCGCTCGGCCGCTTCTCTACCGGTCATCGCTTTCTACCGCAGGGTCGCACTAACGCGGCGACCACGACCCAGGCGTAGAAACGGCGCAGCGACTTCTCGACGCCGTCATCGCTTTCTACCGCAGGGTCGCACTAACGCGACGACCACGACCCAGGCGTAGAAAACGGCGCAGCGACACGACGAAAACGGCGGTCTGCCTTGGTGGCAGACCGCCGTTTTCGTACCCAACTCAGCTCACTGGCTCATGCGCGTGGACCAGTCAGGCCAGATAGGCGACCTCGTCGCGCAAGCGTTCGGCCGCAGCTCGCAGATCGGCCACCGCGGGCCCCTTGCGCAGCACCTCACGGGATACCGCGGGCAATACCAACCGGGCCCCGCCCAGGCCGCCCAGCGCATCGGCACGCCCACCCTGGGCGCCGACCCCGGGCACCAGGACCGGCCCGCCCAATGCGCTCAGATCCGGGGGTTCGGTCACGGTCGCCCCGACCACGACACCGACCGAACCGGTGGACCCGCCGGCCTCTCGGTTCACCGCAGCGACGTCGTCGACGATCGACTGCGCAACAGTGCGCGACCCGGCCACCGCCTGCTGGACACTCGGTCCCTCCGGATTGGAGGTGGCAGCCAGGACGAACACGCCCCGACCATGGGCGGCAGCGGTGTCCAACAACGGCTGCAGGGAACCGAAGCCCAGATAGGGCGACGCGGTGACGGCGTCCGCCGCCAAGGGCGCGTCGGCGGCCCAGGCCGCGGCGTAGGCCGCCATGGTGGAGCCGATGTCGCCGCGTTTGGCGTCGGCGAGCACCAGCACACCGGCCTGGCGCAACGCCGCCATGGTGTGCTCCAGCACCGCGAACCCCGCCGAACCGTACGCCTCGAAGAACGCCACCTGGGGCTTGACGATCGCGAATCCGGCGAACGCCGTCACGCAGATGTCGCAGAATGCGGCCAGTCCGTCCGGGTCGGCGGAAAGGCCCCACGCCCTCAGCAGCTCGGGATGCGGATCGATGCCGGGGCACAGCGGCCCCCGCTCCGATACCGCGGCGGCCAACCGTTCCCCGAAAGCGTCCATCGTCAGCGCGATTCCAACTCGCTGTGCAGCTCCTGCAGCGACATCACGCCGATGTCGCCACGGATGGCCGCCTCGATGCCCTGCACCGCGGCCGAGGCGCCCTGCACCGTGGTCACGCAGGGAATGTTCATCGACACGGCGGCCGAACGGATCTCGTACCCGTCGACGCGGGGCCCGGAGTTTCCGTACGGGGTGTTGATCACCATGTCCACCTCGCCGGCCTTGATGGCGTCGACCGAGGACGGCAGGTCGCCAGTTCCGCTGGGCTGCTCTGAGTGTTTACGCACTTCGTCACACGGAATACCGTTGCGGCGCAGCATCTCTGCGGTGCCCTCCGTGGCCAGCACCCGGAACCCGAGATCCGCCAGTCGCTTGACCGGGAACACCAGGGAACGCTTGTCGCGGTTGGCCACCGACACGAACACGGTGCCCGAGGTCGGCAGCGACCCGTAGGCGGCGGTCTGGCTCTTGGCGAACGCGGTACCGAAGTCGTGGTCGATGCCCATCACCTCGCCGGTGGACTTCATCTCCGGTCCGAGCAGGTTGTCGATCTGGGCGCCGTCGGCGCGGCGGAACCGGTGGAACGGCAACACGGCTTCCTTGACCGCGACCGGGGCGTTGCGGGCGATGGTGGCCCCGTCCCCGGTCTTGTTCAACATCCCTTCGGCGCGCAGCTCCGCGACCGTGGCGCCCAGCATCACCCGGGAACAAGCCTTGGCCAGCGGCACCGCGGTCGCCTTGGAGACGAACGGCACGGTGCGGCTGGCGCGCGGGTTGGCCTCCAGCACGTAGAGCACGTCGTCCTTGAGCGCGTATTGGACGTTGAGCAGACCGACCACGCCGATGCCATGGGCGATGGCCTCGGTGGCGCGGCGCACCGCTTCGATGTCGCTGCGGCCCAGGGTCACCGGGGGCAGGGCGCACGCCGAGTCGCCGGAATGGATGCCGGCCTCCTCGATGTGCTCCATGATCCCGCCGATATACACCTCGCTGCCGTCGCACAACGCGTCGACGTCGATCTCGATCGCGTCTTCGAGGAACCGGTCGACCAGCACCGGGTGTTCCGGGGACAACTGGGTGGCGCGGGCGATGTAGCCCTCCAGGGTCGCCTCGTCGTAGACGATCTCCATGCCGCGACCGCCGAGCACGTAGGAGGGACGCACCAGCACCGGGTAGCCGATGTCCGACGCGATCCGACGGGCCTGCTCGAAGCTGGTGGCGGTGCCGAACCGCGGGGCCGGCAGGCCCGCGTTGACCAGGACCTCGCCGAACAAGCCACGATCCTCGGCCAGGTCGATGGCGTCGGGCCCGGTACCCACGATCGGGACGCCGGCCTCCTCCAGACGCTTGGCGAGCCCCAGTGGGGTCTGGCCGCCGAGTTGCACGATGACGCCGACCACACCGGGTCCGGACCCGTCGTCCCCCTTACCGGAGGTGTCCTCGGCGTAATAGACCTCGAGCACGTCCTCGAAGGTGAGCGGTTCGAAGTACAACCGGTCGGCGGTGTCGTAGTCGGTGGACACCGTCTCGGGGTTGCAGTTGACCATCACGGTCTCGAAGCCCACCGCGCTCAGCGTCGTCGCGGCATGCACACAGCTGTAGTCGAACTCGATGCCCTGGCCGATGCGGTTGGGCCCGGAGCCCAGGATCAACACCTTGGGTTTTTCGATCTGGGGAGCGACCTCGGTCTCGGCCGCGGGATCGAGTTCGTAGCTGCTGTAGTGGTAGGGCGTCTTGGCGTCGAACTCGGCCGCACAGGTGTCCACGGTCTTGTACACCGGGTGGATTCCCAGCCGGCGGCGCAACGCGCGCACACCCGACTCGCCGGCCAGTTCCGGTCGCAGCGCGGCGATCTGGCGGTCCGACAGCCCGTTGTGCTTGGCCCGACGCAACAGTTCGGCATCAAGGACCGGCGCTTCCAGCAGTTCGACGCGCAGCGCGACCAGTCCGGCGATCTGCTCGATGAACCACGGGTCGACGCCGGAGGCCTCGGCCACCTGCTCGACGCTGGCACCCAGCCGCAGGGCGTATTCGATGTCGTAGAGCCGGCCGTCCACCGCGGTGCGCAGGCCTTCCAGGACTTCGTCGACCGTCAGGTCCGGGTCGGGACCGGTCCAGAACCCGGCCCGGCTGGTCTCCAACGACCGCATCACCTTGCCGAGCGCCTCGATGAAGTTGCGGCCCAACGACATCGCCTCACCGACCGACTTCATCGTGGTGGTCAGGGTGGCGTCGGCGCCGGGGAACTTCTCGAACGCGAACCGTGGCGCCTTGACCACGACGTAATCCAGCGTGGGCTCGAAGCAGGCCGGGGTCTCTTTGGTGATGTCGTTGAGGATCTCGTCGAGGGTGTAGCCAATGGCCAGCTTGGCCGCGATCTTGGCGATCGGGAAGCCGGTGGCCTTCGACGCCAGCGCCGAGGACCGGGACACCCGCGGGTTCATCTCGATGACGATCAGACGGCCGTCGCGGGGGTTGACCGCGAACTGGATGTTGCAGCCGCCGGTGTCGACGCCGACCTCGCGCAGGATGTCGATGCCCAGGCTGCGCATCGTCTGGTATTCGCGGTCGGTCAGCGTCATCGCCGGGGCCACGGTCACCGAGTCGCCGGTGTGTACGCCCATCGGGTCGAAGTTCTCGATCGAGCACACCACCACCACGTTGTCGCGGCCGTCGCGCATCAGCTCGAGCTCGAATTCCTTCCATCCGTAGATGGATTCCTCGATCAGCACGTTCGCCGACGGGGAGGCGGCCAGGCCGTCACCGGCCATCCGCTCCACATCCTCGGCCGAATATGCCATGCCGGAACCGAGCCCGCCCATGGTGAAGCTGGGTCGCACCACGACGGGCAGACCCAGGTCGGCCACGGTCTCACGCACCTCGTCCATGGTGAAACAGACTCGGCTCCTGGCGGATTCACCGCCCACCTTGGCGACGATGTCCTTGAACTTCTGCCGGTCCTCGCCACGCTGGATGGCCTCGAAGTCGGCGCCGATGAGCTCGACCCCGTACTTTTCCAGGATGCCGCGATCGTGCAGGGCGACGGCGGTGTTCAGCGCGGTCTGGCCACCGAGCGTGGCCAGCACGGCGTCGATCTTGTTGCCGCGCTCGGCATGCTGCGCGAGCACCTTCTCGACGAAATCCGGCGTGATGGGTTCGACGTAGGTGTGGTCGGCGTACTCCGGGTCGGTCATGATCGTCGCCGGGTTGGAGTTGATCAGGCTGACCTGGATGCCCTCGGACCGCAGCACCCGGCAGGCCTGGGTGCCCGAATAGTCGAATTCGCAGGCCTGTCCGATGACGATCGGGCCGGACCCGATCACCAGCACATGGTTGAGGTCAGAGCGGCGTGGCATTACTTCTCTCCTGCCATCAGATCGATGAACTGGTCGAACAGGTAGTTCGCGTCGTGCGGTCCGGCGGCGGCCTCAGGGTGGTACTGGACCGAGAAGGCCCGACCGTTGGCCAGCCGGATCCCTTCCACCACACCGTCGTTGGCGCAGGTGTGGCTGACCTCCGCGGCGCCGAAGGGAGTGTCGAACGTCTCCCCCGCTTCGCCTTCCAGCGCGAAGCCGTGGTTCTGGGCGGTGATCGCCACCCGGCCGGTGATGTGGTCGATCACCGGGATGTTGATGCCGCGGTGCCCGAAGACCATCTTGTAGGTCGAGCGGCCCAGCGCGCGGCCGAGGATCTGGTTGCCGAAGCAGATGCCGAACAACGGGATTCCCGCACCGAGCACCTGACGGGTCACCTCGACGATGTGGTCGGCGGTGGCCGGGTCGCCGGGGCCGTTGGACAGGAACACCCCGTCGGGTTTGAGGTCGGCGATCGCGTCGAAGCTGACCGACGACGGCAATACATGGCTCCGGATGCCCCGGCGCGCGAAGTTGCGTGGGGTGTTGGTCTTGATCCCCAGGTCGACCGCGGCAACGGTGAACCGGTGCGGGCCTTCCGGTTCCACCACGTAACCGGCGTCGGTGCTGACCTGCCCGGCGAGATCCGCCCCCAGCATCGAGGGCTGGTCCAGCACCCGGGCCACCAACTCGTCGACGGAGGCCTCACCTGAGCCCGATGTCGCCGCCAACGCGGCTCCGCTGAACACCCCGGCCTTCATCGATCCGCGGGTACGCAGGTGGCGGACCACGGCTCGGGTGTCGATACCGGCGATGCCGACGATGCCCTGTCGCGCCAACTCGTCATCGAGAGTTCCGGTGGCGCGCCAATTCGACGCGCGGGGCGAGGGGTCGCGCACCGCGTACCCCGCCACCCAGATCTTGTCCCCGCGGCTTTCGCCGTCCTCGTCGTTCCAGCCCGTGTTGCCGATCTGCGGCGCGGTGGCGACCACGATCTGGCCGTGATAGCTGGGATCGGTGAGTGTTTCCTGGTAACCCGACATACCGGTGGAGAACACCGCCTCGCCGAGGGTCAAGCCGACGGCGCCGAATGGCGTACCGGTGAAGACGCGCCCGTCCTCGAGTACCAGAACCGCTTTGCCTGATTGGCGGCCCGCCGCCGTTGCGTTGCTCGTGTGCGTGTTGCTCGTCATGCCTCTTCCTCCAGCCAGCGGTCGTACTCTGCGCGGTTGTCTGCGCGGAACCCGGTGTCGATCTCGGTGCCCGAGGGCAGCCGCCACCTGATGGCCAGAATTCCGTCGTGCGTCAATGCTTTTCCTGCGATCCCCCGCTCGGTGCGGATCGCGACGATCGATTCGTCGGGAATCCACACCGGCCCGGCACCGCTGCGCTGCATCATGATTCCCTCGGGATAGCGGGTCAGCACCGCCTTGGCCCGAAAACCCAGGCCGCCGGCGGCCACCTTGTCGTTCCAGTGCGGCACCACCGTGCTGCCGACATACATGCCCTTGGTGGGCCGGATGAGCGCCGCGCCGACGGTGTCGGGCAGCGGCGGCAGGGTGCCGATCATCTCGGCCTGACGCTGGGCACGATGCAGCCACCCGCGCATCATCTGGCGGATCAGAAACGCGATCAGCACGGCCAGCAGGGCCGCCAGCACCAGCGAGGCGATCAGCGTGGGAGTGTTCACCGCGTCGACCCCAGCCCCGCCGCCGACGCTTTGCCGTCCAACGCCGTGATCCGGCCGCGCAGCAAGGTGGCGGTCACCGTCGCCGGCAGCGTCATCGACTCGAACGGGGTGTTGTCCGACCGGCTGGCGAGCTCGTCGCCTGCCACCGTCCAGGTCGCGTCGGGATCGACCACGGTGAGGTTGGCCGGCTCCCCCACTTCCAACGGCCGGCCCTGATCGGGCAGGCCCACGATGGCCGCCGGGGCCTCGCTCATCACCTTGGCCACTCCGCGCCAGGTCAACAGTCCGGGCTGCACCATGGTCTCCACCACCACCGACAACGCGGTCTGCAGTCCGAGCATCCCGGGACGGGCCACCGAGAACTCGCAACACTTCTCGTGTTCGGCGTGCGGGGCGTGGTCGGTGGCCACACAGTCGATGACCCCGTCCGCCAAAGCTCGGCGCAGCGCCTCGGCGTCACCGGCCTCCCGCAGTGGCGGGTTCACCCGGTTGCGCCCGTCGTAACTGGCCAACCGACCGTCATCGAGCAGCAGGTGATGCGGGGTCACTTCGGCGGTGATCGAAATACCCTGCGCTTTGGCCCATTTCAACAATTCCACGGTGCCCGCGGTGGAGGCGTGGCAGATGTGCACCCGGGCCCCGGCATCGCGGGCCAGGATCGCGTCACGGGCGACGATCGACTCCTCGGCCGAGCGCGGCCAGCCGGCCAACCCGAGTTTGGCGGCATTGGACCCCTCGTGGGCAACCGCACCCACGGTCAGCCGTGGTTCCTCGGCGTGCTGGGCGATGAGTACCCCGAGGCCGGTGGCGTATTCCAGCGCGCGCCGCATCACCAGCGGATCGTCAACACAGACACCGTCGTCGGAGAACATCCGGACCTGGCCGACACCGTCTGCCATCAGGCCCATCTCGGTCAGTTGCTTGCCCTTGAGGCCGACGGTGACGGCACCGACCGGGTGCACGTCGACCAGGCCGACCTGCTGGCCGCGGTTCCACACGTGGTCGGTGACCACCGGCGAGTCGGCCACCGGGTCGGTGTTGGCCATGGCGAATACCGCGGTGTAACCGCCCAGGGCCGCTGCGGCCGAACCGGTTTCGATGTCCTCGGCGTATTCCCGGCCCGGCTCGCGCAGGTGGGTGTGCAGATCGACGAATCCGGGCAGCAGCACCTGACCGGTGGCCTCGATCACCTCCGCGCGGTCGGGTGCATCGGAACCGATCCCGGGACCGATTTCGGTGATCTGCCCGTCGGCGATCAGAACGTCAACCTGTTCACCCTCGCCGTAGAGACGCACCCCGCGAATGAGTACCTGTTGCGTCATACGCTGATCGCCTCCCGATCCGCACCCACCAGCAGATGGAACAACACTGCCATCCGCACGTGAACACCGTTTGAAACCTGTTGCAAGACAGCGGATTGCGAAGAATCGGCGACAGGAAACGCGATCTCCATGCCTCGCACCATCGGACCCGGATGCAGCACCACGGCATTGCCGGGCAGCATGGCCTGACGTTTTTCCGACAACCCGTATCGCACCGAGTACTCGCGTGCCGACGGGAAGAACGCCCCGTTCATCCGCTCGGCCTGTACGCGCAGCATCAATACCGCGTCCGCCGCCGGCAATTCAGCGTCGAGGTCGGCAGACACCGCGACCGGCCAGTCGGCGACACCGGTCGGCAACAGCGTCGGGGGTGCCACCAACACCACCTCAGCGCCGAGGGTGTTCAGCAGCGTCACGTTGGAGCGGGCCACCCGGCTGTGCAGCACGTCGCCGACGATGACCACCCGCCTGCCTTCGATGCCGCCGAGACGTTGCCGGATCGTCAGCGCATCGAGCAGCGCCTGGGTCGGATGCTCATGCGTGCCGTCGCCGGCATTGATGACAGACGGTCCGCCGCTCTCCTCCGCGGTCCACTCGGCGAGCTGTTGAGCCGCCCCCGAGGCCGGATGACGGATGATCAGCGCATCGGCTCCGGCGGCCCGCAGCGTCAGCGCGGTGTCGCGCAGCGATTCTCCTTTGCCCACCGAGGATCCCGACGAGCTGACATTGATCACGTCGGCGCTCATCCACTTGCCCGCGACCTCGAACGACACCCGGGTCCGGGTGGAGTTCTCGTAGAACATGGTGATGATG
Source organism: Mycobacterium sp. GA-1841 (assembly GCF_001954135.1). Classification (GTDB taxonomy): domain Bacteria; phylum Actinomycetota; class Actinomycetes; order Mycobacteriales; family Mycobacteriaceae; genus Mycobacterium. The sequence goes on along the minus strand of NZ_MBEQ01000081.1, from coordinate 35,380 downwards.
GTGCGGCCGCGAAGCGTCGGCAGCTTTTTGACCTCACGGCCCAGCAGCGCCTCGCGGAAGCGGTCGGCGTCATCCAGGATCGCCGTCGCGTCCTCACGGGTGAGATCCCCGGCCGCCAGCAGATGACGTGTCGTCATTTCAAAATCACCACTCCGTCACGGTCGTCGTGCTCGGACAACAGCACATGGACGCTTTCGCTGCGCGAGGTCGGCACGTTTTTCCCGACGTAATCGGCACGGATCGGCAACTCCCGGTGACCACGGTCGACGAGCACCGCGAGTTGCACCACCCGGGGGCGCCCGACATCGCGCAGTGCGTCCAGCGCCGAACGCACCGAGCGCCCGGAAAACAGGACGTCATCGACCAAGATCACCACGGCGTCGTCGATACCGCCGGGCGGGATCGAGGTCGACTCCAGCGGACGCGGCGGCTTGAAGTTGAGGTCATCGCGGTAGAGCGTGATGTCCAAGGCGCCGTGCGCGACCTCGATGCCGGCGAACTCGTCGATCTTGGCGGCCAGCCGGGTGGCCAACGTCACACCGCGAGTGGGGATTCCGAGAAGGACGACGCGCTCACGCTCGGCTGGATCGTCCAGCGCGGTCTTCTCGATGATCTGATGCGCGATCCGGGAAATGGTGCGGCCGACGTCCGCCGCAGACAGCAATTCCCGGTCGGTACCTGAAGAGCCCATGAAGTGACTCTGACCTCCTTCTCCGCCTCTCGGGACGGATCGTTAAAGGACGTCGAACTGCCCCGTAGCTTAGCAGGCCCGCAACGGGCCGCCGCGCCGCAGTCACGTTGCGTCGGCGTCCAGGGCGGCGCCTTTCGTCTCGGGCAGCAGCAATGTCGAGACGATGCTGACGATCACGAAGACCGCCATCAGCAGCCCTACTGCCCAGCTACCGAAGTCGCTCACGAGCACGCCGGCGATCAGCGGCGGCACCGCGCCGCCGATGATGCCGGCCAGATTGAAGGCCAGCCCGGCACCGGTGTAGCGGTAGCGAGTGGCAAAGATCTCAGGCAGGAACGAGGCGATCGGTCCATAAGAGATCCCGAAGATGGCGAACGTGCCGCCGATCGCCGCTGCAAACAGCCACGGCGAACCGGTGTCGATCATCGGCATCACACAGAACGCCCACGGCAGCGCGATGGCGAAGCCGATCAAGATGATCCGGCGCCGGCCGTACCGGTCACACCACATCGCCGAGAGCGCGGTGAACACCATGAGGGCGACACCGGCGAGGACCCCCACGGTCAGGATGAGGCTGCGCGGATGCCCGATCCGGGTCGCGGCGTAGCTCAACAGATAGGTGCCACCGAGAAAGCTCATCGCGAAGATGCCGATCATGCATCCGGCGGCCAGCAGCACCTGGGTCGTCTGGGTCCGCACCAGCTCGCTCAACGGGGCCCGCGGGACCGCGTCGCGTTGCTTTTCGGCGACGAACACCGGCGTCTCGTCGATGCTGAGCCGAACATAGAGCGCCACGATCACCAGCACCCCGCTGAACAAAAACGGCACCCGCCAGCCCCAGTCGAGGAACGTCGGGCTCTTCTCGCCGATGGTGACGTTGGCGATGAGGAACACCAGGTTGCTGACGGCGAGCCCGGCGCCGGCGCCCAGTTGGGTGAACATCCCGTAGGTCCCGCGCCGGTCGCCGGGGGCGTACTCGGCGGACAGCAAGGCTGAGCCGGCCCACTCTCCGCCGACAGCGAAGCCCTGACACAGCCGCAAGCTGAGCAGGATGATCGGAGCGGCCACCCCGATGGACGCCGCGCTGGGCACCAACCCGACGGCGAAGGTCGCTGTCCCCATGATCAACAGGGTGGCGATCAGCGTTTTCTTACGGCCCAGCCGATCTCCGAAGTGACCGAACACCGCCGCACCGATCGGGCGGGAGAAGAACGCCGCCGCGAAGGTGGCCAACGACGAGATGGTGCCCATCGTCGGGCTCAGGCCGGGAAAGAAGATCTTCGGGAACACCAGCGCGGCGGCCGTGCCGTAGATGTAGAAGTCATAGAACTCGATCGCCGTGCCGACGAAGCTGGCGAACGCCACCCGCCTCATCGGGTTGGACTCGGTGCCGGGCGTCCCGCCCGGTTCGACCTGCTCCTGCTGGGTCATCTGCCTCTTCTCACGCCGCATTCTCGCCAGAGAAGTATCACCCAGCGGCCGGTTCAGGCGATCTCGAACCCGTGGTAGCCGGCCACCACCACGCCGTCACAGATCTGCTTGTAGACGCCGACACCGGCGACGAACGGCAGGAACACCCGCCGTTTGCCCGGCACATTGGCGCCCATGTACCACGACGCCGCCTGCGGCAGCAGCGTGAGATCGGCGGTGTCATTGGTGATGTCGACCCAGGTGTCCTCGGCTTCCGGATCGGCCTCCATGCGACCGCATCCGTGCTCACGGAGGTGCACCAGCGCCGCGGCGATCCACTCGACGTGATACTCGATCGAGGTGAGCATGTTGGACAGCACCGAGGGACTCTGTGGGCCGGTGACGGTGAACAGGTTCGGGAAACCCGCCGACATCAACCCGAGATAGGTGCGCGGCCCGTCAGCCCACTTCTCGCGAAGACTGCCGTCGGTCCCCCGGATGTCGATCGCGTTGAGTGCGCCTGTCATCGCGTCGAATCCGGTGGCCAGCACGATCACATCGAACTCGCGCTCGATCTCACCGGCGAGGATTCCCCGCTCGGTGATCCGGCGCAACGGTTCGGTGTTGAGATCCACCAGCGTGACGTTGTCCCGGTTGTAGACCTCGTAGTATCCGGTGTCCACGCAGAGTCGTTTCGCCGCGATGGGGTAACTCCGCGGCGTCAACTTCTCGGCGACCTGTGGGTCGCTGACCTTCTGCCGAATCCGGTCCCGCACGTATTCAGCCGCGGTCTCGTTGGCCACCGGATCGAGCAGCAGATCGTAGAACGACTGCTGGAAACACAATCCGCCGTCGTCCCAGCGGCGATCGAGTATGGTACCGACCGCTTTCCGGTCGAGATCACCGAAGAACGGTGGCAGATCGGCACCGTCACCGCACTGCGCGCCGCCCCGCGACAGCCGACTGACTTCCCGAAATTGGGGGTAATGCTGCTTGACCTCAGCGAGTTCGTCGGGAATCGGACGGTTCTGCGCCGGGACGGCATACGGTGGCGTCCGCTGAAAGACCGTCAGCGTTGCGACCGTCGGGGCGATGGCCGTGATCGTCTGCACCCCAGAGGAACCCGTACCCACGACAGCCACGCGTTTGCCTGCCAGGTCGGCTTCCGCGGGCCAGTCCCAGGTCCAATAGATGTCACCGGCGAAATCGTCGATTCCGTCGAACGTGGGAAGCAAGGGTTTGGACAGGCACCCGGTGGCCGCGACCACGAACGACGTGCTGACGCAGTCACCGGAATCCGTCGTGATGGCCCACTCGTTGCGATCGCCGTCGAAAGCCATTGCCACAACGCGGGTATCGAAGGTGATATCCCGTCGAAGGTCGTAGCGGTCGGCGACGTGCCTGGCGTAGGCCAGCAGCTCCGGCTGGGCGGCATAACGCTCGGTCCAGTTCCATGACTGCTCCAACTCCGGGTCGAACGAGTACGAGTATTCGATCGACTCGATGTCGCAGCGAGCCCCCGGGTACCGGTTCCAGTACCAGGTACCACCCACCTCCGGCCCGGCTTCCAAGATGTGCGCGTCGAATCCGAGCTGACGCAGTTTGTGCAGCTGATAGAGGCCGGCGAAACCGGCGCCGAAGATGATGACATCGTGGTCGGCCACGCTCACACCGCCTCTCGGTCGGACCGGTGGGCATCGAGAAACGCCCCGATGCGCTTGGCCACCACTTCGATTCCGTTCTGGTAGCCGGGCAGGATGTTCGCCATCTGGAAGTACCCGTGCATCTGGCCGGGCGCTTCCTCCAACGTCACGGCCACCCCGGCATCTGCCAGCGCGCCGGCGTAGGCGACACCTTCGTCGTGCAACGGGTCGTACTCGGCGACGTAGACGAGTGCAGGCGGAAGCCCGGCAAGACTCGGTGCCCGCAACGGCGAGGCATCCGGATTCGTGCGTGCGGCGTCGTCGGGAAGATAGTGCGCCCAGAACCAGATCATGGTGTCCCGGCTGAGCATCAACTGATTCTCGGGTGCGACGTAGGACGGCCTCTCGAAGTCGCAATCGGTGACCGGGTAGATCAGGGCCTGGTAGTCGATCGTCGGACCGTGCCGGTCCCGGGCCCACCGCGCCATCACCGTGGCGATGTTGCCGCCGGCACTGTCGCCGGCGACGATCATCGGCACATCGGACGATGCCAGTTCCGCTGCAGCCCAACACAACCCGATCCAACTGTCCTGCAGCGCGGTCGGAAACCGATGTTCGGGCGCCTTGCGGTAGTTCACCAGGACGACAGTGGAGCCGGTCAGGTTGGCCAGGTGCCGGGCCACGTGGTCGTACTGCAGATCGATGTCGCCGATCACCCACCCGCCGCCGTGGAAATACACGATCACCGAACGGGTTTCGCCGTCGGGGACCAGCACGCGAACCCGGAACCTGCCACCGTCCTCGCCGTCGAGCTTGAGGTTGCGCACCGCAGCCACCTCGGGGCCGCGTCCACTCATCCCGGCGAAGATCGGTCCGGCCATCCGCGCCATCGCCGGCGTGCCCTCGTGCATCGGTGGATCTCGCGTCTCGGCCAGTTGCGCCAGCAGCGCCTGGGTCACCGGTTCCAGCGGCATCAGATCACCGCTGGATCGACTTGATCTCGAGGAACTCTTCGAGGCCGTACACACCGGCCTCGCGCCCGTTGCCCGATTGTTTGTATCCGCCGAAAGGCGCGTTGGCATTGAAGGCACCCGCGTTGATCTGCACCTGGCCGGCCCGGATCCGGCGCGCGACGTTTTCGGCACGCTCCGGTGAAGCTGACCAGACCGCGCCGGCCAGGCCGTAATCGGTGGCGTTGGCGATCCGGACCGCGTCGTCCTCCGAGTCGTAGGCCTCGATCGCCAGAACCGGGCCGAACACCTCCTCGCGGTGGATCGTCATCTCCTCGGTGACGTCGGAGAACACCGTCGGCCGCACGAAGGCGCCGGGGCCGTCGGCTTCCGTTTCGCCGCCGGTCACCAGACGCGCGCCTTCGGCGATCGCAGTGCGGATGTGGCCGAACACCCGTTCCTGCTGCGCGCGCGAGGACAGTGGCCCCAATGCGGTCCCCTCGTCGGCCGGGTCACCCACCGGCAGCGCGTCGGCGGTCGCCTTGGCCAAAACCTCCACCTCGGCCAGCTTGTCGCGCGGCACGATCATGCGGGTCAGCGCCGAGCAGGTCTGACCGGAGTTCAGCATCATCGTCTTGACGGATGCGGGCACCACGGACTCCAGGTCGGCGTCGTCGAGAATGATGTTGGGGCTCTTGCCGCCGAGTTCCAACGAAACCCGCTTGACGGTGCGGGCGGCGACTTCCTGTACCCGTCGACCGGCCCGCGTGGACCCGGTGAAGCTGACGATGTCGACGTCGTCATGTCCGGCGATCGCTTCGCCGACGTCCGCCCCGGTGCCGAACACCAGGTTGAACACACCTGGGGGAAGGCCGATCTCGTCTATGATCTGGGTCAGCGCGAGCGCACACAGTGGGGTCACCTCGCTCGGTTTGACGACGACGGTGTTCCCCGCGGCCAATCCGTAGGCCACCTTGAGCGCGATCTGATGTAACGGGTAGTTCCAGGGTGTGATCGCTCCCAGCACACCGAACGGTTCCCGCACGATCGTCGATCCGCGGTACTCACTTTCGAACTCGTACTCGCGGACGATGTTGGCGGCCTCGGTGAAACTGTTCAGGGGCAATCCCAGCTGGATCGCCCGCGAAATCGATATCGGGCAGCCCATTTCGGCGGAGATGGTGCGTGCCACATCTTCGGACCGCTCGGCCAGCTTGCCCGCGATCGCACTGAGGTAATCCGCCCGCTCTCCGACCGGTGTCGCAGCCCACGCCGGGAAAGCGGCCTGGGCGGCTGCGACGGCGGCGTCGACATCGGCGACGGTGCCCGCCACCACCTCGGCGATCACCTCGTCGGTCGCCGGGTTGACGACGGGTATGCGGGAGGTGCCGCTGGACACCGCCCATTTACCGTCGATGTAGTTGCTTTCCTGGATATGCATTGAAGCCCCCTTGTTCGGTTCAGTAGTCGGCGTCGGAGTAAACGACCAGACCACGAAGATTCTTGCCGTCGAACATATCTCGGTATCCCTGGTTGATGTCCTCCAGGCGGTAGCGGGTCGTGACGAGCTCGTCGAGCTTGAGATTGCCGGAGCGGTAGAGGTCGAGCAGTCTCGGGATCTGGGTGCGGGGACCGACCCCACCGAACACCGCACCTTGGACCCGCTTCTGCAACAGGGTGAGCTCGAAGAGGTTGAGGTCGACGGTCGACTGGGTGAAATCGCCCATGCCCGTGACGATCACCTGCCCACCCTTACCGGTCAGACTCAGCGCCTGCTGAATGTGTTCGCCTTTGATCTCACCGACCGTGATGATCGAGACCTCGGCCATCTTTCCCCAAGTGAGGTCGGGCAACTCGGCCGCGGCGTCGGCCACGGAGGCGAACGTGTGGGTCGCGCCGAATTCAAGCGCCTTCTTCCGTTTGAAGTCGACCGGGTCGATCGCGACGACGAACCGCGCCCCCGCAAACCGCGCGCCCTGCACCGCATTGATCCCCACGCCGCCGATGCCCATCACCACGACCGTGTCGCCCGGATGGGTATCCCCGATCTCGGTCGCCGAGCCCCATCCGGTCGAGACTCCGCAGCCCAGCAGCGCAGCCACCTCCAACGGCACATCTTTCTCGATCTTGACCACCGATGCCTGGCTCACCGTGACGTACGGCGCGAAGGTACCCAGCAGGCACATCTGGATGACCGGCCGGCCGTCGCGGGTCACCCGATATGTCTTGTCGGAGACCGCCTGTCCGGTCAGCAGCCCGGCCCCCTCGTCGCAGAGGTTCTGCAGTCCGGTGGCACACGATTGACAGGTGCCGCACGCCGGGATGAAGGCCAGGACGACGTGATCCCCCTCGGCCAAGCCGGTGACGCCGGGGCCGACCTTGGTGATCACACCCGCGCCCTCGTGTCCGCCGAGCACCGGCATGAACGGCACCGGACTGCTGCCGGCGACGACATGCGCGTCGGAATGGCACAGACCTGACGCGGTCAGCCGCACCTGCACCTCGCCGGCCACCGGATCGCCGAGGTCCACCTCGCAGATCGTCCAGGGAGCGCCGATCTCCTCGACGACAGCAGCCTTTACTTTCACCAGAGCCTCTCCTCACGTGTCACCGGACACAGATTCCGACGAACTGAGATGTGTATCACTATCTGGAAACCGTAGAGGGGTGACTCGCCCTTCGACAGGACCGTCCCGGCCACAACTCGACATTTCCGGCCACTTCGGCAGGTTCCGAGCGTGTTGACCGGGCCTCGCCGGTCGGCAAAACTGGCCGTCATGACCTCGGTCCTCACCGAACCCGCAGATCAGGCCCCACTGCCCGGCTCCGGAGTCCTGCAATCGACCAACCGGGTCATAGCGGCCATGACCGACCCTTGGGACCACCCGCGCACGGCGGTTTCGGTCGCGATCATGTGCGAGTGGGCAGCCCAGCGGGGTATCCCCGCCGAGGCAGTGCTGGCGGGTTCTCACCTCGACGCCGCCGCACTGTCTGACGTCGACACCGTCGTCGAGGCCAGCCAGGAGCTGGCGGTGATCCGCAACCTGGCCGCCGCGACCGGGAATCATCCTGGTGCGGGAGTGGCGCTGGGCAGCCGCTACCACCTGACCGCATACGGCTACCTGGGCTATCTCCTGGCCGCCTCGGCAAGCGTGCGCGACACCGTGCACCGCGGTCTGCACTACGCGATGCTGACGTTCGCCTTCTCGACGATGACGGCCCGCATCGATGACGAGGACCGGTACGTGCTGGCATTCGAGGCCGACGACATGCCCGACGACATCCGGCAGTTCGTCATCGAACGCGATCTGACCGCAGTCATGCAGATCCAGCGGGACACCTTCGGAAACGTCGAGTCCGTGCCGATGCGCGAGGTCCGATTCGCCTTTCCGGCAACGGCTTCGGCCGATGTGTATCGCGAATATTTCCGGGCCCCGGTGGTGTTCGGATGTGACCGCAACGAAATCGTCTATGACGCCGGGTATCTCGACCTGGTACCGCCGATGGCCAACGCGCACACCACGCAACTCATGGTGGCCCACTGTGACCACATCCGCGCCGAGCGGCTGCACCACACCGGCGTCGCCGCGCAGGTGCGCGCGCATCTGCTGGACCAGTCGTCACTGGACCTCACCCTTGACGACGTGGCGTTGCACCTGCACTACGCGCCGCGCACCTTGCGTCGGCACCTCGAACACGAGGGCATCACGTTCCGGGCCCTGATCGACGAAGTACGCCGCAGTGTGGCCGACAACCTTTTGCGCGACCGCACCATTCCGCGCTACGAGATCGCCCACCGACTCGGCTACCAGGACTGGTCGAGTGTGGTCAGGGCACGCCGGCGTTGGCGTGGAGGCGCTGGCGCGGAGGCGAGCCGCTAACCTGGCGCGGATGAACCTCGACGGCAATCAGACCTCCATCCGTGAGGCGATCGACGCCGGCCTGCTGGCCGGTGCGGTGACGCTGGTATGGCAGGCGGGCAAGGTACTGCAGGTCAACGCGCTGGGGCACCGCGACGTCGACGCCCGGTTGCCGATGCAGCCCGACACGATCTTCCGGATCGCCTCCATGACCAAACCGGTCACGGTGGCCGCGGCGATGGCATTGGCCGAGGAAGGCAAGCTCGCGCTGAACGAGCCGGTGACGACATGGTTGCCGGAGCTGGCCGGCATGCGCGTGCTGCGTGAGGCACGGGGCCCGCTGGACCGCACCGAGCCGGCGCGCCGGCCGATCACGTTCGACGACCTGATGACTCACCGCAGTGGGCTGGCCTACGTCTTCTCGGTGCTGGGCCCACTGGCTTCGGCCTACGGCAAGTTGTCGCTGCGCCAGGATCAGGACCGTTGGCTGGCGGAAGTGGCCAAACTGCCGCTGGCCCATCAGCCTGGCGAGCGGCTCACCTACAGCCACTCCACGGACGTCCTGGGTATCGCGCTGTCTCGCATCGAAGGCAAGCCACTGTCGGAGGTGCTGGCCGAGCGGATTCTCGGACCGTTGGGGATGGACGACACCGGATTCTCGGTCGACGCGGCAGGCCGGCGGCGCGCAGCGACGATGTACCAGCTCACCCCCGACAACCGACTGACCCACGATGTGATGGGACCGCCGCCGATCACCGATCCACCGTTCTGCACCGGTGGGGCCGGATTGTTCTCCACCGCCGATGACTACCTGAAGTTCGCCCGGATGTTGTTGGGCGGTGGGGTCGTCGACGGCGTGCGGGTGCTGTCGGAGCAGTCGGTGCGGTTGATGCGGTCCGACCGGTTGACTGCCGAGCAGAAGCAGCACCAGTTCCTCGGCGCACCGTTCTGGCTCGGCCGGGGCTTCGGCCTGAACCTCTCGGTGGTGACCGACCCGGCCAAATCCCGGCCGCTGTTCGGCCCCGGCGGGGCCGGCACGTTCAGCTGGCCCGGCGCATACGGCACCTGGTGGCAGGCCGATCCCTCGGCCGATCTGATCCTCATCTACCTGATCCAGAACCATCCGAATCTCGGTGTGGACGCCGCCGCCATCAGCGGCAACATCTCCCTGGCGAAACTTCAGACCGCCCAACCGAAATTCGTTCGGCGCACCTATCAGGCGCTCGAGCTCTGAGCTGCGGCCAGTAGAGGAGATTCCGCTGGGAGCTTCTAGAAACCCAACCTGGGTCGCTCCCCCGATTGCGCTTCGGCAAGGACTACACCGTGTCAAGGCAACGCAATTCGCGTCACATTGACGACGAACGGCTGGGTAAAGAACCCGCCGTCTTCCAAACCGACTTCGATTTGGTGCTCAGCTTCGAAGAACCTGTTGTCGAGCACGAACGTACCGCCCAGGAACGGAATGTTGACGAATCCGTCGCCGTCGACGGGGAACGATCCGGAGCTGGGGTCTATCGCACCGTCAGGCCCGAGAATTCGGATGAACAACAGATCACCGGGGGCGATATTGTTCTGGAGATCAATAGTATTGGCGGACAAAGTAACGTTGACGGTAACCGGAGACAGAATCCCGTCACTGATGAACCGGTCGGTGACCGTGTCACGCAGATCCGGGGTCAACGCCATACCGGCCGCCCGGATCAGGCCCAGCGAGGGAATGCGCAGCAGCGTCGAAGCATCGACCGGGTAGTCGTGGGTATAGGTTGTCACCGCCCCGGCAGCATCCCGAACCTCGACGTGGACGATCTCCCCCAGTTCCAACGACGAGCTAGACATGAGTCCCTCCCCTGGGCTCAGAACGAAGCGCAGGAATTGCGCTGAGGTCAGTATTGGCATCCTGGGCAACTCGAACACGAGTACAGGGCTACTCCATTTCGACGCTTGGACCACAGCCGGCAGCCAGTGGCCACGCGCGGCCACATCCAGCCCAGGCGGTCAGGTCATCATCGTGTTGCAGTAGCCAGGTTATTGAGTGGCGCGGACCATCCGCCGAATGTCGATTCACTGATCGAGCCAAGCGGCGAGATCTCGAATTGGAGTATTGCACTACTCGATCCGAGTAGCCATCGCGGCTTCATAATTCCTGTGGCTCTCATCGGGGGAAGGTCGAGAATTTATCGGCTGGTCAAACCAAGATCAGCTACCTCGACAACGACGCGGCATCTCATGGCGTTTTTTGGCAGGAGGCTGATCATGGCTTTGCAGTCCGCGCGGTTTCGTGGCAAGCCGCGTTTCGACAAGATTCACAATTACGACACCACTGCCTACTTCCGGGTCAACGACCAGGGCGATGACGTACGCGAGCTTCAGAACGGACTGCTTGACCTCGGATATTCCATTCCTAGTGGTGCCACAGGCTTTTTCGGCGCCGAGACCAGTACGGCGGTGGTGCGGTTCAAGACTGACCACGGGCTGCACCCCAACGACCCGGTAGCAGGTCGGGAGACCATCACGACGCTCGATGGCTACTACGCGGTTCCATTCGCCGACCGAGAAGAGTGGCTGTCCTGGCAGAATCGTCGACTGCCCGCATTCAATTACACGCGCCAAGATGAGTTCAATCGCATCAACACGGGCGCGACACTAACGTGGAATCCGGCGTCTGCATGGATACCGCCGCTATTCAAAGACGCGTTGGTGAAGGGTATTTCGCAGATTCTCGACCCCTACGGTTCGCCTGTTTCAGGGTATGCGCCTTCGGCGACCTGGGGTGTGAGCCCTCTTGACCTCTACCACTGCCACCTTGTGATCGATGGGATTCCCGTGCAGATAATCGATGGGGTTCCCAGACGGGATCCTGCACCCGCACCTTGGAACGACATCGAATTGCGCGACCTGAACCTCGCGAGGATTCGAGACCAATGCCGAGCAAAGGCAGATGCAGTGGCGGATCCGGGAACACCGGCATGGATTGCGAACTACCGCAGCGCGTTGCTCGCTCCCGCGCCGGCGGGACAACGGAGCTACACCGAGAACGCAGCTGATCTCCTCAACCTCATCGCCGCTGCAAGTGCCGCGCCCGCGACGGCGAGGCCCGTGTACATGTTGTGGCACAGTTTCGAAGAGCGCCTCTGGCGTCCGCCAGGAATGCGGCATTCGGATCCTCGGCGACACTGGTGGTGTGAGGCCACTCCGAACCTGAGCGCAGTCACAGCGGCACCCAACAACGTGGAGCCCAAGAATGGCTACAGCATCATCTTCAACAACCTTTGTTTCGTCATCGACAAAGCGGGTCTGATCACGGCCGTAGCCGGAGCGGCGATGGACGAAATTGCCACCGTGGTGAATCTCGATCTCCTGGAATATTCCAAAGCCACGCAAGGTCTTCCCTAGCGTCTGGTCACCGGTCGAACGGTGTTGTTCTGCAGTATTCGCCCGGCACTGTGCGGGTTGACGGCGCCGGGTCTGGGTGGCAGCCGAGGCGGAAGGGTATGCGCTGATGAGCCAACCGCAGATATGGACCAGTCTCGAGATCGCGAAGTTCGCAGCTTCGATGGCAACCCCTGTGGCCGTCGCGCTCATCGGCCTCTGGATCAACAGCACGTTGAAGGAGCGAGACCGGAGGGCCGAGGCGGCATATCGATCTGAGCACCGGCTGAATACCCCTCACATCGAATTGACGTTGGAATACGAACTCCTCGGCAGCAGGGCCGGGAAGCACCTGGTGACGTTCACTGTCGCTGCGCGCAACACGGGGCAGGTTCTGCACAAGTTCGATCGGATTATCCTGCGGGTACGGGGAATCCGCGATGAGCCGTTCGAACGCGGTGTCCTCGACAGCGAAGTCGACGTCGCTCCCTATGACGTCTACCGCGCTCAGTTTCCGCATCCGGTGTTGAAGACCAACTTGGTGCCGGCGCCGAAGTGGAACTTTGTGTTCGTCGAGCCGGGAGTGACACAACGTCTTCCGTTGACCACCCCGATATCTTCCGAGTTCACCTATCTGCTGGTGCATGTGATGTTCGCGTACGAGGCGTATACCCCACACACTGCCCAGTCGGTGTTCGCGGTCGAGAATCAGCAGACGCACCGTTTCAGCCGCTAATTCGACCTTCTGACGGTGCAGCAGATCGCCCGAGAAACGGAAAGTGCAGTAGTGAACTACTCACGCATCTTCGACTCTGCGTTGATATGACTTTGTTGTCACCAAGTTGGAGAGGGGGTGGATGATGCGATGACCAGCCTCTTCGACGATCTGGCACCGGTCAGGCGTGGGGTCGCGGTGTCCCCGACCATCGAGGCGTTCCTGTCCGCTCTGCAGGTGTCGAATGACGTCGTCGACGGGAACGGTGCGCACTCGGGGACTGCTCAAGGCACGGTCAACACCAAGCTGCTCGGGTTCTTCACTGTCGACTTGGCGCCGTTCGGCCCGAATATCGAGTACCGGTGGAAGGCGCTGCCGGGGAGCGGTTTTCAGCTCGACCTACTCCTCGACGACCTGCCTGGGATAAAAAATGCGTTGACGTTGGTGGATCCCAACACTGTGCTGGCCGCCGCGCGACGCGAGACTGCACCCGACCCAGGGGGCGGAGCCCCGCGAGAGTGGTTGACGAAGACCGGCGACCCGGTCGAGCTGCACGCCGACCTCTGCCTTCGCGTCCACGGCACCGCCTCCACGGCGGCCACGATCACCTGGCTGAAGTTCGAACTGGGCCAGGACCCCCAAGATGAGGTGTTCGTGCTGAAGCCGACACCGACTCAGATCCTGTTCGGAGACAGCGGATTCGGTATCGACATCACCGATGGGATCGTCGTCGACGACTCCACCACCGCCTCGGCACCGGGCTCCCCTTCCCCCGAATGGACCGGCCTGGCCATTCCCAATGCCAAGCTCTACGTCCCGCGAGATATTCCGCTGATCGGCGGGCACGCCATCGATTTCGACCTGCGGCTGGGCACTCCCGGCGGGCTGGCGGCCTCGGTCGAGGCCACCATCCCCGCTGCCGGCACGCGCCCCGAGATCGACGTACGGATGAAGTGGCAGGACCCCGCCGCCTCCTCGCTCGCCGACCTACTGCCCACCGCAATCGAGGCCACCGCCAAATTTGGTATCGCAGGCCGAGACGAAGCGGCGTCCGGCCCCGGCGGAGGCCCTTTCACTCTCGCCGGCGGTGACCCGCTGACGGTGCGTGTGCGCTGCTCGCGCGCATTGCAACCCGCCGCGTCGGTCGCATTCGAAGTGTCGGTGGACGCGGCCGGGCCAGACGGGCTGGTCAAGGCCACCGGTACTGATGCAGGTGGCAAGGCCGTGGTAACCGCGGCGGCCTTGGCCACCGCGCTGGTCGCCGACTCCGAGCTCGGGGCAAAGGAGCCGCCCAGCGGAGACGAGTCGGGGATCTGGTTGCATGAACTACTCACCGCCGCGGGTGTGGCCAGTGCTTTCTTCGACTCCGCGGGCAAGGTGGTCATCGACCGTGCTTCGGTGGCGGTGTCTACTGCTGGCACGGGCCAGGCCCTGCGTTTGAGTGTCGACTATCTCGTCGACGTCAAGGTGCGGACGTTCAGCATCGGTAATGCGATGCGTATCGCCATGGCCGACGACCGCCCGATGCGGATCCGTTACCGCAACGTCGCTGTCGAAACGACCGGCCAAGATCTGGCGTCGATCCATCTCAGCTTCGCCAACGCCACGCTGGATGTGGAGGACCCGGGCGCCTGGGTCGTACAAACGCCGGGTTCGCTGCTGGACGTCCTCGGCACCCGATCCGGCCATGGATCACTCTGGTACGAAATCGATCTGAAGTTCAGCGCCGATCTGGGTCCGATCACCGTCAGCGACGCCACGGTCCGCATCACCGCAGACGGCAATGGACATATCGACCTGCAACTGCGCGGCTTGGGTGTCGATATCGACACCGCTGCACTGACCGGGCACGGCGCAGCCAACATCACCGACGACGGCTTCAGCGCCGACATCTCTGCCCAGATCGGCGCACCGCTGGGAGTGGGAGCCCGGGTCATCTTTGTCTACAAGGGCGGAACGAGCTTCCTGCTCGACGTGACCGGCTCGTTGCCCGGTGCGATTCCGTTGGGGCCGACCGGACTTGGGCTTTACAGTCTCGGCGGCATGTTCGGCCTGAACATGCGCCCCGTACTGCCCGCCGCCGGTGACGACATCGTCGAGCGGCAACTGCAGTGGACGCCCAACGATACGGTGCCCGATGCCGGCGCGATGATGCTCGGGCTGCAGGCCGGTGTGGGCACCCTCTACGACCTCGCGTTCACCTTCAGCGCTTCCGGCAAGCTCATCGTCACCGTGCCCGACCCGTCGTTCCGCCTCGCTGTCAATGCGCGGGTCCTACACACACCGGACTTCCTGAACACTCAGAACAGTCCCCTCAAGGGACTGATCGTCATCGACGAGGACGGGATCACCGTCGGCGCCAGGGGCAATTTCGTGATCGACACCGATCCCCCGCAGCTCGTGGAGGTGAAAATTCCGCTCGACGCCAGGCTCCCGTTCGCCGACCCGTCGTCCTGGTACTTCCGACTGGGCTCTGACGGGATGCCCGGCCGTCCCCCGGGCCCGATGACTGCCAAGGTGCTGCCCAAATTGTTCGACATCGGCGCATCGGCCTACCTGATGGTGCAGGGTGACACGATCGACAAGCTGGGCGGCACGTCGATCACACTGCCTGGCCCGGCGATCGGCTTCGGGTTCGCCGTCAGCCTGAACTGGGGTGTCCCACCTGTCTGGCTGCAGCTCTCGGCGCGCGCCGCGGTCGGGATGGCCACCAACCCGTGGTTTCTGGCCGGGTCGGGAACGCTCGGCGGCGCCTTGCATCTGGGCCCGTTCTCGATCGGCGCGCACGCCGATCTGGCGCTACAGCTCGGGCCGGGCGACTTCCTGGCCGCCGACTTCCGGGTGTGCGGCAGTATCGACTTGTGGTTCACCGAGATTGAGGGCTGTGTCGATCTGCACATTGGGCCCAACAAGCCCAGTGTCACGGTGCCGCCGCCGGCTCCGTGGCGGCCCCTGAAGATGGCGCTGTCGGATCGACACTATGTCGAGGTGGGGCAGGGCGCTGCCGGCGCCGATGACGCGCCGACTGTGTGGCCGGATGTGGTGCCCATCTTGCAATTCGATCTCGGACCCAACCTCGCGAACTTGAACACCGCGTTCACAGGTGTGGACAGTCTGCACGCCAGTGGTCAGACCGGCAACGACAAACTGCGTTACACGCACTATCTGAACAGTGTCGAGCTCTGGCGTGTCGACGGTGTCCCGGCGTTGCTCACCACTGGTTTGGAGGCGGCGTGGCAGCAGCCTAAACAGGCCGAGGTGGGTGCCGGTGGCGCGGGGAATCCTTGCGGAGCACGGGAGTTGGCCCTGCTGACTCATCGGTCGGACATGTGGGCCCATCGGCGCAGCGACGGCGCCGCCAACACTGCACCGGGTGTCGATCCAGTCACCGCGACCGCATCTGCCTGCCGGGTGCCACACTCTGCGATGCCCGGTTGGGCGCTCGGCGACCTCGCACAGCCCTCGCCGTCCGGGTGGACGTTGCCGGCCGCACCTGAACCCGGTACCCACATCTCACGGTTCACCGCCGCAGTCACGCTGAACCCTTGGGGACGCGGTCTGCCGCTCAGCGAAGCTGGGATGGCGAGCTTGATCCCTGCGCAGTTCACCTTCCGGCCGGGGTCGGTCGTCCCTGTCGATCCCATCACCATCGAGGGGCGGTCGTTCGAAGCGGCCCTGGGGCTGCCGATGATCGGGTCGTATCAACCGCTCGGCGACAGCTGGAAGGCACTTGGCATTGAAGAACCCATCTCTCTTACGGTCGTTGCCGACACGAGTCTGCGTGAGGCGGAGCTGTGGGTGATCCTCGATGGCACCTTCCCCGAGCTCATCGACCAAATCTCAATTGTCGACATCGATTCCGGTGCTGACTGGTTGTTCACCAATGCAGCAGATCTGCCCGACGGTCGGCTGCGGGTCGGCTACACCGCTCCGACCACCACCCGTGGCGCTCGCCTCCGATACCCGCTGCTGCAGGGCATCACCGTTCTTGGGCTGCACGGCACCAGTTGGGATGCGTTCAAGGACGCCAAGGCCGCAGCCAAGAGTGCCGCCGATGCGGCCAACACCGTCGACCAGCACAACAATGCCCCAGCTCAGTTCCGCACCCCACTCAAGCTGGACCCCGATGCGCTCTACCTGGTCCGGGTGGTCACCCAGACCGCGGGCCAGACAGGACAAGGCGCCGCGCAGCAACCCGCGGTCCCGCCCACGCTCTTCCCCGAAGAGGTGCAAGAGTACTTTTTCCGCACCGCGAAACTCCCACCGCCCGGCGCGGTGGTGGTGCATCATCCGCCCGCAGCAGAACTTGCTTGGCGGGAATTCGCGTGGGAGCAGACAGTCTTCAAGACCGACTATCTGGCAAGGTATCTGAAGAGCTACAACCCGGCTGATCGCACCCAGTGGTGGTATCTCGACGACGATCTCGTGGCGAACTTCGATGTCGATCATGTCGACCAGCTGGCCGGCCTGTACGGGTATCGGTTGGATCTTGCGTGCCGGCGCACCGATGGTCCGTCCCGCAGCGACACCCACCCGGCGCCGTGGTTGGTGGTGCTGAATCCAGCGGTATGGCAAGACCTGATCGATACCGACGTTCTCGATTCGCTCGGCCAGCGCTACCTCGCCATCGATACCGCACACAGCTGCCCGGTACCGAAGTCAGGAGCGAGCTTGAAAGCATCCACTGATGATCTGCAGCCGCTGGCGACCTATCAGCTCAACATCGCCTTCGTCGGCAACCACGTCGACGGCCAAGCAGACCCACCACCGGCAGATCCATTGCCAGGCATCATCTTCAGCACATCGCGTTACCGCAATCCCGATGACCAACTCACCGACCTCGGATTCCGGTCCCCACCCGGCGCACCGCACGGACATCTCAGCATCACCCCAGCCGTCCTGCCCGCGCCCCAGATCTCGGATGCCGCACTCGCCGCGGCACTGACAGCGCTCGGCATGGAAGGGTGGCCGCTGCCGACATCCGGCCGCACATCGCTGCTGTGGACCACCAACACCAGAAACCTCGCCGGCGTCCTGGTCGAATCCCCGGAGCCGCTGGCCCGGCAAGGCCGGCTCGACGTCACCAGCTTGCAGGTCAATGGCGTGAACTTCGGTGGGCGGTACGGCGATTCGTCGCAATGCCGGTATCTGTTCACGCCACCGGCACCGCTGGTCATCGCGCCGGCCCAACCGGTCACGCTGACCTTGGCCTACACCGACGCAAGCACCGTCAAGACCGCCACCTGCACGACGACCAGCCCAACTGCCGGCGAGGTGCTCCTGTGAAACCGCAAGCCTTCACCCCAGAATCCCTCTTCCGCGTCTCGGGCCTCGCGGTGCGCGATCCCGCCGACGATCCCTACGTCGCCACCGGCACGCATCTTCGCGCCTGGGTCAACCCCGCTATCGGATTCCCCTTGCGCGGCTTCACCTTCGTCCCGCTGCGCAAGGACGCCCTCGACCCCGAGAACCACATCCTGGTACGGCCGCTGCGCATCTTCTGGTGGATCTACGACGACAACGGCACAGTCCAACCGCTGGGCAGCGATCCCGAGATGGCGATCAAGCCCGACCGCCCCCTCTACGGCGACATTCTCGGCACCGACGAAGAGGGCAGCAAGGATCCATGGATCAGCTGGATTCGGCTCGACATCGAAGAATTCAGCCCGGTACAGATTTCGGTGATCGGTCGCGCTGGAGGCAATCGGGAACGAATACTGCTGTCGCGCAGCCGAGCTCCGTTCGCCCTGGCCGCTTCCCGCATCCGCCGCATTCGCCTCGTCGGTGACGGGGTAGCACGCAATGTGGTCGGCCTCGATGCAAGCCTGATCAACCGCGAGTACGTCGATCCGGCGGCCGACGAGGCCCAATTCCTCCTGCCGCTCGACAACGTGTCGCCGTGGGCCGACCCAGTGGTCGGTGCCGGCGCAGGCATCGACCGTGCCGTCGCCGGCGCCCCGCGGCACACTGGGCCGGCCGACCTACCCACCGACCGCGACACCGACGCCAACGATGAAGCAGCGCGGGTCGACACGCTCATCACCGACATGGGTACCACGTCAGTGCGATCGCTTCTGCAACAGGCCTACTCCGATCCGGGCTCCTATCCCGGTAGGCACCGTACGCCGCTTTCCATCCCCAACCGCACACAGCAGGCCACCACCGAACTCGGCACCATCCAGACCCTGATCACCGCCGCGGCCGATCCCGGCATCGCGCGCTGGCTCGGACTGTCGTGCCCGGTGCAGGCGGACGTCGGCGACGAGTCCGTGCCGGTCGCGTGGATCGCCGTCGGGGTGTGGGCAGCCGACCCCGCCGCCACGGTCGCTGCCGGCACACCGAACACCACCGTCGCCCACCTCATCGCGGTGATGAAGTCTGCAGGCCCAGACCCCCAGGCGATGACCGCGTGGCTTCCGGCCGGCGCCCCGGTCGACCAACCGCTGCTCGCCTCGCTGGGCCTGCAGCAACTCGTGCTGGTCACACCGGCAGTCATCGGCGCCCTTCCCGATCCCCCTGCGCCACTGGCCTTGGCTGCCGACGGCCCCGTCCAGTGGACCGCGGCCAACACCTACCGTCAGGACATCGCCATCCTCGGGCCGCCGCCGGCGGGCTCCGTCGCCTTTACCCGTTCGGACAGTGGCGCGATCCACTCGCAACACGCGTTCATCGACGTCGACGGAACCCCGCGGGCGCTCACCCTGCTGCCGGGCCGCCGCGACCTTCCCACCGGATGCCAAGGCACATTGGTCGATTCGAGCGTGCCCGCCGATGTCGGCCCGGTGAGCTGGCAGGTCGCTGAAGGTGACGAGTTCGGCCGATGGGGCCAACCCGCGACGCTTCAAGCGACGCCGCCACCGCGGCCACCGCTGCCCGCACCGCGACCCGAAGCGCATTACTTCGCCGACTATGACCTGCGAGACGCACCCCCGGGCGCACTCTCACCGGGCACCATCACCGCCGAGGTCGATGTGCCGCCACCGGATGCGCTAGGCCCCGGCACAGCGCCGATCACCCAGATAAGCGTCAATGGTCACATCGTGAACCCCCCGTTCCCGGGCGACCGGGCGAAGGTGAGTTTCCCTGCCGCGCCAACACAGACCGGCGAGATCGCCGACCAGATCGTCACCGCGACATTCAACCCCGACACCGCCGACAGCCGTTCAGCCACGGCGCGTGTGCGCGTTGTCGATCCGCGCCGCCCACAACCACTGAGCACCGCCCCGCGCATCTTGTGGTCTTCGCGACGGGATCCGGTGGGCGGGGCGCAAATTGACTTGTCGTGGCCGACCGAGCCGGGCCACGCCGCCTACAACGTCTACCTCGCCGACGAACAGGTCGTCACCGCACAACTCCACGTCTTCCCCGAATCTGCCAACCGTGCGACCCGGGCCGCCGTACTCCACGACCACCAACACGAACCGATGAAACGCGAATCGTTCACCCTGCTCACCCCCGTGCCCCTAGCCGCAGGCGGGACAGTCCGATTCGCCCACACCATCCCCGGATCCGTGCAAACACTGCAGTTCGTCCGGGTGGTGCCGCTGACCCATGCGCAGGTGGAGGCGCAGTTCGATGGCTGCGGACTCACACCGGTGGCCGTACCCGGCAGCGATCAGCCGCCCTCGCCGGTAGTGCATATCGGCACCACGACGGACGGCGGACTGAGCGTGCAGGTCCAGGCGTACGGCATCAACGGCACAGTGGTCGCGCGCCTCGGGAGCCAGTCCCCACCGCAGTACCGGGTGAGCTGCGCGGCAGCCGCGTCCACCTCCTACCTCTACGGCACCGAGGTCGATGAAGGCCCCCTTGTTCCCGTCGATGGTTCACCCGACACTTACCGGGCAGATATTGCCGCCGAAAAGCTCTCTGCACTGCCCGCATTCGTCACGATCGCAGTTACCGCGCAGGTGCGCTACCCGGCAGAGGTCTCAACCCGGCCCGGCGCGGCGCCTCTGCCATCGCCGATCGCGAACACCGGAGGGTTCATCGACGCTCATCCGTGCGAATGGAGCGCCCCGAGCACGCCGGTATCTGCCATGGTCACCGCATCCACGCCTGCCCTGCATGCGACGGTGCAGCGCGACGCCGCCGGGGGTGGCCTCGAGCTGACCTTCACCGGACTGCCGACTCAGCATGCCCAACAGATCGCGCCGTGGCGCCTCGCCCTGTGGCGTAACACGACCGACGGCGAACGTCACTGGCTCACTCCGGGCGACGCCGACCTCACTGTGTTCCCACCAACACCCAGCGGAGTCGACGGTTGGGCATTCATGTCGGCTGAACTGCACATCCGCGACACACACGCTGATGCCGTCGGCTACGCAGCTCTTCTGATCAATCCGCTGGGGCAGGCCGCCCCGCTGACGGAATTTGCAGCCGCTGACTGAGGCCGTGGCTACGCTCCCACCCGGGCCACCGCCGCGGCCAGCTTGGCCTCGGCGATCCGGTAGATGCCGTCGAGCGCGGAGTCCTCGACACTGAGGTACTCACACACCAGTTCACGTGCCACTTTGGCGTCACGGAGCCGCAATGCCAACGAGTACGGCAACGGAAGTTGCCGCAACGCCCGTTCGTGCAAGTCCCCCTCGTCGGCCATCGATCCAGGATGCGACGGTTCCGCTGCACCAGAGTGAGTATCGCGATACCCGAATCAGCCGCGATGCCTCCGCGGTAGCAGCGCGATCAGCTCGGCTCTGGTCGATACGCCGGTTTTCGCCATCGCACGGTAGATGTGTCCCTCGACGGTGCGGATCGAGAGGCGTAGCCGGTCGGCAATCGCGCGACTGGACAGACCGGCGCCGATCATCATCGCGATCTCACGTTCCCGGCCGGTCAAGGGCAGACGTTCGGCGGCGGCGAGCAACGCCGGCGTGGCCGCGCCACCGCATGCTTCGGCCAGTGCCGTGGCCCGCGTCGCCGATGCCAGAGCCGACCCCCGCATGTCCTTGCGTCGATATGCCACCGCGGCGCGACCGGCCGCATCGACGGCCGCGACCAGATCGCCGAATTCCTCGAATTCTGTTGATGCTTTTACCAGCCCATCGCCATCGTCATCGGCGAGGGCCCGGCACAGCGCGGCAGCGGCACCGACTCGTGGACCCTCGACCAGACCGGTCAACTCGTCGAGCCGTCGGGTGCGAGAATGGTCGCCGAACTGAGCCGCGGTCTGCAGGCACAACACCTCGGCCGCCAATTGCCCGTTGCCAGCTGCGGTATCTGCCGCATCGAGCACGATCTCCACGGCCTCCGACACCGCCCCCTGCGTCGCAGCGACCCAGGCCCGCACCAGGGCATGCTCGTAGGCGAGGTGATGCCAACTGGGATGCCGACACTCGTCGAGTTCGACCACGGCGGAGTCACCGGACAGACCACCGATGGCCAGAGCAGTGGCCCTGGGCAGCTGAAAGCGATAGCCGAATCCGTTGGTCTCCCCCGCCGCCCGCATCATCTCTACGACCGGATCCAGCAGTTCAGCCGCGGTGTCGAGCTGGCCGGCCGCCGTCGCGGCACGACCCGCCAGCGCGATACCGAACAGCTGCGCTGCACCGGGCAGTTCGGCGGCCCGACGGCTCAACTGCTCGGCTTCCTCACGCGCCTCACCGATCCGCCCGGCCAGTAGCAGCGCACCGATGTGCGCGTCGGCGATGACGAACCGCATATGCGCGGCATCGAAGGAACGCTCGGTGATGCGGTACCCGGTCTGCGCGGCGGCAACCGCCTCGTCGGCACGCCCCGTGTCGCCACACGACACGGTCACGGCCCACGCCGTGACCGCACCCACGATGGCGGGCAGCGCGTCGAGCTCCAGGCCGCTGGATGCTGTCGCGGCCCGCTCCGGATATCCGATCGCGGCCCAGTACACCGTGTAGAACGCGTCGATGCCGGCCCGGGCAGCGGCCGGAATGTCCGCCGCCGCATCGTCGACGTGCCGCTTGGCGCCCTCTGGATCGGCGAGTGACCACAGCAGGTTTGACGCACGCAGGAAGGCCAGCCGGGCACGGCCGTCGTCGTCGAGTTCGGCGGCCGCGATCGCATCGAGAATCGCGTCCGACTCCTCGCCCCGGCTGAGCCACGACAAAGCATGGGCGCGAATGAAATTCGCCTCCACGCCGGCTCCGGCGGAGATTGCCCCCTGGGCCAGCCGGTCGGCCAGTTCCAGATCGGACAACCACACCGCGCCCTGTGCGGCCCGAGTCAGCAACTCGGGGTCGGGCGCGAGATCCGAATCGAGCATCAGTGCGGCTCGCCGCACCACCACCCGCATGGAGTCGCGGTCGTCCCGGTCGCCGAGCGCGGTGGCAACCAGCCCCCGCAGCCGGCGCAGCCGAGAACCCGGCACCCGGTTGCGCCGCACCTCGGCGTACAACGGGTGCGCCACGCGGACCTCACGGTCGGCGGGATCGATCGTGATCAGTCCACGAGCCTCGGCCGTCACCACCGCATCGGCATCGGTGATTGCCACCAGCCGGTGCAGCTGGATCGGCTCGGCCACGGCCAGTACGTCGACCACCTCACTCACTGCCGGTGGAAGTGCACCGATCCGCGTCTCGATCAATTCGACCAGGCTCGGCGGGATCACCGGATCGCCGGTCCACCGCCAGTAGCCCTGCCGATACGCGAGGCGCCCCTGCGCGACTTCCTGCTCGACGATGTTGCGCAGGTACAGCACGTTGCCCCGGGTCAGCCGCCACAGCCGTCCCGCTGCGTCCTCGTCCGGCGGGCCGTCGAGCGCGGCGGTCAGCAGCCGCGTCGACTCGTCTCGGGACAACGGCTGCAGGTCCAACCGCTCGAACCGGCCGCGGTCACACGCCGTCAGTACCTCGGCAGGTACCGGCGCACCCGCGCGCACGGTCAACAGAAGCGTGGCGGCGCCGCGCTGGACGATCTGCTGCAAGACGAAGCCCGACAACCCGTCCAGCAGGTGTGCATCGTCGACGCACACGAGTACCGGCCGGCCGTCGGAGGTTCCGGTCAGTCCGTCGATCACGCGGCCGACGAGTGCCGCGCTGTCGGCGTCCGAGGTACCCACCCACCGTGCGAATGTTCCCAGCGGCAACCCCTGAGCGGCCGATGTCCCCACCGCCCAGCGCGTTTCGTAACCGCCGGTGCCCGCCGCCGCGAGCGCTTCTCGGGCGATACGGCTCTTGCCTACCCCTGCACTTCCGTAGATCACGATCCCGGACAGTTCGGTGGAGGCCAGCGCGGCGTCGATCAGCCGGCTCTCCTCCAACCGCCCTGTCAGCGGCCAGGCGAGTCGCACGCATCGAGATTAGGCCGGTACCGGGTCGTGGGCAGCGGTAACGACGATTCCGGACCGACGCCCGACCGGCGTTCAGCCAGCGAGCGCCTGACGGGCATACGCGCGCACATCAGCGTCGCTGTCCTCCAACGCCACGGTCAGCGCCTGACGCGCCGTCTCCGAATCCGCCCACCGGCTCAGGCTGAGCACTGCGGCCTTGCGGACATCGAGATGCCGGTCCTCCAACGCCCGCCACAGGGTGGGAACGGCGACCTCGGGTTCGGCACCGGCCAACGCCCGTGCCGCACCCTGCCGGATCTGCCAGGCCGATTCGGTGAAGGCCTTCTCCACGCTGACCACAACGTCCCCGGTACAACCGACCGCGCCGAGCGAAGCCAGCGCCGCCGCCCGCACCAACGGGTCCGCGTCGTCCAATGCCACCCGTACGGCATCGGCGCCGGCGCGCAAGGTGGCCAGACCGCCCACCGCCGCGATCCGCACCTCCCGGTTCTCGTCGGCGGTTGCCGCCGCGACGCCGGTGTGGTCGTCGACCGACACCAAGGCGCGCACGGCTTCGATCCGAACCCGGTGATCGATGTCGGTCGACGCGACCCGGTACGCCTCGGCGCTGCCGACGCGCCGCGAACTCGACAGGTACACCGTCACCGCACGGACCACCGGATCCTCAGACGCCAACCGGTCGAGGAAGGCACCAGGATCTGGCAACACCTCGACGAGTTCCCGGACCGCATCGGCGGTTTCGCGCCGCACCCCGGCGTCGTCGTCGGCCAGGGCGGCCACCAGCGCGGGCTGATACCCGTCGGGCAGATGCTCGACGAGCGTGGCGACCGCGGTACGGCGCACGCCGGCGTCCGCGTCGGTCAGGTAGCTGCTCAGATCCTCCAGCGTGGGCTCCTCCAACGCGAGTACCGCGGCGATTCGCGGTGACGGTGGCTGCGCCGAGGTGGCGCTGCGCACCCGGGACGGTTCGGCCGACGGTGCTCGGCCGCCGTGCAGATGAGGTTGTTCGACGGAGGTCACCGGGTCCTGCGAGGTCACGTGGTCGAGTTCGGGTACCGCGACGAAATACGGTGCCACCGGACGCTTGACGAAGCGCATGGCGCCGTCGGCGTCCTTGTAGAGGTTGAGGTGGTATCGCCACTGCTGGTCGTCCCGCTGGGGCAGATCTGCCCGCTCGTGGTAGAGGCCCCAACGGGATTCGGTCCGGGTCAACGACGAGCGCGCGGCCATCTCCGCGCAGTCCCGGATGAACGACACCTCGGCGGCGCGCATCAACTCGTGCGGGGTGCGCGCCCCGATCCCCTCGACCTCGGCCTCCATCCGCTCGAAGGTCTGCACCGCGATCGACAGTTTGGTGGCCGTCTTCGGCGGGGCCACATAATCGTTGACGAACCGACGCAGTTTGAACTCGACCTGCGGCTGGGGCGGTGCGTCCGGGTGCCGCAGCGGACGGTAGATCAACTCGTGCGCCGCGGCGATCTGGTCGGCCGGGAGGTCTTGCGGTGCAGATGTTTCGGCCAGTGTCGAGGCCGCGTGCTCACCGGCGAGGTCGCCGTACACGAACGCACCGATCATGTAGTTGTGCGGTACGCACGCCAGGTCACCGGCCGCATACAGGCCGGGCACCGTGGTGCGGGCGTGCTCGTCGACCCACACCCCGGA
Organism: Mycobacterium sp. GA-1841; assembly: GCF_001954135.1. Lineage (GTDB taxonomy): Bacteria > Actinomycetota > Actinomycetes > Mycobacteriales > Mycobacteriaceae > Mycobacterium. Next base: position 9,817 of record NZ_MBEQ01000081.1, on the reverse strand, counting down.
TGCGGAATGACCTGAGCACAAGCCGATCTCGGAGATGTGCATCTCGATGTCGTGGGTGCGGTAGTCATGGCCGCGGTTGGCGTGGAATGTTCCGCGGGTGGGCCGCTCGGTGGTGTGCAGGATGTTCTCCAGCGTGGTCAGCGTCTCGTCGGGCAGATGGCTGACCTTGAGGTAAATCGGTCCACGGGCCGATTCGATCTCCTCTTTCACCTCGGCCATCATCTGGCCCGACCAGTAATCGGAGTCGACGAACCGCTCCCCCAGCGCATTGACCTGATAGCCGCCGAAGGGGTTGGCCACATAGGCGCAGGCCGGACCGTTGTAGTCCTTGATCAGCGGATTGACCTGGAAGCACTCGATTCCCGACAGTTCGGCACCGGCGTGGTAGGCCATGGCATATCCGTCACCGGCATTGGTGGGGTTCTCGTAGGTGCCGTACAGGTACCCGGATGCGGGCAATCCGAGACGGCCGCACGCCCCGGTGGACAGGATCACGGCCTTGGCTGCGACCGTGACGAATTCCCCGGTGCGGGTGTTGAATGCGGCCGCGCCGACCGCCCGCCCCCCGTCGGTGAGGACGCGCACCGGCATGAACCGGTTCTCGATGCGGATCTTCTCCCGCATCGACCGTTGCCGCAGCACCCGGTACAGGGCCTTCTTGACGTCCTTGCCCTCGGGCATCGGCAGCACGTAAGAGCCGGACCGGTGCACCCGCCGTACGGCGTATTCGCCGTGCTCGTCCTTCTCGAACTTGACGCCGTACCGTTCCAGCCGCTGCACCATGGCGAATCCCCGGGTGGCGGTCTGATAGACAGTGCGCTGGTTGACGATGCCGTCGTTGGCCCGGGTGATCTCGGCGACGTAATCCTCCGGTTCGGCCTTGCCGGGGATGACGGCGTTGTTGACCCCGTCCATGCCCATGGCCAGCGCGCCGGAGTGCCGCACGTGCGCCTTCTCCAGCAGCAGCACCTGAGCACCGTTCTCGGCGGCGGTCAGCGCGGCCATGGTGCCCGCGGTACCGCCGCCGATCACCAACACATCGCAGTCGATCCGGACCGCGTCGGAAACATTCGGGATCTCAAGGGTCTCAGTCATGGTTGCTCCAAGGCGGCGATGATCTCGGCGCGCAGCGCCGATCGTTCGGGATGGTCGGTTCGGGGCTGACCCACGTCGATGAGGGCGCGCAACGGCTGTCCGGCGCGGCCGAGGACCGCGACGCGGTCACCGAGGGTGAGCGCCTCGTCGACGTCGTGGGTGACGAAGACGGTCGTCGTCGGATGGGCTTTCCAGGTGTCGATCAGCAGCCGCTGCATGGCCGCCCGAGTCTGCGTGTCCAGCGCGGCGAACGGCTCGTCCATCATCACTGCGCGGGGCGCGCCGGCCAGGCCGCGGGCAAGTTGAACCCGTTGCCGCATCCCGCCGGAGAGGCTCTTGGGCAAGAAATCGGCGAACCCGCTCAGGCCGACCTCGTCGATCCAGCGGTCTGCCCGCTCCCTGCGCCCGGCTTTCGGCTCCCCCCGCAGCTGCAGGGCCAGTTCGATATTCGACCGCACGGTTCGCCACGGCAGCAGGGCGCTGTCCTGGAACACCATGCCGCGGTCGCGCGAGGTGGTGGTGACGGGTTCGCCGTCGGCCAGCACCTGACCGGCGTCGGGACGCAGCAGTCCGGTCAGCGCCCGCAGGAGGGTCGACTTGCCGCATCCGGACGGCCCGGTGAGCACCAGGATCTCACCGGGCTCGACGGTGAGGCTCAGATTGTCGATCACCGGGGAACCGGTATAGGACAACCGAATACCGGCGAGCTCCAGGCGCATGCCCGTCGCGGTGGCTGTGGGGCTCATCTCGTGACCTCCTCACCCCGGGGCAGCCAGCGGGTGGCCCGCCGGCCGATCAGCTCCACCGCCGCGGCGGTGACGAACCCCAGTACCCCGATCGTGATGATGCCGACGAACACGTCGGGATAGTTCAGCACCGTGTACGCCTGCCAGGTGCGGTAACCCACGCCGAGGCGACCCGAGATCATCTCGGCCGAGACGACGCAGATCCATGCCACCCCCATGCCGACCGAGAGCCCGCCGAACAGACCGGGCAGGATGCCCGGCAGCACGACCTGCCGCAGCACGTCGAGCCGGCCGCCGCCGAGGGTGCGCACCGAGTCCTCCCAGATGGTCGGCAACGCCCGCACCGCATGCCGCACGCTGACCATGATCGGGAAGTAGGCGGCCAGGAACGTGATGAACACGATTCCGGCCTCGTCGCTGGGGAAGAGCAGGATGGCCACCGGCACCATGGCGATCGCCGGGATCGGCCGGGCCAACTCGGTGAGCGGGCCGAAGATGTCGGCGAACCAGGCCGTGCGTCCCAACAGGATTCCGGTGATCACCCCGACCACGGCGGCGATTCCGAATCCGGTCAGAATGCGGATCAGCGACTGGCCGAGATCCAGCCAATACTCGGGGGTCCCGAGCCGGTGCAACAGAGCCGCAGTGATTTCGGTGACGGTCGGCAGGGTGTCGAAGCGCAGACCCAGCCGGACCTCGTTGGCGGTGAGCACCTGCCACAGCACAACCGCGCTGAGGACCGACGCCAGCCGCACCAGACGACGCGGCCAGACCGACGGGGTACGGCGGGGCGCGGACAGGGATACGGAACCGTCGTCGACCGTTGCCGGGACGGTGTCGGGGGCGGCATCGGTGGTCGTCATACCGCACCTGCCAAGGCCTGCGGGTAGTCGATCACCGCACTGCCGGGGTGGGCCGCCGCGTAGCGTTCGGCCCCGGCCTGGGTGCCGAACGGCAGATAGTTCTCGCCACCTTGGGCCGGCACGCGGAGCCAGACCGCCTTGTCGGCGAACCACCGCGTGCCCAACTCGGCGTCGGTCACATAGGCGGCACGGACCTTCTTGCCCTCGCCTTCGGCCTGTCGGATCGCCTTGAGCAGGCACACCGGCGTGGCAGCGGCGGTGGTGGTATTCGATCCGTCGAGCCAGAGTTCACCGGCGGTGGCGGCATTGTCGACGGCGCGTCGGCACACCGGGTCGGTACCGCCCAACGCCGACGGGTTGGTGTTCGAGCTCAGTGCCTTGTCGTAATCCTGCCCGCGGGCGGCGAACGCGGCCCGCAACGGCGCATCCTGCACGAAACCGGCCACGTCCAGATCGGCGAAGTTGTCGATCGACTTCAGGTATGGCACATCGCCTTTGAGCGCTTCGATCAACGAGGGCTTGAGCGTGGTGTCGAACGAGGTACCACCGGGACCGTTGTAGAGGTAGACGACCTCCTGGGGCAACCCGCTGCCCTCGGCCACGATGCGGGCGGCCTCCAACGGTTTGGTGTTCAGAAAGTCGGTGGCGTCGAGCTGGGCCTGCAGGAAGGCGTCGAGCACCTCGGGATGCTCGGACGCATAGGCGCGACGCACCACCACTCCGTGCAACGTCGGATAGTTCAGCTCGGCACCGTCATACAGCAGCTTGGCCTTGCCCTGGTGCACCAGCAGACCGGGCCAGGCGACGAACTGCGAAAGAGCTTGCACCTGACCAGATTCCAGTGCGGAGGCACCTACCTGCGGCTGCTGGTTGAGCACCTCCACGCCGGTCTTGGCGTCGATGCCGGCCCGACCGAGTGCCTGCACCACCATGCCGTGCCCGGCCGATCCGACGCTGGCCGAGATCTTCTTGCCGGCGAGGTCGGTCAACGACTTGGCCGGTGAATCCGGGGTGACCACAACCATGTTGAGCGCCCCTTTGGGGTTGTACCCGGTGACCGAGACGATCTCGGTCTTGGCCCGCTCGTTGGCCTGCGTCTTGGACCCGTTGATCAACATCGGATAGTCGCCCATCGACCCGATGTCGATCTTCTCGGCCACCATCTGCGCCGTGATCGGGGCGCCGGTGTCGTAGTCCTGCCAGGTGACGTTGTACTTCGTGCCCGTCTGGGTGGTGATGTCGGCCAGGCGACGCTCCAGATAGCCCTGGGCGCGCAGCAGGGTTCCGGCTGTGACGGTGTTGATGGTCTTGGACTGATAGCCGACGACGACGTCGACGGTGTCGGCCGAGTCGGTGGCCGAATCCAGGGAGCAACCGGCGGTCGCGAACGTGAGACCGGCGGCCAGAGCGAACAGGGCTGTTTTCACTTCGGATCCTCTACCGGATGAGATAGGGCATGTTGACGGTGACGGCGCCGGTGGGACAGCGGGCTGCGCACGGTCCGCAGTACCAGCATTCGTCGACGTGCATGTAGGCCTTGCCGTTGTCGGGGTTGATCGCCAGCGAATCGAGCGGGCACACGTCCACGCACAGCGTGCAGCCCTCGATACACAGCGATTCGTCGATGGTCACCGGCACGTCGGCCCGTTGGTTGACCAGCGTCATGCGTCTCTCCTCACGAGGTTGCCGCGCATGGTGATTCGATCACCGCGCATCCTGATGTACTCCAGATCGACGGGCCTGCCGTCGTCCAGACTGGTCAGCCGTTCGGCCATCAGCAGTGCCGATCCGTTGGGCACGTCCAGCGTCGCGGCGGTATGCGGATCGGCCGAAACCGCTTCCAGGGCAAGGCTTGCCCCGCCCAGCCGGAATCCACTTACCCGCTCGATGAGCGCGAAGATGTCATTGGTCTCGAGGGAATGGGAGACCACCTGCTCGCCGATGTCGGGAACCAGGTAGGTCAGGTCCAACGACAACGGCAGGTCGGCCAGGTAACGCAGCCGCTCGATGAACACCACCTGTGTCCCGGGTTCCAGCGCCAGCTTGCGGGCCACCGCCGGCGGTGCGGTGAGCCGTTGCACGGCACGCACCTCGTTGCGGACGTCGCCGTAGTCCTTGAAGGTTTCCTTCAACCCGACCAGGGCGTCGAGGCCGTGGTCGTACTTGCGGGCCGCCACGTGGGTGCCCACCTTGGTGCCCCGTTCGATCAGGCCTTCGTTCTTGAGCACGCCGAGCGCTTCGCGAACGGTGTTGCGCGAGACGAAGAATTCGGCGGCCAGGTCCGCTTCGGGCGGCAGGGACCCGGCGTACGCGCCGTCATAAATCTGATGACGCAGCACATCGGCGACTTGACGGGCCTGGTCCGCGCGAGCACGTCGGCTCGTCAGCGGTACAGGATTGGCTTCGGGCTGGGAAGACACGCACTCAAGGTAAGGGGCATCCGGGAGGCCTCGCAGTGCGGCGAATCTGCCGTTTGCGCAGGTTAACTGATTGCGCCGCCAGCCGACGTTCGGTACCTGGCGAAACCGCCGTCGCGGCTCGCATTGCGCCACCTCGGCCGTGATGAAAATTTACAAATCGCGATGATCGAAACGTCGTTTGGGCCCGCTCAAAAAACTTTGGCCACTATGGCCACACCGGTCTCAAACGGCCAATTCTTGTCGGCTGATCGAACTAGTGTTCGAATCATGAACGTCGGGTTGGCCCCGAATCGGGGCGCGGTGCAGACCGCGCTGGCCGACCACCTGGCCGCGACCACGACACTCATCGACGTTGATTTCACCGCGTTCGACACTGCGGAGTTACTGGCGATCCAGTCCGAGCGCGAGCGGCAGGCCCGGACCCAGGCGACGGTCGATCACCGCATTCAGTCGGCGCTGATGGCGCGGACCAGCCCACGAGAGATCGGTGGGAAGTCGTGGACTGATGTCCTTGCCACCCGGATGCGGATCAGCCACAGGGAAGCGTCACGCCGAGTGGCGGCGGCGGCCGACCTCGGGCCGCGATATGGCCTCACCGGCGAGGTGTTGGAGCCGATACTGCCCGCATGCGCGCAGGCGCTGCAGTCGGGAACGATCAACACCGAACACGTAAACGTCATTCGCGACACGTTGGGACAGGCGCAGAAGTACCTGAACGCCGGTGAACTCGCCCAGGTCGAATCGGACCTGGTGGCCGCGGCAACCCGCGAAACCCCCGAAACACTCAAGGCCGCCGCCGCCAAACTGCTGTATCTGCTCAACCAGGACGGCGACGGGCCCGACATCGCGGCTCACCTGCGTGGGCTTCGGATCGGCAAGCAGGACGCCGACGGGCTGGTGCATGTGCAGGGCTGGCTTGATCCCGAGGCGGCGGCTTATCTGACCGCGGTCACCGGCGCATGGGGCCGGCCCGGCCTCAACAACCCAGCCGATCCCGACTCAGCCCACCACCCCGCGGCCGACCCGGTCGACACCCGTGAGAGAGGTTCGGCGGCACAGGAGGAACATGCCACCGACGATGCCGTGACTGAATCCGGAACCGACGCTACCGAATTCGACAGCGAAGGCGTGGCAGCGCCCGATCCGCCCCCGGACCAAGTAGCCCAGCAGGACGAGGAACAGGCAGCCGCGCGGGACACACGCACCCAGTCCCAGCGCAATCACGATGCACTCAAAGCCGCCCTGCGCGAGCTACTCATGTCCAAACGACTCGGCCAACATGGCGGCCTGCCGGTCACCGTGGTCGTCTCCACCACCCTGGCTGAACTCGAAGCCGGCGCCGGTATCGCCGTCACGGGCTCGGGCATCTTGATGCCGATGAGCGATCTCATCCGCTTGGCCTCGCACAGCTATCACTACCTCGTCGTCTACAGACACCACACCGCCGAGCCGCTCTACATGGCCCGCTCCAAACGGTTGGCCACCAAAGCGCAACGACTGCTGCTCTACAACCGTGACCGCGGCTGTACCCGCCCAGGGTGCACCGCACCGGCCGACGAGAGCCAGGTCCACCACGCCAAAGCCGACTGGCAGCACGGTGGACAGACCGACGCCCCCGACCTCGCGTTGAGCTGTGGGCCCGACAATCGCCTGGTCGGGCTCGGTTGGACCACCAGCGTCGACCCAGATACCGGTCGGATCCACTGGCATCCGCCACCTCTCATGGACACCGGCCAAGACACCGTCAACCATCACTTCCACCCCGAGGAACTACTCATTCCCCAGGAGGAAGCCGATGACGGGTAAACCGGGCCAGAGACCCTACTGCTCCGGCCGATCCTGTACGGCGCCTTGGACGGCCGCCGCGGCGGCGCGAATCTGCGGGGTCACCAGCATGACCTGGCCCAGGACCCCGTTGACGAATCCCGGTGACTCGTCGGTGGACAGCTCTTTGGCAAGCTCGACAGCCTCGTCCACCGCGACAGGCTCGGGAACGTCGTCGGCATGCAACAGTTCCCAGACCGCCACGCGCAGGATGGCCCGGTCCACGGCCGGCAGCCGTTCCAAGGTCCAGCCCTGCAGATGCGCCGAGATGAGGTCGTCGATGTGGGCAGCGTGTTCGGTGACGCCGCGGGCCACCGACACGGTGTACGGATTGAGCGGACTGACGTCGTCCTGGTCCTCGGCCAACGCGGCGCGGCCGTCGGCCACCGCCTCCGGCGTCAGACCACGCGCCTCGGCCTCGAACAACAGGTCGACGGCACGTTTGCGGGCCTGGTGCCGGCCCCGGTCGCCGCGGCGATCAGCCATTCACGCGACCGAGGTAGCTGCCGTCGCGGGTGTCGACCTTGAGCTTGTCGCCGGTGTTGATGAACAGCGGAACCTGGATCTCGGCTCCGGTCTCCATGGTGGCGGGCTTGGTACCGGCGCTGGATCGGTCGCCCTGCAGGCCAGGCTCGGTGTGGGAAACCTCGAGCTCGACCGACACCGGCAACTCCAGATACAGCGGCACACCGTCGTGGAAGGCGATCTGTACCGGCAGGCTCTCCAGGAGGAAGTCGGACAAGCGGCCGACGAGTGACTCGGACAGCGGGTGCTGATTGAAGTCCTCGGAATCCATGAACACGAAGTCGTTGCCGTCGCGGTACAGGTAGGTGGCGTCGCGGCGGTCCACGGTGGCGGTCTCCACCTTCACACCGGCGTTGTAGGTCTTGTCGACGACCTTGCCCGACACCACGTTCTTCAGCTTGGTGCGCACGAAGGCCGGGCCCTTGCCGGGCTTGACGTGCTGGAATTCGACGATCTGCCACAGCTGTCCGTCGATCTGCAGGACGAGCCCGTTCTTGAAGTCGGCAGTCGATGCCATGAGGGGGTAACTCCTAAGTTTTCGTCACAAAATGGTCAGTTCCTTGGGGAACCGAGTAAGCAGGTCGGGTGTCGCCTCTCCGACGACCAGGGTGTCCTCGATCCGGACACCGCCGCGATCGGGCAAGTAGACACCAGGCTCAACGGTGACCGCAGAGCCAGCAAGCAGTGTACCGGCGGCAGTGGCATTGATCCCCGGCGCTTCGTGGATCTGCAGTCCGACGCCGTGCCCGAGGCCGTGACCGAAGTTCTCGGCGTAGCCCGCCTCGGCGATGACCTGGCGTGATGCCGCGTCGACCGCGCTCAACGAAACGCCAGGGGCCAACGCGTCACGACCGGCCTGCTGCGCGGTGGCCACCAGGTCATAGATGTCGCGTTGCCATTGGGCGGCCGGACCCAGCACGAACGTGCGCGTCATGTCGGAGTGATAGCCGGCCACCAGCGCGCCGAAGTCGATCTTGACGAAGTCACCGGCGGCCAGCACCGCGTCCGTGGGGCGGTGGTGCGGGATGGCCGAGTTGGCGCCGGTCGCCACGATCGTCTCGAACGATGGCCCGTCAGCGCCGTGATCCAGCATCAGCGCCTCAAGATCGTTGCGCACCTGCCGCTCGGTGCGGCCGGGCCGCAGCCCACCGCGCTCCAGCAGGTCGGCGAGCGCACCGTCGGCGGCCTCACACGCCAACCGCAGCATCGCGATCTCACCGGCGTCCTTGACCTCCCGCAGTGCCTCCACCGTGCCGGCGGCGCGCACCCACTCGACCCTGTCGCCGGCGGCCTTCGTCAGCGCGGTGAAGGCGTCCACCGTCACCACATGGCTCTCGAACCCCAGCCGAACGGCGCCCGCGCGTGCGGCACGCCCGGCCAGATGTACCCCGCAGGCCCGCTCGATGACCACCTCGGCGTCCGGCGCGTGCTGCGCGGCCTGAGTGCGATAGCGCCCATCGGTGGCCAGCACCGGCGCGGCGTCTGCCGCGAGCACCAGCAGCGCCGCATTGGACCCGGTGAAACCGGACAGGTAACGCACGTTGACCAGGTCAGTTACCAACATCGCGTCCAGGCCCGCATCCACCAGCCGACGCCGCAGCCGATCCCTGCGCTGGGAAATAGTCACGGTCTGTGACGCTACTCGCTACGCTGTGCCCCCATGAGCAAGTGGTTACTGCGCGGAGTGGTGTTCGCAACAGCGATGGTCATCGTGCGCTTACTGCAAGGAGCACTGATCAACGCCTCGCCGGCCAACGCCACATGGTTCAGCCTGGCACTGGTGACGGTGTTCGGGATCGCGGTGCTGATCTGGGGACTGATCGACGGCCAGAATGACGCGCGCCGCAACCCGGACCCGGATCGTCGCGCCGACATGGCAATGACCTGGCTGATCGCCGGCCTGTTCGCCGGGATCGTCAGCGGTGCGGTGGCATGGTTCATCGGGTTGTTCTACAAGAGCCTCTACACCGATGCGCTGCTCAACGAGATCACCACGTTCGCGGCGTTCACCGCGCTGTTGGTGTTCTTGCTCGGCGTGGCCGGGGTGACGGTGGGCCGCTGGCTGGTGGACCGCAAGGCCCCGCCGATGCCGCGCCAGCGCCACCACGGCCTGGCCGCCGACGACCGTGCCGACACCGACGTGTTCGCCGCGGTGAGCGCCAACGGCGCCCACGAGACGGCCGACACCACCCAGCCCGTCGACTATCCCGACCAGCCCAAGCAGTAACGGGCCGACACAGCAGGATTCACGTGGCGCGGGCGCTCAGGCCCCCGCCACTTCTGCGTAGGCGGCCACCAACAGCGAGGGGTCCGGCCCTTCCAGCCGGCCCGGTTTGGCCAGTCC
>NZ_MBEQ01000080.1 GCF_001954135.1 Mycobacterium sp. GA-1841 | reverse complement strand
CCCGACCCGGCGGCGTGGATCGCTGCGGCGGGCATACACATACAACGGGTCGGCGTTGAGCGCGAGAATGTCGGCATTGGCGCTGCAATAGCCCTGCAGCGCAGTCAGTTCGACGTCCTCGTCGGGCAGGAACAGCCGCGTCGGACCGGCCGCCCCGTTGGGGCTCGCGTTCATCGCTTCCCTTTCATGCCGTCAGTTCTCGGGTCCGTCTTCGCCCGCCGTCTTGTCCAGCGCCACCCGGATCCGTTCGGTGTCGGCGGGTGTCCATCCCGCCGGCGGGGCCACCGCGGCCCAACCGTCGAGCATCGATTGGCCGTAGTTGTGGCCGTGTCCGGCCGGCACGCTCGAGGCGTTGGTGATGTCGGCGGCCACCTGCCAGAACGTGATGATCGGGTACCAGCGCATCGAGGCGGTGCGGTCGGTGCCGGGTGGTTCGACCAGCCAATCCGGTTCGGAGAACAGCAGATCCGTCGACCACCAGACGATCGGATCCGACGGGTGCTGCAGGAACAACACCCGGGTGCCTTCCCAGGGGCCGGCGGTGTCCGCGGCGATCTCGGCGGCGTCAGCGGCCTCGGAGAACCGCACGGTGCGGCCGTTGTCGTACCGCGGACGCACCTGCGGGGTGCCCGGGTCGCGGCGCACCATCAGCCCATGCCACAGCGGGCTGGCGTTGGGTGGACCCACCCACAGCACCGAGGAGAAGCCCATCCGGGAGATGTCGGGAAGCCAGTCGAATGCACCCTGACCGGCCATCGACCCGAGGCTCTCGCCGTACAGCACAAGCTTGGGGCGGCGTTCCGGCGGCAATTCCTCCCAGCGCGCCTGGATCGCGTCGATCATCATCCGGCCGTTGTCCATCGACTTCTGCCGATCGCCCATGAACGAAATCCAGCTCGGCAGATAGGAATACTGCATACCTACCATGGCGGTGTCGCCGTTGTACATCAACTCCAGGGCGCGGGCGGCCACCGGATTGACCCACCCGGTGCCGGTGGTCGGGACGATCACCAACAGTTTGCGGTCGAAGGCGTGGGTGCGCTCAAGTTCGCTGAGCAGCACCGCGATCCGCTGCTCGTCGGTGTCGGCGGTGTGCAGACCGGCATACACGCGGATGGGCTCTTTGGCGGGTTCACCGTTGACCGCTTCGAGTTCGGCGGCGCGGGGGCCGGTGGCCACGAAGTTGCGGCCCTGAAATCCGAGCGAATCCCAGGCTGCGAAAGATGCTGGGCTGCCGGACCTTTCGGGCTCTGTCGGCTGGTTGACACCCTCACGGGTGGTGGTGTTCTGCGGCTGGAACACGCGACTGGCCCCGGCGAGGAATCCGCGGTAGAGCACACCGTTGACCAGGGTGATGACGAGCACCACCACGATCGCGGTGCCGATGAACTGGGCCACCTCCCGGTGCAGACGCCAGCGCCGGATGAAGTACCGGGCCAGCAGCCGTACGGCGTCGCGCAGCACGCGCGCGGTGCCGATCAGGGCGGCGGCCACGGCGGCGGTGATGATCAGGGTTCGCATGTAGCCGAGGGTGGCCGGCCCTTCGATGCCCATCAGCGCCGATACCTGCCGCTGCCAGGCCGCGGCCGGGATCAGCATCAGCACGCAGGCCGTGGCCGATCCGGCAATGACCAATGCCTTGGCCCAGTACAGCACCCACTTTCGCGGGGGCCACCAGGTACGTCGCGCCAATACGAAGCGGTACAACGCTTTTCCGAGCAGCACCCCGATGCCGTAGCCGATGGCAAGGTTGATGCCACCGATGAGACCGGCGAACAGCCAGTCCCGCGGCAGCAACGACGGGGTCAGTGACAGGCAGAAGAACAGGGCGCCGACTGCGATGCCGGCGAAGTCCAGCCGCACCAGGCTCCAGGCCCAGCGCAGCAGAGGATGACGTGCGTCGAGGGTCTCGGCCGTCACCCGAACAGCCCGGGCAGCACGCCCTCCGACGTGCTCCGTAGCTCCGCGAGGGTGATGCTGAACTGACCCTGGACTTCGACCGAGTCGCTGCCTTGGTCCACCACGCCGACGCGGGTGACCGGCAGGTTCCTGGCCTCACACATCGACCGGAACCGGCTCTCCTCGGTGCGCGGCACCGCCACCAGCACGCGGCCCGACGACTCCGAGAACAGGAAGACGAACGGATCGATACCGTCGGGAAGATCCTCCGGAAGGATGACCCGGCAACCGGTTTCACCGGCCAGCGCGGCTTCGACGATGGCCTGGATCAGGCCACCTTCGGACAGGTCGTGGGCGGCCGAGATCAGCCCGTCGCGCGAGGCCGCGGTCAGCACCTCGGCCAGCAGCTTCTCACGCTCGAGGTCCACCTTCGGTGGAACCCCGCCGAGGTGGTCGCCGGTGACCTGAGCCCAGACCGATCCGTCGAACTCGTCGTGGGTGTCGCCGAGCAGCAGCAGGGTCTCCCCCGGTTCGGTGCCCAGGCCGGTGGGGATGCGTCGTTTCACGTCGTCGATCACCCCGAGCACCCCGACCACCGGAGTGGGCAGGATCGCGGTGGATCCGGTTTGGTTGTAAAAGCTGACGTTGCCGCCGGTGACCGGAATACCAAGGGCGGCACAACCATCGGCCAGGCCCCGGACGGCCTGGCTGAACTGCCACATCACGCCGGGATCCTCGGGCGAGCCGAAGTTCAGGCAGTTGGTCACCGCCACCGGGGTGGCCCCGGTGACGGCGACGTTGCGGTAGGCCTCGGCCAGCGCCAGCTGTGCGCCCGTGTACGGGTCGAGCTGGGTGTAGCGGCCCGAGGCGTCGGTGGACACCGCGATGCCGCGGCCGGTGGTCTCGTCGATGCGCAGCACCCCGCCGTCAGCATGCTCGGCCAGCACGGTGTTGCCACGCACGTAGCGGTCGTACTGCTCGGTGATGAAGGCCCGGCTGCACAGGTGCGGGCTGCCGATCAGGGCCAGCAGCGTGGCCTTGAGCTCGTCGCCGGTCTTGGGCCGGGGCAGTTTGGCCGACGTGTCGGCGACCAGGGCGTCCTGGGTGTCGGGCCGGGCCACCGGGCGCTCGTAGACCGGGCCCTCGTGGGCCACGGTGCGCGGCGGCACGTCGACCACGGTCTCACCGTGCCAGGTGATCTGGAGGCGGTCGCCGTCGGTGACCTCACCGATCACGGTGGCCAGCACCTCCCACTTGCGGCAGACGGCCATGAACGCCTCGACGTTCTCCGGCGTCACCACGGCACACATGCGTTCCTGGGACTCGCTGGAGAGCACCTCGGCCGGGGTCATGTCCTTGGCGCGCAGCGGCACCTGATCCAGCTCGATGCGCATGCCGCCGTCACCGGCGGACGCGAGCTCGGAGGTGGCGCAGGACAACCCGGCGCCGCCGAGGTCCTGGATGCCGACCACCAGGCCGGCGGAGTACAGCTCGAGGCAGCACTCGATGAGCACCTTCTCGGTGAACGGGTCGCCCACCTGAACGCTCGGCAGCTTCTTGCGGCCGGCTCCAGATTCGTCGCCAGAGAACGTGTCCGACGCCAGCACGCTCACGCCGCCGATGCCGTCCAGGCCCGTGCGCGCCCCGAACAGGATGATCTTGTTGCCGGTACCCGACGCGAAGGCCAGGTGCAGGTCTTCTTTGCGCAGCGCGCCGACGCACAGCGCGTTGACCAACGGGTTGCCCGCATAGGACGGGTCGAAGATCGTCTCGCCGCCGATGTTGGGCAGGCCCAGCGAGTTGCCGTAGCCGCCGACCCCACGCACCACGCCGTCGAGCACGCGGCGGGTGTCGGGCGCATCGGCCGCACCGAAGCGCAGCTGGTCCATGACCGCCACGGGACGGGCGCCCATCGCCATGATGTCGCGGACGATGCCGCCGACGCCGGTGGCCGCGCCCTGGTAGGGCTCGACGTAGGACGGGTGGTTGTGCGATTCGACCTTGAAGGTGACGGCCCAGCCGTCGCCGATGTCGACGACGCCGGCGTTCTCACCGATGCCGGCCAGCATGCCGGCGCGCATCGCCTCGGTGGTGGTCTCACCGAAGTAGCGCAGGTGCACCTTGGAGGACTTGTACGAGCAGTGTTCGCTCCACATCACCGAGTACATGGCCAGTTCGGCATCGGTGGGGCGGCGATCCAGGATCTCGCGGATCCGCTGGTACTCGTCGTCCTTGAGACCGAGTTCGCGGTAGGGCTGGGGCTGATCGGGGGTGGCGGCTGCCCGCTGCACCGTGTCCATAGCGTGGGTGAGCTCAGACGTCACGACCCCAGTTTAGTGGTTGCCCGCGTATAGGCGCGGGCAGCCGCTGGTGCACCGACTCCGTGCAACACGACGCTGCCGAGCACGGCCACCACCAGCACCTGCGCCACGGTGTGCTCGGCCACCCCTTCCAGGGCGTTGAACGCCAGTAGGCCGAACACGATCGAGGCGGTGCCGCGCGGGCCGAGCCAGCCCAGCAACAGCCGCTCTCGCCAGCTCACCGGGGAGCCCAGCATGGCCACCAGCACCGGCAGCATGCGCACCACGGTCAGCGCCAACAGGCAGAACACCACCGTGGCCAGCGAGATCCCAGAGCGAAGCGCCAGCACCGCGGTCAGGCCGAACACGAACCACATCATCGCGGCGAGCAGGAAGCCCACGTCGTCGACGAGTTCGAGCTCGGCGGAGAAGGTGGCCGAGGACCGCAGGTAGTTGAACGCGATGCCGCAGACGAACGCCGAGACGAAGCCGTTGCCGTCGACGAGCAGGCTGGCACCGAAGGCCAGCAGCGGCGCGGCCACCAGGATCACCCGCTTGGCCTGATCGGTCATCAGGTCGCGCTGCTGGGCATGGTTGGCGGCGACCGCGAGGGCAGCGCCCACCAGCACACCGACCAGGATCGCCTTGACGGCCTCGGGGACCGCCGAGGCCAACGCATCGACGGGAGTCTCGACGTGCCGCGCGTCGGCGGCCAGCACCACGGCGAAGATGAAGACGGGTGAGATGATGCCGTCGTTGTAGCCCGCCTCGACGTTGAGCAGATCGCGGACCCGTTCGGGGAGCCGGGCGTCGCGCAGCAGTGTCGACGTCGGCGCGAAATCGATCGGCACCACGATGCAGGCGATCACCAACAGCGCGGCCCAGGACAGGCCGGGCAGCAGCCACCCGCCGATCAGCACCGAGCAGGCCAGCCCGAGCGGCAGCGCGATGAACAGCAGCCGCAGCGCCGATCGCGGATCGGCACCCAGAAATCCGCCGCGGACATCGGTGGCGTCGACGAACAGCAGGACCGCCAGGATGATCTCGGCCACGTGCTGGGCACTGTCGGCGTTGAGGGTGTCGGCCACCCCGCTCTGGGTGAAGCCGACCGCCACCCCGGCCAGCACCAGCACCATCGGCGCGGTCAACCGCAGCCGGGCCAGCCCCCTCGACAGCAGCGACCATCCGGCAAGCACGACCGATACCGCGATGAGCGAGAGCAGCACAGCGGTGATCATTCCAGCCGTGCGCTGTGACGGTTCTGGTTTGTGGCGCCGAACCCACGGGTAGGCCGACAGGGTCACGCAACCGGCGAACGAAAGGGAGTGAACCGATGACCGCGAGCACCGAGACCGGCCATGTGACCGGCACGAAAGACAAGAACTACAACCTGATCTGGTACACCGAGCAGTGCCTCGAGAACGCCCTGCGGATGGAGACGTTCATCGCCGACGCCGAACGCGACGGCGACACCGAGGTGGTCGAGTTGTTCCGTAAGGCGCAGGCCGACAGCCGCAAGGGCGCCGAGATGGCCAAGCACATGCTGGCCAGCCGGATCAGCTAGCCCTGCTCGGACCCGATACAGAACGCATTGCCCTCGGGGTCGGCGAGAACCACCCAGCTGAAGTCATCGCCCATGCTGTGTCGTTCGGTCTCGCTGGCCCCGAGGCTCACCAACCGGGCCACCTCGGCTTCCGCGTCGGACGCCGCCAGGTCGAGGTGGACGCGATTCTTGCCCGGCGTCGGAACCGGGACCTTCTGAAAACCCAGCCGCGGCCCGTCGGGTTGCACCAACATCACGAACTCGCCTGGCGCCAAGGCGGTCACCTCGCCGCCGAGCGCTTGCGCCCACCACTGGGCCAGCGCATCCGGGTCGGTGCAGTCGATCGTGATCATCTCCACGGACAGTGCCATGGCGCCGACCTTAGATCAGGCCGGTGACAAGAACTCCCGCAATGCCGCCGAGTAGGCCGCGACGTCTTCGGCACCCATGAATTCGCGGGCCGAGTGCATGGCCAGTTGCGCCGCGCCGACGTCGACGGTCGGGATTCCGGTGCGCGCCGACGTCATCGGGCCGATGGTCGAGCCGCACGGCAGATCGGCACGGTGTTCGTAGCGCTGCAACGGCACCCCGGCCTGATCGCAGGCCAGCGCGAAGGCCGCGGCGGTCCGCCCGTCGGTGGCGTAGCGCAGGTTGGGCTGCACCTTGAGGACGGGTCCGGCGTTGACCGCGATCTGGTGGCCGGGCTCGTGGCGGTCCGGGTAGTTCGGATGCGTGGCGTGCGCCATGTCGCCGGAGGCCACCATCGATCCGGCGGTGCGGCGCAGGAAGGTCTCCCGATCGCCGCCGGCGGCAAGGACGATCCGCTCCAGCACCGTGGGCAACAGCTCGGACTGCGCGCCGTGGTCGGAGGTCGAGCCGACCTCCTCATGGTCGAACAGGGCCAACACCGGCACGTGCGAACTGGTCTCTGCGGCCAACAACGCCTCAAGCCCGGCGTAGCAGGTGGCCTGGTTGTCCAAGCGGGGTGCGCTGACGAACTCGCCGCCGGCCCCGGTGATCGCCGACGGCGCCAGGTCATGGGTCATCAGGTCGAAACCCAATACCTCGGCCTCGGTGACGCCGGCCCGCTCGGCGATGAACCCGAGGAACGACCGCGGCCGCTCACCCAGGCCCCACACCGCGTTGAGGTGGCGCTGCGGGTCGGGGCTGACGCCCTTGCGGTCCTCGGACAGGTGGATGGCCAGCTGCGGCACCCGCAGGATCGGATCGTCGACGCGCACCAGCAGATGCTCGATCGTCGTGCCTCGGCGGACCGACAGCCGGCCGCTGATCCCCAGGTCGCGGTCCAGCCACGAGTTGAGCCAGGCCCCGCCGTAGGGCTGCAACGCGACGACCTGCCAGCCCGCCACGACACGGTCCGGATGCTGCTTGACCCGGAGATTGGGGCTGTCGGTGTGGCCGCCGACGACCCGGAACGGCGCGGCGGGGTCGGTCTCCTCGGTGTTCCAGGCCACCAGCGACCCGGCCCGCACCGTGAAGAACTTTCCCCCCCGGCCCGATTCACCGCCCGCGGTGGCAGGCCAGCTGTCGGTTTCGGCGAGTTCGGTGAATCCGGCCGCGCGCAGCC
The DNA here is from genome assembly GCF_001954135.1 of Mycobacterium sp. GA-1841. Classification (GTDB taxonomy): domain Bacteria; phylum Actinomycetota; class Actinomycetes; order Mycobacteriales; family Mycobacteriaceae; genus Mycobacterium. The sequence continues at coordinate 4,427 of NZ_MBEQ01000080.1, read as the reverse complement.
GGTGCGCGGCGGTGGCGCACACATGGAACGGTGACGGCGAGGCGTCGATGAATTCGCACAGACTCTGGGCGCTAGCTGCCATATGTCTATCTTGACCGGGAATTGCGGGCGCGCCACGCTAGGGTCGGTTTGTGACCGCACCACAGCCCCAGCCGGTTCTGGCGCCGCTGACGCCGGCTGCCGTGTTCATGGTGGCGACCATCGACGACGGCGGCGAGGCGACGGTGCATGACGCGTTGGCCGATATTTCAGGTCTGGTGCGCGCCATCGGCTTCCGTGACCCTTCGAAACGTCTGTCGGCGATCGTCTCGATCTCGTCCGACGCGTGGGACCGCTTGTTCTCCGGTCCGCGCCCCGCCGAGCTGCACCCGTTCATTCCGTTGGACGGCCCGCGTCATCGGGCCCCGGCCACACCGGGGGATCTGCTGTTCCATCTGCGCGCGGAGTCGATGGATGTGTGTTTCGAGCTGGCCACCAAGTTCGCCGACGCGATGGCCGGCGCCGTCACGATCGTCGACGAGGTGCACGGTTTCAAGTTCTTCGACAACCGGGACCTGATGGGTTTCGTCGACGGCACCGAGAACCCCGACGGTCCGGTGGCGGTCAACGCCAGCCAGATCGGCGACGAGGACCCGGATTTCACCGGTGGCTGTTATGTGCACGTGCAGAAGTACGTCCACGACATGGGCTCGTGGAACTCGCTGTCCACCGAAGAGCAGGAGCGGGTGATCGGCCGCACCAAGCTCGACGACATCGAACTCGACGATGCGGTCAAGCCCGCCAATTCCCATGTGGCGCTGAACGTCATCGAAGACGACGAGGGCAACGAGTTGAAGATCATCCGCCACAACATGCCGTTCGGCGAGATCGGCAGGGGTGAATTCGGCACGTACTACATCGGCTATTCGCGTACGCCCGCGGTGACCGAGCGGATGCTGACCAACATGTTCATCGGCGACCCGCCGGGAAACACCGACCGCATCCTGGATTTCTCCACCGCGCTCACCGGGGGCTTGTTCTTCACCCCCACGATTGATTTTCTGGACGATCCACCGCCGCTGCCGTCGGACCCGCTGTCCCAAGCAGCAGAAGACGTTTCACCGGATCAGGGCCACCGTGACGGCTCGCTCGGCATCGGCAGTCTGAAAGGAATCCCGCAATGAACAACCTGTATCGCGAGCTCGCCCCGATCACCGAGTCCGCCTGGGCCGAGATCGAACTCGAGGCCAGCCGAACCTTCAAGCGGCACATCGCCGGTCGACGTGTGGTCGATGTCAGCGAGCCCGGCGGCCCGGTCACCGCGGCGATCAGCACCGGGCACCTGCTCGATGTCAGCTCGCCCGGCGACGGTGTGGTGGCCCATCTGCGCGACGCCAAGCCGCTGGTGCGGCTGCGGGTGCCGTTCACGGTGCAGCGCAAGGACATCGACGATGTCGAGCGCGGATCGCAGGATTCGGATTGGGATCCGGTCAAGGATGCTGCCAAGAAGCTGGCCTTCGTCGAGGACCGGGCGATCTTCGAGGGCTACCCGGCGGCCTCGATCGAAGGTATCCGCAACTCCAGCTCGAACCCGGCACTGGCGCTGCCCGACGATGCCCGTGAGATTCCCGACGTGATCGCCCAGGCGCTCTCGGAGCTGCGGCTGGCCGGCGTCGACGGGCCCTACTCGGTGCTGCTCTCGGCGGAGACCTACACCAAGGTCAGTGAGACCACCGCACACGGTTATCCGATCCGTGAGCACCTGAGCCGGCTGGTCGACGGGGAGATCATCTGGGCGCCGGCGATCGACGGGGCATTCGTGTTGTCCACCCGCGGCGGGGATTTCGACCTGCAATTGGGCACCGACGTCTCGATCGGCTACCTGTCGCACGACGCCGAGAGCGTGCAGCTGTACCTGCAGGAGACCCTGACGTTCCTGTGCTACACCGCCGAGGCGTCTGTCGCCCTCACCGCGTAGTTCACGTTGCCCCGCGAGCGACTGTGTTCGCGGGGCGGCAGGCTCAGACCGAGAGCACCGCGTCCAACGCGGAGTAGAACAACCCGAGCCCGTCATCGGACGGACCGGTCAAGGCCTCGGTGGCATGTTCGGGGTGGGGCATCAGGCCGACGACGCGACGGTTTTCCGAACACACACCCGCGATCCCGCGCATCGAGCCGTTGAGGTTCTCGCGATAGCGGAACACCACGCGGTCCTCACCCTCGAGCTCGTCGAGCACGGCTTCGGAGGCCACGTAGCGGCCCTCCCCCGACTTGAGCGGGATGAGCAGGTCGGCACCGACGTCGTAGCGGGTGGTCCAGGCCGTGGTGTTCGACGCCACCTCCAGCCAGGTGTCACGGCAGATGAAGTGCAGCCCGGCGTTGCGAGTCAAGGCGCCGGGCAGCAACCCGGCCTCGCACAGCACCTGGAAGCCGTTGCAGATGCCCAGCACGGGCATGCCCTTGCCGGCCGCTTCGACGACCGAGCCCATGACGGGAGCGAACTTCGCGATCGCACCGCAGCGCAGGTAGTCGCCGTAGGAGAAACCGCCGGGGACGACGACCGCGTCGACGCCTTTGAGATCGGCGTCGGCGTGCCAGAGGTTGACCGCCTCGGCCCCGGCCAGACGGACGGCGCGGGCCGCGTCGACGTCGTCGAGCGTCCCGGGGAAGGTGATCACCCCGACACGGGTGCTCACGAGTCCTCCCGGCTCACGGAGAAGTCCTCGATAACGGTGTTGGCCAGCAGAGACTCAGCGATCTCGGCCAGGGTTTCGTCGGCTACGGAGTCGTCGACTTCGAGCTCGAAACGCTTGCCCTGACGGACGTCCGCGATACCACCATGTCCAAGCCGACCAAGTGCCCCGACGATCGCCTGCCCCTGCGGGTCGAGGATCTCCGCCTTGGGCATGACGTGCACAACCACCTTTGCCACGGCGCACACTCTACCGGCACGACCCGATGTAAGCCGTGCACAGTGGGTCCGCGAGCGCATCGAGCACCGCTTCGTCCGATGGCGCCGACCACATCACCCGTGGCGGTGTGGTCGACCACATGGCCAGTTCGACGATGGTGCTGTTGCGCGAATCGGCCAGCAGGTACTGGTGCAGTACCTGCTTACCGTCGAGGGTGAGCACCGCGGCCAGCTGACCGGGCTGCTCGGTGGTGATCGAGGTGGTCATTCCAGGGACCTGACAGGCGCGGAGCGCCGCGGCGGCGCCCTGCACGACCGCCAGCGCAGTCTGGCCGCCCAGCCATGTCTCGCCGCGCCAGTGGATCACCTGCACCCGCAGCTGCCAGTCCCCGGCGGGCCGAGCGACGTCGGCGCGGGCCGCGACCGCATAGCTACGCGGATCGCCAGGCACCGGCGGCACGGCGCAGTCCTCGGCGAATCGGAAGCGTGGTGCGACCGCGGTCACGGCCAGTCCCGCCAGCCCGGGCCAGCGGTATTCGCGGTACAGCGGGAGTTGTGAGGATGCCACCCACGCCGAATCCGGGATGCTGTCGCACCGCGGCGGGCAGTTGGCGCTGGGCTCCGACCACGCCGCGGGCGGCGCTGCGGCCAGCCCGCAGAGCACGAGCGACATTGTCGCGATCACCCGCCAGATCCCCACCGAGCGTCACAATATAGGTATGCAGCTCACGCATTTCGGACATTCGTGCCTATTGGCAAGCATTTCGGATACCACCGTGCTGTTCGATCCGGGTACCTTCTCGCACGGTTTCGAGGGCATCACCGGCTTGTCGGCCATCCTGATCACCCACCAGCACCCCGACCACGCCGATACCGCCCGATTGCCGGCACTGATCGACGCCAACCCGCAGGCGGTGTTGTATGCCGATCCGCAGACCGCCGCGCAGTTGGGCGAACCTTGGCGCGCAGTGCATCCGGGCGACGCCTTCCAGGTCGGTTCGCTCAACGTGCGCGGCACCGGCGGCACGCACGCGGTCATCCACCCGGAACTTCCTGTGATCGACAATATTTCGTATCTGGTGGGTGACGAGGAGCATCCGGCACGGCTCATGCATCCTGGTGACGCACTGTTCGTCCCCGGCGAGCCGGTCGACGTGCTGGCCACCCCGGCCGCGGCCCCGTGGATGAAAATCTCGGAGGCCGTGGACTTTCTGCGTGCGGTCGCGCCGACGCGGGCGGTGCCGATCCACCAGGGCATCATCGAACCGAATGCCCGCGGCATCTATTACGGACGGCTGGCCGAGATGACGAACACGGACTTCCACGTGCTCGCCGAGGAAAACGGCACCGAATTCTAGGCGGCGTCCAAGCGCGGTGAACTAAGCGATGTCGGCCGCCGCGCCCCGTCCGGCTGCCCGGCCGGAGAAGATGCAGCCGCCCAGGAAGGTGCCTTCCAGGGATCGGTACCCGTGCACCCCACCCCCGCCGAAGCCGGCGTCCTCAAAGAGGATGGGGCCGCCTTCGGGGGCCTGTACGC
>NZ_MBEQ01000079.1 GCF_001954135.1 Mycobacterium sp. GA-1841 | reverse complement strand
CCCGGCCCCTTCTGGCAGCGCCACGCCGGTCGGTTGGAGCCGTGGCCTCGACCTGCCATCGGCTGCCGATCCGCCCGTGGCCGGGCCGGGGACTGCGCTCGAGAGTGCGCCGGCCTGACCGTCCAGTTCGGCGCGTAGTTCCTCGACGACGGCGGTCGCCTCGCTGATCGCTCGCCGTGCCTCGGCCTCCAGCTCTTCGGCCACCCCCGGCTCTGCGAGGTGCGGCGTCAATGCCGCGGCACGTTGCTCGAAGCGGTCGATGATCGCCTGCAGCCGCGCCCCGGCGTCGGCCACCGCGTTACCAGCATCTCTGGCCGCAGTGCTCAACGTCCGGGCCCGCTCCGCCAGACCGGCCGCCTGGGCGGCAGCGCCCGCAGTGAACTCTGCGGCTGCGGTGCCGGCGGTGCCCGACCACTCACCGACGGCCCGGTCCCACGAGTGCTGCAGCGCGACGGCGATGTCCGACAGCGTGGTGTGCGCGCCGTCCAGGGCCGTCACCGCGGGGACGTGCCGGCCGGACCCGACCAGATCACGCAGCTCGTACAGCGGCGCGGCCAGGGTGCTGGGCACCGCTACACCTGCGGCAACAGCTTGGCGGCCCGCTGACCGGCGGCGTGGAAGACCTCGACGGTCCCTTCCGCGTGCAGCGCCCCCGAGTCGGTGTGGATGCCCAGCGCCGCCACTGCGGCACTGTGTTCGGTCACGGCCTCGGTGAACGCGGTGACGAATCGTTCGGCCACCGGTCCGAGAGCGTCGGCCGGTGACGGCATCGACCGCAGGGCGGCGGCCACGGCGTTCAGGTCGGCGGCGTGCGTGGCCAGGGCGGTGCCAAGGGCGCGGATGGCCGCCATGTCGGCGCGCAGGGTGTCGGCGGGCATGTGGTTAGGACGCCCGTCGGCGCGGTTCGGTTCCCTTGAATCGCGGCGCGTTCAGATGGCGGTGCCGCCACCGTCGACGTGCAGCGTCGAGCCGGTGATGAAGGCCGCGCGCGGAGAGCTCAAGAACAGCACCGCGTGGGCGATCTCCTCAGGGGTGGCGGTGCGGCCCAGCGGCAGGGCCCGGCCCAGTTCCTCATTGGTGTCGCCCCATTGGGCCTCCACCCCTTCGGTGCGGGTCGGTCCCGGTGCCACGCTGTTGACCCGCACTCCACCGGTGCCGAATTCCGCGGCCCAGGTGCGGGTCAATGATTCCACCGCGGCCTTGGAGGCGCTGTAGGCCGAGGCACCGGGCACGCCTTTGGAGGCGACCATCGAGGTGACGTTGACGATGCTGCCGCGGCCCCGTTCGAGCATGCCGCCCACCAGTTGAGCGACCAGGAAATAGGTGCCGCGCACATTGGTGTCGAAAGTCTGCTCGAAGGAGCCGATGTCTTGTTCGACCGTGAGCGCACCCGGGAAGGCGGCCGCGTTGTTGACCAGGATGTCGGTCTGATCACACTGTTGGGCAAGGGCTTTCACCGACCCGAGGTCGGCGAGGTCGGCACGGACGAAATCGACGTCACCGCCCAGCGCGGCCGCGGCGTCGCGTCCACGCTTCTCGTCCCGGCCGGTGATCGTCACGGCCGCGCCGGCGCCTGCCAGCAGATTGGCGCAGGCCAAGCCGATGCCGGCGGTCCCGCCGGTGATCAGTGCGGTGTATCCCTTGAGCTCTGTCGTTGCGGATTCCATGGTGTCCTCTCGTTGTTCTCAGGCGACACACTGGGTGTCGGTCAATGCCCCCCGCAGCCGTTCCCGGCTGCGTGATATTCGCGACATCACCGTTCCCAGTGGGATTTCCATGCGGGCCGCGGTCTCGGCGTAGGTGCATCCTTCGATGTCGGCGTAGTACAGCACCGTGCGGAAACCTTCGGGCAGGGTCAGCACCGCATCGCGAATCCGGTTGTCGCAGAACAGGTCAAGGGCGCGATCCTCGGCGGAACGCTCTGCTGATTTGGAATGGACGACGTTGCCCCACATGTCGCTGTCGGTGATCTCGCCGACGGTGAAGGTGTCCGGACGGCGTTGCCTCATCCGGTGTGTGCTGATCCACCGGTTGTGCATGATCCGGAACAGCCAGGCCCGCACGTTGGTGCCCGGCTCGAACCGTCGAAAGCCGGCGTAGGCGTTCATCAGCGTGTCCTGCACGAGGTCTTCGGCATCGGCCTGGGTGAGCGTGAGCCGTCGCGCGGTGCGCAACAGGACCGGGTGAAACGGCATCGCCTCGCGGGCGAACCGGTCGGCCAGTTGTGCGTCGGACTCCACCGGGGTGGCATCCGTGGGCGAGCCCAGTGGGCTGATATCGCCGATGTCTACGACTTTCGCCATGTTCAGTTCTCCAGAGTCCGGGGGCAGGATTGCCGCCATCTCAGACTGGTGCGGACAACCGCGTAGCGGACCCTTGAAAACCCGTGGTCCGTAGTCCGTGGGCCCCCGCGGGCGCCGATCCCGTTAAGGTCTGCGGAATGGATGTACGCGTCGTCGACCACCCTCTGGCTGCCGCCCGGCTGACCACGCTGCGGGATGAGCGCACCGACAACGCCGGGTTCCGGTCGGCGTTGCGTGACCTGACGATGATGCTCGTGTACGAGGCCACCCGCGATGCCGCGTCCGAGGTGATCCCGGTGCGGACCCCGGTGATCGACACCACGGGGTCGCGGCTGGCGAATCCGCCGCTACTGGTCCCGGTGTTGCGGGCCGGTCTGGGCATGGTCGATCAGGCGCATGCGCTGATCCCCGAGGCGCAGGTCGGGTTCGTCGGGATGGCCCGTGACGAGACGACGCACCAGCCGACCCCGTACCTGGCTTCGCTGCCCGACGACCTGAGCGCCCGGTCGGTGTTCGTGCTCGACCCGATGCTGGCCACCGGCGGCTCGATGGCGCACACCATCGGCCTGCTGCGCGATCGCAATGCCGTCGACATCACCGCGGTGTGCGTGGTGTGTGCGCCGCAGGGGATCGCCACCCTGGAGAAGGCCGCACCGGAGATCCGGTTGATCACGGCGTCCATCGACGAAGGGCTCAACGAGATCGCCTACATCGTTCCGGGTCTGGGGGACGCCGGGGATCGTCAGTTCGGTCCGCGCTGAGAGCGCCTACCAGCGCGCCGCGGCGTCGGCCAGGGCCTGGCTGAGCTTCTCGGCGTGCGCTCTCGCGGTGCTCACGTCATCGCTAGGCGAACAGCGAACCTCGGTGTAGGACTTGAGCTTCGGTTCGGTCCCGGAGGGTCGCACCACCACGCGCACCGACGTACCCGCGTCGTCCCCGGTGAAGATAAGGGCGTCGGTGCAGAGTTGTCCGGGACGTTGCTGCAGGTCTTCTGCGGTGACGGCGATGCCGGCCAGTTCGGTCGGTGGATCGGAACGCAGCCGGGCCATGGCGGCGTCGGCGTCGTCGACGTGGCGGGCCACCGCGCCGGTGACATGGACACCGTGTTTCTTGGCCAGATCATCGAGCGCGTCGAGCATGGTGCGGCCCTGATCACGCAGCGCCGCAACCAGGTCGGCAGCCAGGATGGCCGTGCTGATCCCGTCCTTGTCGCGCACCGCGGCCGGGTCGACACAATGGCCGATCGCCTCTTCGTAGGCATACACCAAGGTGTTGCCCGGACTCTGTGCGCGGGCCAACCACTTGAAACCGGTGAGGGTTTCGGCGTGCTGGGCACCGTGCGCCTCGGCGATCGCGGCCAGCATCCGGGAGGACACCACGGTGCTGGCCACCAGGGCGGCCTCGCTGACCGGGCCGGGTTCCAGCTGAGACAGGATGTAATCGCCCAACAGCCAACCGGTTTCGTCGCCGGTGAGCATGCGCCAGCCGTCCGGTCCCGGGACGCCGACGGCGCACCGGTCGGCGTCGGGATCCAGCGCGATGGCGATCTCGGCGTCGATGTCGTCAGCCAGGGCCAGCAGGGCATCCACCGCACCAGGTTCCTCGGGGTTGGGAAAGCCGACGGTGGGGAAGTCCGGATCGGGCGCGAACTGCTCCTCGACGACGTGGACGTCGTCGAATCCGGCCAGCGCCATGGCATCCAGCGCGTACTCGCCGCCGACACCATGCAGCGGCGTCAGCGCCACCCGCACCGGCCCCGCACTGCGGCGCACCCGCGCGGCCCGCTCGACGTAGCCGTGGATCTGGCGCAGGCCGCCGACTTCCACCGGTACCCGGGGAATCTCGTCGGCATGTGGCGCCCGGGCCATCGCCGCCTCGATCTCGCGGTCGACTGGGGGGATGATCTGCATGCCACCGCCGAGAAACACCTTGTAGCCGTTGTCCGTCGGCGGATTGTGCGAGGCGGTGATCTGGATGCCCGCTGCGGTGGGCAGATGTCGGACCGCGTAGGCGATGACCGGTGTCGGGACGGCGGCCAGCATCAGCAGTACGTCGAATCCTTCACCGGCCAACACTTCGGCGGCGGCCAGGGCGAATTCGTCGGATTTGTGCCGAGCATCGCGACCCACCACCACATGGGTTTCCCCCGACCCCCGGTCTTTGAGTACCTGCGCGACGGCCCACGTGGCCCGCATGACCACGGCCAGGTTCATCGCGTCCGGCCCGCCCCGCAACGGTCCGCGCAAACCGGCGGTGCCGAAGGTCAGTGGATGACTGAACCGGCGGTCGAGCTCTTCGGGACTGCAGGCGGCCAATTCGGCAGCGGTCTGCGGATCGGGGTCGTGTGCGATCCAATCGGCGGAGGCAGTCGCGAGGGAGGTCATGAGCCAAGTGTGCCCGCACTGGCGTCGGAGTAAGCAAGCTTGCGCAGTACCGGCGCCACGAGCATCAACAAGTCGAACTCCAGATCGGTCAGGTTCTCACGCATGGCGGCGTGTAGCCAGGCGTCCCGCTCGGCGCGGTCGGCCTGCAGGAGCACGGTGCCCTCGGCGGTGATCTCGATGAGCTGGCGGCGACGGTCGGTGTCGTCGGGGCGGCGGACGATCAGGCCGCGGCGGACGAGCTCGTTGATGCTGTCGGTGAGTGACTGCACCCGCACGTGCAACCGGGCGCTCATCTCGGCCGGGGTGGTGGTGCCGGTGCGGCCGGCTTCGCCGAGAAGTTCCAGCTGACTCAACGTGAGACCGTGATCGGGCCGGTGGCGCCGCATCTGGCGGGCCACCGCCATCATCGACTCACGGAGTTCAGTCGCCGATGTTGCAGACATAATCAAGTTATACCTTGGTATTGACCGCGCTTTGTCCGTGTTGACCGTTTTTCGCGGTGACTAATGCCAAGGTTTTACTTAGTATGTAGGTCGGAGGTAGACGCACGGATGACACGGACGCTGCGGTGGGTGCTGCTGGTGGTTGCGACTACCGCCGTCACCGTCCCGTTGAATCTCGTCGGCGTTCCCTCGGCGGCGTTGTTCGCCGGTCTGGCGGTCGGCATCGCGCTGGCCCTGGCCGCATTCGCCCCGGAGCGGATGCCTCGTCCGGCGGGAGTGATCGCCCAGGGCGTGCTGGGCGTCTACATCGGCACCATGGTGCATCAGGATGCCGTCGACGCCATGGGTTCGGACTGGTTGATCGTGGCGGTGGTCACCGTGGCGACCTTGGTGTTGAGCGTCTTGGCCGGTGGACTATTGGGTTTGCATCGCGACGTCAGTCCCCTGACGGGGTCGCTGGCCCTGGTGGCCGGTGGCGCGTCGGGTCTGGTGGCCATCGCACGGGAACTGGGCGGCGACGATCGCGTCGTGTCCGTGGTCCAGTACCTGCGGGTAGCGCTGGTCACCGCGACCATACCCCTCGTGGTGACCCTGATCTTTCATGCCGATCGGTCCCATCCCGCGCCGGTTTCCGGTGAAGCCCCTTCGGCACCTTGGTATCTCAGCCTCGTCATGCTGGTCGTCATCGTCGCTGTCGGCGCGGTGCTCGGCCGGTTGGTCAGGCTTCCCGGGGCCGGGCTGCTCGGCCCGCTGGCTCTGACCGTGGGCCTGCAGCTCAGTGGTCTGTCATTCGGGCTGACGGTCCCGATGTTGCTGGTGCAGGCCGCTTACATGGTGATCGGCTGGCAGGCCGGCGTCGCCTTCACCCGCGAATCGCTGCGCGCCATCGGCCGAATCCTGCCGCTGGCGCTGACCTTGATCCTGGTGCTCGGCGCGGCCACCGCCGGCCTCGGCGTGCTGCTGGCCGACGTCACCGGGATGACGCAGCTCGAGGGCTATCTGGCGACCAGCCCGGGCGGCGTCTACGCGGTGCTGGCCACCGCGGTGGAAACCGGGTCCAACGTCACCTTCATCATCACCGCGCAGGTGCTGCGCGTGCTTCTGATGCTCTTCGCGGCGCCGCTGATGGCGCGGGGTATGGCCCGGCTGAGCGGGCGGCACGGCCGTGCGGTCGAGGAACCGGTCGCCGCGGTCAGTTGATCGGCTCGATCCGATCGATCACCGAGCGCAGCAGCGCACCCATCCGGGTCGCCGACTGCCGTCCGGCCTCGAGCACCTCGGCATGGCTCAGCGGCTGGCCCGTCATCCCCGCGGCCAGGTTCGTCACCATGGACACGGCCAGCACCTCCAGGTCCGCGGCCCGCGCGGCGATGGTCTCGAGCACCGTCGACATGCCGACCAGATCGGCGCCCAGGGTGCGCAGCATCCGGATCTCGGCCGGGGTCTCGTAGTGCGGGCCGGGCAGCCCGGCGTAGACGCCCTCGGTCAGGGCCGGCTCGATCTCGCGGGCCAGCGCGCGCAGTCGGGGGGAGTAGGCGTCGACCAGGTCGACGAACTGCGCGCCGATCAGCGGAGAACGTGCCGTGAGGTTGAGGTGGTCGCTGATCAGCACCGGCTGGCCCACCTCGTATTCGGACCGCAGGCCACCGGCGGCATTGGTGAGCACCAGGGTGGATATGCCGGTGGCGGCCGCGGCGCGGACCGGGTGCACGACATGCTGCAGGCCATGCCCCTCGTAGGCGTGGATCCGGCCGGCCAGGACCAGCACCCGGTGAGCACCGATCCGGGTGGAGTGGATCTGGCCGCGATGCCCGACCGCGCTGGGCGGGACGAGCCCCGGGATATCGGCCATCGGCACCGTGGCGACGGGATCCCCGAGCTCGGCGACCGCGGGCGCCCAGCCCGAACCGAGCACGACGGCGACATCGTGGTGGTGAACTCCGGTGCGTTCGGCGATGGCTTCGGCGGACGACAGCGCTGACGCCTGGAGATCGGTCACGATAGGCGAGCTTAACCGTGCCAAACGAGCAGTGAGATACTGCGAGGATGCCGTCTGCCACCGCCTTGCTGAGCGTCGAAGACGCCATCAACCGGCGCCGTGGCGACCTCGTCGAACTCTCGCATTCGATCCACGCCGAGCCCGAGTTGGCCTTCGCCGAGCATCGCAGCTGCGCCAAGACCCAGGCGCTGGTGGCCGAATACGGATTCGAGATCACCGCGCGCGCGGGCGGCCTGGACACCGCGTTCCGGGCGTCGTACGGCAGCGGCCCGCTGGTGGTCGGGATCTGTGCCGAGTACGACGCGCTGCCCGAGATCGGTCACGCCTGTGGGCACAACATCATCGCGGCCTCGGCGGTCGGTACCGCGCTCGCGCTGGCGGACGTGGCCGACGACCTCGGCGTGACGGTGGTGCTGGTCGGCACTCCGGCCGAGGAGCTCGGCGGCGGAAAAGTGTTGCTGCTCGACGCCGGAGTGTTCGACGACATCGCTGCGACGGTGATGCTGCACCCGGGCCCGGTGGACATCGCCGCTGCCCGCTCGCTGGCGCTGTCGGAGGTGACCGTCGATTACATCGGCCGGGAGTCGCATGCCGCCGTGGCGCCGTATCTGGGCGTCAATGCCGGGGATGCGGTCACCGTCGCGCAGGTGGCCATCGGCCTGTTGCGTCAGCAGCTCATGCCCGGGCAGATGATGCACGGCATCGTCACCCACGGCGGGCAGGCTGCCAACGTCATCCCGGGCCGCGCCGAGATGCGTTACACCATGCGGGCCACCGACATGCCGGCGCTGCGCGAGCTGGAAGAGCGGATGGCCGGATGTTTTTCGGCCGGGGCCCTGGCCACCGGCTGCGAGCACCAGGTCACCGAGATCGGGCCCGCCTATGCCGAAATGGCGCCCGACCCATGGCTTTCGGAGACCATCCGCGCCGAGATGTTGCGGTTGGGCCGTAACCCGTTACCCGAGAACGTGGAGGCAAGTGTGCCGCTGGGCAGTACCGATATGGGCAACATCAGCCAGGTGATGCCCGGAATCCATCCGGTGATCGGTATCGACTCGGGCGGCGCGGCGATCCACCAGCCCGCGTTCACCGCGGCAGCGGCCGGCCCGAGCGCCGACCAGGCTGTGGTGGAAGGCGCGATCATGTTGGCCCGCACCGTGGTTGCGCTCGCCGAGACGCCGGCGCAGCGTGATCGGGTACTGGCGGCCCAGGAGACGAGGCGGGCGTCATGAGCGTGTTGCAGCACGCCGCTGCCCGCTGGCTGTCGGCACATTACGACGAGATGGTGTCGTGGCGCCGGCATCTGCACGCGCATCCGGAATTGGGCCGCCAAGAGTTCGCCACCACCGAGTTCGTCGCCAGTCACCTTGCCGACGCGGGGTTGAATCCCAAAGTGCTGCCCGGCGGCACTGGGTTGACCTGTGACTTCGGGCCGGAGGACGGCCCACGCATCGCTCTGCGGGCGGACATGGACGCCTTGCCGATGGCCGACCGGACCGGCGCGTCGTATGCCTCCACGGTTCCCAACATCGCGCATGCCTGCGGGCATGACGCGCACACCGCGGTACTGCTCGGCGCGGCGATGGCCCTGTCGTCGGTGCCGGAACTGCCGGTGGGGGTGCGCCTGCTGTTCCAGGCGGCCGAGGAGCTGATGCCCGGCGGCGCGATCGACGCGATCAACGCCGGTGTGCTCAACGGGGTGAGCCGGATCTTCGCCCTGCACTGCGATCCGCGGCTGGCTGTCGGTCGGGTGGCCACCAAGCCCGGTCCGATCACCTCGGCGGCCGATTCCATCGAGATCACCCTGCACTCACCCGGCGGGCACACCTCGCGTCCGCACCTGACCGGCGACCTGGTCTACGGGCTGGGCACGCTGATCACCGGGCTGCCCGGCGTGCTGTCGCGGCGCATCGACCCGCGGCATGACACCGTGATGGTGTGGGGCGCGGTCAATGCGGGCGTGGCCGCCAACGCCATCCCGCAAATCGGCACCCTGGCCGGAACCATCCGCACCGCCAGCCGCGACACCTGGCTGACACTGGAATCCATTGTGGAACAGTCGGTTACGTCACTGCTGGCCCCGCTCAACATCTCCCACAGCCTCAACTACCGACGCGGGGTGCCCCCGGTGGTCAACGAAGAGGTGTCCACGCGCATCCTCACCCACGCGATCGAGGCCGTCGGCCCCGATGTACTTGCCGACACCCATCAGTCCGGCGGCGGCGAGGATTTCTCCTGGTACCTCGAAGACGTGCCCGGTGCGATGGGGCGTCTCGGAGTGTGGAGCGGTCAAGGCCCACAGCTCGATCTGCATCAGCCCACGTTCGACATCGACGAGCGGGCCCTCGGCGTCGGCGTGCGCACGATGGTGAACATCGTCGCCGCCTCTGGGTGACCTAGGGCCCGATGTTGCGGGCGGGACGGGTGCGCAGATCGTGCACATACGCTTCCGGCGCGCCGGCGATCTCCGCGGCGTCGGCCATCACCCCGAGATAGCGAGCCGAGGGCAGACCGCCCTCCCAGGCATCGACCACATAGAGCCAGGCCAGGACGGGGTCGGTGTCGGTATCCGACGACAACCGGTCGACCCGGCAGCGGATCTTCTTGTGGAACCCGAGCTCGGAGCCCTCCCACCGGTCCAAGGAGTGTTCGTCGGCCGACGTCATGTCGTAGAGCACGACGAACACCTTCGACAGCGGATCTTCGACGACGGTGGCCAGCGCGCCTTCCCAGCCGATGTCCTCACCGCCGAAGGTCAACCGCCAACCGTGCAACCACCCGGTACCTGCCATCGGCGAGTGCGGAGCCCGCTCGAGCATTTGCTCCGGGTGCATATTCGATCCATACGCGGCGTACAGCGGCACGGTTAGACAGCTTAATCGGCGAAGTTCGTTAGGTTGGTCCAGTGGCTACCCGCATCGTGATCATCGGCGGCGGACCCGCCGGATATGAGGCGGCGCTGGTCGCCGCGGCCCGCGGCCCGGAGGTCGCGCATGTCACCGTCGTCGACAGCGACGGGATCGGCGGCGCATGCGTGCTGTGGGACTGCGTGCCGTCGAAGACGTTCATCGCCTCCACCGGGGTGCGCACCGAGCTGCGGCGCGCACCCAACCTGGGCTATTCGTTGGACTTCGAGCAGTCCAACATCTCATTGCCGCAGATCAACGAACGGGTGAAGACGCTGGCCGCGGCGCAGTCGGTGGACATCGCCGAGCGGATGCGCAGTGAGGGCATCGACCTGATCGCCGGCCGCGCCGAGCTGATCGACGACGTTCCCGGCATGGCCCAGCATCGGGTGAAGGTCACCACCAGCGAGGGCGAGGTCAGCCAGCTCACCGCCGATGTGGTGCTGATCGCCACCGGTGCCAGCCCGCGAGTCCTGCCCAATGCTGCGCCCGATGGCGACCGCATCCTCAACTGGCGCCAGCTGTACGACCTCGACACCCTGCCCGATCACCTCGTCGTGGTGGGTTCGGGAGTCACCGGCGCCGAGTTCGTCAACGCCTACACCGAGCTCGGCGTGACCGTGACGGTCGTCGCCAGCCGCGACCAGATCCTGCCGCACGAGGACTCCGACGCGGCCGCGGTGCTGGAGGAGGTGTTCTCCGAGCGCGGTGTCACCTTGGTCAAGAACGCTCGCGCGCAGTCGGTGACCCGTACGGACAGCGGTGTGCGCGTCGCCATGAACGACGGCCGTGTCGTCGAGGGCAGCCATGCGCTGATGACGGTCGGCTCGGTGCCCAACACCGGCGGTCTGGGCCTGGAACGGGTCGGCATCGAGCTCGGGCCCGGCAATTACCTCACCGTGGACCGGGTGTCGCGCACCTCGATGCCGGGCATCTACGCGGCGGGTGACTGCACCGGTCTGCTGCCGCTGGCGTCGGTCGCGGCCATGCAGGGGCGCATCGCGATGTATCACGCTCTCGGCGAGGCGGTGACGCCGATCCGGCTGCGCACTGTCGCCGCGGCGGTGTTCACGCGACCGGAGATCGCCGCGGTCGGGGTTCCGCAGGCCAAGATCGACGACGGATCTGTGCCGGCCCGCACCCTGACCCTGCCGCTCAACACCAATGCCCGGGCCAAGATGTCCAGCCTGCGCCGCGGTTTCGTCAAGATCTTCTGCCGCCCGGCCACCGGGGTGGTGATCGGGGGTGTGGTGGTGGCGCCGATCGCCTCCGAGCTGATCCTGCCGATCGCACTGGCCGTCCAGAACGGCATCCCGGTCGGCGAGCTGGCGCAGACGTTCTCGGTGTACCCGTCGCTGTCGGGCTCGGTCACCGAAGCGGCGCGCCAGCTGATGAAACACGACGACCTGGACTAGAGAATCAGGCGGATCCCACCTCGTCCACGTAGCCTGGGAATCGTGACTGACCCGATCTCAGCACCGGGCGACGGGCAAACCTTCCTCGGTCCGCAGCAAAGGGCGCAAGCCTGGCAACGCCTCGGCGGTGAACAGTTCGACGTAGTGGTCATCGGCGGCGGCGTGGTGGGCGCGGGCGCGGCGTTGGACGCGGCCACCCGAGGGCTGAAAGTAGCTCTCGTCGAGGCCCGCGACTTCGCGTCCGGTACATCGAGCCGCAGCTCCAAGATGTTCCACGGTGGGCTGCGTTACCTGGAACAGTTGGAGTTCGGGCTGGTCCGTGAGGCGTTGCACGAGCGGGAACTGAGTCTGACCACGCTGGCGCCGCATCTGGTCAAGCCGTTGCCGTTCCTGTTCCCGTTGACCAACCGATGGTGGGAGCGGCCGTATGTGGCGGCCGGGATTTTCCTCTACGACCAGCTTGGTGGTGCGAAATCCGTTCCCGCACAGAAACATCTGACCAAGTCTGGGGCCCTGCGGCTGGCGCCCGGGCTCAAGCGCAGCTCGCTGATCGGCGGAATCCGTTACTACGACACCGTCGTCGATGATGCCCGCCACACCATGACCGTGGCACGCACAGCGGCCCACTACGGGGCGGTGGTGCGCTCGTCGAGCCAGGTGGTTTCGCTCCTGCGCGAAGGTGATCGGGTCGTGGGCGTGACCCTGCGTGACTCTGAGGACGGCGCCACCACCGACGTGCGGGGCCACGTCGTGGTCAATGCCACCGGCGTCTGGACCGACGAGATCCAGGCGCTGTCCAAGGAGCGTGGGCGGTTCCGGGTGCGCGCCTCCAAGGGCGTGCACATCGTGGTGCCGCGCGATCGGATCGTCAGCGAAGTGGCGATCATTCTGCGTACCGAGAAGTCGGTGTTGTTCGTGATCCCGTGGGGGACCCATTGGATCATCGGCACGACCGATACGGATTGGAATCTCGACCTCGCGCATCCGGCCGCGACGAAGGCCGACATCGACTACATCCTCGGCCATGTCAACACCGTGCTGGCCACGCCGTTGACCCATGACGACATCGACGGGGTGTACGCCGGTCTGCGGCCGCTGCTGGCCGGTGAGAGCGAGGAGACGTCCAAGCTGTCGCGTGAGCACGCCGTCGCGGTGCCGTCACCGGGGTTGGTGGCCATCGCCGGCGGCAAGTACACCACCTATCGAGTGATGGCGGCCGACGCGATCGACGCTGCCGCCGAATTCATTCCGGCCCGGGTGGCGCCGTCGATCACCGAGAAGGTCCCGTTGATGGGCGCCGACGGGTACTTCGCCCTGATCAATCAGACCGAGTCGGTGGGCAAGCGCTACGGGCTGCACCCCTACCGTGTTCGGCACCTGCTGGACCGCTATGGCTCGCTCATCGGTGAGGTGTTGCAGATGGCTGAGGGTCGACCGGATCTGTTGGAACCCATCACCGATGCGCCGGTCTACCTCAAGGTCGAGGCTTACTATGCCGCGGCAGCCGAAGGGGCGCTGCATCTGGAGGACATCCTGGCCCGGCGGATGCGGATCTCGATCGAGTACCCGCACCGTGGGCGGGACTGTGCCCGCGAAGTTGCCGAAGTCGTTGCCCCGGTGCTGGGTTGGAGCGCCGAGGACGTCGACCGCGAGGTGGCCACCTACATCGCCAGGGTGGAGGCCGAGGTGCAGTCGCAACGCCAGCCCGATGACGAGTCCGCCGATGCGCTGCGCCAGGCCGCCCCTGAGGCCCGCGCCCAGATCCTCGAACCCGTGCCGCTGAATTGAGGGCGCGTTGAGAAAGCCGCCCCCGCTGCCGGTTCGGGACGGCCTGGGCCCGGCGCGGTTGCGGCTTCTCGGGGGCAACGTGCACGACGAGTTGCAGACCCGTTTCGGTATCGGCGCGAAAGTGCTTGCCGGGGAAGTGGTTCTACCGGATGGCTCGATCGTCGATGACTCGACGGTGTTGCCCGCCGGGGCCTACGTGTACTTCTACCGCGACCTGGTCGACGAGGTGGAAGTTCCGTTCGACATCCCGGTCCTGTACCGCGACGACGACATCGTCGTGGTCGACAAGCCGCACTTCCTGGCCACCATGCCCCGCGGCACCCACGTCGCGCAGACCGCGTTGGTGCGGCTGCGTCGGGAACTGGATCTACCGGAACTCAGCCCGGCGCACCGGCTGGACCGGCTCACCGCCGGGGTGTTGTTGTTCACCGTGCGTCGCGAGGTGCGGGGACGTTATCAGCGCCTGTTCGCCGAGGGCGGGGTGGGCAAGACGTATCTGGCCCGCGCGACCGGGAACTCGGCGCTGGCGCTTCCGACCACGCTGCAAAGTCGAATCATCAAGCAGCGCGGTCGGTTACAGGCATTCGAGGAACCCGGTGAGCCCAATGCCGAAACTTACGTCGAACCCGTGGGAGTCGGGCTGTACCGCCTCACGCCTCGTACCGGGCAGACGCATCAGTTGCGGGTGCACATGGCCTCGATCGGCTTGCCGATCGTCGGAGATCCCTTGTATCCCACGGTTATCGATGTGGCTCCAGACGATTTTGAGCACCCGCTGCAGCTGCTGGCGCAGCGTCTGAGGTTCACCGACCCGATCAGCGGCGCCGAACGTGAGTTCCTCAGTGCGCGAACGCTGGGCTGAGACTCAGTGGTGCCATTTGGTTCGGCCATCGCCACGGTCGAGCAGAACCCGAAGCTCGGCGGCCCAGGTGCGGATGCGGAGCCGGTCGAGGAGTACCCGGAGCGCGGCGATGACCAGGCCGCACAACACCGCTGCGCCAAGCCAGACGGACACTGCGGCGGCGACGCCGTAGGTCCCGGCGCTGGACGGTGACAACGGAGCCCGCACTCGGCGCCCGGTTTGATCGACCCAGATCGGCACGGTGTCGCCGGCGTTCAGCGAACGGGTGGGGCGTATCGCACCGGTGTGCGGGGCGCCGTTGGCCGTCCACGTGATGGTGGCGACGGCAGCGGTGCCCTCGTCGGGCATGGGCGTCGACGGGGTGTCGTCCACCACGGTCGCCTGTACCGCCGTGCGCGTCTGCGCCTGGGTCTCGGCGGTGCGCAGCGTGTGCGCGTGCACTGACTCACCGACGGTGACGGCATTCGGGATGATCAGGACGACGAATACCACGGCGAGCACCATGGTCCATGCCTCGAGCCGATCGGTGCGTCGGACGAGCGGGTTCCGGCCGAGTGCTCGCAACACCCACCAGCGACGCCGATTGACTCTCATACTCTCTCCATGCTGACACTGCGGTAGGGGCTCAATCCACCCCCCGGGGCAGGGTGTTCTACTGGCGGGGTGAACCGGGAGACCTTTGACCATCTGTTCGACATGACCGACCGGACCGTGATCGTGACCGGCGGCACCCGCGGTATCGGATTGGCCCTCGCCGAGGGCTTCGCGCTGGCCGGAGCGCGTGTGGTGGTGGCCAGCCGCAAGCCGGCCGCCTGCGAGAAGGCGGCCGAGCATTTGCGCGGTCTCGGAGCTCAGGCCATCGGCGTGCCCACCCACAGCGGAAACATCGACGATCTCGGCGTCCTGGTGGAACGGGCGGTCGCGGAGTTCGGCGGGATCGATGTCGTGGTCAACAACGCCGCCAACGCGCTGGCCCAGCCGCTGGGGCAGATGACGCCGGAAGCCTGGGCCAAGTCCTACGAGGTGAACCTGCGGGGGCCGGTTTTTCTGGTGCAACACGCCTTGCCGCATCTGCAGGCCAGCGCGAAGGCCGCGGTGCTGAACATGGTGTCGGTCGGGGCGTTCAACTTCGCGCCGTCGCTGTCGATCTACGCCTCGGGCAAGGCGGCGCTGATGTCGGTCACCCGGTCGATGGCCGCCGAGTTCGCCCCGTTGGGCATCCGGGTCAATGCCCTGGCGCCGGGACCGGTCGACACCGACATGATGCGCAACAACCCGCCGGAGGCGATCGATCACATGGTTGGCGGCACCTTGATGAAGCGCCTGGCCCGCCCCGACGAGATGGTCGGCGCGGCGCTGCTGATGTGTTCGGACGCCGGTAGTTACATGACCGGGCAGGTGATCATTGTCGACGGTGGCGGAACAGCGCGATGACAGCGGCGGTCTACGACGACTTCACCGTACCGGTCGTGCTGCAGGGTGCGGACAGTACCCGCGTGTGGCGCAGCCGGGCGCGTCAGACCTTGACGATGTCACCGGCCGGAATCATGTTCGAACGTCGCGGGAAGACAGTGCATCTCGAGTGGCGCGACATCACCGGCATCACCATGATCAACATGAGCCGGTCCTTGCGAATCGTCTTCAATGCATGGGCCATTTGCGCGCGGGGTGCTGATGCGATCTACCCGCATGAGTTCGAGAAGGATTGGCCCACCGGGCAGATCGGCCGCTGGCTGGCGCACTATCGGCCCGATCTGGTGCTGCCGGCCGACGGAGCGATGTTGCCCTTCGGCATACCGCGTGAAAATTATCGGTGGGTGATTCCGTTCGTTGTGGTGGGCGGGCTCGCGGGTTCGTTTTACGCGGCCAAATCGTTTGCGGGCGGGCTCGGCGTCATGGCGGGCATGGTCGTGATCGCAGTGCCTTTCACGTCGCCCCGGCGTCTTCGGATCGCAGGGTGCATCTTCGTCGCCGTCATGCTGGCTTGGTTGCTCGCGATCGGGTTCCTTTGGCTCGTGTCGATCACTGGGTACAAGTTGTGACGCTTACGTGTGCTTGGTGAACTGAGCGGATCCGGCCAGGCTGCCGGTGCCGACCGACAGGATCTGGCTGCGGTTCTCCACGTGTAGCGCGGTCTCCAGGCAGCCGGCGTCGAGGTTGGCCCACAACACCTGCTTGGTGGATTCCAGGCCGAATTTGCCATAGCCGCAAAGGGTTTCGGCGATGTCAAGGGCTGCGCCGAGCAAATCGGCGGTGTCGTCGACGATGCGGGTGACCAGACCGAGCCGCAGCGCCTCGGCCGCGTCGACCGCACGGGCGGTCAGAATCAGATCGAACGCCGGGCCCGCGCCGATGATCCGGGGCAGGGTGTAGCTGACGCCGATGTCACAGCCACCGATGCCCAGCTTGATGAACTGCGTGCAGAACTTCGCCGCCGGGCCGGCGATCCGGATGTCGCTGGCGGCAGCCAAAGCGAAGCCACCGCCGTAGGCCGCGCCGTTGACCGCGGCGATGACGGGCTGGCGCAGCCGGTGCAGTTTGACCGTGAGGTTGGCGATGCGTTCCTGCCAGCGCATGCCGGAGCGGGGGAACTCGGTGCCGCCGCCGGCCTCGGGCGGATTGGGATTGCTCAGATCCAGCCCGGAGCAAAAACCGCGTCCGGCGCCGGTGAGCACCACGACACGGCATTCGTTGTTCGCCGCGATGGTGTCGAGGGCGGCGTGCAGCGCCTCGACCAACTCGTAGGACAGCGCGTTGAGTTTGTCCGGGCGGTTGAGCGTGAGGACGGCGATGTCGGGTCGTGGGTAGGTCAGATCGAGGGGCTCTGCAGAGGGCATGGGCGGACCCTAGCCGGTGCTGTGCCACCCGTTGACGCCAACGGCGATCATCCGTAGTTGCTTGACCGCGGTGCGGTGGATGGCCTCGATGGATTGTGCGTCGCCGGCGTCTTCGAGTGCCTCGGCCGTCGAGATCATCGCGTTGACGAACAGGTTGGCCAGAATGTTGAGATCTTCGCTGCTCCAGTCTTTGAGCGCGGGGAAGCGGGCCAAATCGATCGCGAGTTCGGAGGTGATCAGCCGGATTTCGGTGCGGATCGCGTAGCGCAGCACCGACACTCCGCTGGAGCGTTCCCGGGAGATGAAGCGCCAATGTTCGCGCCGCTCGTTGACGCTGCCGATGAGGATCTCGGCTGAGGATTCGATGACGTGGTGCGGGTCGAGTTTGCCTGCGCGTGCACCGCGCAGCATGTCACGCAACGACCGGAACGATTCGTCGATGAGGACGAGTCCGAGTGCGTCCATCGAGTCGAAATGCCGATAGAAGGCTGCGGGCACGATACCGGCCTCGCGGGTGACCTCTCGCAGCGACAACGCGCTGAAGCTGCGGTCCTTCAGCAGGGTGAGGGCGGCGCTGATGATCGCGCGCCGCGTGGCCTCTTTGCGTTCCTCGCGGGTCAACGACTCACGTGATCGTGTTCGTGAAGTGGGCGTACGTCTGTTCACTGATGTGAAGCCTACCACTTGCAGCCGTTTTGTCGTTGACAGATCCGCTTGTGCACGCGCACTGTGTACACATGTTCACTCAAACTATGGCTGAAGGCGTTGGTCGACGGCTGCTGGCCGGACCCCGGCTGAGTGCGCTCGCGAACTTGCTCACCGGCCCGCACGGCGTCGATCGCTACACCGAACTGGTGGAACCGACCTGGACCCGCGGCGAGGCCCGCGCCAAAGTGGTGGCGGTGCGGCGGCAGACGTCGCGCAGCGTCACGCTGACCCTCGAACCTAATGCGGCGTTCGCCGGCTTTCGCGCGGGTCAGCACATCAATCTGTCGGTCGAGATCAACGGCCGGCGCCGCACCCGGTGCTACTCGCCGGCCAGCGCTGAAGGCGCGCGCCATGTAGAACTGACGATCGGCCGCCACGACGGCGGGCTGGTTTCGACCTACCTGTGTGATCACGCGTATCCGGGCATGGTGCTCGGCCTCGACTCCGTCGGCGGAGATTTCGTCCTGCCCGAGGTGGCACCGCAGCGCATCCTTTTCGTCTCCGGCGGCAGCGGCATCACGCCCGTGCTGTCCATGCTCCGCACCTTGCGTGCACAGGCGTTCACCGGCGAGATCGCGTTTCTGCACTACGCGCGCGGCGTCGAGGAGGCCTGCTACCGCACTGAACTTGCTGCCATGCACGGCGTACGGGTGCTGCACGGTTACACGCGAGACGAGGCGGCCGGCGATCTCGACGGCTACTTCGACGCGGCGCATCTCGAGGCCGCGTTCCCCGGTAGTACGCCCGACGCGGTGTTCGTCTGCGGTCCACCGGCCCTCGTCGCCGCCGTCCGCGAACGCTGCCCGGGTGCCCACTCGGAGAGCTTCGTGCCTCCGGTGTTCAGCATCCCGACCGAATCCTCCGGCGGCACGGTGTCCTTCACCGGCAGCGGCCTGGAGGTGGCCGACGACGGCCAGACCCTGTTGGCGCAAGCCGAAGCCGCGGGCCTGACCCCCGAGAGCGGATGCCGCATGGGCATCTGCCACAGCTGCACCCGGTCGAAGAGCCGTGGCGCAGTGCGCAACTTGGTCACCGGTGCGATCTCCACCGCTGACTGCGAAGACATCCAGATCTGCGTCACCGCACCCGTCGGTGACGTCGTCATCGATCTCTGACGAAAGGACGTGCCATGTCCGACAAGACCTACACCCTTACCCCTGAGCAGTTCGAGGAGTTCGGCCGCGAACTCGACACCATCCGCGAACGCACCCTGGCCGATCTCGGCGAACGCGACGCCACCTACATCCGCGACATCATCAAGATGCAGCGCAAGCTCGAGGTCGGCGGCCGCGCACTGCTGTTCCTACCGCCGGCCTGGCCGGTCGGGACCGTGATGCTCGGACTGTCGAAGATCCTCGACAACATGGAGATCGGCCACAACGTCATGCACGGCCAGTACGACTGGATGGGCGATCCGGCATTGCGCGGCCAGAACTTCGAATGGGATTCGGCCTGCCCGTCCAATCAGTGGCGGCACTCGCACAACTACATGCACCACACCTACACCAACATCGTCGACATGGACCGTGACATCGGCTACGGCATCCTGCGGATGAGCGAGGACCAGAAGTGGAGCCCGTACTACCTGGGTAATCCCTTGTACGCCTTCCTGTTGATGGTGTTCTTCCAGTACGGGGTGGCACTGCACGAGCTGGAGACCGAGCGCATCCGCTCCGGCGAGATCCGGCTGCGGGACAAGAAAGACATGCTGCGTGAGATGTGGGCCAAGGTCCGCAAGCAGACCGTCAAGGATTACGTGGCCTTCCCGCTGCTGGCCGGGCCGTTCGCCCCATTTGTGTTCGCCGGCAACATGACCGCCAACCTGATGCGCAACGTGTGGTCCTACACCATCATCTTCTGCGGGCACTTCCCGGAGGGCACCCACGAGTTCACCATCGAGGAAACCCAGAACGAGACGCGCGGCCAGTGGTACTTCCGGCAGCTGCTGGGATCGGCAAACCTGAGCGGTGGCAAGTGGTTCCACATCTTCAGCGGCAATCTGTCGTTCCAGATCGAACACCACCTGTTCCCGGATATCCCCGCGCACCGCTACGCCGAGATCTCCGGTGAGGTCAAGGAGATCTGCCAGCGGTACGGACTGCCCTACAACTCCGGTCCGATTCACAAGCAGTTCGCCTCGGTGGTGCGCAAGATCGTGCGGCTCGCATTCCCGTGGGGCGGCAAGCCGAAGGATCCGGAGCCGGCGGTTGAGGAGCCGGCCGTCGAAGAGTCGGCCGTCGAAGAGCCTTCGGTCAAGGAGCCTGCACAGGAATCGGTTTCACAGCCGATCTGCGAGCCCGAACTCGTCAACTGCTGACCGTCGGTCGGTCGTCTGACTTTCTTCTAGGCTGTCGCTCAGTCGAGGGGACTGAGAATCCGAATGGCCTACATCAAGGCGGCCGACCGTCACGAGCAGATCGTGGCGGGCGCTTTCGGGGCAGCGAAAGTCGTCGTCACCGTCCCTGCACCCATGGGCGCATCCATCACCTATCAGCCACCGCTGCCGCCCAAACGCACCCGGCTTGCCGACAGCACGTATGTGGGATCGATCTACCGGGCCATCGCGGTGTACGACCGGCCGTTCTGGAGGCGGGGCAAGGGCGGTGAACTCATCGGTGGTCCTGCGGCCAGGGAGCTCGACGACCTCGGCGACGACGAACGACACCGCGCGGTGTTGGAGCCGCTGATCGGCCAGATCCGGCCGACCAGCTGGCACGAGAAGTCATGGCACACCGATGGTCGCCCAGGCGCTATCTGCGGAAGCGGGCAAGGGAGTCGCATCCCGCGGGACGGCGTCCGTCAGTACGGGGGTGGTGGTCCGTATTCCTCGGTGAGCCAGATTTGGTATTGGCGTTCGACGTCGAGGTCGTTGTTGATTTCGGCGCGGAGGTGGCGTTCTTCGGCGATGCGTTCTTGACGTTCCTGCTCGCGGGTGTGGCTGCGTTTGGGCATCTTGACCCCGCGGTGCGGGTTGGGTCTGTCGGGCTGCGCCTGGGGTCGGGGT
>NZ_MBEQ01000078.1 GCF_001954135.1 Mycobacterium sp. GA-1841 | reverse complement strand
GTGCCGCGTGAGGTCGACGGCCGGATCCGGTTGGACTGGGAGTCGCTGTCGCAACGCGTCCATCCGGCGGCCAGCCGCGTGACCATGCTCGCCGAGCAGACGCCGGCGGCGTTCATCGCGTTCGATCTGCTCGCCCTCGGCGACGACGATCTCACGGGGCGCGCGTTCAGCGAGCGTCGCGCCGCGCTGGTCGACGCGCTGGGCCCCGGCCCGTCGTTTCACGTCACGCCGGCCACGACCGACATCGCGACGGCACAACGCTGGTTCGACGAGTTCGAAGGGGCAGGTCTGGACGGGGTGATCGCCAAACCGCTCGAGGGCACCTATCAACCGGACAAACGCGTCATGTTCAAGATCAAGCACGAGCGCACGGCCGACTGTGTGGTGGCCGGCTACCGCGTCCACAAATCCGCGGACGACGCCATCGGCTCGCTGCTGCTCGGGCTCTATCAGGACGATGGCACGCTCGCGTCCGTCGGCGTCATCGGAGCCTTCCCGATGCCTACCCGCCGAAAACTGTTCGACGAATTACAGCCGCTGGTCACGAGTTTCGAGCAGCACCCGTGGAACTGGGCCGCCCAGGTGGCCGCCGACCCGGATGCGGCCCGCAGATATGGCGGCGGGTCACGCTGGAACGCCGGCAAGGATCTGTCGTTCGTACCGCTGCGGCCCGAGCGGGT
>NZ_MBEQ01000077.1 GCF_001954135.1 Mycobacterium sp. GA-1841 | reverse complement strand
CCGTCGGCGCGGCGTGGCGCGGGGCGGAAGGGTTGACGATCTGCCCGCCTACGCGCGACTTTTCAGCGACAATCGCCCCATAGACATCAGGGGCATCGTTCGTCACGAAGACATTGATTACTCCCGCCACTCGAGGTGACAAATGCCCCAGCTGTCACGGATTTGGCGTTGTCCAGCCATCAGCGACAGAGTCGCTCGCATGCGGGCACTGGACTGCTGATGCCTATGAGGCCAGTGATACACAAGTGTCAAAATCGCCGAGCGACAATGGGATTGCTGAGGCGCAACGGTACCAGTGTGGCGATTGTCGCTGAAAAGTCGCGCGTAGGCGGGCAGATCGTCAACCCTTCCGCCCCGCGCCACGCCGCGCCGACGGTTCGATGCCCGGTCGGCAGGCAACGGCAACGGCAACGGCAACGGCAACGGCAAGAAGTGAAGCTAGCCGCACAGCATCCACCCGTACCGACCGTAGAATGCCCAGTTAGACCGCACGACCACCAGGGGGCTCGATGAACCAGTTCATCGCCAACACCGGCGCCATGACCGGCTGGCAGGGGATCGTCGACGGCGTCAGCGGAGAGGTCAACAGCTTCAAGAGCTCGTTCGCCGGCCCGTCGGATCTGACCTCCAGCCACGGTCCCATCGGCTTTCCCATGCAGAATGCGTTCAGCGGCGCGCAGTCATCACGTGAGGGCGCCCTCGGCGCCACCCAGGCAGCCGCATCGCGCATGGCCGAACTGCTCGGTCAGGCATCGAAAGCCTATGAACGCGGCGATCTGGCCGCCGCCAGCCAACTCAAGGCGCAGGCCGATCAGATCGAGGGCGCGAGCTCCCCGGCGTCGGCCGGTGGCGGCGGGAGCGCAGCAGCCGGGGGTGCCGGCGGTGCGGGGCAGATGATGGGTCAGTTCAGCCAGATGGCCGGGCAGATGGCGCAGTCGATCACCCAGCCGTTGCAAGGCCTCACCCAGGCCATGACCCAGATGCCACAGCAGGTCATGCAGGGCGTGCAGAGCATCGTCGAATCCGCCACGCAGGCGGCCGGAAGCGGAGGCGAGGCTGCCGGGCTGGCCGCAGATGTCGGTGCCGACGCCGCCGGGGCCGAACAGGCCGTCAAGGCGTCCGACACCCACGGTTCGAACGACGCGGGCCCGAACGACGGGGGCCCGTCGGATCCGGACGGCAAGCCCGACGACAAGGACGCCAAGGACGGCAAGCACGTCGACGAGCGAGAGCATCCGAACGAAACCGAAGCGGGCGCCGGCGGCGGGACGGCCACCGAACTACTCGGCAATCGCGCCTCCACCGGGGTGACGCCGGAGGATCGCTTCGGCGTCGGGCCGGTACCGGCTCAGTTCCACAACATCACCGGTCGGCGATAGCGGTCAACTCGCCACTGTCCAGCCGCAGCCATCGGTCGATGCCGATGGCCTCCAGGAACCGTTCGTCGTGGCTGACCACCACGAACGCGCCGCGGTAGGCGTTCAGCGCGGACTCCAGTTGGCCCACGCTGTCCAGATCGAGATTGTTCGTCGGTTCATCGAGCAGCAGCAGTTGCGGTGCGGGCTCGGCAAAGAGTACGCACGCCAGCGTCGCCCGTAGCCGCTCACCGCCTGACAGCGCCGCGATCGGCAGGTTGATCCGGTCACCACGAAACAGGAACTGCGCCAACAAATGCATGCGCCGGGTGTGCGACAGTCCCGGCGCCGCCGCGGCCAGGCTCTCGGCCACCGTGCGGTCTTCATCCAACAGATCCAGCCGCTGCGAGAGGGTGGCCACCCGTCCCTCGGCCCGGTGCACGGTCCCGGCGTCCGGCTCGACCGCCCCGTCGATGATCCGCAGCAGCGTCGACTTGCCCGCTCCGTTGGGTCCGGTCAACGCGATGCGTTCGGGACCACGGATGGAAAGGTCGAACCCGTTGCCGGAAAACAACTTCCGTCCGCCACGGCTGACCTGCATCCCACTGCCGGAGAACACTGTGCGTCCCGCCGGCACCACGGTGTCGGGCAGGTCCAGCGCGATCACTTTGTCGTCGCGAAGCGCCCGCTCGGCTTCGTCGAGACGGGTCCGGGCGTCGTCGACCCGGCGGGCGTGCACGTCGTCGCTGCGGGCGGCCGATTCTTGCGCATCGCGTTTGAGCTTGCCTGCCACGATCTTCGGCAGGCCGGCATCCTTGAGATTGCGCGCGGCATTCGAGGAGCGCCGGGCCGCCCGTTCGCGGGCTTCCTGCATCTGGCGTTTCTCCCGCTTGAGCTGTTGTTCGGCGTTGCGGATGTTGCCCTCCGCGACGGACCGGGCAGCCTCCACGGCTTCCTGGTAGGCGGTGAAGTTCCCTCCGAAGAAAGCCATTTCGCCGCGATACAGCTCGGCGATCTGGTCCATGCGGTCCAGCAGGGCACGGTCGTGGCTGACCAAGAGCAGACAGCCGGTGTAGCCGTCGAGCGCGTCGTACAGGCGGTCGCGGGCGTCGCGGTCCAGGTTGTTGGTGGGCTCGTCGAGCAGGAGAACGCTTGGCCGACGCAGCAGTTGGGCCGCCAGGCCCAGTGACACCACCTCCCCGCCGGACAGCGTCCCCAACCGCCGGTCCAGCGCCAGGCCTTCCAAACCGAGCCGATCGAGTTGGGCGCGGGAGCGCTCTTCGACATCCCAGTCGTCGCCGATCGCCGTGAACACCGCTTCGCCGGCATCACCGTCCGCCAACGCCGCCAACGCGTCGAGCACGGGCGCGATTCCCAGCACGTCGGCGACGGTGAGTTCGGCAGTGAAGGGCAGGGTCTGGGGCAGATAACCGACGGGGCCGTCGACGTGAACCGCGCCTGACGAGGGTCGGTACTCACCGGCAATCAGCTTGAGCAGCGTGCTCTTTCCGGCACCGTTGGGGGCGACCAGGCCGGTGCGACCAGGGCCCACGGAAAACGACAGATCCGAGAACAGTTCGACGTCATCGGGCCAGGCGAAGGACAGATGGGAACAGACAATAGACATGCTGGTACTCCAAGGTGATGCGGGCAGCAGGCACCGCAAAAAGGAACAGGATGACGAATCGACTCTCGGGGATCACCCGGAGATGTCGTCGGTTCCCAGCATGTATTCGGCCCACCTCGGTTGACTGCAGATGCGTCACCCATAGTACGCACCGATGCAACCGATTTACCGCTCAGAACGTGCTGCGCAACCGATCCAGTTGTCGCCGTTCACGTTTCGTGGGGCGGCCGGCTCCTCGATCGCGCACCGGAACCGACGGCACCATCTCCTTGGGCGGTGGCGGCGGGCTGCGGTCGATCAGGCACTCCGAAGCGACCGAGGCACCGACTCGTTTGGCGATCGGCCGGAGCACCTCCACGATCCGCTCTCGGCCGTCCAGCCGGACCCGCACCTCGTCGCCGGGGCTGACGTGCTGCGCCGGTTTGGCGGGCACGTTGTTGACCCGGACATGTCCGCCGCGGCAGGCGGCCGCCGCCGCCGACCGGGTCTTGGTGATACGCACGGCCCAGATCCAGCTGTCGACGCGGACACTGGTCATGTCAGATAGCGCCGCAACATCTCGGTGACCGCGGTGATCTGGGCGGTCGCGACGCGTTCGTCGACCTTGTGCGCGAGGTTCGGGTCACCCGGTCCGTAGTTGACGGCGGGAATCCCCAACGCGGCAAACCGGGACACGTCGGTCCATCCGTACTTGGCACGCACCTGTCCCCCGGCGGCGGCCACCAGCGCAGCGGCGGCGGGTTTGGCCAGGCCCGGCAAGGCGCCTGCGGCGGCGTCGGTCAGCACGATCGTGACGTCGAGCCCGTCGAACACCTCGTGCACATGGGCGACCGCCTGCTCGACGCTGCGGTCGGGCGCGAACCGGAAGTTGACCGTCACCGACGCCCCGTCGGGGATGACGTTGCCGGCGATTCCGCCGTCGATCCGCACCGCCGACAACCCTTCGCGGTACACGCAGCCGTCGATGTCGACGTTACGGGGCTGGTACGCGGTGAGCCGGTCCAAGACGGCGCCGAGTTTGTGAATCGCGTTGTCGCCCAACCATGATCGCGCGGAGTGCGCGCGCGTGCCGGTCGCGCTGATCACGACGCGGATGGTGCCCTGGCAGCCGGCCTCGATGAAGCCACCGGAGGGTTCACCCAGGATTGCGACGTCGGCTTGCAGCCAGTCCGGGAGCTCGCGTTCGATGCGACCGAGCCCGTTGGCACTGGACTCGATCTCCTCACAGTCGTACATCACCAGGGTGATGTCATGGCGGGGCTCGGCAATGGTGGCGGCCAGATGCAGGAACACCGCGTCACCGGATTTCATGTCCGAGGTTCCGCAACCCCAGAGCTCACCGGCCTCGATACGGCTGGGCAGGTTCTCCGCAACGGGCACGGTGTCGATGTGCCCGGCCAGCATCACCCGCGACGGGCGGCCGAGTTGGGTGCGGGCCAGCACCGCATCACCATTGCGGATCACCTCGAAGTGCGGCGCCTGCGCACGGAGCGCGGCCTCGATCTCGTCGGCGATGTGCTGCTCGTGGCGCGATTCGCTGGGGATGTCCACCAGCGCGGCGGTCAGCGCGATCGGATCGGCTCGCAGGTCTAGCCCCATGGACGTCAACGGTACCCAGTAACCTAGGCCAACGTGACTGCAGCATCTGGCGTCGGCCTGGCCACCATCACCGCCGACGGGACCGTCCTGGACACCTGGTTTCCCGCCCCCGAACTTTCCGGTTCTGGCGAGGCCGGCACCGTGACGTTGAGCGGCGACGACATCCCGGCCGAGTTCGCGGATCTGACCGGCCCCGATGCCGACCGCGGCGTCGAGGTGGTGGCGGTACGCACCACGATCGCCTCGCTGGACGACAAGCCGGCCGATGCCCATGACGCCTATCTGCGGTTGCACCTACTCTCGCACCGGTTGGTCGCACCGCACGGCGCCAACATGGACGGCATCTTCGGCCAGCTCGCCAACGTGGTGTGGACGAGCTTCGGTCCGTGCGCGGTGGAGGGGTTCGAGACCGTGCGGGCGCGGTTGCGTCGGCGCGGAGCCGTCACGGTGTACGGCATCGACAAGTTCCCCCGCATGGTCGACTACGTGACGCCCACGGGCGTGCGCATCGCCGACGCCGACCGGGTGCGTCTGGGCGCGCATCTGGCCTCGGGCACGACGGTCATGCACGAAGGTTTCGTGAACTTCAACGCCGGCACCCTGGGCACCTCGATGGTCGAGGGCCGCATCTCGGCCGGCGTGGTCGTCGACGACGGCTCGGACATCGGTGGCGGGGCCTCGATCATGGGCACCCTGTCCGGTGGCGGCAAAGAGGTGATCAAGGTGGGCAAGCGCTGCCTGCTGGGCGCCAACGCCGGCCTGGGCATCTCACTCGGTGATGACTGCGTGATCGAGGCCGGGCTGTATGTCACCGGCGGCACCAAGGTGACCACGGCCGACGGGCAAACCACCAAGGCCGTCGAACTGTCGGGGGCCAGCAACTTGCTGTTCCGCCGCAACTCACTGTCAGGCGCGGTCGAGGTCGTCAAACGTGACGGCACCGGCATCACGCTCAACGAGGCGTTGCACGCGAACTAGGAGCGGTTTCTAGTTGGCACCGCAGTCCGGCGTCATCCGCAGTATCGCCACACCGTGACAGGGCACCTGCCGATCGATGGTGCCGGTCGCGGTGGTTTCGGCGTGCTGCCATAGATCGCGGACGGTCACGCAGTTGTCGTCGGCCAATCCGATAGCGTCCAGGACGGTGCGGATGGGCTGCGGCCCGTCGGACTGGTTGAACAGAGCCAGCGCCACCGCGCCGTGGGCCAACTGTTTGACCACCATCTGCGGATCACCGCTGAGCGGTTGCCCCTGGACCATCAGCGGATCCTGGTCGACGGCGATCACGTCCCAGTTGGTCAGGATGTCTCTGGTCTCGTCCTCATGGCGCGAATATCGTTGCCGGCCAACAGCGGTGCGGCCAGCATCGCCCACAGTGAGAAGTGGGCGCGCGCCTCCGTGCCAGTCAGATCAGGCCGCGGCGCACCCGACGCCACGGTCGGATGCCCGACGACGAACTGATCCCAGCCGACCCCCACCACCAGCATGTCGGGGTCATTCACGTGACTCGGTTTTGCTCTGCGGCGTAAGCGCACCCGATTGACCGAACGCCTGGCTCACCCCGACCAGGTTCTCCCGCCACAACGCGGCATCACCCCACGCGGGAGTCAATGGTCATCGGCGGGCTTGGCACGCTCGCATCTGT
This sequence comes from Mycobacterium sp. GA-1841, assembly GCF_001954135.1. Classification (GTDB taxonomy): domain Bacteria; phylum Actinomycetota; class Actinomycetes; order Mycobacteriales; family Mycobacteriaceae; genus Mycobacterium. The sequence goes on along the minus strand of NZ_MBEQ01000077.1, from coordinate 17,562 downwards.
ATCGACGTCAGTCGTCGGCGCTACAACGTCAGTACGACGCTGCACTCTGCGAACCCAGCGGCACCTGCATCAATGCGCACGGCGGCCCGTTCGAGCGTCTTGCTTGAAAGTTGTGACGGGGCGAGGGCAAATGCCGGGATAGTCTTACGAGAAAGGGGGGCGCATCAGTGAGCATTGCCAAGCATCTCTTCGACATCGGCAACGGCATCAGGAGCGGTGTCAGTGATGTCCCAAGCCTAGTCACCAACATCCTCGAGCTGGACGTTCACGGTGTGGCTACCGACACCAGGAAGGTGATCGGCGACGCTGGGGACGTACTCAACGGCGTCGCCGGGCTCGGCGTCGAACTGGGCTCGGCTCCGATCAAATACGCAGGAAGCCTCGGCAAATGGGCAGATTCGCCGGTGCTATCAGCAGCGCAACTCTTCATTGAAGGCCAAAAGAAGCTGACTGGGACAGGCGACATCGAAGCAGGAGGCGGCTTTGCAGGGTCTGCGACGAATTTGGAGACGGCTGTCACGACCCTCATCGGCGCGGAGCTAGAAGACAATGATGATGGATGGAATGGCGCCGCTGCACGTACATATAATTCGACCAGCAAGGCGCATCGGCAACACGTATCAAACGTTTCAGTCGCCGACAAGAGTATCGGCAAGACTCTTGAGAAGGAAGCACAACAAGTGCGAGAAACACGCGAGTGCTTAGACTCCACTTCACAGCTTCTGTACGACTACGGCTTAGCCACGAGAGCCATTCTTGCCATCCCTGGAGCGAACGTGGCGAAGATCCTTTCAGCTGATGTCGCAGCAGCTGGCGCCGCCATGACAACTACGTCTGCACAAATGGGAGTAATGGTCTACAACTCCATTCAGAATGCGCGCGACATCCGGACCGCGAACGATCTTTACGAGGCCGCGAAAAAGGATTCTTCCGGGAACGCCGGCGGCTGCGGACCGTTCGTGGATCCTCGAGTAGATCAGAATGATCTACCTGCCCGTGCAAGAGCCGCTACCAAATACGAACCGCGCCAGGTCGACCCGACATACGGGCCGCCGGCAACTCCCCTACCCGTCGAATCGGAACTTCCGCCAACATACGATCTACCCGCCGACATACCACTCCCGCACATAACGCCACCTAATCGCCTGCCCAGCGGGCTTCCCAAATAAAATCGATTGAAGCGAAAGAGTGCAACTAGTGTCTGACCTTGAGATGAATCTGGCCGTACTGACGAGTTATCTTTTGGAACTTGGAGATAAGCATCAGAAAGCCGCAGATCTGATCACCGGCGCGAATCGCCACACCAATGAGATCGTCTCCAACGTTGAGGGTTCGCACGGGCATGTGTGCTGGGCCACAACCCGCGCGTTAGCTGGCGGTGAACCCCGCAGGGCAGCAGGTGAAACCTTGGTCAGGGTGGCGGCAGAATTCAGCGAGAAACTCGGGAGAGCTGCCAATAATTACAACAATTCCGATTATCGCGCAGGTAAAACGATCGGGGAAGCTGGAACTGCGTGCCAGGTCTAACTGACGATTGGGATGACGGTGATGACGAAGTTCATGCCGACAACCAGATAGAGCTGAACGAGCTCCCTGATTACCCAGATTACTCCGACTATTCGTCGAGTCACGAAGACACTGAAGATGACTGGCTTATCGCCCCTGGCATTCAGCCACAGCCAGCAGTCGACGACAGCAAAGAAAACGTTCAGACGGTTTTGGTGACAGCGGAACATCCGAGCGGCTCAATTGCAGCGACTTCACTGATAGATGGCCGCGTGTTTCTGGTGAAATTATCTTCGCAAGTGACCAGAATGACGGAGTCCGAACTCGCAGAAGAAATCGTGAAGGTCTGTACCCGCGCCACCAGACAGGCTGAGGCGGCCCACCATCACATCATCGCGAGCATCATGGGCGAACTCGGCCAGGATCCAGCGGCTACCAGAAGTTTTCTCGAACGGACTATCGGTCTTCCGTCTCCGCAAACGGTGCTCGATGAAAAGGCGCGTGTATTTGCCGACTACTACTCCAAGCACGATTAGGGCAACTATTCCAAATGGCGAAGTTTAGCAGCGGACAGGCCACGGTGCGTCCAGCGCGGTGGTGGATCTTCGGCGCAGTTATGTTAATTGTGATGGTATTGATCGTCGCTGGCGTTGCCGTCTTCATTGCAGGACGATCGATGAGCGGCGATGCTTCGACTTTCCACCGGGGAGATTGGCAGCCGCCAGCGCAGACGGTACTTTCGTCATCGATGCGACAACAGCCGATACCGGGTTGGCATACAAGTACCGCGGATCTGGGTCTGCCCGATACAAGTATTTTCGGCACTACCGGATCAGATGCTCCAACCGAGTCGGAACCGTTTATTGGATCCATAGCAAGCAACGGCTACTTTCTCGCTAGCAACCCTGGTGCACTGGACCGACAATGGTGGCTTGTCGGATTGAACATCGGAACCGGCGCACGCCTGTATCCCCCGGTGAAAATTGATGCCGGCTCAGCCGTTCCCAAATGCTTTGTAAACGGACCCGAGTTTGTCCTGTGCCTCGCAGACGATGTTCAAGCAGGCAAAACAGAGAGCACCGCGTGGGTAATAAATGCGCACACTGGCGGCCTCCAGTTCAACGGACCGACCGAGCTGCACACGACACCCGGCAGCGGCGTCTCAGTGCAGCAGATAAGCAATTACGCGGTCGCCGAGATACGAGGGCAAGGCATACGCGGCGTCGGGCCGAACGCTGAGACGACCTGGTCCGTTCCCCATGCAAGCCTGGTGTCTAGCAGAGTGTCGGCTTCAGCAGTCGACACAGCTCCACCAACATTGGCCGCAGCACAGGATTCGTCCCGTGGCTCAGATGGCATGGTCGTGTTCTCCTTGGTCGACGGCAAGGTGATGGAACCCGACCTCGGCGACGGAAGAATCCCTGGTTCTGCAGTCGTCTACCCGGATGGTTTCGCAATCGAGGAGGTTGCCGAAACACAGCACTCAACGCCCGATGGTGTGGCGTTCTTCGACGATACGGGCAATCGTGTTGGGGAGACGAATGTTTCGGGGTCATTGTCAGTGTTCTCGATGACGCTGCCCATTGTGGAGGGCGCGCCGAATTCAACCGTCTTCGGCGCCAACGGGGCGGGACTAGTCCAGTTTCCTGATCAGCAGCTAGGGCAGAATGCAGTGCTCATCGGCCACCGTCTGTTTGCACCTGAATCAAACTGGGAAGGACCGGTGAAGGTACGGCGGTGGCATCAGTTCGACCTCACGACAGGTGCAGAAGGAAATACCTGCCGGTCCAACATGAGCGGCTACCTGGCCAATGACGGCAGCGTCGGCATATTTGAAACTGTCCGTTACGAGGTCACCGGCGCGACGACCTTCGCAATGGACCTCACAACCTGCGAAAAGCTGTGGACGACGCCGGTCAACCCGGATTCGTACCACCAACTGTGGCGAATCGGCGACAAACTTGTCGAGCTCTCCGACGATGGCAAGGAACTCCATTCGCTGGTAGCGCCTGGCTAGTTCACGCCATCGGGATCAGCGCAACTCAGGTGCAAGGTATCCCGTGCGGGCCGCCGATCCAGTGACCGGGCGGTGAGTGCCAGGGGCACCATTTCTTGACCTGGCCAGGCGGAAGGTTAGGGCCCGGGTGCCAGTCGACCCAGCCCGGGCCCGGCACCCACGGAATGCGCGGGCCGGGGTCAGCCGTTGCCGCTCCGGCGCCCAATCCGAGGGATCCGGCACCCAGTGCACCGGCGATTATTGCTGTTCCCGCGATCTTCTTGAGATTCACGTGTGGCCTCCAAACATCGGCAGGTTGACGTGCACTTTCTAATCCCTCTATCGCCCAAGGTACGCCTTTTGTTAACAGGCCGGCACGGGCCGCTGCAGATCTCGGAGAGTCTCAGCCCCGCTGGGCGAGGTCTTTCTTCATCACCTTGCCCATGGCGTTGCGGGGCAGGCTGTCCACGAGCCGCACTTCGCGGGGCCGCTTGTGCGCGGAAAGCTGTTGGGCGACAAACTCGATCAACACCTCAGGGGCGGCATTGCCGACGACGAACGCGACGATCCGTTGCCCGAGGTCGTCGTCGGGCACTCCGACCACGGCCACCTCATCGACGCCGTCGTGTCCGAGCAGCACCGTCTCGATCTCACCAGCACCGACGCGGTATCCACCGGTCTTGATCAGGTCCACCGATTCACGGCCGACGATGCGGTGCATGCCGTCACTGTCGATCACCGCGACATCACCAGTGCGGTACCATCCCTCGGCATCAAACGCCTCGGCGGTGGCCTCCGGCCGGTTGAGGTAGCCGTCGAACACCATGGGGCCCTTGATCTGCAGCCGGCCGATGGTCTCACCGTCATGCGGGACCGGGGCGCCCTCGTCGTCGACCAGCCGGGTCTGCACCCCGGCCAGCGGGAGCCCCACCCAGCCGGGCCGGCGTTCCCCGTCGACCCGGGTGCTCAGCGTGATGAGCGATTCAGTGCTGCCGTAGCGCTCGACCGGCGCATGCCCGGTCAACCGCACCAACTCGTCGAACACCGGCACCGGCAGGGGTGCGCTGCCGGAGACCAGCAGGCGGGCCGACGACAGCGCCAGCGCCGAGTCGAGATCCTTGACGACGCGTGACCAGACCGTCGGCACACCGAAATAGACGCTGCCCTGCGCTTGTGCATACGCCTCTGGCGTCGGCTTACCGGTGTGGACGAAGCGGTTTCCGATCCGCAGGGAGCCGAGCAGACCGAGCACGAGGCCGTGCACGTGGAACAGCGGCAGCCCGTGCACCAGGGTGTCGTCTGCGGTCCAATGCCACGCCTCGGCCAGCGCGTCGATGTCGGCGGCAATGGCGCGCCTGGAGATCGGCACACCCTTGGGCATTCCGGTGGTGCCGGAGGTGTACACGATGATCGCGGTGGCATCGGGTGCCGGTTCCTGATAGCGGTGCCAGGAGCGGGCGTGCAGCCGCACCGGGATGTGCGGCAGCCCCGCAAGATCATCACCGTCCTCAGGCTTCTCCCCCAGCCATGCTCGGGCACCGGAGTCGGTGAGCATGTGGCGACGCTCGGCTGCCCCGACGTCGGCGGGCACCGGGACCACCGGCACCCCGGCGATCAGGCAACCGATGATCGCCAGAACCGTTGTGACGCTCGGGGTTGCCAGGACGGCGACGCGTTGTGCTACCGCGACGCGCTCGGCCACCGACGTGGCGGCACCAATCAGGTCGCTGCGGCTGAGCACCGTGCCATCGATACGGACGGCGTCGTCAAGATCGGCTCCGGCGGCGATCGCGGCGGGGTTCAGGGAGGCCAGCAGCACGCCTTGAGGTTACCCGCGCGGATAACCTCGACCGGTGAGTGTCATCCGGCAGGTATCCACGCGCGAGGTGTACCGGAACAACTGGCTGACGGTGCGCGAGGACGCCATCGTCCGGCCCGACGGCAGCCCCGGCGTCTACGCCGTCATCGACAAGCCGACGTATGCGCTGGTGATCCCGCGCGACGGGGACCGGTTTCGTCTCGTCGAACAGTTCCGGTACCCGTTGGGTCTGCGCCGCTGGGAGTTCCCGCAGGGCACCGCGCCCGACAACGCCCATCTCGACCCGACGGCCCTGGCCCATCGCGAGCTACGCGAGGAGACGGGGCTGCGCGCCGAGAGCATGCAGCGGCTGGGTCAGCTCGACGTGGCCGCCGGGATGAGCAGTCAGCGCGGCTGGGTATTCCTGGCCGGCGGGCTGACCGAGGGTGAGCACGAACGCGAGCAGGAGGAACAGGACATGCACAGCGCGTGGTTCTCCCGCAGCGAGCTGGAGGGCATGATCCGTGCCGGTGAGATCACCGATGCCCAGAGCATCGCGGCGTGGACGCTGCTGTTGCTGCGAGAGAACGAAATTCGGCCTTGACTTCGACCTAACGACGCTCGGCAAGCGCACGCAGGAAGAACATCAGGTTGGCCGGTCGTTCGGCCAGCCTCCGCACGAAGTATCCGTACCACTCGTAGCCGAACGGGATATACACCCGGACGTGGTTACCGGCGTCGGCCAGCCGGCGTTGTTCGCCGTCGCGGATGTTGTACAGCATCTGATATTCGAAACGGTCGACGTCGCGGCCGAACTCTGCCGCCAGCTCCGGCACCGCTTCGATGATCACCGGGTCATGTGAGGCCACCATCGGATACCCGGATCCGGCCATGAGCACCTGCAGGCACCGCAGATAGGAATCGGTCACCTCCCCGGCGTCGCGGTAGGCCACCGAGGCAGGTTCGTCGTAAGCTCCTTTGCACAGCCGAATCCGCGCCCCCGATGCGGCGAATTCGCGGCAGTCGTCCTCGGTGCGGTGTAGGTAGGCCTGCAGAACGGTGCCCAGCCAATCGAATTCGGTGCGCAGATCCCGCACGATCGACAGGGTGGAATCGGTGGTGGTGTGGTCCTCGGCGTCCACCGTCACCCACGCGCCCGCTTCGCGGGCCTTGGTGCAGATGGTGTGCGCGTTCTCGTAGGCGATCTTCTCTCCGTCCCGGGGTAGCGCCTGGCCCAGCGCCGAGAGCTTGAGCGAAACCTCCAGCGGCCGAGCCGCCGAACGCGCCTCGTCGCGCTGCGCCAGGCCGTCGAGCAGGGCCAGGTACGCCTGCACGGTACGTTCGGCGTCCTCACTGCTGGTGGTGTCCTCGCCGAGGTAGTCGACGCTGACCAGCCGACCCGAATTCCGTAACGCACCAACGGTGTAGAGCGCATCGGGGATGGTCTCGCCCGCCACGAAGCGGTCCACCACCTTGCGGGTGATCGGGAGTCTTTCGGCCGTCTGACGCAACCGCGGTGAGCGCGATGCGGCAAGGATCACCGGGCGGGCGACGCGTTGGAAGCTTGCCTCTATGGCTCCTCGCGTGCGCGCCATGTCAGACCTCCATGTGCGGGTAGGTGTGATCGGTGGGCGGCACGAAGGTCTCCTTGATGGAGCGGGCCGAGGACCACCGCAACAGGTTCTGCGCCGAGCCCGCCTTGTCGTTGGTGCCCGAGGCACGGGATCCGCCGAAAGGCTGCTGACCGACCACCGCACCGGTCGGCTTGTCGTTGATGTAGAAGTTGCCCGCGGCGTACCGCAGCCGGTCGGCGGCGGTGAGCACCGCGGCGCGGTCGTCCGCGATCACCGCCCCCGTCAAGGCATATCGCGCACCGGTGTCGACCACGTCGAGGATCTCCTCGTACTCTCCGTCGGGGTAGACGTGCACGGCCAGGATGGGCCCGAAGTACTCGGTGGAAAACGCCTCGTCGGTCGGATCATCGGACAGCAGCACCGTGGGCCGCACGAAATAACCTTCAGTGTCGTCGTATTCGCCGCCGACCGCGATCGTGACTCCGGCGGCACCTTTGGCGCGCTCGATCGCCTCGACGTTCTTGGCGAACGCGCGGTCGTCGATCACCGCGCCTCCGTAGTTGGTCAGGTCGGTGACGTCGCCGTAGGCGAGTGTGGCGGTGGCCGAGAGGAAGTCGTCGCCCATCTGCTGCCACACCGAGCGCGGGATGAAGGCACGCGACGCCGCCGAACACTTCTGCCCCTGGTAGTCGAACGCGCCGCGAATCAGGGCGGTGCGCAAGACATCTGGCCGGGCCGAGGTGTGTGCGAGGACGAAATCCTTTCCGCCGGTCTCGCCGACCAACCGCGGATAGGTGTGGTAGCGGTCGATGTTGGCACCGACCTCCCGCCACAAGCGCTGGAAGGTGGTGGTGGATCCGGTGAAATGGATACCGGCCAGGCGGGGATCGGCCAGTGCCACCTCCGACACCGCGATACCGTCACCGGTGACCAGATTGATCACCCCGGGCGGCAGCCCGGCCGCCTCCAGCAACTGCATGGTCAAATACGCCGCGAAAGTCTGCGTGGGCGACGGCTTCCACACCACGGTATTGCCCATCAGCGCCGGCGCGGTGGGCAGGTTGCCGGCGATCGCGGTGAAGTTGAACGGCGTGATGGCGTAGACGAAGCCCTCCAATGGCCGGTGATCGGTGCGGTTCCAGACGCCGGTGCTGCTGATCGGTTGTTGGGCGAGGATCTGACGGGCAAATGCGACATTGAACCGCCAGAAGTCGATCAGCTCGCACGGGGCGTCGATCTCGGCCTGATAGGCGGTCTTGGACTGGCCGAGCATGGTGGCCGCGGCGATCTTCTCCCGCCACGGTCCGGACAGCAGGTTCGCCGCCCGCAGGAACACCGCGGCGCGCTCGTCGAACGGCAGCGCGGCCCAGTCGTACTTGGCGGCCAGCGCGGCCTCGATGGCTGCGGTCGCGTCGGCGTGCTCGGCGTTGGACAGGGTGCCCAGCCGGGCCGAATGTCGATGCGGCTGCACGACGTCGATGCGTGCCCCGCCACCCATGCGGTGCTCGCCGCCGATGACGTGTGGCAGGTCGATCGGGGTACCGGCCAGGTCACTGAGTGCGGAAGTGAGCCGGGAGCGTTCGCCCGAGCCGGGGGCATAGTCATGGATCGGCTCGTTGGCCGGCACGGGCACGTCGGTGATGGCATCCATACGTTCAGAATCCCTGACGTGACCGGCGCAACACTTGTCTGATCAGACAACACTTAGGCGAACTCTCCGTAGAATCGGACAATATGCGGACCACCGGCGTCAGCCTCGGCCAACTGCTGTTGGCGCTGGACGCCACGCTGGTCCGGCTCGTCCAGGCGCCACGCGGCCTGGATCTCCCGGTGGCCTCGGCCGCGTTGATCGATTCCGACGATGTGCGGTTGGGCCTGGCTCCCTCCGCGGGATCGGCCGACGTGTTCTTCCTGCTCGGCGTTGCCGAAGACGATGCACTGCGCTGGGTCGAACAACAGAGCGCCGGCCGGGCGCCGGCCGCGGTGTTCCTCAAAGAGCCGTCGAACGCCGTCGTCGCACAGGCCGTCGCGGCGGGCACCGCGGTGGTGGCCGTCGATCCGCGGGCCCGCTGGGAGCGGCTGTACCGGTTGGTCAACCACGTCTTCGAGCACCACGGCGACGGCGCCTTGCACGATTCGGGCACCGATCTGTTCAGCCTCGCCCAATCCGTCGCCGAGCGCACCCGCGGCATGGTCAGCATCGAAGACGAGTCCTCGCACGTGCTGGCCTACTCCGCCTCCAGCGACGAGGCCGACGAACTGCGCCGGCTGTCGATCCTGGGCCGGGCCGGACCGCCCGAGCACCTGGCCTGGATCGCCCAGTGGGGCATCTTCGATGCACTGCGGTCTCGACCCGATGCGGTGCGGGTGGCCGAACGTCCCGAATTGGGATTGCGTCCGCGGCTGGCGATCGGCATCTTCGCGCCCGCGGTCGATGAGCGTCGGGCCCCGGCCTTCATCGGCACCATCTGGGTGCAGCAGGGCAGCCGCCCCCTGGCCGAGGACGCCGAAGACGTCCTACGCGGGGCCGCGGTGCTGGCTGCGCGCATCATGGCCCGGCTGGCCGCGACCCCGTCGACGCACGCGGTGCGGGTACAGGAACTCTTGGGGTTGGGCGACATCGACGCCCCGGCCGAGGTTGCGCTGATCGCCCGGGAACTCGGCGTGCCTGTCGACGGCCGGGTCGCGGTGATCGGTTTCGACAGCCGCGCCGGAGGCGCGAGAACTGGCGGTGGCTCCACCAGCCCGCGGCTCGCCGACGTTCTGGCGTTGAGCGCCAGCGCTTTTCGTCATGACGCGCAGATGGCGGCGAGGGGGTCGCGCGTCTACGTGTTGTTCCCCAGCGCCGGCAAATCCGTGGCCTCGTGGGTGCGCGGCACGGTGGCGACACTGCGTGCCGAGCTGGGTTTGCCGTTGCATGCGGTGATCGCCGGCCCGGTGACCGGATTGGCCGCTGCCGCCGGTGCCCGCGCCGACGTGGACCGGGTGCTCGACGCTGCCGAACGACATCCCGGGACGCTGGCCGAGGTCACCTCGCTGGCCGAGGCCCGCACGACGGTGCTGCTCGACGAGATCGTCACCGCGATTGCCGGTGATGAACGGCTGATCGATCCCCGCGTGCGAACGCTACGGGCCGACGAACCGGTGCTCGCCGAAACGCTTGGCGTGTATTTGGATTGCTTCGGCGACGTCGCGGCCGCCGCGCGGCATCTGCATGTGCACCCCAACACGGTGCGCTACCGGATCCGCCGGGTCGAACACCTGCTGGCCACCTCGCTCAACGATGCCGATGTGCGGCTACTGCTGGCGTTGAGCCTGCGTGCCACGGCGTGAGAGACGGGAGCACACCCACCGGCTGTCCACCGTTCGGTTGACAGCAGATTCAGCCGTGAAGTCGTCGCGCGGAGGCATCCGCAGCGGCACCGTTAGGGCATGACTACCGCAGCGGTTCAACAGGAATCCGAGCATCCGTATCTGAGCGGCAACTTCGCCCCGGTGCATGACGAGGTGACGATCACCGACCTCACAGTCACCGGGAACATCCCGGACTATCTCGACGGGCGCTATTTGCGTACCGGGCCCAACCCGCTGCGCGCCCCCGACCCGCAGCACTATCACTGGTTTCTCGGTGACGGTATGGCCCATGGGATTCGGCTGCGTGACGGCGCGGCGACCTGGTATCGCAACCGGTGGGTGCGGTCGAGCTCGGTGGCCCGCGGGCTCGGCGAAAAGTGGGCCGGCGGCGCCCACGGTGGTGGGTTCGATTTCGCGTCCAACACCAACATCGTCGGTCACGCCGGTAAGACCCTCGTGCTCACCGAGGCGGGCGTGCGGCCGTATGAACTGACCGAGGAACTCGACACCGTCGGACCGTCCGACTTCTGCGGCACCTTGTTCGGTGGCTTCACCGCGCATCCCAAGCACGACCCGAAAACCGGTGAGATGCACGCGGTGTCGTACAACCCGCTGCGCGGCAACCTCGTGCAGTACACCGTCACCGGTGTGGACGGCAGAGTCCGACGCACGGTCGACATCGCCCTGCGGGCACAGGTGATGATGCATGACTTCACCTTGACCGAGAAGTACGTGGTGCTCTACGACCTGCCGGTGCTCCTGGATCTGACCACGATGGTCAAGAGCGCTCCGGCGCGGGCGGCGGCCCGGTTGTTGACCAGGTTCGTCACTCGCCATGCGGCACCGGATGTCATGTTGCGCGCGGCGATGCGCGGTTCCGAACGGGCAGGCTTGCCGACGACGGGCATGCCGTATCGGTGGACACCGGAACACGGTGCCCGGGTCGGGGTGATGCCGCGTGAGGGCACCGCCGCCGACATCAGGTGGTTCGACGTGCCGCCGTGCTATGTCTTCCACGCGCTCAACGGCTATGACCACACCGGCCCCGACGGCGAGCAGATCGTGCTCGCCGTGGTTCGGCATCCGGCGGTGTTCACCACCGGCGACCAGCTGTTCACCGAGTCGATCACGTTGGACCGCTGGACAATCGACCTGCGAACCGGCCGGGTGAGCGAGCAGCGCATCGACGATGATCCCCAGGAATTCCCGCGGGTCGACGAGCGCGTCGTGGGCCTTCCCCACCGGTACGGCTACACCGTCGGATTCGCGCCAGGACCGGGCGGGGCGGCGGCCGCGATCCTGCGCCACGACCTGCGCGACGGCAATACCCAGCGGGTCGACTTCGGGCCGGGACGCGAGCCCGGCGAGTTCGTGTTCGTGCCGGCCGGTCCAGAGGCCGACGAGAACGACGGTGTGGTGATGGGATTCGTCTACGACCACGCCGAGAACTGCAGTGATCTGGTATTGCTCGACGGCCAAAGTCTGGCACCCGTTGCCACGGTGCACATTCCGGTGCGGGTTCCGCACGGGTTCCACGGCAACTGGGTGGCCAGCTAGCATCGGCAGATGACCGAAAGCGGTCCACTTACGCCCCGCAGGCCGGTTTGGCGTGAGCCATCGGACTGGCACTGGATGTGGGAGACCTACGTCTGCGCGTTGTGTGTCGCGGCGATCATCGCGGTGATCCTGCTACGCGAGACATTCGGCGGCAATGTGCCGGTGGCGTGCGCGGCTTTGGCAGCCATGGTCGTGATCGTCCTGATGTTCGGACGCAACGTGATTCGCGAGGCCAATCCCATCACCGGACCGGTAGCCCTGCGCACGGTGGCGTTCGTGGCCGGCGTGATCGTCCTGTGGCTGATCGCCATCCTGGCGGCCTCTCCGGCCGTCGCGGCGATCCCCGCGCTGTATCCGCTGGTGTTCGCCACCCTGCCGCTGACCGCGGCGTTGGTCCTGACGTTCGCCGTCACCATGGCCCCGCTGGCCCTTGCCGTGGCGATCCACGGGCTGAGCTGGCCGAGCCTGCCCGCGGTGGCGGCGGTCACGGTTGTCGGCGCGGTGGCGGCCCCGATCATCGGCACCACGATCATGACCACCCTGCGGCAGCGCCAGCAATTGGTCGAGACCGTGGCCGAACTCGCCGACAGCCGGGCCGAGGCCGCGCGGCTGTCGCGAGAGGCCGGCGTGGCCGCCGAACGGGAGCGGCTGGCCCGCGAGATCCACGACACCCTGGCCCAGGGGTTCACCAGCATCGTCGCCCTCGCCCAAGCGGTGCAGGCCGAAAGTGACACCGACCCGGCCGCGGCTGCCCGCCACGTGGAGCTGATCCGCAGCACTGCGCGCGACAACCTGGCCGAGGCCAGGACCATGGTCACGCAATTGACTCCCGCGGTCTTGCAGGAAGGTTCGCTGCCCGCGGCGCTGCGCCGTCAGTGTGATGGCCTGGCCGCCGAGACCGGTATCGCGGTCGAACTGCACGTCGACGACACCCTGCCGCCGCTCGGCATGGCCACCGACGTTGTGCTGCTGCGCAGCGCACAGGAGGCGATGGCGAACGTGCGCAGACATGCCCGGGCGAGTCTCCTACACGTCGAGCTGCAACACGTCACAGAGGGAGTCCGACTATCCCTGGCGGACAACGGTATCGGGCTCTCGGCCGCTCACGTCGACGGTTTCGGGCTGCGCGGTATGCGGGCTCGGCTGGATCAGGTGGGCGGCACCCTGACCTTGTCGCGGGGCGACGGTGGCGGGCTGCGGGTTGTCGTGACGGTGCCGGCATGACCGCAGACATGACGACCGTGTTGCTGGTCGACGATCACCCGGTGGTTCGCGAAGGACTGCGTGGCATGATCGACGCCGAGGCGGATCTGAGCGTGATCGGCGAGGCCGGATCCGGAGCGGAGGCGATCGCCCTGGCGGCGACGCTACGGCCGGCCGTGATCCTGATGGATCTACGCATGCCCGGCCTGGACGGCGTCACCGCGACCGCCCGAATCCTGGCCGACGATCCGTCCATCCGCATCGTGGTGGTCACCACTTACGAAAGCGACGCCGACATCCTTCGCGCTGTAGAGGCCGGCGCGACGGGCTACTTGCTGAAGGATGCCTCCCGCGCCGAACTCGCCAGCGCAGTGCGCGACGCCGCCAGCGGCAAGACGGTGCTGGCGCCCGGGGTGGCCGACCGATTGGTGAACGCGGTCCGGGCCCCGGCGGTGACGTTGTCGGCCCGTGAGGCCGAGGTGCTGGCGCTGGTGGCCACGGGCGCCACCAACGCCGATATCGGCCGTGCCCTGCACATCAGCGAGGCCACCGTGAAGACGCACCTGCTGCGGACGTTCCACAAACTCGGGGTGTCCGACCGCACGGCGGCGGTCACCACCGCGATGTCCCTGGGACTGTTGGGGTAACGCCTTTCCCGCGAGCAGACACAAAACTGCCTATTTCGCGGTGAAAATGGGCAGTTTTGTGTCTGCTCGGCGTCAGGAAAGGCGGGCGACGGCGGCGTCGATGCGCTCGTCGGTCGCCGTCAACGCGACCCGGACGTACTGCGCCCCGGCCGGGCCGTAGAACTCGCCGGGCGCTGCCAGGATGCCGCGTTCGGCCAGCCATTTGACGGTGTCGCGGCACGGTTCGCCGCGGGTGACCCAGAGGTACAGCCCGGCCTCGGAATGTTCGACGGTGAACCCGGCCGACTGCAGGGCGGGCAGCAGCACCGCGCGCCGCCGCGCATACCGCTCGCGCTGGACGACCTCGTGCTCGTCGTCGTCGAGGGCGGCCACCATCGCGGCCTGCACCGGCCCCGGCACCATCATCCCGGCGTGCTTGCGCACCGCGAGCAGTTCGGCGACCACGGCAGGGTCGCCGGCCACGAACCCGGCGCGGTAACCGGCCAGCGAGGAGGTCTTGGACAGTGAGTGCACGGCCAGCAGACCGGTGTGGTCACCGTCGCAGATCGACGGATGCAGCACGCTGAACGGCTCCGCCTCCCAGCTCAGGCCCAGGTAGCACTCGTCGGAGGCGATCAACACACCGCGGTCGCGAGCCCAGGTCACCACCTTGCGCAGGTGGTCCGGCGGAAGCACCTTCCCGGTGGGATTGCTGGGCGAGTTCAGGTAGATCAGCGCGGGACGCTGCGGCCCCAACTGGGTCAGCGAATCGGCGCGCAGCACCCGCGCCCCGGACAGCAGGGCGCCCACCTCGTAGGTGGGATAGGCCAGTTCGGGGACGACCACGGCATCGTCGGGCCCGATCGCCAGCAGTGTCGGCAGCCAGGCGATCAACTCTTTGGTGCCGATCACGGGAAGTACCGCGTCCGGCGCCAGGTCGGTGATCCCGTACCGGCGTTCGAGTGCCGCGCGAGCGGACGCCCGAAGCGCCGGGGTGCCGGCGGTCGTCGGATAGCCGGGCGCGGAGCTGGCGGCGGCCAGCGCGTCTCGGATCACCGGGGCCACCGGGTCTACCGGAGTGCCTACCGAAAGGTCGACGATTCCGTCGGGGTGCGAACGAGCCAAGGCCGTGACGTCGGCCAGCGTGTCCCATGGGAACTCTGGCAGCACCGCCGAACGACGCTGTCGCTGTCGCACCACGTCAGTCTCGAAGTCCGTTTCTGACGTGCTCAGTCCTCGGCCTTGGCCGGGAGTTCCTTGATCATCGGCGGATCGTTGTCGGTCTGTCCGACCTTCGAAGCGCCGCCGGGCGAGCCCAGCTCGGAGAAGAAGTCGGCGTTGGCCTGCGCATAGCCGCTCCACTGGTCCGGCACATCATCTTCGTAGTAGATGGCCTCGACCGGGCAGACCGGCTCGCATGCGCCGCAGTCCACACACTCGTCGGGGTGGATGTACAGCATGCGTCCGCCCTCGTAGATGCAATCGACGGGGCATTCTTCGATGCATGCCTTGTCTTTGACGTCGACGCAGGGTTCGGCAATGACGTACGTCACTGATGTCTCTCCTGTCCAGTGGGCTGCTGGGCTCGGTATCGGGACTCTGTTGAGTTCGACGTCACAGTATGCGTTGCCCATACTTGGACGCTCGTCTCAGTGTGTCCTAACTTCGCGCGCCGCCCATTTAAGGGTGGCGCGTAGTAACAGATACTAAACGTTGCACATACACCTTCACTAGTCGCCACGGCCATAAGCCGACGTCCAATGACATACATGCAACTAGTTGCCTAGGACCGCCGGTCCCACTTACTCTGCGGTCATGGGGTTGGCCTATCCGAAGCTGCTGTCACCGTTGGACCTCGGCTTCACCCGGCTGCGCAACCGGGTGGTGATGGGCTCCATGCACACCGGCCTCGAAGACCGCGCGGCGGACACCGGGAAACTGGCCGAGTATTTCGCCGAACGCGCCCGCGGCGGCGTCGGGCTCATCATCACCGGGGGTTACGCCCCGAACCGGACCGGCTGGCTGCTGCCGTTCGCCTCCCAGTTGGTGTCCTCCACCGAAGCGCGCCGACACCGTCGGATCACCCGTGCGGTGCACGACGCCGACGGAAAAATCCTGCTGCAGATCCTGCACGCCGGGCGCTATGCCTATCACCCATTGTCGGTCAGCGCCTCGTCGATCAAGGCCCCGATCAACCCCTTCCGGCCGCGTGCGCTGCGGGACGTCGAGGGCACGATCGACGACTTCGTGCGGTGCGCACTGCTGGCCCTCGAGGCCGGATACGACGGGGTCGAGATCATGGGCAGCGAAGGTTATCTGCTCAACCAGTTCCTCGCGCCGCGCACCAACAAGCGCACCGATGCGTGGGGCGGCACGCCGGAGAAGCGTCGTCGGTTCCCGGTCGAAATCGTGCGACGGGTACGCGAGGCAGTGGGACCCGATTTCATCATCAGCTACCGGATGTCGATGGCCGACTACGTCGAGGACGGCCAGAGCTGGTCCGAAATCGTCGCGCTGGCAACCGAAGTCGAGGCCGCCGGAGCGACGATCGTCAATTCGGGGTTCGGCTGGCACGAGGCGCGCGTGCCCACCATCGTCACCTCCGTACCCAACAGTGCGTTCGTCGACATCAGCAGCGCAGTCGCCGAGCACCTGACCATTCCGGTGGTGGCCTCCAACCGGATCAACATGCCGCAGAGCGCAGAACAGATCCTCGCCGAAACACACGTGCAGTTGATCTCGATGGCCCGGCCGCTGCTCAGCGATCCGGACTGGGTGCTCAAGGCCGCCGAGGAGCGTGCCGACGAGATCAACACGTGCATTGCCTGCAACCAAGCCTGCCTCGACCATGCCTTCGTACACAAAAAGGTCTCCTGCCTCCTCAATCCGAGGGCGGGCCGGGAAGCCTCCCTCGTACTCAGCCCCACGCATCGGGCCCGTTCGGTGGCCGTGGTCGGCGCCGGCCCGGCCGGATTGTCCGCCGCGGTCAGCGCCGCTCAGCGCGGCCACCGGGTGACGCTGTTCGAGGCCGGAGCGGCGATCGGCGGCCAATTCGATTTGGCCAGGCGAATTCCCGGTAAAGAGGAGTTCAACGAGACGATCCGCTACTACACGACGATGCTGACCAAGCTCGAGGTCGACGTGCGCCTCGGCATTCGGGCCGAGGTCGATGATCTCACCGGATTCGATGCGGTGGTGCTGGCCAGCGGGGTGACGCCGCGACTGCCCACCATCCCCGGCATCGACCATCCGAAAGTCCTTACCTACGCCCAGGTCATCACCGGTGCGCCGGTGGGCCGGACGGTGGCGGTGATCGGTGCCGGCGGAATCGGTTTCGACGTCGGAGAATTCCTCACCACGGCGGCGGAGCCGACAAACGACAGACGACAGAGTCCACAACACCTCAAGGAGTGGAAAACCGAGTGGGGCGTGGCCGATCCGCAGGAGGCACGTGGAGCGCTCACCACCGCGATCGCCGCCCCGGCCGTCCGCGAGGTGTACCTACTGCAACGCAGCAAAGGTCCGCAGGGCCGCAATCTCGGCAAGACCAGCGGTTGGGTTCATCGCGCCTCACTGAAAGCGAAAGGGGTGCACCAGCTTTCCGGGGTGAACTACGAGCTGATCGATGACGATGGCCTGCACATCAGTTTCGGGTCCGACCATCGTGATCGGCGTGTGCTGCCGGTCGACAACGTGGTGATCTGTGCCGGGCAGGAATCCGTGCGCGATCTGGACCAGGGCCTGCGCGACAACGGCATCGAGCCGCACATCATCGGTGGTGCGGCGCTGGCCGCCGAACTCGACGCGAAACGCGCCATCCGCCAAGGCACCGAACTCGCCGCCCGCCTCTGACCCAGCCCCGCCTTCCAGGCACCGCGAGACATCCCTGGGAGCTAAGTGTCAAGCGGCGGCTTGTGCGCGGTGTGCCCAGGCGGTGTGTTCGTCGTA
>NZ_MBEQ01000076.1 GCF_001954135.1 Mycobacterium sp. GA-1841 | reverse complement strand
GTCGGCTTTGTGGGGGGGGGGGGGGGGGGGGGCGCCGCCGCCCCCGGTGTCGTGCGGAAGAAGCCGAAGGCCCGCAAGCGCGGCGGCGGTGGCGGTGCGGCGGCCTCCGGTGACTCGGTGACCGCGCCGATGCAGGGCACCGTGGTCAAGGTCGCCGTCGAGGAAGGCCAGGAAGTGGCTGCCGGCGACCTGGTCGTGGTGCTGGAGGCCATGAAGATGGAGAACCCGGTGACCGCCCACAAGGACGGCGTCATCACCGGTCTGGCCGTCGAGGCCGGTGCCGCCATCACTCAGGGCACCGTGATCGCCGAGATCAAGTAGACACATCCGTCGAGTGGCCACTTATGGCACGGATTCTCGTGAATCCGGTGCAGTAAGTGGCCATTCGGCTTTGTGTCCGTGACGGCACTGTGGAGGCCTGATGGAACCCGTCGAGATCAACAACGGCCAGTGGTATCTGCGTGGCCTACGAGCCGACGACCGCGTCGACGACCGGCCCGCGCTGGCCGACCTGGGCGAGGACGACCTGGACTATGTCCACGACGCCGAGGACGGCTGGAACGACGACACCCGCTACACCTGGGCCGTGTGCGAGCCGACCACCGGTGAACTGCTCGCCGAGGTCATCCTCGACCCCGTCACGGGATTCTTGAGCAGCCGCGGCCGGCCCGGCTTCGAGGACGCCGCCGCGATATCCGAGGACACCGTGCGCCGGTACGCCGCGGCCGTGCTCGGGCTGGAAGTGCACACCTGATTTTCCCGACGGTGGCTATGCGTTCCGGTGACTCCCGTCGCGTCAACGCTCGTCGATGTCGAGGCCGGTGGCCAGATCACCGCACTCCACGATGACGACGTCGTCGCGGCCACGCAGAAATCCCCTGGCGCCCTGATCGCCCTGCAGTGTGGTGGTGAGCGCTGCGAGGTGCCGGCGGGCCACGACGACGGGATGACCCGGCCGCCCGCCGTATCCGGCGCGGGCCAGGCCAGAGCCGGCCTCTCGTGCCGCGCCCAGCACCCGGGCCACCACATCGGCCCCGACGTCGGGGGTGTCGACGGTATGCAGGACGACCCATTCGGCGGCGCCCGCGGCCGCCAGCCCGTCACGCACGGAGGCGCTCATCCCCTCGGCCCAGCGTTCGGCCAGCACCGCACGCGCCGGCTCGGGCACGTCCACCACTGCGGCTCCCAGCACCACGATCACGTCGTCACACCCACCTTCTGCCAATGCGGCGACCGCTCGCCTGAGCCAAAGCCCTTGCTCGGCAAGGATTTTCGGCATCCCGAACCGGCGACCTGCGCCGGCGGCCAGCACGATACCGGCGATGGCCCCGATGTTCGACCTACCATTCGACATACCGGTAAGTCTGCCTGTGACGTCCGGGCACCTGAGCAGGGCTTAAGAATCCGGCCGGACAATTGTCGGGTGACATTGATCGCGGTAGGGTTCGAGACAGGTTGAGTTCACAGCCGGGGCGCGTTGTCGACAGCCCGGGAACTTGCACCATCGTCGACTGACGCCGCACCAACAGTACGAATACATGTATTACGACTGATGGAGCCACACATGTCTGTCATACCAGCAAATGTCCTGACCAACCACTCCGAGGACTCACCCGCCGCATTCGCGAACCGTCGTTTGCCGCCCGGGACGGCGGTGATCAGCGCTCGAGGCGAGATTGATGCCGCCAACGCCACCGAGTTCGCCGACTACGCCGTGCGCAACAGCGCCGAGGCCGAGCGGCTGGTGATCGATCTGGCGAACATCGAGTTCTTCGGTACAGCAGGATTTTCCGCCCTCAGAACCATCGCGGACCACTGCTCGGCCGGCGCCGTCGACTGGGTGTTGGTGCCCAGTAAATCCGTCAACCGGCTGCTACGGATCTGCGACCCCGATTCGGGGATGCGCTCGTGCTACAACGTCGCTGCGGCACTGTCCGCGCTGAACGGCAAGACACCGTTACTGCAGCTGGTCACGAAGTCGCGCTAACGATTTCGCCAGCAGCCGCGAGACGTGCATCTGTGACACGCCGACCCGTTCGGCGATCTGCGTCTGCGTCATGGATTCGAAGAACCGCAGAACCAGCACAGTGCGCTCCCGCTCGGGCAGCTGAGCCAGCAACGGCCGCAGCGTCTCTCGATTGTCGATCTGGTCCAGACCGGAATCCATGTCGCCGAGGGTGTCGACGATCGCCGGGGCGTCCTCGTCGCCACCGCCACCGCTGTCGATCGACAGGGTGTTGTACGAACTGCCCGCGACGAGGCCCTCGACCACCTCTTCACGGTCCATGTCCAGTTCGGCGGCCAGTTCGGAGGCCGTCGGCGCACGCCCCAACCGCTGGGACAGTTCAGCCGTCGCCGCCCCCAGCCGCAGATGGAGTTCTTTGAGCCGGCGCGGCACTTTGACCGACCAGCTGTTGTCGCGGAAATGACGGCGAACCTCGCCCATGATCGTGGGCACCGCGAAGGACACGAAGTCCGACCCTGCTTCCACGTCGAACCGGTTCACCGCGTTGACGAGGCCGACACGCGCCACCTGCACGAGGTCCTCGCGGGGCTCCCCACGACCGTCGAAACGTCGCGCTATGTGATCGGCCAACGGGAGGCAGCGCTGCACAATCCGCTCACGCTGGCGTTCGAATGCCGGCGCGTCCTCGGACAGTTCGCTGAGTTCGCGAAACATGTCGCGAACGTCTGCATATTCCGAACTCACCGCAGCAGGCTCGCTCGCCTCGTCGTCAGACTGATGCCGAACACCTTGCCGGTGTCGGGGCCGTTACCGTCGGCGAAGGTCTTGACCTCGTCGGTCAGCGAGCTGAGCACATGCCAGCTGAAGCTTCCGGGCTCGACCACCGCAGCACCCGCGCAGGTGGCCGAGGCCGTGATCACCACAGCGTCCTCGCCCGGCTCGATGTTCAACTTCAGATTCGACTGCGGTAGCGCCGCGCGGATCAACGCCGTGCAGGCCTCGTCCACGGCCAATCGCAGATCGGCGACGACGTCGAAGTCGAGGTCTTCGAAAGTTGCCACCGCAGCCACCAGCGTGCGCACCACAGCCAGGTTCTCGAGCCTGGCGGCAACCCGAATTTCCACCGACCGCTCCGTGCGGTTCGTCTGCTTCAGTTGGCCTGGTTCGTCGGCCATCTCACCTCCCGGCGTCTCGGAGCGACAGTATCGTAGGCGCGGCGTTCGACTCACGACACCATCCGATGACACGACTTCAATCTCGACTTCTGCACTGCGGCGTATTCTCCTGCACCCTAGCCTCATCCCACACAGATTCCCGCCAGGGATGCCCATCCGTCCGCTGCGGGAAACCTGTTCAGGACGTGGGATTATCTTCAGGTATGGACCCGGACCGTCCCGAACTGGACCAGCGCTGGGATCGCAGTGCCCGCCACGAGACGGAAGCCGAGCGGCTCGATCGCAACTGGACCAGTTTGCTGCAGGAGCTGCGGGTGGTGCAGACCGGCGTGCAATTGCTCACCGGCTTCCTGTTGACCTTGCCCTTCCAGGAGCACTTCCCGATGCTCGACAAGTCCATGCGGATGGTGTACCTGGCGACGGTCGCCTGTTCGGTGGCTGCCACCGGGCTGCTGATCGCCCCGGTCGGCATGCATCGCCTGCTTTTTCGCCGACACCGGCTGAACCTGTTGGTCTCGGCCGCCCACCGGTGCGCATTCACCGGCCTGTTGTTGCTCGGTCTCGCCATGGCCGGGGTCGCCGAGTTGATCTTCGACACAGTCGCCGGCCGCGAGGCCGGCATCGTTGCCGGCACCCTCGCGCTGCTGCTGTTCATCAGCATGTGGCTGGTGGTGCCGTTGGCGATGCGGCTCGGCGAGCCGATGACGACGGGAGGCTCAGTCCAGCTCGGCCCGCAACGCCGCGAGTAGCGGTGTGGCGGCCTCGTCGAGGAATCGCTGCTGCCCCTCGTCACCGATCTGCACCAGGGCGATATCGGTGAAACCGGCCTTTCGGTACGGCGCCACGGCCGCGACGATGGCATCCAGGTCGGGACCGCAGGGGATCGCCTCGGCGACATCTTCGCGGCGCACGAACCGGGTCGCCGCGGCAAATCCTTCCGGCGTCGGCAGATCCGCATTGACCGACCAGCCGCCGCCGAACCAGCGGAACTGGTTGTACGCCCGGTCCACCGCGGCCTCCCGGTCGGGATCCCAACACACCGGGATCTGCCCGATCACCTTTCCGTGGGGCAGCAGACCGGTCGCCTGGCGACGTTGCTGCCAGCCATCGACGATCTCGGAGTCAGGGGCGACGTTGATCAGGTGGTCGGCCGCCACCGCCAGCTTTTCGACTGCTTTCTGACCGGACATCGCCACCGCGATGGTGAGCGGGTCCTCGGGGAGATCCCAGATGCGCGCTGAGCTCGCCTCGAAAAACTCGCCTCGGAAGTCGATGAGGTCGCCGGTGAGAAGCTCACGGATCAGCTTGATCGCCTCGGCGAGCATGTCATGGCGACGGTCGATGGTGGGCCAGCCCTTGCCGACCACGTGTTCGTTGAGGTTCTCGCCGCTACCCAGCCCCAGGGTGAACCGGCCGTCGGCGAGAATCTGCACGGTGGCCGCCTGCTGAGCGACGACCGCCGGGTGATAGCGGATCGTCGGGCAGGTCACGTAGGAATACAGCTGCACGCTGTCGGTGGCATGGGCCACCGCGCCCAGCACCGGCCACGCGTTGGGAGCGTGGCCCTGACTGGCCAACCAGGGACTGTAATGGTCGCTGCAGACCTCGAAGTCGAAGCCCGCCTGCTCAGCTGACATCGCATAGTCGACGAGCTGACGCGGTCCGCTCTGCTCGGTCATCAGGGTGTATCCGAATCTGGCCATGCCGCCTGGGTAACCCGTGCAGAACTGGCCAAAACTGGGTATGCGATGGCCATGACCGAATCACAGACGGTGCAGGCGCCGCCGGACGAGCAGCGGCCGGTACGTACTTCGATGACATGGATCCTGGCCATACTGACCATCCCCGCCGCCATCGCGGTGTTCCTTTACGGCATGGGCGCGGTGATGAGCATGGCCGGCTGCACAGGCCCGGCCTGCGCGTACAAAGGGCCCGGGGAATTCTGGTTCGGGGTGTTGTTCTACGGAGCGCCCGTGGTGCCGGTGGTGACGATCCTGTTGGCGATGTTCACCTCCCGCTGGCGCTACAGCGTGGTGGTACCGATCATCGGGTTGGTACTTCTGGCAATCGATTTCGCGATCCTGGCCGCCACCTTCTGATCCCTGCGCTGAGCCCGCCCCGAGGCTCAGCCGACAGCGAGACACAGACCCGGCCGTGCAGACGGCCGGGTCGTCTGGCGGCTGGGTTCAGCTACTGGGGTGCTGCCTCATGACGCCGGGATGATCGGTGTACCAGCGATCCTCGATGCGGCGGACCCTCATGTGCTCGATCGCCAGCCACATCGATCCGATGAGGAAGCCGGCCGCGGACAGACCACCGACGGTGAACCCGACATCGGAGTTGCCGGTGGCGAACGCGGCCAGGGTGCTGACGAACAACACCAACGACATCAGGATCAGGACCACCGCCGGCATGATGACGTTGTCCTTCATCGACTCACCGGCATGCGGCCGGGTCGTCCGGGCGTGGTCGACCGGATCTTTCGGACCCTTCATGGCTGCTCCTTCCCGCCATTCTCGCCCTACCTGCCCTAACGGGCTGTCTCCACGGTAGATCGCCCCCGCGCCTCTGGCCAGAGGTCTGTGCCCAGGCAAGAAACGACCCCGCTGCCGGTGGCAGCGGGGTCGCGGGACAGCTCGATCAGTGATCGCGAAGCATGCCGATCAGCTCGCCCTTGTTCTTGTCGGAATATCCTTTGATACCAAGCTCTTTGGCCCGGCGCTTCAGATGATCGACCGTCCAGTCGTCATAGGAGCCGGACTTTCCGCCCGAGCGTCCGACATTCGAACGACCCCGGGCGGCAGCGGCATTGGAGATTCGCGCCGCCTTCTCCTTGGAATTACCTTCGTCTCGCAGCTCCTCGTAGAGCTTCTCGTCCTTGATCGACGAATTCGGCATCATGCACCTCCCTTGTTGTCACTACCAGCCTTGCGTCAATACCAGCTTCGACGGCCCGCGACTGGGCGCCCGATCATGCCGAGCAGCCAGAACACGGCCCCGATCACCAGCAGGATCACGCCCACCACCCAGAGCAGGTAGACGTCGAGGATCAGGCCGAGAATGAGCAGAATTGCCCCGAGCACAATCATGACAACCTCACTTCACGACGGCGATGGAATCCATCGCACTGGGTTGCGGCAAACGGCATTCGTCCACCTTCGGATTGACGCCCGCATAGTTCAACGGCCCGGCGAGGACCGTGAGCGCAATGGCGCCGGCAGTTGCACAGTTCGTTGATCCGCCATGGAAATAGTCGCGCTGCCAGGCCGCGACTACGCCGATCAGCAACCAGATGAGCACGAGCGTTCCCAATAATCCACCGATCCTCATGACGCGTGGACTACCCGATTGACGTCTCGGTCAAACCTGCGGCCACTCCCCCAGAAAACCGCCTCGACGTCCGGATTACGCGCGAAAGTTCGCCGGAAAACTAAAGGTTCCTGAGAAACGGGAAGATCGATTGTTGCCAGTGAAGATCGGGCGTAAAGTCCACTTCAGGTTGAGTTCACAGCCGCCCGGAACGTCATCGAGTGACAGGGCCCGCAAACTCCCTGCACCTCAGGGTTTGAGCCCACAGAGCCTGATCGTGACGTGACCACAGTGTTTCTACTGAGGGAGTCACAAATGCCGACAATCAGTGTCGCAAGGCGAACTACCACGGCAGCCCACGATCATGTTCGTGCGCAGTTCGACACGCAATGGCTCTGGCCGGCCACCGCAGTGGTCAACGTCCATGGCGAGCTGGACGCGTCGAACGCCGCGGAGTTGAGCGAAAACGGAACCCAGCACGCTCGGCCGAGCGGCCAACTGGTGCTGGACATGACGGCGGTGAGATTCTTCGGCGCCTGCTGTTTCGCCTGTCTTCACACGATCAATGTCCGGTGTGCCGGCGCGAACATCGACTGGGTGTTGATTCCCGGCGGCGCGGTCTCACGGGTGCTGCGCATCTGCGACCCCGAAGGCACCCTGCCGGTCTCCACCGACCTACCCGCCGCGCTGACGCAGCTGCGCAGTCAACCTCGACAGCTGGAATTGGTGGATCTCGATCGCTGACGACGTGCCGGCTCTCACCGCCGGACGGTCAGGGCGATGCCGAATACCGTCCCCGGGCAACCATTGTCGCTCCCGTCAATACCTTCGGCGAGAATGTCGACGCGATCGACCAGCGCTTCCAGGACCCGCCGGCTGAAGCCGCCGAGAGCCGGCGGAACCGGATCGTCCACTGCGGCGTCGCATACCGTCGACAACCGAACGATCACCTCGTCCTCGTTCGGCTCTTCGGTGAGCGTGAGCACAGCACCCGCGGCGGCCATGTCGATCAACGCCGTGCAGGCTTCGTCGACCGCCAGAGCCAACTCGGCAGCCGTCTCGGTATCCAAACCCTCGTAGTTGGCCAGCGTGTCGGTCATCGTTCGCACCACCGCCAACGCGTCCACGTGAGCCGGCACCTTCAGTTCGACAGCTCGCGATCTGCGCGTGTGATCGTATCCGGGTCGGGGTATCCGCTCGCCGTGAAGCAGAGTCAAGACCGGACGCTTGCGGCAGTGCCGGCGGGCTTCCTCCTTGCCCGACCCGAAGCCGTCCGACAATGACATATTCGCCGCGTACCCACCGGCCTCCGGGCGCTAAACCAAAGTGTCCGCAATGAGATTGCGCCGTAGCATCGTCCGCGGCCCGGGGATTCAACGAGTACGCCGCGGCCGCGGGTTCACCTACCGCGACGACACCGGCACCACGGTTACCGATGCCGCCACGCTGCAACGTATCGAGGACCTGGTGATCCCTCCGGCCTGGAAGAGCGTCTGGATCTGTTCGTACCCGAACGGGCACATCCAGGCGGTCGGCACCGATATCGCCGGCCGCCGCCAGTACCTCTACCACACCCAGTGGCAGGAAGAGCGCGGCGAGGAGAAGTTCGACCGCGTCCTGGAAATGTCAGGCTCCCTTGCCGATTGGCGCAGCGGTATCGCGACCGACCTTCGCCGTCGTGGACTGACCCGCGCCCGGGTGCTGGCACTGGGACTGCGTCTGTTGGACCTCGGGTACTTCCGGGCCGGTGGCGACCAATACGCCGAGGAGAACAACTCGTTCGGTATCGCCACCCTGTTACGTGAGCACATCACGATGCGCCCGGATGCGGTCGAGTTCGACTACCCGGCCAAGAGCGGTGTGCGACGCACCCTACGAGTCGAGGATCCGGCGGTGGCCCGCGCCGTCCGCTCGCTCCAGCGCAGCCGTGCCGACGGTGAGCGCCTGTTGGCCTACCGGCAGTCCTCCGAGTGGATCGACGTGCACGCCGAGGATCTCAACATCCGGTTCAAAGAGATGGTGGGCGACGACTACACGGTGAAGGATCTGCGAACCTGGCACGGTACGGTGCTGGCCGCCGAGGCGTTTGTCGATGCCGATCCACCGGTCGACGACAAGGTGATCAAGCGGGTGGAATCGGCGGTGATGCGCGAGGTTTCCGAGGCGCTGGGCAACACTCCGGCGGTGGCCCGCAGCGCCTACGTCGACCCCCGGGTGGTGGAGGCCTACCGAGACGGGATGACCATCGCCGCCGGGGTACGCCGCGCGGCGCGAGTGCGCGACAGCGACAAGCGGCAGACGATCCTGGAGGGCAGCACTGCCCGGATGATCCGAAAGGTGGGCCGACGAAAATGACCTTCCGATCGGCAGGTCAAAATCCGTTCGGTCGGCCGTTGCCGAGGTAGCGCAACCCGGTGTCGGTCACCCTCGACGCATCGAGCACGTTGCGGGTGTCGACCACCACCGCCGACGGGGCTTGTTCGGCGATGCGAGGCCAGTTCAGGTCCGCGAACTCCGGCCATTCCGTGAACACCACGATCGCGTCGGAATCCTTGGTGGCCAGATATGGATCGTCAGCCGTCGTGATCCCGGCCCGGCGCACCGCCCTGGGGTTCAGCGCGTCCAATCGTGGGTCGTATCCGGTGAGCTGGGCACCGCTGCGGCCGAGTTCGGCGCCGACCGCCAAGGCTGGGGAATCCCGCAGATCGCAGGTCCCCGCTTTGAAGGTGAGACCGAGGACGGCGATCCGCGCCTCGGACAGCGGGACCGACATCGTCTGTCGCAGGGTGTGCCGGATCCGTTCGGCCTGCGCGGCGTTGGTCGTACACGCCGAGGACACCTCGCCGAGCTCGACGCCATGGCTGCGGGCCGTGTGCAGCAGCTCGGCGGTGTCCTTCGGCAGGCAGGAGCCACCCCAGCCGGGGCCGGGGGCCAGGAAGTGCGGGCCGATCCGGACATCGGCGCCCATGCAGCGGGTGACATCGTCGATATCGGCCCCGACCTGGGAACACAGGCGCGCCAGTGAGTTGGCGTACGAAATCTTCACGGCCAGAAAGGCGTTGCTGGCATACTTGGCCAACTCCGCGCTCTCCGGGCTCATCCGCAGCATCGCGCCGCCCACGGTCCCGTAGAGTCGCTCGACGGTCTCGGCCGCGTCGTCGTCGTCGGCTCCGATCAGGATCCGGTCCGGATGGCGGAAGTCGTAGACCGCATGACTTTCGCGCAGGAACTCCGGATTGGAGACCGCACGAACCTGCCGGCCGCCCAGCCGCTCGGTCACCCGCCGGGTGGTGCCGACCGGCACCGTCGACTTCATCGCCAGCACCGACCCCGGACGCAACACTCCGACCAGGTCCTCGACGACGGCGTCCACAGCGGTCAGGTCGGCCGAACCGTCCTGTCCGCTCGGCGTGGGCACGCAGACGAACACCACGTCCCGGTCCGCCAAGACACCACAGTCCCCGCTGAATCTCAGTGTGCCGGAACGCAGCCCGGACTCCAGCAGCTCCGCCATCCCGGGTTCGTCGAGCGGTGTGATCCCGTTGGCCAACCGACCCACCCGGTCGCTGTCGATGTCGACACACACCGTGTCGTGCTCCCGCTCGGCCAGACACACCGCGGTGGTCAGGCCGACGTAGCCGGCACCCACGACGCCGACCTTCATGTCGACTCCCCCAGCACCTGATGCACCGCGTCGAGCACGCGCGGCACGGTGATCAACAACAACCCGCGGTGCGGTTCGGCGCCGTGCGGATCTCCGCAGTCCCCGGCCCACAACGCCACGTGCGGTCCCTCGCCGCGCGGCCCCCACCGGCTCGGCGGGGTGGGACCGAACAACAGCACCGACGGGGTTCCGGTCGCGGTCGCAACATGACCCACCCCGGTGTCCCCGCAAATCAACAATCGGCTGTCGCTGATCAGCGCGACCAGCTCGAGAATATCGAGACTGCCTGCCAACATGGCGGATTCGGGAAGGCCGGCCTGCTCGACGACGCTGGAGGCCAGGTCCGTCTCGTTGGCATCGCCGGTCACCACGACTTCGTGTCCGGCCTCACGTACCGCGGCTGCCACCGCCGCGTACCGCTCCGCGGGCCATCGGCGGGACCCGAATGCCGCACCGGGGTGGATCACCACCACACCCGATCGGTCGGGGTACCCCGCAGGCCGGTCGATCGCCAGATCCTGTGGATCACAGTTGATGCCGTGCCACTCCATCAGATGACACCAGCGGTCGACCTCGTGCAGATCGGCGCGCCAGGGCGGCCCGGCCAGTTCCGGAAAGCCGGAATGGCGATGACTCAACACCGTCTTCGGTTGCAGGGCGAGCAGATCGGCGATGCTCTCGGGGCCGCTGCCGTGCAGGTTCACCGCCATGGCCGGCGCCCGGCGGGGATGAAGGTGACCCAGCCCCGGGGTGGGGTCGATGTCGGTGACGGCGCCGGACAACATCGCCAGGTCACGGAACCGCTCCGGCGCGGCCAGCACGATCCGCTCGGACGGATACGTGCGTCGCAGACCACGAAGCGCCGGGATGCCCGTCATCAGGTCCCCGAGACCCAATGCGCGCAGTACGAAGATCTCGTCGGCGTCCGAATCACGTTGCGTGGCAACATCGGGCGCGACGGTCATGGCCACGATGACTCCGTGGAGGCGCACACCACGAGTTCCCGCACCTCGCATCCGGCGGGCTGAGACAGGGCGAACACCACGGTCTCGGCCACATTGGCCGGCTCGTTGAGCAAGGCATCGGCCGGGGGTTTGTACTGGTCGTCGCGTCCATCGAAGAACGGGGTGTACATTCCGCCGGGAATCAAGGTGGTCACTCCGACCTCGCCGGCCAGTTCGGCAGCCAGGGCGCGGGTGAAGCCCACCACCGCGAACTTGGAGGCACAGTATGCCGTTGCATCGCTGACCGCCTTGATGCCGAGCGTCGAGGCGACCGTCACGATCCGTCCGCCACTGGCTTTCAGAAACGGCAGCGCCGAGCGGATCACCGAGACGGTGCCGAACAGGTTGACGTGCACCACCCGCTCCCAGTCCTTGGCCGGGACATCGGTGAGCTTCCCGCACGAATCGATACCCGCCGCGGTGAACACCCCGTCGACGACACCACCGGCTCGCTCGGCCAAGGCCCGCACCGCGGCGTCCACCGCCTCGGTGTCCGCCAAGTCGGCGCGCTCGAAGTCCACGTCCCCGGCGGGCGCGTTCCGATCGATGACCAATGGTTTGCCACCATGGCGCACAACGGCTTCCACCGTCGCGGCACCGAGACCCGAGGCGCCGCCGGTGATGATGATATTGCCCAGTTTCACGAAAGACCCCTTCGGTCACGACCGCATCGCGGCGATCAGCTTTGACGATGAGTAACCGGCAACCGTCGGCAGTAAAACCACTTCCCCGCCGTGATTTCGCACCACCGATGCCTCCGGCAGATCCGCCTCTGTGTAGTCGCCGCCCTTGACCCACACATCCGGACGCAGTTGTTCCAGTTGCTGTTCGGGCGAGGACTCGTCGAAGATCACCACGGCGTCGACGCAGGCCAGTGCGCACAACACCCGCGCGCGGTCGGCCTGCGACATCACCGGCCGGCTGGGCCCTTTCAGAGCGCGCACCGAAGCGTCGGAGTTGAGCAACACCACCAGGGCGTCCCCCAACTGGCGGGCCTGGTGCAGCAGCCGTACGTGCCCGGTGTGCAGCAGGTCGAAGCATCCGCCGGTGGCGACGAGCCTGCCGCCGCGCCGGCGCAACCGCTCCCGCACCTCGGTGACGTCAGCGAGAATGGCGGTGAATTCGGCGGATACGCCGCCGATGGCGCCGATCCGGCCCGGTCTCGAAACGCCCACTGCGCCGCCGGTGGCGACGAACCGGCTTGCCGCGTCGACAGCCTCGCCGACCGCGTCGACGATCGACCGGCCGTCGGCCAGAGCCAGCGTGGCCGCCACCGCGAATCTGTCACCGGCACCACAGGTGTCCGAACGTGCCGAACCCGCGACGTTCGAACTGGGCACCGAAATGTTGGTCACCCGACCGTCGTCGGTGGACACCGTCGCGCCCCGCTCACCGAGCGTCACGCTGACTCCCCGGGCACCCCATTGGCGGCGGAGGTGCTCGGCCGAAACAGATTGAGCTTCAGCTTGGTTCGGGGTGACCAGCCAACACCCGGGAACCGGAGCCGCCCCGCGCGGGTGCGGATCCCACACCAGCGGGACCCGCGCAGCGGTGCGTTCGAGCTCACGACGCAGGCCTGGATGGGCACTCACACCGTGGCCGTAATCGGCCACACAGACCGCACGGGCCTCGCCGAGCACGGCGGCCACCGGCGCCGGGAGCTCCTGCCCTCCGGCGATCCCGTCCCCGTGGTCGAGACGCAGCATCGACTGCCCCGACGCACGAATCCTGGTCTTGCACACCGTGGCACCGGCCATCGGCAGGGCCACCACGGTGACCCCGGCACCGGCGAGCAGTTCGGTGAGTCGTCGACCGTCGTTGTCGTCGGCGACGGCCGTCACCAACACCACGTCGGATTCCACCCGCGCGGCCAGCACTGCCGCCAGACCGGCCCCACCGGGCCGCTGCCAGACCCGGTCGGCGTCGACGACCGGCACCGGCGCTTCGGGGCTCAGCCGGGTGGCGTTGCCTTCGATGTCCACGTCGAGCATGCTGTCGCCGACGATCACCAGCGGCCTAGTCATCGGCGCCTCCCGGGTGTGCCGGCATGCTGCCGTTCTGCCGCAGCGCGTCGTCGAGGGCGATGCACAACGAGTGGACCAGCAGCAGATGGATCTCCTGGACGGTGGCGGTGCTCGGTGCCTCCACGCACACGGCGTCATCGCACATCGCCGCCAAGGGATTGGGCGCCGGACCGGTCAGCGCCCACGAGGTCAACCCCGATTCGTGAGCGGCCTTGACCGCGGCCAGAACGTTGGGGCTCGTCCCGCTCGTGGACAACGCCACCAGCACATCGCCGCTGCGGCCGTGCGCCCGCACGCCGCGGGCGAACATCTCGTCAATCCCGTAATCGTTGGCCACCGCGGTGAGTGCCGAGGTATCGGCGTGTAAGGAGATGGCCGACAACGGCATTCGTTCGTCACGGAAGCGGCCCACCAGTTCGGCGGTCAGATGTTGCGCCTCGGCGGCGCTCCCTCCGTTGCCGCAGGCCAACAACCGACCGTCACCGGTGAGCACCTCGGCAAGGTGGCGTCCCCAGCCGGTCAACCTGGGGGCCTCGGCGTCGACACGTTCGACCGCCTGGGCCAACGCCGCGATGTGTTCTGCAATCATCGTTTCTACCTCCCACTCGTTGCGCCGAGTCGTTCCACCGCCGCCACCAGTGCGGCATCGCTGATCCCGTCCAGACAGGGATGGCCGGGAACCGGGCAGGTGCGGGCCCGGGTGCCGCGGCACGGCGCAGTTTGATCTCCGAGCAGCACGACCTGACGCGTGTACGGGCGCCACTGTGTCGCGGGCACCACCGGTGCGAACAACGACACCACGGGAACTCCCACGGCGGCAGCCAGATGCGCTGGGCCGGTATTGGGTGCGACAACGACGGCCGCGCCGGCATAGACACCGGCCAACGTGGCCAGGGTGGTCGCCCCACCGAGGTCGACCGCGACATCGCCGGCTACCTCTGCGGTGAGCTCCCGTTCGGCTTCGCCACCGGACACCACGACGCGGTGGCCCGCGGTGGCCAGGGCCCGGACCATCTGGGCACTGCGGTCCGGGCTCGGTTGCCGGGCCGGTACCGCCGCACCCGGGTGAAACACCACATACGGTGCGGTGCCGATCTTTTCGGTCAGCTCCGCCGGTAGCGCCTGGGGTATTTCGACTCGCAGCAAGCCGGCGTCGCCGGCGGGTGGTTCGATACCGGCGGCGCGAACCAGCGACAGGGCCCGCTCGGGCTCGGGGACACCGGGCTCGACGTGATGGCGAAGGTCGAGCAGGGTGCCGGGATAGTCCTCGCAGATCGCGCCGACCCAATTGATCTCGGCCATCCGGCACAGCAGCGCCAGCGGCAGCGGGGACTGATGGAACGAGGTGAAGACGAAAACCCGATCCGGCGCCAGGTCACGGAGCTGCTTGAGCAACGCGGCGACGTGATCCGAGGTCAGTTCGGGCGAATCGAAATCCACCCAGGGCGCCTGCCATTCGATGACGTCGTCCACCCCGGGCAGCAACTCGGCGGCGGCCCGGCCGCGCGGTCCGGCCAGGAAGGTGACCGAGTCGTGCGCGGCGGCGACGGCACGCACCGCTGGGCCGGTGATCAGCACGTCACCGGCACTGTCCAGCCTGGCCACCAACGCCCGGGTCATCCTCGCCTCCTCATCGCGCGTCCTTGAGCACCAGTGCCACCGCGGCCTGCAGCGTCGGCGCCACCCGGGCGCGACGGTGGGCGTGGGTGATCTCCTGCGGCAGCGTCCGTTCGGTGGGGACCAGCACCGCATCGGCTGCGGCCGACAACGCGGCCTGCACATCGCCACCGGTGTCGCCGATCAGCACGCAACGCGACGGGTCGACCCCGAGTTCCTCGGCGGCCGCCCGGACCATGCCGGGTTCGGGTTTGCGACACGCGCAGCCGTCCCCGGCATCGTGCAGGCAGACCTGCCACGAGTCGAACGGCCCCAACAACTCGTCCACCCGCGCGTTCACCGCGTCGAGTTGTCCCGTGCTGATCAAACCCTTGGCAACACCCGACTGGTTCGTCACCACAGCAAGCAACAGGCCCCGTTCCCGAAGCCGATCGAGCGCAACGGCCGCCCCGGTCACCGGTCGGACACCGGCGGGATCACTGAGGTAGGGGCCGTCCTCGATGATCGTGTCGTCGCGGTCCAACAACACGGCCAGCGGTGGATCACGATGGGCGGCACGGAATTTCCACTCGCCGACGAGCCGATGAGCCACCGCCACCGGCGGGATCACCACACTCGTGACGAGCATGCGCACGGCTTCGCCGACCGTATGCCGCCCGGCCAGGAAGCGGCGCACGGCGAACTCCACGGTCATCCCCGACCATGCGGCAAACGCCCACCTCGAGACGGCACGATGGCGCAGCACCGACGACAGCAGTGCCACCACCCCGGCCGCGGTGGTCAGCAGATGAGCCGGCAGGCGGCCCCGGCCTTCGCCGATCGCCGGTCGCCACCCGCGGCCGAACTTGCGCCGCAGCAGCGCATCGTCACGGTTGCCCCGTTGTGCGCGCACGCTGCTCGTGAACGTCGCCGATGCGACCGGATGTCGGGTACGCCGCGCTCCCGACACGATGTGATGGCCGGCCATGGTGATCCGCAGTCCCAGGTCCGAATCTTCCCGGTAGGCGCGGGGAAATCGTTCGTCGAACCCACCGACCTGCACCAGTGCCGAACGCTGGTAGGCCATGTCTGCGGTGATCCACCGGGCGTCGGCCAGGCGCTGGGTGCGCCGCTCGTCATCGGTGCTGCGCCGGCCGGGCCGGACCGGCACATCGATGACCGCCTGGGAACCGGCAGCACCGCACTCCTCGGCGGCGCGCAGGTCCTCGGCCAGTGCGGCCGTCCATCCGGGATGAGGCAGCACGTCGTCGTCGAGAAAACAGACCCATCGCGATCTCGCATGCCGCCAGCCGACATTGCGCGCCGCGGCCGGTCCCCGTCCGCCGCTGTGCAACACCGTCACCGGAAGGCGGGCCACGATCAGCAACGGTGGGTCGGGCCGGGCCCGGTCGTCCACCACGACGACGGCGTCGGGCGCCGGACCCTCGGAGCGCTCCAGCGCGGTCAGCAACCGCTGCAGGGACGGCCGGCCGATGCTGGGAATCACGATGGTGTAGCTCATCTGGGCCTCCGCACCACGTACGGTCCGATCGCCAGCAGATCGATCGGTGCGCTGCCGAAGCACTCCAGTGCGTCGCGTGGACTGTCGACCATCGGACGGCCCGCGGTGTTGAAGCTGGTGTTGACCACCACCGGCACCCCGGTGCGATGGGCGAACCGGTCGATCGTGGCGTACATCAATTCATCGGCCGGGTCGATCGTCTGGATGCGGGCGGTGCCGTCGACATGGGTGACCGCCGGGATCCGGGACTGCCAGTCGGGGTCCACGTCGTGCACGAACAGCATGTACGGGCTGGGAATCGGCCCGCCGGAGAAGATTTCGGCGGCCCGGTCGGCCAGCACCATCGGTGCCACCGGCCGGAACTGCTCGCGACCTTTCACGGCGTTGAGCCGGTCCAGGTTCTTCTTGCTGCGCGGGTCGGCCAGCAGGGACCGCCGGCCCAGGGCCCGGGGGCCGAACTCTGAACGGCCCTGGAACCAGCCGATCACCTGGTCGTCGGCGAGCGCGTCCCCGACGACGGCAGCCAGGTCGTCGGGCCGGTCATGCGGGACGGCGGCCTCGGTCAGCACCGCACCGATCTCCTCGTCGGTCCAACCGCGGCCCAGCGCCGCCGACGGCATCGGAGTGAGTGGCTCGCCCGCCTCGGCGGCCAGCGCCAGCGCCGCACCGAGCGCGGTGCCGGAGTCACCGGCGGCCGGCTGCACCCAGATGTTGCGGAAGATCCCACTGCGGTGCAGCCTGGAGTTTGCCACACAGTTGAGTGCCACTCCCCCGGCCAGGCAGAGATTCTCGTGTTCGGTGCGGGCGCGCAACCAGCCCACCAGTTCGAGCAACACCTCCTCGAGCACCTGTTGCACGCTGCACGCCAGATCCACCCGGTCGTCCCACCCGCTGCCGAATGCCGACCAGTCCACCGCCTCGGTCCGGAAACCGCCGTCACCGGTGGCGTGGACCAGTTCGCGGAACTGGTCGGCGAACCGCGGTTTCCCGTAGGACGCCATCGCCATCACCTTGTACTCGTCGCTGGAACGTTTGAAGCCCAGATGTTGGGTCAGGTCCTCGTACAGCAGGCCCAGCGAATGCGGGAGTGACTGGCTGGCCAGCACATCGAGCTTGTGGTCGGTGTATTCACCGGCCAGCATCGAGGTGCGCTCTCCGCGACCGTCGACGACGAGTACCGCACAATCCGGATGCGGTGAGGCCAGCGCACTGGACGCGGCGTGCGCGACGTGGTGGCGCACGAACTGCACCACCGATGAATCCAGGCCCGGCATCGCCGATTCCAGAAACCGCGGCGCCCGTTCGGCATAGAGCGTGCGGAGGTACTCCCAGTCGCGATCCAGGCCGGCGGTGTCGGAATCACCCTCGCCCATCAACCGCGGGTCGTAGGAGTATCCGACCGCATCGATGTCCGACGGTGACAGGCCGGCCTGCTGTAGGCACCAGCGCGCCGACTGCACCGGCAACTCCCAGGTCGAAAAGGCCACGGCTTCCTTGCCGTGCTTGCGCCGGGTGAACCGTTCTTCTTCGGCGGCGGCGACCACCTGTCCGTCGACCACGAGCGCGGCGGCCGGATCGTGGAAAACCGCGTTGACTCCGAGTATCCGCACGTATCCTCCTAAAGCCCTTGCCGGGCAAACCATTCCAGTGTTGTCGCGAGCCCGTCCTGACAGTCGATACGTGGCTGCCAGCCCAGCTTCCGGTGCGCTTCGGTGATGTCAGGGCAACGCCGTTGCGGATCGTCGACGGCCGCGGCCACGAACTCGATCGGTGAATCGCTGTGGGCCAGGGACTTGATGATCTCGGCGATCTCCAGCACCGACAGCTCCCGCGGATTGCCGATGTTGATTGGCCCGGCGCAGTCGCTTCGGGCCAGTGCCATCATCGCCTCGACGGTGTCGTCGACATGACACAGCGAGCGGGTCTGCCGGCCGGTGCCGTGCACGGTGAGCGGTTCACCCGCCAACGCCTGACGGCAGAACGTGGGCACGATCCTGCCGTCGTCCCCACGCATCCGCGGGCCATAGGTGTTGAACAGCCTGGCCACCGCGGTATCGGTCGACCGCTCACCGCGGTAGGCGAAGGTCAACGCCTCGGCGAACCGCTTGGATTCGTCGTACATGCTGCGCGGGCCGACCGGATTGACGTTGCCCCAATAGGTTTCGCGCTGTGGATGTTCCAGCGGATCTCCGTACACCTCGCTGGTGGAGGCGAGCACGAACCGGGCGCCGCACCGGTCGGCGATATCCAGGGCGTTGGCGGTCCCCAACGCACCGGTGCGCATGGTCTGCACCGGCATCCGCTGGTAGTCGACCGGGGACGCCGGGGAGGCCAGGTGGAACACGGTGTCGACGTAGGGCATGTCGGTCAGTGGGCTGGTGATGTCGTGGCGGACGAATCGGTATCCGGTCTCCTCGGCCAGCAGGTCTTCGGCGCCCGGTGCGCTGGTGGACAAGTCGTCGACGGCGAGCACTTCGACGTCGTCGTCGAGCAGCCGCCGGCACAGGTGGCCGCCCACGAAGCCGGTACCACCGGTGACCAGAGCCCGTTTGAGTTCACGCATGCGCGTTTTCCTCTCGCCGTAACGGGTAGTTCGCCCGGTTATGACTGCTCCGGAACCCACCGACCTCCAGGCCAAGATGTCGTTCGTGATCGCCAGCCGCAATCGCGCCGACGAGCTGACCACCGTGGTCGACCGACTGCTCGAGACCACCGCGTGCCCGGTCATCGTGGTGGACAACGACTCCGACGATCACTCGGTACCCGCGATGCGCGCCGTCGCCGCGCGGTCGGCAGACCGGGTCACGCTGCTCGAACTCGGGACCAACCTCGGCGCGGTGGCCCGCAATGTCGGTGTGGCCGCCTGCCGTACCCCGTATGTCGCGTTCTGCGACGATGATTCGTGGTGGGAGCCCACCGCCCCGGCGCTCGGTGCGCAGATCTTCGATCAGTTTCCACAGATCGCGGTGCTGGCCGCACGCACCGAGGTGTGGCCGCAGCGACGCGACGACCCCATGGTGGCGCAGCTGGCCAACAGCCCGTTGGGACATCGCGCCGACTTGCCGGGTCCGTCCATTCTCGGCTTTCTGGCCTGCTCGGCCATGGTGCGCAAGTCCGCGTTCGAGACCGCGGGTGGATTCAGCCCGATCCTGCATTTCCGGGGCGAGGAAACGCTGTTGGCGCTGGATCTGGCCGCCTCCGGGTGGGACCTCTGCTATTGCGCCGAACTCACCGCGATCCACCATCCTTCGGTGCACCGGCCGCCGACCGCCGCCCAGGATGCCCGCAGCGTCCGCAACGCGGTCCTGACCACCTGGCTGCGGCGACCGCTGCCGCACTGTGCCCGCGCGTCGTTGCAACTGCTGACGGCGGCGACCCGCGACACCGAGCATGCCCGGGCCGCCATCGAAGCCGCCGTGCGGCTGCCGGCGGTACTGACCCACCGTCGGCGCCTGCCATCCACCCTCGAGCAGGCGTTGGCGATTCTGGAGGACGGTCATCACTGACTCCGTCAGCCCGACGACGATACGGTGGCGGCGG
This sequence comes from Mycobacterium sp. GA-1841, assembly GCF_001954135.1. Lineage (GTDB taxonomy): Bacteria > Actinomycetota > Actinomycetes > Mycobacteriales > Mycobacteriaceae > Mycobacterium. The sequence continues at coordinate 24,235 of NZ_MBEQ01000076.1, read as the reverse complement.
GCGGCAGGTACGCCGACGGCTCCAGCCGGTCGTAGACCCGCAGGGTGTCCGCGGCGATCCGGTCCCAGGAGTAGCGTGACCGGGCCCGATCACGTCCGGCGGCGCCGAGGCCCTGCCGACGGAAGTCGTCGCGCAACAACGAGTTCAACGCATCGGCCAGCAGGTCCGGCCGTTTCGGCGGCACCAGTCGCCCGGTGACGTCGTCGACCACGGTGTCCAACATTCCGCCTACCGCCGATGCGACGACGGGGACGCCACAGGCCATCGCCTCCAGCGGCACGATGCCGAACGGCTCGTACCATGGCGTGCACGCCACGATGTCCGCCGAGCGCAACACCGCGGGCATTTCCGCGCGGTCGACCGAGCCACACAACTTGACCCGGCCCGCCACGCCGACCTGCTCCGCCAGCTGAAGCAACCGGCCGGCCTCGGGGTCACGAGCGAGTTCGGCCCGTGGTGGACCGCCCACGATCACCAATTCCGTCTCCGGCACGGTGGCCAGTGCGCGGATTGCCAGGTCAAAGCCTTTGCGCGGAACAAATCTGCCGACGCTCACGATGCGGTGCGGCGCGCGGCGACGCAGGTGCGGCCCGTCGGGGGTGAACAGATCCAGATCGACCCCACACGGCACCACCGAGGTCCGCGACCGCGACCGCCCCAGCCTCATCAACTCGAAGACCTCGTCGGTGCACGTCGCCGCCACCCAGGTGGCCCCGCGGGCCACCATCGCTTCCAATTTGAGGCGCTCGGGGGGACTGGTGTCATCGGCTCCCTGGTGCCGGCGCTTGACCACGCCCAGGGCATGGAAGGTTTGCACCGCGGGCAGATTGAGATGTCGGGCCGCCAGCTGACTGGCCACACCCGACATCCAGAAGTGGGCATGCACGACGTCGGGACGGTCCTCTGTCCAGCTGGCGTCGAGGAATCGGGCGAACTCGCCCATGTAGTGCAAGAGTTCATCTTTGGGGATGCGCTCGGCCGGGCCGGCCGGCACGTGTACCACGGTGTAACCATCGGGAGTCTTGACCCGCGGAGGTAAGTCAGGATCGTCTCGGCGCGTGTAAACGGTGACCCGATGACCCCGCCGGGTCAAGGCGGCAGACAGCGCGGCCACATGCACGTTCTGGCCGCCCGCGTCCACGCCGCCAAGTGCCGCCAACGGGCTGGCGTGCTCGGAAACCATTGCGATCTTCATTCACTCCTCCTCGAATCTCACGCGCACCGATCGGCGATCACTCGGTCCCAATCCCGCACGAACCGCTGCAGGCCGAAATGAGCGAGTGCGAATTCCCTGGCGGCTTTGCCGGCGACTGTGGCGGCAGGCAAGTCGGTGACGAATCCCTGCAACGCGTACGCCAGCGTCTTGACGTCCGCGCTCACCACGCCGGCATCGGCCCCTACCACCAGCGGCGCAGCGGTGGATCCGACCGCCACGATCGGCATACCCAGCAGCATCGCCTCGATCAGCGACAACCCCAGCGATGTCCACCGTGCCGTGTGCAGGTAGACCCGCCGGCGCGCGATCTGATGCATCAGGCGGGCATGGGGCACATCGCCCTTACCGCGCACGCTGCCCCGATGCTCGTGGTCGTTGAGTTCGAGGGTGTCGATGCCCCACACATCGATCGGTACGTCCCGGCTGAGTTCGGACAGCAGATCCGCACCCACCGTGCGCCACCGCCGCAGCGGCTCGTTGATCATGGTGGCCGCCGAGGCCACGTCACCGGTGTAGAGATGGCCCGGATCGGCCACCCCGTGCTGGATGACCTGCGTCGGCGCCGCCCCGTTGTCCCACATCAGGCGGTTGAAGTCGGTGACGTGGACCAGAAGGATGTCGCTGCGATCCGACAACGGATGAGTGCTGTCGGCGGCGTACGGCCGGGGCGCATTGTGTTCCACATAAATGGCGGGAACGTCGATACCCGGCCGCCGCCCGAGCCACTGCTCGGTGAGCGCGATCTCCTCAGGCCGCTGCAGAACGACCAGATCGACGTCACTGTCCCGCAACTCGGCCACCGGAACCTCTTGGGCCGCTGGCCAATTGCGCCCGCAAAGACCGCGTCCGTCAGCGTCCCCGGCGTCGTTGACGGGGATCAGGTAGCGGTGCGGACCGGCGACAAAGGACTCCATCCAGGAACCGTGCACATGCCACGCGAGTACCGATCGCGGTGGTTCTTGGCTCATGCGGCGGAAGTACCCGAGCAGTAGTCACTTAAACACTCGAAGAGTTTGATCGAGATAGCTGTGTGGTATTCCCGCGTCATGCCCCGCGACGACGTACCCGATGAAGTGCCGGTAGCCGACGCGCTCGAACAGCGACGCGAATACGGCGAACCGGTTCCGGATCGTGAAGTATCGGTCACGGATCGGGACAGCCCTCCCCTGGAAGTGACTGATCAGGACTGGCAGGAGCAACGCGAAGCGGTCACCGACGACTCCGGACTCGACGAGTTCGACCGTGACCGGTAAGGCAGACACCGAGGACGACACCCAGGAAGACCCGGCACACAGACGACGGCACGTTCAGGCGATCGCCCTCGTCGCCCTCCTCCTCGTCGGGCTGGGGCTGCTGCTGACGTGTTGCCCGGCCAACCGCGACGGCATGCCGGGGCAACTCGCCCAGGCGATGGAGGAGACCACGGCCGCCGCCCGCAGCGGCGCCTATGCGCTCGACCTGCGAATGCGTGACCGGTCCAGCCCTCAACTGGCCAGTGTCCAGATATCGGCGGCGCGCGAAGAGATCGCCAAGGCGTATCAGGGCATCGCCGATCTGCGGGCCGAGGATCCCGTGGACCTCGAACGGCAGAAATACCTCACCGACGCCATGACGACGATGATCGCGCAGCTGAACACTGCATCGGCTCGGGTTCGCGGGGTCGCCGCCGAGCCCGAACTGAGTGCTCTGCGCGCCGAACTGCTGGACTCGGCGCAGGCCCTGGAAGCCGGGTACCGCTGATGAAGAAATTCTTCGCAGTGGCGTTGGGAATCCTGACCGCGATCGGCGGGTTCCTCGACATCGGCGACCTGGTGATGAACGCGGTGGTCGGTTCCCGGTTCGGCTTGGCGCTGGTCTGGGTGATCGTGGTCGGTGTCGTGGGCATCTGTCTGTTTGCCCAGATGGCCGGCCGGGTGGCGGCGGTCAGCGGCCGCGCCACCTTCGAGATCATCCGGGAGCGACTCGGTCCGCGCACCGCCGCGGCGAACCTGGCGGCGTCGTTCCTGATCAACCTGATGACGCTGACCGCCGAGATCGGTGGTGTGGCGCTGGCGCTGCAGTTGGCCTCCGATGTGGGGCGGATGATGTGGATCCCGGTGGCGGCCGTGGCGGTATGGCTGGTGATCTGGCGGGTCAAGTTCTCGGTCATGGAGAACACGGCCGGCATCGCGGGGCTGTGCCTGATCGTCTTCGCGGTCGCGGTCTTCGCGTTGCAACCTCAGTGGGGCGAGCTGGCTCATCAGGCGGTCCAACCGGTGATCCCGGAATCCGAATCCTCGGCGACCTACTGGTACTACGCGATCGCGCTGTTCGGCGCCGCGATGACGCCCTACGAGGTGTTCTTCTTTTCCTCCGGCGCCGTCGAGGAGCATTGGAAAGTCAAGGATCTCGGGAAGTCACGGATCAACGTCCTGGTCGGGTTCCCGCTCGGCGGCATCCTGTCGGTGGCGATCGCGGCCGGCGCCACGCTGGTGCTGCTGCCCGAGCGGATCGAGGTCACCTCGCTGTCACAGGTGGTGATGCCGGTCGTGGAGGCCGGCGGCAAACTCGCGCTGGCATTCGCCATCGTCGGCATCGTCGCGGCCACATTCGGTGCGGCCCTTGAGACCACGCTCTCCAGTGGTTACACCCTGGCGCAGTTCTTCGGGTGGACATGGGGAAAGTTCCGCCGTCCCGCCGAGGCCGCACGCTTCCACGTGGTGATGTTCGTGAGCATCGTCGTGGGCGCCGCCGTCCTGTTCACGGGCGTCGACCCGGTCATGGTGACCGAGTACTCGGTGGTGTTCTCGGCCATCGCACTACCGCTCACCTACCTGCCGATCCTGATCGTGGCCAACGACCCGGATTACATGGGCGACAAGACAAACGGAAGGCTGCTCAACGTGTTCGGATCGGTGTATCTGGTGATCATTGTGGCGGCTTCGCTGGCCGCCATACCGCTGATGATCGTGACGGGAGCCGGACAATGACCACGGTGGACGCACGCCTACATCTGCTGGGCCACCAATTGCTCGACCATGACGGTGATCCCGCCGGCATCGTCGACGACCTCGAACTCGACGGCGTGGAAATCGACGCCGACATCGAACCAGGGGCCCCGCCACCGCGCGTGACCTCCGTGCTGTCGGGTCAAGTGATGATGACCCGTATTCTCGGTGGCGCCCCGCCGCGGGCGCTGTTACACGAAATCCCCTGGCAACAGGTGGCTTCCATCGGGGTGACAATACGGTTGACTCCGGTCGAACTGCCGTCCGACACCGACTGGGTGGAACGTTGGCTGCGCGATCACATCGTCTCTCGCATCCCCGGAGGGCGTCATGCAGCTGAGTAACCTCTTGGGTCTGCGGGTGGTGGACGCCGGCCACCATCGGGTCGGCACGGTGATCGACGTACGGCTGCGGATCGAGGACACCTCCGACGATCATCTGCCCTGCCCTGAGATCGTCGGACTGGTGGTGAGCCCGCGAACCGGCTCGTCCTACCTGGGCTATGAACGCACCGGCATCAACGCCCCGGCACTCATCGCCGGCATCGCTTCGTGGCGGCACCGCGGCACGTTCCTTGCCGCATGGCAGGACGTGGCGCGGATCGGATCAGACGGCGTCACGCTGCGTGTGGGATACCGCCGTCATCCCGCGGCGCTGCGGGCGCAGTGACCCGCTCGTCGTCATCCAGCCACTGCCATACCAGTTCGGCGACGGCTTGCTCGCCAAGCGCGCGCCGACACTGGGCTTCGATGATCTCGGAGATACGCCCGAACATGCCGTCGAGCCTGCGTTGCGTTGTCATGGCTCACCTCGCATCCAACGGACAGTGATTACCCACCCGGCGATCCGCAGTAACCTGCTGCGACAGAGGAGTTTACAAACGTCTCGAACGGGAATAACTGCGGCGAAATGGCTACTCTTCCCGATGCGCAGGGGCCCGTCTCCGCGGCGGTGATCGAACGACTCGGCGACCGTGCGCCCCACAACCACCTGGAACCGGTCTGGGTCCCACTACGCGACTCCGACCCGCTTGGCCTGGACGTGCAGCTGGCCCTGTACATCTGCTATGAGCTGCACTACCGGGGCTTCGCCGAGGTCGACCCGGCCTGGGAGTGGAACGCGGGCCTCCTGCACCTGCGGTCGCAGTTCGAACGGATCTTCCTGGCCGCCGTCCGCCGTGAGGTCGGCCCGATCGATCCCGAAGACACCGCCGAGCAGGAAATGGCCCGGCTGTCGGTGGAACCGGCAGGTGGCACCGGCCCGTCGTACTACCTGCGCGACGAAGGTAGCTGGGAGCAGATGCGCGAATACTTCGTGCACCGGTCGCTGTATCACCTCAAAGAAGGCGACCCCCACGCCTGGCTGATCCCGCGTCTGAGGGGTCAGGCGAAGGCCTCCTTCGTCGCCGTCGAGTTCGACGAATACGGGGCCGGTTCGGGCGCACGTCTGCACCAACGACTGTTCAGCGACCTGTTGACCGCCGCGGGACTGGACTGCAGTTATCTGGGCTACCTGGGAGTGGTTCCGGCCGAGTCCCTCGCCGTGGTGAACCTGATGTCGATGTTCGGCCTGCACCGTCGCCTGCGCGGCGCGGCCGCCGGCCATTTCGCCGCTACCGAGATCACCTCGTCACCCGGCTCGCAGCGGTTGATGACCGCATTGCAGCGCATGGAGGCCCCGGAAGAGTGCGTGCGCTTCTACCGCGAACACGTCGAAGCCGACGCCGTCCACGAGCAGGTGGTGCGCCACGACGTGGTCGGCGACCTGGTTCGACGCGAGCCCGAGTTGGAGGCCGACGTGGTGTTCGGCATCCGTGCCTTCAATGCCCTGGAGGACCGGCTGGCCGACCACTTGATGAAATGCTGGTCGGCCCACCGCATCTCACTATGCCGAGCGCTTGCCTGACCCCTTACCGCCGGTCGGTCATCTCTTGTCTGCTCGGATCACGACCAGTTGTTCCTCGCCCCTGGCATGCGTCAACCGCCCGGTCTCCCGCAGCCATCGGGCCTGGGAGTGCAACACCGGGCCGAAGGGAATGCGCTGGGTGGCACAGACGTCGGCGTCCAGACCACCGTCATGCAACAGGGTGAGCGACTCTTCGACATCGGAAAACTCGGACTGCACCAAGAACAGCGAGCCGCCGTCGGCCAGCAGGGCGGCCGCCGAGCGACACAACGGATCCAGGACCAGCCGGCCGTCCAGGCCGCCGTTCCACGAGGCCATGGGCCCGGCTGAGGGGATCGAGGCGGCGTCGGTGTCCGGACCGACCGGAACGTATGGCGGATTGCACACCACGACGTCGAACGGTTCCTGTTCGAACGCCTGAGTCCACGAGCCGAGCCGCGCCTCGACATCGACCTGCGCCGCCAGCGCGTTGGCCTGGGTGCTGCGCGTCGCACTGGGCGACACATCGAGCGCGGTAACCGGGACGGCGCCGAGCTCGGCGACCGCAATGGCCACGACGCCGCTGCCGGCACACAGATCCACCAGCCGGCGGCCCGCCACCGCATCGCTACGTTCAAGCGCCTCGATCAGCAGCCACGAGTCATGCTGCGGCTGGTAAACCTCCTCGGCGCCAACGGCAATGGTCTCAGCGGCCATCCTTGCTCCCTTCCCGGAGTAACTCCTGTTCAATACCCGTACCGGGGAAGCGCAAACCGCCAGGTTTAGCGACGAGGTATCCGGGAATCCACCGGTTGCGTGGAGAAGCCGCGTGGGATGACCAATCCACTCCAGTAGCGGAAAGGTAAGCATGACCGAGAAGAACTCAGGACCTGAAGAAGCCATCAAGGGCACCGTCGAAGACGTCAAGGGCAAGGCCAAGGAGGCTGTGGGCACCGTCACCGGCCGAGAAGATCTCGTCCGAGAGGGTAAAGCTCAGCAGGACAAGGCCGATGCCCAGCAGGACGCCGCCAAGAAGGAGGCCGAAGCCGACTCTGCCCGCGCCGGCGCCAAGGCAGCAGAGAAGCGCGAGCAGGCCAGCCAGCGCCCGTAAGGTCGCATCGCTCGTACCGAGATGAGGAGATGGCCCAGCCCCCGGGGGCTGGGCCATCTCGCTGTTGCGATCAACTGTTCGGCGTCTGCTTTATGACGTCCGGATGCTCTGCGTACCACTGCTTTTCGATGCGCCGGACCCGCTGGTGGGCAATGGCCAGCCACAACCCGCCGCCCAGGATGCCGATGGCGGCCAGCACGGCCAGCACCACTGCTACCCCACTGTTGCCGGTGGCGAAGGCAAACAAGCAGGCCACGAACAGCACCACGCCGACACCGATCATCGCCAGCGCCGGCATGTTGCGGTTGTCCTTCATCGTCTCCCCGGCGTGAGGCCGAGTGGTCCTGGTGTGGTCAACAGGATCGTCGGGGCCTTTCATCATTCACTCCCTCTCATTCGTAACGCGGGTATTGCCCGGTCTTGAGCAGCCGGGCCAAGTGCGCCGCATTGCGCGCGGCAGCGCCGGTGGCATCGGCGACGGCGGTGGGTACCTCGTCGAGATCCTTGTAGTCGGTGCCATGCATCGCCTCACCGTTCCAGTACGTGCAGCCCTGTGCGGGGATGCTGTAGCCGACGTCGTTGAGTCCCTGAAACAGATCGGCGACCGTCTTGTGCGCGCCGTCTTCGTTTCCCACCACCGCCACCAGGGCGACTTTGCCGGCCAGCACCGGGCGCCCCGCGTCGTCGGTGTTGGACAGTTCGGCATCGAGCCGTTCCAGGACCCGCTGGGCGATGCTCGACGGATGTCCCAGCCACACGGGTGTCGCCAACAGCAGGATGTCCGCGGCGAGCACCTTCTCGCGGATTTCCGGCCACTGGTCAGCGCCGCCCATATCGGTCTCGACGCCTGGTTCGATCGTGTAATCGGCGCATCGCAGCGATTCGGTTCCCACGCCGAGCACCTTCAGGTGTTCACAGACCTGATCAGCGATCAGCGAGCTGCTGGACTCGGCCGGGCTGCGCTTGAGGCTGCAGATGAGCGCGAGCGCGGACAACGTCGGCGCGGTCATCGAACCGTTCCTGTTGCCGTTCCTCTTGCCGTTCGTCTCGCCATTGCACAACTCCCCGCATCGGTTCGGATCAGCGAGGGGGGTTTTCCCAGGAAGAGGGCGGTCTAAACCTCGTCGACGCGTAGGTGGCTGGTCAGCAGCAGCCGGTCGAACACCACGCGATTGGGAAAGACCTCGGTGTAGTCGAGGTCGAGGAAGTCTCTGGCGAGCTGCTCGGCCAACAGCCGCAACTTGGTGTTGGTTTCCTGTGAACGCCACTTCAGCAGCTCGAACGCCGCGTCGGCGTTGATCCGGTAGAGCAGCATCAACATGCCCTTGGCCTGCTCGATGGCGCTGCGAGCCTCGGCGATCTCGGCGACCACCTCGGTGACGGCCTGTTCGTGCGCCTGGGCCACCGATGGCGAGACGTCGACGTAGAAGCCGTGGGTGCCGATGATCGCGCCGGTCTCGTCGAACAACTGATCCCCGACCACGACGACATGATGGACATCGCCGGCGGTGTCCACGATGCGGTGCCGCGTGCTGAATGCACCCGAGGTACGCCGGATCTCGTCCAGCGTCGCGGCCACCTGTCCGTAGTCCTCGGGGTGCTTGTGCGAAAGCACCAGGTCGGTGGTCGGATGCGCGGTCCCGGGTTCGTACCCGTGCATCCGCTCGACTTGCGGCGACCATTCCCAGCGCTCGTCGGCAAAGTAGAACCGGAACCATCCGACGCGCTGCGGATCGCCACCGGCGAGTGCATGCTCGATCGGCGACTCGATGTTCCCCGCGGCCGGTTCACTGGTCACGGGTCGAGAGTAGCGCGCTTAGCTGGAGGTGGGTGGGGCGAATTGTCAGGGCGGGTCTCTAGCATTCGGACCTGTGAGGCGGCTTCGGATCAGGCTCTACATCGCGGCCGGTGCGGCGGCCACGGTGGCGTGCCATCTGGCCGGGGTCGAGACCGGGTGGAGCCTGGCGTCCGGCGGGGCGGTTCTGCTGGGGCTGGCCTGCGCTCCGGGGTTTCTGCGAGGCGCCCTCGCGGGGGCCGGCACCCCCACCGCGCGGGAACGGGCGGGCACCGAGATGACCGGGCTGCAGTTCGAGGACCACGTGGCCCGCGTGGCGCGAAGCTGCGGGCTGCCGGTGATCATGACGCCGCTCACCGGTGACTGGGGCGTGGACCTGATCGTCGGGCATCGCCCCAACCGGGTTGCCGTGCAATGTAAACGGTTGGCGCGCCCGGTGGGCGCGGGAGCGGTCCAGGAGGTTGTCGCGGGTGCGCCGATGCAGGATTGCGCCAGGACGATGGTGGTGACGAACAACGACTTCACGCCGGCCGCACGCAAACTCGCCGAATTGCACGGCTGCGAGTTGGTATCCGGGGCAGAGCTGCCCCGCCTGAGATCGATCCTGCGGCGGGCTACCTCTGCCGCACCTAGCCTTCCAGAGGAGAGCTGAGCGCATCCCGGACCGCATCGAGGCAGGCGTCGATCTCCTCGGGCGTCACCGTCAGTGCCGGCCGGAAACGCACCGAATCGGTGCCGCTCGGCAGCATGACGACCCGGTGGTCCCACAACCGGCGCACCAACTCGTCACGCACAGCGGTCGAGGGCAGGCTGAACGCACACATCAGTCCTCTCCCGCGCGGGTCGAGTACCGTGCCGGCGAAATCGTCTGCCAAACGCCGCAACTGACCGAGCAGGTACGCGCCCGTCGCCGCCGCATTGCCGAACAGATCCTCGGACTCGATCACCTCCAGAATGCGCCGTGAACGCACCATGTCGACCAGGTTGCCGCCCCACGTGGAGTTGATCCGCGAGCTCACGGTGAAAACGTTGTCGGCGACCTCGTCCGTGCGGCCACCCGCCATCACCCCACACACCTGCGTCTTTTTCCCGAAGGCAACGACATCGGGTGTGACACCCAATTGTTGGTAGGCCCAGGCGGTTCCGGTGATGCCGCACCCCGTCTGCACCTCGTCGAAGATCATCAGGGCGTCGAACTCGTCACACAGCTGGCGCATCGCGGCGAAGAACTGGGGCCTCAGGTGCCGGTCACCGCCCTCACCCTGGATCGGTTCGGCGATGAAGCACGCGATGTCGTGCGGATTCTCCTGGAACACCGCCCGCGCTGCGCGCAGCGAATCAGCTTCGAGGGCAGCGATGTCCACGCCGGCCCGAACATACGGGGTGTCGAGGCGCGGCCACTCGAACTTCGGGAAGCGCGCCACCTTGTTCGGATCGGTGTTGGTCAGCGAAAGGGTGTATCCGCTACGGCCGTGGAAGGCGCCGCGCAGGTGCAGCACCTTGGTACCCAGCGCAGGGTCGATCCCGCCGGCCTCGTTACGCCGGCTCTTCCAGTCGAAGGCCACCTTGAGCGCGTTTTCGACGGCCAGGGCTCCGCCGTCGACGAAGAACAGGTGCGGCAGCTGCGGGTCGCCGAGCACGCGCCGGAAGGTGTCGACGAACCTCGCCAGCGGCACGCTGTAGATGTCGGAGTTGCTGGGCTTGTTGACCGCGGCCTGGGCGAGCTCGGCACGGAAGCTTTCGTCGTCGGCCAGCGCGGAATGGTTCATCCCGAGCGCCGACGAGGCGAAGAACGTGAACATGTCCAGGAAACGTTCACCGCTGCGCGCATCCACCAGATAGGACCCTCGGGAGCGGTCGAGATCCAGGACGAAGTCGAAGCCGTCGGTCAGGATGCTGCGCGCCAGTACCGCGTGCACCCGATCCGGACTCATCTGCGCCGGGGATGTCAGCACTGCAGTCATGACCGCATTCTAACGGAATCTTTACGGCGTCTGCCTGATATGACCGTAACCGTTACGGAACGTAATCCCGTCCGCTGTAAAATGTCTGCAAAATGATGGTGCTGCGCGTCCGGACGTCAGCGGCGGTCCTGATCCGCTGGAGCAGGTCCTCCAGGGCCCGAGCCGACGCCACCCGGACCAGCAGGACGTAGCTCTCCTCGCCCGCCACCGAGTGGCACGATTCGATTTCGGGGATGTGCTGCAGCCGGGCGGGGGCATCATCGGGTTGGGACGGATCGAGAGGGGTGATGGCGACGAACGCCGAAAGCATGTGGCCCAGCGCTTCGGGATCGAGCCGCGCCGCATATCCGGTCACCACGCCCCGAGACTCCAACCGGCGCACCCGGGCCTGGACCGCCGACACCGACAGCCCGGCCGCGGACGCCAGCTGCGCCAGTGTGGCCCTGCCGTCGGCGACCAGCGCACGGACCAGAATCCGGTCGGTGTCGTCGAGCACGTGTCCGTCGGCTTCGCCCATGGCCCGCACTGTAACCCCTCACCGGGCCTGACCAGGCCCCAGAAAGGCACACCATGACCACCACCGAACGGACCGATCTCCCCACTGCCGAGGAGTTGCGGCAACGGGTACGGCACGCCCTCGATGCCGTCGGTGCGCGGGCAGAGCTGGGTGAACCGACCGCCGCCGGCGACGGCCTTCCCGCCAGCACACCGATCAGCGGAGACGTGCTGTTCACCGTTGCCGAACACGGCGTGGACGACGTCGACACCGCGATAGACGCTGCCGCACAGGCATTCTCGACCTGGCGCACCACGCCGGCGCCGGTGCGCGGCGCATTGGTGGCCCGCCTGGGTGAGTTGCTCGTCGAGCACAAGGCCGAGCTGGCGACCCTCGTGACGGTCGAGGCGGGCAAGATCACCTCCGAGGCACTCGGCGAGGTGCAGGAGATGATCGACATCTGTCAGTTCGCCGTCGGCCTGTCGCGGCAGTTGTACGGCCGCACCATCGCTTCCGAGCGGCCCGGTCACCGGTTGATGGAGACCTGGCACCCACTGGGCGTGGTCGGGGTGATCACCGCGTTCAATTTCCCGGTCGCGGTGTGGTCGTGGAACACCGCGATCGCCCTGGTCTGTGGTGACACCGTGGTGTGGAAGCCCTCCGAGCTGACCCCGCTCACCGCGATCGCCTGCCAGGCCCTGGTCGAACGCGCCGCTACCGAAGTGGGTGTGCCAGGCTCGGTCTGCCGGCTGATCCTCGGTGGCCATGAACTCGGCGAGCGGCTCGTCGACGATCCCCGGGTGGCACTGGTGAGCGCCACGGGATCGGTGCGAATGGGACAGCAGGTGGGCCCGCGCGTCGCAGCCCGGTTCGGCAAGGTGCTACTGGAATTGGGCGGCAACAACGCCGCGATCGTGACACCGTCGGCCGATCTGGACCTCGCGGTGCGCGCCATCGTGTTCTCGGCCGCGGGTACCGCCGGGCAGCGGTGCACGACGCTGCGCCGGTTGATCGTGCACTCTTCGATCGCCGACGAGGTGGTCTCGCGGATCGTTGCGGCGTATCGCAGTCTGCCGATCGGTGACCCGAGCGCCGAGGGCACCCTGGTCGGGCCACTCATCCACACCCGCGCCTATCGCGACATGGTGGGAGCGTTGGAGCAGGCCCAAGCCGATGGGGGCGAGGTGTTCGGTGGGAAACGCCACGATTTGGGTGACGAGGGTGCGTTCTACGTCGCCCCCGCGGTGGTCCGGATGCCCGCGCAGACTGCCGTCGTGCACACCGAGACCTTCGCCCCGATCCTCTACGTACTGACCTACGACGAGTTCGACGACGCGATCGCCCTCAACAACGCGGTGCCGCAGGGGCTTTCGTCGTCGATCTTCACCACCGACATCCGGGAGTCCGAACGGTTCCTGGCCGCCGACGGATCCGACTGCGGTATCGCCAATGTCAACATCGGGACCTCGGGCGCCGAAATCGGCGGCGCGTTCGGCGGGGAGAAACATACCGGCGGCGGACGGGAGTCCGGCTCGGACGCCTGGAAGGCGTACATGCGCCGGGCCACCAACACCGTCAACTACTCCTCGGAGTTGCCGCTGGCTCAGGGCGTGCATTTCGGATAGGAAGTGCGCATGGACCTCAACGGAAAGCTGGCCGTCGTCACCGGCGCCGGATCCGGCATCGGGCGTGCCCTGGCCGAAGCATTCGCCGCCGCCGGCGCCCGCCTGGTGGCCGCCGATCTCGACGGCGAGGCGGCCGAACAGACCGCCGCGCAGATTCGTTCGGCCGGCGGCGAGGCGCTCGGCGTCCGGGCCGACGCCGGCGCCGCGGCCGACATCGAAGCGCTGAGCTCCACGCCGCTCGGCCCGGTCGACATCTACGTCGCCAACGCCGGGGTCATCGGGACGCCCGGCCTGGCCACCGACGAAGATTGGGACACCATTCTCGACGTCAATCTGCGAGCCCATGTCCGCGCGGCCCAAGTGCTTGTGCCGCAATGGCTGTCACGCGGCGGTGGCTATTTCGTGTCGGTCGCCTCCGCGGCCGGTCTGCTGTCCCAGATCGGGGCGGCCGGGTATGCCGTGACCAAACACGCTGCGGTCGGATTCGCCGAATGGCTCGCCATCACGTACGGCGATGACGGCATCGGGGTCAGCTGTGTGTGCCCGCTGGGAGTGGACACCCCGCTGCTCGACGCGGTGCGCGGGGCCACGGATCCTGACGTCGCGGCCGGCGCGGCGTCGATCGTGGGGTCCGGCGAGGTGATCAGCGCACAACAGGTCGCCGCCGCCACCGTCGAAGCCGTGCAATCCGACCGGTTCCTGGTACTCCCGCACCCACAGGTCCTCGACATGTACCGCCACAAGGGCTCCGATTACGACCGGTGGATCGCCGGGATGCGCCGTTACCAGCGCTCACTGCGCGCCGGCCGATGAGCGCCCCGCCGACGGCAACGACTGCGGCGGAACATAGACCCCGAGCGAGATGCGCCGCCACCAGACATGATCGCGACGCAGTTCGGTCCAGGAACTGAACTCATACCGGTACAGCACCGCGCGCACGTAGCGGGGCGGCTGGTCGACGAACGGGTTGTAGCGCAAGAGTTTCAGGATGTGGCGGTCGTTCTCCAGCAGTCGGACCAGCAATGTCCGCAGCCAGCCTTGGGCGTATGCCGGTGAGATCGCCGCGAACCACATCAACCAGTCCAATCTCAGGTGGTACGGGGCGAACTGGCGCGGGCATCGTCGGACATCGCCGGGTTTGCCCTTGAACTCGTATTCCTGCCACACCGTGTGGTCGCTCAACTCGGAATCCGTCGTACCCTCCAACACGATCTCGTCGCGGGTGCGTCCGACCGTGCCGAACGCCCCATAGGAGTTCACCAGGTGATAGCGGTCGTAGGAGGCGTTCATTCGCTGTCGCTTCGAGATGAGATTGCGCGCCGGCCGGATACTCAGACCCGCCACCGCCACAGCGAACGCGATCACCACGACGACGAACCACGCTGGGGTCGGGCCGAATTGGTGCGGTGTCGCCGACACCGCACTGAACGCCAGGACGATCGTGATCCAGTTCAGCCAGGCGAAGTTGCCCGAGATCACCAGCCACAGTTGCGTGATGATCACGATGGCGGCCGCCACAGTCGCCACCGGCTGCGGGGCGAACAGCGCGAACGGCACGACGAGTTGGGCAAAGTGATTGCCGGCCACCTCGATTCGGTGCAGGGGCTTGGGCAGGTGATGGAAGAACCAACTCAACGGCCCGGGCATGGGTTGGGTCTCGTGGTGGTAGTACAGACAGGTCAGGTTGCGCCAGCACGGATCCCCGCGCAGTTTGATCAGGCCGGCGCCGAACTCGACGCGGAACAACAGCCAACGGGCCAGCCATATCACCAGCAGTGGGGGTGCGACGTCATCGTTGCCCAAGAACGTCATCAGGAACCCGGCCTCCAGCAGAAGCGATTCCCAACCGAACGAATACCACGTCTGCCCGACGTTGACGATCGACAGGTACAGCGCCCACACCGTCAGCCAGATCAGCATGGCGCCCCACAACGGCACGAGGTCTCCGAACCCGGCGAGCAGGGCGGCCGAGAGCAACGCTCCGACCACACACACCGCGGCGAAGAACCGGTCCGAATAGTGGAAATGGAACAGGCTCGGCGCCTGCCGAAACGAGTTGGCGGCCAGGAGTCGAGGTATCGGTAGCAGACCGCGGGTGCCGAGCAGGCCGCGGAACTGGCGGGCAGCCGCGATGAACGCGATCAAGTAGATCGCGGCCGTCCCCCGCTGCAACACCTGGCGGGCCAGCCAGTATTCGTCTGCGTTGAACCATTCCATACGCGGACCTGTCAACGATTCGGTCTGTCCACGAGGACCGTACCCCGAATCGGGTGCTTTCACGCCTGCCGCGGCAGAATCAGCGGCGGCGCAGGCCCAACCGGAAGCCGGTCGGCATCATCGTCAGCCGCTCCTGAACCTGCAACCGGTAGCCAGGATCGGCGACCAGATCGTATCGCCGGATCAGCACGGCCAGTAGCAGTACCGCCTCGTGCAGCGCGAACTGCCTTCCGATACATGATCTTTCGCCGGTGCCGAACGGCTTGTACAGCCCGCCGGGGCGCGACCGCATCTGGTCGGGACAGAAGCGGTCCGGGTCGAACGCCTCGGGGTCGGGCCCCCACCGGGGGTCGCGGTGCAACGTCGAGGTGAGCGCCAATGCCCAGTCGCCCTTGCGCATCGGCAAGATTCCGGCGAGCACGGTGTCCTCGCGGGCCGCGCGGTAGTACGCCGGCACGGTCGGCTGCAGTCGCAGCGACTCGTCGAGGACCCGCCGGATATACCGCAGTCTCGCGATCTTTTCGTACCCCGGCCGCGGTTCGTCGCCCCACACCTCGTCGACCTCGGCACGGGCGCGGGTGAACACCTCTGGATGCCGGGACAGGAAGTACAGCGCGAATGACAACGCGCCCGAGGTGGTTTCATGCCCGGCGATCAAGAAGTTGATCAGCTGGTAGCGGATGTTCTCGGCGTCGAGATCGGATTCCAACATGATCTGCAACAGGTCGTCGTGATCACCCGACGGCCGTGATCGGCGCTCGGAGACGATGTCGTCGGCCAAGGCGTGCAGGTACTGGGCGTCGCGGCGGATCCGCCGCTCGTAACGCCGGTAGACGAGGGCGGGCAGGAAGGTTTCCCGCAGCACCCCGAGGCGGTCGGCGCCCAGCAGCGCAGACACCATGTGCGTGACGAACGGGTGGGTTTCGTCGGACTGAAAGCACCCGAACGAATAGCCGGCCGCGCAGCGCCCGATGGTCTCCAGGGTGACCCGGGTGGTGTCGGCCGAGACGTCGACGGTGTTCGCGCTGTCGGCCTGCCGGTCCCACCGATCGGTCAACTCCCCGGCGACATCGAACATCGTCGCGTGGTAGCGGCGCATCGCAGCTTGGCTGAACGCCGGCATCAGCAGTTGATGGGCTTTGAGCCAGTTCGGTTCGTCGTTGTAGGCGGTGAACAACCCGTCACCGCCGACGATACGCAGTGCCTCGATGTCGGGACCGACGTGTTTGCAGAACCGGCTTTCGTCGTTGAGGTCGGCAACGGCATCGGCACCGGCTACCACCACGTAGCGGGCCCCGAGGAACGTGAATTCGCAGATCGGCCCGAGCTCGGCCAGGCCGGTCGCGGACTGCATCGACGAGTCCGACTGCAGACTGAACACATCGCCGAGCAACGGCACCCGCCGCGGTGGATGTGGCAGGGTCCCCACGACGGTCATGGCTCCAGGATTCCGGCCTTGTTGTACATGCGTCAAGTAAGGCTCGAAGCGGTGCGGGTTACGCTGCCCACGTGGGTGCCGAGTCGAGACGCCGGCTCTCCCCCGCCGACAGACGCAACGAGCTGTTGGCCCTGGGGGCCGAGGTGTTCGGGCAACGGCCGTACGACGAAGTCCGCATCGACGAGATCGCCGAACGCGCCGGGGTGTCGCGAGCCCTGATGTACCACTACTTTCCCGACAAGCGTGCGTTCTTCGCCGCCGTCGTGCGCGCTGAGGCGGAGCGGTTGTTCGAGGCCACCAGCACCCCTGCCGACCCTGGACAGAGCCTGTTCGGTCAACTACGCGCCGGCGTGCTGGCCTATCTGCGCTACGACGAGGAACACCCGCACGGCGCCTGGGCCGCCTACCTGGGTCTGGGACGCACCGATCCCGTGCTGCGCGGCGCCGACGACATCGACAACGACCGGCAGGCCGACCGCATCATGAGCCGGATCGCCGACGCCGTGTCCGAACCGCTGGACGCCAAGGTCGAACGTGATCTGCGGGCCACCGTCTACGGCTGGCTGGCCCTGACCTTCGAGATGTGCCGGCAACGGCTCATCGACCCGTCGATCGACGCCGGTTTCGTCGCCGACACCTGCGCACACGCCCTGCTCGACGCCCTCGGACGGGTCGCGGGGTTGCCCGCCGAACTGGCCCGCGCGGCTGCACCCGAACACCGCTGACGTCCACTTGTCGGTGGCGCGCGGCAGTATGGCTGGATGAGCACCGCGCCGGTCGAACCGCTGGCCCGGTTCAGTGCGCTGACCCGGGAGTGGTTCGCGGCTGCCTTCCCGGCGCCGACGGCAGCCCAGGGCCAGGCGTGGTCGGCCATCGCCGAGAAGCACAACACCCTGGTCATCGCTCCCACCGGGTCGGGCAAGACCCTGGCGGCATTCCTGTGGGCGATCGACGAGCTGGCCCAGTTACCGCCAGATCCCCGACCGGGCACGACGGTGCTCTACGTGTCGCCGCTCAAAGCCCTGGCCGTCGACGTCGAGCGCAATCTGCGCACCCCGCTGACCGGGATCACCCGAGTGGCCGAACGCCACGGGGTGCCCGCCCCCTCGATCAGCGTCGGCGTCCGTTCCGGGGACACCACGCCCAGCCAACGCCGCGCGATGCTGACCAAGCCACCCGACATCCTGATCACCACGCCGGAATCACTGTTCCTGATGCTGACCTCGGCCGCCCGCGAGACGTTGGCGAACGTGCGGACCGTGATCGTCGACGAGGTGCATGCCGTCGCCGCCACCAAACGCGGCGCCCACCTGGCGCTGTCGCTGGAGCGGCTCGACCAGTTGCTCGACAAGCCGGCCCAACGGATCGGCTTGTCGGCGACAGTGCGCCCGCCCGAGGAAGTCGCCCGGTTCCTGTCCGGGCAGGCCCCCACCACGATCGTCGCGCCGCCGGCCGCCAAGACCTTCGATCTGTCGGTCCAGGTTCCGGTGCCGGACATGGCCGCGCCCGACAACCAATCCATTTGGCCCGATGTCGAGGAAAACATCGTCGACCTGATCGAGGCACACCAGTCCTCGATCGTGTTCGCGAACTCACGCCGGCTGGCCGAACGGCTGACCTCCCGACTCAACGAGATCCACGCCGAGCGGTGTGGGATCGAGCTCGCGCTGGACCACAATCCCCAGGTCGGAGGCGGCGCCCCGGCCCAACTCATGGCCAGCGGTCAAGCCAACGGCGCTCCCCCACTGCTGGCCCGGGCACATCACGGCTCAGTCAGCAAGGAGCAGCGCGCCCAGGTCGAGGACGATCTCAAGAGCGGTCGGCTGCGCGCCGTCGTCGCG
The DNA here is from genome assembly GCF_001954135.1 of Mycobacterium sp. GA-1841. GTDB lineage: Bacteria > Actinomycetota > Actinomycetes > Mycobacteriales > Mycobacteriaceae > Mycobacterium. The sequence goes on along the minus strand of NZ_MBEQ01000076.1, from coordinate 5,661 downwards.
ACTTCCAGCCTGGAGTTGGGCATCGACATGGGCGCGGTCGATCTGGTGATCCAGGTCGAGTCCCCGCCGTCGGTGGCCAGTGGGCTGCAACGCATCGGGCGTGCCGGACATCAGGTCGGCGAGATCTCCCAGGGCGTGTTGTTTCCCAAGCACCGGACCGACCTGATCGGCTGCGCGGTGACGGTGCAGCGCATGCGCGCCGGCGAGATCGAGACCATGCACGTGCCGGCCAATCCACTCGACGTGCTGGCCCAGCACACCGTGGCGGTCGCGGCACTGGAGCCGATCAACGCCGACGCCTGGTTCGACGCGGTGCGCCGCAGTGCGCCATTCGCCACGCTGCCGCGTAGCGCCTTCGAAGCCACCCTGGACCTGTTGTCCGGGAAGTACCCGTCGACCGAGTTCGCGGAGCTGCGGCCCCGGCTGGTGTACGACCGCGACACCGGGACACTGACCGGCCGTCCGGGCGCCCAACGTCTGGCGGTCACCTCCGGCGGCGCCATTCCCGATCGCGGTCTGTTCACCGTCTACCTGGCCACCGACTCCGAAAAGCCCTCCCGGGTCGGCGAACTCGACGAGGAGATGGTCTACGAATCCCGCCCCGGCGACGTCATCTCCCTGGGCGCCACCAGCTGGCGGATCACCGAGATCACCCACGACCGGGTTCTGGTGATCCCCGCCCCGGGTCAGCCCGCCCGGCTGCCGTTCTGGCGTGGCGACAGCGTGGGCCGACCCGCCGAGCTGGGCGCCGCGGTCGGCGCCTTCACCGGGGAACTCGCCGCGCTCAGCCGCGCCGAGTTCGATGCACGTTGTCAGACAATGGGTTTCGCCGGTTTCGCCACCGACAACCTCTATCAGCTGTTGCACGATCAGCGGGAGGCCACCGGCGTCGTCCCCAGCGACAGCACGTTTGTGGTGGAACGCTTCCGCGACGAGCTCGGCGACTGGCGGGTGATCCTGCATTCTCCGTACGGCCTTCGCGTGCACGGGCCGCTGGCTTTGGCCGTGGGCCGCCGACTACGGGAACGCTACGGCATCGACGAAAAGCCCACCGCCTCCGACGACGGCATCATCGTGCGGTTGCCCGACGTCGTCCATCAGGCCGGCGAAAACCCTCCTGGCGCCGACCTGTTCGTGTTCGACGCCGACGAGATCGAGCCCATTGTCACCGCAGAGGTCGGCGGTTCGGCACTGTTCGCGTCGCGGTTCCGCGAATGCGCGGCGCGGGCCCTGCTGCTGCCCCGTCGGCATCCCGGCAAGCGTTCACCGTTGTGGCACCAACGACAGCGCGCCGCGCAGCTCCTCGACATCGCCCGCAAGTACCCCGACTTCCCGATCATCTTGGAGACGGTGCGGGAATGCCTGCAGGACGTCTATGACGTCCCGGCCCTGACCGAGTTGATGCGCCGGGTGGCCCAACGCCGGCTGCGGGTGGTGGAGGTGGAAACCGCCACCCCGTCACCGTTCGCGGCCTCGCTGCTGTTCGGATACGTCGGCGCCTTCATGTACGAGGGTGACAGTCCGCTGGCCGAGCGGCGGGCCGCAGCCCTCGCACTGGACACCGTGCTGCTCTCGGAGCTGCTGGGCCGGGTCGAGCTGCGCGAGCTGCTGGACCCGGCGGTGGTCGCCTCGACGTCGGCACAGCTGCAGCACCTGACCGAGGACCGCGCGGCACGCGACGCCGAGGCAGTGACCGACCTGCTGCGGCTGCTCGGTCCGCTGACCGAGGCCGAGATCGCCGAACGAGCCACCACCGACACCATCGGTGGGTGGCTCGACGGACTGCATGCCGCGAAACGTGCACTGCCGGTGACGTATGCCGGGCAGACCTGGTGGGCAGCAGTGGAAGACATCGGCTTGTTGCGCGACGGGGTCGGCGCGCCGGTGCCGGTCGGCGTACCCGCGGCATTCACCGAGTCTGTCGACGATCCGCTCGGGGATCTGATCGGCCGGTACGCCCGCACCCACGGCCCGTTCACCACCACCGACGTGGCCGTGCGTTTCGGGCTCGGGCTGCGCGTGACCGCGGACGTGTTGGGCCGCATGGCTGTTGACGGCCGACTGGTGCGCGGTGAGTTCACCGACGATCTCGTCGGAGAACAATGGTGCGACGCCGAGGTGCTGCGAATCCTGCGCCGTCGCTCCCTGGCGGCGCTGCGCGCTCAGGTCGAGCCGGTCAGCACCGCAGCCTTCGGGCGGTTCCTGCCGTCGTGGCAGCATGTCGGCTCGTCTCACAGTTCCGGGATCGACGGGCTGGCCGCGGTGATCGAGCAATTGGCCGGGGCGCTCATCCCGGCGTCGGCGGTGGAGTCACTGGTGTTCGGCCAGCGCGTCCGCGACTATCAGCCGGCCATGCTCGACGAACTGTTGGCCGCCGGCGAGGTCATGTGGTCCGGCGCCGGCCAGATCGGTGGCAGCGACGGTTGGGTGGCGTTCCACCTGGCCGACTCCGCGCCGCTTACCCTGGGCGCCCCCGCCGAGATCGAGTTCACCGATACCCACCGGGCGATCATGGAGACGTTGGGGCACGGCGGGGCGTATTTCTTCCGTCAACTCAGCGATGGAGTTGCCGAATCTGAGCTGAAAACGGCGCTGTGGGAATTGATCTGGTCCGGCTGGGTCACCGGGGACACGTTCGCGCCGGTGCGGGCGATGTTGTCCGGGCCGCGCCGGTCCGGCACCCCCGCGCACCGACAGCGTCAACGCCCGCCGCGGCTCAGCCGCTACAGCGTCGCACGGCCGCAGAGCCGCGCGGCTGATCCGCTGGTGTCCGGCCGGTGGTCGGCTTTGCCTGCGGCCGAACCGGATTCGACCGTGCGAGCGCATTTCCAGGCGGAGTTGCTGCTCAACCGGCACGGGGTGCTGACCAAGGGAGCGGCGGCCGCCGAGGGGGTGCCCGGCGGGTTCGCCACGTTGTACAAGGTGTTGAGTGCATTCGAGGACGCCGGCCGCTGCCAGCGCGGCTATTTCGTCGAATCACTCGGCGGGGCACAGTTCGCGGCCGCGTCGACGGTCGACCGGTTGCGTTCGTACCTCGACGGAGTCGACCCCCAGCGGCCGGAATATCACGCGGTGGTACTCGCGGCGACCGACCCGGCCAACCCCTACGGGGCAGCGCTGGCTTGGCCCGAGCGCGGCGGCGACGACACTCACCGGCCGGGCCGCAAGGCCGGAGCCCTGGTCGCGCTCGTCGACGGGCAGTTGGTGTGGTTCCTGGAACGCGGTGGCCGGACCCTGCTCAGCTTCACCTCTGACACCGAGACACAACGAGCAGCCGCCGCAGCACTGGCCGGTCTGGTGAGCGTCCGACGGATACCGTCACTGTTGGTGGAACGGATCAATGGTGTCGCCGTGCTCGATCCCGGTGTCGACGACGACCGCGCCGCCGTGCAAGACGCGTTGACCGGGGCCGGATTTTCCCGGACCCCGCGCGGCCTGCGACTTCGGTAAGTTCGTGGTGCCATGCCTGAAGGTGACACCGTCTTCCACACCGCCACGGCGCTACGCGACGCCCTGGCCGGAAAGACGTTGACGCGCTGCGACATCCGAGTACCGCGGTATGCCACCGTCGACCTGAGCGGACACGTCGTCGACGAGGTTCTCAGCCGGGGCAAGCACCTGTTCGTCCGGGTGGGCCCGGCCAGCATCCATTCCCATCTGAAGATGGAGGGCAGCTGGCGGATCGGCTGGTCCAGGGTCACACCGCACCGTATCCGCGCAGTGCTGGAGACCGCGGACAGCCGAGCCACCGGCATAGACCTGGGCGTGTTGGAAGTGCTGGACCGCGACAGCGATCTGGCGGCGGTGGAACACCTGGGGCCGGACCTGCTCGGCCCGGATTGGGATCCCCGCACCGCAGCTGCCAATCTCACCGCCGACCCGGACCGTCAGCTGGCGCAGGCGCTGCTCGATCAACGGGTGATGGCCGGTGTCGGCAATGTGTACTGCAACGAACTGTGTTTCGTGTTCGGCCGGCTGCCGACGTCACCCGTCCGCTCCCTCACCGACTCGTTGCGCGTGGTACAGCGAGCCCGGGACATGCTGTGGCTCAACCGGTCCCGCTGGAACCGCACCACGACCGGTGACACCCGCAACGGACGGCAACTGTGGGTGTACGGCCGCGCCGGCGAACCCTGCCGACGGTGCGGGAGCCTGATCCAGACAGACTGGAGTGGTGAACGGGTGACGTACTGGTGCCCGAGCTGTCAGACGTGAGCCCGCGGCCGACTGTCACCGATGTCCTGAGAAATGCCTGCGCGTGTCAGTCCGCAGTGGCATAATCGAACATGTGTTCGACAGTGATTCTGATGCCGCTCTCATCGACGCGATGAGTGCTGCCGCGCGAGCGGAATCGAGCGCGATCGCCCACCGCCTGGCAGCCATCGGTGAACTGGACACCCGCCGGGAACGGGAACTGGCTGAAACGGTGTACTGGCGCACCGACCCGTTCGAAGCGGTTGCCGCCGAAATCTCAGCGGCGTTGAACATCAGCCGCCACCGCGCCGGCGAACAGATCCGCCAAGCCCGCGTCCTGCGCGACCGCCTCCCCCACATCGCCGCCCTGTTCGCTGCCGGGGACATCGACATGCGGATGGTGTTGGCAATCATCAACCGCACCGACACCGTGGACCCGTCGGCCTGGGCTGCCGTCGACCAAGCCCTGGCCGCGCGCGCCGCGTCCTGGATGCGGTTGTCCAAACCCAAACTGCGTGACCGCATCGATCAATGGGTGGCGCGGCTGGACCCCCACGGTGAACGGGTGCCCCCACAGGTCGATGAGGGCCGGCATTTCACCGTCGAAGCCGGCACCATCCCCGGTATGGCGATGGTGTGGGGACATCTGCGCGTCGGGGACGCCGCCGCCCTCGACCAACGCCTCGACGCCCTGGCGGCCACCGTATGCCCCGACGATCCGCGCACCCTGGATCAGCGGCGCGCGGATGCCGCCGGGGCGTTGGCCCGGCTACAAGATCACCTGCCGTGTCTGTGCCGATCGCAGGACTGCCCGGCAGCAGGCACGCGGGCTGCTGCCGATGCGGCGGTGTTGCACGTGCTGGCTGATCAGGCCACCCTCGACGGCGACAGTTCCACCCCCGGCTACCTGCCCGGCTACGGCATCCTGCCCGCCCAAAGTGTGCGTGACCTCGCCGCGAATGCGACCAGAAAACCGGTGCGTGTACCCGGGGACGCCCCAACCCGCGACGACGACACCAGCGAGGCCAACGGCACCGCGGACACTTCCCAGACCAGTGAGGCCGCCGGCACCTCCGACACCAGCGAGGTCAACGGTGCCGCGGATACCAGCGAGCCCACCGCCAAGACCCCTGCCGGTGCGGCGGGGTATCGCCCCTCGGCCGCGCTGCGGGAATTCATCACCTGGCGGGACCTGACCTGCCGATTCCCCGGCTGCGACCGGCCCGCACAGTACTGCGATATCGACCACACCGTGCCCTATCCGACCGGACCCACCCACCCGTCGAACACCAAACTCTATTGCCGCACACATCATTTGGTGAAAACTTTCTGCCCCGGCTGGAACGACCGCCAAACCCCCGACGGCGCCATCGTGTTCAACACACCCACCGGGCACACCTACAGCACCGAGGCCCACGGCGCCACCCTGTTCACCGCCCTGGCCACCCCCACCGAAGACCTCAACCT
>NZ_MBEQ01000075.1 GCF_001954135.1 Mycobacterium sp. GA-1841 | reverse complement strand
ACCAGCATCTCGCAGCAAGTCCCACGAACCCAACAACAAAACGCTGATAGGAATCATTAGCGTGCGTGTCTGCTGCCAGACACGCACGCTCGCGGTGCAAGCCGGGCGACGGCTCGACTCATGCGGCGTCGACGAGGGCCTCGACATGGGTGGGCGTCACCCGCAGCACCGCGGCGCTGGCGATGTCGTAGAACAGTCCGATCACGTTGACGCGGCGGGCCAACGGGTGTGACTGCAGGGTCTGCACCTGCACCGCGACGTTGACCATGGACAGCTGATCGACGGTGCCGAAGCCTGCCTCGGCGGCAGACACGGCGACCGGATGACGTCCGCCGTCGAACGCCGCCAGCGACGGATCGCCATGGGCCAGCCAGGATTTCAAGTGCTCGTCACCCGGGTCGGTCTTGCCGAGCAGCGCGGTCATCGCCCCGCAGCTGGAGTGCCCGCAGACCACGATCGAGTCGACATCGAGTTTGTCGACGGCGAAGGCGATGGCCGCCTCGATCGATGCGTCGGCTTGCCCCGCCGGGACAATGTTGCCGACGTTGCGCACGGTGAACAGGTCGCCGGGCCCGCTGCTGGTGATGACGTTGGGCACCACTCGCGAATCGGCACAGGTCAGGAACAGTGTTTCCGGATTCTGTGCGTGCGTCAGATCCTGCATGTGTGGGCGCAGGACCGGCGCGGTGCGGCGGTGGTAGGCGGCCAGCCCGTGGAGCACCGACGGGGTCTTCTCCTTCTCAGGCTGCCAGGAGCTCCACGGCACCACACCCGAACGCTTGTCGAACGGGGTGAAGTTGCGGATCGGCGGTCCCAGCACGGCACTGTCCATTTCCACGGCCCCCAGGTCGTGCAGGTCGACGTTGTTGCCCGCGGCACGGTGCTGGCGGCACCAGTCCTCGATGGCCTGATGTGCGGCGTGGTCGATGAAGTCGACGGACAGTTCCACCGTGACATCGGCGTCTTCGGGCACAGAGGCAAGGGTCTTCGTCAGCTTGGGCAGCGACAGGAAGGTGCAGGAGCCTTCGATGGTGACCCGCCAGTTTTCCTGGCCGGCCGACTCGGCGTGAATCTTGGTGCGCACCACTCGCCACACCGTCAGCGCGATCGCCAGCACCAGGCCGATCGCCACACCTTCGAGCAGGTTGAGGAACACCACGCTCAAGATCGTGATCAGGTACACGGCCAAATCGCCGGTGAGCTTTGCCGTTTCGATGTGGGCACGGTTGACCAGACGCAGGCCGATCATGATGAGCAGGCCGGCCAGCGCGGCGGTCGGGATCATCTGGGCCAGGCCGGCAAAAGGTACGGCGAAGGCCAGGACCCACACACCATGCATGATCGCCGAGGCGCGGGTGCGGGCGCCGGCGGCCACGTTGGTGGAGCTGCGCACGATCACGCCGGTGACCGGCAGGCCGCCGATCGCACCGGAGACCATGTTGGCCGTGCCCTGGCCGATCATCTCGCGGTCGAAGTTGGTGCGCGGCCCGTTGTGCATACGGTCGACGGAGACCGCCGACAGCAGGCTTTCCACGCTGGCGATGAGCGCGATGGTCAGGATGCCGCCGGCGAACGCCGCCCACTTGCCGTCGGGCAGGCTGGGCAGTGCCAGCGCATCGATCAGCGATTCGTTGATCTCGATGCGGCTGACGTCGAACGGTGCCAGCACCGACAGGGCCGTCACGCCGACGATCGCGACGAGCGGGGCCGGCACCTTGTTGATCGGGGCCGGGACCCAGCGCCACCCCACCAGGGTGATGATCACCAGCAGGCCCAGCAGCACGGCCGGCCAGTGCGCACTGATCAGCTGGGCGGGCAGTTCGGAGATGTTGGCCCAGGCCGAGCTGTTGGAGCTGCCGCCGAGCAACACGTGCACCTGCTGCAGCGCGATGGTGACGCCGATGCCGGCCAGCATTGCGTGCACCACCACCGGGGAGATGGCCAGCGCGGCACGGGCCACCCGGCTCAGGCCGAACAGCACCTGCAGCACGCCTGCGCCCACGGTGATGGCGCAGGTGACCGCCCAGCCGAACTCGGAGATCAACCCGGCGACCACCACGGTCAGGCCGGCGGCCGGACCGCTGACCTGCAGGGGGGAGCCGCCCAGGGCGCCGGCGATGATGCCGCCGACGATCGCGGCGATGATGCCGGCCAGCACGGGGGCGCCGGAGGCCACGGCGATGCCGAGCGACAACGGCAGCGCCACCAGGAACACCACCAGGGAGGCAGGTAGGTCGTAGCGCAGAACGGTGCGGGCCCGTTCTGCGAGTTGGGTCGTTTGCTGCATGACGCGCCTCCGTCTGGAGTTGGTGATGTGCGGGCACGCCACGCTGCGGGCCCGCGCACAGATATTCGACGACGTTGTCGGTGGACAACATCGAAAAGCGTTGGAGCGCACAACGACACAAGTCGACTTATGGTCCAGTTGTGGCTCGCCTACATCCAATTGCTGTGGGCGAGCGTATTTATCGCTGTGAACAGGTGCAAGGCATTCTGTGCCATGCATAGAGAACCCAAATGTTTCAGGTATGTGTCGCAGCGCGAATATGCCTGTAGGCCAGTCGGAATGGCCGAACGCCGTCCGGGCGTGACACCGAATGTTCACCTTTTGGTTCCGAAACGGTTCTGAAAAGGTTTGTATTTCAAAGAGTCTGGCTGGATCACGCTTGATCTTGAACGTGACGTGCGTCATAGAACGGTCGCCGCAAGGCGTCTTCTTAGAACTCCATATGAAGTCCGTGACAATGCTCTGTGCGCTCCGCACAATGGAAATATGACGACGATGTCGGTTTCTCCCCGTGCCCAGCAGCCGCGGCAGGCCATCCTCGGACAGTTGCCGAAGATCCACCGTGCGGACGGATCTCCGATCCGGGTGTTGCTGGTCGATGACGAGCCGGCGCTGACCAACCTGGTCAAGATGGCCCTGCACTACGAGGGCTGGGAAGTCGATGTCGCCCACAACGGCCATGACGCCGTGGCGAAGTTCGACGAGATCGAACCCGACGTGGTGGTGCTCGACATCATGCTGCCGGATATCGACGGGCTGCAGATCCTGCAGCGAGTTCGTGAGGCCGACGGCTACACGCCCACGCTGTTCTTGACCGCCAGGGATTCGGTGCTCGACCGGGTGTCCGGGTTGACCGCCGGCGCCGACGACTACATGACCAAGCCCTTCAGCTTGGAGGAGTTGGTGGCGCGGCTGCGCGGGTTGCTGCGTCGATCCAGCCACACCACCCCGCCGGCCGACGAGACCCTCAAGGTCGGGGACATGGTGCTCGACGGCGCGAGCCGCGAGGTCACCCGCGGCGGCGAGCCGATCAACCTGACCGTCACCGAATTCGAGCTCCTGCGCTATCTGATGCGTAACCCGCGCCGCGCGCTGAGCCGCGCCGAGATCCTGGACCGGGTGTGGAACTACGGCTTCGGCGGCAAGTCCAGCATCGTCGACCTGTACATCTCGTATCTGCGCAAGAAGGTCGACACCGACCGGGAGCCGATGATCCACACCGTGCGCGGGGTTGGCTATATGCTGCGGCCCGCGTCATGATGCATTGATGCCGCCCAGACGATGGGGGCCGCGATCACTACGCCGGCGATTGGTCTTGGGAGTCAGCGCGATCGTCACGGTCGTGCTGTTCGCCGTTGGGGCGTTGTCGGTCTACAGCCTGCACACCTATGTGACGACGATGAGCGATACCGAGGTGTCGCGGTCGCTGGCGGCGTTCACCCACTCCTATGACAAGCTGCGCGAGAAGCAGGCCGGGCACGATCTGATCGGCGACGCCGAGGCCCTCACCGCGTTCGTCGGGCAGGCGCCGGGCAACCTGATCGCGGTCTTGCACGACGGCGAGGTGATCCGCTCGGCGGTGTTCTCCGACGGTGAGTCGCACCCGGCGCCCGTCGCGGTGACCGGCGCGCTCGACCAGTACGCCTGGACCGACGAGGCTTCCCGCACGGTGAAACTGCCCGTGCTGGGTTCCTACCGGCTGGCCAGTCATGCGGTGGGCAACGGTGACGTGCTCGTCTCCGGGGTGTCGATGGACAGCGCGAACCTGGTGATCGCCCGCAAGTCGGTGACGGTGGCGGTGATGATCGTCCTCGCACTGATCGTCACCGCGCTGGGCACCATCGCGGTGGTGCGCATCGCGTTACGGCCGTTGAGCCGGGTGGCGGCGACGGCGGCGAAGGTGGCGACGTTGCAGTTGGACGGGGGCGACCACCGCATCACCACGCGTGTCCGGGACCGGGACACCGATCCGGACACCGAGGTCGGCCTGGTCGGGGACACGCTGAACCGGCTGCTGGTCAACGTCGACAGTGCGTTGGCTGCGTTGGCCGAGTCCGATCGACGTACCCGGCAGTTCCTCACCGATGCCAGCCATGAGCTGCGCACCCCGTTGGCGGCCATCCAGGGCTACGCCGAGCTGACCCGCCAGGACAGTGCGAACCTTCCGCCGACGACCGAATACGCACTGGCCCGCATCGAGGCCGAGGCGCGCCGGATGACGGGTCTGGTCAGTGATCTGTTGCTGTTGTCCCGGTTGAGCGAGGGCCAGGAGCTGGAGACCGACGACGTCGACCTCAGTGACCTTGCGGTCGACGCGGTCAACGACGTGGCGGTCGGGGCGCCCGAACATCACTGGGTGGCCGAACTGCCGGACGATCCGATGTGGGTGCGCGGAGACCTGGCCCGGTTGCACCAGGTGCTGAGCAATCTGTTGACCAATGCGGCCGTGCACACACCGCCCGGTGTGACCGTCACGATTTCGTTGACCGAGGCCGACGATTTCGCAATATTGACCGTCGCCGATGACGGTCCGGGAATTGATGCGGAATTGTTGCCGAATTTGTTCGGCAGATTTGTCCGGGCCGATAAATCACGGTCCCGGGAATTGGGGAGCACCGGCTTGGGGCTGGCGATCGTCGCCTCCATCATCGAAGCGCATCACGGGACCGTCGCAGTCGCCTCAAGGCCTGGTCGCACCGTGTTTACGGTGCGGATTCCGCTCGCCGGTGAGATCGCGCCGGAGACCGTCGGCGTCCCCGCAAAAAATATGAATTAGGCCTGAACATTCTTTGACCGCCGGGCCGTATGCGGAAATACGTATGTGTTCAATATGAGTTGATGGACCCGGGCTGGCCAGCTCCTTAGGCTGGGGCTACCTCAGTAAGGGAAAGGCCAGGTAATTCAATGATGAACATCTGGAAAAATGTTGCCGTCGCCACTGTCGGAGCCGGCCTGGCGTTGGGCGCGATGGCCGCACCGGCCGCCGCGGCACCGGGCGGCACCGGCTCGGCCCAGCAGACGATCAAACAGTTGGAGGACGAGGGCTACCGCGTCATCCTGTCCCGCGTCGGCAGCGGCTCGATCAGCGACTGCAACGTCAAGGCGGTCCGTCCCGGCCGCGACATCACCGAGCTCAAGGCCGCGCCGCGCGGCAACACCGAGGAGCGCGTCCGGTACACCACGGTCTACGTCGACCTGGCCTGCGGGCAGGGCAAGTAGCCGAATCCCGCAGCGGTGGACCGCCCCACTGCTGCACGTTAGGGTGACGGCGTGCTGAGCAGAGTGCTGATCGGCCTGGTGGCCGCGGGAGCGGTGATGAGCGGGCCCGGGATCGCCCAAGCGGATCCACCACCACCGCCGGTCGTTCCCAACGTGAACGCCTACCCGCCCGTCAAGACTTCTGAATATGCCGTGATGGACAACAACTGGTATGCGTTCAGCGCTCCCGACGGCCTCACCTGTGTGCTGCAGCGCAGCGGCAGTTATGGGTGCAGCGGGCCGATCCCGGCCGCACCCAACGGCGCCAACCTGGTCAGCGGTGGGCCCGGGGTGCCCGGGTTCGCCAGTTCGCCGGCTCCGGTGTTCGCCGCCGTCGGCGACGCCAAGCCGTTGCCGGCCAACTCCCGGATCAGCTATCAGACCATCAGCTGCGGCACCGACGGTGTCACGACGTCGTGCATCGACGGGCGCAATCAGTCGGGCTTCGTGCTCAGCCCGTCGGGCAGCTTCGTCATCGGCGAGCAGGAATCGGACTTCAAGCCCACGTTCACGATCGGCTGAGGCTCAGAACCCCGACCCGTGCACCTCGTGCCCGGGCTTCTCGATCATCAGCCCCTGGTAGGCGTCCTCGACGGAGAATCCGTGGTTGATCACACCGTCCACCTCGCGGGCGATCGGCATGTTCAACCCGTAGTTGTCGGCGAATTCCATGATCACGCTGGCCGCCTTGACGCCCTCGGCCACCTGGTTCATCGAGGCGATGATCTCCTCGACCTTCTTCCCGGAGCCCAATTGTTCGCCGACGTGCCGGTTGCGGCTGCGTTGGCTGGTGCAGGTGACGATGAGGTCGCCCATGCCGGCCAGACCCGCGAAGGTGTCGCGCTGTCCGCCCATGGCTTCACCGAGTTTCGCCATCTCGCGCACCGCACGCGCCATCACCATCGCGCGGGTGTTCTCGCCAATGCCCAGTGAGTAGCCCATGCCGACCGCGATGGCGTAGACGTTCTTGAGCGCGCCGGCCATCTCCACACCGATCACATCGTCGGTGGTGTAGGTCCGAAACCTCTTGGTGCGGAACAACTCTGCGAGTTTGGCTGCCAGGTGTTGGTCGGGCATGGCCAGCACTGCCGCGGCGGCGTAACCCTCGGCGACTTCGCGGGCGATGTTCGGCCCGGCCAGGATGCCGGCGGGGTGGCCGGGCAGCACCTCGTCGACGATCTCGCTCATCCGCTTGTTCGTGCCCTGTTCCAGGCCTTTGACGAGGGAGACCACCGGGACCCAGGGGCGCAGTTCGCGGGCCAGCTCGGTGAGCACCCCACGGAAGCCGTGCGAGGGCACGCCCATCACGATCACGTCGGCGCAGTGTGCCGCCTCGCTGAAATCGGTGGTGGCCTTCAGGCTTTCGGGTAACGCGACTTCGTCACCCAGGTAGCGGGAGTTGCGGTGGTTGTCGTTGATGTCCTTGGCGGTCTCCTCCGAGCGCACCCACTGCAGGGTCGGCCCACGCCGGGCACAGATGGAGGCCACGGTGGTGCCCCACGATCCTCCGCCGAGGACGACGACGTTGGGTTCTCGTTGCGCTGGTGCCATGGCGATCAGCGTATTGCCGAGGGGCGGTGGGGGAGCCCTAGTTGCCGAACTGGGTCACCCGGTGGCGCTGCGACGCCGGCTCAGCGTGCCGATGAGCGCGGCGGCCAGACACGCGGTGGCGACCGCGCCGGCGAACCAGGGGAAGACCGTGTCCAGGTCCCAGCGGGTGGCGGCCCAGCCGGCCAGCAGCGTCGGCACGGCCATCGCGGTGTAGGCCAACAGGTAGAACGCGGACATGGTCTCGCCGCGCTGGCCGGCCGGGACCACCTGGGACAGGTGCCGTAGCGATCCGCCGAATCCGAGCCCGAACGTCGCGCCGAGCAGCGCAGCCGCGGCGAACACCAAGGGCCAGGAGTGGGTGACCAGCACCGGGACGGTCAGGCCCAGCGTCACCGCCATGCCGACGTCGCCGATGATCGCCGAGCGGTGGGCCGGGATGCGGGTGGCGGCCAACTGGGCCATTGCCGCGGAGAACGCGGTGACGGCCACGACGCCGCCACCGAACACCAGGTTCTCGATGTGCGTCTGGCGGGCCGCCAGGGACGGATACAACGACAGCAGGACGCCGAGCACCGACCAGGAAGCCATCGCGCCGAGAGCGGCGAACCAGAAGTCTGCCCGGATTTCTTTGGCCACTGCGGGTTTCGAGATCCGGATGGGGCCGGCGGAGCGGACGGTGTGGGTTTCGCGCAGGGCGAGGACGCCGACGCCGACGAGCACGCAGACCACCGCGACCACGGCGTAGGGAGTGCGCAACGGATGTGGCGCGTACTGCGCGAGCGCGGCGGATCCGATGATCGCCACGGTCATGCCGATGTTGAACGCCACGCCGCTGAGTTGTCCGGAGCGCACGCCGCGGTGCGGGCGCAGGTCCAGCAGGGCCGCGGCGGTCACGACCACGATCGAGCCGATGGCGGCACCGTGGATGGTGCGGGCAAGCAGGAGCAGCGCCATGTTGTCGGCCACCAGGAACACGCCGAGGCCGACGAGCATCGCGATGAGTGCGCCCACCAGCACCGGCTTGCGGCCGATCACGTCGGAGACGCGGCCGGAGACCAGGACGGCGGCCAGGGCGGCAAGTGCGTACACCGCGAACACGACGGTGGTGGCCAGCGGCGTGAGATGCCATGCCGTCTCGTAGATCCCGTACAGCGGGGCGGGCAGGCCCGAGACGCCCAGGGCCACACCGCTGAAGACAAGCAGTAGGGGATAGGCCCACCGCTGGCTGTGGTCGGCCCCGAGCGCGCCATCGGTCGAAATCTGAGCCGTCATCGCTCCCCGTCCGGTAAGTTTGACGTTTATCGAACCCGGCCGAGCCTACGCCGGGTTTGATGAACATCAAACCTATTTTCGGGTGGCGGAGGGCACATGGCAGAGGCGCCGACGACGCGGACCGTCGCGGTCGCACCGATCCATCAGGTGTTGAGTGCACTGCAAGATCCGGTCCGACTGGAGATGGTGCGCCGGCTCTACAACGCGGGGGAGCCGGTCCGGTGTGCGGCGCTCTACGACGGCATCAACAAATCAACCGCCACGCACCACTTCAACATCCTGCGTGACGCCGGCCTGATCGTGCGGACCCCCAACGACGGCCACACCCATCAACGGCTGCGCGTCGATGTTGTCGAGGCGGCGATGCCGGGTCTGTTGGCGGCAGTCGTGGTCCAGGCCAACCGGGAAGCGGAGTCCAGCGGCTGACCGGTCCGGCGGTCGGCGAACTTTTGACCACTTTTTTGACGGTTTGCGCACCATCGGCAAAGTTAATATGCATACGTGCTACGAATTCCGTCGCGCGGTCGTCGGGTCGGCGATCGTCGGTTGTCGCACGTTCGGGCCCGTCGCGCCGGTGGGGACACCCATGATGCGTAATTCGGCCTGAATCCACTGTATTTACAGGTAATCTGCGAAATGACACGTCGCCAACCGGGCACCAGGGCCCGGCGATCACGAGCGCGCCATCGCGGTTCGTTTGCCGGAAGATGCTGAGCCGGGCTCACTAAGTGAATGAGAATTCGGCAAAACGTTGACGCACGTCGAGTCCCGACGCTACGGTGCGAACCACTGCTGAGTTATCCGGCCGAGAACGGTCGAACCTCGGGCCTGGGGAGGATTGATTGTTGGTGGTTCTGCTGCTTAATGAGAGAGGATGACGGCGCCGCCCGAGAGCGTCTCTGATGGGGTCGAACCGGACCGGGGAGTCGACGCCATCGAGAAATGGGCCACCGGCTACGCCCGGCGTCATCCGCTCGCATCACTCACCACAGTCGGGGACCAGTTCGTTCTTGGGGTGCGCACCCTTCAGACCTTGTTCGTCGACCTGGTGACGGGCCGCTTCCAGTGGCAGGAGTTCATCCGCCAGGGCGCGTTCATGGCAGGTACGGCCGTGGTTCCCACGGTGCTGGTCGCCCTGCCGATCGGGGTCACCCTCTCGATTCAGTTCGCGTTGTTGGCCGGGCAGGTGGGTGCCACGTCGCTGGCCGGCGCCGCCAGCGGGCTGGCCGTCATCCGGCAGGCAGCCTCGCTGACGGCGGCCGTGCTCATGGCAGCCGCGGTCGGCTCGGCCATCACCGCCGATCTGGGGTCGCGAACCATGCGGGAGGAGACCGACGCCATGGAAGTCATGGGCGTCTCGGTGATCCAGCGGTTGGTGGTGCCCCGCTTTGCCGCCGCCATCATGATCGGCGTCGCGCTCACCGGCGTGGTGTGTTTCGTCGGCTTCTTGGCCAGCTTCCTGTTCAACGTGTACTTCCAGAACGGGGCCCCCGGCAGCTTCGTGGCGACCTTCGCCTCGTTCGCCACCACCGGCGACATGATCGTGGCCCTGATCAAGGCGGTGATCTTCGGCGCCATCGTGGCGGTCGTGTCATGTCAGAAAGGACTGTCCACCAAAGGCGGGCCGACCGGGGTGGCCAACTCGGTGAATGCAGCGGTGGTCGAGTCCATCCTGCTGTTGATGGTGGTCAACGTCGCGATCAGCCAGCTCTACATCATGCTGTTCCCCCGGGTCGGGCTGTGACATGACCGCATCGACCTTCCTGCCGCCGCTGCTCGCACCGTGGGTGCGGCTCTACCGACGCGCGTCCACACCGGTGATCCGGCTGGGCCACATGATGGTGTTCTTCGTGCGCGCCGTGACGGCGGTGCCGATCGCGTTGCGTCACTACCGCGGTGAGTTCGTCCGGCTGCTCTCCGACATCGCCTGGGGCAACGGCTCGCTCGTCGTCGGCGGTGGCACCGCCGGCGTGGCCGTGGTGCTCGGCATCACCGTGGGCGCCCTCGTCGGCATCGAGGGCTACAACTTCCTGGATCTGCTCGGGCTCGGCCCGGCCACCGGCATCATCTCCTCGTTGGTGAACACCCGCGAGCTCGCGCCGATCGCCGCGTCACTGGCCTTCGCGACGCAGGCCGGCTGCCGGTTCACCGCGCAGCTCGGCTCGATGCGCATCGCCGAGGAGATCGACGCGCTCGATTCCATCGCCATCCGCCCGATCCCGTACCTGGTCACCACCCGGCTGATGGCCTCGGTGGTCGCGGTGATCCCGCTGTATGTGCTCTGCCTGGCGGTGAGCTATCTGACCACCCAGGTCGTGGTGTATCTGATCAGCGGCGGATCCACCGGTTCCTATCTGCACTACTTCACCCTGATGTTGTCGGGCCAGGACATCCTCTACTCGCTGTTGAAGACGGTCATCTTCGTCTGGATCGCCTCCACCGTGCAGTGCTATTACGGCTTCTACGCCTCGGGCGGCCCGGTGGGTGTCGGGGTGGCGGCCGGCCACGCCATGCGGGCCAGCATCACCGTGGTGATCATCGTCAACATGCTGCTCACGATGGCGTTGTGGACGGTCGATTCCGGAGCGAGGTTCGGCGGCTAGATGGGCAACTCACTGGAAACCGACGGCCGTGGGCCGACCGACCGACAGCTGTTGGGCTGCGGTGTGGCCGTTCTCGTGGTGGCCGCACTGGTTTCGACGGTCCTGTTGGTGAAGGCGACCGGGCGGCTCGACGCCCGGGTTCCGGTGGTGGCCGCCCTGGTCAACGTCGGTGACGGTCTGCCACAGCGCTCCGACGTCAAGTACCACGGCGTGCTCGTCGGGATGGTCGACGACGTCGTGCCGGCCGCCAACGGCAAACCCAACTTCGTCCACATCAACCTCAAACCCGAATATGCGTCGTCGATTCCGAACACGGTGACCGCACGTGTGGTGCCCAGCAACGTGTTCGCGGTGTCGTCGGTGCAGTTGGTCGACAGGGGCGCCGGCGGGCCGGCAAATGTGGGCGGCGCCGGCGGGCCGGCAAATGTGGGCGGCGCCGGCGGGCCGGCAAATGTGGGCGGCGCCGGCGGCCCTGCGAATGGGTCGAGCCCCGGCGCACCGATCGCGGCCGGCGCCCAGATCCCCGAGGACACCGAGCTGCCGACGGTGTTGTTCCAGACCACGATCAGCAAGCTGCGCGACATCCTGGCCGCGACCGGCCGCGGTCGTGAGGACAAGACGGTGGGCATCCTGGCCGCGGTCAACGCCGCCACCGAGAACCGCCGCACCGAACTGCTCAACAGCGGTGCGCAATTGAACCGTCTGCTCGACCAACTCGATGCGATCGTGGCCACCGAACCGGGCCCGACGACCGTCTCGGCGCTCATCGACGCCGCCCACGGTCTGCAGCAGACGGCGCCCGATCTCGTCGATGCGCTGTACAAGGCGGTGCAGCCCATGCAGACCCTCGTCGAGCAACGCTCACAACTCACCACCCTGATCAACGGCGGCATCAACACCATGAACACGAGCTACACGTCGTTGGCCAACCACTCCGATCAGCTCGTCGGCATCACCACCGACATGACGCCGGTGATCGGTGAACTGGCGCAGTCCTCCCACAACTGGGTGCCGGCCTTCGTCAAGCTCAACCAGCTGTCGACCAAGTTCTTCGACAACGTGTGGATGCCCGATCACGACTTCGGCAACATGCGGGTGAATCTGTCGTTCACGCCGAGCTACACCTACACCCGGGCCGACTGTCCGCAGTACGGCGGGCTCAAGGGACCCAGTTGCTACACCGCGCCGTTGGTGCCGACGCGTCCGGCGCTGCCCGATGTCTTGTTGCCACAGAACTACCAGCCGCCCGCCGATCTGGCGCCGCCGCCGGGCACGGTGGTGGGGCCCAACGGCAACCTGGTCGCGGTGGGGCCGCCTCTGGTGAACCCGAATCCCAATCTGGCCGACCCGAATCCGCCGCTGCCGTCATGGATGACGCCGTCGCCGCCGGTCCCCGGTACGGCCAATCCGGCGCTGGCGCCGACGCCGCCCCCGCCGGTGAATCAGTCGCCGCTGGCTCCGGTGGCACCCCGGCCCCCGAACTCGCCGCCCGCCGCCTCGATCCCCGGCTCGTCTCCGGCGCCGCCGGGTGGCCCGCCGGCACCCGAGGGGCCACTGCTGCCCGCCGAGGCCGCACCGGCCGCCTTCGGCGGCAGTGCTGCACCCGCCTCCTTCGGCGGCAACGTGGGCCCGGTGGGTAGCACCCAGGAACGCGCGGCACTGAGCATCGCGACCGGCCAACCCGCCACGGCGGCCACCCAGCTGCTGCTGGGCCCGGTGGCGCGGGGCACGACGGTGTCGGTCGTAGACGGTCAAGTGGCACAACCAGTTTCGTCCGGGGAGCCTCGATGAAGTATCGCGGAGCAATGATCGGCCTTTCACTGTTCATGGTGGTGGCGCTGACGCTGACGTGGCTGGTGTATGTCACGTTGCGGCGCGACGTGGCGGGGGAGACGACGCCGTACGCCGCGATGTTCACCGACGTGTTCGGCCTTCGTGAGGGTGACGACGTCCGGATGGCCGGGGTGCGCGTCGGCCGTGTGGAGAAGATCGAGCTGGACGGCGCTCAGGCCAAGGTGTCGTTCGTGGTGCAGAACGACCAGCAGCTGTTGGGCACCACGGTCGCCTCGGTCACCTACCAGAACATCGTGGGTCAGCGCTATCTCGGGCTTTCCCTGGGCAAGACCGGTGATCCGGGCGTGCTGCCGGCGGGCGCGGTCATCCCCGTCGAACGCACCGATCCGTC
Source organism: Mycobacterium sp. GA-1841 (assembly GCF_001954135.1). Lineage (GTDB taxonomy): Bacteria > Actinomycetota > Actinomycetes > Mycobacteriales > Mycobacteriaceae > Mycobacterium. The sequence goes on along the minus strand of NZ_MBEQ01000075.1, from coordinate 22,845 downwards.
GTTCGACGTGGGTACCTTGCTCAACGGATACGAACCGTTGTTCAGCGTGCTCAACCCGCGCGACGCCGACAACCTCACCCAGGGGGTGATCGCCTCGCTGCAGGGCGACCAGGCCTCGATCGCCGCGCTCGTCGATCAGACCGCGCAGTTGACCGACTCCTTCGCCGGCCGTGACGAGGAACTCGGCAAGGTGATCAGCGATCTCAACACGGTGGCCCAGAACCTGGCCAAGCACAACGACAGCCTCGATGAGGTCATCACCGAAACCCGGGGAATGGTCAGCACTTTCGATGCTCGACGGCCCGAGATGGTGGAGTCGATGGGTTCCATCTCGCGGGTGGTCCGCCAACTGTCCACCATCACCGACGAGGTCTATCCCTCGCTGAACCAACTGGTCACGCGTGAACCCGGCTTCGTCCAGCACATGGTGGGCATCGAACCCCAGTTGGCGTTCACCGGGGCCAACCTGCCCTTGTTGCTCAAGGGATTCGCCCGGATCACCAACGAAGGCTCCTACGCGAACTCGTATGCGTGTGACCTGAACGCGACGGGATTCTTCCCCGGCCTCAACGACGTCACACCGATCATCGTCGACGCCGCCACCCCCGGGAACAAGGCGGCGTACAGCCCGAGATGCAGGAATATGGCCAATGGCTGAGCAAAAGAAGAAGCGGCGCAAACCGCTGGAGGGGTACAGCCGGACCTGGCTGGGGATCATCGCGATCGCGGTGGTCAGTGTGTTGATCGGGGCGATGTTGATCGTCAAGGTGGCCGATATCGGCTACCGCAAGTACACCGCGCAGTTCCTGCAGGCCGCCGCGCTCAAACCGGGCAACCCGATCACCGTGGCCGGCATCCCGGTGGGCGAGGTGGTCAGCATGAAGCTGGCCGGTGATCACGTCGAGGCCAAACTCAAGGTGCGCAACGATGTTCCGTTGGGCAAGGACTCCCGAGCGGTCATCAAGATCACCACGATCCTGGGTTCGCGTTATCTGTCGTTGGAGCCGGCCGGCGACGGCGGCGTGCCGGGCGGCAATTTCGACTTGGCCCACACCGAGGTGCCCTACGACCTGCAGGAGGCGTTGGCCGACGTCACCACCACTTACGAGCAGGTGGACTCCGACAAGTTCGCCCAGTCTCTGGGCATCCTGGGCCACCAGCTCAACGGGCTGCCCGAGATCGTGCCGCGGGCCCTGCAGAACACCCACACCCTGGCCCAGATCATCGCCAGCCGGCGCGATCAACTGGGCACGCTGTTGCAGACCACCGAGGTGGTCAGCAACACCCTGCGTCGCCAGCAGTCGACCATCGGCAGCCTGGTCAACCAGGGCAACGGCCTGGTGGGCGAGTTCGTCATGCGCCGGGCCTCGTTCCAGGCGATGCTGGCGTCACTGACCAATCTCGTCGAGACCCTCAGCGGCATCGTCATCGACGATCGGCCCGAACTCGAGGCGCTGCTGACCAATATCCGTGAGCTGTCGGACATGTTGGGCCAGCACGACGACCTGCTGCGCAGTGTGTTGCAGACCGCGCCGGTGACGCTGCGCGGGCTGGCCAACGCCACCGGCACCGGCAACGCGGCCGACCTCAACGTCGCCAACGGTCTGTTGATCGATTCGTGGATGTGTGCGATCAGCGGGCGAGCCAAGCAGTTCAACATGATCCAGTACCTGAAGGACTGCAAATGAGTCGCCGGAACAGGCTCCTGGCCCTGGTGGCGGTCGCTGCGTTGGCCGCCGTCGCGGTCCTCGGCGTCGGCTGGTGGTATCTGCGGGACCTGACCAACACCATCACGGTGACGGCTCAGTTCGACAGTGCGGCCGGGCTTTACGAGGGCAACACGGTGGCGGTGCTCGGCATGCAGGTCGGCAAGGTCACCAAGATCACGCCCAAGGGCGGCTATGTGGAGGTCGACTTCACCGTCGACAAGGACGTCAAGGTGCCCCAGGACGTGCAGGCGGTCACGGTGTCCAACTCGATCCTGACCGACCGGCAGATCGAGCTCACCCCGCCGTATCGCGGTGGGCCGACGCTGCAGAACCACGACACCATCGGACTCAACCGCACCAAGACCCCGGTCGAATTCGCCCGGGTGCTCGACGTATTGGACAAGTTGTCGGCCTCACTGCGCGGTGACGGCAAGGGCAACGGGCCGATCGCCGAAGTCGTCAATGCCAGTGCCGCGATCGCCGACGGTAACGGCCAGGCGATGAAGGATGCCCTCGGGGAACTGTCGGAGGCACTGCGGCTCAGCGCCGACAAGGGTGCGGTGACCCGAGATCAGCTCACCACGATCGTGCGCAATCTCAGCTCACTGTTCCAGGCGGCCGCCAACAACGACGCCACATTGCGTGAATTCGGTTCTGCGGTGCGCCAACTCAGCCAGATCCTGGCCGACGAGAACTTCGGCACCGGCACCACCGGCAAGAAGCTCAATCAGGTGATCACCCAGGCCGGTCAGGTGCTCGAAGCCCACCGTGAGGAGATCAAACAGATCGTCCTCAACGGCAACACCGCCACCGGCACCTTCGTCGACCACAACCGTGACGTGGCCGAGCTGCTCGACCTCGCCCCGATGACGCTGGACAACCTCTACAACATCGTCGACCAGCGCAACGGTTCGGCGCGGGTGCATGTGCTGGTCGACAAGGTGTTGTTCGACTCCCAGACCGTCAAGGAGATATGCAACATGATGGGGCTGCGGCAATTGGGGTGCAGCACCGGCACAGTGCAGGACTTCGGCCCGGACTTCGGGCTGTCCTACATGCTCGACGGCCTGGCCGCGATGGGGCAGCGATGAGAAAGCCGATCCGTACCGTCATCCTGCCGGTGGTGCTCACCGCGACGTTGACGCTGTCAGGGTGCGCCACCGAGGGCCTGGCCAGCTTGCCGTTGCCCGCTCCCGGCGTCGGTTCGGGCGGCTACGAGCTGACCGCGATCTTCTCCAACGCGCTGAACCTGCCCGCCAACGCCAAGGTGAAGCTGGCCGGTGCCGATGTGGGCGAGGTCGATTCGATGGTGGCGCACAACTACACCGCGGTGACCACGCTGCGCATCATGGACGGCGTCCGGCTGCCGAAGGGCACCACCGCCGAATTACGTTCGGCCACACCGCTGGGCGACGTCTTCGTCTCGGTCCGCCCGCCCAGCCCGGTCGATCCGAATGCTCCGCTGCTGCGCGACGGCGACGTCATCGATCTGGATTCGACGCGGGCCGCCGCGACCGTCGAGTCGCTGTTGAGTTCGGCGGCGATCCTGGTCAACGGTGGTGCGGTACGCAACTTCACCAACATCATCAACGGCCTGGGCAAGGCCACCGGCGAGCAGGGGCAGGCGTTCGGCACCCTGATCTCCAAGACCAACCACACCCTCGGCACGCTCAACGCCCGCTCCGAGCAACTCGACACGGCGATGACGGAGACCTCGAAGCTGCTCGGCCAGATCGACGAGAAGAACCAGGCCGTCAGCGAACTGATGGATCAGGCCGCGCCGGCCACCCAGGTGCTGGCCGAACACACCACCCAGATCGCCGACCTGATCGCCCAGGTCGGTGACACGGCCGAACAGCTGCGCAAGTTCCCGTCGATCGCCGGTACCGACACCAGCGGCCGCAGTGTGATCGCCGATGCCAACACCATTGCCGGGGCGTGGAACGACGTCGCCCTGACCCCGGATGCCACGCTGTACGCGCTCAACCGGCTGATGCCGCCGATCGTGAAGAGCATGCCGAGCAACGCCTGGTCCACCCGGGCGAGCATCGACCGGCTGGTGCTCGGCTCGATTCCCGACATCGGGTTTGCCGGTGACGCCGGCCTGCACGGACCCAAGCGTTACAACTGGCATCAGCTCGTCGGCTCGCTGCAATACACGCTGCTGCGGCTGCAGGAGCGGGTGGTCGGCCGCGGACCGAACGTGCCGCAGATGCCGGTGATCCCCAGCCCCACCGAGCCCGGTGAGATCGTGCCGGCGCCGCCACCCGGCGAGGCCCTGCCGGCGGAGGCGCCGCCCGCCGACGCTCCCGTCGCACCGGCCGCCGAGGCACCGCGATGATCGACTCGCTGGCAGATCTCGTCGTCCGGATGGTCCGGTTCGGTTACCGGCGCCGGGCCTGGCTGTCGGCCGGTGCCCTGGTGATGACCCTGGTGGTGGCCGCCGGCTATCTGATGATCGGCGCATTGCGGGTCAAGCCGTTCGATTCCACCTATCGCCTCACGGTCCAGCTGCCGGAGTCGGCCGGGTTGCTGCCGAACCAGGACGTCACGCTGCGCGGGGTGCGGGTGGGCCGGGTCGAGCGTCTCGACATCACCCCGTCCGGGGTCAACGCCGTGGTGAATGTGGACTCGGCAGTTCAGATCCCGAAGTCCAGCGATGTCCGGGTATCGGGACTGTCGCCGGCCGGTGAGCAGTACATCGACTTCGTCGGGCACTCCGACCAGGGGCCGTTCTTGACCGACGGCAATGTCATCACCGAGGCCTCGGTTCCGGTCAGCCTGGCCCAGCTGCTGGCTGATGCCGACGGCGCCCTGGCCCAGGTCGACGTCGACAAGCTGGAACTGATCCGACGGGAACTAAGCATGAGCAGCGCGGGCCCGCGCAAGTTGGCCGACATCATCGACGGCGGCACGTTCCTGCTGTCGACGTTGGATTCGGTACTGCCGGAGACCACCAGCATCTTGCGGAACAGCCGCGTGGTGTTCAGCTTGGCGGCCGACAAGAACGCCGGTATCGCGGTGGCCTCGGACAACCTGAGCTCCACGTTCGACGGGATCAACCGGATGCGCGACGGCTTCCGGCGCCTCACCAACGAGACCCCCGGCGCGCTGAACTCCGTCGACAACCTGTTCGTCGACAACTCCGACACGATGGTGCAGCTGCTCGGCAGCCTGGCCTCCACGTCGCAACTGCTGTATCTGCGGGTGCCGGCGCTGCATGCGCTGTTCCCGGATTACCGCACCTCGGCGCTCGACGCGATCGGCAGCGTCATGCACGACAACGGGCTGTGGGCCACCGGCGAGATCTATCCGCGCTACACGTGTGACTACGGGACCCCGCGTCGGCCGCCGTCGTCGGCCGATTACCCGGAGCCGTTCATGTACACCTACTGCCGCGACGAGCATCCCGGCGTCCTGGTCCGCGGCGCGAAGAATGCGCCGCGTCCGGCCGGGGACGACACCGCCGGGCCGCCGCCGGGCGCTGACCTGGGACGCACCACCGATCCGACGCCGAAGGGTCGCTACACGATCCCGACGCCATACGGCGGTCCGACGCTGCCGATCGAGCCGCCCCGTTGACCCACCCAATTCACCCAAGGAGATGACGGTGACCCTCATGACTGACAAGCCGACCGGCGACGGGCAAGCTGAAACCGTGGATGACGCGATCGGTATCGAGGAAAACGGCGACGAAGTGACCGGGCCGCATTCCGGGGCGAAGGACGAGGCGGACAAGGCCGACGAGGCGAAGGACCAGGCTGACAAGGCTGACAAGGCCGACGTGGCCAAAGACGAGGCCGACGACGCAGAGGACACCGCCGAGCCCTCGGCCGCGGCCACGTCGCGGGGTTGGGGCCGTCGGGTACTCATCGGCGCGGGAGTCGTGGTGTTCGTCGCGGCATTGGCACTCTCGGGATTTTTGGGCTGGAAGCTGTGGCAGACCGAGAAGGTGGCCCAGGCCGGCCGACAGGCACAGGATGCCGCGGTGGCCTATGCCCAGGTCCTGACGAGCATCGACTCCAACAAGGTCGACGAGAACTTCAATCAGGTGCTGGCCGGCGCCACCGGCGAGTTCAAGGACATGTACTCGCAGTCGAGCATGCAGTTGCGTCAGTTGCTCATCGACAACAAGGCCACGGCGCACGGTGTGGTCGTCGAGTCGGCGGTGCAGTCGGCGAGCAAGGACAAGGTGGTGGTGTTGCTGTTCGTCGACCAGTCGGTGTCGAACACCCAGGTGCCCGATCCGCGAATCGACCGGAGTCGCATCAAGATGACGATGGAGAAGGTCGACGGACAATGGCGCACAAGCAAAGTGGAACTCGCCTGAGCCGGCCATGATGCGCATCGGCAAGCTGATCGCCGCCGCGGCCCTGGTGGCCGGCTCCCTGGTGGCCCTGACGACCGCTCCTACCGCCGGGGCGTCGGCGGTGTCGTTCTGTGACGAACTGGGCGGACAGTGGGATGGGCAGTTCTGCAGCACGTCGGTGGTTTCGGAGCGAAAAGGGGTCCGTGACATCAAGATGGCGCTGCCGGGGGATCTGGTGGAGAACCCCGTCATCCGCCAGTACCTGACCACCCTGATGAACAACTGGCGTACCGCCGGGATGAAGATGGCCGCCGACAGTTCCGGCGAGCAGCACTTCGAGATCTTCCACCACGGCGGCGCGATGACGGCGGTGTTCCACGAGATGTACTCCGGCACGGTCGGTACCGATGCCCTGGCCCACCCGAACGCCCCGATCTTCAGCGACGCCTACCGCACCTTCACGTTCGTCGACGGGCGGCAGGTGCAGCTGGCCGACCTGTTCAAACCGGGTGTCGACCATCGGGCCGAGATTCCCCGGCTCGGTGAGCCGTTCATCGTGGCCGCGCTCGATGCCGCACCGCCGCCGCACCAGCCCGGGACGTATCCGTTCACCCCGGACCGCTGGACCCCGGACCAGGTGTACTCCGGCGGCTACAAGGCCTGGGCGCTGACGCCGGACGAATTGATCCTCTACATGCCGGATTACCCGGTGGGTCATGACACCCCGATCGATTTCACCCCGGGCCGGATGCAGTGGGCGATGGACGGCGGCACCGTGCAGGCGCACATCCCGCTCTCGGCGCTCGCTCCGGTGCTGCAACCGCAGTACCTCTGACCTCTGCGCCCAACGTGAAGAAGATCGCGAGATTCCTCGAAAATCTCGCGATCTTCTTCACATTGGCCCCGCGGGGTGTCGTGCTTTCGATTCTTCGCGAGGCTAAAGGGTTACCTGGCCCGAGTTTGTTGCCACCATGAGCCGCGACAATCACCGCGACTCTTGGGGAGACAACGGCCATGCGCCTATTCAGTTCGGTACTCGCGATGCTTGGCGCACTCGTGATGGTGCTGACCGGGTGTGGCTCCTCCGGCGGGGCGGCGCGCACCGAAGACGGCAAAACGGTGCTGCGGTATCAGGGGTGGACCGGCGAGGTCGAGTTCCACGAACTCGCCGAGGAGCTCGGCTATTACGACAAGGTCAAGCTGGAGTGGGTGGGTAACACCACCAGCGGGCCGCAGGACATCCAGTCGGTGGCCACCGGTGACATCGATTTCGGTTCGGCGTTCAACGGTGCCGTGGTCAAACTCAATGCCGCCGGTGCGCCGATCACCTCGGTGCTCAGCTCCTACGGCGCCGACGAGGAGGAATACACCGGCTATTACGTGCTGGAGAACAGCCCGATTCGCTCGGCCCGCGACCTGATCGGCAAGAAGGTCGGGATGAACACCCTCGGCGCCCACCACGAGTTCCTCACCCGGGAATGGTTGGCCGAGCAGGGGTTGACCAACGACGAGATCAAGACGGTCACGCTCACGGTGGTGCCTCCCGTCAACACCGAGCAGGCCCTGCGCGACGGGCAGATCGATGTCGCGGCGCTCAACGAGATCTACCGGGAGTCGGCACTGCAACGTGGTGGGATCCGGCCGCTGTTCACCGACAAGTCGCTGTTCGGCGCGTTCAGTTACGGCACCTATGTGGTGCGCGACGATTTCCTGGCCAAGAACCGCGATGCGGTGGCCGATTTCGTCCAGGGCACGGCACGCGCGGTCCGCTGGGCGCAGGTGACGCCGCGGGATGAGGTGGTGGCCAAGTTCCGCGAGATCATCAACAAGCGGAACCGCAACGAGGACACGAAAGCCATCGAATACTGGCGCAGCTCAGGGATTCCGGTGCCCGGTGCGGTGATCGCCGACCGAGAACTGCAGACCTGGATCGACTGGCTGGTTCGCAACGGTGAGCTCGAGCCGGGCAAGTTGACCGCAAAAGACCTCTACACCAACGAATTCAATCCGTATGCCAACGGGACTTTTCCCAACGGTAGCGGCCCCGACGGTCAGGCATTGGCACACAAATGAGTGGACAGACGAAGAGCGATCTACCCAAATTGCAACTGCGCAACGTCACCACGCGCTTCGCGATCCGCGGCGAGAAAACCAGTTTCACCGCGATCCAGGACATCAGTATCGAGCTGGCGGCCGGGGAGTTCCTGGTTCTGGTCGGACCCAGCGGTTGCGGTAAGTCCACGCTGTTGGACCTGCTCGGCGGGCTCACCCAACCGACGTCGGGGGAGATCCTGCTGGACGGCAAGCCCGTCCGCGGACCCGGACTCGATCGGGGCATCGTGTTCCAGCAGTATGCCCTGCTGCCGTGGCGCACCGCCCGCAAGAATGTCGAATTCGGTCTGGAGGCAAAGGGTTTGCCGGCCGCCGAGCGTCGCCGGCGGGCTGACGAGTATCTCGAGCTGGTCGGGCTGAAAGGCTTCGCCGATCGTTATCCGCACGAGCTGTCGGGCGGGATGAAGCAGCGCGTCGCGATCGCCCGCAGTCTGGCGTTCGACCCCGAGGTGCTGCTGATGGACGAGCCGTTCGCCGCGCTGGACGCCCAGACCCGCGAATCGCTGCAGGACGAGCTGCTGCGGATCTGGCAGGCCACCGGCAAGACCATCCTGTTCATCACCCACGGCATCGACGAGGCGCTGTATCTCGGTCAGCGGGTGGCGGTATTGACGTCGCGGCCGGGGCGGATCAAGAAGATCGTCGACGTCGACATCGACCGCAGCACCGACGACATCCGGTCCAGCGCGGGATTCCGGGCGCAGCGCCACCACATCTGGTCGCTGCTGCACGACGAGGTACAACGCGCCCAGTCCGAGGAGGTTCAGCATGTCTAACGCGATTGCGGAGGCGCCCGTTGATACGGCGGCCCAGCCGTCTGTCGACAACGTGGCCGAGACGTCGGAGGTATCCGAGCCGGACCGCCGGCGCCGCCGCCTGCAAGCGTTCACGTGGCGTCTGCTGCGCCCGGTCGTGGTGATCGCCGCGTTCCTGGCGCTGTGGGAAATAGCTCCGCGGATCGGGCTGGTGGACAAGGTGTTTCTGCCACCGTTGTCCGAGGTTGTCGGCGCCTGGTTCACCCTGGCGGGCAACGGTCAACTGGCCGAGCATGTTTCGTCCAGCCTGTCACGCGCTCTGCTGGGCCTGGCGGTGGCGATCGCGGTCAGCATCCCGCTGGGTGTGGCGATCGCCTGGTACCGGCCGGTCGCGGAGTTTCTCAACCCGATCCTGGAACTGTTCCGCAACACCGCCGCGCTGGCCCTGCTGCCGGTGTTCATCCTGATCCTCGGTATCGGGGAGACCTCCAAGGTGGCGTTGGTGATCTATGCGGCGTCGTTCCCGATCCTGCTCAACACCATCTCCGGGGTGCGCACCGTGGATCCGCTGTTGATCAAATCGGCGCGTTCGCTCGGCCTTTCACCGGTCCGGTTGTTCCAGAAGGTGATCCTGCCCGCCGCGGTGCCGACGATCTTCACCGGCCTGCGGATGGCGGCCGCCTCCTCGATCCTGGTGCTGATCGCCGCCGAGATGGTCGGGGCCAAAGCCGGGCTCGGTTACCTGATCACCGCCGCGCAATTCAACTTTCAGATCCCGAACATGTACGCCGGCATCGTCACCATCGCCTTGGTAGGTGTCACCTTCAACGCCATCCTGGTGGCGATCGAGGGGCGCCTGTCCGGCTGGCGGGCCACGACCTAGAGGACGATCACATGACCCGACAACTTCATCTCAATGCCTTTCTCATGGGCGTCGGCCACCACGAAGCCGCATGGCGACACCCACGCACCGATGTGCGAAACCTGACCGACGTCAAGCACTTCCAGCAGCTGGCTCAGTTGGCCGAGCATGGCAAGCTCGACTCGGTGTTCTTCGCCGACGGGTTGGCGGTCGGGCCGCGGGTGAAGCACAACACGCAGGCCATCTTCGAACCCATCACCCTGTTGACCGCGATGGCCACCGTCACCGAGCACGTCGGCCTGATCGCCACCGCGACCACCGGCTACATCGAGCCCTACACCCTGGCCCGTAGTTTCGCCTCGCTGGATCACATCAGCGGCGGGCGGGCCGGGTGGAACATCGTCACCTCGGCCGGTGAGGACGAGGCGGCCAACTTCGGTGTGGAGGGCATCCCCGACCACGCCGGACGCTATCGGCGGGCTGCTGAATTCGTCGACGTGGCAACCGCATTGTGGGACAGCTGGGAGGACGACGCGCTCGTCCTCGACGAGTCCACCGGTATCTTCGCCGACACCGCGCAAGTCCACCCGATCGACCACGACGGCGAGCACTTCACGGTGCGCGGTCCGTTGAACTCGCCGCGCTCGGTGCAGGGCCGTCCGCTGCTGGTGCAGGCCGGCTCCTCGGAATCGGGCAAGGACTTCGCCGCGCGCTACGCCGAGGCCATCTTCACCGCCCAACGCTCGGTTGCCGACGGCAAGGCGTTCTACCGTGACGTCAAGGCTCGCGCGGTGAAGTTCGGCCGCAGCGCCGACGAGGTCAAGATCCTGCCCGGCATCGTGCCGTTCATCGGTCCCACCGAAGACGCCGCGCTGGAGTTGGAACAGCAGTTCACCGATCTGATTTCACCTGAGTACTCGTTGCGTCAGCTGTCGCAGATGCTCGGGGTGGACCTGACCGCGCATGCGCTGGACGCCCCGTTGCCCGCGCTGCCGCCCATCGAACAGATCCAGGGCAACAAGAGTCGCTACCAACTGGTCAAGGATCTGGCCGCGGGGGAGTCGCTGACCGTGCGGCAATTGATCGCCAAACTCGGTGGCGGCCGTGGGCACCGGACGTTCGCCGGCACCGCCGAGCAGGTGGCCGACGACCTCGAGCTGTGGTTCACCGAGGGCGCCGCCGACGGTTTCAACATCATGCCGCCGTATCTGCCCGGCGGCTTGGAGGACTTCGTCGAGCAGATCGTGCCGATCCTGCAGCGGCGCGGACTGTTCCGCACCGACTACACCGCGACGACGCTGCGCGGGCACTACGGCTTGACGCACCAGCCCAGCCGTTACACGGTGACGGCGGCCGAAACCAGCGCGTGAGCGAGGGCGTCCCGCTCCGCTCCCTCGTCACCACGGTCTTCCTGCCGTCCGCGATCTTCGGCATCGGTCAGGGCGCCGGCGCACCCGTGATCGCGCTGATTGCACGGGATCTGGGCGCCTCGGTGGCCGCGTCTGGTTTCATCGTCGCGCTCGTCGGGCTCGGCGCGGTGCTCGGTGATCTACCGGCCGGCCGCATGGTGGCCCGGTTCGGTGAGCGCCGGTCGATCATCGTCGGATCCTCGCTCGGCACCGCCGGTGTGCTGTTGTCCCTGATCGCCTGGACTCCGGTGGTCCTCGGCATCGGCACGCTGCTGACCGGGTTTGCCAGTGCGGTCTGGGGTTTGGCGCGGCAGAGCTATCTGGCCGAGGCCGTCGGCGTGGCCCGACGCGCCCGCGCGATGGCCACCTTCGCCCTGACGTGGCGGTTGGGCTACTTCATCGGACCACTCGTCGGAGCCGCGGTGATCCTGGCCGTCGGTACCCACGGCGGTTTCCTGGTGCAACTGGTCGGCATCGTGGTGTCGGGGTATCTGATGGCCCGGCTGGCCGACCCGCCGCGTCCCGAGGGAGCGGTGCCCGGCGGTGTACGGCTGGCCGAGATCGTGCGCACGCACCGCGGGCTGTTGAGCACCCTCGGGCTGGGCGCGCTGATGATGGGCGCAGCGCGGGCATCGCGGGACGCGGTGTTGCCGCTGTGGGCCGATCACATCGGGTTGACCGCGGCGGCGGCGTCGGTGGTGTTCGGGATCGGTGCGCTGGCCGATCTGTTGTGCTCGTATCCGGCCGGGATGGTGATGGATCGTTATGGGCGCCGTGCGATGGCGGTGCCGTCACTGCTCGTGATTGGGGCGTCGCTGTTCGCGTTGCCGTTCGCCGCCGGGGCGATCGGTATGACGGCGGTGGCGGTGTTGATGGGCGTGGGGAACGGACTCGGCAACGGCGTGATCATGACGCTGGGCGCCGATGTCGCGCCCGCCGCGACCCGGGCCGAGTTCTTGGCGGCCTGGCGGCTCATGCACGACAGCGGGATGTTTCTCGGCCCGTTGTCGGTCGGCGGGGTGGCAGTCGTTGCCCCACTGGGTGTCGCGGCCGCCGCTCTCGGTGCGGTGGCCTGCGCCGGGGCCGCCACCATGCACCGCTACATCCCCGTGTGGCGTCCAACGTGAAGAAGATCGCGAGATCCCTCGAGAATCTCGCGATCTTCTTCACGCTCGGCGTCAGCGGTAGTTGACGAACTGCAACGCCACGTCCAGGTCGGCGCCCTTCAGCAACGAGATGACGGCTTGCAGGTCGTCACGCTTCTTCGAGCTGACCCGGATCTCGTCGCCCTGGATCTGCGCCTTGACGCCCTTGGGGCCCTCGTCGCGGATGAGCTTGGTGATCTTCTTGGCCTGCTCGCTGGTGATGCCCTGCTTGATGTCGCCGGTCACCTTGTAGGTCTTCCCGCTGGCCTGCGGCTCACCCGCGTCGAACGCCTTCATCGAGATGTCGCGACGGACCAATTTCTCCTTGAACACGTCGACCGCGGCCTTGACCCGCTCCTCGGTACTGGAGGTGAGTTCGATCACCTCTTCGCCCTTCCAGGCGATGCTGGTGTCGGTGCCGCGGAAGTCGAACCGGGTGGACAGCTCCTTGGCGGCCTGGTTGAGCGCGTTGTCGACCTCCTGACGGTCGACCTTGCTGACGACGTCGAAGCTGGAATCCGCCATTGGATGCCTCTCCCTTCCCTCGGTGAGTCCTGCCGGTTTGTAACTTAGGTACATCCTCGTTGTACCCTGCTAGTCGCACCAAACCGGAGACGGGGCGGCGCGAACCAGGCAGATTGCCCGAGCGGCCAATGGGAGCGGACTGTAAATCCGTCGGCTTACGCCTACGCAGGTTCGAATCCTGCATCTGCCACAAGCCAGGCCCCCTCCTTGGAGGGGGCCTGTTTGTTTGTATCGCGGCGAGTGAGGGGTTGCGTCAGCCCTCCTCGGCGGGAGCGACGAACCCGTCCTTCCAGCCGGCCAACGCGGCGTTCACTCCGGCCTGCACGGCGGTGCCGTTGCCCCAGCCGGCGTAGTAGTGCAGTTGCAGCACGTTCTCGTCGAGCTCGCTTTCGGTGAGCTCACCGTTGATCAACGCCCCGCGCACCTGGACCTCGATCAGGTCGGCACGGCCCAGCATCGCGGTGGCGCCGAGCACCACCAGACGCCGGTCCCGCAGCGACAGCCCCGGCCGGTTCCAGACCTCGCCGAACAGGTGGTCGACGGTCATGGCCAGGGCCGGCTTGCGTTCGGCGGGCATCGCGTCGGCCAGTCCGGTGCCGTAGACCTCGTCCATGGTCCGCAGGCCGCGGGAGGTCCGGTCGGTCGCCGGCGGTGCGTCCGCGACGATTCCGAGCGTCTCGTCGCCGTGCGTGCGCGCAGCGTTGACCAACGGCACGGGCACACCGTTTCCGGTGGCCAATTCCTGTGCTGCACTGAGGTCTTTGTCCATCAGACGGAGCACCTGCGGACCGGCTTCGGCGGCCAGCTCGGGGTCGGCGACCTGGTTGCGCAGCCACAGCAGCGGCGTGGCGCCGGTCGGGTCGGCTTCGTCGATGACCTCGATCAGGGTGGCCGGATCCACACCGGCCGAGCGGGCCAGCGCGGCGGCCTCGTGCGCGGCGCGCCAGCTGCCGTAGGTCAGTACGTTGCGGGCGATCTTCGTCGACATCCCGGCGCCGAGCGGTCCGCAGTGCACGACCTTCTTGGCGAAGTCCGCCAGCACCGGCATGGCGCGTGCCACGGTGTCGTCGTCACCGCCGACCATGGCCACCATGCCGTTGTGTGCGGCCTGATCTCCCGGAGTCACACCGCAGTCCAGTAGTTCTACTCCGTAAGCGCGGCAATCCTGCGCCAAAGCCTGCACATCGGGCACCGAGACGGTGGACAGCAGCACCACGATCACACCCGGCCGGGAACCGGCCAGCACGCCGTCGTCGCCGTGCAGCACTTCCCGCACCTGGGTGGCGTCGACGACGGCGATCAGCACCACGTCACTGACCTCGGCCACCTCCGCCGGGGTGGGCACCGCCAAGGCCAGGCCTAGTTCTCCGGCCGCCTCCGTCCGCACGTCGTGCACGACCGGGATGCGGCCGCGGCTCTCGAGGCTCACCGCCACGCCGCCGCCGATCATGCCCAGCCCGACCACGCCTGCACGCGGCGCGATACCGCTGTCGGCGCCGGGCGCCAGTTCGGTGAGGCGCAAATCCAAGTCGTCCAGCTGGGCAGTCATCGAAATCTCCGTAACCTAAACAGTTTTCAGCTAACAAAAGCTTAGGTGATCTATCCATTATGTGTGGGTGGCTGACCTGGTGATTCTTGGCACAGCGCGGGGTGGACTGTGCGACAAGCCGCATGTGGAGCCGCAGCAGAGAATCAACTCGACAGCAGCGGGAGAATCGACGTCATGACCACGCATCGCGTCGTCGAGTCCAACTTGGTGAATTTCGCCAGCCACATCGACGACAACACCATCGAGCAGGCGAGGCAGACGGCCTCGATGCCGTTCGTGCACCCGCACGTCGCGCTGATGCCGGACGCGCACAGCGGCAAGGGGTCCGCCGTCGGCACCGTCATCCCGACCATCGACGCCGTGATCCCGGCCGCGGTCGGCGTCGACATCGGCTGCGGCATGATCGCCGCCCGCACGGAGTTCGGCGCCGCCGACATCGAGGGGCGTGACCTGGCTGCGTTGCGTACCGCGATCGAGACGGCGATCCCGCTGTCACCGGGCAACTACAACGACACGACTGCCCGGTTCCCGTTCACGGCGGGCCGCATCACCGACCTCGAACACCTGGCCAAGGACGGCGGGATCGACCTGTCGCATTCGCCCAAGTGGCGCGAGCAGCTCGGCTCCCTCGGCGGCGGCAACCACTTCATCGAACTGTGCCTGGACCAAGACGACCGGGTGTGGCTGTTCCTGCACTCCGGCTCCCGGGGTGTGGGGAACAAGATCGCCCAGAAGCACATCAAGATCGCACAGAAGCTGATGAAGCGGTGGTGGGTCGAACTGCCCAATCCGGACCTCGCCTACTTACCGCAGGGCACCCCGGAGTTCGCGAATTATCTGCGAGAACTCAACTGGGCCCAGCGGTTTGCCTTGGAGAACCGGGCCGAGATGATGGACCGCTACATGTGGGTGTTCGCGGCCTGGATGGGCTATGGGCAGCTGGACCAACCGCAGACGGCGGGTGACTTCGAGGTCGAGCGGGTCAACACCCATCACAACTACACCCGCAAGGAACACCACGGTGGTCGTGAGGTGTGGCTGACCCGTAAGGGCGCCATCGACGCGCACACCGGGGTGGTGGGATTGATTCCGGGCAGCATGGGAACCCGCTCATATGTGGTGCGCGGCAAGGGAAATCCGGCCGCTCTGTGCTCGGCGCCGCACGGTGCCGGGCGCCGGTTCTCGCGTAACGAGGCCCGCCGGCGGTTCACCGCCGACGACCTCGCGCGGCGCATGCAGGGCATCGAATACCGCCACGGCGAGCAATGGGTCGACGAGATCCCGGACGCCTACAAGGACATCGACGTCGTCATGGCCGACGCCGCCGGACTCGTGGAGATCGTGCATGAGCTGCGTCAGGTGCTCAACGTGAAGGGCACGTAGGTCCTGGGCTGCATTGGCTGCAGACTCAGGGCTTACGCCCGGCGACCAGATAGACCACGGGAACCACGCCCGAGGAGCTCAGCACGCCGAGCGCGGTGCCCCACAACCATTTCGGTCCGTTGATCCGGCTCGCATCGCGGCCGGCGAGGTCACGCAGCGCCCAGGCCCGCAGTCCGGCGTCCACCGCGGCCACCGCGATCACGGTCGTCTTGGCTCTAGGGGACAGGTCGCTCCAACGCTTCTTGGCCACTGTGGCGTTCCTTTCGGGTGAACGGACGTCAGCCTCCAAGGTATCCGCTGTCGGCGGCCCGACAACGAGCCACCGTTTGCGCGTCGGCGCCGCGCCGGGCACTATCCGAATATGGCGGAAACCACCGCCCCGGCAGAGGATGCATTGGTCGGCGCGCTTGCGCATTCCCGCAGCGCCGCCGAAGTGCTTGAGGTTCTGGGCAGTTCGAGTGACGGGCTGGATGGTGACAGTGCGCGGGAGCGGCTGGCCACTTACGGTCCGAACAAACTTCCCGAAAAGCGTGCCCGGCCTGCGATTCTCCGATTCTTCGGGCACTTCAACAATGTCCTGATCTACATCCTGATCGCCGCAGGTGTGCTCAAGGCCATCCTCAACGAATGGGTCGATTGCGCCGTCATCGTTTCCGTCGCGGTGGTCAACGCTGTGGTCGGCTTCATCCAGGAAGGGCGCGCCCAACGGGCCCTCGACAGCATCCGCGGCATGTTGTCGGTTACCGCGCAGGTGCGCCGTGACGGCCGCTGGCAGAAAGTCGATGCGCAGACCCTGGTGCCGGGCGACGTCGTGCGTATCGGCTCAGGAGACCGGATCCCGGCCGACATGCGTCTGCTGACGGTCGCGAACCTGCGGGTGGAGGAGTCGGCGCTGACCGGTGAGTCGCTACCGGCCAAGAAGGATGTGGCACAGGTGGGCGCGGACGCCGGTCTGGGCGATCGGATGTCGATGGTCTATTCGGGCACCATCGTGGCCGCGGGCTCGGCCACCGCCGTGGTGACCGCCACCGGAACGGACACGGAGATCGGCCGGATTCAAACGCTCATCGCCGACGTAGAAACCATCGATACCCCGCTGACCCGCAAGCTGGCCCGGTTCGGCCGGCAATTGTCAGTGGGCATCCTCGGTGCGGCCGCGGTGATGCTCGTGGTCGGCAAACTGGTGCACCAATTCACAGTGAGTGAACTGATCACGGCGGCAATAGGTTTCGCCGTGGCCGCGATCCCGGAGGGGTTACCCGCCGTCGTCACCATCACCCTCGCGCTCGGGGTGCAGCAGATGGCCCGCCGGCGCGCGATCACCCGCAAGCTCCCCGCGGTCGAGGCGCTCGGCGCGGTCAACGTCATTTGCTCGGACAAGACGGGCACGCTCACGCAGAACGAGATGACCGCCCGCACCGTCGTCACCGCGGGACACCGGTTCGACGTCACCGGAACCGGATATCGGCCCGAAGGCGGTATCGAACTCGACGGCACCCCGGTCACGCCGGCCGACTATCCCGACCTGGCGGCCCTGTTGACGACAATGGCCGTCTGCAACGACGCACGCCTGGACGAGGCCGACGGTCAATGGCGTGTGGTGGGCGAACCGACCGAGGGGGCGCTGCGCACGTTGACCCTGAAGGCACAGATCGACGATGCGGACTGGCCGCGTCTTGGGGTGGTGCCGTTCGAGTCGGCCAACAAGTTCATGGTGACCCTCAACGACACCCCCCGCGGGCAGCGCTACCTCCACGTCAAGGGGGCGCCGGACAGGTTGCTCGACCGGTCTGCCACCCAGGCCGGCAGCTCATCCGCTGAGCCTCTCGATCGCGCCCGTTGGGAGGCGCGGATCGACGAGCTCAGTGGACAGGGCCTGCGGGTGCTCGCCGCTGCCCGGCTGCCGGCTGCCGGCTCGGACGCCGTGGACATCGGCGACATCGACGACGGACTGGAATTTCTCGGCGTTGTCGGCATCGTCGATCCGCCCCGGCCCGAGGCTGTCGCGGCCATCGAGAGCTGTCATGCCGCCGGCATCCAGGTCACCATGATCACGGGTGACCATGCCGGAACCGCGCGGGCCATCGCGTGCGAGATGGGCATCATCAAAGCCGGAGAAGCACCGCGAGTCGTCACCGGAGCCGAGCTGGAGGGGATGAGCCAGACCCGGTTGCGGCAGGTGGCCGACGAAGTCGACGTCTACGCCCGCACCAGCCCGGAACACAAGCTGCGCATCGTCAGTGCCCTGCAAGCCCAGGGCAAAGTGGTCGCGATGACCGGTGACGGTGTCAACGACGCACCGGCGTTGACCCGCGCCGATATCGGCGTCGCGATGGGGATCAAAGGCACCGAGGCCACCAAGGAGGCGGCCGGGATCGTCCTGGCCGACGACAACTTCGCGACCATCGAGCGGGCGGTCGAAGAGGGCCGGCGGATCTACGACAACATCAGGAAATCCGTGCTGTTCATGCTGCCCACCAACGGCGCGCAATCGCTGATCATCCTCGTCGCGATCCTGGCCGGGTTCGCGCTGCCGTTGCAGCCGGTGCAAATCCTGTGGGTCAACATGGTCACGTCCGTCACGCTGTCGCTGGCGCTGGTGTTCGAGAAGGCCGAGGACGGGCTGATGCAGCGGCCGCCCCGCACCCCGAAGCAGGCGC
The DNA here is from genome assembly GCF_001954135.1 of Mycobacterium sp. GA-1841. Classification (GTDB taxonomy): domain Bacteria; phylum Actinomycetota; class Actinomycetes; order Mycobacteriales; family Mycobacteriaceae; genus Mycobacterium. The sequence continues at coordinate 4,427 of NZ_MBEQ01000075.1, read as the reverse complement.
TGGTGAATCGAGCCGACGTCGCGATGATCTCTCTGGTGTCAGTCCTGGTCGCCGGCGCCACCCTGGCTGAGTTCTTCGTGGCCCGGGCCGGCGGCTATCCGCTGGCGGTGGCCCAGACCGCCGCGGTGAACATGTTGGCGCTGGGCCAGCTGGCCTACCTACTGAACTGCCGGTTCGTCGCCGCCTCGAGCCTGCGACCGAAGGTGTTCCGGGGAAATCCATGGGTGTGGTGGATGGCCGGCGCCATGATCGCCCTGCAGTTGGTCTTCACCTACGCACCATTCATGCACACGTGGTTCCACTCCGCCCCCATTACCTTCCGAGGGTGGTCGGTCGCCATCGCGTTGTCGATCGCGATCTTTCTGACCGTCGAGACGGCGAAGTGGGTGGGACGCAGATTCATGCCCGAGTTGGTGAGGTGAGGCGGCCGACGTTGCCCCGTCCCACCCACGACTGCTGAGAAGCTGCAGCGCAAACGGTTACGGGCTGGCAGGCATCGTCGTCACCGGCGAACCGCCGGAGCGGCTACCACCGCTGCCGGAGCCGCTGCCGCGCTCCGAGCCGCCGAACAGGCCACCGCTGGATGACCCGCCACTCGACGAACCGCCCGACGAACCACCCGACGCGGAACCGCTGCCCGATGACCCACTACCCGACGAGCCGCCGGACGGGTACTGCGGATACAGCGTCTCGGCCGGGGCCTGCGTGGCCGGGGCCTCCGGTTGTTCGACCGGTGCTGTGTACGTCGGCACGGTGTGCGTCGGAACCTCGATGGGTGGTTCCGTGGTCCGCACCGGCGGGACGGACGTAGTCGGCGGTGCGGTGGTCGTCGGCGGCGCCGTGGTGGTGGGCGGCGCTGTCGTGGTCGGCGGTGCAGTGGTCGTCGTCGGCGGCGCGGTAGTCGTGGTGGGCGGCGCTGTGGTGGTGGTCGGCGGGTTCGTCGTGGACGTGGGTGGGGTGGTCGGCGACCACGTCGGCAACGTGGGCCAGACGACCGGCGGCAGCGGGACCGGCACGGGTAGGGGCACGGGGATCGGAACCGGAACCGGCCCGGGCGAAATCTGGACAGGCGGGGGAGCCGGCACCGCAGGCGCCGCCGGCGGTGCGACCGCCGGGGCCTGGTTGGCGGGCGGGCTTACCGGGGCCTGGCGCACCTGGGGTGCCGCCGGCGCTGCGGGAGGCGGCGTCAGCACCGCGACGGGCAGGGCCACTGGGTCCGGCTCATGAGGAACCGGGGGCAGGTAGCGGCCGGGCACGGTGTCGGACTGCTCGGTGGGGGCGGGTTGTGCCCGCACATCGGCCGCGGGACGGACGTTGATTGCGACGGTGACGGCCAAGGTGGCGAAGGCGACCACGACGAACGCCAAGGCGCTGCCCATCAGCAGCATCCGCGGCGGTGGTGGTGCGATGACCGTCGTGTAGTCGGGATCCTGATCCTGTTCGGGCACGAACTCACCGACCGCGTCCATCGGCATCTCGTCGGCCCACGGCTCGGCGTCGGTTTCTTGTGAGTAGGCCAGATCCGGTCCCACCGCGGCAGAGTCCGCAGCGGGAACGGGTGCCATCTGCGTGGCCTCGGCGGCCGGGGCCATCTGGGTGGCCTCCACCGACGGCGCCATCTGCGTGGCCTCCAAGACCGCGGGCGCCATCTGTGTCGCCGCACCGGCCGGCGCGATGTCGCCGACCAGCTGGGCCGCGCCACGGGCGATCGCATATCCCGCATCCGGCGGCACCTCGACCGGAGCCGTCGAGCGAAGCTCTGCGGCAACCGAATCCAGGTCGAGTCGCTGGCCGACCAGAACCACCCGACCGGGGACTTCATCGGCGGGCACCCGCCGCAGCACCGCGGCGCAGGCGGCCGCGATCCCGGCGGAGCCGATCGGCGCGGTGGCCAACGTCGAAGTCGATGCGGGTGCGTCGGTTTCCTGGCCGACCGTCGTCAGCGACACGGTGTCGTCATCGGCCAGCAACAGGGCGGCGTCCGCGCCGACACTGCGAGCCAGGGCCGCGGCGGCCTCGGCTTCGGTGACCACCTCGACGTTCGGCACGCCGCCGTCGAGCACGGTCTGCCGCAGGGTGTCGGCTGCCGAGGGGTCGGGCACGCACAGTCGCGTCGCGGCCACCTGGTTGCCGGATTCGGCCACCGCGCGGTGGGTGCCGATGATGGTCTCGGCCAGCTCCGACATCTCGGCAATCAGATCGTCGGGCAGGTCGAGCGCGTACTGATCAAGAACCTGACCGCCACTCGCAGGCGAGCCGATCATCGCCAAGCGCGCCACACGCCCGGTGACCGCCACCCCGAGGACTACGTCCACGGCTCCACTCCTTGCTTCATGGTTGTCCGCTTCATGGTTGACCTGCGCGCCCCGACGGACTTTCCAAGCTACCGCACAGTCGTGGCGGGCCTTGGGGACCGAACTGCCTCGGCTGCCAGCGCTGCTTGTGCGTCGGAGCAAAAGTGAGCACGCTGGTTGGAGCCCCTGCGGTGTCACTCCTAGAGAGGAATCGGTACGTGAGCGACGAGCGTTACGACGCGTCCGCCACCGTCGCGGTGGAGACGATGGCCGCGCCGGTCGTGGCGCGTTCCCCGCGGGTCGGCTATGTGCCCATCCGGGCCAACCGGATGCGCGATGGCTTGGCGGTGTTACTGCTGGTGGTGGCGCTGCTGCTGCCGTGGAACCTGGAATTCGGGCTCGGTGTGGCCGGCAGCACCGGGTCGACCTTCGCCTTACTGGCCGTCGTCACACTGCTGGCGATCGTGGCCGCCCTGGCCCCACATGTCGGGCCGTTCCGGCTGGGGGAGCAGCGATCCGACGTCCGGCGCACCAGTCGGATTCGCCTGGCGCTCAGCGCTGCCTACCTCGTCGTGGTCGCGGTCTTCGTGGGTTACCACGTCGTGCAGACGGTGCGCGGCGGCGGCACCGGGGCGGTACCGCCGGGAGTCGGGCCGGGCATGTTGCTCGGCGTGGCGGGTGCACTGCTGGCAGGGCAGCCGCCCATCACGTCGATCACGGTCGAGGACAACAGGTTCCGGCGCTGGTACACGGTCGCGCGGGTGATCGGTTTCCTGTCGATCGCGCTGGCGACACTGTCCGTCGCCTTCAACTTCTACTGGCGGTTGCGGTACCTGTTCGTCACCCAGGGCGACTTCGGGGGTCACGACATCGCGGTCGTCGTGACCACGCTGCTCTACGGCGCCGAGGCGATGATCGCCCTGGTGCTCGCGTCGCGCTGGTTGACCGAGCGGACCGGGGCGGCGCGGTTGGCGACGACGGCCATCGGCGTCTCGGGCGCGATCGCGTCGACTCTGGTGTGGCTGGCCGGCATCGGTCGTGACATCGACGCCTTCCATGGCATCGCACAGAACACCTCGACCGCGGCCGTGGGTTACGAGGGCTATCTGGCCTGGGCTGCCGCGGCGGCCATCGTGGCACCGACGACGTTGTACGCGGTGTTCCTGATCAAGCCGCCGACCATCGGCGCCTACCGCGGCGCGGCGCAGAAATGCTTGACGCTCATTGCCTTCTGGGCGTTCGCCGCGGCGACGCTGCGGGTCGTCGACTTCCTGATCGCGTGGTCGCTCGACCTTCCCCGCGCCCTCTACGACACCGTGGCGATGACGGTGTTCAACCTCGTCACCGGGTTGGTCGCGCGGTGGCTGCATCGACAGCTCGGTAACGGGGTGACCTCGACGACGGTGGCGGCCGCGTTCAGCGCGGTGTTGTTCGTCTTCACCGTCGCCAACATCGCGATCGGCGTGGCTCTGGCGCCGCGGTATGCCGGGCCGGCACCGGACGCCATCTACGGCAACAACTTGGCCCAGCAGATCACCAGTACGTTCGATGTCGCGGTCTGTGTGCTGAGTCTGCTGGTCCTGGCGGTCATGGTGTTCACCGGACCGTTGATCGGCTATCTGGCGCGCCGCGAAAGCCGTTCCGCCCAGCCGGTCACCCCATCCACGCCGTCGCAGCCTCCCGTCGAACCGTCCGCCCCGCCGACCATCGTGCGGCAGCCCCGCGCCGCATCGGTGCCGAGAATCGTCCGGCTCAAAGAGGATTCGACGACCGTGCTGACCGCGCCACCGACGACCGATCTTCAGGTGCCGACGACAGCGCTGCGGATCCAACGCCGTCCGCAGCACCCCCCGACGCCGAGATAGCCAGATAAAAGCGCCCGACAGTGCCGGCGCCTGGGCCGAAAAGAATTGACGTCGGGTCTTGAATTTTCGCTGAAGCGCTTTTGCCATCTGTTTAACGCTTCGTTTCGAGAAAACACAATTGCGAGACACTCTGGTCACACCAATCACAGCTCTCGGCCGGGGATCCGACGTGCCCGCCTAATAGCGACTTTTCAGCGACTATCGCCACATGGGCACCACAGGCACCAATCATCACGCCGGCATTGATTACTTGCGCCACTTGAGCGCT
>NZ_MBEQ01000074.1 GCF_001954135.1 Mycobacterium sp. GA-1841 | reverse complement strand
GATCTGGCCGTCGACCACATCGTGCCCAGCGCCCTGGACCCCCGCGTCGGCCCCGCAGTCGCGGCCGCAGTCGCCGCGGCAGCGGACACCGCAGAGTCCTGAGTTCGCGAATGCGCCGCACCCTGGCGTTGGCGCTGTCGATTCTCTTCGCGCTGGTCGCCGCCGGTTGCGGCGATCGTTCAGCGCCGGCTCCGATGGCGGTCGGGGCGGGGCCGACGCCCGAGTCGGCGCTGCTCGGTCAGCTCTATGCGGCGGCGCTGCGCTATTACGGCACCCCGGCCGAGGTGACCGAGTCCAACGGTGGCCTCGGCGTGCTGGATTCGGGATCGGTGACCGTGCAGCCCGGGTTCACCGGCCGGTTTCTGACCGAGCTGAACCCCACCGCCGCGGCCCGCGCGGATGAGCAGGTGTACCGGGATCTGGTGTCGGCGTTGCCCGAAGGCGTCGCCGCCGGTGACTACACCATGTCGGCTCAGGACAAGCCCGTGCTGGTGACCGACGAGGCCACCGCCACGGCGTGGGGCGGCACCGATCTCAGCGCGGTGCGCCGGCACTGCGCTCAGGTCCGTCCCGGTGCCGTGGCCGGTACCCGCCTGCCCGTCGAGATCGGTTCGTGCCGGCTGCCCAAGCCGGTGCTGTTCCCCGACGACAAGGGTCTGTTCGCGGCGCTGCGCGCCGGAAAGATCAACGCCGCCTGGTCGACGACGGCCGATCCCGGGATCCCGTCGGATCTGACGGTGCTGTCCGACAAGACGGCGTTGATCCGTGGCGAGAACGTGGTGCCGCTGTACCGCCGCAACACCCTGAACGAACGTCAGATCCTGGCGCTCAACGAGATCGCCGGAGTCCTGGACACCGGGTCGTTGGCCGACATGCGCCGCCAGGTCGGCGAGGGGGCCGACCCGCGCGGTGTGGCCGAGGCGTTCCTACAGGCGAACCCGCTCGGCCACTGACCGAAACCAACGTCAGCGCGGCATGGCCCGTGCGGCCACCGAGGCGAACAGCTTCTGGTATCCCGAGCCGGTGATCCGCACGATCACGTCGAGGATCTTGGCATCGGGCCCGACGAGCACCCGCGCCTTGTTCTTGCGGACCGCTTCGAGGATGATCTTGGCCGCGCGCTGCGGCGTGGTGTTGGCGAGCTTCTTGTCGAAGGCTTCGGCGAGCGCCTTCTGGTCCAGCCCTTCGGCAGCGGTGGCATTGCGGGCGATCGCGGTCTTGATGCCGCCGGGGTGCACACAGGTCACCTTGACCGGGTGCTTGGCCACCGCCATCTCCTGACGCAGGGACTCGGTGAAGCCGCGCACGGCGAACTTGGCCGAGTTGTAGGCCGCCTGCCCGGGCACCGAGAAGATGCCGAACAAGCTCGATACGTTGACGACGTGTCCGTCACCCGAGGCGATCAGGTGCGGCAGGAACGCCTTGGTGCCGTTGACGACGCCCCAGTAGTCGACGTCCATCACCCGCTCGATGTCCTTGAACGAGCTGACCTCGACGTCGCCGGTATACGCAATGCCCGCGTTGTTGTAGATCTGGTTGACCTTGCCGAAGTGTTCTTTGACCGCGTCGGCGTAGAGCAGGAAGGCCTCACGCTCGGTGACGTCGAGCCGGTCGGTCTTGACCTCGGCACCGATCGCCTTGAGGCGTTCTTCGGTGATCGCCAGGCCTTCGGTGTCGACGTCGCTGATCGCCAACTTGGCCCCGGACCGTCCGAGCTCGATGGCCAATGCCTGTCCGATACCCGATCCGGCGCCGGTGACGACGGCGACCTTTCCGGCGAAGCCCTCCATAGAACACTCCTTGTGTGGTTCGACGTGTCGAGGTTCCGAGGCTACGCGGTACCGGCGGTCTCGCATATGGCGGCCTCCGTTGCGGCCGCGTCGGACCACACATCGGCCAGGGTCTGCAGGGGAATGCCGAGGGCCGCACTCAACCCGACCACCGTGCCGAACGCCGGGGACGGCAGCCGCCCGGTCTCGATCTTGCGCAGGGTCTCCGGGGAGATCCCGGCCTGCTCGGCGACCTCGTCGAGCGGACGGTTGCCCCGTGCCGCCCGCAGGGTCTCGCCGAGTCGGCGGCCGGCGGCGATCTGGGCGGGGGTGAGCGGGGTGCGAACCACGACACCACGCTAGCGCCGGTATTTATATACCGCTAGTGTTGGTATTTAAATACCGAGGAGGCTGTACGTGATCGAGTTGAAGACCGACGCCGAGATCCAGAACATGCGGACCACCGGACGGTTCGTGGCCGAGGTGCTCACCGCGTTGAGCGGACTGGCCGAGGTCGGGATCAACCTGCTCGACCTCGAACATCATGCCCGGGACATGGTCAAACAGCGCGGGGCCGAATCCTGCTACTGGGACTATGCCCCGTCCTTCGGCAAGGGGCCGTTCCGCAACGTCATCTGCCTGTCGGTGAATGACGCGGTGCTGCACGGCCTTCCGCACGACTACCGGTTGCGTGACGGCGACGTGCTCAGCATGGACTTCGCGGTGTCCATCGACGGCTGGGTCGCCGATGCGGCCCGCACCGTGATCGTCGGTACCCCCGCGGCCGCCGACGTGCGGTTGATCCGGGCCACCGAGGAGGCGCTGGAGGCCGGAACGGCCGCGGCGGTACCCGGCAACCGGCTCGGCGACATCTCGGCGGCCATCGGCGCCGTCGCCGCCGATTACGGCTATCCCGTCAACCTCGAATTCGGCGGCCACGGACTGGGCCGCACCATGCACGAGGACCCGCACGTGCCCAACCGGGACCGGGCCGGTCGCGGCCTGAAGTTGCGGGCCGGGATGACGCTGGCGCTGGAACCATGGTTGGCCGCGGGTACCGACCGCATCGTCTACGACCCCGACGGCTGGACCATCCGATCGGCCGACGGCTCACGCACCGCGCACACCGAGAACACCGTGGCGATCACCGAATCCGGTCCGCTGGTGCTGACCCGTTAGCCGCGGCGCCCAGGTACCGCGGCCGTAGCAGCCACGTGGCCGCGACGCTGATCGCCGCGGTGGCCACCAGATAACTGCACGCATACCAGGGCTTTCCGCCGTTCGCGGCGATCAGTGCGGTCAGGATCAGCGGGGTGAGGCCCGAGGCGTAGACACCGGAGAGCTGATAGACCGTCGACAACCCCGTGTAGCGGGTTCGGGTGGGGAACAGCGACGCGTACAACGTGCCCTGGGCGCCGTAGAACCACGCGTGGATGATGCCGAAGGCCAACACCATCCCGATCGCGTACGCCGTGATGCTGCCGGTGTTGAACAGGGCGAAGGCCGGGAACACCGCGAGCCCGTAGGCGGCGATGCCGGTGCCGTACACCGCCCGCGGACTGAAGCGGTCGGCCAGCCACCCCGACACCGGAAGCAGGACCGCCATCAGCAGCGCCGCGACGGTGACGACGATCAACACGGGAACCTTGTCGAGGTGCAGGGTGGTGGTGGCGTAGGCGATCGTGAAGACACCCCAGGTGTTGTACGCCGCGCCTTCGCCCCACCGCGACAGCAGGCCGAGCACGGTGGACCGCAGGGTTGGAGGCCGGAAGATCTCCTTGACGGGGACCGCCGCACGATCGTCGTCGCGGCGGATCTTCTCGAACGCCGGTGTCTCGGCGACCCGGAACCGGACCACCACGCCGAAGATCACCAGGGCGATGCTGATCAGGAACGCGATGCGCCACCCGTAGGACAGGAACGCCTCGGCCGACAGCCACAGTTGCAGCAGCACGAACACGCCGGTGCCCAGCGCCAGGCCCAAGGCCAGCCCGATCTGCGGGATGCTGCCGAACAGTCCGCGTCGGCCCCGGGGGCTGTGTTCCACGGCAAGGAGCACCGCGCCGGCCCATTCGCCGCCGAGCGCGAAGCCCTGCACGATCCGCAACAGCAACAACAGGATCGGGGCCAGCACGCCGATCTGCGCCGCGGTCGGCAGCAGCCCCATGAGCGCGGTGGCGCCACCCATCAGCAACATCGTCAGGGCCAGGGTGCGTTTGCGGCCGATCCGGTCACCGATATGGCCGAACACGAACCCGCCGATGGGGCGCACCACGAAACCGACCGCGAACGTCGCGAACGCCAGCATCGTTCCGACGAACGAACTCTGGTCCGGGAAGAACGCGTGGTTGAACACTAGGCTCGCGGCAGTGGCGTAGAGGAAGAAGTCGTACCACTCGATCGTCGTGCCGACCACGCTGGCCAGGACGGCCGTGCGGACGGTCTTCGGATCGGGGGCAGACGTCGCCGGACCGTCGTTGACGGGCGCGGCGGCCTGTTGCAAAGTCACCCTAGATGAGTAGCCGCCCGCCGTGGCGGCGACCAGGGTTGCACGCGCGGTGATTCGAAAGCGACGCCCCAGAACAACGAAATGGTCGCTACCGTGGTGCGGCAGCGACCATTTCGTTGATTTTGAGGAGCAGTACGGCTAGCCGAACGCCAGGTCGATGATCTCCTGCTGTTCGACCGCATGGACCTTCGACGAACCCGAGGACGGAGCCGACATGGCGCGCCGCGAGATCCGCTTGATCCCGGTGAAGTACTCCGGCAGCACCTCCGGCAGGGTCAGCCCCAGCGACGGCCACGCGCCCTGGTTGGCCGGCTCCTCCTGCACCCAGAACTTCTCGGTGACGTTCGGGTAGCGGTCGAGCGTCTCGGCCAGCCGCCGCCGCGGCAACGGTGCCAGCTGCTCGAGCCGCACGATCGCCACATCTTCACGGTTGTCCTTGGCCTTGCGCGCGGCCAGCTCGTAGTAGAGCTTGCCGCTGGTGAGCAGGACCCGCCGGACCTTCTCGCGGTCACCCTCACCGTCGGTGTAGACGGGCTCCTCCAGCACCGAACGGAACTTGTTCTCGGTGAAGTCGCGGATGTCGGAGACCGCGGACTTGTTGCGCAGCATCGACTTCGGGGTGAAGACGATCAGTGGACGCTGGATACCGTCCTTGCCGTGGCGGCGCAGCAGGTGGAAGTAGTTCGCCGGGGTCGAGGGCACCGCGATGGTCATCGAACCCTCGGCCCACAGCTGCAGGAAGCGCTCGATGCGGCCCGAGGTGTGGTCGGGACCCTGACCCTCGTGGCCGTGCGGCAACAGCAGCACCACGTCGGAGAGCTGGCCCCACTTGGCCTCACCGGAGGAGATGAACTCGTCGATGATCGACTGGGCACCGTTGACGAAGTCGCCGAACTGGGCCTCCCACAACACCAGTGCGTCCGGGTTGCCCACCGAGTAGCCGTATTCGAAGCCGACGGCGGCGAACTCGGACAGCGCCGAGTTGTACACCAGGAACTTGCCACCGGTCGTCGTGCCGTCGGTGTTGGCGGCCAGCAGTTGCAGCGGGGTGAACTCTTCGCCGGTCTTGCGGTCCACGATCACCGCGTGGCGCTGGGTGAAGGTGCCGCGCTGGGTGTCCTGGCCGGACAGCCGGATCAGCTTGCCCTCGGCGATCAACGATCCCAGCGCCAGCAACTCGGCGAACGCCCAGTCGATCTTGCCCTCGTAGGCCATCTCCCGGCGCCTCTCCAGCACCGGCTTGACCCGGGGGTGAACGGTGAAGCCCTCGGGCACCGCCAGGTGGGCATCGCCGATGCGGGCCAACAGCGATTTGTCCACCGCCGTCGAAAGGCGTTGCGGGATCTGCTGGTCGGCCTCGACCGATTCGCTGGGCTCGGCCGCGTGCTTCTCCAGCTCACGGACCTCGTTGAACACCCGTTCCAGCTGACCCTGGTAGTCGCGCAGGGCGTCCTCGGCCTCTTTCATCGAGATGTCACCGCGGCCGATCAGGGCTTCGGTGTAGGCCTTGCGGGAGCCGCGCTTGGTGTCGATGACGTCGTACATGTACGGCTGGGTCATCGACGGGTCGTCGCCCTCGTTGTGTCCGCGGCGGCGGTAGCACAGCATGTCGATGACGACGTCCTTCTTGAACGCCTGACGGAAGTCCACGGCCAACCGCGCCACCCAGCCACAGGCCTCCGGATCGTCGCCGTTGACGTGGAAGATCGGCGCACCGATCATCTTGGCCACGTCGGTGCAGTACTCGCTGGAGCGCGAATCCGTAGGCGCCGTGGTGAAGCCGATCTGGTTGTTGACCACGATGTGGATGGTGCCGCCGGTGCGGTAGCCGTCGAGCAGCGCAAGGTTCAGTGTCTCGGCGACCACACCCTGACCGGCGAACGCCGCGTCGCCGTGCAGCATCAGCGGGACCACCGGGTAGTTACCCGAACCGTCGGCGTCCTTGTCGGCGTCGAGCAGATCCTGCTTGGCGCGTACCAGACCTTCCAGCACCGGGTCGACGGCTTCGAGGTGGCTGGGGTTGGCGGTCAGCGACACCTCGATGTCGTTGTCGCCGAACATCTGGATGTAGGTGCCGGTCGCGCCGAGGTGGTACTTCACGTCGCCGGAACCGTGTGCCTGCGACGGATTGAGGTTGCCCTCGAACTCGGTGAAGATCTGGCTGTAGGGCTTGCCGACGATGTTGGCCAGCACGTTGAGCCGGCCGCGGTGCGGCATGCCGATGACGACCTCGTCGAGTGCGTGCTCGGCACACTGGTCGATCACGGCGTCCATCATCGGGATGACGGTTTCCGCGCCTTCGAGCGAGAAGCGTTTCTGCCCAACGTATTTCGTCTGCAGGAACGTCTCGAATGCCTCGGCCGCGTTCAGCTTGCTCAGGATGTACTTCTGCTCGGCGACTGTGGGCTTGTCGTGCTTGACCTCGACCCGGTCCTGGATCCACTTCTGTTGCTCGGGTTCGAGGATGTGGGTGTACTCGACGCCGATGTGACGACAGTAGGCGTCGCGCAGCACCGACAGGACGTCGCGCAGTTTCATGTACTGCTTGCCGGAGAACCCGTCGACCTTGAACTCGCGGTCCAGATCCCACAGCGTCAGCCCATGGGTGTTGACGTCGAGGTCGGGGTGACTGCGGAACCGGGTGTTGTCCAACCGCAGCGGGTCGATGTCGGCCATCAGGTGGCCGCGGTTGCGGTAGGCCGCGATCAGCTCGATGACGCGGGCGTTCTTGTCGGCGATCGAATCCGGGTTGTCGGTGCGCCAACGGACCGGCTCGTAGGGGATGCCGAGCTCGCGGAAGATCTCGTCGTAGAACTCGTCGTCGAGCAGCAGGGTGTGGATGGTGCGCAGGAAGTCGCCCGACTCCGCACCCTGGATGATCCGGTGGTCGTAGGTCGAGGTCAGGGTGATCAGCTTGCCGATGCCCAGATCGGCGATGCGTTCCTCACTGGCCCCCTGGAACTCGGCCGGGTACTCCATGGCGCCGGCGCCGATGATCGCGCCCTGGCCCTGCATCAGCCGCGGCACCGAGTGCACGGTGCCGATCGTGCCGGGGTTGGTCAGCGAGATGGTCACGCCGGAGAAGTCCTCGGCGGTCAACTTGCCGTCGCGGGCCCGGCGCACGATGTCCTCGTAGGCCGCGATGAACTGGCCGAAATGCATTGTCTCGCAACGCTTGATCGCGGCCACCACGAGTGATCGATTGCCGTCTTTGCCGGGCAGGTCGATGGCCAGGCCGAGGTTGGTGTGCGCCGGGGTGACGGCGGCCGGCTTGCCCTTGGCCTCGGCGAAGTACCGGTTCATGTTCGGGAACTTCTTGACCGCCTGCACGATGGCATAGCCGAGCAGGTGGGTGAAGCTGACCTTGCCGCCGCGGGTGCGCTTGAGGTGGTTGTTGATGACGATGCGGTTGTCGATCATCGCCTTGGCCGGGATGGCCCGCACGCTGGTGGCGGTGGGCACCTCCAGCGAGGCGTTCATGTTCTTCACCACGGCAGCCGCGGCGCCGCGCAGCACCTGGGATTCGTCGCCCTCGGCGGGAGCGGGAGCCGGCTTGCTCGCCTTGGCCGGAGCCGGCTTGGCGGGAGCCTCCTTGGCGGGGGCTTCCTTCGCCGGAGCTGCCGGAGCTGCCGGAGCTGAAGCCTCCTTCGCGGGCGCTGCCGGAGCCGGGGCGGTCGGAGCAGCTGAGGCCTGACCGTTGGCGACCGTGTTGTCGGTGGTGGGTTCAGGGGAGTAGTCGACCAGAAATTCGTGCCAACTCGGATCCACCGAAGAGGGATCCTCGCGGAACTTGCGATACATCTCCTCGACCAACCACTCGTTCTGACCGAATGGTGAAGGTGAACTGCTCACGGCAGACACTCGCCTCGATTCTTGTGTTCGGCCAGCCGTCACATGCAGGCTCGCCGCTTGTGTTCTTGTCTATGGCGGTTGACCCCGCTCGACCGCCTCATAAAGGCTATCGCCTTTCGTAGTTGCCCGCGCTCACCATCGGTCTGGAGGCTGAGCAGACGGCAACACATGCAACGTTGCCGGCCACCGCGGCGGGGGCGGACCGAAGGCCGCCCGGGCGTTGGTGACAATTTTCTTACCCATCAACCGGTTGCCGACGCCGCCGATGACAGCTCCGATACCCACGGGCAGCATTTTGCCGAAAGCCATCGCACCGCGCTTGAGCGTATATCGCTTCACGAAGTACTTGACCAGCCGGGAGTTGAGCTGCGAGACCGCCGGCAAGGGCAGTGTCGCGGCGCCGTCGGCCAGCCACGCGCCGTTGGTGCGTCCGGTGCCGAGCAGATCGGCGATCGCGTGCTTGCTGTCGTCGCCGACCAGCACGGACAGCACCAGTGCGCGGCGTCGTTCGCGGTGGTCGGCCGGGATGCCGTGCACCTCGGCGACCGCCAGCACGAACACCGACGTGGCCTCGAGGAACACCACCGTCTCGCCGGCCACGGCCGACAACGCCATCAGGGTTCCGATTCCCGGGAACGCGGCGGCCGAACCGACGGCGGCGCCGCTGGCCATCACCGCGGCCAGGTAGTGCTTCTCCAGTCGGGTGACGATCTCGGCCGGGGTGGCGTCGGGCTGCTGGCTGCGCAACCGGTCGACATAGGCCTTGACGGCGGGGGCCTGCACCCGTGCGCTGCCCGCGATGATCGCCGAGAGTGCCTTGGCGGCGGCACTGGGATCTTGGGTCTCTTCAACCTTGGCCGGCAGTGAAGCCTTGGACCGCGCACGCACTTCGGGGCCTCCCACGTGTGAACCCATCGTCGACTGCCAGGCTATCTCAGGGAACAAAACGCAGATCTGCGTCGCTGTTCATCCTCGTGGCATCATCGCCCGACGTGGGCCGTATCCGGATGATCTTGGTGTTGGGCGCCCTGGTCGCGCTGGGTCCGCTGACCATCGACATGTATCTGCCGGCGTTGCCCAGGATCGCCGACGAACTCTCGGTCTCCTCCTCGGTAGCGCAGTTGACGCTGACCGGAACCCTGGCCGGGCTGGCCCTGGGCCAGCTGATCGTCGGTCCGCTCTCGGATTCGCTGGGCCGTCGCCGTCCGTTGATGGCGGGCATCGTGCTGCACATGGTGGCCTCGGTGCTGTGCGTGCTGGCGCCGGACATCGCGGTGCTCGGGGTGGCGCGCGGGTTGCAGGGCATGGGTGCGGCCGCGGCCTCGGTGGTGGCCGTCGCCGTGGTCGGCGATCTGTTCACCGGCACGGTCGCGGCCACGGTGATGTCGCGGCTGATGCTGGTGCTCGGCGTGGCGCCGGTGCTGGCGCCCTCGTTGGGCGCGGCGGTGCTGTTGCACGGGTCGTGGCACTGGGTGTTCGTCGCGCTCGTGGTGGTCGCCGGGGGTCTGCTGGCGATGGCCGCCCTGGCCCTGCCCGAGACGCTGCCGGTTTCGCACCGGCGTCCGCTGGCGGTGCGCGGCATCGTCGGCACCTACGTCGAACTGCTGCGCGATTCGCGGTTCGTGATCCTGGTGCTCGTGGCCGCGCTGGGCATGTCCGGGTTGTTCGCCTACATCTCGGCGGCGCCGTTCGTCCTGCAGGGTCGCTTCGGTCTGGACCAGCAGGCGTTCGCGCTGGTGTTCGCCGCCGGTGCCATCGCGCTGATCGGGTCCACCCAGTTCAACGTGGTGTTGCTGCGCCGGTTCTCGCCGCAGGCCATCACGGTCGCCGCCTTGAGCTGGTCGGTGGTGGCCGGGGTGGTGTTCGTCGGGTTGACCGTGGCGCACGTGGACGGGCTGGCCGCGTTCGTGGTGCCGGTGTTGGCCATCCTGGCCGGGATGGGTCTGGTGCTGCCCAACGCCCCTGCGGTCGCGTTGTCGCGTCATCCCGATGCGGCCGGGACCGCGGCCGCGTTGCTGGGGGCGACGCAGTTCGGGCTCGGGGCCGCGGTGGCGCCGGCGATCGGGACGCTGGGCAACGGTGCGCTCGCGTTGGCCGCGGTGATGACGGCCGGCATGGCAGTCGCCCTGGCGGCGCTGCTGTTGGTCGGTCTGCGTAACGACGACGAGCCGGCCGAATACCAGGACGACGCATTCGACGTCGCGGTCGAGGCGGTCGCCGAGTCGGCCTGATCTCCGCGCGGGTAGCGTCGGCTGCGCCCGCCCCCGTCCCTGCCAGGTCGATCCCGAGGCCCTGACCACCACATCCGACATGTCTCCAGCGCCCAACGCCAGCACCCCGAGCCGGACCGGCAGTGTGCTCGCGCGTCCGGAGAATCCGTGGCACGCGCTGTGGGCCATGATGGTCGGCTTCTTCATGATCCTGGTCGACGCGACCATCGTCGCCGTCGCGAACCCGACGATCATGGAGCAACTCGGCGCCGACTACGACGGCGTGATCTGGGTGACCAGCGCTTACCTGTTGGCCTATGCGGTGCCGCTGCTCGTGGCGGGACGTCTCGGCGATGTGTACGGACCCAAGAAGCTCTACCTGGCCGGTCTGGCCGTGTTCGCCGCCGCCTCGCTGTGGTGCGGGCTGGCCGGCAGCATCGAGATGCTGATCGCCGCGCGGGTGGTGCAGGGCATCGGCGCCGCGCTGCTGACCCCACAGACGCTGTCGACGATCACCCGCATCTTCCCGCCCGAGCGGCGCGGCGTGGCGATGAGTGTGTGGGGAGCCACCGCCGGGGTGGCCACCCTGGTCGGGCCGCTGGCCGGAGGTCTTCTGGTCGGCGGGCTGGGGTGGCAGTGGATCTTCTTCGTCAACGTGCCGATCGGGATCGTGGGTCTGGGCCTGGCGGTGTGGCTCGTCCCGGTGTTGCCGACGCAGCCGCACCGGTTCGACGTGCTGGGCGTGGTGTTGTCGGGGATCGGCATGTTCCTGATCGTGTTCGCGCTGCAGGAGGGGCAGTCGCGGGACTGGGCGCCGTGGGTGTGGGCCACCGGTGCGGTCGGCATCGCGGTGATGGTGGCGTTCGTGTGCTGGCAGGCCGTCAACACCAGCGAGCCGTTGATCCCGCTGCGCATCTTCGCCGACCGCGATTTCGGTCTGGCCAATCTCGGTGTCGCAACCATCGGGTTCGCGGTGACCGCGATGATCCTGCCCTT
The DNA here is from genome assembly GCF_001954135.1 of Mycobacterium sp. GA-1841. Classification (GTDB taxonomy): domain Bacteria; phylum Actinomycetota; class Actinomycetes; order Mycobacteriales; family Mycobacteriaceae; genus Mycobacterium. The sequence continues at coordinate 44,002 of NZ_MBEQ01000074.1, read as the reverse complement.
GATGTTCTATGCCCAGTCGGTGTGTGGGCTGTCGCCGATCCGCTCGGCGCTGTTGACCGCACCGACCGCGATCGCCAGCGGTGTGCTGGCCCCGGTGGTGGGCCGGATCGTGGACCGGGCCCATCCGACCCCGGTGATCGGGTTCGGCTTCTCGGCCATGGCGATCGGGTTGACCTGGCTGGCGATGGAGATGACGCCGACGACGCCGATCTGGCGGCTGCTGCTGCCGCAGCTGGTGATGGGCATCGGTATGGCTTTCATCTGGTCACCGTTGGCGGCCACCGCGACGCGTAACCTGCCGCCGGATCTCGCCGGCGCCGGTTCGGGCGTGTACAACGCCACCCGTCAGGTGGGTTCGGTGCTCGGCAGTGCCGGCATCGCGGCGTTCATGACTTCGCGCATCGGCGCCGAGATGCCCGGAGCCGGGGCGGCGCCGCGCGGCGAGGGGGCGGCCACCCGACTGCCGGAGTTCCTGCACGCACCGTTCTCCGCCGCGATGTCGCAGTCCATGCTGTTGCCGGCGTTCGTGGCGCTGTTCGGCGTGGTGGCGGCCTTGTTCCTGTTGGGGTTCGAGGCCAAGCCCACTTTCGATCCGAATCCGGAACCGTACCTGGACCCACGGGATGACGATGACGACGACTATGTCGAGTTCGTTGTGAACCACGACGACGCCGATGTGCGGGACGACGCGGTGCCGGACGACGAGGCGGCGACGGACTCGTTCCGGGCGCTGCCGGCATCCGATGACCCCGATCAGTGGGAAGACATCTACGCCGAGTTGATGGCCGACCGCGACGAGTGAGCCCTCACCCGAACAGCACAGCCCGGTTGAGGTAGCCGCTCGGATCGAACGCCGCCTTGACCGTGCGCATGGCCGCGATGTCGGCGTCAGTCCGGGACATCGACACATAGTCGCGCTTGCGGGAGCCGACGCCGTGTTCGGAGCTGACGTTGCCGCCGTGCTCGGCGATCAACGCCATCATCGCGGCGTACAACGCGGGTTCGACGCCGGCGGCGCAGCGCAGCACGTTGAGGTGCAGGTTGCCCTCGCCGACGTGACCGAACAACACCGGAATGGCTTCTGGGGCATGGGCAGCGACCAGTTCGGTGGCCGCGACGGCGAACCGTTGGATTGCCGCCAACGGCAGGGCCACATCGAATTTCAGTGGTGGGCCGAACAATCCGAGCACCTCGGCCACTGATTCGCGGACCTGCCACAGCCGCTGTTGGGCGGCGGCGTCGACGCCGACTGCCGGTTCGCCGCAGATCTCGACGTCCTCCAGGGCGTCGGCCAGGCGCTCGGTCTGATCGCTGTCGGCGGCCAGTTCGATCAGCAACTGCCAGGCGCCGTCCACCGGTGCCGCCACCCCGAGATGCTCGGCCGTCAGCGCACTGGCCCGGGCATCGATCAACTCCAGCGCGGCGATGCCGTCGACGTCGCGGAACAGGCGACCAGCGGCGACCAACGCGTCCAGGTCGGCGAATCCGCAGATCGCGGTGACCCGATGAGTGGGGGTCGGATGCAGTCGCAGATCGAGGCCGGTGATCACCCCGAGAGTGCCTTCGGCCCCGACGAACAGTGAGGCGAGGTCGTAGCCGGTGTTGTCGCGGCGGACGTGACTGTGCCGGTGCACCACCGACCCGTCGGGCAGGGCGATGTCCAACCCCAGCACCTGCTCACCCATGTTGCCGTAGCGGACGGTGCGCAACCCACCGGCGTTGGTGGAGGCCATGCCGCCGACCGTGGCCGATTCGCGGGCGGCCAGGTCCACGCCGAAAACCAGTCCGGCGTTGGTGGCGGCGCGCTGCACCGCGGCCAACGGGACGCCGGCACCGACGCGTACCCGGCGCTCGACGGTGTCGACGACGCCGACATCGGTGAGCCGCTCGGTGGACAGCAGGATGTCGTCGTTTTCCGGCACGGTTCCGGCCACCAGTGAGGTCAGGCCACCCTGCACCGTGACACATACTCGGGCGTCGCGGCAGGCCCGCAGCACCGCGGCCACCTCGTCGGCGGTGCCGGGGCGCACCAGGGCGGTGGCGTTGCCGCGGTACCGCCCGGTGTGATCGACGCACCGGCCCGCCAGCACATCGGGGTCGGTGGTCACGTAACCCGCACCGACGATCCCGGCAAGCGTTTCGGTAAGCGTTTCAGTCACCGGATGGGTGTATCACAGGATCGGTCAGGGCCAGGAACGCCCCGAGCGCGACGAGGCTGTCCGGTTGAGCCGGAAGATAGTCGGTGAGCTGTGGTGAGCGCACGATGTAGGCAACGTATTTGGCTCGGCTGATCGCCACATTGAGCCGGTTGCGGTTGAGCAGGAACCCGATGCCGCGCGGCACGTCGGCCGCCGAGGACGCCGTCATCGACACGAACACCACGGGTGCCTGCCTGCCCTGGAACTTGTCCACCGTGCCGGCCTGCACGTCGGCCAGCCCGGCCGCGTCGAGAGCGCGCCGCACCGTGGTCACCTGCGCGTTGTACGGCGTGACCACCAGGAAGTGATCCTGTCCCAGCGGTGTGCTGCCGTGCTCGTCGGTCCAGGTGGTGCCCAGCAGACCGGTGATGGCGGCGACGATCGCGGCGGCCTCTTCGGGACTGTCGGTCGAATTGCCCAGGTGCGCGACCTCGAGCACCCGGACCCCGGGCTCGACACCGTCGAGTTTGCGTGCGGCACTGACCTGTTCGTGGGACTGCAGCCGGCCGTCATAGGACAGCCGCGACACCGGGCCGCACACCGCCGGATGCATCCGGAACGAGCAGTCCAGGAAATAGCCACGCTCGGCCGGCAGCGTGTGTGCGCCCTCGACCAGCCAGCCCAACGCGGAATCGTCGACCGGTGCCGGATGAGTGCCCTGACAGACTTGCGGGAGCTGCTGGGGGTCACCGAGCAGCAGCAGGTTGCGTGCGGCCGGGGCCACCGCGATGGTGTTCGCCAGGTTGAACTGCCCGGCCTCTTCGAGGACCAGCAGGTCGAGACATTGCCGCGGTACCCGCGCCTCGTTCGCGAAATCCCATGCGGTACCGCCGATCACACAGCCGGGATGGTCGGCGATGAACGAGGCATAGTGGTTCTGGTCGATCTCCGTCCACCGTGGGTCCGTGCCCCTGCGTTTCTTGGCGATTCGTTCGGCCTGCACCCCGGCGTCGAGCACTTGATCCAGCAGATGCTCGATCACCGCATGCGATTGCGCGACGATGCCGATCCGCCACCGGTATTCGTTGACCAGCCGGGCGATGATCTGCGCCGAGGTGTGGGTCTTGCCGGTGCCGGGCGGGCCGTGCACCGCGATATAGGAGCTGTCGAGATCCAACAGGGCGGCGATGATGTCGTCGGCGGTCTTCCCGCCGCGAGGCAGCGGGCGGCCGCTCACGGTGCGTGGTGGACGCCGCAACAGGACATCGGTCACTGCGTCGGCGGGCAGGCTCGGCAGACCGGCGGCCACCGTGGAGGCCGTGCCGTCGATGGATGCCTGCAGAGGCTTGGTGTTGATCGGCGGGCCGGGGGTCAACGCGAACGGTACCTGGGCGAAGGCCTCGCCGCCGGTGGGTTGGCGTTCGGTGATCACCACCTCGGTGGGCGCATCCGGATTGTCACAGCTGATGACGGCGGCGCTGCCGAAACCGCGCCGGTCCGGGTCGTCGGACAACCCCGCCGGCGCCGGCGGGGCGTAGAGCGCGTACACCTCGGTGCTCAGCTCCCCGGCGTCGATGGCGCCGGTGAGCGCGACCTGCCGTTGCGGTTTGCGGGCCCGCGGCGGGGTGTGCCAATCATTGACCACCCGAGCCTGTTCGGCGACGAAAACCCCAGTGCTGTCCGCCCATTCGTCGACCGGACTGTTGATCCGGTCGAAATGACCCCACCAGAACGGTTTGTCCTCACGTTTGTAGAAGCCGCGGGCCGCGGCGATCATCGCCACCGCCTGCTGCTCGGCCGAGCGAGGTTCCACCCCGTCGCCGGCGAACTTGAGCAGCTTGCGGTCGACGGCGTCGGCCTTCTCGATCGGCCCGCCGTCACGCACCGGTTGCGGGCCGCGGGGCGGTACGGCAGCTTCGAACGCGCGGTTGATCAGCCAGTCCCGCAGGCGGTGGGTGGACCGGCAATCGTAGCGGTTGTAGTCCTCGATCTCCTTGAGGACGGTGGCGGCCTCGTCGTGCTGGCCGGCGTCGCGTAGTGCACAGAAGCGGGCGTACTCGGTGATCGAATCGGTGGCCTTGGTGACCTCCCCGTCGCGTAGTTCGTTGCCCATGTAGAGCGGCTCCAGCGACTTGATGCTGTAGTTCTCGGTGCCGACGCGAATGCTCTTGCGTACCAACGGGAGCAGGTCGACGAGGACGCCGGCCCGCAACAGGTCGTCGACGTCGTTCTCGCCCACCCCGTAGCGCCCGGCCAGCCGCAGCAGCGTGCTGCGCTCGTACGGCGCGTAGTGGTATATGTGCATCTTGGGAAAACGCTTGCGGCGCTTGCGGACCAGGTCCAGAAAGTCGATGAGCACCTGACGTTCACTGGCCCGATCATGCGCCCAGAACGGCTGGAAATTGCCCTCCGCGCCGAGAACGCCCCAGAGGTATTCCAGGCCCCAGTCCTGACCGTTGGCCGTCCACAGCGGGTCGCCTTCGTAGTCGAAGAACAGGTCGCCCTTGTCCGGGTCCGGGAGAAGCATCAGCGGTTGTGGATCGACCACTTCGTATGGCGGCTTGCCGTCGAAGCGCGGTGCCACCTGCAACCGCGCCTGACCGGTCAGCGCCGTCAGCGCGCGTTGCGCCAGCCCGGGCACCGCGCCGGTGTGCTCGGCCAGTTGACGGGTGGTGGTGACACCGGCCTCGATGAGCCGGGCGCGCTGGGTGGTGCGCATGCCGGCGACCAGGAACAGGTCGTCGGTGGCCCGGACCTGCTGCTCGCATTCGGGGCAGCCGAAACAGGCCCGCACCGTGTCGTCGGACCAGGCCACGGCGGTTCCGGCCGCCAAGTGTCCGTCGAGCAGGGCCTGCAGCGCGGCGCGACGCGGCCGGTACACCGCCAGCAGCTCGTCGACCCGGTAGCTGGCCAGCGTGCCGCCGCCGAGCACCAGGTCGACCTCGTCGGCGACCGGAACGCCGGCGCCGGTCAGCGCATCGGCGTAGGCGGCCAGTTGCAGCAGCGCTTCGACCTTCACCGAGCGGGCCAATTTGGTGTCGCGCAACCGGTAGCGGTCGCCGTCCCAGATCAGGAAATCGGCGAACCCGGCGAACCGGCCGTCGAACATCGCGGCCTGGAATATCACCGGATCCCGTCGCCGCGCAGCCGCCACGGTGGCCGCGGCGGCTGCCGACAGCCCGGCCACGGTATAGGCGGGCCGGCCGATCACGGTCACATCGGCCTCGGCGCTCAGTTCATCGAGATGGCGCCGCTCGTGTTCGGCACCGAGCTCTGCTGTGCGGGCGAGTAATTCGTCTGCATCGGACACCGCAGGCCCCCGGCCGAGCCGGGCGTCGAACGAGCGCAGCAGCGCATATTCGCAGCGGGCGGCCGCGGCCAGGTCTGACGCGCTGTAGATGACCGTCGGCCCCGACGCGCCTTCGTCGGTGACGAACACGCTGCCACTGTAGGTGAGGACACCGACAGTCTTGAGTTCCCTCGCGAAACAGCATTCCGGGTTGCTAAGCCGCGGCCTTGGCGACCCTCACTTCTGTTTCGCGCTGGCTGCACCATGCGCAGTCGCTTGGCGTCCCAGGCGTACCGCTTGCGGTCGGTCTGATGCTGAATCCCGTCGTACTCCAAAGCGATCTGGGGTACCTCCCAGCCCATGTCGAGGTACGCGAACTCGTTGCCGTAGTCATCCAGCACAGGGATCTGGGTCCGGGGCCGCGGGTAGCCGGCGTCCATCACCAGCAGGCGTAGCCAGGTCTCTTTCGGGGAATCGGCGCCGGCATCCATCAGACCGAGCGCTTCCCGGCACCGTCGGACCCCGCGGGCGCCCGCATACCGCTCGGTGAGCGGCAGGACGTGCTCGACTTCGAGACCCGTCGCGTGGGCGAGCGCGTCGAGATGCTCGACGGCGGCACGGCGGGGGAGGAAGCGACCGAGATCGAGCGCCGTCCGAGCGACATTTGTGACGGCCATGCCGTTGATCTCCTCGACTTCGTCAGGAGCGATCCGATCGTTGTGGGTGATGATTCCGCGCGGCGGCCGGTTGTTGGCCCAGATGAGTTCGATCGGCACGTCCTCGTCGACCCATTCGGCACCGTGCAGCGCCGCCGCGGCCCGGCCGGTGACGACTCCTTTCCGCTTGGACCACAACCAGGCGGCGACCGTGTTGGTGTAGAGCGATGGCTCGGCCACCCGAGGTGTGTAGACGTCCGGAAAGATCGCCCGGTAGGCAGCGCGCAGGCGGCCTCTGCTGAGTTCGCCCCGTTCTACGGCTTCACTGCCGACAAATATCGTTCCCATGGGCCGAGAATGCCGTCGCTGGCCGACACCCACCGCGAGAGTGAAACCAGGGTCGCCAAGCCGCCGACTCAACGACTCGGAATGCTGTTTCGCGGCAACAACGAAAACTCAGACGTTGCCCATCAATTCCACACCGCCGCCGTTCCAGCGGAACTTCACGGTGCTGGCCAGCCCGTGGAAGCCGCCGGAGTACTGCAGGGCCACGGTGTCACCGGTGGTCGCGGTCTTGTCGATGCCGTTGAAGCCGTAGGTGTCGGGCACGCCGGTGGGGATGAACTTGCCGAGGTGGAACAGCACCGCGCGGGTGTTCGGATGTTCGGAGTTGGTGTTGGCCCGCACGATCACCGCCGACAGCTGCGCGCACTCGTTGTAGTTGCCGGCGATCGGCTCGGGGCTCCAGGCCTGATTGCTGCGCGGGTCGCGGGGCAACTCCGAGACGGCCTTGGCGATCTCCGGTGCGGCCAGGTTCACCGCGCACGGATCGGCTTCCGGTGGTGCCGAGGTGGGACCGGCCGGCTTCGGGGCGGGCTGCGCCGCCGCCGGGGGTGCGGGATTGGCACTGGGGCCAGGAGTTTTGGAGACCGTCGAATCACCCGATCCGCACCCAACTATTGTGAGTGCGGTCGTCAAGATGACCGCCGGGGTCATCACAACCATCGCGACCCGGTTCACAGTTGGGCAACCCTACCGTGGCCCGGTTGCGGCTTTGTGCAGGCGCGCGGCGGGGGATGGGCCTGTTTGGCACTAGACTTCTGAACCGATGACCTCGCCAGACCCGGATCCGGGGGACGCCGCCCCGACATTTGCCGACCTGCAGATTCACCCTGCGGTGCTACAAGCCGTCACCGAAGTGGGATACGAATCGCCCTCGGCAATTCAGGCCGCCACCATCCCGGCCATGCTGGCGGGCTCGGATGTGGTCGGGTTGGCCCAGACCGGTACCGGTAAGACCGCCGCCTTCGCGATCCCGATCCTGTCCAAGATCGACACCGGTAGCCGCAACACCCAGGCCCTGGTTCTGGCACCGACCCGCGAGCTGGCCTTGCAGGTGGCCGAGGCCTTCGGCCGGTACGGTGCGCACCTGCCCGAGGTCAACGTGTTGCCGATCTACGGCGGGGCGTCCTACACCGTGCAATTGAGCGGTCTACGCCGTGGCGCGCAGGTGGTGGTGGGCACTCCGGGCCGGGTGATCGATCACCTCGAACGCGGCACCCTGGATCTGTCGAACCTGGACTACCTGGTGCTCGACGAGGCCGACGAGATGCTCACGATGGGCTTCGCCGAAGAGGTCGAGCGGATCCTCGCCGACACCCCCGAGTACAAGCAGGTCGCCTTGTTCTCGGCCACCATGCCGCCGGCCATCCGCAAGATCACCACCAAATATCTGCATGATCCGGTCGAGGTCACGGTCAAGGCCAAGACCGCCACCGCCGAGAACATCACCCAGCGCTTCATCCAGGTGGCCGGCGCGCGCAAGCTGGACGCGTTGACCCGGGTGCTCGAGGTCGAGCAGGGCGACGCGATGATCGTGTTCGTCCGGACCAAGCAGGCCACCGAGGAGGTTGCCGAGCGGCTCAAGGCCCGCGGTTTCGCGGCCGCCGCCATCAACGGCGACATCAACCAGGCGCAGCGGGAGCGCACGATCACCGCGCTCAAGGACGGCACGATCGACATCCTGATCGCCACCGACGTCGCCGCGCGCGGCCTGGACGTCGAGCGCATCAGCCACGTGGTCAACTACGACATCCCGCACGACACCGAGTCCTATGTGCACCGCATCGGCCGCACCGGGCGGGCCGGACGCTCGGGGCATGCACTGCTCTTCGTCACCCCGCGCGAACGTCACCTGCTGAAGTCGATCGAGAAGCACACCCGCTCAAAGGTCATCGAGGCCGAGTTGCCCAGCGTCGACGACGTCAACGCTCAGCGGGTGGCAAAGTTCCGTGACTCGATCACCGATTCGCTCAACGGCGACGGCCTCGAGTTGTTCCGCCGGTTGATCGAGGACTACGAGCGCGAGAACGACGTGCCGATGGCCGACATCGCCGCGGCGCTCGCCCTGCAGTCACGCAACGGCGAAGAGTTCCTGATGACGGAGCCGCCGCCGGAGAAGCGCCGGGAGCGTGACCGCGATCGCGGGGAGCCCCGCGGCGAGCGGCCGCCACGCGCCCCGCGGGAAGGCCTGGCGACGTACCGGATCTCGGTGGGCAAGCGGCACAAGGTGGGGCCGGGTCACATCGTGGGCGCCATCGCCAACGAAGGTGGTCTGCACCGTAACGAGTTCGGCCACATCACCATCCGCGGGGATTATTCGCTGGTCGAGTTGCCCGAGAAGTTGCCCAAGAAGACGCTCAAAGCTTTGGAGAACACCCGAATCTCGGGCATGTTGATCAACCTCACTCCGGAACGCGGTGAGCGTGCCCCGCGCCGCGAGTACAAGGAGCGTTCCGGTTATCGCGACCGACCAGGAAAGCCGCACCGGAAGCCCAAGTGACGGTCTCGGAAAATGTGACGGGGCCGTCGGAGCAAGGTGGTCTTGAGTCGGTCGACGCACCGGCCTCGGCGTCCACCCGCGTCGCCGCACTCACCGGAATCCGGGCGGTGGCCGCCATTCTGGTGGTGCTGACGCATGCCGCGTACACCACCGGCAAGTATCCGCAGGGATATCTGGGGCTGGTGTATTCGCGGGCCGAGATCGGGGTGCCGATCTTCTTCGTGCTCAGTGGGTTCCTGTTGTTCCGGCCCTGGGTGAAGGCCGCGGCGAGCCGCGTATCAGATCCGGCGGCGAGCCGCGTATCAGATCCCGCGGCGAGCCGCGTATCAGATCCGGCCGCGACCGAGGGCCAGGCACCGTCGGTGCGCCGCTACGCGTGGCATCGGGTGCGACGGATCATGCCGGCCTATGTGGTCACGGTGCTGCTGGCCTACCTGCTCTACCACTTTCGCACCGGCGGGCCGAACCCCGGCCACTCCTGGACCGGTCTGTTCCGCAATCTGACGCTGACCCAGATCTACACCGACAACTACCTGTTCTCGTATCTGCATCAAGGGCTGACGCAGATGTGGAGCCTGGCGGTGGAGGCGGCCTTCTACGTCGTGCTGCCACTGTTGGCGTATCTGCTGCTGGTGGTGTTGTGCCGGCGACGCTGGCGGCCGGGTCTGTTGTTCTTCGGGCTGGCGCTGCTGGCGGCGGTGTCGCCGCTGTGGCTGACCATCGTGCACGATTCCACCGACCTGCCCGACGGCGCGCGGTTGTGGTTGCCGACGTACATGGCGTGGTTCGTGGCGGGAATGGCGCTGACCGTGCTGGGGCAGTTGAAGGTGCGGGCCTACGGGATGGTGTGTGTGCCGTTGGCCGTGGTGTGTTACTTCATCGCCTCGACGCCGATTGCGGGGGAGCCGACGACGTCGCCGGCCAAGCTGAGCGAGGCGTTGGTCAAGACGTTCTTCTATGCGGTGATCGCGGCATTGTTGGTGGCGCCCCCGGCGCTCGGTGATCGTGGTTGGTTCAACCGGTTCCTGGCGTCGCGGCCGATGGTCTTCCTCGGTGAGATCTCCTACGAGATCTTCCTGATCCACCTGATGATCATGGAGTTGGTGATGGTCGAGGTGCTGCGGATCCCGGTCTACACGGGCTCGATCGTCAGTCTGTTCGTGCTCACCATGGTGTTCACCATTCCGGCGGCCTGGCTGCTGCACCGCTTCACGCGAGTCCGTTCCTGAAACGTTAGTTAGGGTACGCTTACCTAACGAACTGTTTCAGCGGGGAGGTGCGCATGGGTGAGCAGAAGGCGTCGCGCGGGCTGGAAGGTGCCCTGGTCAAACTCTTCCGCGGCGGCGATTACCAACTGTCGGTGACCGGCCGGACGGAGCTCACGCCGAACTACCTCAGATTGCACTTCCGCGCCGAGCGGTTGCTCGCCGAACATCGGGTGCACCCGACGATGTGGGTGCGGGGCTGGTTCCCGCACGACGGCAAGGCGCATCAACGTGGCTACACCTTGGTCAACGCCGATCCGCGGGCCGGCACCGTCGACATCGATTTCGCCATGCACGACGGCATCGCCACCGGATGGGCCAGCGGCGCCCAGCCCGGCGATGTCCTGGATGTGACGGTCCTGGGCAGCAACTTCACCCTTCCCGAGCCGACCCCGGCCGGGTACGTGATCGTGGGGGACACCGCGTCGCTGCCGGCCATCAATTCCCTGTTGGACGCGATCGGCGACACCCCGGCCCGGGTGTTCCTGGAGGCGGGCCACGATGACGACCGGGAGCTCCCGGTCGCCGGGGATGCGGACATCACCTGGGTCGACGGCGCCGACGAGGGCCTGCTGGAGGTTGTCAGCGCCTCGGCGTTCGACGCCGCCGATCACTTCGGCTGGGTCGCCTGCAACAACCGCACCACCCGGGCGGTGGCACAGGTCTTTCGTGAGGAGTACGGCATTCCCCGCCGATCCATCAAGGCACAGGCGTACTGGGTGGCGTGACCGCCTGCTGGGCCGGTATCACGAGCGGGGCGACGAACTCGGCCAGCATCGTGCGTTCGTCGGTCTCGTCGACGCCGGGGAACACCAGGAGCGAGACCATGATTCGCACCAGCCACCGGGCGCGGCGGCCCACCTCGTCGCCCGGGTCGGAGCCCAGTGAGCGCACGAACCCCTCCACCAACGCGCGAATCACCTCGGAGTGTTCGGCCATCTCACCACCGATGGGCGGTTGTGCGGTGGCGAACCAGGACGACAGTGCCGGACTCTGCCGCACCGCCCGCAGGGACGTGATGACGCCTTCGATCAACCGTTCGGCCGGAGCGGTGACCGCCGCCACCTGCTCACTGACCTCTTCGTACAGTCGTCGTGCCTCCCGGTGCACGTAGGCGGTGTAGAGCGCGTCGCGGTTCTCGAAGTAGCGGTACAGGGTGGCGCGGGAACACCCTGCGGCCGCGGCGATCTCGTGCATGCCGACGCCAGCCGCGTCCTGTTTGGTGAACAGGGCGTCCGCGGCGTCGAGGATGTGGTCGGCGGCCACTTCGGACCGTCGCACCGAGAGCCAGTCGCGTGCCATCAAGTGCCGGCCCGGAACGGCACTGACAGCGGCCGTCGGACATAACTACCACCGGCCCACACGACGGCGTCCACATCGACCTCGAATTCGGGATAACGCGACAACAACTCGGTCAACGCTACCCGGGACTGCATGCGGGCCGCCGCCGCACCCAGGCAGAAATGGGCGCCGTGGCTGAACGTGAGAATGTTGCGCGGTGTGCGACGCACATCGAGTTCGGCTGCGTCGGCGCCGAATTCGCGCTCATCACGATTCCCGGACCCGTACAGCAACAGGGTTTTGCGTCCGGCCGGGATCGTGGTGTCGCCGATCGTGACCTCGCGGGTGGTGGTGCGGGCCAAGCCCTGCACCGGGGAGGTGAGCCGCAGGAACTCGTCGACGGCGTCCGGGATGAGTTCCGGATCGTCGATCAGGAGCCGCCGCTGATCGGGCCGCTGCTGCAGCAGTTGCACTGCCCCACCGAGCATTCCGGTGGTGGTGTCGTTGCCGCCGGTGACCATGGTGAAGGTGAACGCCAGGATCGACAGCACGCCCGCGATGTCACCGTCCGACCCCACGCCGGCGGCGACCAGATGGGAGATCGTGTCGTCACCCGGTTCCCGGCGACGCCGCTCGATGAGCTCCGAGAAATAGCCCATCATCGAGGCCACCGCGGCGCCGGCGGTGCCCATCGCCGCGGTGATGCCCCCGGCCGAACTGTTTGCCGCGACGATCGCCTCGGTCCAGCCGTCGAACTGGTCGCGGTCGGCTTCGGGCACTCCGAGGTAATGCGCGACGACCATCGACGGCAGCGGTTTGAACAGTTCGGTGACGATGTCCCCGCCGCCGTTCGAGCGCAACCCCTCGAGGCGCTCGACGACGAACTCCCGCACCTTCGGCTCGACGGCCTCGACCTGCCGGGGTGTGAAGCCCCGGGACACCAGCTTGCGGAACTCGGTGTGCACGGGCGGGTCTTGCATGACGAACGGCGGATTGTCGGCCAGGCCGATCATCTCCAGTTCGCCGTAGGTGATGGTCAGGCCTTGGGCCGAGGAGAAGGTCTCGTGGTCGCGGGCGGCCGACCAGATGTCGGCGTGCCGGGACAGGACGTAGTAGTCGTTCTCGGGCTTGTCGTCGGGCACCACGTGGTGCACCGGGTCATGGTCACGCAGTGCGGTGTACATCGGCCAGGGATCAGCCCAGGTATCGGCGTCGGCAGGCTCGAACCGGGCGGGGCTGTGAGACAAAGTCGCTGACATGTCTTATTCGTACGACGTAGAAACGCGCGGTGTCAATAGCGGGTTTGCCTGGGTAGGCTCGGGCGCGATGAACACCCCAGCGTGTTACCGCCATCCGGACCGTCCCACCTATGTGCACTGCACCCGCTGCCAGCGCCCCATCTGCCCCGAGTGCATGCGCTCGGCGGCCGTGGGCCATCAGTGCGTGGAGTGCGTCAACGATGGCGCGAAATCCGTGCGGGCGCCGCGTACCCAGTTCGGCGGCGTGGCACGGCCCGGAGTTCCGGTGCTCACCTATGCGCTGATCGCGGTCAACGTGGTGATGTTCGTGCTGCAGATGGCCTCGGGAGACCTGGAACAGAAGTTCACCCTGTGGCCGCCCGGCATCGCCGGGCACGACCAGTACTACCGCCTGGTGACCTCGATGTTCCTGCACTACGGCGCGATGCATCTGCTGTTCAACATGTGGGCGCTCTACGTCGTGGGCCCGCCGCTGGAGCAGTGGTTGGGTCGGCTGCGGTTCGGCGCGTTGTATGCGCTCAGCGGTCTGGGCGGCTCTGTGCTGGTGTACCTGCTGTCCCCGCTGAACACCGCGACCGCGGGAGCGTCGGGTGCAATCTTCGGTCTGTTCGGCGCGATCTTCGTGGTGGCCCGCAAACTCAACCTCGACGTGCGGGCGATCGCCGCCGTCGTCGTGATCAACCTGGTCTTCACATTCGTCGGCCCCATGCTCGGCACCGGGGCGATCAGCTGGCAGGGGCACGTCGGCGGCTTGATCACCGGTGCCGGAATTGCCGCAGCGTTCGTATACGCGCCGGCTCAGCGGCGCAACGCGATACAGGCGGGGGTGTCGGTGGCGGTGCTGGTGCTCTTCGCCGCCCTGATCGTCTGGCGCACCAACAACATGTTGGCGCTCTTCGGTGCCGGTTAGATCGCCGCGCCGGGGTTGAGGATGTTCAGCGGGTCCAGCGCCTGCTTGATCCGCTGATTGAGCGCCAGGGCGTCCGGTCCGATCTGCCCGGCCAGCCATGGCCGCTTGAGCCGGCCCACACCGTGCTCGCCGGTGATGGTGCCGCCCAGGCTGATGGCCAGATCCATGATTTCGCCGAAGGCGAGCTGGGCGCGGGCCGCCATGTCGGTGTCGGCCGGATCGAACACGATCAACGGGTGCGTGTTGCCGTCACCGGCGTGGGCGATCACCGAGATCATCACGTCGCGCTGGGCGGCGATCTCGGCCACCCCACTGACCAGTTCGGCGAGCGCGGGCAGCGGCACCCCGACGTCTTCCAGCAGCAGTGAGCCCTTGGCCTCGACGGCCGGGATGGCAAAGCGACGGGCCGCGACGAAGGCCTCGCCCTCGTCCGGGTCGGATGTCGAGAACACCTCGGTGGCACCGTATTCGGCGAAAACCTCGGCCATGAAGGCGGCGTCTTCGGCGCCGGCGGCACCGCGGTCGTCGGAGGCGGCCACCATCATCGCCGCGGCCTTGCGGTCCAGGCCCATCTTCAGCTTGTCCTCGACGGCGTTGATCGCCACCGAATCCATGAACTCGAGCATGGACGGCCGGATCTTGCCGGTGATCTTCACGACCGCGCTCGCGGCGGCCTCCACCGAGTCGAAGGTGGCCACCACCGTGCACGGCACATGCTGGGGCGGCAGTAGTCGCAGCGTCGCCTCGGTGACCACGCCCAGGGTGCCCTCGCTGCCGACGAACAGCTTGGTCAGGCTCAGCCCCGCAACATCTTTCAACCGCGGGCCGCCCAGGCGTACCGCGGTGCCGTCAGCCAGCACGACCTGTAGGCCCAGAACGTAATCGGTGGTGACGCCGTACTTGACGCAGCACAGCCCGCCGGCGTTGGTGGCGACGTTGCCGCCGATGCTGCAGATTTCGAACGACGACGGGTCCGGCGGGTACCACAATCCTTGGGCTGCAACCGCTTTCTTCACCTCGGCGTTGAGCAGCCCGGGCTGGACGGTGGCGGTGCGGGTGATCGGGTCGACGGTGATGTCGCGCATCTTCTCCGTGGACAGCACGATCCCACCGTCAAGCGCCGTCGCACCGCCGGACAGCCCGGTGCCCGCACCACGGGGCACGACCGCCACCTTGTGCTCGGTGGCCCACCGCAGCACGGTCTGCACTTCCTCGGTGCGGGTGGGCCGGACCACGGCCAGCGGCGTACCCGCGGCCGGATCGGCAGCCCGATCCCACCGGTAGGAAGCCAGGATGTCGGGGTCGGTGACCACGACCCCTTCGGGCAGTTCGCTGATTAACTCTGACAGCACACCGCGATCCTACGAGCGGTCCAGCTCGCGCAGCGCCGGTAGCCCGACCGCCACCAGGCCGAGCAGCAGCATCGGCAGCGACAGTGCCAGGAATGTGGCGTGCAGCCCGGCGGCGTCGGCCAGGGGCCCGGCCACGACCAGGCCCAGCGGACCCGCGGCGTAGGCCAGCGAGCCCATCACGCCCACCACGCGTCCGCGCAGGTGCGGTGGAGCGGTGGTCTGCATGACGTAGTTGTAGATCGGCGCGATCGGCCCGTAGACGAAGCCGACGATCGCGCACAGCACCAAGATCACCGGCAGCGGCGGCAGGAAGGCCACGCCCGTCATCGCGACGCCGAGGGTCAGCACGGCGGTGAGCATGGTGGCCCGTCGGCTCATGTACCTGGCCTGATCGACCCCTCGCGGTCGTGAGAGCACCGCGTAACCGAGCGCCCCGAGCAGTCCGCCGATACTCAGCGCCATCAGCACCCAGCCCAGCTCGGCGGGCTCGTCGCGGTCGGTGAAGTACTTCGGGAACAGCACGCTCTCCATCGGCATGTAGAGGCCGGTGGCCACCAGGTCGACGATCGCCAGCGTGCGCAGAACCGGTGTGTACCAGACGAATCGCAGTCCCTCGACGATGCCGGCCCATACGCTGTCGGTCAGTGCCTCGCGGTCGGGGGCTCCGGCACCTTCCAGACGCAGCACCGAGATGGCCAGGATCGAACAACAGAACGCGCCCGCCGTCACCCACATGGTGTCGATGCCGCCGAGGGTGGCGATCAGCAGGCCGCCGATGCCGGGGCCGACGATGTAGGCCAGGTTGAACACCGCCTCGTACACGCTGTTGGCGTGGTCGAGCGTCCAGCCGGCCCGGCCTGCGGCCTCGGGCAACATGGTCTCTCGCGCGGTCATGCCGGCCGGATCGAAGAAGGCACCCAAGGCGGCGAGGACGGCCAGCACCGCGACGTTCACCGCGTTCACGCCGAAGATCAGGGCCAACACCGGAACCGCGGCGACCGACAGCGCCGAGAGCAGATCGGAGATCATCGACACCCGCCGCCGGCCCAGGTAATCGA
The DNA here is from genome assembly GCF_001954135.1 of Mycobacterium sp. GA-1841. Lineage (GTDB taxonomy): Bacteria > Actinomycetota > Actinomycetes > Mycobacteriales > Mycobacteriaceae > Mycobacterium. Next base: position 27,952 of record NZ_MBEQ01000074.1, on the reverse strand, counting down.
CCGCGGCCCCGGCGATCAGGGTGGCGACCAGCAGCGGCAGCGTCCCGGCCATCGCGACGATTGACGCGTCGAGCGCTGATCCGTTGCGCTGCAACACCAACCAGGGGAAGGCCACGATGCTGATGCCGTTGCCTGCGCCGGCCATCAGGGCGGCGAACAGGATCAGCAGCAGTGGGCCGCGCCTGGTGCCGGTCATGGCACAGTATGGGCATGGAGTTGCCTCATCCGAGGACCGGGGATCTGTTTCCGTCACCGGTCCCACCCGGTTCGGGGTGGCCCGGGGACCCGGCGGACGCGTCGACGCCGGTGGCAAAGACCGCCACCCAGGTGCGGCGCCTGGCGGCCCGGGCGCGCACGGTCGACGACCTCGATGCCTTGATCTCGGTGTGCCGGGCCTGCCCCCGGCTGGTCACCTGGCGGGAAGAGGTGGCCGTCGCCAAGCGGAAATCCTTTGCCGATCAACCCTATTGGGGTAGGCCGGCCACGGGGTTCGGTGCCGAGGAACCCGGCATCATGATCGTCGGGCTGGCCCCGGCTGCCCAGGGTGCCAACCGCACCGGCCGGGTGTTCACCGGGGACCGGTCCGGGGACTTCCTGTTCGCTGCGCTACACCGGGCCGGGCTGGCCAATCAGGCGATATGCGTCGACGCCGCCGACGGGATGCGGCTGACCGACACCCGGATGGCCGCGGCGGTGCGCTGCGCCCCGCCGGCCAACGCACCGACCCCGGCTGAACGGGCCACCTGTGCACCGTGGCTGCAGGCCGAGTGGCGACTCGTCGGGCCGTCGGCACAGGTGGTCATCGCGCTGGGCGGCTTCGCCTGGCGTGCCGCGCTGGAACTTCTCGGCTCGCCCCGGCCTGCGCCCAAGTTCGGGCACGGCGTCACCGCGTTGCTGCACACCGCCCAGGGGCCGGTGACCCTGCTCGGTTGCTTCCATCCCAGCCAGCAGAACACGTTCACCGGCCGGCTCACCCCGGCGATGCTCGACGACATCTTCGTCACCGCCAAACGCCTGGTGGCCGAGGCCCGTGGGAACGAACCGGGCGCCTCGTGACGTTGACGCTGTCATGCGGCTCTCTGTTCTCGACGTCGTCCCGGTGCGTACCGACCAGTCCACCGCCGATGCCCTGACGGCCACGACCCACCTGGCGCAGACCGCCGACCGGCTGGGATTCACCCGCTACTGGATCGCCGAGCACCACAACATGCCGGCGGTGGCGGCCACCAGCCCGCCGGTGCTGATCGCGCATCTGGCCGCGCACACGTCGCAGCTGCGGCTCGGGTCGGGCGGGGTGATGCTGCCCAACCACGCACCGTTGGCGGTGGCCGAGCAGTTCGCCCTGTTGGAGGCCGCCCATCCCGGGCGTATCGACCTCGGGATCGGGCGGGCACCGGGCTCGGATCCGGTCACCTCGATGGCCCTGCGTGGGGCGGCCGGCCGCGACGATCGTGACATCGAGGCGTTCCCGCAGTACCTCGACGACGTGGTGGCGCTGATGAGTGCGCGCGGCGTGCGGGTGCCGTTGCCGCGCGACTTGATGCGCGAGAACTATGTGCTAAAGGCGACGCCCGCGGCGCGCACCGAGCCGCGGATGTGGCTGCTCGGTTCGTCGATGTATTCGGCGCACCTGGCTGCGGCCAAGGGGTTGCCGTACGTGTTCGCCCACCATTTCTCGGGGCAGGGCACCGCCGAGGCGCTCGCCGTCTACCGCGACGAGTTCCAGCCCAGCGACCTGGCATCCGAGCCGGTGACGTTCTTGACCGTCAACGCCTCGGTGGCCGAGACCACCGAAGAGGCCAAGGCGCTGCTGCTGCCACAACTGCAGATGATGGGTCGGCTGCGCACCGGCCAGCCGCTCGGTGCTCTCGATCTGGTCGAGGACGCCGAGGCTGCGGCACAGTCGGGGACTCTCAGCCCACAAGCCCAGGCGGTCGTGGCCTCCGGTCTACGGCGTGCCGTGGTGGGCTCGCCCGCCGAGGCGGCCGCGCAGGTCCGCGCGCTGGCCGAAGAGTTCGATGTCGACGAGGTCATGGTCAACCCCGTCGGATCGGCCCGACGCGGTGCTGACCCGGCATCCGCGACGGCCCGCGACACCACGCTTGAGCTGTTGGCCAAGGAACTGTTCTAGGGGCTGAGCATCTAAGGGCTGAGCACCACGATCGGGATCGGTCGCGAGGTCTTCTTCTGATAGGCCTCGTAGCGGTCAGAGTTGTTGTCGTTGACGATCTTCCACAACCGCTGGTAGTCGGGATCATCGGGCAGCATGGGCTTGGCGGTGACGCTGAGCCGCTTGGGCCCGACGTTGATCTCGACGCGCGGCTGGGCCTTCAGGTTGTGGTACCAGCCCGGCGAGCGGGGTGCTCCGCCCATCGACGCCACCACCAGATAGTCCTGGCCGTCGCGCGCGTAGCTCAACGTGTTGATCCGCGACTGACCGGTCTTGGCGCCGGTGGTCCGCAGCAGCAGGCTGTTCGGGAAGCCCGGCAGACGGTGCCCGATCATCCCGTTGGACTTCTGGTAGATCAGATCGTGGATGTGCAGGAGTCGGAGGCCGAGCTTTGCGATGGGCGACGGGTCACTCATGGGTTCAATCGTGCTCGGACGCGTCGAGTTCTGCCAATGCCGCACGTAGCAGCCGCCCCGATTCCTCACGGTCGGGGTCACGACGCACCATCAGGCCCTTGACGAAGGACAGCTTGTCGCCCGTCTGACGCGGCACCACGTGCAGGTGGATGTGGAACACGCTCTGGAAGGCGGCCTTGCCGTCGTTGATCACGATGTTGTTGCCGTCGGCGTGCAGGCCGGACCGGCGCGCGGCACGGGCGATGCGCTGTCCGATGCGGGCCATCGCGGCCACGGTGTCCGCCGGGGTGTCCGTCAGATCGACCATGTGCTGCTTGGGGATGACCAGGGTGTGTCCGCGGGTGAACGGCCGGATGTCGAGAATGCCCAGGTAATCGTCGTCCTCGTAGATCCGGATTGCCGGGGCCTCGCCGGCGACGATGGCACAGAACACGCAAGACATCCCGCCACGTTAACCGCCGGCGGTGCTCGCCCATTCGGCGACGCGGCGTTCCCGTTCTTGTGCCGAGAGGTTTTCGACGCGGGTCATCACCGTCCAGCGTCGGCCGAACGGGTCGACGATCGAGGCAAACCGGTCACCGGTGACGAACGTCTGCGCAGGCTCGCGGATGGTCGCGCCCGCCTTCTCGGCGCGGGCCACCACGTCATCGACATCCGGGCAGTACAACCCGATCGAATAGGTTGCGGCCGCCCCTGGTTCAGGCGCGGCGATCTGATACGCCTCCTGCGGGTCGCCGAGCTGCAGCCGGCCGTTCCCGAAGTCGAGTTCGGCGTGTGCGACGGTGCCGTCGGGTCCGTCCATCCGTTCGACCACGCGGGCGCCGAAGACGTTCTGGTAGAAGGTGATTGCCTCGGCAGCTCCGTCGACGCAGATGAACGGGGTCAGACTGGTATAGCCCTCGGGAATCGGTGCGACACTCATATCGACCAGTTTCGTAGGCTGTCCTGCATGCCGGCTTGTAAAAACGCGCCAGAGCGGGGAGTGGTGGGTCGTGCCGGCACCGTCACGGCATTCGACCTGCACCGTTGGACGCCGTCGGACGAGGCCGGTCGGTTCGTCGAGCACTTCTGGTCGGTGAGTTGGGACCGCCGGGCGGCAGGTCCGTTCGAGAGCGCCGTGATCACCTTTCCGGCCATGCATCTGACCCGCGAGTGGGGCGACGACGGTGTGCGCCATGGTCATCGGTTGCCGTGCACCTTGCTACATGGGGTGGTGCCGAAGGTTTTCCGGATCACCATCCGCGGGCGCGGTGTTGTGGTAGGGGCCCGATTTCGCCCCGGTGGTTTCACCGCTCGCTTCGGCGGGGACGCCGCGGCGATGACCGGACGCGTGGTTCCCGTGACTGAATTGGCCGGTGCGCCTGTGGTTCTCGGTGAGAGTGGGGAGAGTGCGGCCGCCGCGCATGCCGGCTTGGAAGCCATGATCAGCGCTACCACCGAGCCCGTGGACGATACCTATCGTGCGCTGCGTCCTCTGTGCGAGCGCATGAGCGCGGACGGATCACTGCACCGGGTCGAGCAGGTCATGGAGCTTTCACCGTGGAGCACGCGGACCACGCAGCGGGTGTTCCAGCGCTACGTCGGGGTGACAGTGAAGTGGGTGCTGTGCCGCTATCGCTTACAACAGGCGGCACTGGAGATCGAACGTGCACCCGACCTCGATTTCGCCGATCTCGCAGTGCGACTCGGCTGGTATGACCAGGCGCATTTCACGAAGGACTTCCGGTCCATGCTGGGATGCACACCGGGGGAATACGCCGTTCAGAACGGGGGTGGTGGTCCGTAGTTTTCGGTGAGCCAGATTTGGTATTGGCGTTCGACGTCGAGGGCGTTGTTGATTTCGGCGCGCAGGTGGCGTTCTTCGGCGATGCGTTCTTGGCGTTCTTGTTCGCGGGTGTGGCTGCGTTTGGGCATTTTCATGCCGCGGTGCGGGTTGGCCTGGGGTGTCTTGGGTTCGGGTTCGGGGATCGTCAGGTCCCCGGTGGGCTCGGCCAGGGTGGGGAACATGGCCGCACCGTGGGGTTCGGTGGTGTAGATGTGGCCGGTGGGTGTGCTGACTTCGACGGTGCCGTCGGATGATTGACGGTCGGCCCAGCCAGGGCAGAAAGTTTTCACCAAATGATGTGCACGGCAATAGAGTTTGGTGTTCGACGGATGTGTGGGCCCGCCGGGATAGGGCACGGTGTGGTCGATGTCGCAACGCTGCGCGGGGGCGTTGCAACCAGGGAACCGACACGTCAGGTCCCGCCACCGGATGAACTCTGCGAGTGCCACCGAGGGGCGGTATCCGGGCTCGCTGGCGGCCGTGTCGGAGTCACTCGACCCGGTGGGCACGTGCACCGGTTTGACGGTGGCGGTGGCGGCCAGATCGCGCACCGTCTCGGCGGGCACGATGCCATACCCGCGCAGATACCCCGGATTGTCGGAGGTGCCCTCGACAGTGGATCGGTCGGCCAGCACATGAACCATCGCGGCGTCGGCGGCGGCACGATTCGTGGTGGCGGGGCAGTCGGGTAGCCCGCAGCGGCACGGCAGCTGGGCTTCCATCCGGGCCAATGGTCCGCAGGCATCGGCCCGACGTTGATCGTGGGTGCGCGGATCCTGGGCACATACGGTGCGGGCCAGGGCGTCGAGGCGTTGATCTAGGGCGGTGCCGTCGGCGGCGTCGAGGTTGGCCCACACCGACGCCCTGCCCGGGCTGGCGGGTTCGATCTGGACGAACCCGTCCTCGTTGAGGTTGGGCGGGACCCGCTGCCCGTTGGGGTCGAGTTTGATCACCCATTGGTCGATCCGGTCGCGTAGTTGTCGTTCCGACAGGCGCATCCAGCGATGCGCGCGAGTGGCCAGTTCAGTGTCCAACACTGCCCACACGGAGGTGTCGACGTTGTCGGTGCGCGAGATCAGGGCGCGCACCACCCGGTAGTCGATGTCCCCGGCAGCGAAGCGAGCGGCGACTTGGGGCAGTTTGTCGCGCAGGACCCGGGCGTGGTGGATCTCGGTGCCGGCGCGACGGCGGCTGATGCGTAGGGCGGCCGAGATTTCGGCGGCCACCTCTTCGAAGGGGTCGGTGCGCCAGAAAATGGTGTCGGCCAGCTCAATTTCGCGTTGGGTGTCCAATGCGCCGATCGCGGCCAGGCGGGCGGCGATCGCCATCGATTCCGCGCGAGCGGCTGCGCTGATCTTGTCGATCAGCTCCGCCGCAGAATCGATATCGAACACATGTTCGAGTATGCCACATCGCACGGACACGCGCAGGCATTTCTCGGATCACGGCAGCGCCGCGGCCAGTGCCATGTGCCCTTCGAAGCCGAGGCGGGTCGCCAGCTGGCGGTACTGATCGCGCAGGGCCCGGTAGGGCGCGTCCTCGCCTTTGGCATGTGCGATGAGCGCACGGACCCTCAGCAGCGTGATGTCGCGCAGGACGAGGCCGTCGTCGGCCGGAACCGAGGCCAATCGGGTGATTGCGGCCTCGGCCTCGGCTACATCGCCTGCCCCACCTCGGTCCAGCAGGGTCTCGGCGAGGATTCCCGTGGCCAAGATGTTGTACGCAAGCTGTCCGCTGTGGAACAGGTCGTCGATCGCCTGGCGCAAGACGCGGATGGCGCCGGTGCGGTCGCCGCGCCTGGCCCGTTCTCGCGCGGTGTAGATGTCGATGCCGGCCAGTTCGGACAGATAGAACCGTCCGTTGAGGCACGTCTGCCGGACCTGGCCGAGGATCGTCAGACCCCGTTCGCGGTCCGCCGGGGAGTCACGGTTCAACAGGGCGTATCCCATGGTCAGTCGGGCGAGACCCAGCGCGATCTCGTCGCCGGCTCCCTCGGTGGTCTGTAATGCCTCATCGATGTCCGCCAGTGCCTCGTCACTGGCGAGCAGCACGCCGGAGGACACCGTGGTGAAGTAGGTCCACGTGATGACCAGTGCGTGGGTGAATCTGTCGGTGGTGCGGGCCATCGCCAGCGCGTGGTCGCGGTCCGCGCGCCAACCCTCAAGGCCCAGAGCCCATTTGGCGATGCTTCGACCCGCGAAGGCGACCACCAGTGGTGAGCCCACGATGAAGTTCCCTTTGGTGGGGTCGCCGTCGGCCAGATCGATCGCCATCTGGGACCAGCGCAGTACCTCGCCCATTTCACCGCTCTCGATCTTGAGCGAGATCGGCGACGCCGACAACCCGACGGTGAGCGCGGGATCACCGATGGACTCGATCAGGGTCATGTGCTCGGAAACCTGCTGTGAGGCGTCGCGGACCCGGCCATGCAACATGAGCTCTCCGGTCAGGCCGGCCATGCCGATTGCCAGGGACGCTTTGTCCCCGGCGGCCTCGCACAGCTCGCGCAGTTCCTCGAATCGGGTCCCGGAGACGCTCACCTCGCTCCGGAAACCGTTGCCGCAGACCAGCGTACGCGGAGCGATTCTCATCGCCGGCCGGTCAGGATCGTCGGTGGGCAACCGATCCGCAATCTGACGCGCCCGTTCCCAACACACTTGCGCCGCGGCGACATCGCGGGCATGTGCCCACGCTCCCGCCCGCATGTGCCAGTCGTACGCCGCATGCAGATCGCCTGCGGCCTCCAGATGTTCGGCGATCAACGCCGCATTCTCGTCGGCCAGTGCGGGTTCGCGGGTCGCGATCGCCTCGGCCAGACGTCGATGAAGCTCGGTGCGGTCGGACTTGAGTTGTGACTCGTAGGCGACGGTTCGGACCATCGGATGGCGGAAGGCGTATTCCGCGTACGGCGTGTACTGCACCTGGTCGATCAGGTCGGCCTCGATCAGTTCCTCGAACGCCGGCTCGGTGTCGAGGCAGGCCAACAGGCCGGCGTCGAACCGGGATCCGATGACGGCGGCGGCGCTCAACGTTCGTTTGGCCGATGGGTCGAGCCGGTCGATGCGTGCGGCGATGGTGGCCTGCAGGGTGGCCGGGACACTCACCCGTTCCTGTCGTTCACCCAGCACGTAGGCGCCCCGCTCGCCTTTCAGCAGACCGCGTTCGGCGAGGTCGCGCACGATCTCCAGGGCGAAGAACGGGTTGCCGGCAGCGCGCCGGTTGATGGTTTCGGCAAGAGCCTCAACCCCGTCACCGGTACCGAGCAGCTCGCTGATCAATGCTGAAATCTCTGAATCATCCAACGGCGCAAGCACTATCGTCTGTGCAGCGTGGACCTGTGACAGTGCGCCGTGGTATTCGGGCCGGTAGGTGATCACGACGAGCGACGGAGTCTGCGGGGTGACCGACAGGAAGTCGTACAGCATCGACTCGCTGACGCCGTCGATCCAGTGGGCATCTTCGACGACGTACACCGCCGGTGTGGTCCGGGCCAGTGAGGCCGCATTGACCAGGGTGGTGAGCCGCCTGCGGCGCGCGTCGGGGTCGATGGTCGGCAATTCCACATCGGGTTCGGAGATGCCGAGTAAGTCGTCGAGCAGCGTCAGGTTCTGCGGGTCGTCGTCGGGTACCTGGGCTCGCACTTTCGCGCGTGCTGACTGACGGTCCAGGTCGGCCACGCCGAAGCCGGCTCGCAGCAGGCCCGCGATGGCATGGAACGGGATCTCGCTGGTATGTGACTCGCAGAATGTCGAGTGCACCGGCACACCTCGGGCGACGGCCTTCGCCGCGAGCTCACTCACCAGCCGGCTCTTGCCGAGGCCGGGGCCGCCGGCCAGCAGGATGATGCTGCCGTGCCCGTCTATCGAACGCTCCAGGATGCCTTCGACTGCGGACAACTCCCAGCCACGCCCGACCAGCGTCGACTCACCGACGTTCAGCAGGTTGTGGGTGGTGTTCATCTCCAGTAGGCGCCGGGCCCGGATCGGCTGATCCGCGCCTTTGACCTGCACCATCTCGGGTTCGCCCAGCCGCATGGTGTCTTTGACGAGATGTGCCGTCGATTCGGTGAGCATCACTCCGCCGGGCGGCGCGACGGACTCCATGCGTTGCGCCATCCCGACGTGCTCGCCGATGGCGGTGTAACTCATCGTGTCGGTGCCGACTTCGCCGGTGATCACCTGGCCGGAACTCAACCCGGCCCGCAATCGCAGGTCCAGGCCATCTCGGGCCTTGACCTGAATGGCCAGCTGCGCGGTCTGCTGATGAATCTCCAAGGCGGCCAGACACGCTCTGAAAGCGTGGTCTTCCAAGGCGACCGGCGCTCCGAAGATCGCCATGATGCCGTCGCCGGTGAACTTGTCCACGGTGCCGCCATAGCGGCGGACCACCGCGGCGGAGCGGTTGAACAGGTCGGTCATGATCTCGCGGAGCCGTTCGGCGCCCAGGGTCGACGCGAGGTCCATGGACCGCACGACGTCGGCGAACAGGACGGTGACCTGCTTGTACTCGGCGCCGGGGGAGGGCGTGACGGGTGCGCCGCACGCGTCGCAGTACCGGGCACCTGCCCGCGGCTCCGTGCCGCATGCCCGGCATATCGCAGTTGCCGTCATCTGAAGCCCCCGGCCATCGGAGAACCTGCTGCACCGAGGATAGAACGCAGCAACGGTCAAAGACAGGGGCCGAGCAAGGACTATCCCGTGAGCCCCCGGCGCCACGCCTCGAGTTTGTCCTCGTAACGCATGGTCTGCGCCGGGCTGGTCGAGGGCAACCGTACGCTCGGCAGTGGGGTAGGGCCGAGCAGTCGACGGTAGTTCACCTCGGCCGCTGCGCCGTTGAACACCACCCGTTCGAGCGTCGGGTGCGCACCGAAGAAGGAGAGAAAGTCGTTGGACACCATGCTGTCCCGGTCCACCGCCGAGTCCAGACTGCCCACTCGACGACAACTTCGTAGCACGTCCCAGACGGCGATCGCATGCTCGCCCAGTGCGCGTACCCGCAGCGGGTACGGGGCGTCGGGATCAAACCCGAAGAGCGAACCGGTGATCCGCCAGAATGCGTTGCGCGGGTTGCCGTAGTACTCGCCGCCGGCCAGGGACATCACGCTGGGCATGTTGCCCAGGATGAGCACGCGGGGAGCGTCGCCCACTAGCGGGTCCAGCCCATGGATGTCTCGGCACACCCTGGCATGTATACGCCATGTCGTCGGTCTTCAATTCAGATGCGACGCCAAATACAGTGAGTGGTGCCGGGATTGGTGGAGATGCCGATCCGGTCGTCGTCGACGTGCGGTATACGTTGACGAGGTGGTGGGCTCTCGGCCCGCGCGTCGGGCTTTATCGAATCTTCATCGAAGGACTAGAGCAACCACAGTGATCATGGGCAGGCTCGGTGAGGGAGGGCGTGACGAGCGCCCGACGACGAAAGGAAGCGCGTACCGATGTCCAAACTGATGATGCTGAGCGCCGGCGCGGCAGTGGCGGCCGCCCTGGTCGCCGGTTGTGGCAATGAAAGTGCCGACGGGACCGCCGGTCAGGGGGCGACCCCCACGACCTCGTCCTCGGTGGCCGGCTCGCAGCCGCCTGCCGCCGCCCATAACGATGCTGATGTCATGTTCGCCCAGCACATGATTCCGCATCATCAGCAGGCGGTCGAGATGAGCGACGTGCTGCTGGCCAAGCCCGACATCGATGCGCAGGTGAGGGATCTGGCCACGCAGATCAAGAATGCTCAGGCACCGGAGATCGCGCAGATGCAGGGCTGGTTGACGCAGTGGGGCAACCCGCCGATGCCGCCGATGGACCACGGCGACATGGCGCACATGCAGGGCATGGTCTCGGAGGCCGATATGACGGCGTTGCGTGAGGCGCAGGGCGTCGAGGCGGCCAAGCTGTTCCTGACGCACATGATCGCTCACCACGAGGGGGCGATCACCATGGCCGAGGATGAGATCCGCGATGGCAAAGATCCGGCTGCGGTCGAGTTGGCGCACACCATCGTGAGCACCCAGCAGCAGGAGATCGACAGCATGCACCAGAAGTTGGCTGCGCTGTGAGGCTCTAAGCGGTCGGCAGGGTGATGGTGAACGTTGTCAGTGCGCCGGGCCGGCTCGTCACGTCGATCTGGCCGCGGTGGGCCTCGACCAGGGCCTGAACGATCGCGAGCCCGATGCCCGCGCCGCCATGGTCGCGGTCGCGGGCGGTGTCGGCCCGGTAGAACCGCTCGAAGACATGGGGTAGGTGTTCGGCAGGGATGCCGTCGCCGGTGTCGGTCACCCTCAGCGTGACCGTGTCGACGCCGGCGTGGGCATCGATGGTCACCCGGCCCCCCGTGGGGGTGTGGCGCAGTGCGTTGTCGAGCAGGTTGCCCAGGATCTGGGCCAGCCGGTGCGGATCGGCCCACAGCGGCGGCAGCTCCTCGGGCACCTGTCGGTGCAGCGTCACACCCTTGTCGTCGAACCGGTCATGGGCCGCCGCCACCGCGGCGGACACCACCTCGGAGACCTGGACCGGGGCCGGGGTGATCGTGGCCGGGCTTTCCTCGGCCTGAGCCAGGGCGGCCGCATCGCCGGCGAACCGGACCAGTCGGTGGGTCTGGTGACGCAACATCGAGACGGTCTCGGGATCGAGGGTCCGCACTCCGTCCTCGATCGCCTCGAAGTACGCCTCCAGCACCGAGATCGGAGTGCGGATTTCGTGAGCCAGGTCGCTGAACAGCCTGCGCCGGCCGACATCGACGGCTTCCAGTTGCCCCGCCATCTGATTGAAAGACCTTGCCAGGGAATCGAAATCGTCACCGAGATGGGCAGGTGGTACCCGGGAGTCGTAGTGACCGTCGGCGATGGCGGTAGCGGCCCGGGTGACCGCGGTCAGCGACCGTTGCAGGCGGCGGCCGACGTACCAGGTGACGACGAGGGCGACCAGCGTTGCGACGCACAGCGCGACACCGATCGAGATCACGGTGGCGTAGACGTAGGCCTCTTCGGCGTGCATCTGCTCGGCCGAGTCGCCGGATACTCCGGCGCGGTGCAGATGTTCGCGGAACAGCGGCGGGCCGACGACGGCGGCGACGAGGCCGGTGGTTCCGGCGCCGGCGACCAACACCAGCGCCTGGGCCGAGAGCAGTCGGGTCCGCAGGCCGGCGCTCAACGTCGGGTCTTTCGTCCGGTGCCCATGCGGTATCCGACCCCGCGCACTGTCATCACGTATCGCGGATCGGTCGGGTCGTCGCCGAGTTTTCGGCGCAGGTGACCGATATGGACATCGACGAGGTGTTCGTTGCCCACATAGGTTGGCTCCCAGACGGATTCGAGGATCTGTCGACGGCTCAGGGCAACACCGGGGCGGGCGGAGAGGGCTGCCAGCACGTCGAACTCGGTACGGGTCAGCATGATCGGCTCGTCGTCGACGAACACCTGGCGTCCGTCGACGTCGATGTGCAGCGCGCCGAACGTCCGGCCCCCGGTCGCGGCCGGACCGGAGACGCGCGGTCGGCGCAGCATCGCGCGGATCCGGGCGACGAGCTCGCGGGGGCTGAACGGTTTGGTCATGTAGTCGTCGGCCCCCACTGCCAGGCCGACGATGGTGTCCACCTCGGTGTCGCGCGCGGTGAGCATCACCACGTAGGCGTCGGAAAAGGTGCGCAGTTGACGGCAGGCTTCCACGCCGTCGATTCCGGGTAGACCGAGATCGAGGACCACCACGTCGGGATCGACCTCGCGGGCCAGCCGGACGGCCTCGGACCCGTCGTGGGCGAGGGTGACGTCGAAGTGTTCGCGGGTGAGATAGCTGGCGACGACCTCGGCGAGTGCGGCTTCGTCGTCGACGACCAAGGCTCGGTAGCCGCCTGCGATGTGCTCCATCTGCCCATAGTGCAGGAGTCATGGTGCAGGAGGTGTGGGGGAGCCCACGTTGGAAATACCCTAGGGGGGTATAGTATGAGGCGACAAGCAAGGTTCGTTCGAGGAGGAAACGCATGACCACTCAGACCGTCACCGTGACCGGCATGACCTGCGGGCACTGTGCCACGTCGGTGCGTGAGGAGGTGGGCGCCCTTGCGGGTGTGCAGACGGTCGAGGTCGACCTGTCCACGGGTCTGGTGACCATCGGTAGTGACACTCGCCTCGATCCGGCCGCGATCAACGATGCGGTCGTCGAGGCCGGTTACGCCGTCGTGGGGTAGCGGGAAGTCCGTCATGAGTACGCCGCAGAAGCTGATCGGGTTCGTCGTGGGACTGCTCGTGGTGTTCGCCGTGTCCTTCGGGCTGGGCGCCGCAGTGATGCCCGGCGGCGCGCCCGCGGAAAGCCACGCCGGCCATGACGCGGGCCACGACGCAGGCCACGACGCTGGATACACGCTGCGACTCGACGACGCCGAGTTGGCGTCCGGCGCTGCGGTACCACTGCGGTTTCGCATCGCCGACGCCAACGGCGCACCGTTGACCGATTACGTCGAGAGCCACGAAGAACTGCTGCATCTGATCGTGGTGCGGCACGACCTGGCCGACTATCAACACGTCCATCCGGTGCTCGACGACTCGGGCACCTGGAGCGTTCCACTCGACCTGACCAAACCCGGCGATTACCGGGTCTTCGCGGATTTCGTTCCGGCCGAAGGTGATCCGGTCACGTTGGGCGCCGATATGACCGTGGCGGGCAGGTATGAGCCGCAACCGCTCCCGGCGCCGGCCGCCACCGCGACCGTCGACGGGTACACCGTCACGCTTGCGGGTGTGGCCAAGGCCGGACAGGAGTCGGAGGTGGTGTTGTCGGTGAGCCGGGACGGCAAGCCGGTCACCGATCTGCAGCCGTACCTGGGCGCCTACGGGCATCTGGTCGCCGTGCGCGCCTCGGACCTGGCCTATCTGCACGTTCATCCGATGAGTGACGCGGCTGATCCGGCCACCCCGTCGGGACCGCAAATCGCGTTCCACACCACGCTTCCGAGCGCCGGCGCATACCGGCTGTTTCTGGATTTCAAGCATCGCGATGCGGTGCACACTGCCGAATTCACTGTTGAGGGGGCACCATGACCACCGCCACCGGACACGTCGAACTTGAGATCGGTGGAATGACGTGTGCCTCGTGCGCCGCCCGGATCGAGCGCACGCTCAACAAGCTCGACGGAGTCACCGCGACCGTCAACTACGCGACCGAGAAGGCCAGGGTTGACATCGCCGGCGAGGTGACACCCGATCAACTGATCGAGGCGGTCGAAACCGTGGGTTACACCGCGCACCTGCCGGCCGCCGAAGCGACCGAAGTTCGCGTTGAGGACGATCCGACCGCTGCACTGCGCACCAGGCTGTTCGTCTCGGCCGCACTGACCATTCCGGTGGTGGCCATGGCGATGGTCCCGGCGCTGCAGTTCACCAACTGGCAGTGGCTGTCGCTCACCTTGGCGGCGCCGGTCGTGGTCTGGGGTGCGCTGCCGTTTCACCAGGCCGCCTGGGCCAACCTGCGGCACGGCGCCGCCACCATGGACACGCTGATCTCGATGGGCACCATCGCAGCGTTCGGTTGGTCGCTCTACGCGCTGTTCTGGGGCACTGCGGGAATGCCGGGGATGACACATCCGTTCTCGCTGGCGATCTCGCAGACCGACGGGGCGGGCAATATCTACCTTGAGGTCGCCGCGGGCGTCACCACGTTCATCTTGGCGGGTCGGTACTTCGAGGCGCGGTCGAAGCGACGCGCCGGCGCGGCGCTGCGAGCTTTGCTCGAGTTGGGCGCCAAAGATGTCGCAGTCCTGAAAGACGGTGTAGAACAACGTATTCCCGTGGACGCTCTGGCTGTCGGCGACGAGTTCGTGGTGCGTCCCGGTGAGAAGATCGCCACCGACGGAGAGGTGATCGACGGTTCGTCGGCCGTGGACGCGTCCATGCTGACCGGTGAATCGGTGCCGGTGGAAGTCGGTCCGGGCGATGCGGTGGTCGGAGCCACAGTGAACGTCGGTGGCCGCCTCGTGGTACGGGCCGGCCGGATCGGCTCCGATACGCAACTTGCACAGATGGCCCGCCTGGTCGAGGACGCGCAGTCCGGCAAGGCGCAGGCGCAGCGTCTGGCCGACAAGGTCTCGGCGGTCTTCGTGCCCATCGTGATCGCTCTGGCTGTGGGCACGCTCGGCTTCTGGCTGGGGACCGGTGGATCGGTGGCCGCCGCCTTCACCGCCGCGGTGGCAGTGCTGATCATCGCCTGCCCGTGTGCCTTGGGTCTGGCCACGCCGACGGCACTGCTGGTCGGCACCGGCCGCGGCGCCCAGTTGGGCATCCTGATCAAGGGGCCCGAGGTGCTGGAATCCACCCGGCGGGTGGACACCGTGGTGCTCGACAAGACCGGGACGGTGACCACCGGGGCGATGACGCTGCTGGACGTGATCGCGGCGCCGGGCGAGGATCCCGCCGAGGCGCTGCGGTTGGCCGGCGCCGTCGAGGACGGCTCCGAACACCCGATCGCCAAGGCTATCGCCGACGGTGCCCGCGCCAAGGTGGGCGAGCTGCCCTCGGTCGAGGGTTTTGCCAACGTGGCGGGACTCGGAGTGCAGGGTGTCGTCGACGGTCACGCCCTGGTGGTGGGTCGCCCTGCGCTGCTGGCCGATTGGGGGCAGCAGCTGCCGGTGGATCTGGACACCGCGATGCGTGAGGCGCAGAACCAGGGCCGTACCGCGATCGCCGTGGGGTGGGACGGACAGGCGCGCGCCGTGCTGGTGGTCGCCGATGCGGTCAAGCCCACATCGAAAGAAGCGATCCGACAACTACGCGCGCTCGATCTCGATCCGATCATGCTGACCGGCGACAACGAGGCCGCAGCTCAGGCGATCGCCGAACAGGTTGGTGTGCAAGAGGTTTATGCCGAGGTGCTGCCGCAGGACAAGGTTGGCGTGATCAAGCGGCTTCAGGCCGAGGGCCGCGTGGTGGCGATGGTCGGTGACGGTGTCAACGACGCCGCCGCACTGGCCCAGGCCGATCTCGGTCTGGCCATGGGAACCGGCACCGATGTCGCGATCCAGGCAAGCGATCTGACCCTGGTGCGCGGTGACCTGCGCACCGCCGCCGACGCCATCCGACTCTCGCGCCGCACGTTGTCCACCATCAAGGGCAACCTGTTCTGGGCGTTCGGTTACAACGTGGCCGCGTTGCCGTTGGCCGCGGCCGGCCTGCTCAACCCGATGCTGGCCGGTGCCGCCATGGCGTTCTCGTCGGTGTTCGTGGTCAGTAACAGTCTGCGGCTGCGGCGTTTCCGATGAAACGACTGGCGGCCCTGACGGCGATCGCCCTGTGGGCGGCAGTTCTCGCCGGGCAGTGGCAGGAATCGAGCCACGATCACCCGGTACATCTGCCGCATGCGCTGTCTGCCGCGATCGGTACCGGCAGCGACATGATGACGCTGGACCACGCGCACGTCGGTAAGGGTTCCGTTCCGCACGTTCCGGATGGTTTCACCGCGGCGGTGTTGCCGCGCACCACGGCCACGGCGGCCGCGTTGTCATGGGTCGCATTCCTCGTCGGCGGTGCGGTGATGTGGGGCTGCGCCGTCGTGGTGCGCTCCCAGCGCGGGCCCCCGGACCGTCACGGCATCCTCGTCGCCGGTCGAGAACTTCTGCTTCGGATCTGTATCGCGCGCCGCTGATCGGCGGTGTGGGGCCAAGCGCGTCCAAAGCGCTGTCGTCCCAACGCTGCCCACATCAGTTGCCGTGTGTCCACACGGCTGGATACAGAAACGACGGATCCATGAACCATGTCCTTGCCGCCCGTTCTTTCCACCTGCTACGCCAGAACCGTGGACCCAACACCATGGTCGGCCACACTCCGGCCCTCTGGGTTTCCGCGCCGTTCACCGATGACGGCCGCGGGTTCTGGGCCAAACTCGAAGGATTCAACCCCGGGGGCATGAAAGACCGCCCCGCCATGCACATGGTGGAGCGGGCCCGGGCCAGAGGTGATCTGCGGCCGGGCGGACGAATCATCGAATCGACCAGTGGCACATTGGGGTTGGGCCTGGCCTTCGCGGCAACTGTGTACCACCACCCGGTGACCCTGGTGACCGATCCGGGTCTGGAGCCCATCATCGCCCGCATGCTGGCTGCATACGGCGCCGAGGTTTCCACCGTCACCGAACCGCATCCGACCGGTGGCTGGCAGCAGGCCCGCCGGGATCGGGTCGGCGAACTGCTCGCGACCAACGACAACGCCTGGTATCCCGACCAGTACAACAATCCCGACAACGTCGAGGCCTACCGGCCGCTGGCGCTGGAACTCAACGCCCAGATCGGTCACGTCGGCGTGCTGGTCTGCTCGGTCGGGACCGGCGGCCATTCCGCGGGCGTGGCCCGGGTGCTGCGTGAGTTCAACCCGAAAATGCGGTTGATCGGCGTGGACACCATCGGCTCGACAATCTTCGGACAACCTGCCGCCAGCCGCGTCATGCGGGGCTTGGGTTCGAGTATCTACCCCCGTAACGTGGACTACGGCGCGTTCGACGAGGTGCACTGGGTCGCGCCGGGCGACGCGGTGTGGGCGGCCCGGACACTGGCGTCGACGTACTACGCGAGCGGGGGTTGGAGCGTCGGCGCGGTCGGTCTGGTTGCGGGCTGGGCGGCGCGCAATCATCCCGCGGGCACCACCATCGCCGCGGTGTTCCCCGACGGTCCGCAGCGGTACTTCGACACCGTGTACAACGACGATTACTGCCGTGCGCTCGGCCTGCTCGATCACCGTCCGGTCGAAGAACCCGAGACCATCAGGCACCCCGGCGATCGGGTGGTGCAGTCGTGGACCCGTTGCGAGGACATCGCCGATCCGATGGCGGTCGCCGGATGAGCGGCCTCATCACGCAATTCCGCAGCTTCGACATGCCCAGCCGGCTGTTGATGGTCAACCAGTTCGGCATCAACCTCGGCTTCTACATGCTGATGCCGTATCTGGCCGGCTATCTGGCCGGGCCACTGGGCCTGGCGGCGTGGGCAGTGGGCTTGGTGCTGGGCGTCAGGAATTTCTCGCAGCAGGGCATGTTCATCGTCGGCGGCACCCTGGCCGATCGGCTCGGTTACAAGCCACTGATCGTCGCCGGCTGCCTTCTGCGCACCGCCGGCTTCGGCCTGCTGGTCGTGGCGGACTCCCTTCCGGCGATGCTCATCGCCTCGGCGGCAACGGGTTTCGCCGGGGCGCTGTTCAATCCCGCCGTCCGAGCGTATCTGGCCGCGGATGCCGGTGACCGGCGTGTCGAGGCCTTCGCCACGTTCAACGTGTTCTACCAGGCCGGGATCCTGCTGGGCCCAGTGGTGGGAATGGCGTTGTTGGCCGTCGATTTCCGGGTCACGGCGGCGGTGGCCGCCGGGGTCTTCGCGGTGCTGACCGTGGCACAGTTGCTGGCGTTGCCGCGACATCGGGCCGAGCCCGCGGCTGAGCGTAGTTCGGTTCTCGACGACTGGCGAAGCGTCATCGCCAACCGTGGGTTCGTGTTGTTCGCGGTGGCGATGATCGGGTCCTACGTGTTGTCCTTCCAGGTGTATCTGGCGCTACCGCTGCAAGCGGCGTCGCTACGGCCGGGCGACGAAACCGTGTTGGTGGCAGCCGTGTTCGTGACGTCAGGTCTGATCGCCGTGGGCGGTCAGCTCCGCATCACGCGGTGGTTCGCGGATCGCTGGGGGCCGCGTCGCAGCCTGGTGGTCGGTGTGCTGGTGCTGGCGGCGGCCTTCGTACCGATGGCCGTGGCGCCCGACGGGGACCGATTCGGCACCGCCACGGCGGTGGCCGCCCTCATCGGTTCGTCGGCGTTGCTGGCCCTCGGTTCGGCCGCGGTGTTCCCGTTCGAGATGGACACCGTTGTCGCCCTTTCGGGCGATCGGCTGGTCGCCACCCACTACGGCTTCTACAACACCGTCGTCGGCATCGGGATCCTGGTGGGCAACGTGGCCACCGGCTCGTTGATCGGTGCGGCGCGCGCCGCGGGCCTGGCCGAACTGGTGTGGCTGGGCCTCACGGCGATCGGTCTGGTGTCCGCGGTCGCGCTCTACGCGTTGATGCGGGACGGTGGGAGGCTGGCGCCGAGCGCGTCACTCACTGCATCGGGACCGTGACGCCCTCCGACGGCTGCACGATCACAAAGCCGTTGCCGTGGAATGCAACCTGCAGCGCTTCGCCAGAGCCCCGGCCGATCAGCGCGCCTGCCTTGAAACTGGTCTTGAGTTGTGTCTGTAGATGAGCCGACCAGGCCACCACGGCATTGGTGTCGGCAAAGGTCGGGGCTTCGGAGGCGTCGAGTACCACCGGCGGGCCGTCGGTGGTCAACGCCACCCATCCGTTGCCGCGCAGGGTGGTGTTGAACAGGCCGCCGGTGGCGATACTGCCGCCGCGGACCCGCTCGATGTTCCAGTCCAGACTTGACGAGAACGCCAGCACGTTCTTGCCGCTGACCGACAGACCGGAGTTGGACAGCTGCAACAGGTGCACGTCGAAACCCTGATCGGCGAGGAACACGTCGCCGGAGCCCTGGCAGCGCATCAACGGCAATCCTTCGCCGGTGAGGGCCTTCTTGATGAACTTCGACGCGCCGCCGCCCTCGAAGGCGAAGTCGACGTTGCCCTGATAGGCCACCATGGAGCCCTGGCGGGCCATGAACGGTTCACCCAGACGGACGCGCAGCATCTTCTTGTTCTGATTGGCGATCGGGGTCGCCTCTTTCTCGCTGAACCGACCGTCGACGAGATCCCCGCTGATTCCGGCGAATCCATCGCCCTGCGCTTGGGCGTGGGCTTGCGCCTGTTGCGGTTGGCCGCCGAGCGGTGCCCGGCCGGGTTGTCCTTGATGAGACACCTGGTCGGTCCAGGCTTGCCCGTCCCACCATCGGTATTCGTAGCGGCCTTCGGGATCGGGCAACCAGCCGGGCGGGGTGGGTCCGTTCACAATCACTCCTCGGATCGGGTTTCGGGGATCGACCCTAGTGGCAACCCGATATGCCCTGGCATTCTTGGTGTCATGGCAAAGGAAATCGACCCGATCCGTGCCCAGGGCGCTCTCGCGGTCTTGAGGCAGCACCCCGGCATGGTGCTGTTCGCGGTGTCGCCGGCGATCGTCGCGCTGGGCGCCGTGTGGTGGATCGCGGGCCCGGGTTGGGCCGGGCTGCTGCTGGTCGCGCTGGTGCTGGCCGGTGGTGCCGCGCTGCTGCTCAAGCGCAACTGAACCGCCAAGCCAAAATTTGGGGTTCGCCGGTGGTGAACGCCGTCCCAGCTGCGTTGTAACGGTGTAATCATGTAATCATGACAAAACATCAACACCATCGCCGGTCCGCGGACGAGGCCGCCGAATGGTTCGCGGGCCGGTTGCCCGATGCCTGGTTCGCCGACGACCCGACCGTGATCGTCGACCGTGAAGAGATCACCGTCATCGGCCGACTTCCCGATGCGCAGGGTTCCGAGACCGCTGCCCGGGCGTCTGGGCGGGCCGCGCGGTTCCGGGAAGAGACGCGTGGTGAGCGCATGCGCATCGCCGACGAGGCGCAGGGGCGTTTCGATCGCAAGGTGTCCTGGGGCGTGGAAGTGAGCGACGGTGAGACCGGCACCGAGCGAATTCTCTTCACCCACATCGCCGTACCGGTGATGACCCGGCTCAGGCAACCCGAACGGCTGGTGCTCGACACCCTCGTCGACGCCGGCGTGGCCCGGTCGCGCTCGGACGCGTTGGCGTGGTCGGTGCGCCTGGTCGGTCAGCACACCGAGGAGTGGCTGGACAAGCTGCGCGACGCCATGAAAGCCGTCGACGATCTGCGTGCCGAAGGGCCCGGCGTCTAGATCCGCTCGACCCCGACGTAGACCGAGCCCAACGCGGAGGTCTGCGACAACGGATCGATCGATTCGCGGTCGGCCAGCAGGTTGCGGTTCACGCCGTACGATTGCGGAGCGCCGCCGTGCTGCGGGTCGAATACTCTTGAGCCCCAGCCATGGTCGAGGACGACGACGCCGCGGCGGGGCCGGTCGCTGAGGGTGGCTGGCACCTCCAACTGGCCGGTCGGGGAGAACACCCGCACCCGATCGCCCGCCGCGATGCCCAGGGCCGCAGCGTCCTCGGGGTGCATCAGCAGCTCGTTGTCCTTGCCGCCGGGATGCAGACCCGGCACTTCGTTGAGCCACGAATTCATCGAATGGCGCCGCCGCCGGTTGCCCAGTATGAACGGAAACCCCTCCGGGGCAACAGGAGCCGCAGCCTCGAGCAACTCTCGGGCGCGGGCCAGGAACTGTGCCGGCGCCGCCTGAACCTTGCGGTCCGGCGTCCGCAAGGCATCGCGGAACCGGCCGAACCGCCGCGGCCCGAGCACCAGACCGTGTGGGTGCGCCTTGAGCTCGCGCCAGCGCAGCTTGTGTCCGTCGACTTTTCGCGAGGCCAGGATGATCAGCCGGTCCATCCAGTGCGGTCCGAACTCCAGGCCCGGCCACCGAGTGTGTGCCGCCAGCCATCGGGTGGCACGGACGAACCCGTTGAATCCCCTGGCGCCGAACAACGGACGGCGCATGGCCAGTGCCAGATCGGTGAAGATCCGCCACTCCTCGCGTGCATCGTCGGGCGGTTCGACGGCTCTCGCGCCGTACTGCACATATGGCTCGTCGTGCATGCCGCTGGTGAAGGCCAGTAGATCGTCACGTTCCAGCCAGTGCACCGCGGGCAGCAGCCAGTGTGCGTGCCGGTGGCTCTCGCGCTGCACCAGGTCGATGGCCACCAGAAGATCCAGCTGAGCCAGCGCGGCATCGAGCCGGCCGCCGTCCGGCCCGGAGACCACTGGGTTGCCGGAGTTGATCACCAGCGCGCGGATCTGGCCGTGTCCCGGGGTGGTGATCTCGTCAGGCAGCTCGGCCAGTGCGTGTGCTCCGGCCACCAGCTCCCGCCCGGCGAGCCGGCTGGTGTGCGGGCGGGTGGCGGCCAGCCCGGCCAGTCGCAGGGTGTCGACGTAACCCGGCTCGAAGCGGCGCCCGCCCGGGCGATCCAACCGCCCGGTGACGAGGTTGAGCACGTGGCCCAGCCATTCGGCCACCGTGCCCGCGGCGTGCAGCGAGACGCCGGTGCGGGTGATGACCATCGCCCGTGGCGCCGAGGCGAATTCACGGGCCACGCGTTCGATGGTGGCTCGGTCGATGTCGCAGCGGGCGGCCAGGTCGTCGAGGTCGGCGGCGGCGGTCAGGACCCGAAGGGGCCGCACCCCGGTGGCCAGCTCGGCACAGTCGGCGCGGTGTTCCCGCCCTTCGTCGAGGATCACCTTGACCATGGCCAGCAGCAGTGCCCAATCCTGTCCCGGTCGCACCGACAGATGCAGATCGGCGGCCTGCGCGCTCTCGGTGGCCAGCGGGTCCACCACGACGATGCGGGCCCCCTGCTTCTGCCGGGCCAACGCCCGGCGCCAGCCGCCCGGTACCGACTCCACCCAATTCCAGGCGCTGACAGCGGGATTGGCGCCGACGATCAGGAAGTAATCACAGTTGTCGACGTCGGACACCGGCACCATCAGCGGTGAGCCGTACATGGCCTCGGCGACCACGTGCAACGCGTTCTGGTCCACCGATCCGACCGCATAGCGGTTGTACGTGCCAACCGCATCCAGCCAGGCGTTCATGAACACCAGATTGGACGAGGAGTACCCGGC
The DNA here is from genome assembly GCF_001954135.1 of Mycobacterium sp. GA-1841. Taxonomy (GTDB): domain Bacteria; phylum Actinomycetota; class Actinomycetes; order Mycobacteriales; family Mycobacteriaceae; genus Mycobacterium. The sequence continues at coordinate 5,917 of NZ_MBEQ01000074.1, read as the reverse complement.
CGGGTTGCCGTAATAGGCGGCCACCGCGTCCGGTCCGCCGTCGTCGATGATGCGGTTCATCCGTCGGGCGATATCGCTGATCGCCTCGTCCCAGCTCGCCTCGACGTACTTGTCGCCGTCACGGCGCATCGGTGCCAGGATGCGCCGCGGATGCTCCACCACGTGGGCGGCGGTGCGACCCTTCGCGCAGAAATCACCCCAGGTGTGTGGGTTGAGTTTGTCGGCGGCGATCTTGATCGCCCGGTTGTCCTGGACGGTCACCTCGAGGCCGCACGAGGCCAGGCAGTACCGGCAGAAGGTGTGCACGGTACTGGTCGTCATTACACCGACACTACAATTTGTAACGGCTTTGGGGAACTAAACCCGCGTCATCTCCCAATACCGGCCATGGCGGGTCATGAGCTCTTCGTGGCTGCCGCGTTCGATGATCCGGCCGGCGTCCATCACAAGGATCAGGTCGGCATCCCGGATCGTCGAAAGCCGGTGGGCGATGATGAAACTCGTCCGGTCCCGGCGCAGCTCGGCCATCGCCCGCTGGATGAGCAGCTCGGTGCGGGTGTCCACCGCGCTGGTGGCCTCGTCGAGCACCAGCACGCGTGGCCGGGCCAGCACCGCCCGGGCGATGGTGATCAACTGCTTCTCACCGGCGCTGATCGCACCGCCGTCGTCGTCGACGCGAGTCGCGTAACCGTCCGGCAGCGTGTGCACGAACCGGTCCACGTACGCCGCCCGGGCCGCCTGAACCACCTCGTCTTCTGTTGCGTCAGGCCGGCCGTAGGCGATGTTGTCGTAGATCGTGCCGCCGAACAGCCAGGTGTCCTGCAGCACCATGCCGATCGAAGACCGCAGTGATTGGCGGCTCACCGTCGAGATGTCCACGCCGTCGATCAGGATCCGGCCGGAGTCGACGTCGTAGAAGCGCATCAGCAGGTTCACACACGTGGTCTTGCCGGCACCGGTCGGTCCGACGATCGCCACCGTGCTGCCCGGTTCGGCCACCAGCGAGAGGTCCTCGATCACCGGGGTGTCGGGCAGGTAGCCGAAGCTCACCCGGTCGAATTCCACCCGGCCGGAGCGGATCTCCAGTGGCGCGGCCGGCTCGGGGGATTGCTCGTCGGTGTCGAGCAGATCGAAGACGCGTTCCGCGCTGGCGATCCCGGACTGCAAGGTGTTGTACATCCCGGCCACCTGGCTCAACGGCTGGTTGAACTGCCGCACGTACTGGATGAACGCCTGGATACTGCCCAGCGTGATCTGCCCTGTCGCCACCTGTAGTCCACCCACCACCGCGACGGCCACATAGCTGAGATTGCCGATGAACATCGTCGACGGGCCGACCAGGCCCGAGAAGAACTGCGCGCCGATGCTGGAGCGGTAGACCTCGTCATTGAGTTCGTCGAAACGCTGTTGGGCGGCCGCACGGTGCCCGAAGGTCTTGACGATGGTGAATCCGCTGTAGGTCTCTTCGATATGGGCCGCCAGCCGGCCCGTGTTGCGCCACTGCGCGACGAACAGCGGCTGCGAACGCCGGGTGATCCACCGGATCACCCACAGGGACAGCGGCACGGTGAGGACCGTCAGCAACGCCAAGAGCGGCGAGATGGTCAACATCATCACCAACACCGCGAACACCGTCAGCACCGAGGTCAACAGCTGACTGATGGACATCGACACCGAGCCCTGAACATTGTCGATGTCATTGGTGACCCGGCTGAGCACCTCACCGCGTTGACGGGAATCGAAATAGGACAACGGAAGACGGTGCAGCTTGTCCTCGACCTCCGACCGCAACGCGATCATGGTCCGCTGCACCGCCACGTTGAGCAACCGGGCCTGCAGCCAGACCAGCACCGCGGCAAGCAGATACAAACCCAGTGCGAGGGCCAGGGTGCGGGCCACCGCCGCGAAATCCACACCGTGGCCGGGCACCACGTCCATGCCGGACAGCAGGTCGGCGAAGGTGGTGTCACCACGGGCCCGGGCCGCCGCGATCGCCTGCTCCTTGGTCAGCCCCGCGGGTAACTCACGCCCGATCACGCCGTTGAACAGCAGATCCGTTGCGTGTCCCAGGATCCGGGGCCCGATCACGCCGATCGCGATACCGGCCACGCCGAGCAGCACCACGGCCGCGGCCAGACCTCGTTGCGGCACCAGACGTTTCACCAGCCGCAGGGCCGAACCGCGGAAGTCGCGGGTGCGTTCCGGCGGCGCCACCGGGGTGCCGGACCGGCGCAGCACGGGCCCGGTCATCGCGGATCCCCGGCCGTGACGGCCTGCGACGCCGCCAACTCCGCGTACGTGGGGCAGTCGGCGAGAAGCGACTCGTGGGTGCCGACGCCGACGATGCGACCGTCCTCGAGCACGACCACCTGATCGGCCTCGAGCACGGTCGAGATGCGTTGTGCCACGATGACGACGGTGGCGTCGCTCGACACCTCACGCAGCGCAGCACGTACCTGGGCGTCGGTCTGTACGTCGAGTGCCGAGAACGCGTCGTCGAACAGGTAGATCGCGGGACTGCGGATCACCGCGCGCGCGATCGCGAGTCGTTGCCGTTGCCCGCCGGAGAAATTGATGCCGCCCTGGGCCACCGGGCGGTCCAGCCCGTCGGGGTGGGCCGCCACGAAGTCGTCGGCGGCCGCGATCCGCAACGCGGTCCACATCTGTGCTTCGGTGAGCTCCTGCCCCGGCGCGGCGCCGTAGCGCAGGTTTTCGGCGACGGTCCCGGAGAACAGATACCCGCGTTGGGGGACCAGGCCGATCACCGACCACAGCTGCTCCAGCTCGAGATCCCGGACGTCCACACCGTCGATGCGTACCGCGCCGGCGGTGACGTCATAGAACCGGCAGATCATGGCGAGCAGCGTGGATTTGCCCGAGCCTGTCGACCCCACCACGGCGGTGGTGGTGCCGGGCCGCACGTGCAACGAGACCTGCTGCAGCACCGGGCGATCGGCGCCGGGATAGCTGAATGACGCGTCGTCGAAGACGATCTCGCCGATGAGGGCGTCCGGGCGCACGGGCGACAGCGGGTCGGTGATCCGGGGTCGGGTGGTCAGCACGCCGCCGATGCGTTCGGCGCACACCGACGCGCGCGGGAACATCACCGCCAGCACCGTGGCCATCAGCACCGACATCAGGATCTGCATGAAGTAGGCCAGAAACGCGATCAGTGAGCCCACCTGCATGTGGCCCGCATCGATCCGAAGCCCCCCGAACCAGATCAGCGCAACGCTGGAGACGTTGATCACCAGTGTGGTGGCGGGAAGCATCAGGGCCTGCCATTGTCCGGCTTCCAGAGCGGTCGTGGACAGCGCCGTGTTGGCCTCGGCGAACCGGGCTTGTTCGACGGGTTCTCGGGCGAACGCCCGGATCACCCTGATCCCCGACAGTTGATCACGCAGTACCCGGTTGATCCCGTCGATCAGCCGCTGCATGCGACGGAAGATGGGCATCAGGTGTCTGATGATCCAGTAGTTGGCCAGCGCCAGCACCGGCACACTGACTCCCAGCAGCCAGGACAGCCCGGCGTCCTGGTGCAGCGCCATCAGGATTCCGCCGACCGACATGATCGGGGCGGTGATCAGGATCGTGGCGGTCATCTGCAGCAGTTGTTGGATCTGGCCGACGTCGTTGGTGGTGCGGGTCAACAGCGAGGGCGCACCGAACCGGCCGGTCTCCTCGGCCGAGAAGGTGGTGACGTGGCCGAAGATCGCCGAGCGCAGGTCGCGGCCGAAGCCCATCGCCGCGCGCGAACCGAAGAACACCGCCCCGATGGCGCACACCACCTGCAACCCGGTCACGGCCAGCATCACCCCGCCGAGTTCGACGATGCGTCGGGTGTCGCCTTTGGCCACCCCGTCGTCGATGATCGCCGCGTTGACCGTGGGCAGGTACAGCGACGCCAGGGTGCTGATCACCTGCAGCGTCGCGACGACAGCGAGCAGCCGCCGGTACGGCCGCACGTACTGTCGCAGCAGCGCCCTGAGCATCAGGTAACTCTCGCACACCCGTCGATGTCGTCGGAGTGTGCAGCCGCTGTCGTGTCGACACGATGAAAGGCCAGGTCAGTGGGTATGTCCCGATCAGGCTCAGATGCTGCCGCTACAGTGCATGGCGTGACTGTCCGCACGGCCACCATGCCACGAATTTCCCACGCCAGAACCTTGGCGGTCCTGGCTGCGGCCATGGTTCCGGTGTTCGCCGGGTGCTCGAGCGACGAGCCCGCGTCCCCCCAGGTTCCGCAGACCGAGTCACCGAGTGCCGGCGGCGACATCAAACACGGCCCGCACTTTCCTCAGTGCGGTGGCGTGACCGACGAGACGGTGACCCAGTTGACCGAGGTCCAGGGTCTGGTCAACACCGCGGTCAACTCTTCGGGTTGCCAGTGGCTGCAGGGCGGCAGCATCCTGGGACCGCACTTCTCGTTCACCTGGTTCCGGGGCAGCCCGATCGGCCGGGAACGCAAGACCGAGGAACTGTCGCGGACCAGCGTGGAGGACATCAACATCGAGGGACACGGCGGCTTCATCGCGATCGGGGAGAACCCGCTCAAGGCCGGCGACGTCAACCTCTGTGAGATCGGAATCCAGTTCGACGACGATTTCATCGAGTGGTCGGTGAGCTTCGACCAGAAGCCGTATCCGGATCCGTGCGGGGTGGCCAAGGAGCTGACCCGCCAGTCGATTGTGAATTCCAAATGAGCGCGCAGCGTCGAGTTGCCGGGTTGATGGCGGTGCTGGCTGTGTTCGGCGGGCTGACGGGTTGCTCGCGCACGGTCGACGGGACCGCGGCCAAGGAGGGCACCGGTGGTGGCCCCAGCAACAACAACTCCGAGAAGACCTACCCCAACCTGCTCAAGGAATGCGACGTCCTGACCACCGACATCCTGGCCAAGACGGTGGGCGCGGACCCGCTGGACATCCAGAGCACATTCGTCGGCGCGGTGTGTCGCTGGCAGGCGGCCAACCCGGGTGGACTGGTCGACATCACCCGGTTCTGGTACGAGCAGGGCAGCCTGGACAACGAACGTCAGACCGCCGAGAAGCTGCAGTACGCGATCGAGCAACGCCGCATCGCCGGCGTCGACTCGATCATCATGAAGCCCAACGGGCTCAACGGGGCGTGCGGCGTGGCCAGTGACGCGGCGGGCGTGGTGGGCTGGTGGGTCAACCCACAGGCACCCGGCATCGATGCCTGTCCGATGGCCACCAAGCTGATGGAACTGACGCTGGCCACCAACTCTTAGCGGGGTATCTCTCAGCGAGGGATGTGGAAGCGGGCCAGACGTGCCCCGCCCAACCCGAGTCGGTCCCATGGCCCGTCGACGTGCAGCACAGCGATCGCCGAGGTCGGGAACTTCAGCGAAATACGCTCCGCTGCACCGCGGTTCGATCCGTCGGCCAGTCCGAGCGCGACCGCCGACATGGCCGGCTCATGCCCGATCAGCAACACCGTCGCCGGCTCGGTGCCGAAACGTGACGCGACCCCGTTGATTTCGTCGATCACGGTGCCCGGGCGGGCATCGTAGATGCGCTCGGCGTACTGCACGGGTGCGTCGATGCCCGTGCGTTCCAAGGTCTGGCGGGTCCGGGTCGCCGTCGAGCACAACACTGCGTCCACTTCGGCGATGTTGGCCCGGATCCAGTCACCGGCCAACGCGGCCTCCCTGATGCCGCGCGCGGCCAGCGGCCGGTCGTGGTCGGCCACCTCATCGGGGTAGTCGGACTTGGCGTGGCGCATCAGCAGCAGGGTGCGGTGATCCATACGGGTAACGGTAGCTACCAGCCGCGTTCGGCGAGCCGGTGCGGTGCAGCGATCTCCTCGACGTTGATTCCGATCATGGCCTCGCCCAGACCCCGCGACACCTTGGCCAACACGTCGGGATCGTCGTAGAAGGTGGTGGCCTTGACAACGG
>NZ_MBEQ01000073.1 GCF_001954135.1 Mycobacterium sp. GA-1841 | reverse complement strand
AGACCTGACCCCGGGCCCCGAACCAGAACCCGAACCAGAACCAGGGTTCGTCCCGAACCGGAACCCGAGCCGGACCTCACGCCACATCTTGAGCCAGAGCCCGACCCAGACCCCGGCCCAGATCCAGACCCCAGGCCGCACCTCGAACCGGAACCGATTCCACAATGGGATATCGACTGGGACAACATCTTCGAAGAGTTCACACTCACCGCACCCAACGTCGAACACCTCTGGGACACAGACCCCTTCGACCCACAACGGCCAGCCCCGCAACTAGCGGACGGCTGGATCCTGCTCGACGAGATACCCATCGAACGCGCGTACCCCGTCAATGACTGTGCCCTCGAAAACGACCGTGCCGGTAAGAACAACCGTGCCCTCGAAAACCACCGTGCCCCCAAGAACCACCGTGCCCTCGACGACAAGGCAGTCCGCGGCCCCTGACCAACACCGACGTCGGGGCGACCCAGGTCCCACCCCACCGAGGCGCTACTCCACCGAGGCAGAGGCAGTCCACCTCGGGGCGGCACGCCTGCGTGACATGGTGCAACCCCAGCCGATCACGCCCGGCGGCTACACCGGAGCCTGGGGCGAAGCCGATCCCAGAGTTACACCGGGTCGAAAGATGAGATCCGCCAATCGCCGTCGACTTTCGTCAGGCCCACCTTCACAGCGCTGGCAGCCTGAACAGGTTGAGGGTTGGCGCGGCTCGTTGTGGCTTGGTTCAGGAACACCAACACCTGTGCCGTATCGGGTTGCACGTCGATGGCGGCCGCCCGTACCACCGATGCGGCGGCGCGAATGTCTTTGTCCTTGGCCGCCGGTGCCACGAACTGTTCGGCGAATTGACTGTAGTACGTCAAGAATTCGCCGGTCAGGTGAGACTCCGCAGTATCGATGTCGTGATCCAAACTGTCTGGCGTATAGGACAACAACGCCACCGAACCGTCGGACGCAGCATCGATCACCGTGGTGGTCTCGCCAGCCGTCTCGTGGGCACCGCGGTACGTACCGAAGTACACGGCTGCCGCAGCCCCGGCTGAGGCCAGGAGTACGCACACGATGGCGACAGCACGCCAACGCCGCCGCAGCCACCGCTCGCCGCGCGCCGGCAAGTCGGGGCCGGCAGCTGGCGGAGCCTCGTCGGGGTCGGCAGCCGACGGCACCTTGTCTGGGTCGGCAGCTGACAGGGCCTTGTCGAGAGTTTCTATCTCCGAGTGGGTTTCAGCATCAGCTTCGATTGTGTTCACGGGACAAACTCCACCTTCGACATCTTGATCTGTCCCCCGTCGTCGAGCATGGTGACGCTCAGACGCCAGTTCCGCGGTTGCTGACCGGCCCCAGCTGCGTCGTTGATCGTGGTCGCCGCGCTGACCAGCACGACAGCGCTGTCGGCAGTCATCGACTGCACGGCCGACGCCGCGACCTTCGCCTTGGTCGCCGCCTTGGAGTCTTGCGCCGCTCGGATCAAATCGTCGGAGGCGGACTGGAAGTCGTCTTTGAATTGTCCGGTTGAGTTGTCGACGATCTGCCGCACGTTCTCCTCCGCCGCGGCGCTGTCGATCGACATCAGGGTTACCACGGCCTGTGACGCAGCGGCCGCGAATTCCGCGCGACGCTGATGAGTCTGGTCTGACTGCACTTGGTACCAGATCATGTAGCCCGTGACCGCCAGCAGCGCCACGCTCACCAGGACGCCCACAGCACCGAGTGCTGTCGCGAATTTCGGCCCGCGCCAGCGTTTCTCGCCGGGGGCTGACGGTTCGTCCTCGGGCACGGCTGTCTCAGTTACCTCGTCTGAACGGCTGAGTAACCGCATGGTGCACCTCCGGTTGACTGCTCCCGCACGCTAATGCCGGTCGAGCCCAGGCCGATGCCGCTGTCCCGCCCAGCGGTCACCAGTGAGATTCACCAATGGCGTAGCGAACACAACGCTCCCTTGGGTCCCGCAGCGCGGTTGACGACGATTCCATCGACCGCCAATTCACATCGCAGAGTCTGCACCAGCTGCGGAGACAATCCGGCCGTGGTGACGGTGACCATGGCCCACTGCATCGGATCGGCGAGCATGACTTCGCGGATCCAAGGCCGGCCCGGTTCAAGTGCGACATCGTCTTTGGGGCTGAATTCGTAGGGATTGTGGCTGTAGTCCGCCCAGGTTGGCGGATCGGCCTCTCGGAAGTAAATGCTGACGGGCGTCGCCTGCTCGACGGTGACCGTATAGGTCACCCGGTGCAGAGGCCCGTCGTCCGCGCGCGCCGACGCGGCCGGGAGAAGCCCGGCAACACCGGCGGCGACAACTACAGCGACGACGCCCGACGCGACCCACGCACGACCCACAACATCAGACGTCGCCACGAACCCACCTGCTCGCCCCGTCCGTCGCCACACAACTGAGGAACAGTCCGTCAGGCGCTTGCGCAACGGAGTTCATGGACCCACCACATGGCGTGTTCTCCTCACGAATACCCGTCAACGGCGGTGACCGGAACCAGCGCGGTTCATAGCGACGCGGCGACCCGCAGAAGACGAGCCGGCCCCACGAGGTGGTGCCGAACACGAAGTGCGTCGTGTTCACACAGGGCGCGCCCAGTACGACGCCACCGACGATCCCCGGTACGCAGGAGGCGTCGTTGCACTGATCGGGCGCTGCGTTCGCCGGGACCGGAACGGCCAAACCCGCAACGAGCAGTCCGATCGAGGCCGCCACCGCTATCCGCACGGACGACACTGTGGCACGGAGAAATCCGCGTGCCATCACGATGCCCACTGGGCGGGAGGGTGGCCGTCACAGATCGGCAGACATTGGACAGTGAAGGCTCCCACGGCAACTGCCGGCGGCACGGTGTACTTAAGGAGTGGTCATGCGGGTGTTGACGGCGTTCACCGGGGCAGGGGTGCTCAGCGCCGCGGCGCTCAGCGGTGTGTGCAGCCCGGTTGCGCACGCATCGCCCAGGTGGGGCCTCAACGGCACCTACGTCGCCACCTCCAACGGCGAGTGGGCGAAGACCAACGACGTCTTCCACGACGAGGCCAGCCTCCGCAGCACCTGGACGATCTCCACGACGTGCAGCTACCCCAGCGAGTGCACCGGCACCGTCGACAGCGACTGGGGATGGAGCGCACCCATCTACATGAAGAGCGGTGTCTGGTTCGTCAAGAAGACGGTGGACAACTGGCAGCCGTGTCCCGACGGGACGGCCGGCCCGGGACTTCAGGTGTACCGATTCTTCCCGTCGAACGCAGACGCCACGGCAACCGATCCCGCCTCGACGACCTTGCTCGGTGAGGATTCGACCACGGGGGTCAGCGGCTCCTGCGGAAGCAGCACGGTGCTTTTCATCACCATGCCGTTCAAACTGGTAAAAACGGCCTGACCCCCGACCTGCCGATCAGGTCGGGAAGAGGTCCTTCCAGGTCTGATCACCGGCGTGCGGCACCAGGTTGCTCTGGCGGTACACCGCCCCGTCCGGCGTGGCGTACCGGCCTGTGCTCGGGTCGTAGGTGGCGATCGCCACCGACGGGCCCCCAGATCTGTTGGGGCTGAATGCACTCGGAGCCACCGCAGGTGCACCGGCTGGCGGCGGAGCCACCACAGGAGCGTCGGCGGGCGGCGGGGTGCCCTCCACCGGTCCGTGGATCGTCGCGTCGTGATCCACCCGGGCGTCCGGACCTATCCCCTGAGCCAACAGGTTGGGATCGATCGGGTACGGACCCAGCGCATGCTGGCGCATCGCCAAAGGCTGGTAAGGCTGGTCACTTTCGCAGATTTCGACAGTGGGCGCCCGCTTGCCCGGCTTACCCATGCACGGGTAGTTGCGTGCGCCTCGCACGCCGATCGGCGAATCTTGGGGCAGTTTGCAGTACAACCCGTCGGGGGTGTCGATGTCGCTGGTGTCCTCGGGAGAGCGCCATTCCGAGGGCGGCAGGAAACCGACGGTACAGGCCGGCGGGTCGCCGATGTTGAGGGTGAAGTCGCCCAACGACATACCGGTCGGGTTGTTCTTCGGCGCACCGTAGGACTGGGTCGACGCGATCGACGGCGGCAGCAGTACCAGCAGTTGCTCGAGCGAAGGGTGGTACGTCACGCCGACCTGACCCAGGCTGGTCAGATTGGCCAGCAGCAACGGCAGCGTCGGTTTGACTTGATTGAACAGTCGGGAGGCCTCGTCGGCGGCTCCCGGTCCATCCTTGAGCAAAGTGCGCACGTGTGCGTCGTCGTCGACGAGTTGCCGGCTGATGCCCGCGACACTGCGCGCCCAGGTGCGAATGGCGTCGATCGATTCGGCCTGACCGTCGAGAATCGGTGCGCTGTCATCGATCAGCGCGCGGGACTGATCGGCGGCGGCGTTCGCATCGGCGATCAGTCGCGAGGAGGAGTCCAGCAACGAGCCGATGTCGTACCCAGAACCGTTGAAAGCCTTGAAGGTTTCGTCCAACAGTGGACTGATCTTGTCTTTGGGGATGCTTCCGATCAGGGAGCTGACCTGATCGAGCATCGGTCCCACCGCCTGGGGGATCGAGGTGTTGGCCACCGGGATCACCGATCCGTCGTGCAGGTATGGCCCCGATTCGTCGTGCGGTTGCAAGTCGACGTACTGCTCTCCCACCGCTGACACGCTCAGCACCGCGGCGTGCAGATCTGCCGGGATCTTGGGTGACGTGTTCAGTGACAGAGTGGCTTCGGCGCCCTCCCGCGTCGGTTTCACGTCGGTGACCTTGCCGATCTGTACGCCGCGGTACGTCACATTGGAGAACTGGTAGAGCCCACCGGTCCCTTGCAGTTGCAGCGTCACCGTCATCCGTCCGATGCCCAGCAATGTCGGGGCTTGCAGGTAGACGATGCCCATCGCGGCCATCCCGATGACGGCAGCCACCGCGAAGATCACCAACTGGACACGAATGAAGCGGGTGAGCATCAGTTGCCACCTTCGGTCGGTGCTGCGTGTTGATCTTCCGCCGGCGCCGGGTCGATCAGTGGCGGCACCGTGGCCACTGCTGCCGGTGGCGGTGTCAGCGGCATGTTGATCGGGTCTTTCGTGTAGTTGGCGAACCAGGGGTCTCCCGGTGCCGGCGTCAGCGGCAGCCCCTCCTGGCCCCATCGGGTCCCGAGGAACAGTCCCCGCTTCAGCCGCGGGACGGTGAAGTCGAAGGTGATGAACTCATTGAGGTAGTCACCGCGGATCGCCCGGTCGATGAAGTTCTGTGGATAGGGATAGGCCGGTGCAAATGCCAGCACCGTGCCCAGATTCGGTCCGACGTCGGCCAATGCGCGCACCGTCGGTTCGAGGTTGCGCAGGTTGGTCACGACGTCGTCGCGGGTCGCGTTGATGAGTGTGGTGGCGGTGTCACTGAACCGGCCGAACTTCTCCAACGCGGTGGTGATGCGGGGGCGTTCCTTGAGCAACACGTCCAGAGCAGGCGGGATCCGTTGCAGCGCAGCGGTAACCACTTCCTGCTGTCCGGCCAGGGAGCCGCTGAGCCGGTTCATCTCCGTGATGGTGGCGTTGATGTCGTCGCGCTGGTCGGCGAACAGGCCGACGATGTCGTCGAGCCGCGTGAGCAGGTCGCGGATCTGCACCTGGCGACCGTCGAGCGCGGCGTTGAACTCGGTGACCAGATCACCGATCTTGCCCAGACCGCCGCCGTTGACGAGGACCGCCAGCGACGACAGAGTCTGTTCGGTCGACGGGTAAGTCGACGTACGGCCGAGCTCCAGTGTTGCGCCCGGGGTCAGCCGGCCTGAGGGCGATTGTCCCAGCGGCGGATCGAGGGCAATGTGCATGGATCCCAGCAGACTGGTCTGTCCCACCGTCGCAACGGCGTTGGCGGGGACGACGACGTCAGGTTTCACCGAGATCTCCACGTCGGCGTGCCAGCCGTCGACTTTCATCCCGGACACGCTGCCCACGATCACGTCGCTGATCATGACGGGTGAATTCGACTCCAGCGTACCGACATTGGCCAGTTCCACGTGATACACCGTCGCATCGGAGCCACGCCCCACCGTGCCGGGCAGCGGCAGCGAGTTCAGCCCGTGGAATGCGCAGCCGGTCAGTGTCAACATGACCGCCGAGCAGGTAGCGGTCACCCGAACCAGCCTCCGTCGAGCCGTCATGGCGTGCCTCCTTGATCCGACGGTGCCGCAGCGGGGTCGGCTTCGGCGGGAAGAAGCATGTCGTGCAGCGTTTTTGGCGGCTCAGCCGGCGCCGCGGGCGGCGTACCCGGCGGTACTGGCGCACCGGGGAACAAGGCCGGTGCCGGGGATGCCGGCAGTCCGTCCGGTGCATAGGCCCCGGGCGGGCCGGGCGGCGCACCCCATCCGGCCGGCGGCGGGACGTCACCGGCGCCGGTGTAGGCCGATACGGCCGGCGGCTGCTCCGGCGGGACGGGACTCCCGCCGGCTCCGCCGGGGGCGAGAGCGGGATCGGTGTACACCAGATTGTGTGGGCTGGGCGCCTTACGTAGATAAGCGTTGAACGGCATCGGCAGGTAGTTGAAGTTGATCAACGACAGAGCTGGCCCGAGGTATTGCGCGCACAGCTTCGAGGTTTCTGCCGCGGTGGCGTTCTTGACTGCGGCGATCGCCGAGCACACCACCGAAACCGGATCGGCGAAGTTCGACAACGCGAAGGCGCCGACGGCCGTCCCGCTGTCGGGGTTGTAGATGTTGTAGCCGTTGGCGATTGCGTTGGGCGCGACGTGGAGGACGTTCCTCAACTGGGTTTGGTTGTCCACCAGGGTCTGGGTGACGTTGGTCAACCGCTCGAGTTGTTCGGCGGTCTGGTCCCGGCTGCCGGCGACGAATCGCTGCACGTTGCCGACCGCGGACGCCAGGTTCGTCAGGGCACCGTCGAGATCGGAACGGCTGCCGTCGACGACGCTGGTGACACTGGCGAGCCGGTCCTGGAACTGGACGATCTGGGTGTTGCTGTCCCGCAGCGCGGTGACGAAGACCTGCAGGTTCTTGATGATGTCGACGATGTCGCCACTTCCCTGCGCGAGAACACGCCCCACACTGGACAATTGGTTGATCGCCTGATGCAGTTTGTCACCGTTGCCGTCCATCGCGGCCGCGGCACTGTCGACGAAGCGGCTCAGCGAGGTGGCCGATTCCCCGTGGAGTGGCCCCAGATCGGTCGCCAGCCGCATCAGCTGATCTTTGACCTGGTCCCACTCGACCGGCACGGCGGTGCGCTCGACGCCGATCTGGGCACCGTCGGCCATGGTCGGCCCGACGTCTTCGTAGGCCGGCGTCAGCTGGACGTAGCGGGCGGCAACCAGGTTCTGCGCCATGACGATCGCCTTGGCATCAGCCGGGATCTTCACCCCCCGATCGATGGCGAGGGTGAACCGTGCCTGCCCGCCAGCCGGCTCGATGCTCGTGATGGAACCGACCTTGACGCCGGCCACCCGCACTTCGTCGCCCGGGTAGATCGCGGTGGCCGACGTGAAGTACGCGGTGATCGTGGTGGGCCTGAAGACGGTGTGCCGCACCACCACCGCGGTGCCGGCCAATGCCAGGGCGACGAGCAGGACCAAGGCGCCGCGACTGATGCGCGCGCGGTGACGGGTGATCATCGACTTCCTCCGGGAATACCGTTACGCGGCATCGGGAATTCGGCGCGCGGGCCGGCATTGTCGGGTGGCTGTCCGGCATTGGTGCCGCGCCGGAAGCCGAACGCGTAGTCGAGAAAGGGCTGTAGTGTCTGTGAAGGCAGGAGGTTGCCGACGAAGGCGTTGTAGTACCAGCCGTTGTTCACTGATTCACCCTGGGTGACATAGTATTTCGCCATACCGGACAGCGCCTTGGCGATATTGTCGCGGTTCTTCTCCAGCATCGCGGTCACCGAGTTGAGTTGCTTCAGGGTGGGTGCCAGTTCTTCCTCGTTGTCGTGGACGAGCCCGGAGATCTGCTGGGCCAGCGCCGAGGTGTTGGCCAACAGGTTGACGATCGCGTACCGGCGCGCCTCGAGCACCCCGGTCAACGCATTCGCGTCCAGCAGCAGCGTGTTGACCTGTTCGCTTCGCTTGGACAGGATTCCGGTCACGTCGGCCGCGCTCTTGAGCAGGTTCGCCAGGGAATCGTTGCGGCTATTCAGCATTTCCGACAACCTGGTCAGTCCGTCGAAGGTCGGCCCCAGCTGTGGTGCCATGCGGTCGATGGTGTCCGACAACGTATCCAGGGACTGGGTGAGTGCGGCGGTGTCGGTGCCTTCGGTGTTGGTGGTGAAATCGCCGACGGCGTTGGTCAACGAGTACGGAGACGACGTCCGGGTGACGGGGATGGTGTCGGAGGCGCGCATGGCGCCGCTGCCGGCCGGTTCGACGGTGAGCATCCGGGCACCGAGCATGGTTCCGGTCCGGATGTGGGCCGTAGTCTCCGAGCCCAGACGTACCTTGCTGTCGAGCGTGAAGGTCACCAGCGCCTTGCCGTGGCTCAGGGTGACGTCGGTGACGATGCCTTTCGTGACGCCGGAAACCTTGACGTCGTTGCCTTCGGTGAGGCCGCCCGCCTCGGTGAACAGGGCGCGGTACTTGAGGGAGGTGGCCCACGACCACAGTGCCTGCGGCTGCAACCCCACAGCGATGATCAGTGCAATCAGCACGATGCCGATGAGCCCGCTGCGAATGAGATGTGATCCACGGTATTTCAGCATCAGGGCTCTCCACAGCGTCCGGTGTTCTGCATGATCCACGGGAAGTACGCGGTGCGACCCTGCAGATCGGTGACGCGGATATTCATGCCGCACAGGTATTGGTTGATGAAGCTGCCGTAGGCGCCCAGCCGCACGAGCTTGCGGTAGTTGCCCGGTGTCTTTTGCAGCGCCAGGTCCAACCGCGCCATGTCGTCGGTGTTGGACAGCAGCGGCGCCAGGCGGGTGAGTTGGTCGACGGTGCCCGACAAGGGAGGACGGGCCTGAGTCATCAGATCGGTCAGAGAGGCGGTTCCGTTGTCCAGTGCGGTGATGGCCTCTCCGATGGGATCGCGTTCCTGCGCCAGGCCGGTGATGAGCTGTTGAAGCTTTTCGACGGCGCCGGAAAAGCGGTCGCCGTCCTTGGCCACGGTGGCCATGACGGTTTTCAGGTTGTCGATCAGTTGTTGCACGGTCTGTCCGTTGTCGGCGAGCGCCTGGGTGAAGCTGGTCGTATGGGACAGCAGCGATTCCACGGTGCCGCCCTGGCCCTGCAGGATCTGGATCAAGGAGTTCGTCAGCGCGTTGACGTTCTGTGCATTGAGCCCTTGGATGACCGGTTTGAGGCCGCCGAGCAGAAGGTCGAGGTCCAGCGCCGGCTCGGTGCGGGCCAGGGGGATCTGGGATCCCGGTGGCTGGATCTTCGTCGAGCCGGGGCTGTCGAGGAGCTCGAGATACCGGTTGCCGACCAGGTCGAGGTAGCGCACCGCCACCTTCGTCGCGGTGGTGAGCACCACCTCGCGGTCCGAGTCGAAGTTCACCAGCACCGTGTTGTCGGGTTGCAGCACAACATCATTGACCGTGCCGACACGGATACCGGCCACCCGCACCGAATCGCCGGCCTTCAGGCTGGACGCATCGGCGAACACGGCCGAGTAGCCGTTCACCGAGCCGGTGCGGTACTGGCCCATGATCGCGAACAACGCCGCAGTCAACAGCAGCATCACCACACCGAACACGCCGAATTTGATCGCCGTCCCGTAACTGCGCGTCATCCCGGTTGTCCTATCTGGGCGGTGTTGCGCGGCGGGCCGTCCAGTGGGCCGTACAACGCTTGCTTGAGCGCGTCGGAGTTCAACAGGATCCCCTGATTTCCATACTGCGCCGGGTCGGCGTCGATGTCGGTGACGACGAACGGCGGACGCTGCTGAAAACCGACGTCAGGTAGGCCCTGGCACTGCGGTCCTCCGGTCGCCGCGACCTTCGGCAGGTTGCCCGGATAGCGGTAGCGTTCGGTGCCCAGCAGGAACGAATCGAGCAACATGACGCCGGGAAGCGGCTGAGGCGGTCCCATGGCGAGCGGCTCCAACCCCTTGAGCGCGCAGGTGAGCGCCGGGTTGTATTGGTTGAGCAAGTTCGTGGTCGGCACCAGTAGGTTCATGGTCTGGGTCACGGCGTCGCTGTTGGTCGCGACCACCTCGGTGCCGATGTCGGCCAGCCCGATCGCGCTGAGCAGCAAGGCATCCAGGTCACTTTGGCGGTCGACGACGGTGTCGCTGAGCTGTGTCGCGTTGCGTATCGTGTCCGTCAAATCCGGTGCCACGTCGGCGTAGGCGTTGATCACCTGTGGCGCCACCGAAATCTCATGACTGAGCGTCGGAAGACTGGGCTCGATCTTGACCAGCATGGCGTCGAGGTCGACCAGGGTCTGGCCGAGTTTGTCGCCTCGACCGTCGAAGGCTTGCGCCATGGCGCCGAGCGTTTCGTTGAGCTTGTCCGGTTGGATCTGCGACAGTACCGACACCAACTGCTCGAACAACGTGTTGATCTCGACGGTGGTATGACCGGCGTCGAGAACCTGGCCGGCGTACATCGTTTCCTGTGATGGCTCAGCGGGGGGAACCAGCGCCACGAACTTGGCACCGAACACGGTGCTGGAGGCGATCTCGACGCCCGTGTTGGCCGGAATCAGATGTAGATCATCGGGATTCATGGCCAGGCGGAGGGCGGCTTGCCCGTCGGGCAGCGTGTCGATGGCGACGACCTTGCCGACCTGCGCGCCGTGCAACTTGACCTTGGCGTCAGGGTTCATCACCAGTCCCGCGCGCGGCGAGATCACCGTCACCGAGGCCGTCGGTGTGACCCCACCGCGAAACAGCACGATGGCGCCGGTGATCGCGGCGGCGATCACCAGGAGCGTCGTCAGCCCGCTCAGAAGACGTTTAGCGTCACGCGACATCGGTTGCCTTCGTTAGCCGGAGAGGTTGAAGTTGCCGTTGGACCCGTAGACGGCCAGTGAGATCAGCAGCGTGATGGACACGACGACGATCAGCGACGTCCGCACGGCGTTGCCGACCGCCACCCCCACGCCGGCCGGACCGCCGGTCGCGAAGAATCCGTAGTAGGTATGGACCAGCAGGATCGCCAGCGCCATCAGCAGGGCCTGCAGAAACGACCACAGCAGGTCGATCGGATTGAGAAACGTGCTGAAGTAGTGGCCGTAGAGGCCACCCGACTGCCCGAGCAGCACCACCGTGGTGAATTGGCTTGCCAGGAAAGACAGGATCACCGCGATCGAGTACAGCGGCGTGATCGCCAGCATGCCGGCAGCGATGCGGGTACTCACCAGGTACTCGACAGAGCGGATGGCCATCGATTCCACCGCGTCGATCTCTTCGTTGATCCGCATCGCGCCGAGCTGGGCGGTGACGCCGGCGCCGAAGGTGGCAGCCAGACCGATGCCCGCGACGATGGGCGCCGAGATCCGGACGTTGATGAAGGCCGCCAGAAAACCGGTCAACGCTTCGATGCCGATGTTGCCCAGCGAACTGTAGCCCTGGATCGCCAGCACGCCACCGGTGGCCAGTGTCAAGAACCCGACGATCACGACTGTCCCGCCGATCATCGCGAGTGTGCCTGCACCCATGCTGATTTCGGCTATCAGTCGGATGACTTCCTTGCGGTAGTGCGCGACCGCGTAGGGCATGCCCGCCAAGGCCCGGCCGTAGAACAGGACGTGGTCACCGATCCCGCTCACGACGCCGACGGGCCGGCGCACGGCCCGGGACAGGCGCGGGTAGGCCGACTGGAGTACCGCCGCGGACGCCGTCATCGGGTCGTCATCTGAATGCCGATGGCGGTGACCACCACGTTGACCACGAACAATGCCATGAACGCGTAGACGACGGTTTCGTTCACCGCGTTGCCCACCGCCTTGGCGCCGCCACCCGACACGGTCAAGCCGCGGTAGCAGGCGACCAGCCCGGCGATCAAGCCGAACAAGGCGGCCTTGACGCACGAGATGACGACCTCTGGGATACCGGTGAGCAGTGTGATGCCTGCCGCGAACGCACCGGGATTCACGTCTTGGACGAACACCGAGAACAGGTATCCGCCAAGGATTCCGATGATCACGACGACACTGTTGAGCAGCAACGCCACCAGGCCTGAGGCCAGCATCCGGGGAGTGACAAGCCGCTGCACCGGGTTGATCCCCAGCACCTCCATGGCGTCGATCTCTTCCCGTACCGTGCGCGATCCCAGGTCGGCGCACATCGCGGTGGCCCCGGCACCGGCCACGATCAGCACGGTCACCATCGGTCCCACCTGGGTCACCGCGCCGAAGGCGGCGCCGGCCCCGGAGAGGTCTGCCGCCCCCAACTCGCGCAGCAGGATGTTCAAGGTGAACGACACCAGGACGGTGAACGGAATCGCCACCAGAAGCGTCGGCGCCATGGCAACCCGCGCCACGAACCAGGACTGGTCGAGGAATTCGCGCCACTGGAACGGCCCGCGCACCACGAATTTCACCGCGTCGACCGACATGGCGAACAACCCACCCACTCCCTCAAGTGGGACGGCGAGCTGTCGCTGCGGCATCGGATTCTCCGTTCTGCGCGGGGCCGGTCGAGGGCTGGGTATGGCAGTGGGTGTGTCACTGGGTATGACACCGGGTATGACGCGGACCACACGTCTGGGGAACCATCGCAGTCCGTCCCCCGCCCTGCCATGGGGTGTCCCGCCCAACGGGAGATCGACACCGGGCCGATGGCCTGCGGTGCTCACCGGTCAGCGGAACATCGCATTGCCGAGGAGGCGTCGGCATGTGAGGGTGGACAGCGATGAGTCCGCGAGACGAAGGAAGAGCCGTGTCGAATTCTGCAGCTGAGTTACGCGAGATCAACACCAGCGCAGGCGCTTTACGGTATTACGACGTCGGCGAGGGTCCGGTCGTGTTGTTCCTGCACGGATCGGGTCCCGGGGTGACAGGGTGGCGAAATTTCCGTGGCGTGCTGCCCACGTTCACCGACCGCTTCCGGTGTCTGATCCTGGAGTTCCCCGGCTTCGGCGTCTCCGACGACTGGGGTGGGCATCCGATGGTCACCGCGCAGGGCACGGTGGTTCCGTTCCTCGATGCCCTCGGTGTGGAGCGGGTGGACATCGTCGGTAATTCGATGGGTGGCGGCGTCGGCATCAACACCGCGATCACCGCCCCCGACCGCGTCGGCCGGCTCGTGACGATCGGCGGGATCGGCACGACGATCTTCTCTCCCGGCCCCAGCGAGGGCATTCGCCTGCTGCAGGAGTTCACCGAAGACCCGACCCGGCAGCGCCTCGTCGACTGGCTGCGTTCCATGGTCTACGACCAGTCGCTGGTCACCGACGAACTCATCGAAGAGCGCTGGACTCTGGCGACCGACCCGGAGACGTTGGCCGCGGCACGCCGGATGTACGGCAAGGCGGCCTTCACCGCGATGATGTCCGCGATGGCGGCTTCTGACCTTCCCATGCCGTGGGCGCGGATGCACAAGGTTGCCGCGCCGACGCTGTTGACCTGGGGCCGTGACGACCGGGTCAGCCCGTTGGACATGTCGCTGATCCCGATGCGCACCATCCCCAATGCGGAGCTACACGTGTTCCCCAACTGCGGACACTGGGCGATGATCGAGGCAAAAGAGGCCTTCGAGTCGGTGGTCGCCGGGTTCCTGACCCGGTGACACCGATGTCCTAGGGGCGCTTCAGAAACCGCAGCAGGTACGTGGGGAGGCCGTGCGTCGGCACCCGGCGCGGCCAGGCATCGGAGCGGAAGTAGGCGTCCGATCCACCGTCGACGAACACCACGCTGCCGCAAAGGAAGTCAGCAGCGTCGGAGAGCATGAAGACCATCCACTCGGCGAGATGCTCCGGATTGCCGAAACCGCCGACGGGCACCGGAAAGGATTGGACGGCCTTCGCTTCGCGGGGTGTGGCCAGCTGCTTTTCGAGCAACGGAGTCAGGATGGCCCCGGGGGCGATCGCATTGAGCCGGATACCCGATCCCGCCCAGGACTTCGTGACCGCGGTGCGCCGGACCCAGCGGGAGACGGCGATCTTGGACGTACCGTAGGCGAGCGACGGTGCGGCAGCGAAGAACCGTCGCACCACCTTGGTGGCCCGGTCCAGATCGTCGCGCAACAGTGCCCGCACCGCAGCGTTCGGCACCATCGGCATCGTGGTCGTCGAGTTGCTTCCGACGACGACCACTTTCGCGTTGCCGCTCGCGGCCAAAGCCGGTTGCCAGGCGCGCAGCAGATCCACCACGCCGAAGTAGTTGACCGACAGGATCAGCTTCACGTTGTCGCGTCCCGGCAACGGACCGACGCCGGCCGCCAACACAGCGCCGTCGAGCCGGCCCTCGGCCAACTCGAGCACCGACGCGGCGGCATCCGAACGGCCGTGTGCTGTCGAGAGATCCGCGACCACATCGGCCTCACGCAGGTCGACACCGATGACCCGGTGCCCGTCGGCCAGCAGTCGCTGCGCCGCCGCACGGCCCATCCCGGACGCCGATCCCGTCACCACATACGTACCCATAGTCACCAATCCTGTCAGGGGTTAGATCTGTCCGGGCACAGGTTCCCCGGCCAATCCGCGGTTCAACAGCGTATGTGCGTACGGATCCCCGTTGAGCAACCGGCTGGTGCGGGTGGTGATCTGCCATTGCCCGTCAACACGTTCCAGCGTGAAGTGGTTGGCGGTGGCCCGCCACACCCGATAACCCGCATCATCCCGCAACAACACCAATGATTCGCATACCGCGATCGCGGTGTCGCCGTCGACGGTGACCACGGCCGGCCCGAGGAAATGGCAACATCCACCGGCGACCAGCTTCTGATGTCCCGTCGAGCTGACCATGTCGTGCACGCCGCTGCGGCCAATCATCTGCCAGTCCTCGACATCGTAGGTGCCGTCGACCGCCCACAGCCCAGCTGCGGTGTCGGCATTGCCCGCATCCACCGATGGACCGTAGGAAGCAAGGAGTTTCGCGATGGCCAGCTCGTCTTCGAGACGCTGCAGCCGGGTGAGTAACTGCTGTTCGATCGTCATGGTCACTCCTGTATAGCGCGTCGCCTGGGCGTCAGTGTGCGCCGGGCATGAGCGACATGATCGCCTGATGCGTATCCGACACCACCCGGGCGCGGTCGGCAGCACTGTTGGCCTCGGCCTGGTCGGCGTTGCCGCCGGCGACCCACACCGGGCCGTCGGCGAGGTGAGCCAGACCCTCCGCGGCCACCTCGGCCGGCTCGCCGACGCGAATCCCGGGTGCATCGAAGTTCAGGCCGACCCGCTCCATCGCCGGGGTCCGGGTCACGCCCAGAACCAGCTCGAGCACGTCGACGTTGCGCTCTCGCAGTTCCAGCCACAGACTTTCGGCGAACATCCGGGAAAACGCCTTGGCGCCGGCGTAAATGGAGTGTCGCCACGCTCCCATGTAACCCGAGAGCGAGCCGACGATCATGATGCCGCCGCGTCCGCGATCGGCCATCGACCGGCCGTAGTGCTGCACCATCTCCAGCATCCGGGTCACGTTGAGATCGGTCACCTTCTGGAACTCGCCCAGGTCCGCGTCCAGGAACAGCTCGTTACAGGTGCTCGCCCCGGCGTTGTAGATCAGCAGCCCGACGTCGAGATCGGCGGTGGTTTCGGCGATCTCGGCCACCACCTGCCGATCCAGCAGGTCCACGGAGACGGTTCGCACCTCGGAACCGAGTGCGCGACATCGCTGCGCGGTCTCTTCCAGCGGCCCCAGTTTGCGCGCGATGAGGACCAGGTTGAATCCTGACCCGGCGAGCTGGCAGGCGAATTCGGCACCGACGCCTTCGGAACCTCCGGCGATGACGGCCCACGGCCCGTACTTGGCCAGATCGGTCATGGTTGCTCCTAGCGTTGGGTACTGCCGGCGTCGACCGGCAGGGTGACGGACGTGATGTAGCGGGCTTCATCGGAGGCCAGAAACAAGCAGGCGTTCGCCACGTCGACGGGATCCACCCAGGGCACGGCGAGCAGGTTCATCCGCGTCGCGGCCTCGGCGAAACGCACGGCCTGCGCCCGGCCGATCCCGCGGGCCGCACCCGTGATGAGCGCGGTCTTGTGCGCCAGCCGACCGGTCATGTCGTCTTCTGGGTCAGTCCGGCGTCGACCACGAGTTGAGTTCCAGTGATGTAGCGGGCGTGATCGGAGGCCAAAAACACCGCGGCGTTGGCCACGTCGACGGGTTCCACCCACGGCACCGGCAGCAGGTTGCGCGCGGTGAGCACTTCGATGGCGTCGGCCTCGGTGGGGTTGTCCAGGTCCGGGCGCAGCCGTTTGTAGGTGGCGGGGTTGCGCACCATCGGCGTGGCCACCGCCCCGGGGTGCACGGTGTTGACCCGGATCCCTTGTGGCCCAAGTTCGTTGGCGAGGGTGCGGGCCAGTCCCACGACGGCATGCTTGCTGGCGGTGTAGTGCGCGGCACCCGCCGTGCCACGTAAGCCGTTGGTGGAGCTGATGATCACGATGGAACCGCCGTCGGGGCCGAGGTGGGGCACCCCGGCCTTGACGGTGTGCCAGACCCCGGTCAGGTTGACGTCCAGGGTGCGTTGCCAGTCCTGGGCGCTGATGGTCCAGGCCGGCCCGCCCGGGGTGTGGATGCCGGCGTTGGCGACGATGACATCGAGCCGGCCCAGCGCCCTCACGCCGGCGTCGACCGCGGACGTCATCGCGGCGAGGTGGCTGACGTCGCTCAGTCCGGTGACACAGCGCCTGCCGCGTTGCTGTACCCGTTCAGCGGTCTCACGTAGGTCGTCGGCGACGTCGGGGCGGTCGAGCGCAATGACGTCGGCCCCGGCGTCGGCGAAACGTTCGCAATGCACGCGTCCGGTGCCACGAGCCGCGCCGGTGACCATGACGACCTTGTCCAGCAGCCCCGGCCCTACCGCGTCTTGCACAGATCGAACCCCTTGTATCCCGATGCCGCCACCTCGTTGCAGATGTCCAGGTAGACACCGAAGCCGCCGATGAACAGCATGAACACTCGGGGTTTACCGGGCACATTGGCGCCCATGTACCAGGAATTGGCCTTGGTGAACAGTGTCGAGTCGGCCCGCTGCGCGCACTCGGCGATCCAGCCGTCGACCGCGTCGGCGGTCGGCTCGATTGCGGCATAACCATTCTGGTCGAGATAGGCGATGGCGTCGGCGATCCAGTTCACATGCGCTTCGGCATGCAGCACCATGTTCGCCAGCACGGCCGGCGCCCCGGGTCCGGAGACCAGGAACAGGTTGGGGAAGCCGTCGGTGCCCAGGCCGAGGTAGGTGCGCGGTCCATCCGCCCAGTCGTCGACAAGCCTTTCCCCGCCACGGCCCACGATGTCGACCTTGGCCAGCGTGCCGGTCATCGCATCGAATCCGGTGGCCAGCACCAATGCGTCGATGGCGTAGTGGTCACCGGTGGTGTTGATCCCCGATTCGTCGATCGACTCGATCGGGGTCTTGCGGACGCTCACTAGAGTGACGTTGGGCCGGTTGAACGTCTGGAAGTAGTTGGAGTCGGTGCAGATCCGTTTCGTGCCGATCGGATGGTCATTGGGGATCAACAGTTCGGCGACCTGCGGATCGTCGATGATCGCGCGGATCTTGCCCTCGTAGAACTTGCGCGCTTCTTCATTGGCTTCTAGGGAGACCATCTGATCGGTGAAGGTCTTGGAGAACAGCACTCCGCCCAGTTCCCAACGCTTTTCGAAAGCCTCGCGACGTTCCTCGGCGGTGGCCTCCATGGTCAGCTTCGGGTGCGCCACGTGCGGGGAACCGCCGCCGCTGCGCCACGACATCCGGCGCCGCTCGGCGTAGTTCGCCTTGATGTCGGCCACCTCGTCACCGGTCAGCGGCCGGTTGCCGGCCGGCACGCTGTAGTTCGGAGTCCGTTGGAACACGTAGAGCCGTTCGGCCTGCTCGGCGATGATCGGAATCGACTGGATACCCGAGGATCCGGTGCCGATCACCGCGACCCGCTTACCGGTGAAGTCCACGCCCTCATGCGGCCAGTGCGCGGTGTGGTACACCTCGCCGCCGAAGCTGGTGAGCCCCGGGAAATCCGGAGTCATCGCCGCCGACAACGGGCCGGTGGCCATCACCACGAACCGCGCGTCAACCGTCTCGCCGGTATCGGTGGTGACCGTCCAGCGCAGCGTCTTCTCGTCGAGTACCGCTCGGGTCACCCTGGTGTCGAACGTGATGTCGCGGCGCAGATCGAGCTTGTCGGCCACCCAGTTGATGTACTTCAGGATCTCGGCCTGCGTGGCGTACTTCTCGGTCCACGTCCACTCTTGTTGGAGCTCATCGGAAAACGAGTAGCAGTAGTCCACGCTCTCGACGTCGCAGCGGGCACCCGGGTAGCGGTTGTAGTACCAGGTGCCACCCACATCTGGTGCGGCTTCGAATACTCGCACCGACAGTCCCTGCGACCGGAACTTGTGCAACGCGTACAGACCGCCGAATCCGGCGCCCACCACTACAACATCCACGACGGCGACATCGGGAACGCTCATCGATCCAGTGCTCACCGCGACTACGCTAGGCGGCCGGCACGGTACTGACCGCCGCTGTTCCCGGTCACCGGACGCCGAGACCCGTGTCCCGACCACCGGAACCGGCGGGTTGGCGCCCGCGGTTTCGCCAGCACAATGTCGGTCCATGATCGACGCGAGCATCCAGACCAGCCGGGGCGTGCTCGTCACGGTGGCCGACGTCATCGAGGAGAGCCCCGATGCGCGTTCGTTGGTATTCGCCATCCCTGACGCCGAGAGTGAGAGGTTCGCCTACCGCCCGGGACAGTTCCTGACGTTGCGGGTGCCCAGCGACACCACCGGATCGGTGGCCCGGTGCTACTCACTGGCGAGCTCGCCGCATACTGACCCGGCACCGAAGGTCACGGTGAAACGCACGACCGACGGCTACGGGTCGAATTGGTTGTGCGACAACATCAACGTGGGCGACACCATCGAGGTGCTGCCGCCGTCCGGCGTCTTCACCCCCACCACGCTCGACACCGATTTCCTGCTGTGGGCGGCAGGCAGCGGCATAACCCCGGTGATGTCGATTCTGAAATCGGTGCTGACGGCGGGCACCGGACGCGTGGTGCTGTGCTACGCCAACCGAGACGAACGCTCGGTGATCTTCGCCGCCGAGTTACGTGAGCTCGCCGCCCGCTACGCCGGTCGGTTGACCGTGCTGCACTGGCTCGAATCGGTCCAGGGCCTGCCCACTCGCGCCCAGTTGAGCGGTTTCACCCAGACGGTGTTCGCCGGCTCCGGCTTCGAGTCGTTCGTGTGCGGCCCCGCCCCCTTCATGACGATGGTGAAGGAGACGCTCGCCGAGGCCGGGGTGCCGCGGGAGCGGATCCATCTCGAGGTCTTCCAGTCACTGTCGGGTGATCCCTTCGTCGTCGACAACGCCTCAGCCGTTGCCGACGACGGCGATGCCGCGGACCTCCAACTCGACCTGGACGGCACCACCCACCGGCTGCGCTGGCCGCGGAACGCGACACTGGTCGACGCGCTCGTCGCCGCCGGCATCGACGTGCCGTACTCCTGCAAGGAGGGCCAGTGTGGATCGTGCGCGGCCACCGTGGTGCGCGGTGACGTGGACATGGCCACCTGCGACATTCTCGAACCCGAGGATCTCGCCGACGGGGTGATCCTTGGTTGCCAGGCCAGACCGGTATCCGACGAGCTGCACATCGAATTCTGAGCTGCTTCCACTGACCGGGATTCGGCTCCACGACGGGGTTCGACGCGGTACACCATCAATGCCAGCCCTCGACGATAGGACCAAATGATGACTGAGCGGGTACTCGACCGGGTGCACGAGATCGCCGACCAACTGCGCAACCAGGGCCCCGAGGCCGAGAAGATCGGCAAGCTCACCGACGAGACGGTCAAGCTCATGAAAGCGGCGGGCAACATTCGTCTGTTGCAACCGAAGTCCCACGGTGGCTTGGAGGTTCATCCCCGCGAGTTCGCCGAGACCGTGATGGCCACCGCGGCCCTCGATCCGTCGGCCGGCTGGATCAACGGCGTGGTCGGCGTGCATCCGTACCAATTGGCCTACGCCGACCCGCGCGTCGCCGCCGAGATCTGGGCCGATGACGTCGACACCTGGGTCGCGTCGCCGTATGCGCCTCAGGGCGTGGCCAAGCCCGTCGATGGCGGTTACCTCTTCAACGGTCGCTGGCAGTTCAGCTCGGGCACCGATCACTGCGACTGGATCTTCCTGGGCGCGATGCTCGGCGATTCGGACGGCAAGCCGTTGATGCCGCCGCAGATGCTGCACATGATCCTGCCGCGTAAGGACTACGAGATCGTCCAGGACTCGTGGGACGTGGTGGGGCTGCGCGGAACCGGCTCCAAGGACGTCATCGTCAAGGATGCCTTCGTGCCGTCCTACCGGACGATGGACGCGATGAAGGTCATGGACGGCACTGCCCAGCGCGAAGCCGGGATGACCGAGACGCTGTATCTGATGCCGTGGTCGACGATGTTCCCGCTCGGCATCAGCTCGGCCACCATCGGCATCGCCGAGGGTGCGCTGGCGGCCGCCCTCGACTACCAGCGGGAACGAGTCAACTCCAGCGGCGTGGCGATCAAGGACGACCCGTACGTGATGTATGCGATCGGCGAGGCCGCCGCCGACATCAATGCTGCCCGTCAGGAGCTGCTGGCCAACGCCGATCGCATCTACGACATCGTCGACTCGGGCAAAGAAGTGAGCTTCGAAGACCGGGCCGCCGGGCGACGCACCCAGATCCGGGCAGTGTGGCGCGCGGTGTCCGCGGTCGACGAGATCTTCGCCCGCTGCGGCGGCAACGCCGCGCGGATGGACAAACCACTGCAACGGTATTGGCGCGACGCGCATGTCGGGCAGGCACATGCCATCCACGTGCCCGGGACGGTGTATCACGCCTCGGCCCTGAGTTCGTTGGGTGTCGATCCGCAGGGACCGCTGCGGGCGATGATCTGAGAGGGCGAGACATGGGATTGATCAAGAGCCTCGGCTACGTCACCGTCGCCGCCTCCGACATCGAGCGCTGGCGCCACTTCGCGTTCAACGTCCTCGGGTTCGCCACCGGTACCGGCCCGGACGAGTCCGCCCTGTATCTGCGGATGGATGAACGCGCCGCCCGGATCATCGTCGTGCCCGGCGACGTCGACAAGATCATGGCGGTCGGCTGGGAGGTGCGTGACCATGCCGATCTGGAGCAGGTAAAGGCCGCGCTGGATGCTGCGGGCGTGCCGTTCAAGCAGTTGTCACTCGAGGAGACCGACGCCCGACGGGTGGAGGAAGCCATCGCTTTCGACGATCCGGCCGGTACCTCGCTGGAGGTGTTCCATGGTCCGGTCCTCGACCACTCCCCCGTCGTCACGCCGTTCGGGGCGAAGTTCGTCACCGGCGATCAGGGCCTCGGGCATGTGGTGTTGCCCGCGCTCGACGTCAACGGCTTGTTCGAGTTCTACACCGAGGTACTGGGTTTCAAGTCCCGCGGGGCATTCCGGGTTCCGGTGCCGCCGGAATTCGGCCCGATCCGGGTCCGGTTCATGGGCATCAACGAGCGCCACCACAGCCTGGCGCTCTGTCCGGCGCAGACCCTGCGCGATCCGGGCCTCATTCATCTCATGGTCGAGGTCGACACGCTGGACGCGGTCGGGCAGGCCCTGGATCGGGTGAACGCCGAGGGCTTCCAGCTGTCCTCGACCCTGGGTCGGCACACCAACGACAAGATGGTGTCGTTCTATGTGCGCGCGCCCGGTGACTGGGACATCGAGTTCGGCACCGAGGGCATGCGCGTCGACGAAACCTATTACACCGCAGAAGAAATCACTGCCGACAGCTACTGGGGACACCAGTGGGTCAGCGATTTGCCGAAGGCGATGCAACCGTGACAACTCCGTCGTTCGATCCCAGCCCGATCGCCGCCACCGAAGTGGCGAATTGGGACCATGAGGCCGACGTCGTCATCGCCGGTTACGGCGTCGCCGGGGCGGCCGCGGCCGTCGAGGCCACCCGCGCCGGGGCCGACGTCCTGGTGCTGGAACGCACCGGTTCTTGGGGCGGAGCCGCCTCGATGGCCGGCGGATTCATCTATCTCGGCGGCGGCACACCCATCCAGAAAGCCTGCGGCTTCGACGATTCGGTCGACAACATGGCCGCCTTCCTCAACGCCGCCATGGGTCCCGGCGCCGACGCGGCCCGCATCGCCGATTACTGCGGCGGCAGCGTCGCGCACTTCGACTGGCTGGTGGGCTGCGGAGTGCCGTTCAAGGCCGAGTTCTTCGGCGAGCCCGGCTGGGAGCCGATGGGCGACCAAGGGCTGATGTACTCCGGTGGCGAGAACTCCTACCCGTTCAACACGATTGCGACGCCGGCCCCGCGCGGGCATGTGCCGCAGATGTCGAACAAGAAGCAGGGCGAGGCCAGCGCCGGTTTCATGTTGATGAAACCGCTTGTCGACACCGCGAATGCGGCGGGCGCGCGGTCCCTGTACGACATGCGGGTGCAGCGGTTGGTCGTCGAATCCGACGGTCGCGTGGCCGGAGTGGTGGCGCGGCAGTACGGCAACGAGATCGCTGTACGGGCCCGCCGCGGCGTGGTGTTGGCGATGGGAAGTTTCGCCTACAACGACGCCATGGTCGCCCAGTACGCCCCGCGGATTGCCGGGCGCCCGGCCGCGTCGATCGAGCAGCACGACGGGCAGGCCATCCGGATGGCGCAGGCGCTCGGCGCCGATCTGGCCCACATGGATGCCACCGAGGTGGCGCTGTTCATCGATCCGCAGCAGTTGGTGCGTGGGATTCTGGTGAATGAGCGGGGTCAGCGCTATGTCGCCGAGGACACCTATCCGGGCCGGGCCGGACAGCTGACGCTGTATCACCAGAGCAACACGGCCTATCTGATCATCGACGGCGATGCGCAGGAGGAGGCGATGGCCTCGCTGTCGCCGCAGCTGATGATGCGGCCGCCGACGTGGGTGGCCGATACCGTCGCCGAGCTGGAGGCCGAGATCGGGCTCCCGCCGAACTCTTTGCAGGCCACCGTGGATGCCTACAACGACGGTGCGGCCCGGGGCGAAGATCCCTTGTTGCACAAGAAATCGCAGTGGCTCAAGCCGATCAAGTCTCCGGTGGGTGCGATCGACCTGCGCGAGAGCACCGGCGGCTTCACCCTCGGCGGTCTGGCCACCACGCTGGACGCCGAGGTGCTGCACGTCAGCGGCGAGCCGATTCCTGGCCTCTTCGCAGCCGGACGCTGCACCGCCGGCCTGGCCGCCTGGGGTTACGCCAGCGGGGTGTCGCTGGGCGACGGCAGCTTCTACGGTCGCCGCGCCGGGGCCGGCGCTGCCCAAGCCTGAACGCCGAACGTGAAGAAGATCGCGAGATTCTCCGGAATTCTCGCGATCTTCTTCACATTCGAGGGAAGCGTTAGGTCCGCCCTTCGGCCGCGAGTTCGTCGCCTGGGATTCGCCCGAGGCCGCCGCACAGTGGATGTCGACATCAGGTCCGGTCAGCGACGCGTTCTCCGACCGGATCACCCGTGTGCTCAGCGAGATTCATCAACGCGGCTACGGAGTGGAACGACTCAGCGGGCCCCTCATCCGAGTTTTCGACGCGCTGATCGCCCTTGACGACGGAAAGGCGCCGGACGCCGTGTCCACCAGGCTGGCCGGAGCCGTCGCCGATCTGACCGTGGTTGACGTCCTGCCCGACGATTTCACCGGCAAATCGGCCGAGGGCCGTATCGCGGTGGCCACTATCTCGGCGCCGATCCGCGACTTCGGCGGCAATGTCGTCATGTCGGTGTCAGCTCAGCCCTATCGCGAACTCGATCCGAAAGAGGTGGGTGACCTGGGAAAACAGATTGTCCGGTTCGGCCAGAATGCGACGGAGCTGATAACGCCGCCAATAACGTGACAGCGGACACATACTTGTGGTAGTCATATGACTATTAGTCATATGCCCGGCGGGGCAGCCCCTGGAGGAACCATGACCGCGATGATCGAACACCCCCCAGTCACGGGTAAGAAGGCGACGCTCGAGACACCCAGCGCTGTCATCGACCGGGTTTCCCTGGTACTCGATGCCTTCGACGGCACGGCCCGCCTGACGCTGGCCGACATCGTGCGCCGCACCGGCCTGCCCCGGTCGTCGGCGCACCGCATCCTTGAGCGACTGGTCCAGCTGCGCTGGCTCCGCCGCGACGGCCGCGATTACGAGTTGGGCATGCGCCTGGTTGAGTTGGGCTCGCTGGCGCTGCATCAGGACCGCATCCACCGGGCAGCGATTCCCTTGCTGCGCGATCTGCACCGCGCCACCGGGTTGGTGGTCCACCTGGCGGTCCTGGACGGGTCCGACGTGGTGTACCTGGAGAAGATCGGTGGTCAGATGGTGGCCGCCATCCCGACTCGGGTCGGCGGGCGCCAGCCCGCGCACTGTACGGCGGTCGGCAAAGCGATCCTGGCCGACAACCCGTCCGCCCAAGCCGACCTGGCGACGCGCCGGACGCGGTTTTCGATCAGCACGGAACGTCAACTCGAAGCCGAGCTGGCCAAGGTCCGGGCCCATGGGGTGGCTTTCGAGCGCGAAGAATCACTTCCCGGATTCGGTTGTGTCGCAGCGCCGATCGGCCCGGCCGGTGCAGCCGTTGCGGCCGTGTCGGTATGTGGACCCATGAACCGGATGACATTCGATCAGCGACTCACCGCGCCGGTGCGTATGACCGCGATGGGTATCTGGCGCAATGCCGAGGATGGGCCGCAACGAGTGGCACCGACCTTGCAGCCGCTGCGCCCGTTGCGCGGTGCCACTCCCGTCGCGCAACGATCCACCTCGGCCCTGCTGCCGGCATGACCCTCGATCCCCAGATCGCGCAGATGATCGAAGCTCTCGATTCGGGCTTCCCGCCGGTCCACACGATGACGGGTGCCGAAGCCCGGGCCGCCATCCACGCCCGCTTCGTGGCGAATCCTGCTCCTGAGCCGGTCACCTCCGTTGCCGACTATCAGATCCCGGTCGACAACGGCCGCATCGACGTCCGCGTCTACCGGCCCGACGCATCCGAACCGCTCCCCATGCTGGTCTACGCCCACGGCGGCGGCTTCGTGTTCTGCGACCTCGACAGCCACGACGGGCTGTGCCGCAACCTCGCCAATCTCGCTCCAGCGGTGGTGGTTTCGGTGGACTACCGGTTAGCTCCCGAGCACCGCTGGCCCACAGCCGCCGAAGATTTCTACGCTGCGGTCCGGTGGGCTGTCGACCACGCCGCCGACTTCGGCGCCGACCCGGCCCGGGTGGCGGTGGGCGGCGACAGTGCCGGCGGGAATCTGGCCGCGGTGACGACGCTGATGGCCCGCGACCGCGGTGGGCCGGATCTGGCGGCACAGCTTCTGCTGTACCCGGTGATCGCAGCGGATTTCGACACCGACTCCTACCGGTTGTTCGGCAACGGTTTCTACAATCCGAGGCCGGCGCTGCAATGGTATTGGGACCAGTACGTGCCCGCAGTCACCGACCGGCGGCACCCGTACGCATCGCCGTTACAGGGTGAGCTGAACGGGTTGCCGCCGGCCGTCGTCGTCCTGGCCGGCCATGATCCGCTGCGCGACGAGGGCATCGCCTATGCCGATGCCCTGGAGAAGGCGGGTGTGTCAGTTACCCGCTGCGCCTTCGACGGTGGCATCCACGGCTTCATGACCATGCCGATGCTGGACCTCGCGCACCGGGCCCGCCGGGAGTCGAGCCAAGCCCTAGGTGACCTGCTCGCTCGTTAAGGCGGCACCATAGCGTTGATCGGGATCGAGCACGCAGTGCGTCCGACCGAACACTGTCACCATGCACTTGTTGTTGTGGTTGCAGCGACTGCGTGACGCCGGTTCGGACATCATCGTGTTGACCCGGTCGGGTTCCCGCAGCAACGCGCGGCCCATGGCGAGGAAATCGAATCCTTCGGCCAGCCCGGTCTCCAGGTGCCCGCGGTCCGTGATCCCGCCCAGCAGAATGAGTTTGGTGTTCCGCATGATCGGCACGAACTGGCGGGCGGCCTCCAGCATGTAGAGGTCGCGATAGGGGTAGACGCCCATCGCCTGCTTACCGACCAGTCGGACAGCGGGCCGCAGCGCCGGCGGCATCACCGTGGCGAACTCCTTGACCGGCACATCGCCCCGGAACAGGTACATCGGCTTGTACACCGACGATCCCTGGGTGAGCTCGAGGGCGTCCAGTGTGGCGTCGGCATCGAGGAGTTGGGCGGTCCGCAGTGCTTCGTCGATCCAGATGCTGCCCGGTAGGCCGTCGTCCATGTCCAGTTTGGCGATCACCGCGATGCGGTCGCCCACCACCTCGCGGACCCTGTCTGCGATCTGCCGCACGAAGCGCGAGCGGTTGTCGATGTCACCGCCGTACTCGTCCTTGCGGCGGTTGATCAGCGGGCTGAGGAACGAGCTGGGTAGGTACAGGTGGCCGAAATGCAGTTCCACAGCGTCGAATCCGGCATCGACCGCCACCCGTGCCGCATCCCCGAACTGGGTGATCACCAGGTCGATCTCGCTGCGGGTGATCTCGCGGCAGTAGGCGAACGAGGTCGGGTTGATGAATCGGCTGGGCGCGACGGCGGTGACGCCGGTGAGCTTCTTCTGCGCCACCACCCCGGCATGCCCCAGCTGTGCCGAGATGGCCGCGCCGGCCTGATGTACCGCATCGGTGAGCTGCCGCAGACCCGGTAATGCCTTGCGGTTCATGACGATCTGGCCTGGGGCGCTCGCACCTTGCGGGGATACACAGCAGTAGGCCACCGTGGTCATCCCGACGCCGCCCTCGGCGAAGCTGCGATGGAAGTCGATGAGTTCATCGGTGACCAGTCCATCGGGTGACCGGCCTTCCGAGGTGGCGGCCTTGATCACTCGGTTTCGCAGCGTCACGGGCCCTAGCTGGGCCGGGCTGAACGGATCGGTCATCCGGTCACCTTCGCGCGGACCCTGTCGGCGGTCAACGGCAGTTTCCCGATGGTCGGGAGCACGGTGACGCTCGGCGGCCCGCGCGCCATAACCTCGCGACATGGGCGAGGTATTCGTGATCGACCGGGTCGTCACCGCGCCGGGATGCGCACAGAAGTTCATCGACGCCTACCTCAACGGCTACGCGCCCGGCGCCCGTGCGCGCGGCATGACCTTGCGCGATGTCTTGGTCAGTCCACCCATCTGGTTCGACGACCGTTCCAACGTGGTCACCGTCACCTGGTCGCTGCCGAGTCCGCAGGCCTGGTGGGAGATGACCTGGCAAGGGCGGCCCGATCCGGCCGTGGCCCGGTGGTGGGACGGTGTCACCGATCTGGTCATCGAACGCGATCGCAGCGTCGCCTCCACCGCCGAGGGCGTGCAGATGGATGACGTCGCAGCGCACGTGTCCATTCCGTCATCCGGTTCGACCGTCGTGGGAGTCACCCGACTGCTCGACGTCGTCGAGTCCGAACGCGACCGGGTGCTCTCGGATTTGCGGGAGGCCGCGCACCGTAGCGGGGCGCTGAGTCCACTGGTGCAACCGACGCTGCCCGGGTCGCGCAACGGCGGTGACATCCTGGTCCACCTCCGGTTCTCGGGGCAAGAGGATTGGGACAACAGTGATTTCGACGACGTGCTGGCCGACCCGTCGATCATCCGCGTCAACGGCGTGACCTACCAGGGATCTCCGGTCCGCCGCGGCACCGGCAGTGTGTACCGGGCGCTGCTGCTGCGTGTGCCGGACGATGTGGACGCCGAGACGGTCGCGGCGTTCGAGAGTGAACTGGCGATGATGCCGCGCTACGTGTCGACGATCGCGGCCTGGCAATTGAGCCGAGTCGACACCGCGATGGGTACGAGCGACTGGACGCACGTGTTCGAGCAGGAGTTCACCGATGTCGACGGCCTGATGGGCCCCTACCTGATGCATCCGATCCACTGGGCGGTGGTCGATCGTTGGTTCGACCCCGAGACCACCGACGTGATCATCCGAGATCGGGTGTGCCACAGTTTTTGCCGAGCTGACCATGCGGTGTTGTGAGCGCGGCCCTTCGGCGTGTTGCGTCGACGGAGAAGGCGCCGACCTGCCCGCCTATTAGCGACTTTTCAGCGACAATCGCCGCATGAGCATCATGGACACCGTTTGTCCCATCATCGATCTATACTCCTGTCACGGCAGTCGCCAAACACGACATGTGTCACGGGTTTTGGGTTGTCCAGCCAACAGCGACAGAGTCGCTGATAGTCGGGCGCTGGACGGATGGGGCGCATGAGGTCAGAGATGTTCGAGTGGCGAAAACGCTGAGCGACAATGGGTTTGATGAGGTCCGCGTTGCTCGTGTGGTGATTGTCGCTGAAAAGTCGCTGATAGTCGGGCACATCGCATACCCGGCCAAAAGCCGTGATTGATGAGGCCGGGGCGCCCTTCACGCCGCGAGAACACCGGCCAACCAATCTAGACCCCGGCCGGGACGATATTGGGATTCGCCGACGTCGGTGGCTCCAACGCCGGCAGGACCGTCGCACCGTCGAGCGAATGCACTGCCAACCGCTGTGACCACGGATAGTGCAAGCTGAACGCCACCAGGCCGGTCCGCTCCGCGGCGGGAAGGTGGCACATCGCCAGCACGGTTTCGGCCAGGTACTCAACAGGTTCGGTCGGAAACGTATCCGGGATCAACGAGGCCGCGCCCGGCGTGCGGACCGCGGTGGAGGGGCCGACGCAGTTGACCGCGATGTTCGCGTCGAGCAGCTCGGCGGCCACGCCCTGGGTGAACCGATGCAGCGCAGCCTTGCACGATGCATAGATCACGTCACCGGCGGTCTTGTTGTAGTCCCGGTAGGGCCGCACGGGCGCCACTCCGGTGACCGAGCCGATGTTGACGATCCAGCCGCCACCGTG
Organism: Mycobacterium sp. GA-1841; assembly: GCF_001954135.1. Classification (GTDB taxonomy): domain Bacteria; phylum Actinomycetota; class Actinomycetes; order Mycobacteriales; family Mycobacteriaceae; genus Mycobacterium. Next base: position 66,948 of record NZ_MBEQ01000073.1, on the reverse strand, counting down.
GGAGCGCATGTGCGGCACAGCGGCTTTCGTCAAGGCAAACGGGGTCTTCAGATAATGCTCCACCGTGCGGTCGAAAGTTTCCGCCGGCATGTTCTCGACGACCGAGTAGTCCGCATAGCCCGCGTTGTTGACCAGGATGTCGACCCGGCCGGTGCGCTCGACCACGGCCTCGATCAGCCCGTCGCGGGCGGCGTTGTCTTCCAGATCGGCAGCCAACCCGAAGGCCGAACCACCGGCCTGCTCGATGAGCGCGATGGTCTCCTCGATCGTGCCCGGGATCGCCTCGGTGACGCCGGCCCGGGTGGACGGGGTCGGGGCAAATGCGCGGGCGGTCACCGCCACCGTTGCACCTTCGGACGCCAGCCGCTGCGCGATCGCCCGGCCGATTCCGCGGCTACTTCCGGTCACCAATGCCGTTTTGCCGACGAGAATCTGGCTCATCGCAGGACGAAGTCCTCTTCGATCGGGGCTCGATGTTGCTGCCACAGATCCACCAACCGGTACGGCGTGGCCACCACCACGCGGCCGGACCCCGAGCGGTAGTAGGTGTGGGCATTGGGCGTATGGCACCAGACCGTGCCCTGCATCGCCTCGTCTATCCCGGCAACGTACTCGTCATAGGCGCGCTGGGTGACCTCCATCGTCGACGCCCCACGCAGGGCCATCAACTGCAGGCACTCGAAGATGTAGTGCGCCAGCACTTCCATCGAGAAGTTGGCGCCGGCGCCATGTCCGGGACTGTAATTCGGGGCCGAGGTGATGAACAGGTTCGGGAAACCTGGGACGGTGCCGCCGCGGTAGGCCCGCGGGCTCTCGCCCCATTCCTCGGCGAGGGTCTTGCCGTCACGCCCTCGGATATCGACGGTGGACAGGAAGTCCAGGTGATATCCGGTGGCGTAGATGATCACATCGAGGTCGATCTGACGGCCGTCGACCGTGACGATGCCGCGCTCGTTGATCTCCGCGGGTTCACTGGCTTCGACGTCGACGTGGTCGCGGGTCAGCGCGGCGTAGTAGCCACCGGGATCACGGATGATCCGCTTGCCGTACGGCGCGAAGTCCGGCGTCACCTTTTTCGCCAACTCGGTTCCGGCCCCGAATGTCCGGTCGATGTAGTCGAGACACATCTGCAGCAGCACATCGTTGGTCGGCGAGATCGACAGATGCGTCTCGGACCACTCAGGATCGCGCAGGATGATGGGGTAATTGTTGTCCGCCGTGCCCCAGTACGACTTGAGCCGGTGCCACATCGCATAGAAGGGCAACACCCGTCCCAGATGGCGACGGTGCTCCGGAACCTCATCGGAAAGCCGCTTGCGCGGGGCCACCCAGTGCGGTTGGCGTTGGAACACCGTCAGGTGCTCGACCTCGTCGACGCAGGCGTCGACAATCTGCACTGCCGTGCAGCCGGCGCCGATGATCGCCACCTTCTTGTCCGCCAGGTCCAACGACGAGTCCCACCGGGCCGAGTGAATACTGGTGCCGGCGAAGCTGTCTCGTCCCTTGATCTCCGGGAAACGCGGACGGTTCAGGTAGCCGGCGGCGGTGACGACGACAGTGGCATGGTCGATGCTCTGGGTGCCATCACTGGAGCGGGAGTGGATCTCCCACTGTCCCCGTTCCTCATCCCACCGCAGGGCCTCGACTTCGGTACCGAACCGGATATGACGACGCAGATCGTGTTTGTCGGCCAGTGAGACCAGATAGGCCTGGTACTCCGCGCCCTGCGGGTAGTAGTTCGACCAATCCGGGTTCACCTCACGCGACAGCGAGTAGTACGCCGACGGGGTGTCCACCCCGATGCCGGGATAGGTGGTGGTCAGCCAGGTGCCACCCACCTCGTCGTTGCGATCGAAGATCTCGAACTGCACACCCTCCTCGGCCGCCGCCAGCGCCACCGCGATCCCGGCGATGCCCGCGCCGATGATCGCCACCGTGGTGGACGAGGGAATCGGCGTGGTGCGTGGCAGCGTCGGCTGTGACGGCCGGAAACCGCCTTGTTCCAGCAGTAGATCCACGTGTTCGTCGTCGACGGCACTGCCCAGCGCGATCGGCAGCAGGCTGCTGAAGAAATCGCGGTCATCGACCGGTGCCGCGTCAGCCGGCCGTGAGCGACCGAGTGCGGCGATGATCTCCTCGGCCAGCGTCTCCGCGGTGGCCGTATCCGTGGTTCCGGCGCGCTCCGGCGGGTCCGGAACGTAATCGATCTTGGCGGCGTACCGATCGATGACCGACGCATCGCCGGTCATCTGCGCCAGCACCGCAACCAGGACACCGGGATCGGCCTGCAGCAGATGGCCGCGCAGAACGTCGGGGTCTAAATCGCGATCCGCAAGCGACGAAGATTCAGTGGTAGCCGTCATGGGATCGAGTATCGAAGGACTCCACCCCTGACCGCCCCCACCCTGTCTACTGAGCGGGAGACGAACCACCGCACCGGACCCGCCCATGCCTACCCTGCGGCTCATGCACTCGGACGACCTCGCCGCCGTCATCGCCCAGGCTCGCAGCCACAGCCTCGCCGACATCCCCCGCCGCTCGGCGCGCAAGCAGCCGGACAAGACGGCGATCATCGATGGCGACGTCGTCCTCAGTTTCGCCGAATTCGATCACCTGGTGGACCGGGCGGCGGCCGCGCTGCACGACAACGGTTTGTCACCCGGCGACCGGGTGGCACTGTTGGCGCGTAACTGCTGGCAGTACGCGGTGCTGGCGTTCGCCACGGCACGCGCCGGTGTGGTGCTGGTCCCGATCAACTTCATGCTGACCGCAGAAGAGATTTCGTACATCCTCGGCCACAGCGGAGCGGCCGGTTTCATCGTCGAGACGGAGTTGATCGGAGTCGCCGAGCAAGCGATGGCACCTGGCTCGGCGGTGCGCCAGAAGATCGCGCTGACATCCCCGGGGCAGTCCAGCCCTGGCGGCTGGCTCGATTTCGCCGAACTGCTCATCACCACGGCCGCGGTGCCCGACGTTCACCTCGACGACGATCAACTGCTGCGGGTGATGTACACGAGCGGAACCGAATCGCGGCCCAAAGGCGTGATGCACAGCAGCCGCAGTTTGATGTGGCAGTACATCAGCACGATCGTGGCCGGTTCCATGTCCGGCGACGATGTCGAAATCCACTCTCTGCCGCTGTATCACTGTGCGCAGCTGGACAACTTCCTGGCCACCGACATCTATCTGGGCGCCACCAGCATCATCGTGCCCCGGCCGGATCCGGAGCTGGTATTGCGCACGATCGAACGTTACGGCGTCACGAATTATTTTGCACCGCCGACAGTGTGGATCAGTCTGCTGCGCAGCCCGGTGTTCGACGAGGTGGATCTGTCCAGTCTCCGCAAGGGCTACTACGGCGCCTCGGCGATGCCCACCGAGATCCTGCACGAGATGCGCCGACGGCTGCCGAATCTGCGGCTGTGGAATTTCTACGGCCAGACGGAGATGGCACCGTTGGCCTCGGCTTTGGGACCGGACGAGCAGGACGCACACGCCGGGTCGGCAGGACGGCCCGTCGTCAACGTCGAAACCGTGATCCTCGATGACAACGACACTCCGGTGGCGTCCGGAACGGTCGGCGAAATCGCCCACCGCAGCGCACATTTGATGCTGGGTTACCTCGATGACGAGGACAAGACCGCCCAGGCCTTCGCCGGCGGTTGGTTTCATTCCGGCGACCTGGGCTTCTACGACGAGCACGGTCTCCTCCACGTGGTCGACCGCAAGAAAGACATGATCAAGACCGGCGGTGAAAACGTCGCCAGTCGTGAGGTCGAAGAGGTTCTCTACCGGCACAGCGGTATCGAGGAAGTCGCGGTCTTCGGCCTGGCGCATCCGGTGTGGGTGGAGGCGGTCGTCGCCGCGGTCGTCGCCCGAGCCGGCACGAACCTGACCGAAGACGATGTGCTTCAGCACTGCCGTGAGCATCTCGCCGGGTTCAAAACCCCCAAACAGATCTTCTTCGTCGACGCGCTGCCCAAGAACCCCAGCGGCAAACTGCTCAAACGCGATCTGCGACAGCGGTTCAGCCTCGAATCCACAAGCAACTGAAGGGACCCCCGTGCATACAGGACGCATCGCGCGCTTCGACGAGCCCGGTAAGCCGTTTCACATCGAAACGGTCCCCCTGCCCGAGGTCGGTCCCGGAGAAATACTGATCCGGGTGCTGCGGGCGAACATCTGCGGATCGGACGTCCACGCCTGGCACGGCACCTTCGCCACCCGCGGTTTGGGCGGGCAGCTCCCCACCGTGCTGGGCCACGAGATGGTCGGTGCGATCGAGGTGCTGGGTGACGGCGTGAGCACCGACTCCAACGGCAAGACGTTGACCGAGGGCACGCGCGTCGTGTTCCCGTACTTCTACTGCTGTCACAAATGCCGCAACTGCCTGGCCGGGCGCCGCAACGCCTGCCTGAATCTGAGAATGGCGATGTTGGATCGTGCCGACGAGCCGCCTTATTTCGTCGGCGGCTATGGCGACTACTACCTACTGCCTGCCGGTGCCGTCGTCTACACCGTTCCCGACACCCTGAGCGACGAGATTGCCGCCGGCGCCAATTGCGCACTGTCCCAGGTCATGTACGGCCTGGAACGCGTCGACCTGCAGCTCGGCGAGCACGTCGTGGTCCAGGGAGCCGGCGCGCTGGGCCTGTACGCCGTGGCGGTCGCGAAAGCGCGCGGCGCGGCCAACGTCATCGCGATCGATGGCGTACCCGAACGACTCGAGCTGGCCACCGCGTTCGGTGCCGATGCCGTCATCGATCTGAACGAGGTGGCCACCCCCAAGGATCGGGCCAAGGCGGTGCGGGCGTTGACCGACGGTCAGGGCGCCGACGTGGTGGTCGAGGTGGTCGGGCACCCGTCGGCCATCGACGAGGGCCTGCAGATGCTCGCGCAGTTCGGCCGCTACGTCGAGATCGGCAACATCAACATCGGCAAGACATTCGCGTTCGACCCGTCGCGGTTCGTCTTCACCAACAAGACCATGGTCGGCGTCTCGCTCTATGACCCGGCCGTCCTGTCTCGCGCGTTGACCTTTCTCGATCGTCATCAACACCGACTGCCGTTCGAGCGGCTCGCTGCGGCGTCGTACCCACTCGACGACATCAACGAGGCATTCGCCGCAGCCGACGGCAAGCGCGACATCCGCGCCAGCTTGATTCCCTGAACCCCGTAAGGATGACCGTGCCCAGCTACGAACACAACTCACTGTTCATCGACGGCCACTGGACCGCTCCCTCCGGGAGCGGCGTGATCGACGTGATCGACCCGGCGACCGAGGCCGTGATCGGCCACGTGCCCAACGGTGACTCCACCGACGTCGACGCCGCAGTCTCCGCGGCTCGGCGGGCGTTCGATCCCCTCATCGGCGTCGCTGAACGCCAAGATCGGGTGCAGCGGGTCATCGCCGCGATGGAGAAGCGCCTACCGGACATCGCCGAGCTGATCACCGCCGAGATGGGTGCCCCGGTTCGCATCGCGCAGACGGTGCAGACGCAGGTGCCGTTGGCCGTCGCCAAGGGCTTCGCCGACGTCCTGGAAACCTTCGAATTCGAAGAGCACATCGGTAATTCGTTGGTCCTGCGGGAGCCCTACGGTGTCGTCGGCGCGATCACACCGTGGAATTACCCGCTCTATCAGGTGGTGGCCAAGGTACTCCCCGCGATCGCCGCGGGCTGCCCCGTCGTGCTCAAACCCAGTAACGAAGCGCCACTTTCGGTGTTCGCGTTCGTCGAAGCATGCGCGGATGCAGGCCTGCCCCCCGGGGCGGTCAACCTGGTGTCGGGTCCCGGTCGGGTGATCGGAGAACGTCTCGCCGCACATCCCGACGTCGACTTCGTCTCCTTCACCGGGTCCACCGGCGTGGGTGCCCGGGTCGGCGAGCTGGCCGGCCAGTCGATCAAGAAAGTGGCCCTCGAACTCGGTGGCAAATCGGCCAACGTGATCCTCGACGGCGCCGATCTGGCCACCGCGGTCAAGGTCGGGGTGGGCAACGCCTTCCTCAACGGCGGGCAGACCTGCATGGCCTGGACCAGGATGCTGGTGCCGCAGAGCCGCTACGGCGAGGCGCTGGATCTGATCGAATCTGCCGTGGCCCGGTACACGGTCGGCGATCCGCGCGACCCGGCCACCCGGATCGGACCGTCGGCGTCACGGTCGCAGTTCGACACCGTTCGCGGCTTCATCGAACGAGCCCAGCGCGATGGCGCACGGCTGCTGACCGGTGGCGCCGAGCAGATTCGTGACATCGGGTATTTCGTGGCGCCAACGGTTTTCGCCGATGTGGATCCCGAATCCGAACTGGGGCAGGAAGAGGTGTTCGGTCCGGTGCTCGCGGTGATCCCCTACGCCGACTCCGATGATGCCCTGCGCATCGCCAACGGCACCCCCTATGGGCTGTCCGGCGCGGTGTGGGGTGCCACCGACGACGAGGCCATCGCGTTCGCCAGGCAGGTTCAGACCGGACAACTCGACATCAACGGTGGCGCGTACAACCCCGCTGCCCCGTTCGGCGGGTACAAGAAGTCCGGGATCGGCCGAGAACTCGGCCGGTTCGGCTTCGAGGAATACCTGCAGACCAAATCCCTTCAGCTCAAGGAGCAGGCGTGAGCTCACCGCTGGACGTCCACACCGACGGGCCCGTCCAAGTCTGGACCATCAACCGGTCCGAGGTCGGCAACGCCATCACCGGCAAGGACGTCATCGCTGCTTTCGAAGCCAATGTGGACGCGGTGAACGCAGACAACACGGTCGGCGCGGTGATCCTCACCGGAGCCGGCAAGATCTTCTCGGCCGGCGGCAACGTCAAGGAGATGGCCGACCGCCAGGGCATGTTCGGCCTGGACGCCATCGACCAGCGTCGGGCCTATATCGATGGCATCCAGCGGATCCCGCGGGCGCTGGGCCGCCTCGAGGTGCCGCTCATTGCCGCGGTCAACGGTGCGGCGATCGGCGCCGGGTGTGATCTGGCGATGATGTGCGACATCCGGTTCGCCTCCGAGAGGGCGTCCTTCGCCGAGAGCTTCGTCCAACTCGGGCTCATCCCCGGCGATGGTGGCACGTGGTTCCTGCCGCGGGCCATCGGCTACGCCCGCGCCGCCGAGCTGACGTTCACCGGCGAACGCATCGACGCCGCAACCGCATTGGAGTGGGGACTGGTCAGCCGGGTGGTGCCCCACGACGACCTCTTGACGGAAGCTCACGCGCTGGCAGACCGGATCGTCGTCAATCCGCCACGCGCGCTGCGGATGGCCAAGCGGCTGCTGCAGGAATCCGCCACCGGCTCCCTGGAATCCACCCTGTCCATGGCGGCGGCGATGCAACCGCTGGCCCATCACGATGCCGAACACCAGCAGCGCATCGCGAAGTGGCGGACATCGTGACCGCACACTCGGATCAGCTCCGCGCCGAGGTCCGCGACTTCCTGGCCGAGCACTTGGCCGCCGGGGAGTTCACCCCGTCGGTCGACGCCTGGCTGTGCGGCTGGGACGAGAACTTCACCGCGGCCCTGGCGCGGCGGGGTTGGCTGGGGATGACGGTTCCCGTGCAGTACGGCGGCCACGGCCGCTCGTTTCAGGAGCGGTTCGTCGTCACCGAGGAACTGCTGGCCGCGGGCGCTCCGGTGGCGGCGCATTGGATCGCCGACCGCCAGATCGTGCCGTCGCTGCTGAAATACGGGACAGAAGAGCAGAAGTCGACGTTCCTCCCCCGCATCGTGCGCGGTGAGTGTTTCTTCGGAATCGGCATGAGCGAACCGGATTCCGGCTCGGATCTGGCCAGTGTCCGCACCCGTGCGGTACCTGTCGAGGGCGGCTGGTCGATCACCGGCACCAAGGTCTGGACGTCGGGAGCACATCGCGCGCACGCGTTCATCGTGCTGGCCCGCACCGAACCGGTGGATCCGGCACGCCGGCACGCCGGGTTGAGCCAGTTCATCGTCGACCTGCGCGCGCCCGGCGTGCAAGTCCGCCCGATCGTCTCCATGAACGGCGGGCACCACTTCAACGAGGTCGTACTCGACGAGGTGTTCATCGCTGACGCCATGGTCTTCGGCGAAATCGGCCGAGGCTGGACCCAGGTGACCTCCGAGCTGAGCTTCGAACGCAGCGGCCCGGAGCGATTCCTGTCCACTTTCCCGCTCCTGGCTCACGCTGTCGAACACCCTGCCCCGCAGGACAAACCGGATGCCGAGTTGGGACGCCTGATCGCGCGCGTCGCCGGTCTGCATCACATGTCGACCTCCGTGGCCGAGGCCCTGGAACGCGGTGAGAATCCCGACGTCTCGGCCGCCGTCGTCAAGGTTCTCGGGACCACGGTCGAAGGTGACATCGCCGACTTCGCCGACCGGCAGACCGGCGACGACAATCCAACGGACGCCGAGTGGACGCAGCTGGTGGCCACCGCGGTGGACCAGCGGCCCGGTTTCACCTTGCGCGGCGGAACCAACGAAGTACTGCGCGGTGTCATCGCGCGGGGATTGGGATTGCGATGAACACCACCGGACTCGCTCCGAGCCCATCCGCGGCGGTGGATCCCGATCTGGCGGCGATGATGGACGGCGTCTTCTCCGATTACCGTCAGACCACCCCCGTCAAGGCTCCCGGAGAACGCGTCGAGTACGACCGCGCACTGTGGCAGCGGCTCGACACTCTCGGCCTGGTCCGACTGACCGGCGCCGAGGCATCCGGCGGCAGCGGGGCGGGTTGGCTTGAGGCTGCCGAGTTGCTGAGGGCCGCAGTGCGGCATGGTGTTCGCGCTCCCCTGGCCGAGCATGACCTGTTGGCCTGCTGGTTGTTGGAGGCGCTGGACCGGCCGGTCGACGACGCCGTGCGCACGGTGTACGTCGCACCACACGGCGACGCGGCCGGTACGCCGGTGCCGTGGGCCGGTGACGTCGACCGCGTCGTGGTGCTCTGGCCGACCGATGACGGCTACCGGCTCGACGAGATCGACACCGCGGCCCTGTCGATCAGCGCCGGCACGAACCTGATCGGCGAGCCTCGCGACCCCGTCAGCATCGACACCGCAGCACTCAGCGGCCACCCCGTATCCGAGGAACTGGTGAGCCAGCTCCGGCGAAAGTCCGCGCTGATCCGGGCGATCCAGGTGTGTGCGGCGCTCGACCGTGCCGTCGCACTGTCCATCGACCACGTGGCCTCACGCATCCAGTTCGGCCGTCCCCTGGCCAAGTTCCAGGCGATACAGAATCTGATCTCGGATGCCGCGGCCGAGTCGGCGCTGGCCCGTGCCGCGACCGAGGCCGCGCTGCACACGGCCATCGCAACGGACTGGCAGTCAGCACAACTGGACTTCCAGATCGCGACAGCGCGCTCCTGTGCCGGCAATGCCGCCTCGGTCGTCACCCGCAACGCACACCAGGTGCACGGCGCGATCGGTACCACCCATGAGCATCGACTGCACACCTACACCCGTGCCGCGCTGGCCTGGCGCTCGGAGTTCGGCTCGGTGCGCTTCTGGGACGAGCAGGTGGCCGCGGCAGCCACAGCGGCCGGCGGACAGCAGCTCTGGGCATTGATCGCCGGCGGATAGCGGTGTTCCGCTGACCGGTCACCAGTGCTGTCACCGGCGCCACATGCCAGGTTGACTGCCGGCATGAGCAACGAGATCTCCCTGTCTGATGTCCAGGAGTTCATCTCCGGCTTCTGGTTCCACTACGACCAGGGTCACTTCGAGGAAGTGGGCACCCGCCTCGCCGACGAGATGGAGTACCTGAGCCGCTCGGATTCCGGGGCCTGCCCGTTCGAGCACCTACTGGCCGCCGAACTGCACGGTAAGGCAGAGACATTGGCCTGGCTCATCGACCACCGCAACGAGAATCCGTACCCGTGCCGTCACCACGCCACCAACGTGTTCCGTACCGGTGTCGACGGTGAGGTCACCAACGTCCGCTTCTACCTGTTCGTCAACCAGATCACCAACAACGTTCCGTTCGCGGTGTCCAGCGGTGTCGTCGACGCCGGAATCCGGCGCGCAGCCGACGGTCTCGTCTTCACCTCGCTGAACGTCATCCTCGACGCCGAGGACTCGATCCCGCTCGCCGAGCACACCGCCAAAGCCGCGGCCGGCACCGCGTCCGCGTGAACGCCGAAAAGACTTTCGGCGGCGGGATCGCCGTCATCACGGGTGCCGGTGCCGGGATCGGCGCCGGCCTCGCCCGGCATGCCGCCCGGCTGGGTATGACGGTGGTGCTCGTCGACATCAACGCCGACGCCCTCGCCGACCTGCGTGACGAGATCCGCGCCGCAGGCGGGTCGGCGACCGACGTGGTGTGCGATGTGCGAGACGCCGACGCGGTGCAAGCCCTGGCCGACGACGTCTATCGCGACCTCGGCCCGGTCCGGCTGTTGGTGAACAACGCCGGGATCGAGCAGTTCGGCTACCTGTGGGACACCCCGGTCGCCAATTGGCAACGCGTCGTCGACATCAACATCAGCGGAGTGTTCCACGGCGTCAAGGCGTTTCTGCCCAAGATGTTGGCCACCGATGCCCCGGCCTGGGTATGGAATCTGTCCTCGATCGGCGGGGTCGCAGTGGTCCCACTGCAGGCGCCCTACATCATGAGCAAGCATGCCGTGCTCGCCCTGACCGAATGCCTTCATCTGGAAGTGCAGTCCGCCGGTCATGACCACCACGTACACGTGCAGGCGGTACTGCCGGGTGCGGTGGTGTCCAACATCTTCGAATCGGCCGGAGGAGTCGACTCCGGGGACGCCGGTGCGGCCGAAGGACAACGCGCCGCGATGCTCGACATCAAGGCCGAGGCGATGGATCCACTGGCCGCGGCCGAGGTGGTGTTCGAGCAGGCCGCTGACGGCCGGTTCTATCTGCTGACCCAGCCCGACTACGTCGGGTCGGCGATGGCCGAACGGGCCCGCGTATTGACCAAACAAGAGGCTCCCCGGTTGCGGAGCGAGCGCCGTTTCGACCCGGCACAGAACTGACATGAGCTATCCACCACTGGATCCCGATGCCGCCGCCCGAGTTGCCTCGTTCGGCGACATCGCCCCCATGCGCGCCCGCGGCCTGACCGTTGTACGCGGTGGCCTCGAATCCGCGCCCCTTCCGGACATGCCCGCCATGGCCGCCGTCGAAGACCTCGACGCCTCCGGGCCGGCCGGCCCGATTCCGGTCCGGTTGTATCGCCCCACCGCCGAGACCGGCTTGCCGGTATTGGTGTATCTGCACGGCGGCGGGCTGGTGATGGGGTCCAATCGTTCGTTCGAACCGCTGGCCCGCGAACTCGCGTATTCCAGCGGCGCTGCGGTGGCGGCGATCGACTACCGGCTCGCACCGGAATCACCGCCACCGGCGCAATTCGACGACGCCTATGCGGCCACCGAATGGCTCGCCGCCCATGCCGACCAGTTGCACCTCGACTCACGCCGGCTGGCGGTCGTCGGGGACAGTGCGGGCGGATCACTGGCTGCTGCAGTGGCTTTGGCGGCCCGCGATCACGCCGGCCCACGTATCTGCGCGCAGGTGCTGCTGTATCCCGGCCTCGATCGCGACATGGGGGCAGACTCCATCACCTCCATGCCCGACGCCCCGCTGCTGCGCCATGAAGACATCGTCTACATGCACGAGTTGGTCGACCGCGGTGGCGCCCCTCGGGACCCGTACCAGGTCCCGGCCTACGCCACCGACCTCAGCGGCCTGCCGGCGGCCATCGTCGTCACCGGGGAGTGCGACCCGATCCGGGACTGGGGTGAACGCTATGCCGGCCGGTTGCGTGACGCCGGTGTCCAGACCACGCTCACCCGCTATCCCGGGATGTACCACGGCTTTCTGATGCGTTCGGATACCACCGCACGCGGACGCCTGGCGATCGCCGAGATCGGTGCCCTGTTGCGGGCGAAGTTCGCGTATCCACTGGGGCACAACGAGTCTCCCGATCACCGGACGGCGTCCGCCTCGTCGCAGCGAGCGGTCCCCACAATCGAGAATGACACCACCGAAGGAGATCACCATGCTGACCGATGAGCAGCGTCTCGAACTGTCCGACGTCCTGCGTCCCGCTGCCCCGCCGCGCGAGATCACCGACGTCTACACCGACGACCAGAAGCAGCGGCTCCTCGACGTCGCCCATACCCAGGGCCCCTGGAAGCTCATCATCGCCCAGCACTTCGCGTCGGCCGACGAGTTGATGGCCACCTTGAGTGGCGCGTTCCCCGAAGGCTTTACGCCCTCGCTGGACCTGTTCCTCACCCCGACCTTCCGCGGCTACCTGGCCAACTATGGCACCGTGCTGTATCCCGAGCTCCACGACTGCTTCTACAACGCCGGATTCCTGGAGCAGGCCAAGAGCTACTGGAACGCCGAGTACGCCAAGCCGGAGATGATGCTGTTCAACATCAACGGCCCGTGCGCCAACCGCGACCCCGGGCACCTGGACTCCCCCAGCTTCCGCGGCGTCCGCCACGAGAACGCCCCCACCTGGTTGTGCAGCGTGATGGGCAAGTCGGGGTTGTTCACCGACTACCTGATCAAGATGGCTCAGGTGATCACCTGGTTCTCCCTGGACGCGGGCTCCGGCTTCACCTACTGGCCCGATGGTCCGCTCAAGCCGCCCGCGCGGGTACTGCCCCCCATCAACAACCGCGGCGTCGTCGTGCAGAACGAGATGATGATGCACCGCGGTGAGGCGAACGGTCCCCTGGATCAACAAGTTCCGGCCGGTTTGGCGTTCGACACCGTGTTCACCGGCGACCCCTCCGACCGCGACCAGTGGCTGCTGAAGAATGGGGACGACGTCATCGCTCGACACCACACCGACGAGTTGCGGTTCCTGGTGCACTGGTCGGCCGAGGTGTTCTCCGACTACGACGAACTCAAGAAGAACATGGACGGATCTGACGACATCACGATCGAGCAAGCGATCGGGATGATGGTGGACGATCTCACAGGCAAGGGCATCAAGCTGGACGTACCCGGCGAGCCGCTGCACGATCCGGAGTTCATCGGTGCCCTCAACGCCGCCTACGACCTCGGCGGCCCCAGCAGCTACCCGGACGAGGCTCCGATCTCCGCGTTCCAACTCGCCTGAACGAAGGAAATACCTGATGGATCGGTTCTCGGATCGTCGTGTCATCATCACCGGAGCCGGATCGGGTATCGGCGCCGCCACGGTGACCCGCCTGCTCGATGAAGGCGCCACGGTGGTGGCCTACGACATCTCCGCCGACGGCCTGGCGGCGACAGCGGCCGCCGCCGAAACTGCGGGCAGCGGCAAGAGACTCACGACGGCCGTCCTCGACATCTCCCGCGAAGACGACGTGATCGCCGCAGTGGATGCGGCCGTCACCGAGTTGGGTGGGCTGGAGGTGCTGGTCAATGTGGCTGCCATGCAGACGTGTTCGCACACCCACCAGACCACCCTCGAAGAGTGGAATCGCACCCTGGCGGTCAACCTGACCGGCACCTTCCTGATGACCCGTCAAGCACTCCCGGCATTGCTGAGCTCTGGGCGAGGTGTCGTGGTGAACTTCACCTCCACCGCCGCGACGTTCGCCCACCCCTACATGGCGGCGTACGCGGCGAGCAAGGGTGGCATCCTCAGCTTCACACACTCTCTGGCGCTGGAGTATTCGAAGCAGGGCCTGCGGGCAGTCAACATCCAACCCGGTGGGGTGTCGACAGCATTGGCCAACAGCACCCTGGACAAGATGCCCGAAGGATATGACCTCGGACTCTGGATGAAGCAGACCCCGTTGCTGCACGGCGCCGAGAGCGAAATCCTCGGCGATCCGAGCGCGGTCGCATCGGTCATCGCGATGGTCGCCTCCGACGACGGCTCATTCATCACCGGCACCGAGATCCGTGTCGACGGCGGTGCGCACGCTTGAGTGACGAACGAGGTGCGGGCGTGGATTCAGATCGGCTGAAGATGTTGTGCGACGAGCGGGACATCGAGCGGGCGCTGAACCTGTTCGCCCGTGCCATGGACGATCGGGACTGGGCCACCATGGCCGAGATCCTGTCCGACGAGGCCGAGGGTGATTTCGGGACCGGACGGCTGCGGGGAACCGCGGCGATCATCGACATGATCCGCGGGTACCTCGACAGTTGTGGCCCAACTCAGCATCTGCTGGGCAACATCGTGATCGACGTGACCGGCGATACCGCGACCAGCCGGGCCTACATCCGTGACGTGCACCTGAATTCGGCCGGCGACCCGTCGATGCGCTTCTACACGCTGGGTGACTACCACGACACCTGGCGTCGGAACGACGACGGCAAGTGGCGGATCACCGAACGGATCAAAGCCAACCGCGCGTACGTGGGGCCGCTGGAAATCTTCGGTAGTTAGGCATGTTCTCAACCGTGAGTATCCCCGCGTTGACCGTCGCGACGACGCCCCTCAGCTCCCGTCGGCTGGCCCGACGCGACCGGATCATCCAGGCGGCGATGCGACTGGCCACTCAGGGCTACGACGCCTGCCAGATCCGTTCGGTCGCCTCCGCGGCGGGCGTGGCGGCCAGCACGGTGTACCAATACTTTCCGTCCAAGGACGATCTGCTGCTGGCGTGTTTCTACGAATGGCTGTGGGACTTCGAAACCGAGTTTCACGGCGGCACCAGCGATTCGGATCCGTTTCAGCGCCTGCTGCAGGTTGCCCTGACCCTCACCGAGAGGCTGTGCTCATCACCGCCATTCGCCGAGGCCCTGATCCGCCCGTACCTCTACGCCGACGGCACCGCCGCGACCCAAGCCGACCTTGTCCGCGGGCAGACGGTGCGGATCTTCGTCGAGTCCGTCGGAGGTGCCACCTCGACGCCGCGAGAAATCGGCGCCGCCGAAGTGCTCTCCGACGTCTGGATGACCAACATCGCGGCGTTTACTCAGCAGCGCATCGCTTTCGACGAACTGTCACACCGGCTGGACCGCACGGTTCGCCTACTGAAGGGGTGAGGACTTTCAGCGTGCCTCGTCGACTACCGGAAGCGCCCCGGAACGTACCGCGTCGGCGATGGAGCCGCTGAGGGCCCAGCAAGCCAGGAACAGGCCTCGAGTGCCCGGACCGATCAATTGCGCTGCGGTGCACCGCTCCTCACAACGATTCAGAGCGGTGCCAGTCCACTGCACGCTGGTCTGATTCCAGCTGCTCTTCCGCACCTGCACGCCCGCCCCGCAGCGCCGGCACTCGACCGGCACCATCGGTGCGTCGGCGAGCCGATTGTCGGGGCGAATCGCCATCGTCATCCCACCGGTCCGGCGGAGGCACGTGCGGCCAGGTTGGCTTCCACTTCCTTCATCCACGCCTCATACGGCCGCGTCGTGTCCAACTCGAACTCGAAGCGGTCCACCATGTCCGGTGTCACGTCGGCCGCATCTACGTAAAACTGCTCGTACCAGCGCCGCAACTGATACACCGGGCCGTCCTCCTCGACCAGGAGCGGATTGTCGATCCGGGTCTTGTTGCGCCAGATCTCGACGTCCTGTTCGAATCCCATCTTGACGAAGTCACCGAGCGCGATCGCCGTCTGCATGGCCAGTTCCTCCGGCATCGCGGCGTTCTTCTCCACCACGATCCCGTACTGCAGGACAAAGGAATTCGCATCGATGGGATAGTGGCAGTTGATCAGCACGGTACGCTGGTCGAACTCCTGGTAGTGGTAGGTCAGATCATCGATCATGAACGAGGGCCCGTGGTAGGAAGCCAGCGACGACGTACCGATCAGCTTTGATCCTTCGGGATCGCCGATGTCCGGCCGGCCGGCGCTCTTCATGTACTGGGTTGCGACGTGGCCTTCGAAGATGTTCTTGAAATGCGTGGGCAACGAACCGTGGATGTAGAAGAAGTGCGCCATGTCGACGACGTTGTCGATGATTTCGCGGCAGTTGGTGTTGACCACCGTGGTGTACCAATGCCAATCGGTCCAGGCCTCGCTGGTGGCGCCTTCGATGCGCGGAATGGTGACGTCCGCCGGTGGCGCCTTGCGCTCCGGGTCATTCCAGACGAACAGCATGCCGTCCTGCTGCAGTGTCGGCCACGCCGCGGTGCGGGCCAGGCGCGGAGTGCGCTTGCTGTAGGGCACCATCTTGCACCGGCCGTCCCCGCCCCAGCGCCAATCGTGGAACGGGCAGGCGATCTCGTTGCCCTTCACGGTCCCCTGGGACAAGTCACCACCCATGTGCCGGCAGTACCCGTCGAGCACGTTGATCGCGCCGTCCTCTTCCCGGAACACCACCAGCTTCTGCCCGAAGGCATTGATCTGATGTGGGTCTCCATCGGCGAAGTCACGGATCAGGCCCAGGCAGTGCCAACCGCGGGCAAACCGGGTTGGTACCGAACCGGCCTCGATCAACCGAATTTCGTCACCGTCTGTGTGCGTCGTCATGGCTCACATTGAACTGCGGTAACGGGCATGCAGAAAGGTCAGTTGTCCACTCATCAGGACAGTGGATTCACCGATGGCCGGTCACCGCTCTAACGTCGGGTCGTGACCGCCACCAGCCACCAGACCATCCCTGCCGGCCTGACCGTCGCCGCCACCGAAGTCGACCTGCTCGTCGTCGGGTCGGGCACCGGTCTCGCCGCCGCCCTGGCCGCTCACGAGCAGGGATTGTCCGTCCTCGTCATCGAGAAGTCCTCGTACGTCGGCGGTTCGACCGCACGTTCGGGTGGTGCGCTCTGGCTGCCGGCCAGCCCGGTGATCGAGGAATGCGGCGGCGCCGATCCCGCACCGAGGGCCCGCACGTATCTGGAATCACTCGTCGGGGATACCGCGCCCCGGGAGCGTTCGGCCGCCTACCTCGACAGCCTGCCCGCGACGGTTGAGATGCTGCGCCGTACCACACCGATGAAGCTGTTCTGGGCCAAGGAGTACTCCGACTACCACCCGGAAGCACCTGGCGGATCGGCAGCGGGACGCACGTGTGAATGCCGCCCGCTCGACACCGCGATCCTCGGTGAGTACCTGTCCGACCTGCGGCCCGGGGTGATGGAGGCCAACATCCCGATGCCGACCACCGGTGCCGACTACCGCTGGCTGAACCTGATGAGCCGGGTGCCGCGCAAGGGACTGGCTACCGTCATCAAGCGGCTGGCACAGGGTGTGGGCGGCCTGGCGCTGGGCCGGCGGTACGCCGCCGGCGGACAGGCCCTGGCCGCCGGTTTGTTCGCCGGGGCGATTCGCGCCGGAATCCCGATCTGGCTCGACACGTCACTGACCGAACTGGTCACCGAGGGCGATCGGGTCACCGGGGCCGTTGTCGAGCACGGCGGCGACAGTTTCACCGTCACCGCCCGCCGCGGCGTCGTGCTCGCGGCCGGCGGCTTCGATCACCACATGGACATGCGCTGGAAGTTCCAATCCGAGTCCCTCGGGCGCAATCTCAGCCTCGGCGCGGAATCCAACACCGGCGATGCCATCCGTATCGGCCAGGAAGTCGGCGCGGACATCGCATTGATGGATCAGTCGTGGTGGTTCCCTGCGGTCGCGCCGCTACCGGACGCCGCCCCGGCGGTGATGTTGGCCGAGCGATCACTGCCGGGATCATTCATCGTCGACCAGTCCGGTCGCCGGTTCGCCAACGAGTCGGCCGACTACATGAGCTTCGGTCAACGCGTCATGCGCCTGGAAGCGGCCGGCACGCCGGTGGAGAGCATGTGGATCGTCTTTGACCAGCAGTACCGCAACAGCTATCTCTTTGCCGCCGAACTGTTTCCGCGTATGCCGATCCCGCAGAAGTGGTATGACGCCGGAATTGCCGTCCGCGCGGACAGTTTCACCGAGTTGGCGGACAAGATGCAGGTGCCTGCCGACGAGTTGTCCGCGACGGTGACCCGCTTCAACGAAAACGCGTACGCCGGAGAGGATCCCGACTTCGAGCGGGGCCGCAGCGCCTATGACCGCTACTACGGCGACCCGACGATCACGCCCAACCCGAACCTGCGTCCGTTGGTCAAAGGCCCGTTCTACGCGGTCAAGATGGTGCTCAGCGATCTCGGGACCTGCGGTGGCCTCCGTGCTGACGACAAGGCCCGCGTGCTGCGCGAGGACGGCACGGTGATCGCCGGCCTGTACGCGATCGGCAACACCGCCGCCAACGCCTTCGGCAACCGATACCCGGGTGCGGGCGCGACGATCGCGCAAGGACTGGTCTACGGCTACATCGCCGCGCTCGACGCCGCCGCGAAGTAGCCGGCGAAAGACGGATGAACGGGGGCTATTCGACGTCTTCGGCGTCGAATTTCCTCTCGATCTCGTACCAATACGACGCATCCGGCCACGGAACCTTCGCGCCCTCAGCCACTTTCGGGAATGTGGCCTCGGCGTCGTCGAGGTCCTTGATCAGCTGCAACGTGAGTTCCCGCTCGGACGCGTAGTAGCGAGCCGCCCAATCCAAGGCAACCTTGGCATACGCCCAGGATGCATCGGCGCCGGCCCACTTTGCTTCCTTGGCCGCATCGCGTTGCATCTCGTCGACGTAGGCGATGTGCTCCTGCAGCATCTTCTTGAGCGCAACCGGGTCGCTGAGATGCCCCAACGTGACGCGGAGTATCGCCGGATGCTTCAGCGTCGGGGGTTCGACCGGAGCTTCCCGCGCCCAGCGGGTGACAGCCTCCAGGCCGGCTTCGGTGATCTTGTACAGACGACGATTGCGCGTACCGGTGCCATCGACTCGCGAGGTCAGATAGCCCAGCTTTTCCAGTTTCTTCAGCTCGGAGTAGATCTGGCTGTAAGCCGGGCTGCCGTAGTAGAACCGCATGCTCCAGTCGATCCATTTGCGGATGTCGTAACCGGACAGCTCGGTCTCATACGACAGCAGCCCGAGCAACGCCCAGCTCGTCGCGGCAAGCGCTGGCTTGGCTGTCGGCTCGGGGTTCCCCACTGCTCAAGGGTAACAACCGAGGTCACAGGGTCGCCTCGGACCAACCACTGGCCGGGAGGCGCCGTTGCACCCGGTAGCCGGCTCGACGAACCTGGTCAGAGAACCACTCAGAGACGGAGACCGATGGGACTCGACGACCCCGGAACCGATGTGCCCGAGGCGCTTTACGCCGCCCTGACTGCCTCTGTTCGTCGTCTCGTCGACGTGACCATCCGCAGCCGCGTCGACCGCGACGGCATCGTGTCCGCCACGGCAAAGATCGATGCGGTCGCCGACGAACTCAGCCGGTCGCTGATCCCAGGCTCCTTCGGTATCCCACAAACCCCTGATGGCCGCTCGCTCACCTGGGGAAATGCGGTCATCGGTGTGCGCAACGCCCTGGCTCCCCCATTGGTGGTCCACCACGAATCCGACGGCCGAGTCTGGGCCGAGCTCACCCTCGGCGCCGTCTACGAGGGGCCGGCCGGCCATGTCCACGGTGGAATCTGCGCGCTTCTTCTCGATCACATTCTCGGTGCCACCGCGCACAAGCCCGGGCAGCCCGCCGTGACCGGAACGCTTACGCTCCGCTACGAAGCCGGCACCCGACTCGGCCCGCTTCGCGCCGAGGCACACATCGACCGTGTCGAGGGGGTGAAGACCTTCGCCGTCGGGCACCTCGCCACCCCCGACGGCATCACGGTTCGGGCCGAGGGTGTGTTCTTTCATCCGCGGGTGGCTGCGCCCTAATATCGCGGAGGTGACCACGCCCGGCGGGCTGCAACGTCGTCTCGGCACAACCGATGCCGTCGTGATCGGCCTTGGATCAATGGTGGGCGCAGGCATTTTCGCCGCCCTGGCCCCAGCCGCAAGCGCGGCCGGCAGCGGGCTGCTCATCGGTCTCGCCGTGGCCGCGGTGGTGGCGTACTGCAACGCGACCTCCTCGGCTCGGCTGGCCGCCCGCTATCCGCAGTCCGGCGGAACGTATGTGTACGGACGGGAACGGCTCGGTGAGTTCTGGGGTTACACGGCCGGCTGGAGTTTCATCGTCGGGAAGACCGCATCGTGTGCGGCCATGGCGTTGACGGTCGGACTGTATGTCTGGCCGTCGGCGGCGCATGCGGTGGCGGTCGCGGCGGTGGTGGCACTGACAGCGGTGAACTATGCCGGAATCCAGAAGTCCGCGCTTCTCACCCGCATCATCGTGGCCTGCGTGCTGGCGGTCCTGGCCGCGGTCGTGGTGATCATCACCGGTTCCGGTGCGGCCGATTCGGCCCGTTTGGCACTCGGTGACGATGTCAGCGCAGCCGGCGTCCTACAGGCCGCGGGGCTGTTGTTCTTCGCGTTCGCCGGCTACGCCCGGATCGCGACGTTGGGCGAAGAAGTCCGGGACCCGGCGCGCACGATTCCCAGGGCGATCCCGATCGCGTTGGGAATCGCCCTGGTGCTCTATGCGGTGGTGGCCGTGGCTGCGCTCTCGGTGCTCGGCGGGGCCGGGTTGGCCACGGCGTCGGCGCCGTTGGCCGATGCGGTGGCCGCGGCCGGTTTGTCGCAGTGGCAGCCGGTGGTGCGGGCCGGGGCGGCGATCGCAGCCCTGGGCTCGCTGCTGGCCTTGATCCTCGGGGTATCGCGCACCACCCTGGCGATGGCCCGCGACCATCACCTGCCGCACCGGCTGGCCGCCGTGCACCCCCGGTTCAACGTGCCCCACCGGGCCGAGGTGTCGGTGGGCGTCGTGGTGGCGATTTTGGCCGCGACCGTGGATCTTCGTGGCGCGATCGGGTTTTCGTCGTTCGCGGTGCTGGTGTATTACGCGATCGCCAATGCGTCGGCGTGGACATTGGAGCCACTCGTCCGTCGACGCATCACCCCGGCGGTGGGCCTGGCCGGCTGCGTACTGCTGGCCTTCGCCCTCCCTCTCGGTTCGGCGCTCACCGGCCTGGCCGTGGTGACGGCCGGTGTGGTGATCTATGGACTTCGCCGCCGCCAGCCCGGCGATAAACGGCCTCAGAAATGAGCTGGCCGCCGTCCACGTGCGCGGCAGCCGCTCATGGTGTGTAGTCACTAATCGTGATTCCGCTGAGTTGGAAATACGTCGAAACCCGCACCGACGACGATTTCGTCGTCGCCCCCGGGGAACGCCTCGACTGGGCCAGCACGATCGGTATCGGTGCCCAGCACGTGGTGGCCATGTTCGGCGCCACGTTCCTGGTCCCGGTGCTCACCGGCTTCCCGCCGGCCACCACTCTGCTGTTCTCCGGCATCGGCACCATTCTGTTCTTGCTCATCACCGGCAACCGGTTGCCGAGTTACCTCGGATCGAGCTTCGCGGTGATCGCCCCGGTACTCGCCGCGGGAGCCGCCCACGGCACGGGCAGCGCTCTGGGCGGCCTGATCATGATCGGACTCCTGTTGATCCTGATCGGCGCGGTGGTCCACCTGGTCGGCACCCGCTGGATCGACCTGGCCCTGCCCCCGGTCGTCACGGGAGCGATCGTGGCATTGATCGGTTTCAACCTGGCCCCGGCCGCCAAGGACAATTTCGAGAAGGGCCCACTGGTCGGCCTGGTGACGCTGGTGCTGCTGGTCGTCACGCTGGCGTTCTTCAAAGGGTTGATCGGCCGACTGGCCATCTTCGGCGCGGTCCTCATCGGTTATCTGCTGGCACTGTTTCTCGGTGAGGTGGACACGTCGAAGATCACGGCCGCACCGTGGCTGGGCCTGCCCGAGTTCCAGACTCCGACGTTCAGCCTGGCGGTGTTGCCGCTGTTCCTGCCGGCCGTGATCGCCCTGATCGCCGAGAACATCGGTCACGTCAAGTCGGTGGGTCAGATGACCGACACCGACCTGGACCCGCTGATCGGCCGGGCGCTGGCCGCCGACGGCGTGGCCACCGTGCTGGCCGGCGCCGGCGGCGGGTCGGCCACCACCACCTACGCCGAGAACATCGGGGTGATGGCGGCAACCCGGGTCTACTCCACCGCCGCCTACTGGGTCGCCGCGATCGTGGCGATCGCATTGTCGTTGTGCCCCAAGGTCGGGGCCGCGATCTCGGCGATCCCGCCGGGTGTGCTGGGTGGCGCCACGATCGTGCTCTACGGACTGGTCGGCATCCTGGGCGTTCGGATCTGGCTGACCAATCACGTCGATTTCTCGAAGCCCGTCAACCAGATGACCGCGGCCATTCCGCTGATCATCGGGATCGCCGACTTCACCTGGCAGTTGGGGCCATTGACGTTCACCGGCATCGCGCTCGGCTCGATCGCCGCACTGCTGGTCTTCCACGGTATGCAGTCGTTGGAGTACCTCGGTGACCGTTTGCGACCTAGCGTCCCAGTGCGTTGACGACGCTGCCGAACACCGACGGGAGCGCCGCCGACACCGGGGTGATACCGGCCCGCACCGGACGAAAACCGCTCCCGTGCAACAGTGCTGCGGTCAACAGCCGGTAACGCCGGGTCAACGCGCGCCATTGCCGGTCGTAATCGTCGGGCCCGTCGGCACGCACACAGTTCACCAGGAGTTCGGCCGCCCCGAACGCCAGGCCCATCCCTTCCCCGGTGAGGGCGTCGATATACCCGGCCGCGTCGCCGACCAGCAGCACCCGGCCGGCACACCGGCTGCGCACCTTCTGCCGTAGCGGCCCGGCGGCCCGGTCGGGGCCGCGCTCGAGACCGCGAATCCGCTCGGCCAGCACCGGAAACGCCGCCAGATGCTCGTCGAAACCGCCACGCATCGAGGTCAGGATCGCCACCCCGACGCAACTCTCACCCACGGGTGTCACATACGCCTCGGCGTTCCGGCCCCAGTACACCTCGACGCAATCGGACCACGGCGCGGTCTGGACATGGCGCCTGATACCCCAGCGGCGGCGTCGGCCTTCGCCGGCGCTGAGGCCCAGGGAGCGGCGGATCGGTGAATGCAGACCGTCAGCCGCGGCCAGATAGCGGGCCCGAAAACCCGCAGCACTCACCGAGATCCCGTCCTGAGTCACCGGTCCCACCTCGCCGTGCACCACTTCGACGCCGGCCGATAGCGCCGCCTCCGACAACGCGGCGTGCAGCACGGTCCGGCGCACTCCCCGGCCGGCACCGTCACGGAACCTGGCCTCGGCGGTGTGTCGCCCGTCCAGGTAACGGATGCCGAAAAAGGCGCTGCAACTTCGTCCGTCGATCTCCACCCCGAGCTGCTGCAGCTGCCGCACCGAGTGCGGCATCAGCCCCTCGCCGCAGGCTTTGTCGATCGGTCCGCGACGACGCTCCACCACCACGACCTGCAGCCCGGCACGCGCCGCGTGCACTGCGGTGGCCAGCCCGGCCGGACCGCCTCCGGCAACGAGCAGATCGATCACGTCAGGCCTTGCAGCGCTTCGTTTTCCACCCGAATCCGGGTTCGCAGCAATGCCGCGTTAGCGATCGTGAACACCAGGGCGGTGATCCAGGCCCCGCCGGCCAACGGCAACGCGGCCCCCTCGGTGACCACCGCCACGTAGTTCGGATGTGGCAGCACCCGATACGGGCCGCCGGCCACGCGCTTCGCCCCCGGAACCACCACCACCCGGGTATTCCATTGTCTGCCGAGCGTGGTGATGCACCACCAGCGCAGGGCCTGGGCAGCGATCACCACCGCGAGCATCGTCCGACCGAGCACCGGCCGCGGCCGGCGATGACGCGCCTCCAGCACCGCGCCGGCCAGCAACCCGGTGTGCAGTGTCACCATCACCGGATAATGACCGGCGCCGAACTCGCGGCCGCCCTGGGACATACTCCACCGCAGATTGCGTTTGGACACCACCAGCTCGAGAATCCGCTCGGCGGCGACGACGGCGATCAACGCCAGAAAATTCTTGGCTTTCATCAGCGCCAACGCAACAGGACGAGTTCGGAGCAGAAGCCCGGTCCCATGGCCATCAGCACCCCCGGAGCGCCCGTTTCGGGGCGTTTACGGATGGTGTCGCGCAGCACGTGCAGCACCGACGACGAGGAAAGATTGCCGACGTCGGCCAGCGACTGCCAGGTCAAATCCAGCGCATCGTCAGGCAATCCGAGGGTATCGATGATCGCCTCGATCACCTTCGGCCCGCCTGGATGGCTCACCCAGGCGGCCACATCGCCAACCGACATGCCATGGGTATCAAGGAATCCGGTGACGTCATCACCGAGATAGCGGCCCACGAAACTCGGCACCTCGGCGCTGAGCACGATCTCGAAACCATCGCTGCCGATGTCCCAACCCATGGTGTCCAACGAATCCGGGTAGAGGTGGCTGCGCGAGTCCAGCACGTCGGGTCCGCACGGATCGAGTTGGCGGGCCCGTTGTTCGCCGACCGCG
Organism: Mycobacterium sp. GA-1841; assembly: GCF_001954135.1. Lineage (GTDB taxonomy): Bacteria > Actinomycetota > Actinomycetes > Mycobacteriales > Mycobacteriaceae > Mycobacterium. The sequence goes on along the minus strand of NZ_MBEQ01000073.1, from coordinate 42,780 downwards.
ACGACGGCGGCGGCGCCGTCCCCGAACAGCGCACCGGCCACCAGGGTCGGTATGGCCGGATTGTGTTTGCGGGTCAGCGAACACAGTTCCACCGACACCAGGACGGCCACCTTGTCGGGCGCGCCGCGCAGGTAGTCGTTGAGCCGGGCGATGCCGGCGGCCCCGGCCACGCAGCCCAACCCGAAGATCGGTATCCGGCGCACGTCCGGGCGCAGACCGAGCCGGCCGGCGATCCGCGCGTCCAGGGATGGCACGGCGGCACCGGTGACGGTGGTGGTCACGATGAGGTCGACGTCCTCGGGGCGCAGGCCCGCTTCGTCCAGCGCCCCGGACAATGCGGCACAACCCAATTCGGTGGCATGCTCGATGAACAGCCGGTTCGTTTCGCCGAAGTCATCGAGATCGGCATATCGCTCGACTGGCAGAACCAGATATCTGCTGTTGACTTTCGCGCTCTTGTGCAGCGCCCGCACCATGTCCTCGACCTCGGGATAGCCGGGAAGATCCAGCAGGGCTCGGGTGACTTCATCCTGGGTGTACCGATGCGGCGGCAGTACGGCGTGGACACCGGCAATGGTGCTGTGGCTGGCCATTCTGGCGACGTTAATTCCCATATCTCAACAACGGGGACCTACCTCGGATAGTTCATCGGGTCACGCCGGCGCGAGGAAGTCGCGGAAATGGCCGGGCGGCTTCAAATTCAGCAACTTTCGGCGGTCGAGGGCGAGATCGGCGTAAGTCAGCGCCCTGATCTGCTCGGTGGAGCAGTGCAACCGCGACTCCGGAACGCCGCGGCGCACCACCCCGAGTCCGAAATCGCAGTTCAGCACGGCAACCCGCAGATCCGCCCGGGTACTGCGGAGATGAACAATCGCCTTCCACACGTCACCGCTCCACCCGCGCAACGCCGACCACAACGGGGTCTTTTTGAAGAATTCGTCGTATGAGGCTGCAGGACAGGCAATCGAGGGCGTCGCCGGGTTGCAGTCGTGCAAGATGAGTACTCCGCCGGGACGCAGGTACTGCAAAGTGTTCTCAACATCACGCACGGCTTGCTCGTAAGTGTGCAGACCGTCGATGAGCGCAACGTCGACGCCTCGCCTGTCGAGGAACGCCGTCTCGTTCGCGAAAAAGTCGTCACTGGTCATGTCGAAGAAGTGAGTGGCACGGGCCTGACGCTCGGCACGGCGGCGCGAGCGCGCCGACACCTGGAACGCCGGGTCGACCGCGATCTTCTCCGCCGCCGAGATCTGCCGAAATACGGACCCTCGACACACGCCGATCTCGAGATAGACCGGCTCCTCCCGACGGTCGAGCACCTGTTGGACTGCCTTGACCCGATTCATCCTGCCCTCCGGTTGCCAAACTCTTCGAGGAGATCGACCGTGCGAGTGACGCTGACGGCCGACGGAGTCATCTGGGCGGCCAACCGTTGGGCCGCGGCAGCATGATCCGGCGCCAGGATCCGTCGCAGATCCGCCACGAGCGTGGCCCGCGTGGACGATTTGAAGCTGCGAGTCGCGCCGACGTTCAACCGTTCGAGTTGTCGGCCCCAGAACGGCTGGTCGCCCGCCGTCCACAGGATCAGACCGGGGACACCGGCCCGCAGCCCAGCGGCGGTGGTGCCGGAACCGCCGTGGTGCACCACCGCGCGACACAACGGGAAGATCTTCTCGTAGCTCACCGCTCTCACCACCTTGACGTGGTCATCCGTCGGCACCTCGCCGTAATCGGTCCATCCCGAGCAGATCAACGCCCGCTCGCCCAACTCGGCGCAGGCCTGCCCGATCATTGCGACGGTGTCAGTCGGCGAGGGCACCGGCATCGACCCGAAGCCGAAGCAGATCGGTGGCGTCCCTGCCCCGATCCAGGAGGCAACCTCGTCGTCGGCGTTCGTCGGCTGGTGCATGGTCAACGCCCCGACGAACGGCCGGTGTTGACGCCACGCGGCCCATTCCGCGGCCAGCCCGGGAAAGCACACCTTGTCATAGGTCTGTATTTCCAGCGCTCCGCGCTCGGCGATGCGTCCCGCCGCGGGTTTACTCGCCTTCGGCAGGCCGAGCTCACGGCGCTGCTGTTCCTCGACTTCCCGATGCATGTGCCAGCCGAACCAGTCATAGGTCTTCATGGCCGAGCGGGCCATCAGCGCGGGCAGCACTCCGATGACCCGGCCGTTGGGCCGTACCGGGAAATAGTGCAGGGCGGCGAGCGGGATGTCGTAGTGCTCCGCGACATTGGCGGCGACATCCTGAAAAACCAGACCCGCGCACAATACATCGGCGCCGTCTGCCACCGCTGCCAGGGTTTTTCCCATATCGACCCAGTGCTGCAGTACCGGATCCCAAAGCTGGCGTAGTACTTTCACCGGACTTCGTCCGACCAGCAGACCACGCCATAATTCCGGTGAGGATTTGTCCAGCAGATCCGCGTCCCACATCTCCGACGCGTCCGGGCCGTAAGAGGTACTTGCCAATCCGACCGACGCGGCGAATCCGGTGAGGTTCGGCGGCAACGCTATCCAGACGTCGTGCCCTCGTCGCTGCAATTCGAGCCCGACGGCGACCAACGGTTCACAATCGCCACGAGTCCCGCTACATGCCAATGAAAATCTCATATCCCCCAACTCCTCAGACGCAAGGAGCTTTCGGACCCAATGTTAGGTCGTACGCGCGTTCAGACAAGGGTTTGCACCAACTTGATTGCACCCGCAATCACCCGGCGCATCACAAACGAAGCGAAAGACGTTGGCCCAACAGGGGTTTTCTCCGGCGCCCGACTATCGGGCAAATCGTTCAGACACGGGGGCCACAGAGCCGATTTCAACCACGATGTCGCTTGTCGCGGGCCGGCACCCCGTTGGGCCCCTCGATCGACGCGGCATAGGTGCCGACGGTGAACGCGATCGCCGGCCCCATGATGCCGAGGGCGCGCGCGTCGACGTTGTCGATGGTGTCCCGACCGGTGTGGTAGTTCGGGTCGAACGCCACACCGGCCCGGCCGCCCCACAACCGGGCCTGGACCTCGGTCTTACGCTGCGACGAGCCGGTGGTCACCCCACCCACCGGCACACCGGCCTGCAGGAACGGGTGATAGTCGGTGTTGGGACCGATCGGCATGTCGGCAGGGCGGATGCCGGCCAGGTTCAGATAGCCGGCCATGGTCCGCTCGATGGCGGCCGACCCCTCGGGCATCGGCTTGGGGTCCGTGGCCTGGCCGGACTGATCACCGTCGTAGGTGAAGAATCCGGCGTTGGGTGAACCGACCATGTCGAAGTTCAGGTACAGCGCGAGATCGTCGAGCTGGTCCAGCGGCAGCCCGCGCACATACTGCGTCGACCCGTCCAGCCCCAATTCCTCGGCACCCCAGAACGCGAACCGCACCGCATTGCGCGTGTTGGGCGAACTACCCAGCTGCAAAGCGGTTTCCAACAGGGCGGCCACCCCGGAACCGTTGTCGTTGATCCCCGCACCCCCGCCCACGCTGTCGAGATGGGCACCGGCCAGCACCACATCCGAGGTCGAACCGGTCTTGGTCTGCGCCGTGACATTACGGTGTTTGACCATCTCGGCCCGGCCGTCGAGGACCAGCCGCACCGGCGCACTGGTGCGGCGCAGCGCCGCGTCCGCGGTCTCGTCGATGATGCCGACCGGGACCGTGAGCTGACGGTAGTAGCCCGTGCTGAACAGCCCGCCCGGTGGGGGCTGCCCACCGGTGTCGACCACCAGCATCCCCACCGCCCCCTTGGCCAGCGCGGTGTTCTGTTTCACCACAACCGAACACCGGGTGTCGTCGACGACCGCGATGGCACCCGAGATGTTCAGCGTCCCGTAATCCTCGGCCGCACAACCGGACGACGTGGGCGGCCGCAGGGTCGGCGCGTTGACTCCCTCCGGGGAGGTGGTCACCAGCATCGAAGCCTGGTCCACCTGGTAGGTGCGGCCCGACACGGTCAACGCCGGATGGCCGCCACGCATCGTGCCCATCCGCTCGAACTCCGGCGTCTGGACATCAAACCCCTTGTCCCGCAACACCTGAGCCACATAGTCGACGCTGGCGTCGTAGCCCGGATTGCCGACCGCCCGATTGCCGTCATGGCTGTCGGCGATGTCCTGCAGTTTGCGCAGATGGACGAACATGTTGTCGACCGTGATCCGGCCGGCGAGTTCGTGCGGATCGAGCGCCGAGGCCGGCAGTGGGGCCGAGCAGGCGGCCGCGGCGGCCACGGCGGCCACGAGCACGACGGCAAGTCGACGTGCCGTCACTGCGCGGTGATCTGATGACGCGTGCGGTCCGAGCGGACCGGTATCCCGTTGCGGCCCCGCTGATCCTGGGCATAGAGCCCGACCGCGAAGGCGACTCCCTCGCCATGTATCCGCAGCGCGTCGGAATCCACGTGCTCAAGGGTGTCGGTGTTCTTGTGGTAGTTCGGATCGAACGGCTGGTCCACCTGCCCGCCCCACAATTTCGCTTCCTCACCGTTCATCTTGTCCTCGGCGCCGGAGAACAACCCACCGGCGGGGACCCCGGCCAGGGTGAACCCGTCATAGTCGGACCGGCCGTCGAAATTGGTGTCGCGCGGGGTCTTTCCGGCGTCTTCCAGATAGGCGGCCAGGGTGCGCTCGATACCTGCCGAGCCTTCGGGCACGCGGGGGCGACCCCGCTCGTCCGGCGGCGCGGACTGGTCACCGTCATAGGTGAAGTAACCCGGGTTGGGTGAACCGAGCATGTCGAAATTCAGGTAGAGCGCGATGTCCTTGAGCTCGTCGAGGTCCAGGGATTCGACATAGTTGGTCGATCCGAGCAGGCCCTCTTCCTCGGCTCCCCAGAACCCGAAGCGCACGGCGTTGGCCACATCCGGCGAATCACCCAGCTGCAAAGCGGTTTCCAGCACGGCGGCCACCCCGGAGCCGTTGTCGTTGATGCCCGGACCTTCGGGGACGCTGTCGAGATGCGCCCCCACCATCACCACATCGGCAGTCGATCCGGTCTTGGTCTGTGCCACGACATTGCGGGTGTGTTCGGTTCGCACACCGGCGACGAGCTTGATCGTGGTGGGCCCGGGTGCGTTGCGTAGCCGCGTCCCCTCGTCCTTGGTGACGCTGACCACCGGGATCTTGACCTCGGTGCTACGCCCCAGCGTGCCACCCATCTGTTCGTCGTTGTTGGTGTTGACGACGATCATCGCCACCGCGCCGCGCTGGGCGGCCGCGGCCTGCTTGTCGCCGAAGGCGCAGGCACCCCGGTCGACCAGCACCACTGCCCCGGCGACCGGCAGTCCGTCGTAATCGGAGGCTTCACAACCAGGGGTGTCCTCCACCTTCGCGGGCACCAGCGGCGCGGACACGCCTTCCTGCGGGGTGCCGATGGTGAACTCCAGCGGCTTGGCGGTCACCGGCTGACCACCGACGGTCACCGCAGGGTCCTCGGCAAACGGCAGACGCACCTCGAATTCGGGGGTGTCCACGTCGAACCCCTTATCCCGCAGGGTATTGGCGACATAGTCGACGCTGGCGTCATAGCCGGCCGTCCCGAGGGCGCGGTTGCCGTCGTGGGCGTTGGCAATGTCCTGCAGCTTGCGCAGATGCCCCATCATCGCGTCAGCCGTCACCCGATCACGCAACTGACCGGCGAACTGCACGGCCGCCGCGGAGGCGGATCCCGACGGCTGCTGCCCGTCGGTCTGCAGTTCGGTCTTTCCATCACAGCCGGCCAGCCCCACGGTCAGCGCCAGTGCGCCGAGAACCGCCCCCGTCGAAGTACGTCGCATTGCACCCACGGTAGCCGGTGCGGTGAACTGCCCGGCGGTTAAATCGGTTGCCTGCCGGTTTGCTGTGATGGCAAGGTGATTCCCGGCGCCGAGAGGGAAGCAGACCGAGCGGGGTACCGCAACGTTTCTGCGTGTTGCCGGCGGCGCCGTGGCACAGGTAAAGGGCCTGAGGTTCGAATCCTCTCTGCAACCCCGATGCCGTCGCCGGAATCGCGCAGTCAGCGGCTTTGTGGCCCGCACCCGCCGGTACGGGGGTGCGACGCCCCGCCAACGATTGCGTCCGGCGACGGTATTCCTTTGCTGCACAGGCACATAACCGGAAGGAGGACACGACATGGGCATCTTCACGTTCAACCGAATCACTGTTTCTGCAGGCCAGTGCGCGCTGGAGTACGTCGACGGCACGCTCGGTCGTGTCCTGCCGCCGGGACGTCACCGCATTGATGTGGCGGCCTCGGTGGTGCGTGTCGAGATGCGTGAGCAGGTACTGACGCTGGCCCCGCAGGAGGTGCTGACCTCCGACGCGGTGACGCTGCGGATCACCGTTGCGCTGCAGTTCAAGGTCACCGATGCGGTGGCCTACGTCGAGGCGGCGGCCGATCCGATGGCGGCGGTGTACCTCGCGGCGCAGATTGCGCTGCGTGACATCGTCGCCGGCCTGACCGCCGACGAGGTGCTGCAGCGCGGCAACCGCATCGATGCCGAGGTGATCGCCGCGGCGGCCCGGGCGGCCGGCGCCCGCGCAGGGATCGAGGTGATCGCGGTGTTCGTCAAGGACGTGATCGTCCCGGCCGAGATCCGGTCGGCGGCGATGCAGCTGGTGACGGCCAAGGCCATCGGTGCGGCGAAGCTGGAGGCGGCCCGCGCCGAGACCGCGGCCCTGCGCGCGCTGGCCAACGCGGGCAAGCTGCTGGATGCCCACCCGGCGCTGGCTCAGCTGCGGCTGATCCAGCAGGTGCCGTACGGGTCGAAGGTGGTGCTGGCGGTGGGTACGCCGGACGTGGCGTCTGACCCGGAGTGACTCCGGGTCAGGCGTCACGCCTGTTCAGTACCACCACGGCGGCGACGAAGGCGATCGCCACCCACACCAGGAAATACAACAGTGAGCCCAGCTCACCCCACGGAATGTTGTAGGCCGGGAACAGCCACTCCACCTGAAGGAACCGAAACATGTTGGCGAACGGCAGCCATGGTCCGATCGCGGCGCCGTTACCCGGCAGGTTGCCCAGCAGCGGTTCGGCCACCAGCGGCCACAGCAGCAGCACCGCCACCGCACCGGCGGCGAACCGCAGCAGCGCCCCGACCGCGACGCCCAGGACGGCGGCCAGTGCGGCGTACAACGCGAACCCGCCGGCCACCCGCCAGGTCGCCGGGTTGGCCATCGACAGTTGGGTACCGACCACCGGGTCGGCGACGAGCCGGGCCACCAGGACGGCGGCCAGCACCATGATCACCGCGCATACCGAGGAGAACGCCGCACACACCACGGCCTTGGCGGCCAGCACCTGGGTGCGGTTCGGGGTGGCCAGCAGCGTGGTGCGGATCAGGCCACTGCGGTACTCCCCCGTCATCGTCAACGACGACAGCACCATCAGCACCGGGACCCCGAACACCGCGACACCCAACGCGGCCCGAGACGGGGACAGTGCCGTGTAGTGATCCACGGTCATGCCCTGCATGGCGGCCAGGCCGAGGCTGAGCACCGCCACCCCCACCACCGACCACAAAGGTGATCGAGTGGTGGACAGTTTGATGCGCTCGGCGTCGAGCGCGGTCAGTGCACTCATCGCGCTTCTCGGTTCTTCGCGCGAGCGCTCATCACAGCCCCAGCCCGGTAGTCGACCGCATCATCGGTCAGTTTCAGATACGCCTCCTCCAGGGAGGCCTGCCGCTGGCTCAACTCGTGCAGCGCGATCGCGTTGCGTGCGGCCAGGTCACCGATCACCTCGATGGCCGCGCCGTGCACGGCCAGCGCGTCGCCGTCGGCGGCGGTGTCGACGGTGAACCCGGCGTCGGTCAGTACCTCACGCAGCGTCTCCACCTGTGGGCTGCGTACCCGCACGGCGCCTGCCGAGGTGCCGCTGACGAACTCGCTCACCGTGGTCGAGGCGATCAGCTTGCCTTGCCCGATCACCACCAACCGATCGGCGGTGTTGGCCATCTCGGCCAGAAGATGGCTGGAGACGAACACCGTGCGGCCCTCGGCGGCCAGACTGCGCATGAGCGTGCGGACCCAGTGGATGCCCTCGGGATCCAGACCGTTGACCGGTTCGTCGAACAGCAGCACCGGCGGATCACCGAGCAACGCGGCCGCGATCCCGAGCCGCTGGCTCATGCCCAGCGACAGCGTTCCGGCGTTACGGTCACCCACCGACGTCAGACCGACCATCTCCAGCACCTCGTCGACCCGCGCCGACGGAATCCGGTTGGCCGCGGCGATCCAGCGCAGGTGATTGCGGGCCGAGCGGTTGGGATGGGCCTGCCGGGCGTCGAGCAGGGCGCCGACCGAGCGCAGCGGATCGCGCAGTTCCCGGTAGTGCTTGCCGTCGATGGTCGCGGTCCCGGCGTTGGGATGGTCCAGGCCGAGGATCAACCGCATGGTCGTGGTCTTGCCCGCACCGTTGGGGCCGAGAAATCCGGTGACCACACCCGGTTCGACGGTGAAGGTCAGATCGTCGACAGCGCGGTGGGTGCCGTAGAGCTTTGTCAGCCCGGCCAGTTCGATCATGGCTCCCACGCCACCACCATATCGGCGACCGCGCGCATGCCGGCGGCGTTGGGATGCAGCGGCGCGGGGCGGCCGGGCCAGGGCAAACCGGGCCGGGTGGTCCAGGGCTCGGCCGACCAGGCATGGTGCCCCACACTGGCCGCGGCAGCGCGAACCCATCCGCACCCGGTCTGGGCGGCAGCCTCTCCGGTGAGTCGTTCGAGCGTGGCGGCGACGTGACGGCCGAGGGTGGCGTCGGCCTCCGACAGCGGTTTCGCACCGATTCCCGACGGCGGCAGGATCGTCAGGTAATCCACGAACAACACCTGCGCGTTCCGCGCACGCTCGCGAATCTCACGCCCCACCGCCACCAGTGACGCCGCCACCTCGCTCAACGCGGTCTCACGTGCGTCAGGGTCCAGCAAGCTGCGCGCCCACGGCCCGAGCACGGGCAACGACCGGGTGAACCGCGGTAGGCCGGCGACCGACAACGACGGCACATAGCCGACGTCGTTGCCGCCGATGGTCACCGTGACCAGGGCCTCGGACCCGTCCAGCGCCTCGATCTGCGGCGGCGCCCCGTTCTGCCGCTCACTGAGCACATGCGCGGTGGTGGCACCGGAATACGTCACGTCGACGAGGTCGAGCCCGAGTTCGGCCGCCACGAGATGGGGATAGTTGCGTGCCGAGCGACCGGCCGGAAACGGCGCGCCGGCGGCGCGGGGTGTGATCCCGGGCCCGGCAGCCATCGAACTGCCCAGCGCCACATACCGTTTACCGTGCACGTCGAGTTACCGCGCCGGACTTGACGCCTGGGCCCAGAATCGCTTCGGGATACGTCCGGCCTGCCGGGCCAGATATCCCGCGGTAACGGCCGCGGACATCGCGGCGGCCATCGTCGGTGGATCGGAGGCGCGGGTGACGGCGGTGGCCAACAGCACGGCGTCACAACCCAATTCCATCGCCAGCGCAGCATCGCTCGCAGTGCCGATCCCGGCGTCGAGCACCACCGGCACCCCGGCCTGCGCCACGATCATCTCGATGTTGTGCGGGTTGGAGATGCCCAGCCCGGTGCCGATCGGCGAACCCAACGGCATGACGGCGGCGCAGCCCGCGTCCTCCAAGCGACGAGCCAGCACCGGATCGTCGTTGGTGTAGGGCAGTACGGTGAACCCGTCGTCCACCAATTGTTCTGCGGCCTTGACCAATTCGATCGCGTCGGGCAACAGGGTGCGTTCGTCGGCGATCACCTCGAGTTTGACCAGGTCGGTACCCAGCGCTTCCCGGGCCAGCTGCGCGGTCAGCACGGCCTCGGCCGCACCGCGACACCCGGCGGTGTTGGGTAGTGCGACGATGCCGAGCCGGTTGAGCAGATCGAGTACCCCGGTGCCGGTTTCGGCGTCGACGCGTCGCATCGCCACCGTCGTCAACTCCGTCCCGGAGGCCACCAAGGCCTCTTCCAGCACCGCCAGGTTCGGTGCCCCACCGGTGCCCATGATCAACCGGGAACCGAACTCGCGGCCGCCGATGGTGAGAGTTGAATCAGCCACCCTGCACCGCCGTCACGACCTCGACCCGGGCACCGTCGGACAAGGTCTGGTCCCATTCCGACCGTGGCAGCACCGCCCAGTCCAAGGCGACGGCGATGCCCTTGTCCGGGAATCCCCGGGTTTCCAGGAGTCCTCCGATGGTGGTCTGGTCGTCCACCTCGAGGGTCTCGTTGTTGACCGTGATGGTGATCATTGCACTCCCACACTCATCTCGAGTTCCGCCGCGACCCGCTCAGCGGTCCACGGCGCCAACAGAAATCCGTTTCGGCCATGCCCGACGGCCACCAACGTGCGCTCGTCGACCCGTTCGACGATCGGCAGCCCGTCGGGCGTCATCGGTCGCAGTCCGGCCGCGGTCTCGGCCAGTTCGTACTCGCCCAGCGCCGGCATCACCGCGCAGGCGTCCTCCAGCAGATCACGCACCCCGCTGACCACCGGCGCGGTGTCGCGACCGTGCTCGTACTGGGTGGCCCCCACCACCACCCCGTCGGCGCGCGGCACCAGGTACACCGGGCGGCCGTGCACCCGGGCCCGAATCACCCGCTGCGGCACCGGCATACAGCCCTTGCGCCAGCGCAACCGCAGCACCTCGCCCTTGACCGGGCGCACGGGCAGGCCGGGCCACAACGTGGGTGCGTCGATCCCGTTGGCGATCACCCGCACGTCCGCGTCGACATCGGACAGGTCTGCGATCGGACCGGCCCACCGCACCGCCAACCGCTCGCAGTGCGCGGCCAGTCCGTCGACCACGGCCCGGTTGTCCACGGCGAGTTCGGTGGTGGCCCGGAACCCGTGTCGAATACCTTGGGCCAGCAGGGGTTCCACGTCACGCGCCGCGGTCGTCAACTCGACCGGCTGCCCCTGGGCGGACAACCATTCGGCGACGGTCCGCAGATCCGCCACATCGGCCCGGTCCACGGCGACGACCAGCGACTCGCGGGCCGTCACCACCTCGGGCGCCAGGCCCTCGAGGAACCCGGAGTGCCACAGCTTCAGCGATTCCAAACCGATCTGCAGGATCTGCTCCTCGCCGGGCCAGCCTTCGCTGTGCGGGGCCAGCATGCCGCCGGCCACCCAGGAGGCGCCGTGCTCACGCGTGCAGTGCAGCCGCACGGTCCAGCCGTCCAACGCCGCCCGGCGGGCGATGGACAGCCCGATCACCCCGCCGCCGATGACGGCAAGTGTCCTGGCTCCTGTCAGTGCCATATCCGCTCCCTTCGCCGGCATGACCCGGATCAGGTGTGACGGTCAGGGCCGGTTCGTATGCCCACTCTCAGCCCCGCGTCCCAGGGACTCCCGTATTGCCAGTCCAGGGTACTCGGGCCGTACCGGCTACCGTCGCGGTGTGGAATCCCCCGTCGAGCGTTTGCAGCGCGCCAACCTGTATCTGTGCACCGACGCCCGCCGCGACCGCGGTGACCTGGCCGAATTCGCCGACGCCGCGCTGGCCGGCGGGGTGGATCTGATCCAGCTGCGCGACAAGGGCTCGGCCGGGGAGAAGCAGTTCGGCCCGCTGGAAGCCCGCCACGAACTCGCGGCGCTGGAGATCCTGGCCGACGCGGCCCGCCGCCACGGCGCTTTGCTGGCGGTCAACGACCGGGCCGACATCGCGCTCGCCGCGGGGGCTGATGTGCTGCACCTCGGTCAGGACGACCTGCCGCTGGACGTCGCGCGCGGCATCATCGGGGACCGCCCGGTGATCGGGCGCTCCACCCACGATGCCGGGCAGGCTGCCGCCGCCGTCGCCGAGCCCGTGGACTATTTCTGTGTCGGCCCGTGCTGGCCCACCCCGACCAAGCCGGGCCGTTCGGCACCCGGGCTGGACCTGGTCCGCTCGACGGCGGCGCTGAACCCGGCCAAGCCGTGGTTCGCCATCGGCGGGATCGATGGGCAGCGGCTGCCCGAGGTGCTCGCCGCCGGAGCCCGCCGCATCGTCGTGGTCCGCGCGATCACCGGCGCCGAGGATCCGCGCGCCGCAGCCGAAGAACTGAAGGCCACGATCAGCGCGGCGGGTTGACCTCCAGCGGAAGCGCGGCCGTCACGGTCCGTAGCTGTTGCCAGCTGGCCGCGAACCCAGGGTGCAACGGCAGGTCGACCACTTTGTCCTCGGCCACCCAGCGCAGTTCGGAGCTCTCCCGGTTCGGGATCGTCTCCAGCGGCTCGGGCACGTCGGCGATCACGGTGGTGTAGGACCAGTGGGTGCCACCGATGCCGGCCACCTCGGCGGTCACCACGGTGGTGCGCACGGTGAGCTGCTCGGCCGTCACCCCGGCCTCCTCGTGGGCTTCGCGGACGGCGGCCTGCTCGGCGGTCTCGTGACTGTCGCGGGCACCGCCGGGCAGTGCCCAGGTGCCACCCTGATGACTCCACGGGGCCCGGTGCTGCAACAGCACGGCGGCCGATCCGCCCGGCCACGGGGCGCGCAACAACAGTCCGGCCGCTCCATGGCGCCCCCAGTATCGGGCGCCGTTGTCGGAGAACACCCAGCCGTCACCGTCGCCACGCACCCGTACAGAATAAGGAACCGGGGCGATTTCGCCTGCCCCCAATTTCTCCGCGAGCCTTAGCGGCCCGTCTTAGAAACTTTTTATAGTGTTGGGGCAGCCCGTTTGCACCGAAACTAAATGAGGTCCGTGCGCAGGTGACTGTGGAGTTGGCACATCCCTCGACCGAACCGCTCGCGTCCCGGTCGCCGACCACTCCTGCCCACCCACGCTGGTGGTTCCTGTGGACCACCCCGGGACGCATCCTGACCATCGGGCTGGTCCTGTCGGCGCTCGTCATCGCCAGCGCGTTCGCCACCTCCACCACGATCAACGACCGTCAGCAGGCGTTGACCACGGTCCTCGACCACACCGAACCGTTGGCCTTCGCCGCCGGCCAGCTCTACACCACGTTGTCGGTGGCCGACGCCGCGGCGGCCACCGCGTTCATCGCCGGAGCCGAACCGCGCGATGTCCGGCAGCGGTACGAGCAGGCCATCACCGACGCGTCGGTGGCCGTGACGCGGGCGTCCAGCGGGCTGACCGACGAAACCCTGGTGCAACTGCTCGGCCGGATCAACGCGCGGCTGGCCGTCTACACCGGGTTGGTGGAGACCGCGCGCACCAACAACCGGGCCGGCAACCCCGTCGGCTCCTCTTATCTGTCGGAAGCCTCGGCGATGATGCAGTCGCAGATCCTGCCCGACGCGCAACGGCTCTACGAGGAGACCTCGGCCCGGGTGGATGCCGAGACCACTGCCTCGACGCGGATCCCGGCGCCGGTGATGTTGGTGGTGCTGGCCACCTTGATGTTCGGGGCGTTCGCCAACCGGTGGCTGGCCCGGCGCACCCGCCGCCGGGTGAACATCGGTTTCGTCGCCGGCGGCATGGCCGTGCTGATCATGCTGATCTGGGTGACCACTGCCTTGGTGATCTCCACCTCGGACAGCCGCAGCGCCAAGGACACCGCCGCCGAATCGCTCAAGACCGTGACCAACCTGGCCATCACCGCCCAGCAGGCCCGGGCCGATGAGACGCTGGCCCTGATCCGGCGCGGCGACGAGAACCTGCGCAAGCAGTCCTACTACCAACGCATCGAGGCCATGCAGCAGCAGCTGGCGCAGTACCTGTCGCACGACTCCGGCATCGACAAGAGCGATCTGACCGGTGCCGAAGAATTGCTCATCAAATGGCGTGCGGCCGATGATCGGATCAACGCCTACATCGCAGTGGGCAACTATCAGGCCGCGACGCAGGTGGCGCTGGGAACCGGAGAGGACGACTCCACGACCGCATTCGACAAACTCGACGACGCGTTGTCCAAGGGCATCGAACAGAGCCGCAGCCAGTTGCGCAACGACATCGCCAACGCCCGGCGGGTGCTGTCCGGCGCGACGGTGGGGGCCGCGTTGCTCAGTGTGGCCGCTGCGCTGGCGGTGGCGCTGGGGTTGTGGCCTCGATTGAGTGAGTACAGATGAGAATGCGCAAGTTGGTGGCAATCCTCGCCGCGGCTGGGACGGTGGCCGGCTGCGGCCAGAGCGCGCCTCCGCTGACGGCGCCGACGATGACGCTGGCGCCGCCCAGCCCGGCCGGCATGCAGGAGCTCGCGCCGCAACCGGTGCGGGTGCCGTCGGCCGAAACCGACGAGTGCAACCGCACCGCCAGCCTGCGGCCGTTCAGCAACAAGGCCGACGCCGACGCCGCGGTGGCCGACATCCGCAAGCGGGGGCGTCTGGTGGTCGGGCTGGACATCGGCAGCAACCTGTTCTCCTTCCGCGACCCGATCACCGGACAGATCAACGGGTTCGACGTCGACATCGCCGGCGAGGTGGCCCGCGACATCTTCGGTACCCCGTCGCAGGTCGAGTACCGGATCCTGTCCTCGGCCGACCGCATCGCCGCGCTGCAGAACCATGAGGTCGACATCGTGGTCAAAACCATGACGATCACCTGTGAGCGCCGCAAGCAGGTGAACTTCTCCACGGTGTATCTGATGGCGCATCAACGCATCCTGGCCGCGCGGGACTCGAACATCTCGCAGGCCTCGGATCTGTCAGGTAAACGGGTGTGCGTGGTGGACGGCACCACCTCGGTCAAACGGATCCAGCAGATCTCTCCGGCACCGATCATCGTGTCGGTGGTGACCTGGGCCGACTGCCTGGTGGCGCTGCAGCAGCGGCAGGCCGACGCGGTCAGCACCGACGATTCGATCCTGGCCGGGCTGGTGGCCCAAGATCCCTACCTGCACATCGTCGGTCCGAGCCTGGCCGAGGAGCCCTACGGCATCGGGTTGAGCCTGGACAACGACGGGCTGGTCCGCGTCGTCAACGCCACGCTCGAACGTATCCGGCGCGACGGCACCTGGAACACGTTGTACCGCAAGTGGTTGACCGTGCTCGGGCCGGCGCCTTCACCTCCGGCGGCGAGGTACGTGGACTGATGGAACAACCCGACGACACCACCGGCCCCGACCTCAGTCCCGACACGGACGCGGGGCCCGGAACCCAGCCGGCCAGCCTCGAAGAACTCGACATGGATTCGTTGTCGACGATGCGGCCGATGGCGACCCAGGCGGTGTTCCGGCCCGAGTTCGACGATTCCGACGATTCGCCGTTCGGTGGGGACGACACCGAACCGCAGAATCACGCCACGATCGCGATCCGCGCCCTCTCGCCGATCCGCCGGCTGGGTGGTGGGCTGGTCGAGATCCCACGGGTGCCCGAACGGGATCCGTTGACCGCGTTGATGACCAACCCGGTGGTGGCCGAGCAGAAGCGGTTCTGCTGGAACTGCGGCAGGCCGGTGGGCCGGTCGTCTCCGAACGGACGGGCCCAGTCCGAGGGCTGGTGCCCGCACTGCGGCAGCGCGTATTCGTTTCTGCCGCAGCTGTCCCCGGGCGAGATCGTGGCCGACCAGTACGAGATCAAGGGCTGCATCGCGCACGGCGGCCTGGGCTGGGTGTATCTGGCGTTCGACCACAATGTGAACGAACGCCCGGTGGTGCTCAAGGGTCTGGTGCATTCCGGTGACGCCGAGGCCCAGGCGATCGCCATGGCCGAACGTCAGTTCCTCGCCGAGGTCACCCATCCCGGGATCGTGAAGATCTACAACTTCGTCGAACACGACGACAAGCACGGCAATCCGGTCGGCTACATCGTGATGGAGTACGTCGGCGGAACCTCGCTCAAGCAGGCCAAGGGAACCAAACTGCCGGTGGCCGAGGCGATCGGCTACATGCTGGAGATCCTGCCCGCCCTCGGTTACCTGCACTCGATCGGGTTGGCCTACAACGACCTCAAGCCCGAGAACATCATGATCACCGAAGAACAGCTCAAGCTGATCGACCTGGGCGCCGTGTCACGGCTCAATTCCTACGGATACCTTTACGGCACACCGGGTTTCCAGGCCCCGGAGATCGTGCGGACCGGTCCGACGGTGGCCACCGACATCTATTCGGTGGGCCGCACGCTGGCCGCGTTGACGGTGAAGTTGCGCACCCGCCGCGGCCGCTACGTCGACGGACTGCCGTCGGAGGATCCGGTGCTCGACACCTACGATTCGTTCGGCCGGCTGCTGCGGCGCGCCATCGATCCCGATCCGCGTCGCCGGTTCAGCAGTGCCGAGGAGATGTCGTCGCAGCTGCTCGGTGTGCTGCGTGAGGTGGTGGCCACCGACACCGGCATCCCGCGGCCCGGTCTGTCGACGGTGTTCAGCCCGTCCCGCTCGACATTCGGGATCGATCTGCTGGTGGCGCACACCGACGTTTACGTTGACGGGCAGGTGCATTCGGAGAAGCTGACGGCCCAAGAGATCGTCCGGGCATTGCCGGTGCCGCTGGTGGACCGTACCGACGTCGGAGCCCCTTTGCTGGTGGCCAGCGTGTTGAGCCAACCGGTGCACACCCTGGACCAGTTGCGGGCGGCACGGCACGGCGCGATCGACGCCGAAGGCGTGGACGTGTCCGAATCGGTGGAGCTGCCGCTGATGGAGGCCCGCGCCCTGCTGGACCTGGGCGACGTGGCCAAGGCCACCCGCAAGCTCGACGACCTGGCGCTCCGGGCCGGCTGGAGCTGGCGGCTGGTGTGGTTCCGAGCCGTGGCCGAGATGCTGTCGGCCGATTACGCCTCGGCGACAAAGCATTTCACCGAGGTGCTCGACACCCTGCCGGGCGAGCTGGCCCCGAAGCTGGCACTGGCCGCGACGGCCGAGCTGGCCGGCACCGCGGACGAGCTGAAGTTCTACAACACCGTGTGGGCCACCGACAACGGCGTGATCTCCGCCGGATTCGGCCTGGCGCGGGCCGAATCGGTGGCCGGCCAGCGGGACAACGCGGTCCAGACCCTCGATCAGGTTCCGCCCACCTCAAGGCATTTCACCACGGCCCGGTTGACCAGCGCGGTGACCCTGCTGTCGGGGCGGTCCAGCGGTGAGATCACCGAGCAGAACATCCGCGACGCCGCCCGCCGGGTCGAGGCGCTGCCCGATTCCGAACCGCGGGTGCTGCAGATCAGGGCCCTGGTGCTGGGCACCGCGATGGACTGGCTGGCCGACAACTCGGCGAGCAGCAACCACATCCTCGGGTTCCCCTTCACCGAGCACGGCCTCAAACTGGGTGTGGAGGCCTCACTTCGGGCACTGGCCCGCGTCGCGCCCACGCAATCACACCGCTATGCCCTCATCGACCTGGCCAACAGCGTGCGGCCGATGAGCACGTTCTGACCTTGCGGTCAATTGGCGTAGCGCACTACTCGAACTTCGGGGCCGCTCTCGTCCGATGATGACTTCACGTCAATCTAGGAGATTACCCATGAGCACCCAGCTGGCCGTTGACCTTCCACGTACGTCACATGCCCCGTTCCATCCCGATGTCACGCAGGCCGACATCGCGCGCACATTGGAGCTCAGCCGAGATCATGAGTTGCGCCAAGCCGAGGAACTCGCCGGCCGACGACGCGTACTGGCAGAGCAATACGCGGCGACACAGCACCGGATGGTCGAGATCTTCGGGGCCGAAGTCTCATTCGAGCTGCAGCAGTTCAAGCGTTCGTTGCTGCACAGGGATGCGCTCCGCCAGGCATCGCACGGCAGACTGGATCGCGACGAAGCCGCGGCCGGGCGAGCGGTGGAATTGACCAGTTTTCTCAAGGACCGCGGCATCGACCGCACTCAATTCGACCTCTACACCAGGAACGAGTGGGAAATCACCATGCCGTTCGGATTTTCTGTACCCGACTGGCAGGGGACGACGAAGCCGGTCAAGCCCAAGCCCAAGCCCAGCGGCCGCGAGGTATCCCATTTCAGCCCACCTTTTTCAGGATGGCAGTACGGCGATGGCGCGGGCTTGGTGAGCGGTTTCCGCGTTGGCGCTTCCCATTTGCTGAACGCAGCCGCGGGTCATGTCGGCAATGTCGTCACCCTCGACGATGACGCCGCCACCGATCTCGACGCGGGATCGATGAACTCCGACACTCAGATCTCGTTCTGGTACCGCGCTCCGCTCACGGGTCTGATCGAGGTGACGATCAATGCGGTCTGCGGCAAGTCGGAGCACCACCTTCGGGTATACGACGAGTGGGGTGTGTCCTGGTCGGGCGTGACGCAGACCAGCTCGTTCATGTCGCATGTCCTGTACCCCACCGTCGGTGCACCGTCGTACAGCTTCCAGTCGCGTCTGGACCACGACAAGGACACGTCGACCTCTCGCGACGAGACTCCTTTCTGGCCAGGACAATCCGTGCAGTCCAGCCCGATGGTCAGCGATGGACCCGTGCCGGCTGGAACGTGGGTCGAGATCCGAGCCGGTGCACACACGGGGGATGGCTCGCTGACCAACGACATGGAAGTGCACAGCAAGACCACGCACTCCTGGTTCATTTCGCGAGTAGACGTACGGATGTTGCCCTGACAGGCAACCGAGTTCGGCGCGGCCCTCAGACCGCGTCGGCGCACGCCCGGGCGATCGCCAGCTCCTCGTTGGTCGGGACCACCAGCACCGTCACCGCCGAGCCCGGCACCGAAATGCGCCGGGCCTCGTGTGACGGCGCAGTGTTGAGTGCCTCGTCGATCTCGAGGCCCAGCCCGGTCAGCCCGGCCAGTGCATCGCGGCGCACCGCTGCATCGTTCTCCCCCACGCCGGCGGTGAAGCTGATCACGTCGGTGCGTCCAAGCACCGCCAAATAGGCGCCGACATACTTGCGCAGCCGGTGGATGTAGACGTCATAGGCCAATTGCGCGTGCTGATCACCGGATTCGATCCGGGCACGCAATTTACGGAAGTCGTTCTCGCCGCCGAGACCGCGCACACCCGAGTGGCGGTTGAGCAGCGTGTCGACCTCTTCGACGTTCATTCCCGCGGTGCGGCACAGGTACGTCAGCACGCCCGGATCGATGTCACCGCTACGGGTACCCATCACCAGGCCCTCCATCGGCGTCATCCCCATCGAGGTGTCCACCGGTCGGCCACCGGAGATCGCCGAAGCCGACGCACCGTTACCCAGGTGCAGCACAATCTGATTCAGCGAGTCATAGGGCCGGTCCAGGAACGCCGCAGCCTGCTGACTGACGTACTCGTGCGACGTTCCGTGGAAGCCATAGCGCCGGATCCCCCAGCGTTCGGCCACCTCGCGGTCGATCGCGTAGGTCGCCGCCGCGTCGGGCAGGTTGTGGAAGAAGGCGGTGTCGAACACCGCGACGTGCGGCAGGTCCGGCACCAACTTGCGGGCCACCTCGATGCCGAGGATGGCGGGCGGATTGTGCAGCGGCGCCAGCGGGGACAACTCCTCGATCTTGGCCATCAGCGCGTCATCGATCACCGTGGGCCGATAGAACGTGGTGCCGCCGTGCACCACCCGGTGTCCCACGGCCACCAACCCCAGGCTGTCGAGGTGCAGCCCCTGGGCGGCCAGGGTGTCATGTGCCGCCCGTAGCGCGGCATCGTGATCGGGCATCTGCGCCGACCCGATCTGCTCGATGATGCCGTCGGCCAGGAACTCACCCGAGTCCGGTTTCACCACAGCATATTTCAGGGATGAGGACCCCGAGTTGATCACCAGCACGGTGGAACCATCTGCTCCTGGCGTGCGCGTCATGACCGCTGCGCCTGGATCGCGGTGATCGCCACGGTGTTGACGATGTCCTCCACCAATGCTCCTCGGGACAGATCGTTGACCGGCTTGTTGAGGCCCTGCAGCACCGGACCGATCGCGATGGCGCCGGCGCTGCGCTGCACGGCCTTGTAGGTGTTGTTGCCGGTGTTGAGGTCGGGGAAGATCAGCACGGTGGCCCGCCCCGCCACGGCGGAATCGGGCATCTTGGTCTTGGCCACCGACGGTTCCACCGCGGCGTCGTACTGGATCGGGCCTTCCACCAGCAGGTCGGGTTCGCGTTGCCGCACCAATTCGGTTGCCGCCCTGACCTTGTCGACGTCAGCGCCGGTACCCGAGGTTCCGGTCGAGTACGAGAGCATGGCCACCCGCGGTTCGATGCCGAACTGCGCGGCGGTGCGGGCCGAGGAGATCGCGATGTCGGCGAGCTGCTCAGAGGTCGGATCGGGCACGATCGCACAGTCGCCGTAGGCCAGCACCCGATCGGCCAGGCACATCAGGAAGATGCTGGACACCGTGGAGATCCCGGCGGCCGTCCTGATGATCTCGAAGGCCGGACGCACGGTGTGCGCGGTGGTGTGCGCGGCACCCGAGACCATGCCGTCCACCATCTCGTTGTGCACCAGCATGGTGCCGAAATACGAGACGTCGTGGATGATCTCGCGCGCCTGCTCGACCGTCACGCCCTTCTTGCGGCGCAGCTCGGCGTACTGCTCGGCGAACTGGTCGCACAGTTCACTGGTGCGTGGGTCCAGGACGGTGGCCGCCTCGATGTCCACGCCGAGTTCTGCTGCCCGGGAACGGATCTGCCCTTCCTCACCGAGGATCGTCAGATCGGCCACCTCGTGCTGCAGCAGCCGGCCCGCGGCCTTGAGGATGCGGTCGTCGGTCCCTTCGGGCAGCACGATGCGCCGGCGGTCGGAGCGCGCCTGGTCGAGCAGTTGGTAGGTGAACATCTGCGGGGTGGTGACGGCCGGGATCGGGATGCTCAACTGCGCGATCAGGTCGTTGACGTCGACGTGTTTGTCCATCAACGCCAGCGCGGTGTCGATCTTGCGCTGCGATGTCGCGGTGACCCGGCCGCGCGCAGCCGCGACGCGACTGGCGGTTTCGAAGGTGCCGTACTTGGTGGCCACGATCGGCAGCCGTTGCCCGAGTCCCTCGACCAGCGCAGCGATCGCCGGGTGCAGCTCGAGCCCACCGTTGAGGATGATGCAGGACAGCGACGGAAAGCCCTCTGCGGCATGGGCACTCACAACGGCCAGGACCACGTCGGACCGATCCCCCGGGGTGATCACCGCGATGCCCTCGGTCAGCCGCTCCAGGCAGTGCTCGGCGGTCATCCCGGCCACCATCACACCCAGCGCCTCACGGGGCAGCAGCTCAGGATCCCCGGCCACCAGGGTCCCGTCGACCGCAACCTGAAGTTCGGCAACGGACGGCGCCACCAGCAACGGTTCCTCGGGCAGCACGTACGCGGGCGGGCCGAGGGATTTGAGCGCCTCGGCGACCGCGGTCAGCTGCGCCGGATCGCACCGGTTGGCAACCACCGCCGCGGCGTGGGCGTGCTGGTGGTTCAGCTCGGCCAGGCACACCTCGACCACGTGTACGACCTCGTCGGGCGTGCGATCGGCAGCCTTGACGGCCAGCACGACGGGTGCCCCGAGATTCACCGCGATGCGCGCGTTCATGCTCAGCTCGCTGGGTGTGGCGATGTCGGTGTAATCACTGCCGACGATCAGCACGGCGTCGCACTGCTCGGCCACCCGGTGGAACCGGTCGACGATCTCGGCGATCGCAGCGTCCGGGTCCTCGTGTACCTGCTGGTAGCTGACCCCGACGCAGTCGTCGTAACTCAGACCGGCCGTCGAGCCGGCCAGCAACAGTTCGAGGATGTAGTCGCGGTCTTCGCCGAGGCGGGTGATGGGTCGGAACACGCCCACCCTGGGGACGGTGGCGGCCAGGCGATGCAGAATCCCCAATGCAATGGTCGACTTACCGGTGTCCCCCTCGGGCGACGCAATATAGATCGCGGTGGCGACAACTGCCTCTGGCACTGATACAGCTTCCCTCATCAGGGGTTGGACAGCCAGATGCTCTGCTTTTGCTCAGCGTAGGTCCCGCAGCGCATCGGCGAATTCGGTGCAGAACCAGTCCACATCCGACAGAGAGAATACCAGGGGCGGTCTCACCTTCAGCACACTGCCCTGCGCCCCGCAAACCGAGATGAGCACCTTGCGGTCGCGCATCGCGTTGACCAGATCGTGCGCCGCGGCCCGGTCCGGGCCTGCGCTGTCGCGGTCCGTCACCATCTCGACACCGACGTACAACCCGGCCCCGCGAACTTCTCCGACGCGCGGATGGTCGGCCGTCAGGCGGGTGAGCTCCGCACGCAACGCGGTACCGACCCGGGCGGCGTTGGTCATCAGCTCCTCGTCCTCGATGACGTCGAGCACCGCCGCGGCCGCCGCCATGGACACCGGGTTGCCGCCGAAGGTGTTGAAGTAGGGCACCTCGCGGGCGAACGCCCCGAGCACCTCGCCCCGGGCCGCCATCGCTGCCACCGGCAGCCCGTTGGCCATGGGCTTGCCCATGGTGACCAGATCGGGCACCACGCCGTGGCGCACGAACCCCCACATCGCCTCCCCGGTGCGGCCGAACCCGGGTTGCACCTCGTCGGCGATGAACACCCCGCCGGCGGCCCGCACCGCCGCGACCGCCGGGGCCAGCGCCGAGGGATCGGGATAGATACCGTCGGAGGCGAAGATCGTGTCCACGATCAGGCAGCTCACCCCGTGGCCCGAGTCCTGCAGATCCGCGATCGCCGCAGTGACATCGAGCGGCCGGGCAGCCACCGTCCGCACGTGCGGACCGATCGACGTGGCACCCCCGATCGACGGGGAAATTGCCGTCACCGCTTCGGTATTGCCGTGGTAGGCCTCGCTGGTGACGATGACGCCGCGCGCCCCGGTGTACCTCTGGGCCACCCGCAGGGCCAGGTCGTTGGCCTCGGATCCAGTGCACGCGTACATCACCTGGTCGAGGCCGAGGGTGTCCAGTAGCCGCTGCGAATAGTCGAGGATTCCCTCGTGCAGATATCGGGTGTGGGTGTTGAGCGTCTCGGCCTGACGCGTCATCGCCGCCACCACACGCGGGTGGCAGTGTCCGACGCTGACGACGTTGTTGTACGCGTCGAGATAACGCACGCCGTCGGCGTCGAACAGGTGACTGCCGCTGCCGCGCACCAGATGTACCGGCCGTTCGTAGAACAGCCGGTACGCCGGCCCGAGGAGGCGGGTGCGGGCCTCGATCAGCTTTTCGGTCTCCGGATCGGCCGACCGACCGGTGTAGCTGTTGGAGTCCATGATGTTCGAAAAGCCGGTGTTCGAAAAGCCCATACCCGTACCCCCGCTCAGCGCTCGTGCGCCTCCTCCAACACTGTGCGGCCCAGATCGGAATAGCGTTGCGGATCCCGGAATTTCAGGAACAACGCCCACAGCACACCACCGATCCCGGCGATGCCAACAACATACGGGATCGACGAGAAGATCCAGTCCGAAGCGGCTGAACCGGCGGCAAACGACGCGTTCTGGGCGAGCAGATAGATGACGTAGAGCATGCCGATGCCGCCCAGCGCGGGGGCCAGCAGCGTGGTGAACCAGTTCGCGGTCTCGGGGTGTCGCTTCTGCACGTGGAAGTACGAGACCACCGAGAACGCCGCCAGCGCCTGCACGATCATGATGGCCGTGGTGCCCAGCAACGCCATCAGGCCGTACAACCCGGTATAGGGGTCACGTCCGGTGAGGTCGAAGAACAGCACCACCACGGTGGCGAAACCGGTCTGCACGAATCCCGCGATATGTGGCGATCCGTGCACCGGATGGGTGGAGCCGACGGTCCTGCGCATGCCCGGGATGACGTTCTCCCGGCCGATCGCGTAGAGATAGCGGGCCGCGCAGTTGTGAAAGGCCATCCCGCAGGCGAACGAGCCGGTCATCAACAGGAACTTGAACAGATCGACCGCCCACTCCCCGAGATGCTGGTGCACCGGGTTGAAGAAGATGTCACCCGCGGTCGACGAATCCTGAGCCAACGCAACGGCATTCTGCGGACCGGTGCCGACGATGGCCAGCCAGGACACCAGAACGTAGAACGCGCCGATGCCGACGACCGAGCAGATCACCGCGATCGGGATGATCTTCTTGGGGTTACGCGACTCCTCGCCGTACATGGCGCTGGACTCGAACCCCACCCACGACCAGAACGCGAAGAACAGGCCGACCCCGGCGGATCCGGCCACAGCGATCATGTTGCCGTCGACGCCGGCCACTTCCCCGGACAGGCTCTGAAAACCGTTGAGCGGGTTGAGCGATCCCAACGACCAGCCCTGCGGGCCACCGCCGGTGAACACCACCGACAGTGCCATCATGGCCAGCATGACGATCTCGGTGATCAGGAACACCGCCAGAACCTTGGCGGCCAGGTTGATGTCGAAGTAGGTCAGCACCGCGTTCACCGCCAGCATCACCACGGCGAAGATGATCCACGGCACGTCGACGCCGAAGAACGATTTGAACAGGTCGTTGCCGAAGAACGAGAAGATGCCGATCAACGACGCCTCGAACACCATGTACGCCAACGCCGTCAAGAACCCGGCGCCCAGGCCGACGACACGCCCCAAGCCGTGCGAGATGTATCCGTAGAAGGCCCCGGTGGCCGTGATGTGCTTGCTCATCGCCGCATAACCGATGGCGAACAGGGTCAGCACGATCGTGGCGACGAAGTATCCGGCCGGAGCATAGACGCCGTTGCCGAAGCCGACCGCGATCGGCACATTGCCGACCATGGCCGTGATGGGGGCGGCCGTCGCGACCGCCATGAACAGCACGCCGACGAGGCCCACGGCGTTGGGTTTGAGACGTTGGATGGCGGCGTTGGACGGCGCCGGTGGATCGATGATCTCGCTCATTGCGGGTCCTCACTGAGGGACGATTTTCGGACCACTATTTGGTCTGATTTCTTGGCGTCGACGACGGCGTTGTGGTGCGACGCAGCACATTGTCATCCCAGGCAGGATGGCGGGCAACTCGAAACTTGTTGCGGGTCAAGCGCTTTGTTTCGGCGATGTTTCGAACCTGGGAGCCGTGCAACGGTGGGGTTAATCGTGGCGTTTTGGTCTGCCCTGGCGGGCGGATTTGGTCCACACTCGGGCCATGTCCATGACATCCGGCGGCCCGGTCGCCGAGGACGTACGCCGGCGAATCCTGTCCATGCTGGCCCTGGGCACCTTGCGGCCCGGCTCCCGACTGGGCACCGAACGCGAGATGGCCGAGTCCTTCGCCGTGTCCCGCTCGACCCTGCGCAGCGCGCTACTGCCGTTGAGTCAGGCCGGTGTGCTGGAACGTCGCACCGGTCGCGGGGGTGGCACTTTCGTGCGCGCCGACATCGTCGAACGCAATGCCGCGGAATTGGCCGGCCTGCCGGCACGACTGCACAGCGGTGGCCACACCAGCACCAGCCGGGTGCTGGCCACCGATCGCCGACCGGCCACCGCGGTCGAGGCGCAGGCGCTCGAAATCGCCGAGGGGACGGAGATTTTCACGATCCGCCGATTGCGCTTTGCTGACGGGGTTCCATTGTCGGTCGACCTCTCCTGCTTCGTCGCCCACGACATGGAGGACCTGCTGGAGCAGCCGCTCGGCGGCTCGCTCTACGAGTTGGTGCGGGTGCGGTACGGCCTGAGGCCCGCGGTCACCACCGAGACCATCGAAGTGGTCAGCGCCAGCGCCCGCGAAGCGCACTGGCTCGACATCGCCCAGCGAAAACCGCTGCTGGCCATCACCCGCGTCACGCGCGACGGCGACGGCCGGCCGTTCGAGTACGCCTACGACCTGTTCCGCGCCGACCGCGCCGTGGCTCGTCGCTGTGAGCCGGATGCGGGCGGCGCGGTACAGCGATCAGTCAACAGCGCCTGATCACCCTAGCTTGCGCAGGCGGGGCTCGAGGTCCTTCTTGAACAGGTCCAGGAACCGGCGCTGATCATGGCCCGGGGCGTGGAACACCAGGTGGTTCAGTCCCCACTTCACGTACTGGCCGACCTTCTCCACCGCCTCGTCCGGATCCGACGCCACGATCCAACGCTTGGCGACCTGCTCGATCGGCAGCTCGTCGGCGGCCTTCTCCATCTCGATCGGATCGTGGATGCTGGTCTTCTGCTCGGCCGTCAGCGACAGCGGCGCCCAGAACCGGGTGTTCTCCAACGCCAGCTCGGGATCGGTGTCATACGAGATCTTGATCTCGATCATCCGGTCGATGTCCTCGGCATTGCGGCCGGCCGCCTCCGCGCCCTCTTTCACCGCGGGGATGAGCTTGTCCTGATACAGCTCTGCGCCCTTGCCCGAGGTGCAGATGAACCCGTCACCGGCCCGCCCGGCGTACTTGGCCACCACCGGACCACCCGCGGCGATGTACACCGGGATACCACCCTCGGGCACGTCGTAGATCGAGGCACCTTTGGTGTGGTAGTACTCGCCCTCGAAATCGACGCGGTCGCCCAGCCACAGCTCGCGCATGAGCTTGACCGACTCGCGCAACCGGGCGAAGCGCTCCTTGAACTCCGGCCACTCGCCGGCATAACCGGTGGCGATCTCGTTGAGCGACTCCCCGGTGCCCACCCCGAGGAAGATCCGCCCCGGATACAGACAGCCCATCGTGGCGAAGGCCTGCGCGATCACCGCGGGGTTGTAGCGGAACGTCGGCGTCAGTACCGATGTCCCCAACACCAGCCGCTCGGTACGCTCACCGACCGCGGTCATCCAGGCCAGCGAGAACGGGGCGTGCCCACCCTCGTGCCGCCAGGGTTGGAAGTGGTCGCTGACCGTCGCACTGTCCATCCCGGCCGCTTCGGCGGCGACCGCCAACTCGACCAGTTCCCGGGGCGCGAACTGCTCCGCCGATGCCTTATAACCAAGTTTGAGTTCAGCCACGTTTCTGTTTCTACTCCTATGCCTACACTCGCGGCATGGCAGCCGTCCTGAGCGCGATCACCGATCACGTGCACTTCGCGCAAACCGACCTGGTCAACTGGACCCTGGTGACCGACGGCAATCGAGTCATGCTGATCGACGCCGGGTTCCCGGGCCAGCGCGAGGACGTGCTGGGTTCGGTGCGCGAACTCGGGTTCACCGTCGACGACATCGCCGCCGTGCTGCTCACCCACGCTCACGTCGACCATTTCGGCACCGCCATCTGGTTGGCGAAAACCCATGGCACACCGGTGTTCTGCCACGACAGCGAAGTCGGGCACGCCAAACGTGAATATCTCGAGCAGGCCGCGCCCGCTGATGTGGTGCGCAACATCTGGCAGCCCCGGTGGCTCAAGTGGGCGGCCACGATCACCGCCAAGGGTGGCCTGAACCACGGTGGCATCCCGACCGCGCAGGCCCTGACCGCCGAGATCGCCGCCGGCCTGCCCGGGACGCCCGAGGCGGTGCCGACCCCGGGGCACACCGGCGGGCACTGCTCGTTCATCGTCGACGGGGTGCTGGTCAGTGGCGACGCCCTGGTGACCGGGCATCCGCTGCTGCCGTACACCGGCCCGACGCTGCTGCCGGCGTTGTTCAACCACGACGAGGACGGCTGCCTGGCAAGTTTGACGGCCTTGGCGGCAGTCGAGGCCGACGTCATGCTGCCCGGGCACGGCCCGGTGTGGCGGGGTCCGATCGCCGATGCCGCCGCCGCGGCGGCGGGACGCCACGCCTAGTTCTGCAGAATTCGGTAGCCGAGGAGAAAAAAGCCGGTCAGGCACAGTCCACAGGCCAGCACGATCGCCGGCATCAGGACCATCTGGTCGAGTTCGTCGGGGTCGAACACCTCGTCGTCGTACACCGACCCGAACAACACCCGGGCGAACTTCGTCCGCCGAAAGGCGTGCATCCGCCGTCGTAACTGTGCCGACTCCGTCCGGCGGCCGATGAAGATCCGCAACGCCACACCGGCCGCAAACACCACCACAGCCGCTGCCAGCAACAGCGATCCCACGACGACCTGCGGACTCGGCAAATACACCCCTAGCGGATTCGACAACTTCCGGGGCCAGCCTAGCGGCTAAAGACTCCATCGCTGCGCCAGTAGCTGGTGCGAGCGCAACCGGTCGGAGTGTCGATGCGTCACCGACGTGACGACGAGTTCGTCGGCCCCACTGAGTCGTTGCAATGCCTCCAGGCGGGTGACCACCTGATCCGGGTCGCCGACGAATTGTGTTGCAATCCGGTCCCGGACCACCTCTGACTGCTCGGCCGACAACGGTTGCACGTCAGCCGGATCCGGATACGGCGCCGCCCCGCCGCCGGCCCGGATCGAATACACCCAGTGCCCGTAGCTGGAGGCCAGATACCGTGCGGTGGCCTCATCGTCGGCCACCACCACGTCGGCCGAGACCACCACGTACGGCTCCGACAGATACTCCGACGGGGTAAAGCCGTTGCGGTACACCTCGATTGCTTCCAGCGCGGTCGCCGGGGTGATGTGGTAGCTGGCCACGAACGGCAGCCCCCGCGCGGCGGCGACCCGGGCACTCTGCCCCTTGCTGCTGCCGAACACCCACGGGATCAGGCCTGCGCCCGCGCCCGGGACAACCGTGCCCACCTCGTAGCGGCCCGTGAGCATGGCCAGGATGTCATCCACCTGAACTTCGAAATCCGGTGTGAGCGCTTCGGGTTGCTGCAACACCGCCATGCGGGATCGCAAGCGGGGATCACGCAACAGCGCACTGATGTCGTACGGCGCCGGGATCACCACACCGTCGATCTCGTGCCATTCCCGCGGCGTCCGCGGCGCACGTGGCTTGTCGCGCACGGCTTCGGCACGTTTCTGGCCGGAACGGCCCAATCCCAGATCGATCCGGTCGGGATGGAAGGCAGCCAAGGTGCCGAAACTCTCCACCACCGCAATCGCCGTGGTGTGACCGAGTTGCACGGCCGCGGTGCCGACCCTGATCCGTTCGGTGGCGGCGGCGATCTGCCCCACCAGAACCGCCGGCGACGAGCTGGCCACCGACACGAAGTGATGCTCGGCCACCCAATACCGTTGATAGCCCCATTGTTCGGCGTGCCGGGCCAGATCGACGGTGTTGCGCAGCGCCGTCGCGGCGTCGCTGCCCGCACTGATCGGGGCCAGGTCGAGAATCGAGAGCGGGACCGACGTCACACCAGGTCCTTCTCGAACGCGATCGGAAACACCGCGTCCTCCCCTTCGGCCGGCAACGGGGCACTCAGCCGGGTGTAACCCGCCGCTTCGTACAGGGCCTCGGCCTCGGGTTGCAGGTGACCGGTCGTCAGATAGACCCGTCGATACCCGCGCCCGGCGATCTCACGTTCCAGGTGATCGAGCAGTGTCGTGGCGTATCCGCGTTGCCGGTGCTCACTGCTGGTCCAGATCCGTTTGAGTTCGGCGGTCTCGGCGTCGTACCGGGTGAACGCGCCGCCGGTGACCGGCACGCCGTCGAGCAGACCGACAAACAGCCCACCACCAGGTGCCGCGAACTGCTCAGGCGCAGTGGTCAGCCAGGCCATCGTGCGCTCGGCGGTACCGCCGTACCGCCCGGAATACTCCGCCGCGAGCTCGTCGAGCAGCGGTGCGGCCAGCGGGTCATCCAGGCCGACCGCAACGAAACTCAGCCGATTCACGGAGGTGGACATCACCACCGTTTCTATACCCACGGTGGGTTCAACGCCGAGCCGAGGGCGTCATTCCAGCCACGATCAGCGTGATCGAAAGCCTGTCGGGGTCACTGCCGGCTGGCGCCGCGACCTCGTAGAGGCAGATCAAGTAACCGAGAGCACACCGGCGCGAGCCAAAATTGCTGTGCGGACCGACGCCGGCCAGCCGGTAACATTTGCTGGGTAGGTTGCTAGAGGGGGCGCAATGCCAAAATCAAACGAACCGCTGAAAGTAGATCCCACCGAGCTGCAAGTGACGGCTGACAAAATAGAGGGGCATTCTGCCGATTTTCTCGACGGTCACCAGTCGACACATTGGCAAGCGAGTCAGACTCGATTGGGTTCCGGCCTAGCCGGTGCGGCGTTGCCCGGCATGCTCGCAGAGTGGGAGGCAGACGGCGCCCGTTTCGGCGAGCATTTCGCGAAACACGCCGAAGGACATCGGTCAGCTGCTATTCAATACGTGGAGACCGACTCAAACAGTACTGACAGGATCCGCGACGCCAGCTCGCGAGTTGTGAGCGAGCAATATGGCTTTACCGCTAAACGAGCTCAAGGACTGGCACACCGAAATCGGAGACCTTGCCAAAGCAACTCGCGAGGCTGTCGGTAACCACTCGAAGGCAGCTGAGTTCTACCGCTCGCTGAACACGGCCTCAACATGGGAAGGCGAGGGGGGAGACGCGGCCAGGACAGCGATGGAGGGAACAGCTCAAAAACACGAAGCCACTGCTGAGAATCTCCGTAACGCGGCTGGCGGGATGGAGAATGCTGCGGAGGACGCCGAGGACATTTCCGGGAAGGTCAAGGCCATCCTCGACTACGCCGCAGAGCAGCCTGCCGTTGAGATCAATGAGTCGACGAACCAAGTGGTCCCTCCCGACACCAGCCATTTGACGAAGGAGGCTGCAGAAAAGGTCGCATCGAAAGTGGCGGCTTTGGAGTCGGATATCGCAGCCGTGTTGGCAGACGCCGATTTAGTGGACGCTGACCTCGCCCGCGAAATTGCTACCGCTACCGGGACTCCGCCGCCCGAGTCAGGGGACGGAACTCCGACTGGCTCGAAGAATAGTGACAATCCTTCTGCTACTGCCCAGCAGTACGATCAGTCTGGGCAGCGGGCGAAGGACCAAGCCCTTCTTGACCAGGCCCAATCTGAGGGCAGAACCTCATCATCGCCGGCCACAGCCGGGTTGCCGACCCATATGACCCGCGAGGAACAGGACGCGGCAGCCCGGTTGCGGGACTACAACACCATTACCGACCCAAACAGCCACAGCGCCGTTCATGGTGGGGAAAAAGCGCGCCGCTTGGCATCTGAGCGACTCGATGATTACCGAATGTCACAGTTCACTGGCCCGCTGCATAAGGACACCGTTGTCGGCGGGGATGCCCGCACCCGCGCGCAGGCCAGGCTGGACATGCAGCACGCACTCGAAAACGGCCAGCTCGCCGCGCATCCAGGGTTCATGACCCCCGATGACGCAACGCGACTCATGGACCGCCTCGAGGTCGAGGGACGCGCGCGCGTGCTCACTCAATTCACCAACGACCTGGAACACTTCGGTGTGTCGCAGGAGGGAGCAGCGGCTGCCGTCGAGGAGATCAAGGGTGGTAAGTCTCCCGACCAGGTCATCAAAGAGGCGACAGGAGGCCTTGCGACCCAGGCCAGCAACTTGGGTGAAGGCGCCAAGGCTCAAGGCCGCGCAATGCCGAGCGGCGAACACTGGGGCAAGGCGCCGGTATGGTCGCACGCGGACGCTGAGGCTCTCAAGGGCTTCGGTTCGAAACTCGGCACCATCGGCACTGGCGTCGATGCTGCAATCACGGCAATCGATATTCTGAACGGTGCACCCGCAGGTGAAGAACTCGCACAATTGGGCGGCCGAACGGGCGGCACGATGCTCGGCGGGTGGGCCGCCGGCGCGGCTTGGGGAACATTAGTTGGACCAGAAGGCACACTCGTCGTCGGGCTTCTTGGCGCGATGGCGGGCGGTATCTGGGGAGAAAAAGCCGTTGACTGGATGATGGGTAAATAGGCGCATGCGAGACTTCTTTCTGACAATTTTCCTTGCGGCCGTCGCTGTGGCGCTGATCCAACAATTCTTCGATCACAGTCGGAGCTCGCAACGCCGCGTCTACTGGAGCAGCACGTGCGTCGCGGCCGTTGCTGCATTCCTCATGTTTTATCCAGATGGACATAAGGGCCTTCTCGTAGCCCTAAGCATGTTCGGAGCGATGATCGCGGCCGCCTACGGATACACCCCGTACATCAAAATCCGCGGCAAGATATACGCACTCAATACCGACGACCGCCAGCCGGACCCTGACGACAAACCCGCAGAATCCGCCGGAGACGCGCCCAACAACACCTCGGATGATCCCACACCAGACGCGTACAGCGGTCTACTTACCGCGCGAAAGATGTGGTGGGTTCTGACCATCCTCATGCTCATCGCGGTAATTAACGTCCGAATATTTTTCGAAAGTAGCGGCAAAGACTGGATGGCAGGCGCCGCAGTGATAGTGATCGTATTCTTCGCGATCGTCCTTGGACTCGGTGACGCAAGCTGGGGGTATGGAATCGCTCGTGGTCAAAAAATACAGTTCGCAGTCGTGACGGTCACTACCGTTGGCACATTCGCAGTCATTTACCTCGCCGCATATTGGATTGGAAAGCACAAGCCCGTGCGGCGCAAACAATCCGTGGAGTACCGAGCCCACCCTCGACACCAGCGAGGACCGGATCACGACCGCGGGTGATCCCCGGGCCCGCTCACCCTCTTCCCCACCAAACTTGACACGTGTAAAGTTCGCCGCCATGGACAACATCAGGGGTAAGACGATCGCGATCACCGGCGCGGCGCGCGGTATCGGCTTCGCTACCGCAAAAGCGCTGCTCGCTCAGGGTGCCCGCGTCGTCATCGGCGACCGTGACGTGGCGCTTCAGGAGTCGGCCGTCGTCGATCTCAGCAAGCTGGGTCAGGTGTCGGGTTACCCGCTCGATGTCACCGACCGGGAATCGTTCGCCACGTTCCTGGACAAGGCCCGTACCGACGGCGGCGGCCACATCGACGTCCTGATCAACAACGCCGGCGTCATGCCGGTGGGACCGTTCCTGGAGGAAACCGACCAGTCGGTGCGGTCCTCGCTCGAGGTCAACGTCTACGGTGTGCTGACCGGCTGCCAACTCGCCCTGCCGGACATGGTCAAACGTCGCAGCGGCCACGTCATCAACATCGCGTCGCTGTCGGGTCTCATCCCGTTGCCGGGCCAGGTGGTCTACGTCGGCGCCAAGTACGCCGTCGTCGGGCTGTCCACCGCGCTGGCCGACGAGATGGCCCCGCACGGCGTCAACGTCTCGGTGATCATGCCTCCGTTCACCAACACCGACCTGATCTCGGGCACCAAGGCCACCGGCGCGATGAAGCCGGTCGAACCCGAGGACATCGCCGCGGCCAT
Organism: Mycobacterium sp. GA-1841; assembly: GCF_001954135.1. GTDB lineage: Bacteria > Actinomycetota > Actinomycetes > Mycobacteriales > Mycobacteriaceae > Mycobacterium. The sequence goes on along the minus strand of NZ_MBEQ01000073.1, from coordinate 9,989 downwards.
CGTCAAGACGCTGAACAAGCCCAAGACCCACGTGTCGGTGCCGCCGCCGCTGCGCTTCACCGCCCAGGCCGCCCAGATGCTGCCCCCCAAGGGCCGGCGCAGGCTCAACAAGCTCCTGGGCCTGGACCGGGTGTTCCTTGAGTTCGACAAGGCCAAGCGCAAGAGCTACGAGGACCGTGCCAGGTCCGCGCAGGGCGTCATCGAATCGGACGGGAAGAACTAACCGAACTCGGGTAGCGGCGCGCCGTGGCGGTAGCCCTCGATCACCTCGAGGGCACCGTCGCGCAGCTCCTCGTGGGTGAACTCGTAGCGCTCCACACTGCCGACGAACACCACCCGCACGATCTCGCCGTCCTCGGCCGCATCCAGCCACAGTGAGGTCACCGGCAGACCGTCCTCGACCGGCGCTCCGGACGGCTCGTAGAACCACACCGCGTAGTCGTCGTTGGACTGTTCCTCGTCGAAGGTCCAGCCGCGCGCGGTGATTCGCTCGTCGAACTCGGCCAGGTCGGCGACCACGGCATCGGGGATGTCCGCCAATTGATCGACCATCTCCTGCGGCACGAACCGCGTGTCACGGCCGGCCTGCCGCTTCTTCCGGCGGGCCTTCTTCGCATCGGAGCTCTTGGACACAGGCCTAACTCAAAGCCTGGTCCAGATCGGCGATCAGATCTTCGGTGCCTTCCAGCCCGATCGAGATACGAACCACGCCGTCGCCCAGCCCGATCGCGGCGCGCCCCTCGGGCCCCATGGCCCGGTGGGTGGTGGTGGCCGGGTGGGTGATCAGCGTCTTGGCATCACCGAGGTTGTTGGAGATGTCGACGACGCGCAGCTTGTCGAGCACCTCGAAGGCGCGGTCTTTACCGGTCTCCGCGTCCAGTTCGAAGGTGATGACAGTGCCACCACCGCGCATCTGACGCTGGGCCAGCTCGTACTGCGGATGCGACTTCAGGAACGGGTACTTCACCCAGCTCACCGAGGGATGTTCTTCGAGGAACTCCGCGATCTGCTGCGCCGAGCGGTTCGCATAATCCACCCGAACAGCAAGCGTCTCAAGGCCTTTCAGCAGCGTCCAGGCGTTGAACGCGCTGATCGCCGGACCGGTGTGGCGCATGAGTTTCTGCACCGGGCCGTCGATGTACTCCTTGTCGCCCAGGATCGCCCCGCCGAGCACCCGGCCCTGCCCGTCGATGTGTTTGGTGCCCGAATACACCACCACATCGGCCCCCATCGGCATGCCCTGCTGCAACAGCGGGGTGGCAAAGACGTTGTCCAGCACCACCTTTGCGCCGGCGGCGTGCGCCAGCTCGGACACCGCGGCGATGTCGACGAGTGACTGCATCGGGTTGGACGGGGTTTCGAAGAACACCGCCGTCGTCGGAACCGACAGCGCCTCTCCCCACTGCGAGAGGTCGTCGCCGTCGACGAACACCGTCTCCACGCCCCAGCGCGGCAGAATCTCACTGCACACCACGAAGCACGACCCGAACAAGCTGCGCGCGGCCACCAACCGGTCACCGGCGCCGAGCAACGCGCCCAGCGCGGTGAACACCGCAGCCATGCCCGTGGCCGTCGCAAAACACGCGGGAGCGCCCTCGATCAGGCGCAACCGCTCCTCGAACATCGCGATGGTCGGGTTGCCGTAGCGCGAGTAGACGAAGCGGTCGATCTCCCCGGTGAACGCCTTCTCCGCGGCACCGGCGGACTCGTAGACATAACCCGACGTCAGAAACAGACCCTCGGCGGTCTCCTCGAACTCCGAGCGCAGCAGGCCGCCGCGCACCCCGATGGTGGCCTGGCTGACGCCCTCGGGCAGGGCAGCCGGGATCCGGACGGACGGCACCCCGTTGTTCGGGTCGCTCATGACTGTTTCCAAGGCAAACCGACCGCTTTCCAGCCGGCCCCACCACGGTGGCGGTTCTCGTCGAGATTGCCCTCGAATCCGTCGAGAATGTTGTACGCCGGCGAGATACCGGCCGCGGTGGCGGCCTCGGCAGCACCGATCGAACGATTGCCGGAGCGACACAGGAAGACCACCGGCCGCTCCCCCGGCGTCACACCCGAGGCCTGAAGATCGTCGACGAACCCATCGTTGTGGCTGCCGTCGGTCCGGTTCCATTCCACGTACACCACGTCACGCTCAAGGGTCGACAGATCCGGCACGCCGACGAAGCGCCATTCGGCATCGGTGCGACAGTCCACCAGCACGGCCTCGGAGTTCTCACTCAGAAGTTTCCAGGCCTCCTCAGGCGTGATGTCCCCTGCATAGCTCACGGGCGTGAGTCTCCCATACTCGAACAGACGCGCCATTGGCCGTCCTCACGCACGAACGTCGTCTCGGTGTCCAGCTTGGTGTCCGGCGCCTTGTCGAAGTGGTAGACGACCGTTGCGGTGGCCCGGTCCCCCTCGACGTGGACCCCGGTCACGTCGTCGACATACCTTGCCCCCTGCTTGGCCACCGAATCACGCTGGCGGGCAATGAAATCCGCCTCGGTGCCGCGTTGGGCGACGCAGGTGTAATCGGAATATTCGCCGAAGTTCTCACGCTGCAACGCATCGTTCTGGCCGACCGCCGCGAGGCTCACCTTCTGCTCCTCGCTACGCCCGTCGCTGCCGAACGTGTTGAGCAACACCACCACGATCACCGCGAACACAATGACGGCCAGCGCACCGAGGAACGGCGCCATCGTGGGCCGATCCACTGGTTGTTCGTCAGACCCCTGTCCGTTTTCGGCCATAGGGGTTACCACAGCTTGCGCAGCGCGCTGCCGGCCCGACGGGCACGGTCGCGGGCGATGATCACGTCCGGTGCGGTGGCCAGCGCCACCCCGAGACGACGCGGAGCCTCGGATTCACCGGGATGCCCGAACAATCGCACGTCACTCTCCGAGGTGGCCAGGGCATCGGCCAGGACACCGCTGATGTCGGCCGGCAACTCCTGGGCGTCGGCCCCGCCGTAGGTCACCTCGGCGGCCGCCGGGGAGATCATGATGGTGTCCACCGGCAGGCCGAGGATCGCCCTGGCGTGCATCTCGAACTCCGAGAGCCGCTGCGAACGCAATGTCACCAGGCCGCTGTCGTGCGGACGGATCCGGACGTCGGAGAAGTAGACGTCGTCGCCGGCGACCAGCAGCTCGACCCCGAACACCCCGCGCCCGCCCAGCGAGTTGACGATCCGCGCGGCGATCGACTTCGCGGCGTCCAGCGCGGCCGGCGTCAGCGGCTGGGGCTGCCAGGACTCCAGCACGTCCGTGCCGGCCTGACGGTGACCGATCGGCTCACAGAACTGCACCCCGGGACCGGACGGTCCGGTGGTGCGCACGGTCAGCATCGTGATCTCGTACTCGACCTCGACCACCGACTCGGCCAACACCCGACTGTGGGCGATGTGGCCCGCGGTGGTCGCGCGCTGCCACGCCGGTTCGACGTCATCGGGCCGCAGCAGCACCGACTCGCCGTCCCGCAGCGCACCCACGACCGGCTTGACCACCAACGGGAAGCCGGCATGCTCGGCCACCGCGGTCAACTCCTCGACCGACCCGGCGAACCAGAACGGCACCGTGGGCAGGCCCAGCTCATCCGACGCCAGCCGCCGCAGGCCCTCGCGGTCCTGGGACAGCCGGATGCTGCGCGGCGACGGCAGCACCTCGCTGTCACCCCGTTCGGCGACGGCGACCAACGCATCGGCGGCGATGACGCCGGACTCGGCGACCACGTAGCGCGGCTTCTCCCGCTCGATCAGTGCGGTGAGTTCCTCGGCATCGTTCATCTTGATCACCGCCGACCGGTCCGCGACGCCGTGCGCCGGGGCGTAGTAGCGATCCGCGGCCACCACGACACCGCCCAGACGCTGGAACGCCAGCGCGAGCTCACGGCTCAGCTCTCCCGAACCCAGCAGCAGCACCGTCGCCGCGGGCTCGGGCTTGATTTCTTCCGGAGCCTCTTCTCGAGCCTCTTGTACAGCCTCTTCGGCACCGCGGACCTGATCATCGGCCAGGTCAGTTGCCTCCCGGGCGGGCTGTGCATCTTCTATCGGTTCACTCATCGCACGCTCCACCCTGCCAGATCGTCAACCGACCCGATGGTCGATATAGCACCAACGCCAACTCTCCCCCGGTTCCGCCGAGCGCATGACCGGATGACCGCTGGCGTGAAAGTGCTTGGTGGCATGCTGATGCGGGCTTGAATCACAACAACCGACGTGACCGCACGTCATGCACATGCGCAGATGCGCCCAGTTGGTCTCGCCGTCTTCCTCGCATTCCTGGCAACGGCCGGGGGTCAGCGGTTGCGGCTCGGCGACCTCGGCGGCGAGATGCTCACAGGTGCGAGGAACCGGGTCCGGCTCACGCCGACGTGATCTCCTCAACATGTTGATCAAGGATAAGCACGCACATGAAGGAGGGCTGACAACGTGGGTGCCTCGCTCTTGGCGGCACTGGTCGCCGCGATCCTGCTCGCCGCGGTGGCTCGGCGATTCGACGTCTCTGCGCCGCTGGCGCTGGTGGTGGCCGGGCTGGCCGGCAGCGCGCTGCCCGGCTTCCACGACGTCCAACTGGACCCCGAACTCGTGTTGTTCGTCATCCTCCCGCCGCTGCTGTGGTCGGCGGGACTGGAAAGCAGCTACGTGGCACTGCGCCGCAACATCCGACCCGTCGGATTCCTGGCGGTGGTTCTGCCACTGGTCACCACCTTCGTCGTCGGCCTCGTCGCCTTCCACACCGTCCCCGAACTCACCATCGCCGCAGCCCTGACCCTCGGCGCGATCGTCGCCCCGCCCGATGCGGTATCGGCCACGGCGGTCGGACGCCGACTCGGCCTGCCCCGACGCACCATGACGCTGCTGGGCGGGGAGAGCCTGCTCAACGACGCCACCGCACTGACGGCCTACAAGGTGGCCCTCGGCGCTGCGATTGGGACGGCGGCGAGTTGGGGCAGCGGTTTGAGCACCTTCGCCCTGGCCGCGGTCGGCGGTGTGGTGGTCGGCTGGGTGCTCGGCATGGTGGTGCACTTCATCCGCACCCGGCTCGACGATCCGCTGATCGAAAGCGCGCTCGGCCTGGTGGCGCCGTTTTTCATCTACCTGATCGCCGAGGAGATCCACGGCTCAGGCGTGATCGCCGTGGTGGTGGCCGCGCTATTGCTGGGGCAGCGCGAAACGCAGGCCAGCTACGCCACCCGGTTGCAGGACAAGGCGGTGTGGAAGGCGCTGCAGCTGATCCTGGAATCGTTCGCGTTCCTGTTGATCGGCCTGCAGCTGCCGAAGGTGATCAGCGAACTCGCCGGGATCCGGGCCGCCACGCTCGCGATCTCCTCGGCAGCCGTACTCGCGACGGTGATCGGGGTGCGGATGGTGTGGGTGTACGCCACCACCTACCTGCCCCGCCTGTTGTCCAAGCAGATCCGCCGCCACGAATCCGCACCACCCCGCGCGCAGGTGTTCGTCGTGGCGTGGGCGGGTATGAGAGGCGTCGTGTCGTTGGCCGCCGCGTTCGCCGTCCCGGCCACCACGCTGGCCGGCGAACCGTTCCCCGGCCGCCCGCAGTTGGTGTTCCTCACCTTCGTCGTCGTGGTCGGAACCCTGCTGCTGCATGGTTTGACGCTGCCCTGGTTCATCCGCGTCCTCGGCGCCCAGGGGGACGAGGCGCACAGCGATGCGATCGCCACTGCCGCGGCGCAGGACAAGGCGGCCCGGGCCGCCGCCGAGCGGCTCGACGAATTGCTGGCCGAAGAATCTGCCGACACCGACGTGCCACAACGGGCCGCCGACGTGTTGCGGGCCTGGAACACCCGACGCCGCAACACCGCCTGGGAACAGCTGGGCCGCGACGACGCCGACATCGGTGAGAGCCCGACGTCGGCATTCCGCCGACTGCGCCTGGAAATGCTTGCCGCCGAACGCGACACGTTCATCGCCGAACGCGACGCCGGACACATCGACGACGAGGTGCTGCGTACTGTTTTGCATGGGCTCGACTTGGAAGAGGCGACACTGAATCGTGATTAAGCGCTTGGCGTGGCTGGCTGTGTTGGTCGTGATCCTCTCCGGCGGCGCCCTGGGCCTGTTGAGTGGCGGCGACGCCGCCTCCCAGTCACCCGTGGCCGTCCCGCCCAGCGCCGAATCGGCACGGGCCGACGCGCTGCGTGCCGAGTTCCCCGGCGGCGACCAGGTTCCGGTGATTCTGGTGGTGACCCGCAGCGACGACGGTGCCCTCACCATGGCCGACGTCGACGCCGTCGCTGATGCGCGCAACCGGCTGACCGACGTTCCGGGCCCGCCGGTCGTGGTCTCCGACGACAGCAAGGCCGCGATCGCCACCGTTCCGATGAAGGCCGACCTGTCGGGCTTCGGGCTCAACGACGCCATCAAGGATTTACGGACCCGCACCGCCGACGGCCTGCCTCCCGGTTTGACAGCCGAGATCACCGGCGGACCGGCATTCGGCGCCGACATCGCGAATTCCTTTGCCGGAGCGAACATCACGCTGCTCGCGGTGACCGCGACCGTGGTGGCGTTGCTACTCATCGTCACGTACCGCTCGCCGGTGCTGTGGCTGGCCCCGCTCCTGGTGATCGCCTTCGCCGACCGGGTCGGCGCGGTCGTGGGCACCGCGGTGGCATCGGGTTTCGGGCTCAGCCCGGACGGTTCGACCTCCGGCATCACCAGCGTGCTGGTCTTCGGGGCGGGCACCAACTATGCGCTGCTGCTGATTTCGCGGTATCGGGAAGAGCTCGGCCGGACCGAAAGTCATCGCGAGGCCCTGGTGGTGGCGGTACGCGCGGCCGCTCCGGCCATCGTCGCCAGCAACGCCACCGTGGTGCTGGCCCTGTTGACCCTGCTGTTCGCCTCCGCGCCGAGCAACCGCAGCCTCGGACTGCAGGCGGCGTCGGGTCTGGTGGTGGCGGCGATCTTCGTCCTCGTGGTGCTGCCGCCACTGTTGGCCCTGTGCGGCAAACGGCTGTTCTGGCCGTTCATCCCGCAGGTCGGCGCCCAGCCGCTGACCGAAAGCGGCATCTGGCACCGGATCGCGGACTCGGTGGCGCGCAAGCCCGCCCGGGTTTCGGTCGTGGCGCTGGCCGGCCTTGCCGTGCTGTGCACCGGTCTGCTGTCCACCCCGATCGGCCTGACCCAGACCGAGCAGTTCCGGGTGCAGGCCGAATCCGTGAGCGGCTACGAGACATTGGCCGCGCACTTCCCGAGCGGTCTGACCGACCCCACCCGCGTCATCGCCCCCACCGCCCACATGGGCGCGGTGCAGCGGGCGATCACCGATACCCCCGGCGTCGTCTCGGCGACACCCGCCGGCCAGTCCCCCACCGGACTGAGCCAGTGGTCGGTGGTGCTCAAAGCCGAACCGGCCTCTGACGAGGCCTTCGAAACCATTGACGCACTACGGGATTCGGTACGGACTGCGGATCCTGCCGCACTGGTGGGCGGGGCGGACGCGCAGGCCAGGGACACAGCCTCGGCCGCACAGCGTGACCGGCTGGTGGTGATTCCCGCGATCCTGGCGGTGGTGTTGGCCGTGCTCTACCTGCTACTGCGCTCGGCGTTGGCGCCACTGGTATTGGTCGGTGTCACGGTGCTGAGCGCCCTGGCCGCGATCGGCCTGGGCGGCTGGGCCAGCGTGCACGTGTTCGGCTTCCCGGCCCTGGACAACAGCACCCCGCTGTTCGCGTTCCTGTTCCTGGTGGCGCTCGGGGTTGATTACACGATCTTCCTGGTCACCCGCGCCCGTGAGGAGACACCTGAGTTCGGCACCCGGCAGGGCATCGTGCGCGCGGTTTCTGCCACCGGCGCGGTGATCACCAGCGCCGGCGTGGTGCTCGCGGCAGTGTTCTGCGTGCTGGGAGTGCTACCGCTGATCGTCCTGACCCAACTGGGCATCATCGTCGGGTTGGGCATCTTGCTGGACACCTTCGTGGTTCGGACGGTGATCATCCCGGCGCTGTTCACCTTGATCGGCCCGAAGATCTGGTGGCCGGGGCTGCACGCCGACCGGTAACGTCGTGGCATGAGTGGGCCGACGACGCTGCCGCCAGTACACATGCGGCGCAATGCCTTCGATCCCACCCCTGACCTGCGCGAGATCCGCGAGACGGATGGTGTCCGCGCCGTCATCAGCTCCTTCGGCAACCGCGTCTACCTGGTCACCCGCCACGAAGACGTCAAGGCGATGCTGTCGGACCACGAACGGTTCTCCAACGGCAGACCACCCGGTTTCGCGCTGCCCGGCGCGCCCGTGATGTCCGAGGAAGAACTGGCCAGCGCCCGGGCCGGCAACCTTCTCGGCCTCGACCCACCCGAACACCAGCGATTGCGCCGCATGCTCACCGCCGAGTTCACCATCCGCAGGATGAAGCGGCTGGAACCCCACATCGTGGAGATCGTCGACGCACAGCTGGACGCCATGGCCGCCGCGGGACCGCCTGCCGATCTGGTGGCCGACTTCGCGTTACCCATTCCCTCACTCGTGATCTGCGAACTGCTCGGGGTGCCCTACACCGACCGGGAGGGCTTCCAGCACCGTTCGGCACGTCAACTCGATCTGTCTCTGCCGATCGCGGAACGCTTTGCCCTGCAACGTCAGGGGCGCGACTACATGCGGGAGCTGGTGGGGCGGGCCCGCCGCAGTCCGGGCGAGGACATCCTCGGCATGTTGGTGCGCGAGCACGGCGCCGAATTGTCCGACGACGAACTCGTCGGCATCGCCGGGCTACTGCTGCTCGCCGGCCACGAAACCACGTCGAACATGCTGGGTCTGGGCGTGCTGGCACTACTGCGCCACCCCGAGCAGCTCGCCGCGGTCCGCGATGATCCGGATGCCACCGGCCCCGCCGTCGAGGAACTGCTGCGGTGGCTGTCCATCGTGCAGAACGCGATCCCCCGCTTCACCACCACCGACGTCGAGATCGCCGGGGTGCGAATCCCCGCGGGCGAGTTGGTGTTTGCCTCACTTCCTGCGGGAAACCGTGACCCGGACTTCATCCAGGATCCCGACGTGCTCGACATCCGCCGCGGCGCCCCTGGGCATCTGGCCTTCGGACACGGCGTACACCATTGCCTCGGCGCGCCACTGGCCCGCATGGAGATGCGGATCGCCCTGCCGGCCCTGCTGCAGCGCTTCCCGAACCTGGCATTGGCCGAACCGTTCGAGGATGTCGCCTACCGGTCTTTTCACTTCATCTACGGGTTGAAATCGTTGGCGGTAACGTGGTGAAGCCATGAGGGTAGAAGCAGATCATGACGCCTGCATCGCGTCGGGGAACTGCGTGATGGTCTCCGAGGTGATCTTCGATCAGGACGACGACGGTATCGTCGAGGTGCTTGTCGACGAGGTTCCCGACGACGAGATCGACCATGCCCGCGAAGCCGTCAAGCTATGTCCCGCTTCGGCTTTGAAGCTCACCGGACAGTGAGGTCGGGCGTCAACACGATCACCGGGATGGGTCGCGTCGTACGCTTTTGATACCCGATGTAGCGATTCTTGTTCCCCGGCATGTCGTTGACGATCCGCCACAGCCTCGGATAATCGGCATCGCCTGGGAGCACGGGCTTGGCGGTGACGGCGAACCGCTTGGGGCCGACGTTGATTTCCGCCCGAGGATTGGCCTTGAGATTGTGGTACCAACCCGGGGCCGTCGGCTCACCACCCTTCGACGCCACAACCAGGTAATCGTCGCCGTCCCGGGCATAGGCGAGCGAGCTGGCGCGATGCATACCGGTCTTGGCGCCCACGGTGTGCAGGATCAAGGTCACCGGACCACCGGGGATGCGATGCCCGATCCGGCCGTCGGTGGCCTTGTAGACCTTGTCGTGCAGCAACAACATCGGCAGGCCGATGTACTTCTCCCACCACGGCATGCTCATGCTGACGATCCTCTCAGAACGGGGGTGGTGGTCCGTATTCTTCGGTGAGCCAGATTTGGTATTGGCGTTCGACGTCGAGGGCGTTGTTGATTTCGGCGCGCAGGTGGCGTTCTTCGGC
>NZ_MBEQ01000072.1 GCF_001954135.1 Mycobacterium sp. GA-1841 | reverse complement strand
CACGCCGACCAACCCATCCAACTCCCACCCACCACCACCTCCTTCCCCCGCTGGGCCGAACTCCTCCACCAGAGCGCGCGCCACCCCGACGTCATCCACCACACCGAGGCATGGCGACGCATCACCGCCAACCCGCCCGCGTTGCCGACGCCCGAGCCGGCCGTGGACACCTACCAGACAGCCGGGCAGTTCTCGGCGTCGCTGGACACCGAGACCACCCGCAGGTTGCTCGGCGAGGTGCCCGCGGCGTTTCACGCTGGGACACAGGACATTTTGCTGATCGCTTTCGCGCTGGCGCTCGCCGAGTTCACGCGCAGCACAGGCGCCCCGATCACCATCGACGTCGAGGGCCACGGACGTGACGACGAACTCGGCGGTGACGTCGACCTGTCACGCACGATCGGCTGGTTCACCGCCAAATACCCCGTCGCCCTGACACCAGGCGGCCTGCGCTGGACACAAGTCATCGCCGGCGACCCCGCCCTCGGCACCGTCATCAAAGACGCCAAAGAACAACTCCGCAACCAACCCGACGGCCTCACCTACGGACTGCTGCGCTACCTCAACCCCGACATCGACCTCCACAACGCCGATCCGGCAGTCGCATTCAACTATCTCGGCCGACTGGGTGGAACCGTCGACAAGAATCGCGAGGCGGCGTGGCGGATCTGCGCAGAAGAATCCGCGGTGACGCGCTCTGCCGGTGCAGTGCCCACCCCGCTGGGGCATACCGTCGAACTCAACGCCGTCACCGTCGACACCGACTGCGGGCCGGCGCTGAGCGCCAACTGGACCTGGGCACGCTCGGCGATCGACCATGCTCAGATCAATGACCTCAGCCGGTTGTGGTTCGAGGCGCTGGCCGGCATCTGCGCGCACGTCCACACCGGCGGGGGCGGGTTGACGCCATCGGACATCGCCCCCACCGAACTCCGACAGAGCCAGATCGATGAGCTGAGCCGCCAATACCGCGTCGCCGACATCCTGCCGTTGACCCCGCTGCAACAAGGATTGCTGTTCCATGCCGGCGTGGCACAGGGCCCCGGCGGTGTGTACGCGATGCAGTTGGACATCACGTTGAGCGGCCCCCTCGACCAGCGCAGGTTGTGCGACGCGGTACACACTGTGGTGAAGCGCCATCCGCACCTCCTGGCACGGTTCTGCGACCAGTTCGTCCAACCGGTGCAGATCATTCCGAGCGATCCGGTGGCGCCGTGGTGGTACCTCGAGCTGGATTCCGACGGTGTCGGCATAGACGAGCAGATCGACCGCATCTGCGCCGCGGAACGGAGCGCGGTATGCGCGCTTGGTGATCAGCCCGGCTTCCGGGGCGCGCTGCTGCGGTTGGCCGCCGATCGGCATCGGCTGATCCTCACCGCACACCACATCGTGCTCGATGGCTGGTCGATGCCGATCCTGCTGCAGGAGATCTTCGCGGTCTACCAGGGACGGCGGTTGCCTGCGCCACCCTCGTTCCGCAGCTTCATCACCTGGCTCGTCGAACGGGACACGGCCGCCGCCCATGCGGCCTGGCGTCACCTGTTCGCGGGCTTCGACTCCCCAACACTGGTGGCCCCAGGAGACCGGGGAGGGCAAGCCCAGCGCGGTATCGAGTCCTTCCGACTACCAACGTCGCTCACGCACGCGATCGGCGAGCTGGCCCGGTCACAACGCACCACTGCCAACGTCGTCCTGCAGGCGGCTTACGCGCAACTGGTGTGTCGGCTCACCGGTCGGCCGGACATCGCGTTCGGTACAACGGTCTCGGGGCGCCCGGCCGAGGTGGCCGGCGCCGATTCGATCGTCGGGCTGCTGATCAATACCGTGCCGGTGCGGGCCGGCTTCACACCGGCGACCACCACGATCGATCTGCTGCGCCAACTCCAGAATGGTCACAACGACACCCTCGAGCACCAGCATCTGGCGCTCGCCGACCTCCACCGAATCACCGGCCACGACAAGCTGTTCGACACACTCCTGGTCTTCGAGAACTACCCGATCGACATCACCGCCCCGTTGGGTGCCGACGGCCTCACAGTGGCGGAACTGCAGTTTCACGAATCTAACCACTATCCCCTTGCGGTCCAGGTTCTGCCGGGGGACGAGATGGGGCTACGGGTCGAATACGACACCGGCGTCTTCGATCTGCCTGCCGTCAAGGCTTTGATCGAGCGGTTGACAACGGTGTTGTCCGCGATGACCACGGATCCGCGGCGGCCGTTGTCGGCGATCGATCTGATCGGCGAGGCGGACCACGCCCGGCTGGACGAATGGAGCCACCGCAGGGTCTTGGCCGAATCCGAACCGGCGCAGACAATCCCGGCGTTGTTCGCCGCGCAGGTGGCACGCACACCCGACGCGGTCGCGGTGACCTGCAGCGGCCGCTCGATGACGTACCACGAACTCGACCGAGCTGCAACCAGGTTGGCGCACGTACTGTCCGGTCAGGGCGCAGGCCCTGGCGAGGTCGTGGCGGTACTGTTCACCCGTTCCACCGAGGCCCTCGTGGCCATCCTCGCCGTACTGAAGACCGGCGCCGCGTACGTACCCCTCGACCCGGCGCTTCCGTCGGCACGCATCGAATTCATGGTGGCCGATGCGGCACCGATCCTCGCGGTCACCACCGCTGCACACCGATCGTGTCTGGCGGGGTGCGATCTGCCCGTCATCGACATCGACGACTGTGAGGCGCAGGATCAGCCCCATACCGCGCTACCAGGTCCGGCACCCACCGACATCGCCTACCTCATCTACACCTCGGGCACCACCGGTACGCCGAAAGGCGTTGCCATCGCGCACCGTAACGTGCCCGGGCTCTTCGGTGCCCTGAACGACGACGTGTCATCGGGCCCTGGACAGGTGTGGACCCAGTGGCACTCATACAGTTTCGACGTCTCCGTGTGGGAAATCTTCGGAGCGCTGCTACACGGTGCGCGACTGGTCGTCGTGCCCGAATCCGTCGCCGCATCGCCCGACGAATTCCATCAGTTGCTGGTCACCGAACAGGTGAGCGTATTGAGCCAGACCCCGTCGGCGGCGGGCATGATGATCCCGCCCAGTCTGGACTCGATGGTGCTGGTGGTCGCCGGTGAGGCCTGTCCGTCGGAGCTGGTTGAGCGCTGGGCCCCCGCCCGAGCGGTGATTAACGCCTACGGTCCGACCGAAGCCACGGTGTACGCATCGATGACCGCGCCACTGGCCGGCACACCGATCGTGCCGATCGGCGCACCGGTGGCCGGGGTCGCGTTGTTCGTGCTCGACGCCTGGTTACGACCGGTGCCGCCGGGCACCGTCGGCGAGCTGTACATCGCCGGACGCGGTGTGGGCGTGGGCTATTGGCGTCGGGCCGGCCTGACGTCATCACGGTTCGTGGCCTGCCCGTTCGGTGCCATAGGACGGCGGATGTATCGCACCGGTGACCTGGTTCGGTGGGGGACCGACGGTCAGTTGCAGTATCTGGGGCGCGCCGACGAGCAGGTCAAGATCCGCGGGTACCGCATCGAGTTGGGGGAAATCCAAGCGGCCTTGGCCGTTCTGGAGGGGGTCACCCAAGCCGTGGTGATCGCTCGCGAGGTTGCGGCCGGCGTGCGTCTGGTGGGATACATCACGGGTACCGCCGATCCGGACCGGGTTCGACAGCAGCTGGCCGATCGGCTGCCCAGTTACATGGTCCCCGCCGCCGTCGTCGTGATCGACACCGTCCCGCTGACGGTCAACGGGAAACTCGACCGGCGCGCCCTTCCGGCACCGGAGTTCGTCGACACCGACCGCTACCGTGCCGCGGGCAACCCGGTCGAGGAGATCGTGGCGGACATTTATGCCCGGGTCCTCGGCCACGAGCGCGTCGGCATCGATGATTCGTTCTTCGAGTTGGGCGGGGATTCGCTGTCGGCGATGCGTCTGGTCGCCACCGTCAACAACGCACTCGACGCCGGCATCACCGTGCGCCAGCTGTTCGAGGCACCTACCGTGTCGCAATTGGCGTCGCAGGTCCGTCCTGGCGGGCCGGCCACGGAGCCGTTGACCACAGCGGAGCGGCCCGCGGTGATTCCGTTGTCGTTCGCTCAGTCCCGGCTGTGGTACCTCGATCAATTCCATGGCGACCAATCACACGGCACGTCAGCGGTTTACAACATGGCCGCGGCATTCCGGCTCTACGGTCCGCTTGATGTCGATGCGTTGGCGGACGCGTTCGCCGACGTGGTGACCCGTCACGAGAGCCTGCGAACCCTGTTCGCCGCACAAGACGGCGTGCCGCACCAGCTGGTGATCGACCCGGGCAGTGTCGAAATCAGCTGGGTTGTCGTCGACGCCGCCGGCTGGACGGCTGACGAGCTTCATGCTGCGGTCAGCGACGCGGCGGCGTACAGGTTTGATCTGTGTGCCGAAATTCCGCTGCGGGTTGTGCTTTTCCGGGTCGACGACGGCGAGCATGTGCTCACCACCGTGGTGCATCACATCGCCGCCGACGGCTGGTCGATCAACCCTCTGGTGGCCGACCTGGCAGCGGCCTATGCCGACCGCAGCACCGGGCAGCATCCAGCCTGGTCCGATCTGCCTGTGCAATACGTCGATTACACACTGTGGCAGCGCGCTCAGTTGGGTGATGTTCGAGACAGTGGAAGCCGCATCGCCAAACAGGTCGAATACTGGCGGGAGACGTTGGCAGGCATGCCCGAACGGGTGGCACTGCCGACCGACCGGCCGTACCCGCAGCTGGCCGATCTGCGCGGCGCCACCATGGCAGTCCAGTGGCCGGTCGAATTGCACGAGCAGATCTCCCGCGTCGCCCGCGAGCACGATGCGACCAGTTTCATGGTGGTACAAGCGGCCCTGCTGATAGTGCTGTCCAGGCTGAGCGCGAGTACTGACGTGGCGGTGGGCTTCCCGGTCGCCGGCCGTACTGACCCAGCCCTGGATGACCTGGTGGGGTTCTTCGTCAACACCCTGGTGCTGCGGGTGGACCTGGCCGGTAATCCCACGATCGCTGAAGTACTCGACCGGGTACGGGCGCGCAGCCTGGGTGCCTATGAGCATCAGGACGTACCGTTCGAGGTGCTCGTCGACCAACTGAACCCGACCCGGACGCTGTCTCACCACCCTCTGGTGCAGGTGGCACTGGCATGGCAGAACGGTGCCACCCACCAGATCATCGATTCCACAACCGAACTGACATTCGCGGATCTGCGCGCACTCCCCGTGCCCGTTGACACCTACACGGCCAGGATGGATGTGAATCTGTCGCTGGGTGAGCGCCGAACCGCAACCGGAGAGCCGGCGGGGATCGGTGGCACCGTGGAGTTCCGGTCCGATGTGTTCGACCCGGACAGCATCGCGACGATGATGGCTCGGTTGCGCCGAATCCTGACCATCATGACCACCGATCCGACGCTACGTCTCTCTTCGCTGGATCTGCTCGATGGTGATGAGCAGGCCCACCTCGCGGTGATCGGCAACCACGCGGCGCTGACCTCTCCGGCACCGCGGCCGGTGACGGTGAGCGGGTTGTTCGCCCACCATGTGACTCGGACACCCGAAGCGATCGCCCTCACCAGCGGCGAACGGTCCTGGACCTATCGGGAACTCGATGATGCGGCGGACCGGTTGGCGCAGTTGCTGATAGGGCACGGAGCTGCTCCAGGTCAGTGTGTCGCAGTGCTGTTCAACCGCTCTGCCGAGGCGATCGTGGCGATCCTGGCGGTATTGAAGACCGGCGCCGCCTACGTCCCGATCGACCCGGCGGTGCCCGCGGCCCGGCTGAAGTTCGTACTCGGCGACGCACGACCGATCGCCGCGGTCACCACCACAGATCTCGTCGAACGCCTACAGCCCCACGACCTCGTGATCGTCGACGTGGCCGACGACCAGCCCCGCGCGGCATGCGGCCGATCCGGTTCGCTTGCGTCCCCGAACACCGACGATGTGGCATATCTGATCTACACCTCGGGCACGACGGGCACCCCCAAAGGCGTTGCCGTCACACATCACAACGTCACCCAGCTACTGGAGACGCTCGATGCCGGGCTACCACGCCCCGGCGTGTGGCCCCAATGCCATTCCCTGGCATTCGACGTCTCGGTGTGGGAGATCTTCGGCGCTCTGCTCCGAGGCGGGCGGGTCGTGGTGGTACCCGAAGACGTCGCGGTCTCGCCCCTGGACTTCCATGCTCTGCTGGTTCGCGAACACGTCGACGTGCTGACCCAAACTCCCTCGGCAATGGCGGCGTTGCCGCGTGAGGGCTTGGAGTCGGCGACGCTGGTGGTGGTCGGCGAGGCCTGTCCGCCTGAGGTGGTGGACCGTTGGGCTCCCGGACGAGTGATGGTCAACGCCTACGGTCCCACCGAGACCACGATGTGCGTCGCGATCAGTGCACCCCTCGAGTCCGGCCGGGGCGTGCCGATCGGATCGCCGGTGCCCGGTGCGGCGCTCTTCGTACTCGACGAATGGTTGCGTCCGGTGCCGGTCGGAGTGGTCGGCGAGCTGTATGTGGCGGGTGCCGGTGTGGCATACGGTTATCGGGGCCGGAGTGCGTTGACGTCCGCTCGGTTTGTGGCCTGTCCGTTCGGCGCGGCGGGGGAGCCGGCCACGCGCATGTACCGCACCGGGGATCTGGTGTCCTGGCGACCGGACGGTCAGCTGAACTACCTGGGCCGTGCCGACGAGCAGGTCAAGGTTCGTGGATACCGCATCGAACTCGGCGAGATCCAGTCAGCTCTCGCCGCGGTGGACGGCGTGGACCACGCTGCGGTGATCGCGCGCGAGGACCGTCGCGGCGACAAGCGGCTTGTCGGCTATGTCACCGGCACTGCCGATCCGGCAACAGTCCGCGTCCAACTGGCCGAGTGCCTGCCGGCGTACCTGGTGCCCGCCGCCGTGGTGCGGCTCGACGTACTTCCGTTGACTGTCAACGGAAAGCTCGACACCCGAGCGCTGCCCGCCCCCGACTACGGCTCGGCACATGGCGGTTACCGGGCGCCGGCGGATGCTGTCGAAGAAATTCTCACGGCTATCTATGCCCAGGTGCTGGGCCTGGAGCGGGTGGGCGTCGACGATTCCTTCTTCGACCTGGGCGGCGACAGCATCCTGTCCATGCAGGTGGTGTCTCGTGCCCGGGCGGCCGGCCTGGTGTGTCGACCACGAGACATATTCGTCGAGCAGACGCCTGCCCGGTTGGCGCGCGTGGTCGCCGCGGCCGAGGACGTATCCCGCCCGGTCGATGACGGTGTCGGACCCGTCCTGGCCACCCCGATCATCCGCTGGTTGCACGAGGTGCACAGCACCGGTGGCCCGGTGGACGAGTTCAATCAGGCGCTGGTGGTGCAGGCGCCGGTCGAGGCCGGCGAGGCAGACGCCGTAATCATGCTGCAGGCGTTGCTCGATCGACATGCCATGCTGCGCGTGCGGCTGACAGACGGCCTCGACGGCTGGACGTTGACCGCGGCGGCGCCCGGCACCGTCGATGCCAGAACGTGTCTGGAAGCGGTTGACACACTGACCGACGATGCTCTCGTGGCGGCGCGCACGCGCCTGAACCCGGCGGCCGGGGTGATGCTGAGGGCGCTGTGGGTGACGTCTGCGAACCAGCTGGTGTTGATCGGTCATCACCTGGCCGTCGACGGGGTGTCGTGGCGAATTGTGTTGGACGACCTCAACGTCGCTTGGGTTCAGCACCGCGCCGGCCGGCCGGTGGCACTGCCGCCGACCGGGACGTCGTTCGCTCGGTGGGCTGAACGTCTCACCGCTCACGCCGATCGCCCGGAGGTCGTCGCCCACACCGAGGCGTGGCGACAGGCACTCACCGCCACGGCACTGCTGCCGGCGCCCCGGCCGGACGAGGACACCTACGACAACGCCGGGCAGCTGACGGTCTCGTTGGACGCCACGACCACTCGTATGCTCATCGAGGAGGTGCCTGCGGCGTTCCACGCCGGGGCGCAGGACATCCTGTTGATCGCGTTGGCACTTGCGGTGGCCGAATTCTGCGGGGTACTGGGTAGACCCGGGACCCGGGTCGGCATCGACGTCGAGGGCCACGGCCGGCACGAGGAACTCGCCACTGACATCGACTTGTCCCGGACGCTCGGGTGGTTCACCACCAAGTACCCGGTGGCTCTTGACTTTGACGACCGGGACATCTACGACCACGCCGGCGGGTCGGCCTGGTCCCAGGTGACGACCGGCGATGTGGCATCGGGCAGGGTGGTCAAAGCGGCCAAGGAGCAGCTCCGCGCCCTGCCGTCACCGTTGACCTACGGTCTCCTGCGCTACCTGAACGCCGATGTCGATCTCGAAGCCGCCGAGCCGACAATCGGATTCAACTATCTGGGCCGTCTCGGTGCCGGGTCAGCCGAGACAAACGATGGTTTGTGGCGGCTCTCGCCGGACAGTTCGTCGGCGACCCGAGCGGCGGTCGCAACACCCATGTCGTTGACGCATACCGTCGCGCTCGACACCGGCACCGTCGACACCGATACCGGACCGCGCCTGCACGCCAACTGGACCTGGGCACGCTCGGCACTCGACGAGGAACAGATCAGCCGGCTGAGCCAACTGTGGCTCGACGCACTGACCGGTCTGTGTGCACACGTGCGAAACGGCGGCGGCGGATTGACCCCGTCGGACATCGCGCCCGCCCGACTGGACCAGCACCAGATCGACGAGTTGGCGCGGCAACATCGGATCGCGGACATCTTGCCGTTGACGGCATTACAACAGGGCCTGATTTTTCACAGCAGCACCACGCACGGGCCCGAGGACCTGTATGTGGTGCAGTTGGACATCACCGTCAGCGGCGCACTCGATGCGGATCGACTGGCCGAAGCCGTACAGGCAGTGGCCGTCCGTCATCCGCATCTGGCGGCGCGATTCTGCGACCAGTTCGACGCGCCGGTACAGATCATCCCGGCCGACCCCGCGGCCGGATGGCGATACGTCGAACTCGACGGGCCCACAACCGAAGAGCAGATCCGGCAGGTGTGTGCCCAGGAACGTACCGCGGTCTGCGACCTGACCAACCCGCCGGCCTTCCGGGTGGCGGCGATCCGCACCGCAACAGATCAGCACCACGTCGTGCTCACCAACCACCACATCGTGCTCGATGGGTGGTCACTGCCCATCCTGCTACAGGAGATCTTCGCCGGGTATCACGGGCGGCGACTGCCGGCCGCCACGCCGTATCGCAACTTCATCACCTGGCTGTCCGAACGCGACGTCGCCGCCGCCCACGCGGCCTGGCGTGCGGTGCTCGACGGTTTCGACACTCCCACCCTCGTCGGTCCCGCACACAAACCGGCCCCCGGCCCGCGCGGTGTGCGGACGCATCGGTTGTCGGCACACACGACCCGGGCGCTCACCGAACTGGCGCGCGCACGCAGCACCACGATGAACATCGTGCTGCAGGCCGCCTGGGCGCTGCTGCTGAACTCACTGACCGGCCAACGCGACATCGCCTTCGGCACCGTGGTTTCGGGCCGGCCGGCCGAGGTGGCGGGCGCCGAGACCATGGTGGGGTTGCTGATCAACACCGTGCCGGTGCGCGTGGACATCACGGCCGCGACCACCGCCGTCGACCTGCTCGGCACGCTGCAACGTCAGCACGCCGAAACCCTTGAGCATCAGCATCTCTCGCTCAGCGATATTCACCGCGTCACCGGCCATGACCGCCTGTTCGACACCCTGTTCGTGTTCGAGAACTACCCGGTGGACAGCAGCGCCCTGTCAGCCGCCGGTGACGGGTTGGAGATCACCGAGTACACCAGCCACGAGTCCACCGACTATCCGCTTACGATGCAAGCCATCCCCGGTGCCCAACTGCGTCTGCGTCTTGAATACGACACCACGGTCTTCGACGCCGCGGCCATCGACATCCTGACCAACCGGGTCGAGGCGGTGGTGGAGGCGATGACCGCCGATCCTTGCCGGGCGCTGTCTGCGGTGAACCTCCTCGACGAGACCGAACGCACCCAGCTTGCGCAGTGGGGCAATCGGGCCGTTCTCAGCGGCCTTCCGCAGCCGGTGTCGGTGCCGGAATTGTTCGCCGCCCAGGTGACGCGGGCACCGGAGGCCGTGGCGGTGGTCTGCGGGGACACCTCGTTGACGTACCGGCAGCTCGACGAGTCCGCAAATCGGTTGGCGCGCCTGCTCATCGGTCGCGGGGCCGGACCCGGCGAGCGGGTGGCGTTGATGTTCGGGCGTTCGGCCGAGGCGATCGTGGCGATCTTGGCGGTACTCAAGACCGGCGCGGCCTATCTGCCGATCGACCCGGCACTGCCCGAAGCCCGCGTCGAGTTCATGCTCACCGACGCGGCCCCGATGGCGGCGGTCACCACCGCCGCCCTGGCCGACCGGTTCCGGGGCCACGCCCTGACGATCGTCGATGTGGCGGATCGCGTCATCGCGACCCAGAACGGCGCGCCGTTGGCGCCCCCGGCACCTGACGACATGGCCCACGTCATCTACACCTCGGGTACCACGGGGCAGCCCAAGGGGGTGGCGGTCACCCAGCGCAATGTGGCCCAGCTCTTCGACTCGTTGCAGATCGGGGTACCGCTCACGCCGGGGCAGGTGTGGACGCAGTTCCACTCCTATGCCTTCGACTTCTCGGTGTGGGAGATCTGGGGTGCGCTGCTACACGGCGGCCGGCTCGTGGTGGTGCCCGATGCGGTGACCCGGTCTCCGGATGACTTCCACGCCTTGCTGCTTCGTGAGCAGGTCACCGTGCTGACGCAGACGCCGTCGGCTGCCGGAGTGCTGTCGGTGGAGGGCCTGGAATCCACCGCACTGGTGATCGGTGCGGAGCCGTGCCCACCCGAATTGGTGGATCGGTGGGCGCCCGGCCGGGTGATGGTCAACGTCTACGGACCGACCGAGACCACGATGTGGTTGTGTGCCAGCACCCCACTGGACGCCGGATCCGGGGCGCCGCCGATCGGGGCGCCGACAGCATGGGCGGCATTCTTCGTGTTGGACGAGTGGCTGCGTCCGGTGCCCGCGGGCGTGGTCGGCGAGTTGTATCTGGCCGGCGCGGGCGTCGGCATCGGGTACTGGCGCCGGGCCGGGCTGACCGCGTCGCGGTTCATGGCCTGCCCGTTCGGGGAACCCGGTACCCGCATGTATCGCACGGGCGATCTCGTCTGCTGGCGCACCGACGGGCAGTTGGAGTACTTCGGCCGCGCTGACGAGCAGGTCAAGATCCGTGGCTACCGCATCGAACTCGGCGAGATCCAGTCGGCCCTCGCCGCGCTGGACGGCGTCGAACAGGCCGCGGTGATCGCGCGTGAAGACCAACCTGGTGACAAACGGCTCGTGGGCTACATCACCGGCACCGCCGACCCGATCACGGCACGTGCGCTGCTTGCCGAACGGCTGCCCGGCTACATGGTTCCCACGTCGGTGGTGAGCCTGCCGGCGCTACCGGTGACGGTGAACGGCAAGCTCGATACCCGGGCGCTACCGGCGCCGGACTACCGGGACGTCGGTCATTACCGCGCACCGGCAGGTCCGGACCAGGAGACGCTGGCCGAGATCTACGCTCGCGTGCTCGGCGTGGAACGGGTCGGCGCCGATGACTCGTTCTTCGATCTGGGCGGCGATTCCGTCTCGACGATGCGTCTGGTCTCGGCCGTCAACGCCGTTCTGGGTACCGAGCTTTCGGTACGGACCGTGTTCGAGGCACCCACCGTCGCCGCACTGGCCCGGTGTGTCGGTGAGCGTGCCGAGCCCGGTGAACCGTTGGTGGCCGGTGCACGTCCCGACGTGATTCCGCTGTCGTTCGCTCAGAATCGGCTGTGGTTCGTCGACCAATTGCACGGTCCGTCACCGGTGTACAACATGCCGGTCGGTCTGCGACTGCACGGCCGGCTCGACGCCGACGCCATGGGCGAAGCCCTGGCGGACGTGATCGGCCGTCACGAAAGCCTGCGCACCGTGTTCGTTTCGCCGGCCGGGACACCCAGACAGGCGGTGACCCCCGTCGAGGATGTCGATTTCGGCTGGGAGGTCGTGGACGCCACCGGCTGGCCGGCTTCGGCCATGGACGAGGCGATCGAGGCCACCGTCCGGTACAGCTTCGACCTTTCCACCGAGATACCCATGCGGGCCAAGCTCTTCCGGGTCAGCGAGGTCGAACATGTGCTCGTTGCGGTGGTGCACCATATCGCCGCCGACGGTTGGTCGTTGACGCCGCTGGTGCGTGATCTCAATCTTGCCTACGACGCCCGGCGTGCGGGGCACGCGCCCGCTTGGGCGCCGTTGGCAGTGCAGTACGCCGATTACACGCTGTGGCAACGCACCCGCCTCGGGGACATCGCCGACAGCGACAGCCCGATCGCCGTGCAGTTGGCCTACTGGGAAGACGCGTTGGCCGGGCTACCCGACCGTCTGACGCTGCCCACCGATCGTCCGTACCCGCCGGTGGCAGATCAGCGTGGTGCCACCGTGACGGTGGAGTGGCCCGCGCAGTTGCAGCAGCAGGTCGCCGCGATGGCCGGTGAGCACGGCGTGACCACTTTCATGGTGGTGCAAGCCGCGCTGCTGACGGTGCTTTCCAGGCTGAGCGCGAGTACCGATGTGGCCGTTGGCTTCCCGATCGCGGGCCGGCGTGACGCCGCACTCGAGGAACTGGTCGGCTTCTTCGTCAACAATCTGGTACTACGCGTCGACCTGTCCGGTGACCCGACCGTGGCGGAGCTTCTGGCCCAGGTACGCACCCGCAGCCTGGCCGCCTACGAGCATCAGGATGTGCCGTTCGAAGTCCTGGTCGAGCGGCTCAACCCGACGCGCAGCCTGGCCCACCACCCGCTGGTGCAGGTGGCTCTGGCCTGGCAGAACCTGCCGTGGCAGGACACCGGGGCCGCCGACGGCCTGAGGCTGGGGGACCTGGACGTGACGCCGATGCCGGTGGACACCCAGACCTCCCGCATGGACGTGACATTCTCCCTCGGGGAGCGCTGGACCGAAACCGGTGAGCCCGCCGGTATCAGCGGCGCGGTGGAATTCCGCACCGACGTGTTCGACGCCGACAGCATCAAGACGCTGCTCGCACGGTGGCAACGGGTCTTGGCGGTGATGATTGCCGACCCGACCAAGCGGCTGTCGACGATCGACGTGCTCGACGCGGTAGAACGCGCCGAGTTGGACCGGTGGGGTAACCGGGCGGTGCTCGCCGCGGCCACGACCCCGGAATCGGTTCCGGCCGTGTTTTCCCGACAGGTGGCCCGTGCGCCCGAGACCGTGGCGATCAGCTGCGCCGGCCGCGCCATGACGTATCGGGAACTGGACCTGGCCGCCGATCGATTGGCGCACAGATTGATCGCGTCCGGTGTGCGTGCGGGTGACTGCGTGGCGTTGCTGGCCGAACGATCCGCCGAAGCCGTCGTTTCGATGTTGGCGGTGCTCAAGGCAGGGGCGGCCTATCTGCCGATCGATCCCGTTCTGCCCGATGCGCGAATCGAATTCATGCTCACCGATGCCGATCCCGCCGTCGCGATCGTCACCGCCGGGCTGGCTGGTCGATTGACCGGGTACGACCTGCCGCTCATCGATCTCAGCGATGCGGCGGACGCCGCCACCCCGGCTCCCGACGGTATTTCGGGTCCCTCCTCACGGGTACCGACTGCCGACGACATCGCCTATGTCGTCTACACCTCGGGAACCACCGGTGTGCCCAAGGGAGTCGCGATCGCCCACCGCAACGTGACCGAGCTGTTGGGGTCGACCGACACCTTCCTGGCGGGACAGACGTGGACGCAATGGCATTCCTATGCGTTCGATGCCTCGGTCGAGGAGATCTGGGGCGCGCTCTTGCACGGCGGGCGGCTGGTGGTCGTGCCCGAGTCGACGGCCCGGTCACCAGAAGACCTGCAGACGTTGCTCGTTGCCGAGCGGGTCGATGTGTTGAGCCAGACCCCTTCCGCGGTGGCGCTGCTGTCACCCGAGCGCTTGGCGGCGGTGTCGTTGTTGGTGGCTGGTGAGGTATGCCCGGCCGACTTGGTGGAGCGCTGGGCCGCGGGGCGGGTGATGGTCAACGCCTACGGTCCGACCGAAACCACGATATGTGCCTCCAGGACCGCACCTTTGGCCGCGGGAACCGAGGCGCCGTCGATCGGCGCGCCGGTACCGGGTGCAGCGCTGTTCGTCCTGGACGGGTCGCTGCGCCAGGTGCCGCGGGGTGTGGTCGGTGAGTTGTATGTGGCCGGGCGCGGCGTGGGTGTCGGGTATCTGGGTCGGTCGGGTCTGACCGCTTCGCGGTTTGTGGCCTGCCCGTTCGGCAGCAGCGGTGCTGTCGGACAACGGATGTACCGCACCGGGGACCTGGTGTACTGGGACGCCGATGGGCAGCTGCACTACGTGGGGCGCGCCGATGAACAGGTCAAGATCCGTGGCTACCGCATCGAGCTCGGCGAGATCCAGGCGATCCTGGCCGGGCTGGACGGCGTCGACCAGGCGGCGGTGATCGCTCGGGCGGACCGGCCCGGCGACACGCGGCTCGTGGGCTACGTGACCGGGACCGCGGATCCGGCCAAATTGCGCACTCAACTGGCCGAGCAACTTCCGACCTACATGGTGCCGGCCGCGGTGATCGCCTTGCCGACACTGCCATTGACCGCCAACGGCAAACTGAACACCCGCGCGCTGCCGGCACCTGACTATCAGGACATCGACCGTTACCGCGCCCCGAGCAGCCTCACCGAGGAGATCCTGGCCGGGATCTACGCCGCTGTGCTGGGCGTGGAACGGGTCGGGGTCGACGATTCGTTCTTCGATCTCGGCGGGGATTCGCTCTCGGCGATGCGTCTCGTCTCCTCGATCAACGCCGCCCTGGATACCGGCCTCGCCGTGCGGGTCGTGTTCGAGGCGCCCACGGTGGCGCAATTGGCGCCGTGCATCGGTGGGGAAGGGTCGCGACTGGATCCCCTGGTGGCCGGAGCGCGGCCTGCCGTCGTTCCATTGTCATTCGCGCAGACGCGGCTGTGGTTCCTGGACCAATTGCAAGGCCCCTCACCGGTGTACAACATGGCGACCGCACTGCGGATGCACGGGGCGTTGGACGTCGACGCGTTGGGGCAGGCGCTGGCCGACGTGGTGGCCCGCCACGAGAGTCTGCGGACAGTGTTCCCGGCCGACGCCGGGATCCCACGGCAGTGCGTCATACCAGTCGAGGACGCGGGATTCCGCATGGACGTCGTCGATGCCACCGGGTGGTCGACGCCCCAGTTGCACCAGTCGATCTGCGAGGCGGCTCGTCACGTGTTCGATCTGGCCGCCGAGATTTCCCTACGGGCAACGGTGTTCCGGATCGCCGCCGATGAGCACGTGCTGGCCGCGGTGGTGCACCATATCGCCGCCGATGCCTGGTCGATCACGCCGCTGATGGCTGATCTCGGGGTGGCCTACGCCAGTCGAAGCGCGGGGCAGGCCCCGGCATGGGCCGACCTGGCCGTCCAATACGTGGATTACACACTGTGGCAACGCGCGCAGTTCGGTGACTTCGGCGACCGTCACAGTCGTATCGCCGCGCAGGTGAGGTATTGGCAGGACGCGCTGGCCGGCATGCCGGAGCGGCTCGCGCTGCCCACCGACCGGCCGTACCCGCCGGCGGCCGATCAACGCGGCGCCACGGTTACCTTGGACTGGTCCGTCGAACTGCAGCAACAGATCGCCCTGGTGGCCCGTGAGCACAACGCCACCAGCTTCATGGTGGTGCAGGCCGCCCTGCTGACCGTGCTGTCCAGGCTCAGCGGCAGTTCCGATGTGGCCGTGGGCTTCCCGATCGCCGGCCGCCGCGACCCGGCGCTCGACGACCTGATCGGATTCTTCGTCAACACCCTGGTACTACGGGCGGATCTGTCCGGTGATCCCACCGTCGCCGAGCTCTTGGCCCAGGTCCGCGCCCGCAGCCTGGCCGCCTACGAGCATCAGGATGTGCCGTTCGAGGTGCTCGTCGAGCGGCTCAACCCGACCCGGTCCCTGACCCATCACCCTCTCGTCCAGGTGGCACTGGGCTGGCAGAACGTTCCCGGACAGTCCGGTGCCGCACCGGTGCTCGGCGATCTCGAGATCAGCCAGATGCCGGCGGACACTCACACCGCCCGGATGGATTTGAGTTTCTCCCTGGCCGAGCGGCGGACCCCGACCGGTGCTCCCGCCGGTATCACCGGCACGGTGGAGTTCCGCACCGATGTGTTCGACGCTGCCACCATCGAATCGGTGATCAAGCGGTTCGAGCTCGTGTTGTCGGCAATGACCGCCGACACCGACGGGCGTCTGTCCGCCATCGATCTCCTCGACGCCCGTGAGCACGCGCACCTCGACACGATCGGCAACCGGGCGGCGCTGACCGGGCCGGTGCCGCCCTCGATCCCCGTGTCGGTCCCCGAGCTGTTCAACCTCCGGGTCGCCCGCCACCCAGAGGCCGTCGCGGTGAGCGACGACGGCCGCTCACTCACCTACCGAGGCCTCGACGAGGCCGCAAACCGGCTGGCGCACTTGCTGATCAGTCACGGCGCCGGCCCAGGCCACAACGTGGCGGTGTTCTTGGAGCGCTCCGCCGAGGCGATCGTCGCGATGCTGGCGGTGCTGAAGACGGGGGCCGCCTACCTCGCCATCGACCCGGCGCTGCCTCCAGCCCGTATCGCGTTCATGCTGACCGATGCCGCGCCGGTCTCCGCGATCACCACCACCGCCCTGGCCGGCCGGTTGCGCGGACATCCCGTCCAGGTCATCGACATCACCGCGGCAGCGGCTGCCGACCAACCGGGCACGGCGCTGCCGTACCCCGCGCCCGGGGACATCGCCTATCTGATCTACACCTCGGGCACGACCGGCGTTCCCAAAGGTGTGGCCGTCACCCACCACAACCTGGGCCACCTGGCCCGGTCCACGCCTGCGAACCTGCCCGACGAGCAGGTCTGGACCCAATGTCACTCGTATGCTTTCGATTTCTCGGTGTGGGAGATCTGGGCCGCGCTGTTGGGCGGCGCCCGCCTGGTGGTGGTGCCCGAGTCGGTGGTGAGTTCACCGGACGATTTCCATGCCCTCCTGGTCGGTGAAGGGGTCAACGTCCTGACTCAGACTCCCTCCGCCGCCGGGGCATTGTCCCCACAGGGCCTGGAGTCGGTGACCCTCCTGCTCGGCGGTGAGGCATGTCCCGGTGAGGTGGTCGATCGATGGGCGCCCGGGCGCGTGGTGATCAACGCCTATGGCCCCACCGAGATCACGGTGTACGCCTCGATGAGTGCACCGTTGCGGCCTGGGACCGGGGCGGCCCCGATCGGTGCCCCGGTACCCACCGCCGCGCTGTTCGTCCTGGATGAGTGGTTGCATCCGGTGCCACCCGGGGTGGTCGGCGAACTGTATGTGGCCGGTGACGGTGTGGCGTGCGGGTACCTCGGCCGGTCGGGGCTCACCGCAGCACGGTTTGTGGCCTGCCCGTTCAGCGACCCGGACCGCCCGGCAGCTCGGATGTACCGCACCGGTGATCTGGTGAGCTGGCGTGCCGACGGCCAACTGGAGTATCTGGGCCGCGCTGACGACCAGATCAAGATTCGGGGTTACCGCATCGAACTCGGGGAGGTCCAGGCCGCATTGGGTGGTGTGGCCGGAGTGGCACAAGCAGTGGCGATCGCTCGGGAGGACCAACCGGGAATCAAACGTCTGGTCGGTTATGTCACCGAAGTGACGGGCGGGTCCGTGGATCCGACCGAAGCGCGAAACGTCTTGGCCGAGAGCCTGCCTGCCTACCTGGTGCCGTCGGCGATCGTGGTCATTGACGCGTTGCCGTTGACCGTGAACGGCAAACTCGACACGCACGCGTTGCCGACCCCGGACTACCAGGACGCCGATCGGTATCGCGCACCGGGGACTCCCGTCGAAGCTGTTCTGACCGACATCTACGCCCAGGTGCTCGGGCTGGAGCGGGTCGGAGTCGACGATTCGTTCTTCGATTTCGGTGGCGACAGCATCCTGTCCATGCAGGTGGTGGCCCGGGCCAGGGCTTGCGGTGTGATGTGCAGGCCCCGTGACATTTTCGTCGAGCAGACCGTCGCCCGGCTGGCCCAAGTGGTCGAAGTGGCCGGAGAAAACGCCGGCCCGGCCGACAAGGGAGTCGGTGCACCAAGGGCGACGCCGATCATGCGGTGGCTGGAAGACGTTCACCGGGCCGGTGGACCTGTCGATCAGTTCAACCAGACGGTGGTGGTCCAAGCTCCCGCAGGAGTCACCGAATCCGATGTCCAGACCATCTTGAACGCGCTGCTCGATCGGCACCCGACACTGCGGCTGCGGGCAGCACAGGACGATGACGGACATTGGTCGCTGCTGATACCCGAGACAGGCTCTGCACAAGCAGATCTGGAGTCGTTGGACGTGATGTCCGAGCAGGCGTTGGCAGCGGCCCGCGCGCGGCTGAACCCGGCTACCGGACAGATGGTCAGCGCACTGTGGGTGACAACCACCGGCCAGTTGGTCTTGATCGTCCACCACCTGGCCGTCGATGCGGTGTCATGGCGGATCCTGCTCGAAGACCTCAACATCGCCTGGGCCCAGCTCTGCCAGGGCAGGCCGGCGGAATTGCCCATGGTCGGAACGTCTTTCGTACAGTGGTCGAACCTGCTCGATCAGCACGCGCGCACCTCCACCGTGGTGGAGCAGGCCGACCACTGGCGCCGGGTGCTGGCACATCCGTCCGCACTGCCGGCGGTGCGACCAGAGGCGGACACATACGCCACCGCCGGTCACCTCACCGCAACTCTGGATGTCGCGACCACGCGCGTCCTTCTCGGTGCGGCCCCGGCGGCGTTTCATGCCGGGGTACAGGACATTCTGCTGATCGCCTACGGGTTGGCGTTGACGGAGTTCCTGGAGGTCACCCTGCCCGTCGTCGTCGATGTGGAAGGGCACGGCCGTAGTGAGGAACTGGACGGGCTCGGCGACCGGAACATCGATCTGTCCCGGACGGTGGGGTGGTTCACCACCAAATATCCGATGGCATTGAATGTCGGCCGGCATCTCAACGGGTTGAGCTGGTCTGCGGTCGTGGCCGGCGATGCGGCACTCGGCGACGTGATCAAGGCGGTCAAGGAACAGCTTCGCGGCCTTCCCGACGGAATGACCTACGGATTGTTGCGCTACCTCAATCCCGACGTCGAACTCCGTGGGGCCGACCCGACCATCGCGTTCAACTACCTCGGCCGGCTGGGCGCAACCGGGTCGGGGGATGCCGAGGCTGTCGCCGGGCTCTGGCAGGTCGATCGGGAGGGAGCCGCCGTCTCCGCTGCCGCCGCAGCCATCCCCATGCCGCTCGGGCATACCGTGGAACTCAACGCGAGCACCGTCGAAACCGATTCCGGCCCAAGCCTTTACGCATCGTGGACATGGGCTCCCTCGGTGCTGGACGAGAGCCAGGTCCGCCGGCTTTCGCGGCTGTGGTTCGATGCTCTGACCGGCATCTGCGCGCACGTGCGCAGCGGGGGCGGTGGCCTGACCCCGTCGGACATCATCCCCACCCAGCTCACCCAGCATCAGATCGACGAGCTGAGCCAGGATCACCGGGTCGCCGACATACTGCCGCTGACGCCCTTACAAAGCGGTCTCCTGTTCCAAGCCAACACCACTCGTGGTAATGACGACAATGTCTATGCCATGCAGCTCGACGTCACCGTCACCGGGCCGCTGGATGCCGACCGGTTGCGCGAGGCGGTACAGCACGTGGTCCGCCGCCACCCCAACCTGGCCGCCCGCTTCGACAAGCGATTCGGTGACCCCGTACAGATCATCCCGCTCGAGCCGCGCGTGCCCTGGCAATACCTCGACGTATCCGGGGCAGAGCAACTGCAACGGCTCTGCGCGGCCGAACGTTCCGCGGTATGCGACCTGATCCACCAGCCGGCGTTCCGCGCCGCACTGATCCGGTCCGGGGCCGACGAACACCGGTTCGTCATGACGTACCACCACATCGTCCTCGACGGTTGGTCGTTGCCGATCCTGTTGCAGGAGATCTTCGCCGGCTATCACCGACAGCGGCTGCCCGCTGCCGGGACGTATCGCAGATTCGTGACGTGGTTGGCAGATCGAGACGTCGATGCCGCGCGCACCGCCTGGCGTGACATGTTGGACGGCTTCACCACTCCGACTCTGGTCGCTCCCAACGCCGGGGCGAGGCCCGGAGCCCGTGCCACCGACACCTTCCGCCTGACCGCCGACACCACCCGGGCCGTGCACGAGCTGGCCCGGTCGCAACACACCACGGTCAACACGGTGCTCCAGGCGGCCTGGGCGCAAGTGCTCATGTGGCTGACCGGACAGCACGATGTCACCTTCGGCGTTGCGGTGTCGAGCCGTTCGGCCGATGTGGCGGGTGCAGAGTCGATGATCGGCCTGCTGATCAACACCGTGCCGGTCCGCGCCACCATCAACCCGGAGACCACCATCGCCGATCTGCTCGACACCCTGCAACGCCGGCACAGTGACACACTCGACCACCAGCACCTGGCCCTCAGCGAGATTCATCGAGCCGTCGGCCACGAGCAGTTGTTCGACACGCTGTTCGTCTACCAGAACTACCCCGTGGAGACCGCAGTGTCATCGATGGCCGACGGGCTGGCCATCACCGACGTGACCGGCCGCGAGTACAACCATTATCCGCTGACCCTGCAAGCGATGCCCGGCGCCGAATTCGTTCTGCGTGTCGAGTTCGACACCGCAGTGTTCACCACACAGCGCATCACCAAGATCGTCGGGCGGTTCCGGCGAGCGCTCGAGGCCATGACCGGGAAGGACCAGCCCTCGTGACCGCCGACGCCAACCGGCGATTGTCGTCGATGGACCTCGACGACGACGATGAACTCGACGAATTGGAGCAGTGGGGCAACCGTGACGCACTGACCCAGCCGTTCACCGGCGCCTCGATTCCGGCGTTGTTCGCGGCCCAGGTGTCGCGTGATCCGGCCGCGGTGGCCCTCAGTTGCGCCGGCAGTTCACTGACGTACGAGGAGCTCGACGCGGCGGCAGATCGGTTGGCGCATCGGCTCATCGAGCACGAAGTGCGTCCGGGGCAGCGGGTGGCCGTGCTGTTCTCGCGATCGACCGAGGCGATCGTGGCGATCCTCGGAATACTGAAAACCGGTGCGGCATATGTTCCCATCGACCCGGCGGTGCCCGATGTGCGGCTGGAGTTCGTTCTCGCCGATGCCGCCCCAGTGGCGGCCGTGACGACCGCGGACCTGGCCGACCGCCTCGACGGCCGCGGTGTGACGGTGATCGATGTCAGTGCGGACCAGGCATCGACTCCTGCCTCACCCACCGTTGCCACGTTGGCGGCGGAGCCGCAACCCGATGACGTCGCCTACCTGATCTACACCTCGGGCACCACCGGTGTGCCCAAGGGGGTGGCCATCCCACATCGCAACGTGACGCGCTTGCTGAATGCGATCGATACCCGCCTGCCCTTGTCGGGGGAGCAGGTGTGGACCCAGTGCCATTCACTGGCGTTCGACTTTTCGGTGTGGGAGATCTTCGGTGCCTTGCTGCACGGCGGGCGGCTGGTCGTGGTTCCCGAATCGGTGACCCGCGCACCGGACGAGTTCCATGCCTTGCTCGCCGAGCAGCAGGTCACGGTGTTGAGCCAGACACCGTCGGCGTTCTATGCGCTGCAATCCGCCGACAGTGCCCTGGCCGGATCCGCCGTGCATCTCAGCCTGGAGGCCGTGATCTTCGGCGGGGAGGCGCTGGAACCCTCGCGGTTGAGGCCGTGGTGGGACCGTCATGTCGGAGCGCCACGGTTGATCAACATGTACGGGATCACCGAGACCACCGTGCACGCCTCAATTCGCGAGATCACGACGGCGGACCTCGATGACACCGTCAGCCCGATCGGTGTGCCGCTGGCCGACTTGGCGTTCTTTGTCCTCGACGGCTGGTTACGTCCGGTCACGGTGGGCGTGGTCGGCGAGTTGTACGTTGCCGGTGCGGGTTTGGGCTATGGCTATGTCGGCCGGGCCGGGCTGAGCTCCACCCGGTTCGTGGCGTGTCCGTTCGCGCCCGCCGGCGCCCGCATGTATCGCACCGGGGATCTGGTTTCCTGGGGCGCCGAGGGCCAACTGCAGTATCGGGGCCGTGCCGACGAACAGGTCAAGATTCGCGGATACCGCATCGAACTCGGCGAGATCCGGGCGGCATTGACACGCCTGGACGGAGTTGAGCAGGCCGAGGTGATCGTGCGGGAGGACCAGCCCGGCGACAAGCGCCTCGTCGGCTACATCACCGGAGCCGCCGATCCCGCTGCAACGCGTGGCGCGCTGGCCGACCGATTGCCGCCGTACCTGGTGCCTGCCGCAGTGGTGTCGATGAGCAGTTTGCCGTTGACGGTCAACGGAAAACTCGACAAGAAGGCGTTACCGGCGCCGGAATACCAGTCCAGCGACTACCGTGCCCCGACCACACCCACCGAGGAAATCGTCGCGGGAATCTACGCACAGATCCTCGGGCTGGAGCGCGTCGGAATCGACGATTCGTTCTTCGACCTGGGCGGTGATTCGCTGCTGGCGATGCGTCTGGTCGCCGCACTCAACCGGACGCTGGATGCCGGTCTCGAAGAGCGCATGATCTTCGACGCGCCCACCGTGGCCCAACTTATGCTCCATATCGGCGGCGGGCAACATCGACTGCAGCCGCTGGTCGCCGGATCTCGACCGTCCGTGATGCCGCTGTCCTATGCGCAGAGCCGGCTGTGGTTCATCGACCAATTACATGGTCCTTCACCGGTGTACAACTTGGCGGTCGGTTTGCGTCTGCGCGGCGAGCTCGAGGTCACGGCGCTGGGCGCGGCCTTCGGCGATCTGCTGCAGCGTCACGAGAGCCTGCGCACCGTGTTTCCGGCGGTCGACGGGCTACCGCAGCAGCGGGTGGTTCCACACGTGGACGTCGAGTTCAGCTGGGACGTCATCGACGCAGCGGACTGGTCGCCAAGCCGTCTGACCGCGGCGGTCTCGGAGACGGCGCAACACAGTTTTGATCTGTCTACCGAGATACCGCTGCAGGCACGGCTTTTCCGAGTGGCCGAGGATGAGCATGTGTTGGTCGCCGTACTGCATCACATCGCGGCCGACGGCTGGTCGATCGCTCCGCTGGTGGCTGACCTCGGTACTGCGTACGCCGACCGGTGTGCCGGACAATGCCCCGGTTGGGAGCCGTTGGCCGTGCAGTATGCCGATTACACGCTATGGCAACGCGCGCAACTCGGCGATCTCGACGACGCGGACAGTCGCATCTCCCGGCAACTGGGCTTTTGGGAGAGCACTCTGGCCGGGATGCCCGAACGCATTGCACTACCGACCGACCGTCCGTATCCGTTGGTGGCCGGCCAAAGCGGCGACCGGGTGGACGTGCGGTGGCCGGCCGACCTGCAGCGCCACGTTGCGCGACTGGCTCGCGAGTACGACGCGACCAGCTTCATGGTGGTGCAGACCGCCCTGACGGTGTTGTTGTCCAAGCTGGCTGCGACGCCCGATGTCGCGGTGGGTTTTCCGATCGCCGGGCGCCGCGATCCGGCACTCGACGCCCTGGTCGGATTCTTCGTCAACACCTTGGTGCTTCGCGTCGACCTGGACGGCGATCCCAGTGTCGCCGAGGTGCTGACTCAAGTTCGGGAACGCAGTCTGAGCGCTTTCGAACACCAGGATGTGCCGTTCGAAGTGCTGGTCGAGCGCCTCAACCCGACCCGGTCGGTGACCCATCACCCCCTGGTGCAGGTGATGTTGGCGTGGCAGAACGTTCCCGGTCAGGCGGGCGGTCCAGGCGACGGTTTGATGCTGGGGGACATCGAGGTCACTCAGCTTCCACTGGACACCCGCACAGCCCGCATGGACCTGTCTTTCTCGCTCGCCGAAGGTTGGACGAAAGCAGGTGAGGCCGCCGGGATTTCGGGGACGGTGGAGTTCCGCACCGACGTTTTCGACGCGAAAAGCATCACGACCCTGGTCGATCGGTTACAGCGGGTGCTCGAGGCGATGACTGCCGACCCCGACCGGCGGCTGTCGGCCATCGATGTGCTCGAACCCGATGAACACACATGCCTCGACGCGATCGGCAACCGGGCAACGTTGTCGGGGCTCGAATCTGAGCCGTCGTCGATTTCGGCCCGCTTCGCGGCGCAAGCAGCCCGGGATCCCGAGGCAGTAGCCGTCAGCTTCGACAGTAGCCGCATGACATACCGGGAGCTCGACGAAGCGGCCAACCGACTGGCGTGCAACCTGATCGGCCTCGGCGCCGGTGCCGGACAACGGGTGGCATTGCTGCTCCCGCGGTCGGTCGAGGCCGTGGTCGCGGTTTTCGCGGTGCTCAAGACCGGTGCGGCGTATGTGCCGATCGATCCCTCGGTGCCAGATGAGCGGATCGACTTCATCCTCTCCGATGCGGCTCCGGTCGCCGCGGTCACCACCGCCGAACTTGCCGATCGCTTGACTGGGTACCGGGTCGCCGTCCTCGACGTCGCCGACCCCGCGCTGGCGACCCAGCCGAGCACACCGCCACCGGTGGGGCCGGAGCCCGACGACATCGCGTATCTGATCTACACCTCGGGTACCACGGGTACACCGAAAGGCGTTGCGGTCGCGCATCGAAACGTCGTCGGACTGCTGGAAGCCATCGACGACGACCTGCAGCTGACGGCAGGTCAAGGCTGGAGTCAATGTCACTCGTTGGCGTTCGACTTCTCGGTCTGGGAGATCT
>NZ_MBEQ01000071.1 GCF_001954135.1 Mycobacterium sp. GA-1841 | reverse complement strand
CATCAACTACGAGCGCGCCCTGACTGTCACCCTGGAAGCAAGCTAACCGCGTCCACTTTTTCTGGGGAACCTCAGTGTACTACTTCGGTAGCAAGGAAAAACTGATTCTTGAGGTGCTGAATCTCCAGCAGCGTGCAGCCATTCCCGAGACTGAGGATGTGGAGCGTCCAGTCTCCCTTGCAGCGCACCGGGAATGGTGCTTCGAGGACTGGCGTGCTTGCACCCGAGGCGAACGCAGTGACACTCTTCGTATCGTCTTGCAAGTGTTCGGCGCCGCTTGCGGGCGCAACAGCGCCTACCGCGCGTACACCTGGAGCACGCTGTCGCTGCTGACCCGTAATTCCCAAGCCCGGCTCGAAGCCCTGGGAATTCCGGCCTACATCGCTGAAACCCGTTCCCGCATCGCATTGGCAGCCTTCCAAGGCTTGATCATCGAGTACTTCACAGCCGATGACCCAATCCATGTCGATGACACCTTTGCCCGGTTTGTCGACGAATTCCTGCTAGCACCGTGGAGCAGCGCCGACACCACGACAGCACCCCGGACCTGATTAGCGACCAAACCCTATAAGGGGCTTAGAGATTAATCATTTCAGGCCATAGCGACGACCACGGCCGCCTGGGGCCCGTGCATGTCCAGATAGTGATGTCGCGGGTGACCTGGGGCATGCCCAACCGAACACTGAAGGGCGCCGCAGGCACCACCGAGGTGAACCATCGATGCAAGGTGGGTGCCGTGTTGCCAACCCACACC
The DNA here is from genome assembly GCF_001954135.1 of Mycobacterium sp. GA-1841. Classification (GTDB taxonomy): domain Bacteria; phylum Actinomycetota; class Actinomycetes; order Mycobacteriales; family Mycobacteriaceae; genus Mycobacterium. The sequence continues at coordinate 54,798 of NZ_MBEQ01000071.1, read as the reverse complement.
ACAGTCTGAGCCGTGTCGGGGGGAGCGCCGAAGTATCCGAATCCGCGCTTGGGACTGTAAATCGCCGGCAGGCCGGCCGGTGTTCGGTAATAGTCCAGCGCGCTGGCTTGGATGTAGCGCTCCGTAACAACCACGGCAGTACGTCTCTGCTCGGGCGGCAACTGTTGATACGCATCGACCACCGCTCCCGTTAGTTGCGACCAGCCAAACTCGCCGTACGCCTGGTTGTTCACTCCATCGGCGAAATCGGCGGCCGGAGGAAGTTGTGAGACTGGCCGCCACGGCGTCTGCCACCACACGAACGCGATGATCGACGCGATGACCGCCGGCACAGCGACCACCATGGTCCAACGAGTTCGCACCGCGGTCAGCTCCACAGCGCCGATGGCGATGATCGCCACGTATAAGCCGGCGCCGTATCCCGTTCGGCCGCCTGTGCTGGCGAACACCACCACCATCAGGAGAAACGCCAAACCGAGAAATCGGTACGGCCTCAAGTGCGGGGAGCGCCAGACACGCCACAGTGCCCACAGCAGCAGCACAACGCCGAGCACACCGCACATTTGCAGCGCCTGAGGAACGAAGTGCAGTAGACCGCCCGCCAGTCCCGTGGTCTGGCCCCGAACCACTGCGCCCATACCCACCTGAGGCCAACCATGCTGCCACTGCCAGAGCAGCATTGGTACCGCGCTCACCGCCACGAGCGCACCGCTGCACCACAGCGCAGGTCGGCGCAGCAAGTCCCGGGGTCCAAGGCATCCAGCAGCCACCACAATCACGACCCAAAAGACCGGAATGAGCCATTTCACCTGTAACGCCGCAACTGTCACCAAACCGGCCGCCAGCAACAACGAGTCGTGCCTAGTGCGCACCCATCGCACAATCAGCCAAGACAGCACCGCCCACAAAGCGGTGTCGATACCGTTGGTGGACAGCGTATGCGCCTCACCCAGCACACAGACTGAAGTCGCGCATGCGGTCGCGGCCAACACCTGCGCCGTTCGGCCGCCCCCCAGTTCGCGCGCAATAAGCGCGCCGACCACGACAACCGTCAGAGCCGCAATGATCGCCGGAATCCGTAGCGCAGCAAATGATCCCGGAAAGATCCCATCCATACATCGGGCAAGCAGTGGAACTAAGGGGCCCTGGTCTGCGTAGCTGAAGGACAGTCGCTTGCCAGCTGCGATGAAGTACAACTCGTCGTAGTAGTAGCCATAACGTGTCGCCGAAAGCGCCGCCACAATGGCTGCCACCGCCGCGACGGCTGCCACCGGGCCCGTCGCGATGGGTGGACAGGTTTCCTGCGCCTCTGGGACGGACGTCACTTCGTGCATCGCGATTACTGTAACGGATGCTTCACTCACGGTCCATGGCGGCAGGGTGAGGAAGACGGGAAAATTGTCGTCATGGTCGGTGCCACAGCTGTCGGACAGGTGGTGTTACTCAACGGCGTGTCAAGTTCAGGCAAGTCCACGTTGGCCCGCCAGCTTCTGGCTGACTTCGACACGCCGTGGTTTCACATGGGCGTGGACATGTTCGGGGCGATGCGCGCCGAAGCGCAGACTCACGATCTCGACGAAGCGGGTTTGACCGAGGTATTGCGCCGCACCCGCGCTGGATTTCATCGCGCAGTTCGAGGAATGGCGTTGGCGGGGAACAACATCGTGATGGATTACGTCCTGAGTGAGCCCTGGAGGCTCGCTGATCTACTTACCGTCATGGAAGACGTCGACGTTATCTTTGTGGGCGTGCACTGCGATGCCGCGGTCTTGACGGATCGAGAAGTCGCTCGTGGTGACCGCGTGGTCGGCACGGCTGTCGCTCAGATCGAGCCCACCCACAACCATGGTCTCTACGACGTTGAGGTGGACACCAGCGCTGGTGATATTCGGTCCTGCGCGGCGCGAATTCGTGAATATCTGGCGGAGCAGCCAGCCCCGACTGTTCGAGCTTTTCACGCTCTTCGACGCCGTCGCTGATAGGCACCCACTCCACATCCCCGAAGCATTTGCTGCCCAATCTCAACCGGCAACCAACAGTCGACTCGAAATCGTGAAGCACCCGTCTACCACACATCGGAGAAGACATATGAGTCTCCGAGCACGGTGCATCCGGACCAAGCCGAAGACTGGAGGGCGCGTATCCGGGAATGACTCGTGAATTCGTGATCAATCGACTCCCGAATTGGCAGTCAAACCACACGCCGTTGACGCAGACTGAAGACTCCACAGACAGAACACATCACCGTTGCGGGGTCTCATGTCTCGATGTGTTTCATCTGCTTCGTCATCGGTCGTTGCAGCGCTGAAGTTGACAGCAGTGGCTTGAGCCACCGGGTCGCGGCTAGCCATCGCGGCACGTCGACGTAGCGTGTGCGGCGCTCGATCGCGGTGACGAGCCGCGCCGCGCACTCATCGACCGCAAGCGGTCGACGCAATGGCAGCGGCAGCACTGCGAGCAGCTTGACGAAACCGGGTGCACTGAACTTGGTTTCGCGCAGCATCGGGGTGTCGATCAGTGACATGTGAGCCGAGCCAACTCTAACGCCGTGGGCTGATAGTTCCATCCTCAGCACATTCGCGAACTGCTCGACTCCGGCCTTGCTCGCCGCGTAGGACGCCGTGCCCGGTAGCGCGGTGTACGACGACACCGATGAGACCACCAAGACGTAGCCGCGGCGTTCGATTATCGACGGCAGCACGGCTCGGACGGTGTTGAAGACACCGATGACGTTGGTTTCGATGACCCGCCGGAAGTCGTCCGGCTCGACAGTACGCACCGGTGCCCACTGCTCGATACCGGCGTTGGCCACCACCATGTCGACTCCACCGAATCGCGCCACAGCCGTATCGGCCGCAGCCTGCATGGCCTCGAAATCGGTGACATCACAACCGATGCACACGACGGTGTCGTCACCGAGCTCATCGGCAATGCCATCAAGAGACACTTCGTCGATATCGGTGAGCACCAAGCGGGCACCCCGGCGATGGAGCAGTCGCGCGATGCTGGCGCCGATCCCACGCCCCGCTCCGGTGATCATCACGACGCTGCCTGTCATCATCATTTCCCTCCGCCACCCATCGTGGGGGCCCCTCGGAGGTCTTTGCGCATCGCCACTCCCAGCGCGCCCCGCCCCTGTCCGATTTCGTCGAATCCCTGGCGTCGGTAGAGCGCGCGGGCGGGGTTGTTTTGGTGCACGTTCAGACAGAGCGCGTCATACCTTTGCGCACACCGCTCTGCCAGTTCGTCGAGTAATGCGCTGCCTGCGCCGCGTCCGCGGCTCTGGTGTGCCACCGCGATACCCAGTTCGGGTATGGAGGCTCCGGTCGCGTCCACCATGAGTGGCGGATCGCTGTGGAACGTCCACGCTGCCCCGGCGGGCCGGCCAAGCAGGTTCTCGGCGACTATCACCTCGTCGTCATCGCCAGGCAGGACACTTCGAACGTCGTCGGAGTCGGCCGCGGGTAGTGCCCAGCCTTCTAGAACGCTTGCCTGACGAGCCATCTCGACGATGAAGACACGATCCTCAGGGGTTGCGGGACGCACTCGCCAAGGATCGCTCATCGCCGGGACGACCTCGACACCGGGATCTGCGGCGGCAGTCAGCGGATCTGCCCGCATCTGAATCCGCACACGCGCAGCGGTGCCCTCTCGGCTCACTTCGTGGAATCCGAGGTGGCGGTACAGCCGGTGAGCGCCAGCGTTGACGGCCAACACGTTCAGTCGAACCCCCTTGCCTTCGGCGCCCGCTGAGGCGAGCACGCTGTGAATGAGGCGGCCGCCGATACCCCGTCGTTGAAGGTGTGGGGCGACTTCGATGAGTCTGATATAGACGTCATCACCCTGCTCGACGAGGTTGAGTCGGCCGGCGTCGGCACCGTCGACGACGATGACGTGGGTCGTATCGAAATCGATGGTGCGGTGCAGGTAGGCACGCTGTTCGTCGTCATCCCACCCCCACACCTGGTCGACGTAGGGGCCCAGTGTGTGCCGATGCAGGTCAAAGAAGTATTCGAAGTCCTCGGGGCGAGCTTCCCGCCAGGTGATTGCGATCATGCTCTACAGCCGCCTGATATCGAGCGACGTCTCGATGGCGATGCCGTCACCCGCTTCGACGAAGTAAGCTCCGGCAGTGCGGTTTTCGGCGACGGCTTCAACAAACTCGGTGCCAAGGTACAGCAGGCCGGCTCCGTCGTCGGTGGCATACGCTGCGGGCAACAGTTCGTCACCGACCAGTCGATGCAGGAGAGGGCGGCGCTGCTCCTCGGAGTCGTAGTGCACACCGTTGGCGTATGGGACGAAACCGAGGCCGTTGCTGACCGGTTGCAGATCAGGTCCGAACGAATCGGTGGTACCGCCGGCATGCCAGCAGATCGACCCAGCCGAGATACCGGTCAACACCACCCCGGCCTGCCACGCCGTGCGCAGCGCGTCATCCATCCCGTGTAGGCGCCACATCGCGAGCAGACCGGCGACACTGCCACCGAACACCCACACCACATCCTGCTCCAGGAAATGAGCCGTGATGTCCTCCACGGTGGGCATCGGGAACAACGCCACATGCGACGGCACGAATCCCCGACTCTGCGCGGCCTCCGTCAGATAGTGCAGCACAGCTTTGTCGTCACCCATTGCCGTGGCCAGAAGACAGACCCGCGGCGCACGGCCCGTCACCCCGGACAACTCCACCGCGAAATCGGTCAATGCGGTGAACGTGAACCGTGTGCGTTGCCCCGCAGCAATTCCACCGCTGGTCGCCAAAATGGTAGGTGCGTCGGCAGACATGACGCGACGCTATGTGTACACCCGCAGCAAGACAACCGAATACTCTGGCGCGTTCCGGAAACGGCGTGATCGCGTTCCGTGGCCGCGCGGCTCGCCGGAGCTGATCAGCTATGTCGGGGTTTTCGACAGGTCCCGTCGGTGCGTCGGTGCACAAGCTCTGCTCTGCACTTCACCCCTCTCGCAAAGCGGCGGACAGCTCGGCGATGAACCCACGTGCCTTAGCACAGCGAAAAATTGTCCAGCGGTTGAACGCGATATTGACCGGCTGAGGCAGCCCCGGACTGCAGCTATTTGAGGGGTTTCGGGGGGAAATCGTCTCCGCTCACCGGTCGCCTGAAACCGGGAGGCCCATACTCTGGCCACAATCGATAGGCGCAGTTGTAGCAGTTGACATGGAGGTGCCAGTCGGCCGCCGGCGTCACGACAATTGCCTGCTCTGGGATCGCAAACCCGCATCGGGTCAGTTGACCGTCGATAGTGGCGTGGTTTTTTGTCCGACGCTCATAGTCAGTGCGCTGTCGCGATTTTGGTGGCCTAGCGGTGTTCGTCCACCAGACGACCGTCAATTGGCGTTTGACGATGTCTTCTTGCCGGATGGTGTCGGCTCCATCGTGTGCATGCGTTGGAACTGCGTCTGCGATGCGGTATAGACCGGTTCGCCATAGTTCACCGTCGCGTGGTTGCAGCAGCCACGCTGCTGGCTTGTCCAGCTTCAGCGGTGTGAAGCCTGCTGAACGTAGCTGTCCCTCAGTGTGGAGCTCGGGCGGTGCCGTGAAATAACAGCGCCCGTCTCCCCCGTAGTCAGCGGTCATGATCCTGACGGTAGGCGTCGGGTCCGACAAGACCCGACTTGTCGGTGCGGGCCGCGATGATGGCTGCTATGAGCGGGGGCCATGACCATGAGCGGTCTAAGCGGATCAAGCGCCACGCGTTGTTGCGTGACGTCGTTTTGGAGCGTCCGCTGTGGGCGGGCGACGACGCTGATTGGGCCTTGATCATGCAGAACCGGTACTCGGTCATTTGTGATCGCGAAGGCTGCCGGGGGCCGCTGGTCCCGGTGGATTGTGATGAAGTCAAGCGGCGTCGACACATGGCTTACCCGAAGGGCTCTGGTGGTGGCTGTGGTCACCACGACGGCAAGCCCGAAGAGCCTGTTGAGACGGATCGTCGGATGAGTGAGCGTCATCGGTGGATGCAGAACCGGATAACGGCTCTCTGCCGACGGATGGGGTACGCGGCGGTCCCTGAGCATGAGCTCACCGGACCTGACGGTGAGGGTGTCGCACGTGCGGACGTGTGGGTCGAGCCTGCCCGGATGGCAGTTGAGGTCCAGCAGCGCCGCACTGATTTCAAGGGACGGACGAACGCACGCAGTGAAGGCGGTGCAGCGCAAACGATTTGGTTGCTATCGCACGATGCAAACGACCCCACAAGTCGGAATGCGCTGTTCTCGCTTCCGGCCGCACGGTTCAAGGTGGTTGATCGCCGGCTGACGCGAAAAGAGCAGTGGGCAGTTGAGTTCGAGCCCTGGTTAGACAGTGAGGCGCTCGACGAATTCGCAACGGTCGATGTATGGGCCACGACGTGGCAGCTGATTAGCGAGCCGCCATATCTGCGCACGTGCAAGTTGGACCTGCAGGTATTCATGCAGCAGGTCCTGGAAGGACGCCGAGTCTGGGTAAGCCGTGACCCTGCTATGCCACGATCACCATCCGGTCGACCCAAAACGGGCTGGGTATTGCTGGATGATCTCCACGAGATCCGTGCCCGCATCGCCCGTGACGAGGCGGCGGCCGCGGGAGCTGCAGCGGTCACAGTGGAACCGGAGTTGCCAGAGCCCGATGAATCTGGTGCTGCGGAACGTGGTGACGCCGAGGCGCCTTCTGCACCCCCGGCGCCGAGGCCTCAGCCGCCGGTGGTGCCGACGCCCGGGTCGGTGCCCCGTGCGACAGCTCGGCAGCCAGTTCGAAGAGCGACGCCGCCGCCTAAACCCAGAACTGACTGGGAGGCGGTAGCGGACAGGGTCGCGATAGCCGCGGCCACGATTTTCGTAGTGGTAATGCTGTGGGCGGCATACGTCAAGGTATCGGGGTGGATAGATGACCTGGACGCTTGGTGGAGCGGTCATACCCCTCGTTCGGTCCCCGCGGTCGAGCACTGTGGTGACGCGTTTTGCCGATCAGAAACCGTTTGGGGCAGCGGACGCGGATGAAAGAACTACTAGTAGTACATTCGCTCGATGGTTCTCGATGGAATGAGCGACAGCAAACAATCAGCGACAGCACTGGCGGTCGAGGTACTTGACGAACTGCGCGTGTCCATTCTGGAGTGCCTGCTAGCACTACATGCGATCGACCAAGAAGCCACCATCGACTTTGGAACCCTCACCGAAACCCTTGCCGTATCAAGCCAGGTCGCCCGGCAGACGTTCATTGCGGCAAGCTTGTTGCACCAAGGCGCGGAGCTGACCGCGGCATGCTGCGACGACAGTTGCACGACGCCAGGTTCGATCATCAATCGACACCGGGCCGCAGTCGCCGAAGGCGCGGTCGCCGTCGCTCCGGATCGATCCGATGTCGACGAGTTCGAGACCGAGATTGGCGGCCTGTTTTTTGGTGGCGCCCCGTTGACGGGCGGAGCGCCGGGCATACATCCGTCCGCTGCTGCGGCAGTGGACAAATCGGCCACACATAACGATCAAGAAAGTCGACTGGATTCAGGCGGTACCGAGATTTCAATCGAGGAGAACCCGGATGGATACCGCAATAAAATCGAAAAAGTATTGATCAGCCGCAGGCAGCGCCACATGGCAACGCATCGCGATGCGATTCGCGCTGCAGGTAGCCACGTCGTTCAGCAGTGGATGGTACGTCGAGCATCGGCAATGGCCGAGAACGAATGAGTCTCCGATTGACTGTGTGGAACGCTTCCGCAACAAAGCAATGTGATGGCATCACCGCAGCGCATTCCCGCGAAGAGCTGCCGTGTACGGCAACCGACGAACGGACGGTTCGCTATTCGAATTTGGTGCGCACTGAACCCCGCTACCTCAGAATGTGAATCGCTGCCCCACCATTGCCTCCCGCACTCGAGTCGATCGCATCCGCGTCGCACGCAGATGCGCAATTAGACGGTTCAGTCGTCGGTCGGGTCGTCAAGCAAGTCGCCGGCCGTCACCCCCAGTACCTCGGCGATGTCATACAGCCGCTCGAATAACAGCCCGCGCTTGCCGTGCTCGACGTGGATGAGCACATTGCGCGTGACACCTGACTCCAGGGCGAGCGCTTCTTGAGTCAAACCGCGCTGGAGTCGCACACTGCGGATCCGCCGGCCCACCGCACGGCGGCGCTCGGCCCACAGGGCGGCTCTTGCGGGATCTGTCTGACTGGGTCGAGTCGGCACGACACCAGTAGCCAGTCAGACAGCAAAAGAGTCTGCCCTACTAGTGGGGCATCGCTCATTGGGTATCAGTCATCACGGGTACACAGCACTGGGCGAGGACGGTTAGATCCTCTGGAAGAACGAGCTGTCGACGGACACATCTTCGACCTGCCGAATCCGCGTGGTGACTCCCATGTCGAACTCCTTGAGCAGCTCGCACAGCCTGGCTCCGTCGATGAGGTCGAGCGGTGGTGCACCGTCTCGTGCTGCATGGGCCTTAGCGTCGGCGGTGAAGGTGCCGGTGGTGATGATCAGGCCTTTATCGCCTCGGCCCATCATCGCACCGCGGAAGTCGCGAACCGCCCCAGCTCCGACCGAGCCGACGTACCGCTTGCACTGGAAGAACACGGGGAAGCTCACGAGGGAAAGGCGGTACACGCCGACGCCGTCAATGCCGCCGTCACCGGACTTGCCCGTGACCCTTGTGTTGGTGAATCCGGCCTCGCGGAGAAGCCGTTGCGCAAGCCGCTCGAATGCGGCGGGCTCCATCTGCATCACGGCGTCGAGAAGCTGGTCCTGCCAGGATTCCTCGCGGCTCGCCCCCTCCGGGTTCGTGTCGAACAGCTCTGCAGGGTCGTCGGTAGTGGCTTTGCGCCTACGCGGCTTCCGGGAGGCAGCGATGTATTTCTGCCGCAGCGGCTCGATCTCGGGTTCGGTGACGGTCCGGCCCGCGGCGGTGAGGCTCCAGACACCGCGGCGTGAGTTGTCGGCGAGGCCCATCCCCTTGAGGTATGTCCGCGCCCACGCCAACCGGTAGGCGATCTCGGTTCCGGGTCCGTCACCGTGCAGGGCCGACTGCTGCGCTTCAGAGAAGTTCTCCCGCTCGAGGACACGCTCAGTGATCTCGTCGATAGATCCCGAGTCGCCGAGGTCGCGCATCGCGAGGACAGCGGGCCAGAGCAGATCCTGATACGGCGGCACAGCGGTCACGCTCCGAATCTATTCGGGGAGCGCATGGATGGAGCCGATCGGCATGCAGAACCGTAAGCTGCCGCGGCGGATCGGACCGGGTGATGCCTCTGACATTGCACTGTTGCGCTTCCGCATCGAGCCGGTCACCACAGCGCGACAAAAGCCGAGAAACCGGGAGCAGCTCGACACCCCGGACCTGCCGCCACATAGGCTTCCGGGGACTTGATGAACGCGGCGCTGGAGGGGCGGCTAGATGGCAGACGAGACTAACGTCCTCGACCAGCTGATCGGCCGGATCCAGGACGAGTCTCTGCGCAATCGACTCGCCATCGAGGTGGAACTGCTGCGCGGATCCCGCCGGTTCGGACTCCTCTTCGACAGGCATCTTCCGGAGTCAGTGCGCCTGACCGACTACCCGATTCGCAAGGGCATCAGTGTGGCGCTGCGCGACGAGTCAAGCGCCGATACGTGGACCGTGGAGCGCTTTACCGACCGGACCCGCGAGGTCGCGGTGCTCACCGGAGACGGCGGTGAGCGACCAGTCGCCGAGCTCGTCGTCGTTCGAGAGTTCGGGGAGCCGATCTACCCAGGCCTACGCTCGGTCGAACGGATCCCAAACGGCCCGGACGATGGGCCGTGGCACGTGGTCATCAACGGCGAGAACTTCCACGCGCTTCAGGCGTTGCGATCCACGCATCGCGAGAAGGTCGACCTGATCTACATCGACCCGCCCTACAACACCGGCAACGACGGCTGGATCTACAACGACCGGTACGTCGACCAAAACGACCGCGCGAAGTCGTCGAAGTGGCTGTCATTCTTGGAGCGCCGGCTACGGATCGCACGAGGCCTGCTGAAGCCGACTGGCGTGATCATCGTGGCGATCGGCGATGAAGAGCACCACCGACTCCGGATGCTGTTGGACCAGGTCTTCGGTGACCACAATTTTCTCTCGGATGTCGTGTGGCAGGGCGGTCGCAAGAACGACTCCCGCTACGTGTCCAACGGCGCGGACTACATGCTGATCTACGCACGCGACGAGTCTGCGTTGGCCGCACGGGAGACTCGTTGGCGTGAGGAGAAGCCCGGCGTCCAACAGGTTCTCGAACAGGGTGCGGCTGTATGGAAGGAGCACGGCCCGGACGATGTCAAGGCGACTGCGGCGATGCGCGCATGGTTCAAGTCTCAGCCGAAAGATTCGCCGGTGCAAGCGCTAGCCCGGAACGTGTGGTTCCTACCTGACGGGACGCTTTGCCGAGATGCCGACACCCGTAGTCCCAGCCCGCGGCCGAACCTGCGGTATGACCTTCCGCACCCGAAGACCGGCAAGCCGTGCCGCATGCACCCGAACGGGTGGGCCTACTCCAAGACAACGATGCAGAAGATGATCAAGGAAGGGCGCATCATCTTCCGCGACTCGCACGCAGACGTGGTCAGCATGAAGCGTCCCTTGGAACACACCTCCGGCAATGTCGTCCAGTCCGTATTCGAACGGCTGCGGACGCACTCCGGGCGGCACCTGCAGGACATCTTCGGAGACAAGCGATTCCCTTTCCCGAAGGACCACGAAGTGCTGATGCGGTGGTTCCGGCTCGCAGCGCCAAAGGATGCAGTGATCCTGGACTTCTTCGGCGGATCCGGCACCACCACCGAGGCCGTCATGCAACTCAACGCCGAAGACGGCGGCACCCGGCAATCGATCCTCGTCACCAACAACGAGTTGGGCGCCAAGGAGGCGAAAAAACTCCGATCGGAAGGAGTACACCCTGGCGATCCCGAATGGGAGGAACGTGGCGTATTCGAGTACGTCTGCCGCCCGAGGATATCGACCGTGGTGACCGGCAAGCGACCGGACGGGTCGGTCTACTCCGACGGGTTGGCTGCGAACGTCGAGATGTTCGACCTCACGTACCTCGACCCCTCCGCGGTGCGCCGCGGACAGGAGTTCCCTGCCGTCGCACCGCTGTTCTGGCTCGAAAGCGGTGCCCGCGGCAGACGAATCGAAGATCTGCCGGCCGAAGGATGGGCGCTCACCGACGCGTATGGAGTGCTGTTCGACATCGACGCACTCACCGGGTTCGCCGCAGCGGTAGCCGATGCTGCGGTAGACGGACGTGCACCGTCCGTGCTGTTCATCATCACGGACTCCCCAGCCGAGTACCAGCAGGCCACCGAGCGCCTGCCGGTTGGGATCGACACGGTCCAGCTATACGAGGACTACCTGTCGAACTACACCATCAACACGGTTGGCGGTACGCGGTGAGATTCGCGCTAGAGCCCTACCAAAGCACGGCCGTCGAGTCCGTGCTCTCCCACCTGGCCAAGGCCCGCGCTGGCTACCTGGACGACGGTGAGCGCACCGCTGTCGGGCTCACCGCCCCTACTGGCGCCGGCAAGACAGTCATCGCCACCGCGGTCCTCGAAGGCCTGTACAAAGGCACTCCGACACGGGCAGCCAACCCGAACATGACGGTGTTGTGGATCACCGACGACCGCTCTCTCAACGCCCAGACGATCAGCAAGATCCACCAAGCATCCGGCGGCGGGATCGACATGAACCAGATCCGGTACCTAGGAGAGGAAGACCACCGGACCCTCGAACCCGGCCTCATCTACTTCGTGCACATCCAGGCGATGCAGAAGAACTCGACTCTGCACGCGACGCGGCCCGACGGCACCCACAACGACAAGCGCACCTACGGCGGTTGGGACATGATCGCCAACACCGTGCGTGAACGTGGCGAAAACTTTCTCGTGATCTGGGACGAGGCGCACCGCGGTTCGGGAACCAAGGGCACGGAGCGGAAGTCGATCGCCGGCACCATCGTCGGAGGTGGTGTGACCAACATCGGGACCAAGCAACCGGCCGCCCCGGTGGTGCTCGGGATCTCGGCCACTCCAGACAGATTCCAAACCGCGATGCAGGCCGCGGACCGCACAATGCGACTCGTCGAAGTAAAGGCGGGCGACGTACGCGAGTCCGGACTGCTCAAAGACAGAATCCTGTTACGCAGCATCGGCGAGTCGCAGTCCGCCGACAACACCATGTTGACCCTCGCCGTCGAGGATCTACGGAACGCCGATGCGGCCTGGCGGACGCACCACGAGACGACCGGTGACCGGTTGGTGGAGCCGCTATTGGTAGTGCAGGTCGAGCCGAAGGTGACTGAGGCCCGGCTTGCGGAGATCCTGTCGGTGCTTGAGTCCGCATGGTCGGAACTGTCCGACTACGCCGTCGCCCACGCGTTCGGCGACCCTCACGGTCCGCTCAAGGTTGGTGACCGCAGTGTGCGGTACCTGCCGCCGGAGGCGATCTCCGGCGATGATCGCGCCCGGGTGGTGCTGTTCAAGTCGGCACTCACCACCGGTTGGGACTGCCCGCGGGCCGAGGTGTTGGTGTCGTTCCAGGGCAAGGACTCCTACACGGAGATCGCTCAGCTGATCGGCCGGCTGGTCCGGACGCCACTGGCGAAGCGGGTCGAGGGCGATGACCGACTGAACGAGGTGGCCGCGTACTTACCCGGGTTCCGCACCGAGCACGTTGCGCGAGTTGTCAACGCGCTCACCGAGGACGAGACAGTCGAAGTCGACGTCGTCGTGGCTCCGGTGATGTGCGTACGTTCACCGAAGGTGCCGGCCGAGGTGTTCGACCTACTGGACACCGTGCCCTCATACACCCGGCAGAGGGCGACGTTCTCGTCCCGGACAGCGCAATTGATGCGGCTCGCCGCCGCGCTCACCGAGCACGGTCTTGTGAGTCAGGGTTCAGCGAAGGCCAAGCAATGGATCATCGACCAGACGAAAGCCGCGGATGGCCAGCGGAGCAATGAGATCGACGCCAAGGTCAAGGACATCCTGTCGCTGACGGTCAGCACCACCATGGTCGCCTACGGCGAGACCCTCATGCAGAGCATCGTCAAGGCTGACACCCCAACCAACGAGCGTGACTTGGACGGATACTTCCGCCGCGCCCAGCGGGTCCTGCCTGACGGCTCGGCGAACTGGTACTACAACGCCTTGTGCGACGCCGGGGAGGACGAAGTCGACGCGGCCGCGCGCTTAACGGCCATGGCAGAACTGGGCTTCAAGGAAATCATCGACACACAGGCCGCAGCACTGATCAGTACCTGGCGGGAACAGCACCGCTCGGAGGTGTCGAGGCGTCAACGCCACGTCCGGGATCAAATCGAGCCGCTCTGGCACCTGGGCGGAATGCCGATGCTGCCCACGACGGTCGAAGTGCGCGACGTCTACCCGGCGGCAACCGAAAAGGTCCGCGGACAAACCACCGAGGCAATCGCGACATACCCCTATCACCTCTACGTGATCCCCGACGGCAAGCCGAACGCCGGCGAATTCCCCGTCGACACCTCCCGTTCGTCCTGGGAGTCCGCAGTGCTCGAATCGGAACTTGGAGCGAGCACACTGGTGGCGTGGTACCGAAACCCCTCGTCGGGACAACATGCACTCGCCGTTCCCTATCTGTTCGGCGACAAGTACCAGCTGATGCACCCGGACTTTCTGTTCTGGCACGACGACGCAGACGGTGAGTTCGTCATGGACATCGTGGATCCGCACCGTTACGACCTCGCCGACACCTCGGCGAAATGGTCGGCACTTGCGTGCTACGCACAGGACCACTCCGACCGAGTCCGGCGGTGCCTGGCCATTATCAAGATCGGCGGTTCCCTACGGGCACTCGACCTGACGATTGACGGCATCGACGAGCGCATCGCGGGAGCTACGAACGGCATCCTGATCGAAGCGTTGTTCGCCGCGGAGGGCATGGCCTACCCGTGACGCCCAACTTCGTCGACCTCCGCCGCGACACGGGAGGCGATCGTTCCTCATTGTGAGTCACCGGCGTGCAGGATCGTTCGGTGGCAGGTGTAGCGGAGCAGCAGCACCGCGACGTTTTCCGGACTGGCCAGGACTAGAGCCCGCTAGTAGAGGCGGGTGGGTGGGCCGATCGGGAGCAGTTATGGGCCGTCGGCACTTACTGATGCTGCGCTGATGATCTCGGCTTGTACGACGTCGGAGGCGATGTCGGGGTCTGTCTGTCTCAGTTGTGCGATGAACCGCTTGTCTGCTGCGGCAGTGGCGTCGCGTAGTGCGTCGATCATGGGGGGGTCTCCTGTCCAGCGGTGCACTTCGCGAAGTCGGCGTCGTGCCAGTCGATCTGCGGAGACGTGGTGCATTCGATGCGGAAGCACTGCGCCCACACCGCGTCGGGTGGGCGATGGAATTGCGGTGTCAACTCGCGGATGGTGGCGCGTCGCGCGCTGGGTTCGTTCTTCACACCCATGAACACCATAGGTGGAAAGCTTTCCGGCTCAGCCATTTATCGTCGCTCCACATGTCTGTTCTGAATGATTGCGCTGTCGGTTTGCCGCCTCCGGGATGAGTGTCAGCTGTCGACGAGTTCGTCGACCATTTCGGCGGCTTCGTCATCGAGTTCGACGTCGAGCCAGCCGCGCAGGCCCAGCACTGCGAGAGCGTCGACGATGTCACTGCGCTCAACTTTGGGGGTGCGGCGAATTTTCCACTGCTCGACCGAGGTAATGACTTCGGTGGCCGTTGGCCGGCGGCCGTACTCGTCGGCCAGGGCCGCCGCGGTGAAGTGGACGGTGGCGGCGACTTCGGCGGTCTTGGTGTTCATGCGGGCCATCAGGTCGACGGTGCGATCAACGGCGGTGCGCCACTGCTCCATGCAGTCGCGGTAGCTGCTGACGGCGTCGCGGTAGGTGGGGCCGACTCGGACGATGAACATGTTGCCAGCTTGCTGTTCGATGGCGAGGCCGTTGTTCTGCAGCGTCGCGAGGTGACGTTTGAGGGTCGGCGCGAAGGGTCCGTAGCTGTCTTTGTGGAAGTCGAGGCCGGTGGGGATGCCGGTCTGGGAGGCGAAGTAGACCAGCTTTTGGAACATGACGCGGCCGACCGGCCAGTGGTGCTCTTGGCGTTGCAGGCGGTCGAGGATCGCGATGATGGCGACCCATTCCGGTGGCACGTAGCGGTCGGTGGTGTCTACATCACCGGAATCGGCGCTGGGGTGGTCGAGATCGAGGGAAAGCTGTTCGACGTCGGGTGATTCGCCGTGGGGCACGTAGAGGTCGACGGGGATGTCGAGCTGCTGCAGATAGCGCATCAGCGTGGGGCCGACGACTTTCCATTCGAGCTGGCCGTTGCCGCATCCGAGTGGCGGGACCGCGAGGGAGGTCACGCCCCATTCTTTGTAGTGGGCCTGCAGGTATTGGAGGCCTTCGACGATGTCTTGCAGGCGGCTCACGGCGCGCCAGTGGCCTTTGGTCGGGAAGTTGATGATGAGGTGGTCGTCGGCCTTGTACAGGTAGGGGCGGCCGAGTTGCACTTCTTTGCGATCGCAGCGGACGACGTAGTCCTTGAACATGTCGGGGTAGCGCTTTTTGAATGCGAGGGCGACGCCTTTGCCCATCACTCCGACGCAGTTGACGGTGTTGACGATGGTTTGTGCCGGCGAGTCCAGCACGTTGCCGGTGACCAGGCGCACGTTGGAACGGTCATCCGAAGAAGACATACGCGTTCACCTCCACTGCCAATTCTGCGCTGACCTTATTGCATTGGCCGATGCCGTCGGCGGTGTGCACGTAGCAGCCGGTGAGATATTCCGGGCCGACTCTGTGCGGCACCAGTACCTCGGCGCAGCGTTGGCGCTTTTGTTCACGTTTGATCCAGGGGTCGGGGTGGTTCCAGGTGTGGGCGTAGACGCGTTCGGGGTCGAGGCCGGCCAAGGCGTTCGGTGATGAGCCGAACTTGGTCACTGTGGAGGCGGCGTTGCCGTCGGTGATGACTACGCCAGGCATGTCGAGCACTGCGGGTGATATCCGGAGCACTGCCAGTGTCGATCGCATCGGGTATCGCTTGGACATCATGGCGTTGCGGGCATGGAAGTAGAGGTTGACGTAGTCGTGTAGTTGCATGCCGCCGGGTACCGGCTTGCCGGTCCTGCGGTCTTGCACTCCTTCGTCGGCGATCGATGTGTGTGGGAGTGTGGCGGCGCGGTTGTGGCTGACAATGCCATGCTGCAGGATCGACGCCAGGTTGCCCAGCGGCGTGATGTAGTGCAGTTCCTGCACCCGGTTGCGGTCCACTCACAGATTGTGCCGTGTGCCCCTTCTGACAGTTGTGCTGAGTCGGACTGTAGGGGTTGGGTCTGACACGGCGAGGTATACGCGATTGGTGGTGATGAGGTGGTGCCGGTCAGCGCTTCCGCACACCGTTCGCATGGATACTGGCGTTCGACTGAGGTCAGGACCGTATCCACCGTCGCAGGCCCTCAGCGGCGTTCTCCGCCGTCACCATCCCGCTAGCTCGTAGCAGTCGATGCCAGTCACGCTCCCGGGCCAGGTACGTCTCGGCCCAGTCCGGCAGAGCGGGCCCGCTCAGATCCTCTGATAACACATCCACGCTGGTTTAGACGCTGCCAGCCCCCGAATGGTTCCCCCTCAAGTGCCGAACCGTCGTACTCGTCGCTCCGGCGTCCGCGTGAGCAATCTCGTGCCCAAGGAGGCGTAAACCGTGCGGTAGCCTCACGCGAGGATGTACGTCGTGGTTGGGGGGATGACGTGGCAAACGGGTTGGAAGTCGACGCAAGTGGCCTGCGGATCGCGGCCGCCACTAGCGATGACGTGTCCGCGACTCTCAAAGCAGCGGCTGGCGGTGATTCGTGCTCCACATACCCGAGTGGTGCTGGGGTGGCCGCAGTCAACGCGGCGCTGGCATCGGTACGTCAGCGGCAGTCGAGCCGGATTACCGGGCAGGCCGATGATTTGTCCGTGAGCGGCGCCCGGTACGACACCACTGACACGGATGGGTCCGACGCCATCACCACGGTGTCTGTGTGAGTCCGGCGGCTGCTCCCGCCCCAATCTCCACACGCTCGGAGATCGAGGCGTGGAGCACCTCGCACGTCACCGAGGCGGCCAGCATCTGGCGAACGGCCGCCACTGCGAGCGAGAGCGCCTTCGACCTGCACCGCCAGAACGTGTCCTCGCCGGGCGGTACCACCTGGGAGGGCAATGCAAAGGACGCCGCACTCGACCGGGTGACCGCGGACCTCGCGGTGGTCGGTCGTCAGGGCGCTGTGCTGCGCGAAGCCGCTGACCTCGCCGAGAACGGCAGCCACGACATCAAGGCCGCCAAAGACAAGGCCGTGGAAGCGATCACCGCCGCCGAAGACGACGATTTCCGCGTCGCCGAAGACTTGTCAGTCACAGACACTCGCAAGTACGACATCACCACGATCGTCGACCGGAACAGAGCCGCCGCAGAGCATGCGGAGGACATCCGATGGACCGCCCAGCAACTCGCGCAAGCGGACAAGCTCGTCGGCGACCGGCTTGAAGCCAAAGCCGCTGAACTGGAGGCGATCCGGTTCGACGGCGAGGGCGACAAGGGCAACGGTCAGGTGTATCTCATCGACCACGAGACTGAGGAAGACCCCAACCATCCGACCGTGGTTGGTGCGCCGAACGACGGGTCGGGGCCGATGTCGGACGCCCAGCTCAAAGCGGCCCTTAGCGATCTGCTCAACGGACAGGATCTTTCTGCGGCTGAAGCGGCACAGCTGGAGAACGTACTGCGCGAGGGCCTCGTAGTCGCGTCCAACCGTGGTCTGAACGCGAACGACGCCTACGCGCAGGCCGAAGAAACCGCCGCCAACTTCATGTCGAAGCTGCATCGGCCCTACATCCGGCTGTCTACGCGGCTGGGAGTTTTTGCCGATGCGCTCCGCACGCCTGAAGGCGACTTCCTGTCAGACGTCAGCGGTGATGTGATCCCGGCGGCGCGCAACGCTGCCGGTGAGTTGATCTGGGTCGATGAGACTACGGGCAGGCGTGTCGCAGAGGGAACGCCAGGGGCGATGACCATCCCGGCTCAAGGAGGATTCCACCTCGGACACGATTTTGGCTCCGAGAACTGGAGAATATTGCGGCAAGCGGCCGAGGAGGGCTGGACGCAACAGGAACTCAACGACTTTGTGAATCGCCACGAGCACTTCCGGCTGGAAACACCGGCAGAGAACTCCGGCCACGCCAACGAGGACCACCGCCCCTACGCACCAAATCCTGCCTGGACGCCGGAGCGCCTGCTGGGCGGTGCCAACGCTGCGGCGGGTAGCACCTCGGCGCCAAGCATCTCACTGCCGCCCAATCTGCCGAATGTGTTGAACCATCCGCCCGTCGCCTTGCCCTCGTTCGATGGCAGCCATCACTCGCCGATTCCGGGACTTCCGCCTGTCGCCCCGACGCCACCGCTGCCGCCGTGGCTCACCGGCGCGGGCGGCGGGGAATACACGCACAATCCCTTGGGTGGTCCGATCGGCGTCAATATCGACGCCCTGCCCGCCCCTGCCCCGCCGGCTCCATCACCGGGGTGGACTCCGCCCGACATATCGGTGCACATGCCCGACGTGAACATCACGCCCGAGGAAGCCGGGAAAGGAGCTGGGGTCGTGGCGGGAATCGGCGCGTTCCTCGCGCTCCTCGGCAAATTCGCCGGCGAACTGGTCTATCCGCTCAAATGATGACCGACCCACCCGCGAACCCCGACAATGACCACCGTCGACTGATCACGGTGGAATCAGTCGTCGACGCCATCGTCCCCTATGTCGCCGACCTCAGGCTGCTCCCGCCGCAGGAGACCCCGGAATGGTTGTGGCAGTTGACTGTTCCGGACACGTGGCAAGTCGTCCAACTCGATACCGCGCCTGTCCGGCCCACCAGGACGGCCGTCGCCGACGCTCGCGTCGACGGCGGGTGGGACGGCTGCGAAACCATCAGCGTCTATCGATTCACCGGTTTCCCGCCCTGCGGCGTCATCACTGAACGCAACGACTGCACCTTGCGCGGACTGGGCGCCGAGTCGCTCACGACGCACCCATTGACTGTGCCTGCGTGGCGGCAAGTGTGCGCGGTGCGCAGCAGCGGCTACTTCAGTGCCGCGGGACGGCGTATGTGGGCGCAATACAGCACCTACGTTATGGGCGACAGCACAGCCAACGATGCCTGGCTAGTGTTGCACGGGCTATTCGTCAGCGCCGACGCTCGCGCCCGGCTACGTGATGGGATCACCGAACTCTCAGACGTCCTACATGATGCCTTTCTCACCGCGGTAGCTACCGTGAATGCCGATGCACCCACCACCCCTATTCCAGTAACGGAGGCACATCCTTATGGCTCGTAGCGGTCGCCCGCCCAAGATCGACCCCCTCAAGCCGATCCACCGCGCGGTGATGGACAACGACGTCGCGGCATTCGGTGTCGAACTCGCCACCGGCAGCGACATCAACACCCCCGGACCCGAAGACATGACACCGCTACACATCGCGGCCGATCGCGGCAACGTCGACTTCGCCAAGGCGCTGCTCGACAACGGCGCGAACATCGATCCCATCAACGTCTGGGGCAACACCCCGTTGTGGATGGCAATCATGAAGCAGAGCCGAACATGTCCCGATGGATCGATGATCCGCCTCCTCCTTGACCGCGGCGCCGACCCCAACCGCACCGAGGGCAAGAACTCCCCCCTGGTGATGATTCGCCGGATCGCCGGATTCCCCGACGATCTCATCGAACTGATCGAACAGAAAGCGCACCAGGCCTGATCTTCGTCGAAGCACATTCTTATGGCTCGTAGCGGTCGCCCGCCCAAGATCGACCCCCTCAAGCCGATCCACCGCGCGGTGATGGACAACGACGTCGCGGCATTCGGTGTCGAACTCGCCACCGGCAGCGACATCAACACCCCCGGACCCGAAGACATGACACCGTTACACATCGCGGCCGATCGCGGCAACGTCGACTTCGCCAAGGCGCTGCTCGACAACGGCGCGAACATCGATCCCATCAACGTCTGGGGCAACACACCACTATGGGTCGCTGTACGCAAGCGGCGCCGGAACTGCCCTGACGGATCGATGATCCGTCTCCTACTTGACCACGGTGCGGACCCAAACCGCAGTGAGAATGAGAGCTCACCGCTCAAGTCGGCGAAGTTGCTCGCGGGCTTCCCCGAGGACCTGGTCGCCCTGCTAGAGCAGAAGGCCAAGTAACAACATTCAGTTCTCTGCGGAACTTTCGGGGCGTTCCGGCCGGCAATAAGCGGCCGCGACGGCACCGGCACCCCACTTTCGAACAGGGTCCATCGTCGTTCCTTCGCCTTTCCCTGCTCATTGCACACGAAAGCAATGCGGCTTCGGGCACCATCGACGATCAATCGGGTTGTGCCAGGAGCCCGACGTCGATCTGCAGCGCGCAACACCACCGTCTCGCCACGGCCGCTGTCGCCGACGGCGATGATCCGCCGCCGCGACCACCGGAACGCAGCCGGCGTGAGATTCACGGCACCGTCAGCGCTTGGTCGATGTCTCATTGTCGCGCAGGTCACTAAAATGGTGCGGGCTGGTTCCGGCCTTTCGAGAGGGGAAATGTGCGCGTCTCGCTCCTGCGACTGAAGGACTTCCGTGGTTGGCCAGAGCTGGAGCTTCGCCCGCAGGGGCACCTGGTGCTGGCGGGCGTGCCCAGATCGGGTCGCAGCGATGTGATCGCTGCGCTCTCTAGAGTGCTCGATCCGGCCTACATCCGGGTGCAGCCGTTGCTCACCGACATCCGCCGGCACCGGCGTACGACTTCGATGACCGCTGATGCCGCGCAGACCGCTGGCGTCGACCCCGCCGTTCCGGACGGTCGGCCCGGTGATCAGCCGAGCGCGAAGACATCGTCCTCGGGGTCGTCCGGGGCGACCGCCGCGGACGAACCGGGTCTGGCACCGTTCGCCGAAGTCGAGGTGACCCTCGTCGACCTCGACCCCGAGCTTGAGCAATTATGCGATGGGTTCCTCGAACCGTTAGATGTCGACGACCAGATCGACGGGAGCGGCAGTGCAGCACCCGACGCGGCATTCGGAGTGCGGCTGTGCTATCGCGTCATCTACGATCCGGTCACCGACGGTCTCGAGCACGTGGTGTACTACCCGGCTCGCAGCGATCCCACGGCAGCGCAGTACGCGAGGGTGCCCGCTGCAACGCGCCGCGCCTTGCCCGTGATCGTCCTCTCGGCACAGCGTCCGCTGCAGTTACGAGCGGAGGGTGTCCTGCGGCGCCTGGTCGACGAACGTGACGCTGAGGGCGCCTCTGCAGCGTTTCGCGCGCTCGAGCAGTCGGTGGCCGCCGCGACGGCCACACTCGCGGCGCATCCCACGATCTCGGCGACCGTCGATGACGTCCTGCAGGTCGGCGGTCTCTCTCAGCGTCTGGCCGACACGGCTATCACCGCCGAGGCGGTGCGGTTCCAGCCTGAGGACGGCTCGCTGTCGGCTCTGCTGCGCACCGTGCAGCCTGCGCTCGAACTCGACGACGCGGGACTGCTGGGCCTGCCGAACCACGGATCGACGACGTCGGCGGTCCTGGCCGCGGCCGAGGCACTGCTCCTCGCCACCACCACCCACCACGCGGTCGTGCTCGGCGACGACTTCGGTGACGGCCTCGACGCGGCCACATCCGAGCATCTGGCCGCGTCGCTGCGCGCCGCGGCCGCGCAGGTGTGGTTGTCCACGCGCAGGCCGGAGGTGGCACGCGCGTTCGTCCCTGCCGAATTGGTGCGACTCGCGCGCCTCGGTGGAGTCCGGAGTCATCATCGGCTTGCGGCGCCGGTCGACAAGAAGGAGATCGCGGTGCGGCGCCTCGTGCACACCCAGCTGCTGCCCGCCTTGACGGCGCCGGTGGTTGCGATCGTGGAGGGCCCGCACGATCTGACGACCTTCACCGCAGCGGACCGGTACTACGGAACCACACGGCCTCCGCTGGCGGCGGTGGGTGTCCGTCTTGTGTCGGCAGACAATGGCTCCGGCGGCGGGACGGGTCAGATCCCGAGAGTGGCGGATCTCGCGCGTGCTTTTGGCTTCCGCGTCATCGCGCTCATCGACCGCGATCCGGACAAGACCTCGGCGACCGTACTAGCCGATATCGAGGCCGCGTGCGACGTCGTCGTTCGGCTCCCCCCCAAGACCGCAATCGAGCAGGCACTACAGACCGGAGTCGACGCAGTCCATCTCCGCGCCGCCGCCGGCGTGCTGCCAACCTATGGGATTCCCGATCCGTCCCTGGGCAGGTCCGATAGTGAGTTGTCGAGCGCCGTGTCGCTGGTTTTACACAAGAAGGGCCTGCAGGAGCAGTTCCTGGACGCCGTGGTCGAGAATTCGGGCGCGCTGCCTCCGGTCATCGAAGAGGCCCTTACGACCGTGAACCGCGTCGCGGACCCCGCCTACGGCGGGCCGAGCCGTGTCGACTTGTCGTCGCCGCCCGCCGCGACGAGCGCCAAAGCCGCGCAGTGACCTACAACCCCGTCGGGACGCAGACCGACGTGATCGAGTCGACGGCGGCAGTGACCGTAGTGCTTGGCGGAGCCGGTACCGGCAAGACGACGACAGCCGCGGCCGCCGCCGCGGCCCTCATCCGCGCCGACGACGCGTCGCGGGACGCGCGTCGTCGCAGGATGCTGATCGACAAGGCGGCATCGCCGCTGCCACCGCGGGCGAGGGTGCTGTTCCTGTCCTTCTCCAGGACCGCGGTGACTCAGGTCGTCGAGCGCGCCGGTCCGGTGGTCGGCCCGCTGCTGTCGCGCATGGACGTCGTCACCTTTCACGGATTCGCGTTCCGCGTCGTGACCGACTGGGGACCAGCGTACGGCCATCCTCCGCCGCTACGGATCCAGTCCGAAGCGGAGTACCGGGTGCAGGGGCCCGCCGCCGACAGGCTCCGATATGCGCAGCTCATTCCGCTGGCACTCGACATCCTGGGCAACGACGCGGTGTCCGCGTACTACCAACGCCGCTACCCGTTGGTGATCTGTGACGAGTTTCAGGACACCAGCGATGAGGAGTGGCGGTTCACGCAATCCATCGCCCCGATGTCGCGCCGGATTTTGCTCGGCGACGTCAATCAGTGCATCTACGCCGAGATGAAGCGGATCGACCCGGAGCGACGGGTGGCGGAGGCCTTGCTGCTTCCGGACGCGATCGGCATCGACCTGCCGGCGACGAGTCACCGCGACCCGACGGGAGTGCTACCCGCGGCCGCTGACGCAGCACGCGAACGCCGATTCAACGACCCGGCGTTGATAGGTGCCGTGACGAGCCAACGTCTCGTCGTTACACGGAGCGGGGCCGGGGACCGCTACCAGACCGCTATGGAGATCATCGCCGCCGAACGCTCGGCGCGGCACACCGTGAGCGTCTTCACCCACACCAACGCTGCGACAACGGAACTCTCGGATGTGTTGACCGAGAACGGCGTACGGCACGAGCAGGTCGGCCTGTCGGAGGCGTACGGAGAGGCGCTCAACGCGCAGGCAGCCATGCTCCGCTACGCACTGCAGGGCGTTCCGGGCCGACAGGCCTTCGCGGTGTTCGTCGCAGCGAACCACCGGGCGCGCACTCCGCTTGTCAAACAGATTGTGCAGGGGACGAACTCCGCGTTCGAACGCGCACTCGCGGACGTAACGGGAGATCTTCTCGCGGCGTCGAACCCGTTGGACGTAGAGGGGCTCGCCGAAGTGGTCGCGAACGCCTACGCGCGTCTGGGAACGCACCGCGGCCAGGAGACATGGTCCCTAGCTGCACGTCGTACACGTGCAGCCCTGCGGCGCCTCCGCGACGGCGAGCCCTTCAGCGCAGTCGAAGCAGATTTGGAGCGATCACGACATGCAGCGCTTGTGGGCGACGCGGGATTGCGACCGCACCCATTGCAGGTCATGAACCTGCATCAAACCAAGGGAAGGGAGGCCGACGCGACGATCCTGCTGTTGCAGGACGACGAGTACCACGGCGACGAGGGCCCCCCGTACCCGACGCTGTCGCGACTGCTCTACGTCGTCCTGACCAGGGCGCGCCAGCGCGCGCACATCGTAATTCCCGACCGAGTGCACCCGCTGTGGTCCCCCCTCGTCCACACCCACGATCGGGTGATTGAGGAGATGACGGCAACCAACTGACTGAGTTCGCTCAAGGTGGCGGCGACACCCGGCGATCAGTACCGACCCCCTTCGCCGCGGGCCCGACCTCCGCACCCAGAATCCCACTCGATGCGAATCACGGACGACGCGGAGTCGATGCTCCCTTGGCGACAGCGGCGAGTCCATTGCCCACCGACCCCGATTGGACGACGATCGACATGACACGACGAGATCGGCTATCGCGCAGGAGGATTACCCGGCTCGATGGCGATCCATGGCCTCGACCCGTAGGTTCGCGATGAGGGCAGCGACTAATAGGCCTTCAGGTTTCGACGTACGAGGTCGACACCTCCTGCGCCGACGCCAAGCGCGCCGACTCCGGTGTCCAGGAACGGACGCCCCGTCGCAGTCCGAAGCGCGGACGGCTGTCGGCATCTCGGGCAAACTCCCCGTATGCGCATCGCTCGGATCGCCATGACCGCCGCAGCCGTCCTGCAGTGTGCGGTCGGGGTCACATCCACCGTGCCCGCGGCGCACGCCGTTCCGATCGTCACGACTGCAACCGTGCTGAAGATCGTCGATGGGGACACCGTCGACGTGAAGGACGACCAACGGGGACGGTTGCGAATTCGCCTGCTGGGCATCGATACTCCGGAGACCAAGAAACCCGGCTACACCGTCGGCTGCTGGGGCGCACAGGCCACCGACTTTGCGACTTCGACGCTGCTGGGGCAGCGCGTTGCCGTGACGCCGGATCCCCCACAGGGGACGTATGACCGTTACGGCCGAACTTTGGCCTACCTCGTGAAGGCCGACGGCTGGAACTATTCAGTCGAGGCTGCGCGCGCGGGCACGGCGAAGTCGTACGTCTACCACAACAAGCCGGTAACCGAATACCCCGTTATCCGCGCGGCTGAACAAGAAGCGATCGCCGCGAAACGAGGGCTCTGGGGAGCGCCGTGCTTCGGCATCACCGATTCGGTCCCTGGCTAGGGGAACATCATTGATATCACTGAGCCACGTCCGAAGAGTGGAGGCTGACGGGTGAACATGCGCCCATCTGACAGACCACAGCGAAAAGGCCACGGGGGTGCTCACGCTGATGGCCCAAAGCCGACCGCCCGCCAGAACACGCGGAAGCGAAGCACCCCAACGGGTGCGGTTCCGGGAAAACCTGCCTCGGAGCAACCGGGTAACTCTTTCCGGTATCTGTATCAACGCCTGGAGGAGAAGGAGTTTCAACAGCTTTGTGGAGCGCTGATCCGTGGTACCCACCCCGACGCACGTTGTTTTCCAGTCGGTATGAGCGACGGTGGCCGTGACATCACTGGTTCCGACGGCGAACACACGTTGGTCTTCCAGGTCAAATGGACGAGCAAAGCCCTGCAGAACCCGGTGACCTGGCTCAAAGGTGCGGTCGAGGCCGAGCGAAAGAACATCGAGCGGCTCGTTCGGGAGGAAGGCGCAACTGAGTACCGGTTAATGACGTCCGTGGCGGGTACAAGCACACCCAAATCAGGCACTATGGATCGGCTCGACAAGGAGCTGGACAAGCTGTCCGCGGAATATGGCATCCGGATGCGTTGCCTGTGGCAAGCCGACATCGACTCGATGGTCGACAACGCCCCGGACGCGACAAAGTGGTCGTACGCGCAGATGCTTGTCGGACACGACCTCATCCGGTATCTGATCCATGGCGCACAGATCGAGGGCCGCGCCGCCGAAATGCGCGAAACACTGTTGAACGTCATGTCCGCTCAATGGGGCGAGGACGCGAAAGTCAAGTTCAGCCAGGTGGATATGGACCACCTCAACATTGTGGATCTGTTCGTCGATGTCGAGGAAACGCTCGACCAACCAGCCCGGAATGTGATCGACGCGTACGTCGGAAACCAGCAATCCCGCGGAGAAGGCGCCGTTCAGTACTTGCTCCGCACCACGATGCCGTTGACTCTCATCCGAGGGGAGCCTGGTCAAGGCAAATCAACTCTCGGGCAGTATCTGTGCCAGGTCCACCGAGCTGCGATTCTGCCCAATAACGAGATCACAATGGGTAAGTCGCCGGATCACCTAACGGCTGACCCGAAGCTGGCGCTGCGTGCTGATCTCAAGGAATACGCAACCTGGCTACTCGGCCAGGATCCTTGGGGTCGTGGCGACGCTAGCGCCAAACGCCCCAGAGCTGCTGAGCGCAGTATCGAGCACTTCCTAGCGTCGCTTTGTGCCTATCACAGTGGTGGGCGATCCGTCAGCGTCGAACAGGTTCAGGATCTCACGCAACGCTATCCATTGCTGGTGGTCCTCGACGGACTCGATGAAGTCGCCGACGCCGCATTGAGATCCGAAGTCGTAGAACAGATTGACAGGTTCGCTCACAGGATGGGTGGTACCGCTCAACGACGGTTCCAAATTGTCGTTACAACGCGACCCAATAATGGAGGGCTTCGGGAACCTTCGCAGGACATGTTCGAGACTGTGCGACTGGTCCGTCTGTCACCGGCGTTGCAGCACGAGTACATGCGGAAATGGACCGCCGTTCATCACATCCGAGGCAGCAAGCAGCGACGGCTGACCAAGGTCTTCCGAGATCGGAGCGCCCAAGATCACGTCGCCGAACTCGCCAAGAACCCGATGCAACTGACGATTCTGCTCTTTCTCGTCAACCGCCGTGGCGAAGGTGTCCCCGATGCGCGCACCGCCATGTACACCCAGTTCATGGACACCCTGCTCGATCGAGAGGTGGAGAAAGACCAGCTCGTCAAAGACAACATCCCGCTGGTACACGAACTTACGGCCTACCTTGGGTGGCTGATGCAGTCAGGCGTTGAATCCCGCACGCTGCCCGATCGCCTAGAAACAAAACGAATCAAGCGTCATCTCCGCAACTACCTCGACGAGGTCGACGGACCAATGGACTTGGTGGATCAGTTGTTCAGCGCGATCTCAGATCGATTCTGGGCGCTATCCAGCAAGGTAGAAGGCACATTCGAATTCTCGGTCCACTCGGTCAGAGAATATTTTGCAGCGCGGTTCCTGTCTGAGTACGCAGGCCTCTTTGGGGACACCCCGGTCCTCCGCAGTGAGGTCCTCCAAGCGCTGGTCGATCGCTCCTACTGGGCCAACACTGCACGGTTCTATGCAGGATTCGCCAGTCCGAACGAACTCATGACTCTGGTTGCAGGACTGGAAGACTCGATAGAATGCGGCCGGCATCCCCTGCAAGCACGCGTCGCGGTCCTCACGCTGCTGGCCGATGGTGTATTCACTCCCGTCGCCAAGGCCCAAAGGGCGACTGCTCATCTGCTGTCGGACCCCCTATCGATACGACTCCTGCAACCGCACCCTGACCCCACGTCGTCGCCAATCGACCTCCCTGCTGAGCGCGGTGGCAGCGACCTGGCTGCAGCCCTCCTGACGGCCAGCGCCGCCGCACCGGGAGAGCCTCTCTCACGAGACAGGATGCGTGTTCTTCCCAGCCTGGGTATGGACCGTGCCGAGTTCGAGGCATGGTGGCGACCACGACTAGCCGCAGCCGTGGGTTCAAGGCACGAAGTCGACTGGCTAGAACTTGGCGCGTGTTTCCCTACAGCAACTCTGGACGACCCATCGGCCCTAGGGATCGCACTCGATTGTCCGGCCGCCCGTCGCGCAGCCATAGCCCTCAAAGCGCGACCGCCTGCGAAATCGACGGCTCACGAAATCTTGATTCGAAGTGTCATCGACGGTGAGGCAAGCGATGTTCCTACTGCAGGGACGTCTGTCGCTGGCGATCTGCTCAAGGCGCTACGGCCACAACACTTTTTGCGGCTAGCGACCCCTGCGGTCGATCCGCTTTATCTCGCCACTGTAGGCCATCCTGTTGACAGCGAAGTTGAGCGAAAGGCTCGCTCTAGCATATTCAAACGCTTGAGTTCGGTGGATTCTCGCTACGAAAACGTCTACCGTGCCAGCGCAGTTCGACGAGGTGAGGCTGGCACAACCGCTCCGTGGCAACACACCGCACGCGAACTCGCCGCTATCCACGGTCCCTGCCTTCTTGCAGCCGAAATCGCGCTTATCGGTGCGATACAGGTCGACATCAGGACCGGAGGTTCGGTTACTCCCGGCTCACCCGCGTTCGGGACATCGGCTGACTACGGCATGTTCGTGCAAGAGACCCGTGCCAACAAATCGTCCGCCACGTGGTGGACGAACCAACTTAGCGAATGCGACGACGAGCTATCGCGCGTCACCTGGGCTCTTGCGCTCGTGGCAATCGCCGATTTTGAAGTCGCACAAGTGCATATCCCCACCTTGGACGTGGTAGTGAGCCAGATCGGTGATGACACTTTCTTCAACATCGCACAGTCGTCCAGCCGACTTGCAGCTAGCGCGATCGGCCGACGCCTCCATTCCGACATCTGGACCGCAGCTCAATCCGCCTCCCACAGAACTCAGCTACTCATAGCGCACCACGCCGCTAGCCTTGAGACACTCGACCCGTTGACGGGTTTAACGACCGACCAGTTGAGCCAATTGGCTCGATACGGCAATGCTTCATGGCCAGCAATCCGCGCGATCACGACCCGCATAGTGATGGGCGAACCTCTGGAACGACTGTTGGACGCGCTCGAAGCCTGCGGGCCCGATTCCGCTATCAAAATCCCGAGTGACGAACCGCCGGACCTACCCTCGTTGGCGGACTCGATTCTCAGCCGACCAAACAACTTCCCGCTCGGCTGGGTTGCCGTCGTCGAACGTTGGCATTCGTTAAGCCACGTCGAGTTGCCGCTCGCGAAAGTCGCCACCGAGAAACAGTGGGTTCCTGACTTATGACCCCATAGGTCCGACCCGTCGGACCTGGCCTCCGACCTCAACCGCCTTAAGTTTGCCGCCGATTACTTGGACGCACGTGACCGAAAGCTAAAACGACAGGCCAGCACGCAGCGATGGCAACACGCTGGAGTCCCCAAGGAAGCGGGTGTCGCAGCCGTTGTGACCACCGGGTGCGCTGTTGTCGTCGTCCCACGCGTCCCCGAAGGCCGCACGACGATAGTCGTGCCCTCGAGTACGCGAGGGCACCACCGATACGCCGGCCAGAACGTCGACCCCGGCCGTCACCGTCGGTAGGTTCGACTCGGACACCAACATCGCCGGTCGGTCCGCCGACGACGACGTCACGGTCTGGACGGCGACCACCACCGCCAACACGGCGGCCGCCCCCAGCCACCACAGCCGGCGGCGGGTCATGCCTTTTCCAGGTATTCGACGCGGTCGGTGTTCACGAACTGTGCTGCCAGCAGGTCCATTCCGGGGTCATGCGGGTGCTGCGCGTACCGCTGCTCACAGAACGACCGGGCCTCCTGGATCACCTCGAGATGATCCCGCAGGGACAGGAACCGCAGGTTGATGGTGCGGCCGGACTGGTTGAGGCCCAACACATCTCCCTCCCGCCGCTCGTCGAGATCCAGATCCGCCAGGGCGAACCCGTCCAAGGTCGCGGCCACGGCCTTGATCCGTTCACCGGCCTTGGATGTCTCGGGCAGACGGGTGGCCAGCAGGCACAGGCTGGGATGCTGCCCGCGACCGATCCGCCCGCGCAGTTGGTGCAACTGGCTGATACCGAACCGATCGGCATCCATCACCACCATCACGGTCGAGTTGGGCACGTCGACGCCGACCTCGATGACCGTGGTGCACACCAGTACATCGATCTCGCCGACCCGGAAGGCGCCCATCACCGCGTCCTTGTCGCCCCCGGACAACCGGCCGTGCATGAGCCCGATGCGCAACCCCGACAGCGGGCCCGCACTCAACCGGTCGAAGAGATCGACCACCGTGATCGGCGGCGGGCCAGCGCGTCCTTCGCCCTTGTCGCCGGGCTTGTCGGACTCGTCGATGCGGGAGGCGACCACATACGCCTGTCGACCCGCGGCCACCTCTTCGCGGATACGCGCCCACGCGCGGTCCAGCCAGGCCGGCTTCTGGGAGACGAAAATGGTGTTCGTGGTGATGGGTTGACGCCCCCTGGGCAATTCCCGCAGCGTCGAGGTCTCCAGATCGCCGTAGACCGTGAGCGCGACCGTCCGCGGGATCGGCGTGGCCGTCATCACCAGCAGATGCGGCGTCAAACCGTCCCGTGCCTTGGCGCGCAGCGTGTCCCGTTGTTCGACACCGAACCGGTGCTGTTCGTCGACGACCACCATCCCCAGGTTGTGGAACTCGACGGCCTCCTGCAGCAACGCGTGGGTGCCGACGACGATGCCGGCCCGACCCGACGCCACATCCTCGCGCACGGCGCGTTTCTGCGGCGCGGTCATCGCGCCGGTCAGCAGCGTCACGCCGGTAGCCGTGTCGGCACCACCGAGCTGACCCGCCATCGCCAGTGGTCCCAGCACGTCCCGTATCGAGCGAGCATGTTGGGCGGCCAGCACTTCGGTGGGCGCCAGCAACGCGCACTGGTAACCCGCGTCGACCATCTGCAGCATCGCCAGCACCGACACGATGGTCTTGCCGGAGCCCACCTCACCCTGCAGCATCCGATTCATCGGACGCGTCGAGGCCAACTCGTCCGAGATCACCTCCAGCACTTCGGATTGCCCGGCGGTCAACTCGAACGGCAGGCGGCCGCGCATCGCAGCGGCCAAACCGTGGTCGGTGCGTGGTGCGGCGGGCCCGGATTCACTGAACTCACCGTGACGCCGTCCCACCAGCCCCCACTGCAGGCCGATGGCCTCGTCATAGGTCAACCGTTCGGCGGCGCGCTCGCGTTGAGCCGCGTTCTCGGCCAGGTGGATGGCCCGCAACGCCTCATCTTCGGACATCAGATTGTGTTGCCGCACAAACGCTTCCGGCAGCGGATCGGGAACGGGGTCGAGAACGTCGAGGACCTGCCGCACGCACGCGTAGATGTCCCAGCTCTGCACCTTGGCCGAGGCCGGGTAGATGGGGAAGAAGTCGCGCTCGAACTCGGCCAGCATCTCCTCGCCGGAGGCCCCGGAGGCCGAGGCGATCGTCTTGAGTGATTTGGTCCCGATCTGCTTGCCGGACGGCGCATTCAGAACCAGAAAGGCCGGATGGTCCAGTTGAAGGGTCTTGCGGAAGTACTTGACCTCGCCGGAAAGCATGAGCCGCGTGCCGGTCGACAGTTTGTCCACCATCCACCCCGCGTTGAAGAACGTCGCCGTCACGGCGGGCCGGTGCTCACCCAGGGTGACACGCAGCCACTTCCGGGTCATCGGCTTGCCCGTCTTCTTGCTGAAGCCCGGCTTCATCTCACCGGTCTTCGTTTCGGTGACAACCTCGATGAACGTGACGTGCTCGCCCTCTTCCAGATCCAGGGCCTCACCCTCACCGCGAATGGACATGCCGTCGCTGTATTTCCGGGGGTAATGCCGCAGCAGATCGTTGACGGTGACGATGCCGAAGTGTTCCTCGAGCGGCTTGGCCGAACGCCCCCCGATCACCAGATCCAGCCGGTCGGCGAGGGCAGCCATCACTCCACCCCGATCAGGAGTGCGTCGCCACGATGGCCGGTGTGGTACGTCACCAACTCGGCACCGAGGTGCTCCCGGTGCACATGGGCCTGCAGGGCCTGACCGACGGCGCCGTCCACACCCTCCCCGGTCAACACGGTGACCAACTCTCCCCCGGCCACCATCATCAGGTCGATCAATCCGGCCGCCGCGGCGGTGACGTCAGATCCGACGATGAGCACCTCGTCACCGGTGATGCCGAGCCCGTCACCGGGCTTGCAGGCCCCGGCCCAGGTCAGGGCCTCTTCGGTGGCGATCCGCACCGCGCCGTGGCGGGCGCCCGCCGCGGCGCGCGCCATCGTGTAGCCGTCGTCGACGGCTTGGCGGCCCTCGTCGTGGACGGCCAGGGCAGCCAATCCCTGCACCATCGAACCGGCAGGCACCGGAACCACGTCGATGCCCCAGCCGATCGCGGCCGTGCATCCGGCCACCAGTTCCTCGGCGGCGACATAACCGTTGGGTAGCACCATGACCTGCGCGGCTCCCACGTCGATCAAGGCACGCAACAACTGCTGGGCGGTGATCGGTTCGCCGCGCTCGGGCCGCAGCACGTGCGCCCCCTCCCCGGCGAACAGTTCGACACCGCCGTCACCGTCGACGACGGCCAACACCGCCCGCTCTCGCGCCCACCCACCGGACGGCCGGAGACCGGGGCCACCTGTCAGTGCGGTGATCTGGATACGGCTCAGTGACCCCACCGCCAGGCCCGCCTCGACCGCCGCGCCGGCATCGTCGACGTGGACATGGACCGAATAGTGATCCTTGTCCGAGGCCGCGATCGCCACCGACTCGCCCATCTCCTCGAGTGCGGCGCGCAACCCTTCCACGGCAGCGGCCCGGCAACCGCTCAGCAGGTACATCACCTCGAACTGTGGCGGTGCCCCGGTGCTGACCAGATCCGCGACCGCCTGCCTGGCCTGTGGTGAGGCCGGTGCATACACCGGGCGGCGCGGCGCGTGCCCGGCCAGTGTGGCGGTCATCGCATCGAGCAGGACGAGAAGGCCACGACCACCGGAGTCGACGACACCGGCCTTGGCCAGGACGTCAAGTTGCTCCGGCGTCCGGTCCAGGGCAACCGACGCGGCATCGCCGGCCGCCGCCGCAGTGTCTGCGACGTCGCCGCCTTCGGCCGCGCAGTGCTCGGCGGCCTCGGCCGCCGCCTGCAGCACCGACACGATCGTGCCGGGCACCGGTTCGCCCATCGAGGTGACCGCGAGAGCGGCGGCGTGCCGCAGCGCCGCACCGAACAGCACGCCGTCGATGCCGGACAGGTCGCCGTCGCGTTGGGCCGCCGCCGTGGTGATGACCTCGGCCAGACCGAGCAGGATCTGCGAGAGGATCACCCCGGAGTTGCCGCGCGCGCCCTGCAACGCCCCGGCGGCCAACGCGCTGGCCACCGCCACGACGTCGCCCCCAGCCGGCTCGGCCACCACATGCGCCCACGCTGTGCGCATGGTGAACAGCATGTTCGTCCCGGTATCGGCGTCGGCCACCGGGAACACGTTGAGCCCGTTGATCTCGTCGGTATGCGTGATCAGGTCATCGACGGCAGCGTGGGCCCAGGCCCGCAGAGCGGTGGCATCCAACCGCCGAGCCGACATCGGACCTCCCAATCCCAAATCAGATCCCCGCCCAAACCCGGTGCGATCCCCCGTGCAGCGCCGTCATCGCCGACCGCCAGCCTATCCAGTGACGGCGACAGACCCGATCACAGCATCGCCGCCTGTGGACAACCTGACGCCGTGTTCACAGGCCGTTTTGGCGATCCTCTGACGTCCCGGTATTCTGATCGGGTTGTCGGGCTGAGCCCCGCCGTTTTGCGGCGAGCGGGCCCAGACCCCCCAAGAACTGACTTCGAGGAGTTGTTGATATGGCTGCCGTGTGCGATATCTGCGGAAAGGGCCCGGGCTTCGGTAAGTCGGTGTCGCACTCGCATCGGCGGACCAGCCGGCGGTGGGATCCGAACATCCAGTCGGTGCGTGCCGTGGCGCGTCCGGGTGGCAACAAGCAGCGCGTGAACGCCTGCACCTCCTGCATCAAAGCCGGCAAGGTCTCGCGCGGCTGACGTCGCTCGCCTGAACGGCACGCGACCACTCTCTGTTTATCTGAGGTCACGGCGGGGTATCACCCGCCGCCATGACCTTCTGTCGTGCATCGCACACACGTCTTTGTGCGGTTGCCGCCGCAGTCGCAGTCAGCTCGGTGCTGTCCGCGTGTGGTGGAACCACCTCCGACGGCAATACGACCACCTCGGAGACCCGTTCGGCGACCGAGGTACCGGTGACCTCGGAGGGTCCGGCGACCCACACCGAGACCACCGTCATCGAAACCCCGGTGTCGCCGATCCCGGCCCCGCCGGTGATCCCGGCGCCGCCGGCAGTTCCGATGCCCTGAGCGTTCAGGGCAATCGCCAGTCGATCGGATCGGCACCCAATTGCTGCAGCAGCTCGTTGGCGCGGCTGAACGGGCGGGATCCGAAGAACCCTCGCGATGCCGACAACGGCGACGGGTGCGGTGATTCGATCGTCACGCAGTCACCTTCTGCCAGTATCGGTTTGAGTGTCGAGGCGTCGCGCCCCCACAGGATCGCGACCATCGGCTGCTCGCGGGCCACCAGAGCTCGGATCGCACACTCGGTGACCGCCTCCCAGCCCTTGCCACGATGCGAGGCCGGAGCGCCCGGAGAGACCGTGAGCACCCTGTTGAGCAACAGGACGCCGCGCTGCGCCCACGTCGTCAGATCACCGTTGGCCGGTGGCGGGTAACCCAGATCGTCGGTGTACTCGGTGAAGATGTTCGACAGACTGCGTGGCAGGGGGCGCACATCCGCAGCCACCGAGAAACTCAGGCCGACGGCGTGTCCCGGCGTCGGGTACGGATCCTGACCGACGATCAGCACACGCACCTGATCGAACGGAAAAGTGAAGGCACGCAGTATATTCTGACCGGCGGGCAGATACCGTCGACCGGCGCTCAGCTCGTCCCGCAGGAACTCCCCCATCTGTGCGACGTGCGCTCCCACCGGCTCGAGCGCGCGGGCCCAGCCCGCCTCGACGAGTTCGTTCAAAGGACGCGCACCTGCCGTTGCAGCGTTGCCGGCGTCCGTCTCCGTGGTGTTGCTCGTCGCCTCCGTAGTCACGGACATCCAACTTAGCGGTCCGGGTCAGTCAAACGATTGCCATCCACGGTTTCCCGCCCACGCGGCGCCGTCGACAAGCACCTGTGGCGCTCCGTCGAGCACCCGTCCGATGACGCGCCAACCGGTCGGCACCGCGCCCGGGAACGTCGCCACCAGCGCATGGTCCTCACCACCACCCAGTACCCATTCCCACGGATCCTCGCCTGTCCGGGCCGCGGCCGCGGCGACGGCCGCCCGATCGCCGTCCAGGGCACTGCGATCCACGTCGACGACGACGCCGGAAGCCGACGCGATGTGGCCGAGATCGGCCAGCAGACCGTCGGAGACGTCGGTCATCGCCGATGCCCCTGCCGCAGCGGCCAGCGCACCCTGGCCGTAGGGCGGCTGCGGTGTCCGATGCCGCTGTCGCAGTTCGGAGAACCCGGCTTGCCCTTCTATGCCGCGGTGCAGTAACGCGTATCCGGCTGCCGAGCGGCCCAGTTCACCGGCGATCGCGACGATGTCGCCGACGCGGGCACCGCTGCGGCGCACCGGTTCCCGGCCGCCGAGGTCGCCGAGCACCGTGACAGATATCACCCACAGCGGTGCACGGACGAGGTCTCCGCCGGCGATGCCGGCACCCACCAACCGCGCTTCGTCCCACAATCCGTCAGACACCTCGGCCGCGGCGGTCACCGAGGTGTCCCCCGGTGCGCCGAACGCCACCACGAAGGCGGTGGCCGCAGCGCCCATCGCTTCGATGTCGGCGGCATTTTGGGCGATGGCCTTGCGGCCGATGTCGTGCGGCGAAGACCAGTCGAGGCGGAAATGCCGATCCTGCACCAACATGTCGGTGGAGATCACCGTGCGCCCGTCCGTCGTCGTCACCACCGCCGCGTCGTCGCCCGGACCGAGTGTGACGGCCGAGGATTGGGTACGCCCGGCCACCAGCCGGTCGATGACGACGAATTCACCGGCGGTCGCCAGGGTGTCGTCCCTGTCCGTACCGGGAACATCACCTGTCATCTTGTCTCCTGCCGGTCGGGTGCCGCATCCGGCGGGCCCGGTCCGGACCTGCGGTACGTTTGGTGCCTGCGGCCAGCAGTTTATGCAGCGAGACGGAGGAGATCGCCGGTGGTGGAGGCTTACGTGCTGATCCAGACCGAGGTGGGCCGCGCCGAAGTCGTCGCCAAGCAACTCGCTGCGCTGCCCGGCGTGGTCACCGCGGAATCTGTGACCGGGCCCTACGACGTGGTCCTGCGCATCAGCGCGGACACCCTGGCAGTCCTGCAGTCCGATGTGGTGCCCGCGGTGCAGCAGGTCTCCGGGATCACCCGGACCTTGACCTGCCCCATCGCCGGCAGCGGCCAGCCATAGAGTTGGTGGCGTGACCGACTCGCCCGCCACCACCGATGGCCCGCCCCGCGCCCTGCTGATCGCTGCGGTGGTGGTCGCGGTGTCGGTGCTGATCACCGTGCTGGGCATCGCCGCGTCACGGCAACGCTCACCGGAGCAACAACCCGTCGCCATCCCGTCGGTGCCCGCCCCCCAGGCCGACAGCCAGCAGTGCCGTGACCTGCTGAACGCGCTTCCGCAACAGTTGGGCGATTTTCGGCGGGCCCCAACCGTCGACCCGACGCCGCCGGGAACCGCAGCGTGGCGCGCCGAGCCGGACACCGAACCGGTGGTGCTGCGCTGCGGTGTGGAGCGGCCCTCGGACTTTGTCGTGGGAGCTCCGCTGCAGGTGGTCGACGAGATCCAGTGGTTCCGGGTGGGAGAATCCGGCGTGGGCAGCCCGGGGGGCGAGGCCGACGATCAGAGCCGCAGCACCTGGTATGCGGTGGACCGTCCGGTCTATGTCGCACTGACGTTGCCGGCCGGTTCGGGCCCGACACCCATTCAACAGATCTCCGGTCAGATCGCGCGCACCATGGCTGCCCAGGAACCCGCGCCGGCCCCGGCGGGTTGATCCGTCAGCGCAGGCCGGTGCCGCGGGCCAGGGCGGTGTCGACCATCGCGGTCAGCAGCGTCGGATAATCGACTCCGCTGGCCGCCCACATCCGCGGGAACATGGAGATCGTGGTGAAGCCCGGCATCGTGTTGATCTCGTTGATCACCGGTCCGTCATCGGTGAGGAAGAAGTCGACGCGGGCCAGTCCCTGGCAGTCGATCGCAGTGAAGGCTCGCACGGCCAGCCGGCGGACCTCCTCGGCGATGTCGTCGTCGACCTTGGCCGGGACGTCCAGTTCGGCCGCATCGACAAGGTATTTCGTGGCGAAGTCGTAGAAACCGTCTTCGCGGCCCCGCACGCCGGCCACCCGGATCTCGCCCACCGTGCTGGCTTCCACACTGCCGTCGGGAAACTCGAGCACACCGCATTCCAACTCGCGCCCCGGGACCGCCGCCTCGACTATGACCTTCGGGTCATGGCGACGCGCCAACTCGATCGCGGCGGGCAGTTCATCCCACGCGGCGACCCGGCTCACGCCGATCGAAGACCCACCGCGGGCGGGTTTGACGAACACCGGCAGGCCGAGACGTGCGCGGTCTTCGAGATCGACGGTCACGTCCCTGGACCGCAACACCACGAAGTCGCCGATCGGCAACCCCTCTGCGGCCAGCAGCTTTTTCGTGAATTCCTTGTCCATTCCGGCGGCACTCGACAGCACCCCGGAGCCCACGTACGGAATCCCGGCCAGCTCGAGCAGACCCTGGATGGTGCCGTCCTCCCCGTAGGGCCCGTGAAGCACCGGGAAAACCACATCGACGGCGTCCAGCAACTCACCGGGGCCGTTGCTCAGCGCCAGCATCTGTCCGCTGCGGTTGGGGGCGGCCGGTATCGCGAGCTCGGTACCGGATGTCTCGGTGACCTCGGGCAGCTGCCCGTCGGTGATCGCGAGCGTATCGGGCCGGCCATCGGTCAACATCCAGGAACCGCCGGGAGTGATTCCCACCGCCACCACCTCGAACCGTTCCGGGTCGAGGTTGCGCAGGATGCTGCCCGCCGACACGCACGAGATGGCGTGCTCCGAGCTACGCCCGCCGTAGACGACGGCGACGCGGGTGCGGGATCCGGTCTGATTGCGGGCGCTCACAACCTAGAGAGGCTACCGTCCCGGGCGGCTGGGCCCTTCCGGCGCATCCCGACCTGGCGTTTCAGCCTCTCAGTGCCCGGTTGATGTCGGCGAGGAGGTCCTCGGTGTCCTCTATTCCCGCCGAGATACGGGCGAAGCCGGCCGGCACCGGGTCGCCCCAGCGGGCCCGGCGATCGACCGAAGTGTGCATCCCGCCGAAGCTGGTCGACGCGATCAGCAACGCGCTGCGCTCCACCAGGGCGTGCACGGCGGCGGCGTCGGCCAACTCGATGGACACCAAGCCGCCGAACCGTTTCATCTGCGCGGCTGCCAACTCGTGTGCCGGATCGTCGGGCAATCCCGGGTAGCGCACCGAGCGCACGGCGGGATGGTCACGCAGCATCAACGCCAGGGCGGCGGCGTTCTGGCACTGCCGCTCGAAACGCAGACCGGCGCTGCCGAGGCTGCGCAACACCAACCAGGCCTCGAACGCGCCGAGGATCGGCCCGGCCAGCAGCCGCTCGCGCTCCACCGCGGCCAGCAGTTCTTGTTGACTGCCCGCGACGTAACCGGCGATCAGATCGCTGTGACCCGACAGTGCTTTGGTGGCACTGGCGACCACGAGATCGGCGCCCAGTGACAGCGGCTGCTGCCCGAACGGAGTGGCGGTGGTGTTGTCGACGAGCAGGGTGGCGCCGTGGCCGCGACAGGTCATCGCGAGCCGATGGAGGTCGACGACGTCGAGCCCCGGGTTGGCCGGTGTCTCGGCCAGCACCACATCGGCCCCCGCGGCCGCCTCGCAGAGGTCGGACGTTTGCGCCTCGATCACGGTGATTCCTTGCGGGGCAAGGTATTCGGCGGCATATCGGCGGACCTGATAGTACCCGTCGGCGGGAACGACGAGGGTGGCGCCGGGTTTGGCCAGCACGCGAAGTGCCGCGGTGATCGCGGCCATACCCGAGCCGAATGTCAGTGCGCCGGCAGCTCCCTCGAGTTCGGCCAGCGCCGCTTCCAGCTGACGCCAGGAGGGATTCGAGCTGCGGCCGTAGCTGTCCAGCGGCTCGGCCTCATCGGGTGAGAGATGGTACGCAGAAGCCGGCACCGGGACGGGTGCCACCGGTTGCCCGGGGATCGATTCCAGGCCAACAGCTTTGACGCTGCGAGTGGAATCTCCGTACCAGCCGTCCATAGCTGCGCCTCACCTACTCCGGTTTTGTGCTGCGCCCCAACAGCAACGCGACTGCTTCGTGCACCGACAATCCTTTGTGGCACACCCGATGAACCGCGTCGGTCAACGGCATCTCGACGCCGTAACTGGAAGCCAACGCCAGCACCGATTCACATGAGGCGACGCCTTCGGCCACATGCCCGCCGGCGGCGACCAAGGCCGATTCCATGGTGCCGCCCTTACCCAGCCGCTCGCCGAAGGTGCGATTACGGGAATGCCCGGAGGTACACGTGGCGACCAGATCCCCGACGCCGGCCAACCCGGCCAACGTGGCCGGGTTGGCACCCAGCGCGATACCCAATCGCATCACCTCGGCCAGGCCGCGGGTGATGATGGCGGCAACCGTGTTCTCCCCCAACCCGACTCCCACCGCCATGCCGCAGGCCAGGGCGATGACGTTCTTGCAGGCACCGCCCACCTCGGCGCCGACCACATCAGCGTTGGTGTAGGGGCGGAAGTATCCGGTGGTCAACGCCCGCTGCAGAGCAACCGCACGGCCGGAGTCACTGCACGCGACCACCGTGGCCGCAGGCTGCTCGTCGGCGATCTCGCTGGCCAGGTTCGGTCCGGTGACCACCGCGACGCGGGACGGATCGACTCCGGCGACCTGGACGATGACCTGACTCATCCGCATCAGGGAGCCGAGCTCGATGCCCTTGGCCAGGCTCACCAACGTGACATCGTCTCCGATCAGGTGCTTCCAGCCCTCCAGGTTCGCCCGCAACTGTTGCGCCGGGACACCCAGCAGCACCGTGCACGCGCCCGACAACGCCTCGGCCGGATCACCGGTGGCCTTGATCGACGCCGGCAGCACCACATCGCCGAGGTAACGACTGTTGCGGTGTTCGGAGTTGATCTCGTCGGCAACCTCGGGACGCCGCGCCCACATCGTCACCGGATTACCGGCGTCCGCCAGGACCTTGGCCAGCGCCGTCCCCCACGCGCCGGCACCCATGACCGCAGCCTCTACCACCCGTTCACCCTATCCCGGCTCCGGCGCCACTCGCCGCCGCCGGCCGGGCTGGCAGGATGAACCCATGAGCGGCTTCCGAAGCGACACCGCCGCGGCAGCAACGCAGGCCACCGACGTCGCCCTGGTGATCGCGGTGAAGCGGCTGTCGGCCGCCAAGACGCGGCTGGCGCCCATCTTCTCCCCGGCCACCCGCGAAGCCGTCGTGCTGGCCATGCTCGTCGACACCATCACCGCCGCGTCGGCCATCGCCCCGGTGACCGTCGTGACCCCGGACGACACCGCGGCAGATGCCGCGCGAGAGTTGGGCGCGGCGGTACTGGTGGATCCGACACCGACCGGCCATCAGGACCCGCTCAACAATGCCATCAGCACGGCAGAGTCCGAACTACGTGCCGCCGCACCGAATATCGTTGTACTTCAAGGAGATCTGCCGGCCTTGCAGCCACAGGAGCTGGCCGAGGCCCTGGCACTGGCCCGCGGCCACCGCCGCAGCTTCGTCGGTGACCGGCACGGGACGGGAACGTCGGCATTGTTCGCCTTCGGCGCCCCGCTGGCCCCACATTTCGGATCCGATTCTGCTGCGCGCCATCGGCACTCCGGCGCAATCGAATTGACCGGCGCCTGGCCCGGTCTGCGCTGCGACATCGACACACCCGACGATCTGCAGACCGCACGCCGCCTCGGCGTCGGCCCGGCAACCGCACGCACCCTCGGCAGGCATTCCCGCTGAGGTAGCCGCGGACCCTCGCGATAAGGAATGATCGGACGGGTGAGCGAAGCCACCGAAGCTGAACCCGGGACCAGGCCGGCCGACGGCCAACGGGACGTCTCCGCAGCCGCATCGGGGCCGCTGGTCGAGTCGTCGACGCCCGAAGCGCCGCCTGCGGCGACCTCACCGGCGGTGGACGATGCGCTGCCCGAAGACCGCTACCTCAACCGCGAACTGAGCTGGCTGGATTTCAACGCCCGGGTACTGGCACTGGCCGCCGACCCATCGCTCCCCCTGCTGGAGCGGGCGAAGTTCCTGGCGATCTTCGCCTCCAATCTCGACGAGTTCTACATGGTCCGGGTGGCCGGTCTCAAACGGCGCGACGAGATGGGACTCTCGGTGCGCTCGGCCGACGGCCTCTCGCCGCGGGAGCAGTTGCGCCGCATCAACGAACGCACCCAGCAGATCGCCAACCGCCACGCCAAGGTGTTCCTCAGCTCGGTACGCCCGGCG
The DNA here is from genome assembly GCF_001954135.1 of Mycobacterium sp. GA-1841. GTDB lineage: Bacteria > Actinomycetota > Actinomycetes > Mycobacteriales > Mycobacteriaceae > Mycobacterium. The sequence continues at coordinate 13,544 of NZ_MBEQ01000071.1, read as the reverse complement.
CTGGCCGAAGAGGGCATCGTCATCGTCAACTGGGCCCAGCTGGACGAGGCTGAACGCGCGAAGCTCTCGACGTACTTTCACGAACAGGTGTTCCCGGTCCTGACCCCGCTGGCGGTCGACCCGGCCCACCCGTTCCCGTTCGTCAGTGGGCTGAGCCTCAATCTGGCCATCACCGTCAAGCATCCCGAAGATGGCGGACAGCACTTCGCCAGGATCAAGGTGCCCGATAACGTCGGCCGCTTCGTGCAATTGAGCCCACCGGCCGACGGATCGACAGTGCTGCGTTTCCTGCCGATGGAGGAACTCATCGCGGCGTTCCTGCCGGTGTTGTTCCCCGGTCTGGAGATCGTGGAACATCACGCATTCCGGATCACCCGCAACGCCGACTTCGAAGTCGAAGAAGATCGCGACGAGGACCTGCTGCAAGCGCTCGAACGTGAACTGGCGCGCAGGCGTTTCGGTTCACCGGTCCGCTTGGAAGTGTCCGACGACATGACCGAGAGCATGCTCGAGCTGTTGCTGCGCGAACTGGATGTGGCGCCCGGCGATGTCATCGAAGTGCCCGGGCTGCTGGACCTGTCTGCGCTGTGGCAGATCTACAACGTGGATCGACCGCTTCTGAAGGACCGCCCCTTCGTCCCCGCCACCCCGCCGGCATTCGGCGAGCGGGAGACACCCAAGAGTATTTTCTCCACGCTGCGCGACGGGGATGTGTTGGTGCACCATCCCTATGACTCGTTCTCCACCACAGTGCAGCGCTTCATCGAGCAAGCCGCGGCCGATCCCAACGTGCTGGCCATCAAGCAGACGCTGTACCGCACCTCCGGCGACTCCCCCATCGTCAACGCGCTGATCGACGCGGCCGAGGCCGGCAAACAGGTGGTCGCCCTCGTGGAGATCAAGGCCCGCTTCGACGAGCAGGCCAACATCAAATGGGCCAGGGCGCTCGAACAGGCCGGGGTTCATGTGGTCTACGGATTGATCGGACTCAAGACCCACTGCAAGACCTGCCTGGTGGTGCGGCGGGAAGGGTCGACGATCCGTCGGTACTGCCATATCGGAACCGGCAACTACAACCCGAAAACCGCGCGGCTGTACGAAGATGTGGGGCTGCTCACCGCCGATCCGGACATCGGTGCCGACCTCACCGATCTGTTCAACTCCCTGACCGGATACTCCCGCAAGGATTCCTACCGCAATCTGCTGGTGGCACCCCGCGGGGTACGCAAAGGCATCATCGAGCGCATCGATCGCGAGATCGCCGCGCATCATGAGGGAGCCACCACCGGAATTCGGTTGAAGGCCAACGCACTGGTCGACGAACAGGTCATCGACGCGCTGTACCGGGCCTCGCAGGCCGGGATCCCGATCGACATCGTGGTACGCGGCATCTGTGCTTTGAGGCCGGGCGTAGCCGGGTATTCCGACAACATCACGGTGCGCTCGATCCTCGGGCGTTTCCTCGAGCACTCGCGGATAATTCATTTCCGCGCCATCAACGAGTTCTGGATCGGCAGTGCCGACATGATGCATCGTAATCTCGACCGCCGCGTCGAGGTGATGGCTCAGGTCAAGGATCCACGATTGACCGGCCAACTCAACGCGGTGTTCGAGTCCGCAATGGACCCGGCCACCCGGTGCTGGGAGTTGCAGGCGGACGGTCATTGGACCGCGCTGCCACAGGAAGGACAAACAGTCCGCGATCACCAGGTATCGCTGATGGAACGCCACCGGCATCCCTGACCCGGGCCTGGCAACGGGGTACCGGTGCACGACCTGCAGGAGTTGAGGTTGTCGAACGACAAGACGACAGCGGACAAGTCGGTTCCGACCGTGTCGGCGGCCGGTGCCGTGCTCTGGCGGCCGCGGGCCGACGCGGCCGGCTCTGCCGGCTCGGCCAGCTCGGCCGGCGGCATCGAAGTCGCGCTGGTGCACCGTCCGCGCTACGACGATTGGTCATTTCCCAAGGGCAAGCTCGATCCCGGTGAGATCGAACCGGTGGCCGCGGTCCGCGAAGTCGACGAAGAAACCGGCCATCACGCGGTTTTGGGTCGACGCCTCGGTTCGATCTCCTACGCTGTGCCAGAGGGCAAGAAACGAGTCTGGTACTGGGCCGCCCGCGCGACGGCCGGTGAGTTCACGCCCAACGATGAGGTGGACAAGCTGGTTTGGCTGCCGATCGATGCGGCGTCCACCGAGCTTCACTATGAGCACGATCGAAAAGTGTTGCGCCGCTTTGCAAAATACCCGCCGGATACCAAGACCGTGATTGTCGTGCGGCACGGGTCGGCCGGCCGAAGGTCGCGATTCAAAGGTGACGATCGTAAGCGGCCGCTGGACAAGAAGGGGCGCGCCCAGGCCGAGTCACTGGTCGGCCAGTTGCTCGCGTTCGGTGCGACGACGTTGTATGCCGCAGACCGCCTGCGCTGTCATCAGACGATTACGCCATTGGCTGAAGAACTCGGCGTCGACATCCACAATGAGCCGGCCCTGTCGGAAGAGGGTTACGCGCACGACCACAAGGCGGCGCGGAATCGACTGCTCGATATCGCTGCCCGCGCAGGCACGCCGGTGATCTGCTCACAGGGCAAAGTGATCCCGGGGCTGATCTCCTGGTGGTGCGAACGCGACGGGGTGCGACCCACCACGACCGGAAATCGCAAAGGTAGCAGCTGGGTTCTGTCCCTGGTGGGCGGCCGGCTCATCGCGGCCGACCACATGTGCAGTCCGCTGTCGAAGCCTCACTAGACAGAGCCGCACCGGGCCCAGGCACGGAGAAAGGCACGTCGCGAGCTGACCTTGGGCTCGCGACGTGCCTTTACCGGAATTACTTGCGGCCCTTCTTGGCCGGTGCCTTCTTGGCAGCCGTCTTCTTGGCGGGTGCCTTGGTCGCGGCCTTCTTCGCCGGTGCCTTGGTCGCGGCCTTCTTGGCGGGCGCCTTGGTCGCGGCCTTCTTGGCCGGTGCCTTGGTCGCGGCCTTCTTGGCCGGTGCCTTGGTCGCGGCCTTCTTGGCCGGCGCCTTGGTCGCGGCCTTCTTCGCCGGTGCCTTGGTCGCGGCCTTCTTCGCCGGCGCCTTCTTGGCAGCCACCTTCTTGGCCGGCGCCTTCTTGGCAGCGGTCTTCTTGGCGGCGGTGCGCTTGGCCGGGCCTGCGGTCACGCCACGCTTGACGGCCGGACCCTCAGCCGGGAGACGCTGCGCGCCAGAGACAACCGCCTTGAACTGAGCGCCCGGACGGAAAGCCGGCACCGAGGTGGGCTTGACCTTCACCGTCTCGCCCGTGCGCGGGTTACGCGCCACCCGGGCAGCGCGACGACGCTGTTCGAAAACACCGAAGCCGGTGATCGTGACGCTGTCGCCCTTGTGGACCGCGCGGACGATGGTGTCCACAACGTTCTCGACCGCGGCGGTAGCCTGCCGACGATCGGTGCCCAGTTTGGTTGTGAGTACGTCGATGAGCTCCGCTTTGTTCATCCAAAACCTCCGAAACCAGTGGTCCTCCTTGGACCGACTAGAGGACACGGTAAACCCTGTGACCACTGATTTCCAAGAGCCACGCGCAATTTCAGGCGTAGCTAGCGAACAATCCGGCAATCCGCTTGCCCCACTTGGTCTCCCCTCGGGAGGGTCCAGAACCGGTTTGGCAGGCGGCGAATTCGGGTGTCAAAACACCCCTGCGACCCTTAAATCAGGCCGGCAGAGTACGCGGCTTCCAGGCCGGCCTGCGCTTCTCGTAATCCTCGATGGAAGAGAGTTTCCGCAGCGTAAGGCCTATATCGTCGAGTCCCTCGAGCAGCCGCCAGGCCGTATAGTCGTCAATTCTGAACGGCACCACAACCGTTCCGGCGACGACATTGCGATCTTGAAGATTCACAGTGATTTCCAGGCCCGGATTCTGCTCGATGAGCTTCCACAAGAGCTCGACATCGTCCTGAGCGACTTCGGCCGCCAATAGCCCGGCCTTGCCGGCGTTGCCGCGGAAAATGTCGGCGAAACGGGATGAGATAACCACCCGGAAGCCATAGTCCATGAGTGCCCAGACGGCATGTTCGCGCGATGATCCGGTACCGAAATCGGGGCCGGCGACCAACACGGAGCCTTTGTCGAATGGCGGCAGATTCAGAATGAACGACGGATCTGTGCGCCAGGCGGCGAACAATCCGTCCTCGAAACCCGTTCGGGTGACCCGCTTCAAATAGACGGCCGGGATGATTTGATCCGTGTCGACATTGGACCGCCGCAGCGGGACGCCGATGCCGGTGTGAGTGTTGAACGCTTCCATTCTTGGGTTCCTCTCAGGACGCCGCGGCGGGCAGATCGGCAGGGGACGCCAGCTTTCCGCGGACGGCGGTGGCAGCCGCGACCGCCGGGGAGACCAGGTGGGTTCGGCCACCCTTGCCCTGTCGGCCTTCGAAATTCCGGTTGGACGTCGAAGCGCAACGTTGTCCCGGAGACAATTGGTCGGGGTTCATACCAAGACACATCGAGCAACCGGCCTGACGCCATTCCGCGCCGGCGGCGGTGAATACCGCGTCGAGGCCTTCCGATTCGGCCTGGGCGCGAACCCGCATCGAGCCTGGCACGACCAGCATCCGTACCCCGTCGGCCACCTTGCGGTCACGCAGGACGTCGGCCACCACCCGCAGATCCTCGATGCGACCGTTGGTGCAGGACCCGACGAACACGGTGTCCACGGCGATGTCACGCATCGCCATCCCGGGACGGAGATCCATATAGGCCAACGCCTTCTCCGCCGACTGACGCTCGGCGTCGTCGCCCATCAGCTCGGGATCGGGAACCGACGCGGACAGCGGAACCCCCTGGCCCGGGTTGGTGCCCCAGGTGACGAATGGGCTCAGGGCGGCGGCGTCCAGGTAGACCTCGGTGTCGAATTCTGCGCCCTCGTCAGTACGCAACTCACGCCATGCCGCGACTGCGGCGTCCCAGTCGGCTCCCTTGGGAGCGTTCGGGCGGCCCTTGAGGAATTCGAAGGTGGTCTCGTCGGGAGCGACCATGCCGGCCCGCGCCCCGGCCTCGATGCTCATGTTGCAGATCGTCATCCGGCCTTCCATGGACAGCGCTTCGATGGCGCTGCCCCGGTATTGGATGACATGCCCCTGCCCGCCACCGGTGCCGATCTTGGCGATCACCGCCAGGATGATGTCCTTGGCGCTCACGCCCGGCGGCAGGACACCGTCGACGTTGACCGCCATGGTCTTGAACGGCTTGAGCGGCAGTGTCTGCGTGGCCATCACATGTTCGACCTCAGAGGTACCGATGCCCATCGCTATGGCGCCGAACGCACCGTGGGTCGAGGTGTGGCTGTCCCCACACACCACCGTCATGCCCGGCTGGGTCAGACCGAGCTGCGGTCCGATGATGTGCACGATGCCCTGCTCGGCGTCGCCCATCGGGTGCAGCCGGATGCCGAATTCCTCGCAGTTGCGCCGCAATGTCTCGACCTGCGTGCGTGACACCGGATCGGCGATCGGCTTGTCGATGTCGATCGTGGGGACGTTGTGGTCCTCGGTGGCGATCGTCAGATCCGGGCGTCGCACCGGCCGCCCGGCCAGCCGCAGTCCGTCGAATGCCTGGGGACTGGTGACCTCGTGGACGAGATGCAGGTCGATGTAGATCAGGTCGGGCTCTTTGGCCGCGCCCTCCCCCTGGCCGCGCACCACGACGTGGTCGTCCCAAACCTTTTCGGCCAGGGTGCGTGGCTTCACGGATGTCTGTGTCGGCTGGTCCATCGCTACTTCTCGATTCGATTAACGGCAAATGCGGGCTGGCATCAAGAGTCCGCCGGGCTGGGGCGGTACTGTCGTCATCTCGCCTGTCATCTCACAATGCGAGACGTTAGTATCTCTCTGTGAGAAATGATAGCGGCATCGGCGTTCTCGACAAAGCGGTGGGTGTGCTGCACACCGTGGCCGAGTCACCCTGCGGGCTCGCCGAACTCTGCGAGCGGACCGGGCTCCCCCGCGCGACCGCGCACCGGTTGGCCGCCGGGCTCGAAACCCACCGGCTGCTGGCCCGCGACGGCGACGGCCGCTGGCGCCTCGGCCCGGCGTTGACCGAATTGGCCTCGCACGTCAACGATCCGCTGCTGGCCGCCGGCGCCGCGGTACTGCCCCGCCTGCGTGAGATCACCGGCGAGAGCGTGCAGTTGTACCGCCGTGAGGGTCAATCGCGGGTCTGCGTGGTCGCACTGGAACCCCCGGCCGGGCTGCGCGACACCGTGCCGGTGGGCACCCATCTGCCGATGACGGCGGGCTCTGGAGCCAAAGTGCTGCTGGCCTACGCCGATCCGGCCACCCAGCAGGCGGTGCTGTCGACCGCCAAGTTCACCGATCGCGCGCTGGCCGAGGTCCGCAAGCGCGGCTGGGCCCAGAGCGCCGCCGAACGCGAGCCAGGTGTGGCCAGCGTCTCGGCACCGGTGCGTGACGGCCGCGGCGCCGTGATCGCCGCGGTGTCGGTGTCCGGGCCGATCGACCGAATGGGTCGTCGCCCCGGGGCCCGCTGGGCCGCCGATCTGCTCGCCGCCGCCGACGCCCTGACCCGTCGACTGTGAGGCGAATCTCAGCCCGCCGCTGATGCCGTCGGGTGCGTCCCCGCCGAGCGTCACGCCAGCGTGGCCGTCGAGCTCCTACGCCACTCCAACGTGACAAACCGGCCACGTGAGAAACCGGGCACGTGAAACCGGGCAAATGACGAACCGGCAGTCCGAACCCACACAACGCAGAAGCGGGGCGGGGGGGGGGGGGGGGGGGGGGGGCGGGGGTGGGCCCCGGGGGGGGGGTTCTCACGAACTGGGCGCTTCTACTTCTGTACCCCCGATGGGATTCGAACCCACGCTACCGCCGTGAGAGGGCGGCGTCCTAGGCCGCTAGACGACGGGGGCTAGAACTTCCGGATGGTCAGCATAGCTCAGGCGGTCGTACTCACCTAATCCGGCTGATCCGCTCCGGATGGCTGGGGTACCAGGACTCGAACCTAGAATGGCTGAACCAGAATCAGCTGTGTTGCCAATTACACCATACCCCATTAATTGCCCATCACTGCAGGTCAGGGCAATTTCGATCCGATCGGCTCAGTGGGGGCTTCCCCGCTTTGCTTTTCGGGCCGACGAGCAGACTACCAAAGATTTCGGAGCCTTTTTCACACCCGGCCCCGAGCGGCCCGCAGCCGCGTCAGACTGCGGTCGGCGCCGAGCAATTCCATCGACTCGAACAGCGGCGGGCTGACCGTCGCACCCGTGACCGCAACGCGGATCGGACCGAACGCCTTACGGGGCTTGAGCTCCAGACCGTCCAGCAGGGCCGCCTTGAGCGCAGCTTCGATGTTGGCGGTGTTCCACTCCCCGACGCCTTCCAGTGCGCTCAGCGCGGCGTCCAGGACCGGCGCAGCCTCTTCGCGCAACTCCTTACCGGCGGCCTTCTCGTCGATCTCGTACGAGTCGTCATCGAAGAACTTCAGCAGCCCCCATGCATCGCCGAGTACGACGATGCGCGTCTGGACCAGACCGGCAGCTTCGGCGAATGCCGCGTCGTCCAGTCCGGTGTCGTGGCCGTGCGCCTGAAGATAGGCCCGCAGTCGGGCGGTGAAATCCTCCGGCGTCAGCAGCCGGATGTGCTCGGCGTTGATCGCGTCGGCCTTCTTCTGGTCGAACCGGGCCGGATTCGAGTTGACGTCCGCCACGTCGAACGCGGCCACCATCTCGTCGAGGCTGAAGATGTCGTGATCATCGGCGATGCCCCAACCGAGCAGCGCCAGGTAGTTCAGCAGCCCCTCGGGCAGGAAGCCGCGGTCGCGGTGCAGGAACAGATTCGACTGCGGGTCGCGCTTGGACAGCTTCTTGTTGCCCTCGCCGAGAACGCTTGGCAAATGTGCGAATTCGGGGACCCACTCGGCCACCCCGATCCGCATCAGCGCCCGGTACAGCGCGATCTGGCGCGGCGTCGACGGCATGATGTCCTCGCCGCGCAGCACGTGCGTGATCTTCATCAGCGCATCGTCGACCGGATTGACCAAGGTGTACAACGGATCTCCGTTGGCCCGGGTGATCGCGAAGTCCGGCACCGAGCCGGCCGGGAAGCTCACCGGCCCACGCACCAGGTCGGTCCAGCCGAGGTCCTCGTCGGGCATACGCAAGCGCAGCACCGGCTTACGCCCCTCGTCGGCAAACGCCTTGCGCTGCTCGTCGGTGAGGTCGCGGTCGTAATTGTCGTACCCGAGTTTGGGATTGCGCCCCGCCGCCACGTGACGGGTCTCGACCTCTTCGGGTGTCGAGTACGCCTCGTACACCTCGCCGGCCTCCAGCAGCTGGGCGATCACGTCCCGGTAGATCTCACTGCGCTGCGACTGCCGGTAGGGCTCGTACGGACCGCCGGCCTCGGGACCCTCGTCCCAATCCAGGCCCAACCAGCGCAGTGCATCGAGGATCGCCGCGTAGCTCTCGGCGCTGTCGCGCGCGGCGTCGGTGTCCTCGATCCGGAAGACGAACGTACCGCCGGTGTGTCGGGCGTAAGCCCAGTTGAACAGTGCGGTGCGGACCAGGCCGACGTGCGGCGTGCCGGTCGGTGACGGGCAGAAACGGACCCTGACCGGACCAGACGGGGATGTCATCACTTACCTCTACTTCTGCTTGCGTACAACAGGATTGGTCAGGGTGCCGATACCTTCGACGGTGACGCTCACGGAGTCCCCGTCTTCGATCGGGCCGACGCCCTCAGGGGTTCCGGTGAGGATCAGATCGCCCGGCAGCAGCGTCATCACCGCCGAAACCCACTCGACGATGGCACCGATGTCATGGATCATCAGCGACGTGCGGCTGCGCTGCCGCACCTCGCCGCCGGCAGTTCCACGGGTCACCTCGGTGCGGATCTCCAGGTCCGCGGGGTCCAGGTCGGTGACGATCCACGGACCGACCGGGCAGAACGTGTCGTGCCCCTTGGCCCGCATCCACTGACCGTCTTTGGCCTGCTGGTCACGTGCGGACACGTCGTTGGCGATCGTGTAGCCGAGGATGTTCTCGGCGGCCCGCGCGGCGGGCACGTCCTTGCAGGGCCGTCCGATCACGATGGCGAGTTCGCCCTCGTGGTGAACGGGATTGGCGTCGGCCGGAAGCTGGATCGGCACGTTGGGCCCGATGATCGACGTGTTGGGCTTGAGGAAGATCACCGGATCCTCCGGCGCCACCGCGCCCATCTCCGCGGCGTGCGCCTCGTAGTTCTTGCCCATGCAGATGACCTTGCTGGCCAGGATCGGCGCCAGCAGACGGACGTCGGCCAGCGGCCAGCTCCGTCCGGTGAAGTTGGGATTGCCGAAGGGATGTTCGGCAATCTCTTTGCAGACGGCGTCGGCGCCGTCGCCTTCGACACTGACGAAAGCGACACCGTCCGGACTGGCGATTCGACCTAAGCGCATTTGTCCAGGGTAGTGCGCGGCGGTTGACGCTCAGTGCCGACGCCTCCTGTCAGATTGCGTCAGTCACCGGCGAACGCCGCGGCCAGGAACGGCGTGGAGTCCGGGATCGACGCCAGCACAGTGCCGGAGTGATCTTCGTCGGGATAGACCTTGAGGGTGACATTCTCGCCGTTGGCCCGTAGCTGTTCGTCGAGCTGCAGCGACATGTTCGGCGGGACATCATGATCCAGCATCCCGACGCCGAGGAAGATCGGCCGGTCGTACCCGGTGGTCGGTGTGCCCAGGTAGGCGTCGATGGCTTCGGCTGCACCGGGCAGGGTGGCCAGCGGGGCGCTGAAGTACCCGGTCGGTGTCATGGCGGTGAGCTGCTGGTCGAGTTGGGGCTTGCACAACGTCTCGGCCTTGTCGACTGCGTCCCGGCCCGCCAGGGTGAGCACGCTGTCGATGTCGAGATCTGGGCGCGCGTCACGCAAGCCGGCCAGGATGTAGCCGGTGTAGCTGTTGGCGGCCGGTCCGAGGTTCGGCGGCAACGCCATGTCCGGCCCGGCCTGTTTGACGACGCTCTCGACGTTGAACGGCGTTCCGGTGGCCACCACTCCGCGGTAGTCCAGACCGGTGCCCCGGCTGAACTCGGTGGCCCAGCGGGCACTGTTGACCGCGGCGCCACCGCCCTGGGACTGGCCCACGATGGCCCACTTGCGCGACAGCGGTAGGTCCATCTGGTGCATCGCGATCACCGAGTCGACGACGCTGTGGGCGGTCGCCACGCTGTTGAGGTAACTCATCAGGCCGGGCGTGCCCAGCCCGGCATAGTCGGAGCCGACGACGGCGTAACCCTGATCGAGCCAGTGCGTCAGGTACTCGACGTCCCGGTCGCTGCGGGGCTGCGCCGAGGGCGTGCAATCGTCGCCGAGACCGACAGTTCCGTGCGCCCAGGCGATCGTGGGCCACCCGCCCTCGGGAGCCTCGCCCCGTGGAAGGAACACGGCCGCGGTACTCAGTGCGAGTGAATCATGTTGATCGACTGTCGAATACAGAATCCGGTAAGCGCGTTCCGCTCCGGCTACCGACAGGGCCGGATCCAACGGCACCACCTCGATCAGGCTGCCGGCCGGAGGAATCGGCGCGTCGTAGTGGCGGGCATCCAATCCCGACCAGTTCGGCGCCGCCGCAGCCGCGGTCGGCGCTGCCAGGAATCCACACATGAGTAAGACGGTTGCCGTCAGCCACAACTTCACCCGCACAGCCTATGGCAGCGGATCGCGTCTCATATAGTGGTATTCGAGTTCAATATTTTGGGACATCCGTGAAACCATGCTGTCATGTCCGTTTCATCGATCAGCACGTTCCGCCGTTGGTCGATGCTGGCGCTCGCACTCACCGCGACCACGTGCGCCAACGTGTTCATCAACGGCGCGGCGTTCCTCATCCCCACCCTGCATTCCGAGCGGGGGCTGGACCTCGCGAAAGCGGGTCTGCTGTCGTCGATGCCGAGCTTCGGGCTGGTAATCACCCTCATCGCCTGGGGGTACATCGTCGACCGGTTCGGCGAGCGGATCGTATTGACGGTCGGTTCGGCGTTGACCGCCGCAGCGGCATTCGCAGCGGCTTCGGCCGATTCCCTGGTCGCGGTGGGTGCGTTTCTGCTGCTGGGCGGAATGGCCGCGGCCAGCAGCAATTCGGCCAGCGGGCGGGTCGTGGTCGGCTGGTTCCCGCCCGAACAGCGCGGTTTGGCGATGGGGATCCGGCAGACGGCAACCCCTTTGGGCGTCGGTTTGGGAGCGTTGGTCATTCCGCGCCTGGCCGAATCGCACGGGGTGACAGCCGCGTTGCTCTTCCCCGCGATCGTGTGCGTGCTGTCGGCGGTGATGTGCGCTGTCGGCGTGCTGGATCCGCCACGGCCACCCCGGCACGAAGCACCTGCTGAGCACCTGGCCAACCCGTATCGCGGCTCGAATGTGTTGTGGCGCATCCACGCCGTATCGGTGCTGCTGGTGGTGCCGCAGGGCATGGTGTGGACCTTCACCCTGGTGTGGTTGATGAGCGATCGAGGTTGGTCCGCCGCGGCCGCCGGCACCCTGGTCACGCTCGCCCAATTGCTCGGTGCGGCAGGCCGTATCGCCGCCGGCCGATGGTCCGATGTGGTGGGCCAACGGCTTCGGCCCATCCGCACCATCGCGTTGGCGGCCGCAGCCACGATGGCACTACTGGCTCTCACCGACTGGCTGGGCTCACCGATCAGCGTCGCGTTGATCGTGATCGCCTCGGTGATCACGGTGTCCGACAACGGCTTGGCGTTCACGGCGATCGCCGAGATCGCCGGGCCGTTCTGGAGCGGACGCGCGCTGGGTACGCAGAACACCAGCCAACATCTGGCGACGGCCAGCTCGGCGCCGCTGTTCGGTGCACTGATCGGCGTGGCCGGTTATCCGGCGGCGTTCGCCGTGTGTGCGTTGTTGCCGTTGTTGGCGGTGCCGCTGGTGCCGGCGGATCCGGTGCGCGAAGAACTCTAGGCGCCATCCGCCGCGCTGACGAGACCGGGCATTCCCACTCGATCGGCGGCTTCCGTTTCGGCCCAGCAGAACCGGTCCCAGCCCCGACAGTCGGCCGAGACTACTGATTCAGCTCGCCCATGTCCCCCGTCTCCGGCACCCCGTCGACGAATCCGTACTGCAGATACACGATGCCGCTCGGGCTGGCCGCCGGCGGCTGCAGCAACGTGAGGTTGGTCGGCACCACGCCACCGTCGAACACCTTCTTCCCGGCACCGAGCATGATCGGGTGCACCCAGAGGTCGATCCGGTCGAAGAGCTTCTCGCGCAACAGTGTCTGAACGAATTGCAGGCTGCCGACGACTTTCACCTTCTCGTGGCGATCCCGGATCTCACGCACTGCGCCCACCAGATCAGGACCGAGTTGCACCGACCCCGCCCAGGACAGATCCGGTGTACCGCGCGAGGCCACGTATTTCGGGATGCTGTTGAACAGCGCACCGAACTCGTCGTCTTGCTGTGGCCAGTGCGCAGCGAAGATGTCATAGGTGCGCCGGCCGAGCAGCAGCGCATCGGTGCCCTGGTAGGCGGCGTCGACCTGTGCGCCAGAGACCTCGTCGATCAGCGGCGCCTGCCAACCACCGAACGAGAATCCCTCGGTATCTTCGTCGGGACCGCCCGGTGCCTGCCCGACGAGGTCCAGCGTGGCGAAAAGTTCGATATCGATTACTCCCATGCCCGTACAGACCCGTGGGCATCGCAGAACTCATCGGGGCCGAGGCGGTGAAGCGCGTCCCCTTGTTGAGCCGGCAATCAGGGCGTAAAAGTGCCAGTGGCAAGCGCCCCTCAACGCAGAGTCGATGCCGCAGACCGGGGACGCAGCATCAAGGCCGCCAGCAAGAAGCACAGCGCCCCGACGAAAGTGCCGAAGTTGGCCAGCCTTTCGTCGACGGTGACACCGGTCTTGCGAACAAATGCGGCAAGGGCCGAGACACCGAACGCCACACAACCGGCCAGGTTGATCCACGACGCCTGCCAGTCAAGGGATTTCGGTGACCACAGGCCGACAGCCACCACCGCCAGCACCCCACTGATCAGAAAGGCCAGGGAACCGGTGGCGTCGGGTGCCCATACGTAGCGCCGCTCGGCCAGAACCGCATGTGCCCACACCGACGCGCCCGTGCTGAGGTTGAACAGCAGGGTCCCGGCGAACTGTGTGGCCGCCGCCCACCATCCGGCGCCGCGGTCCGCCAGAACCAACTGCATCCACGCCGCCGTCGTGAAGAACCAGGAGCCGAGAAAGCACAGCACATTCGTCGTACCTGCGCCGGCCACCATGGGGAATCCCGGCATGGTGGCGACGGCGAAGAACGCCGACCCGATCGCGAACAGCCAGCACTGCCGGGTCAGGGTCGCGAGCCGCGGCATGGCGCCTACAGCAGTGACAGGATCCGCTCGCCCACCTGCGAAGTGGACAGCTTCGCCTCACCACGGGTCGCGAGGTGCTCGGACACCGCCTTGTCGACCCGCGCCGCTGCATCGGTTTCACCAAGGTGGGCGAGCAGCAGGGCCACGCTCATCACCGCGGCCGTCGGATCGGCGATCCCCTGCCCCGCGATGTCAGGTGC
>NZ_MBEQ01000070.1 GCF_001954135.1 Mycobacterium sp. GA-1841 | reverse complement strand
GACAGAGGTTTCACCTGGCCGCCCACTGTGTATTTGACGGGGCCGGGTCGCGCTTGCGGAGTTGTGAGACCTACCACAAGTGGGCGGACAAACTGGATCTATTCAAGAAAACAACTACGCTGGGAGGTGCAGTAGACATCCGACAGTGACGAATAGAGGTTCCCCGTGGCCCTGATCAACAAGCAGATCAAGCCGTTCTCCGCGACCGCCTACAAAAACGGCTCATTCATTCCCGTGTCGGACGCCGACATCAAGGACAAGTGGGCCATTTTCTTCTTCTACCCGGCCGACTTCACCTTCGTCTGCCCGACCGAGCTCGGCGACCTGGCCGACCACTACGAGGAGCTGCAGCGCCTCGGCGTCGAGGTGTTCTCGGTGTCCACCGACACCCACTTCACCCACAAGGCGTGGCACGACTCGTCCGACACGATCGGCAAGATCCAATACGCCATGATCGGCGACCCGACCCTGCAGATCAGCACCGACTTCGAGGTGCTCCGTGAGGGCCAGGGTCTGGCCGACCGCGGCACCTTCCTGGTCGACCCCGACGGTGTCATCCAGTTCACCGAGGTCACCGCCGAGGGCATCGGCCGCAACGCCGCCGAGCTGGTCCGCAAGGTCAAGGCCGCCCAGTACGTCCGCAACCACCCGGGCGAGGTCTGCCCGGCCAAGTGGGAAGAGGGCGAAGAGACCCTGGCCCCGTCGCTGGAACTCGTCGGCAAGATCTAGCTCTTCGACGCTGTCGGCGGTACGGGCCCGGTCCGCCCGGCCCGTACCGCTCGCCAGAACCACTGCCCACCACAGCTTTCCGGGCCGCACCTGCCCCAGCCAGTCCCCTCATCGATGGAGTTGATCCGCATGCTCGACACCTCACTCGCCGGCCAATTGAAGTCCCTGCTGGAACGGCTGACCGCGCCGATCGAGCTGGTGTCCTCCCTCGATGACGGCCCCAAGTCCACCGAACTCGCCGAGCTGCTCACCGAGATCGCGGCGATGTCGGACAAGATCACCTACTCGCGCGCCGACGACGACGCGCGCCGACCGTCGTTCGCCATCCGCCGCACCGGCACCGACGTCGAGGTCCGGTTCGCCGGTATCCCCCTCGGCCACGAGTTCTCCTCGCTGGCGCTGGCGCTGCTGCAGGTCGGCGGATACCCGTCGAAGGAAGCCCCCGAACTGCTCGAGCAGGTGCGAAGCCTCGACGCCGGTGGGGTCGACCTGCACTTCGAGACCTACTTCTCGCTGTCCTGCCAGAACTGCCCCGACGTGGTGCAGGCCCTGAACCTGATGGCGATCCTCAACCCTCGCATCAGCCACGTCGCCATCGACGGCGCGCTGTTCAAGGACGAGGTCGAACAACGCAAGGTCCTGGCCGTGCCCACCGTCTTCCTCAACGGTGAGCTGTTCGACTCGGGCCGCATGACGCTGGAGCAGATCATCGGCAAGGTCGACGTCGGCGCCGCGCAGCGCACCGCCGAAGCGATCACCGAGAAGGACCCCTTCGACGTGCTGGTGGTCGGCGGCGGACCCGCGGGGGCCGCAGCCGCAATCTACGCTGCCCGCAAGGGAATTCGCACCGGTGTGGTCGCCGAGCGGTTCGGCGGTCAGGTGCTCGACACGATGGCGATCGAGAATTACATCTCCGTCCCGCACACCGAGGGACCGAAGTACGCCGCGGCACTGGAAGCCCACGTCGGCGAGTACGACGTCGACGTGATGAATACCCAGCGCGGCGCGAAGCTGCTGCCCGCGATCGACGAGGGCGGGCTGATCGAGATCTCGCTGGAAAGCGGCGCCTCACTGACTGCTCGCACCGTCATCCTGGCCACCGGCGCCCGCTGGCGCGCGATGGACGTGCCGGGTGAGGCCGAGTACCGCAACAAGGGCGTCACCTACTGCCCGCACTGCGACGGACCGCTGTTCAAGGGCAAGCGGGTCGCCGTCGTCGGCGGCGGCAACTCTGGCGTGGAAGCCGCGATCGACCTCGCCGGCGTGGTCTCCCACGTCACGCTGATCGAGTTCGACTCGGTGCTGCGCGCCGACGAGGTGCTGCAGCGCAAGCTCCGCAGCCTGCCCAACGTCGACATCCTGCTGAGCACGCTGACCACCGAGGTCCTCGGCGACGGCGCCCAGGTCACCGGTCTGACCTACCAGGACCGCACCACGGGCGAGTCCCACAACCTCGAGCTCCAGGGCGTCTTCGTCCAGATCGGTCTGCTGCCCAACACCGAGTGGCTGGAAGGCAGCGTCGAACTGTCCAAGCGCGGAGAGATCGTCATCGACGAGCGCGGCCAGACGTCGGTCCCCGGCGTCTTCGCCGCCGGCGACTGCACCACGGTGCCGTTCAAGCAGATCGTCATCGCCGCCGGAGCCGGTGCGACGGCAGCACTGTCCGCGTTCGATCACCTGATCCGGACCACCGCCCCCGTCGGCAGCTGAGGGCGGCCCGGCTCCGGGGAGTAATGTCCGCAGACGTGGCCCCGGAGATTTCTGACGAGGAACTGCTGACCCTCGACGAGTTCGCGCTGCTGCCCGAGAACGCCGAGCAGATCGGCGCAGATGGGCCGTTGCCGCCGGTCGAACGCATCGAACAGGGGCCGATCAGCGCGCTGAAGTTCGGCACCGACGCTCCTCGGGTGGTGTTCCTACACGGAGGCGGCCAGAACGCCCACACCTGGGACACTGTCATCCTCGGACTCGGCGAGCCCGCCCTGGCCGTCGATCTGCCCGGCCACGGTCGTTCCGCCTGGCGCGAGGACGGCGACTACGGCCCGAAACTCAATGCGGCCAGCCTGATTCCGGTGCTGCAGACCCACGCTCCCAATCCACGCCTGGTGGTCGGCATGTCGCTGGGCGGACTGACCGCGCTGCGGATCGCGGCCACCGAGCCCCGGCTGGTACCCGAGCTGGCCCTCGTCGACGTCACGCCGTCGGCACCCGAGCGGCACAACGAGATGACCAAGGCGCAGATGGGCACCGTCGCCCTGGTCCAGGAGAACCGGACGTTCCCGACGTTTGCCGCGATCCTCGACGCCACCGTCGCGGCTGCCCCACATCGCGACCGGAAGTCATTGCGACGCGGGGTGTTCCACAATTCCAAGCAGCTCGATGACGGCACCTGGACCTGGCGCTATGACTCCTTCCGCAAGGGTGACGGGTTTGACGGGCTGTGGGACGACGTCCCGGCAATCACCATGCCCACCACTTTGATTCGCGGTGCCAACTCGTTCTTCGTCAACGACGAAGACGCCGAGACGTTCGCACATAGCGCACCCGGTTTCCAGCGCACCCACGTAGTCGCCGATTCCGGACATTCGGTGCAGGGTGATCAACCGGCCGAGCTGGTGCGGATTCTGCGCGGCCTCCTCGGTCGCTGAGTAGGCTCGGAAAAGTGAGCCATCCCATCCGCATCGGCGTGCAACTGCAGCCACAGCACTCCCCCGTCTACCGCCACATCCGCGACGCGGTGCGCCGCTGCGAGGACATCGGCGTCGACATCGCCTTCAACTGGGACCACTTCTTCCCGCTCTACGGCGATCCGGACGGCGCGCACTACGAATGCTGGACGATGCTGGGCGCCTGGGCCGAGCAGACGTCGCGCATCGAGATCGGGGCACTGGTCAGCTGCAACTCCTACCGCAACCCCGAACTGCTGGCCGACATGGCCCGCACCGTCGACCACATCTCCGAGGGCCGGCTCATCCTGGGTATCGGAAGCGGTTGGAAGCAAAAGGATTACGACGAATACGGCTATGAGTTCGGCACCGCCGGCAGCCGGCTGGACGATCTGGCCCAGGCGCTGCCCCGGATCGAGGCCCGGCTGGCCAAGCTCAACCCCGCGCCGACCCGCGAGATCCCGATCCTGATCGGCGGGCAGGGCGAACGCAAGACTCTGCGTCTGGTGGCCGAACACGCCCACATCTGGCACGCCTTCGTCGACCGCAACACCTACCCGGGCAAAGCCGAAGTACTGGCCGAGCACTGCGCGGCGACCGGTCGCGATCCGTCGACCGTGCAGCGCTCTGCCGGCGTCCAGGACTCCGACGGCATCGACGCCATGCTCGCCGAGGCCGACGCCCTGGCCGATCTCGGGGTCAGCATCCTCACCGTCGGCGTCAACGGGCCCGACTACGATCTGACCGCCGCGGAGGCACTGTGCCGCTGGCGTGACGGCCGCCTGGCAAAGGCCGACAAATAAGCTGAGACTGACATCGCAGATCCGGCGGGCGCATGAGAAACTTGCGCAACGCCAACGCACCGGGGGGGTGCAACCCAACCATGGGGAGTTACAACAGGGTGCCCAAAAACTACGGGGTCAAGGAGAAGGACCAGGTTGTCACGCACATCATCAATTTGGTGATGACGGGCAAGCTGCGTTCCGGTGACCGCATCGACCGCAACGAGATCGTCCGCGACCTGGGACTGAGCCGCGTCCCGATCCAGGAAGCGGTGGTGCAGCTCGAGCACGACGGGATCCTGTCCACGCGATATCACCGTGGCGCGTTCGTCTCCAGGTTCGACGAGGCCACGGTGGCCGAGCATCACGAGCTGTACGGCATCCTCAACGGCATCGCCTCGGCGCGGTGTGCCGCCGGCCCGACGCCGCGAATTTTGGCATTCCTAGACGACTCCTTGCGCGCGCTGCGCTCAGCGAAGGACACCAAGTCCTTCCAGGAAGCCTGCTGGACGTTTCGCGACGCGATCAACGAGGAATACGCCGGGCCGCGCCTGCAGGCCACCATCCGAGCCGGCAAGAGCTTCGCGCCCACCGAATTCTGGATCAGCTACCCGAAGGCCAAAGCCGACTTCCTGGCCGGCTACGAAGACGAGATCGCCGCGATCCAAGCCCGCGACCCCGACGCCGCCCGCCGGGCCTGCACCGAGCGGGCCGATCGGATGGCCCAGATCATGATCGCCGAGCTGACCCGGCGTGGCGTCTTCGGCGACTTGCGGTCCCCGTGAGCGGAATCGCTCATCACCGGATCCCCGCCCACTAGGTTGCTTCAGATGGACATCAGACGATCGGCCGCGCTGCTGACCACGGTCCTGATGTTGCTCGGACTGGTGTGGGCAGCACCGGCCGCAGCAGACGTCGACCAATGCGCCCCACCCGGCGTCGACAGCGCCAGTGCACTGCCCACCAACTTGGCCGCCGCGGCCACAGGCGCCGGAGCGGACAGGTACACCACCGCCACGGTCGTGCCTCTGGACACCATCCGGCCGGAGAACCTCGGCCTGGGCACCCCCGGTGTGCTCACCGTCGGCACGCTGTCCGACGCACCGCCCAGCATCTGCATCAACGCGGCCGGACAGTTCACCGGATTCGACAACGAGCTCCTGCGCGCCGTCGCCGACAAGCTCGGCCTGCGGATCAACTTCGTCGGCACCGACTTCTCAGGGTTGTTGGCCCAGACCGCATCTCGACGGTTCGACGTGGCATCCTCGTCGATCACCACCACCGACGCCCGTCGCCGCACGGTCGGCTTCACCAACGGCTACGACTTCGGCTACTTCTCGCTGGTGGTGCCGACCGGCTCACCGATCACCGGCTTCGGCCGGCTCGCCGCCGGGCAGCGCATCGGCGTGGTGCAGGGCACCGTGCAGGAGGCCTACGTCATCGACACGCTGGGACTGCAGCCGGTCAAGTTCCCCGACTACAACACCGTCTACGCCAGCCTCAAGACCCGTCAGATCGACGCCTGGGTGGCGCCGTCCCAGCAGGCCTCCGGCACGGTGCAGCCCGGCGACCCCGCCCAGATCATCGAAAACACCTTCAGCCTCGACAATTTCGTGGCGTGGGCGGTGGCCAAGGAGAACCGGCCGCTGATCGATGCGCTCAACTCCGGCCTGGATGCGGTCATCGCCGACGGCACCTGGGCCAAGCTGTACTCCGACTGGGTGCCGCGGGCCCTGCCGCCCGGCTGGAAACCCGGTTCGAAAGCCGCACCGGTTCCCCAGTTGCCCGATTTCGCCGCCATCGCCGCCGCCCACGAGACACCGGCCGGCAGTGGTCCGGCAGCACCGAAATCGACACTGGCACAACTGGCGGCCTCATTCCTGGATTGGGATCTCTACCGACAGGCGATCCCCGACCTGCTGCGCACCGGCCTGCCCAACACGCTCATCCTGACCGTGTGCGCCAGCATCATCGGCCTGGTCCTCGGCATGGCCCTGGCGGTGGCCGGCATCTCCCGGTCGCGCTGGCTGCGCTGGCCGGCCCGGGTGTACACCGACATCTTCCGCGGCCTGCCCGAAGTGGTCATCATCCTGTTGATCGGCCTCGGCGTCGGGCCGGTGGTCGGGTCCCTCACCGGAAACAGCCCGTACCCGTTGGGAATCGCCGCGCTCGGCCTGATGGCCGCCGCCTACGTCGGCGAGATCTTCCGCTCCGGCATCCAGAGCGTCGAGCCCGGACAGCTGGAAGCTTCACGGGCCCTTGGCTTCAGCTACACCTCCTCGATGCGTTTGATCGTGGTTCCCCAGGGCATCCGGCGGGTGCTGCCGGCGCTGATGAACCAGTTCATCTCACTGCTGAAGGCCTCGTCCCTGGTGTACTTCCTCGGCCTGGTCGCCAGCCAGCGCGAACTGTTCCAGGTGGGCCGAGATCTCAACGCGCAGACCGGGAATCTCTCACCGCTGGTGGCCGCGGGCCTGTTCTACCTGTTGCTGACCATCCCCCTGACCCATCTGGTGAACTTCGTCGACAACCGGTTACGCAAAGGCCGGCCGCCCGCCGAAGAGGATCCGCTGCCCCCGGCGACCACCCAGGAGATGATCTGATGACGGCACCACAGCCGGTGGCGCTGGCCGCCAAGGACATTCACCTGGCGTTCGGCCCCAACCCGGTGCTGCGCGGGGTGGACCTCGATGTTCCGGCCGGCACCACGACCGCCGTCATCGGTCCGTCCGGCTCCGGGAAGTCGACTCTGCTGCGTACCCTCAACCGGCTGTACGAACCCGACAGCGGCGACATCCTGCTCGACGGACGGTCGGTGCTGACCGACAACCCCGACCAGTTGCGCCAGCGCATCGGCATGGTCTTCCAGCAGTTCAACCTGTTCCCGCACAAGACCGTTCTCGACAACGTCACCCTCGGCCCACGCAAGCTCAAGGGTCTCGGTGCCGAGGCCGCCCGGGAACTGGGTCTGGCCCAATTGGACCGGGTGGGTCTGCGGCACAAGGCCGAGGTGCGCCCCGCCACACTGTCGGGCGGTCAGCAACAGCGGGTCGCGATCGCTCGGGCACTCGCGATGGCACCCCAGGTGATGTTCTTCGACGAGGCGACCTCGGCGCTGGACCCCGAACTGGTCAAAGGGATTCTGGAACTGATCGCCGACCTGGCCGGCGAGGGCATGACGATCCTGGCGGTGACCCATGAGATGGGCTTCGCCCGTTCGACCGCGGACTCGGTGGTGTTCATGGACCACGGCAAGGTCGTCGAGTCCGGCACACCGGATCAGCTCTTCGAATCGGCCGAGACGGATCGGTTGCGCCGCTTCCTGTCCCAAGTGCTGTGAGGCACGGTGAATCCCGCACGCCAAACCGCACAAGCTGACAACGTGGCAGCTCCAGACAGGTTAGACTAGCGAATTATGGTGGAGCCCGATTCACAGGTCACTGAGTTGGCCGGGGAGCTGCAGCGCGTCCTCTCGAAGGTGTTCTCGGTGCTGCGTCGTGGCGACACCAACAAGGGCACGGCCGGGGAACTCACCCTGGCCCAGCTCTCGATTCTGCTCACCCTGCTCGACCAAGGCCCGATCCGCATGACGGAGCTGGCGGCCCGCGAACGCGTCCGCACGCCCACCACCACCGTGGCGATCCGCCGGCTGGAGAAACTGGGCCTGGTCAAGCGTTCCCGCGACCCCTCTGACCTGCGCGCTGTTCTCGTCGAGGTGACCCCGCGCGGGCTCGTACAGCACCGGGAATCACTCGCTGCCCGCCGGGCCGATCTCGCCGCTCGGCTGGCCAATCTGAGCACCGACGACCTGGAGACCCTGGCCAAGGCGCTGGCTCCGCTGGAGCGGTTGGCCGTCCAGAACGAACCGGCGCAGGCCGCCCACGCCAAGTCCGACTAGCGGGCTCGGCCTGGCCTCATCCCGGCTTCATCCCCGGCTCAGCCCAGCCAGTCCAACACCGCCGCCGCGGTCCACGACTGCTGCATGCTGCCCAGCGGCTCGCCGGTGAACGGCTCGTAGTATTCGGCGAACGTGCCGTCGCTGGCCTGACGCAAACCCTCCCGGCGTAACGCCGATGCCCGCTCAGCCCAGCCGCGCCGGGCGAAACACCACGAGAACAGCCACGTCATCACCGGCCAGACCGGGCCGCGCCAGTATTCGCGGGACCGGAAATCGCGAGACACCGGCGAGGTCGACGGGATCAGGGAGTACTTCAGATCCGGGTGCCCACAGAACCGTGGACCCTCCAGCAGGCGCAGTAGGGCACGTTCCCTCTCGTGCGGCAACCCGCCGCACAACAGCGGCGCGAACTGCGCCACCGTCTCGGTGGCCACCCACTTCTTCGCGCGCAGGTCGTAATCCCTTGCCGCACCGGTGCGTTCATCGCTCGTCTCGACCACCCCGGTCCGGAAGCGCTCGGCCCAGGAATAGAGATCGCGGACATCGGCATGCGGGCGCTTGTAGTCCTCGCCGATCTCGGCCAGCACCTGGCAGGCCACCGAGAAGACCGCCGAGACGAACACATCCTCGACCGCGAAGCTCATCACCTTGGGCAGCAGATCATCGTCGTAGCGAACGGATTTCATCTCCTCGAGCAGCCACAGGTAGCGGTCGTACTCCAGGTCGCTCGGCCGCTGGCTGGCATCGGTGATGATCGTGTTGTCGGCCCGCTGATATTCCGGTACCGCGCCGGGAACGACGTTGGCGTAGGCGCTGTCCCAGCGCGGCGAGTTGTCCATACCGGACTCCCACCCGTGGTACAGCGTGATGCGGCCGCGCCCCTCCTGATCGCGCATCTCGGCCAACCAGCGATGCCACCGCACCAGATCCGCCCACCGGCGGTCGAGGAAACTCGCCGCGACCGCCCGGGTGGACCGGCCCCGGGTCCGGGCCTGGTCGAGGATGCGCTGGACCGCGATCGCATGCACGGGTGGCTGCGTGATTCCCGAGGTGTGCCGGACCCGCGGCGCATTGTCGGCCAGCGCCGAGGTGGCCCACCGCGCCGGGCCGGGAAAGTAGCCGTCGACGCCGTTGGCGAACACGATGTGCGGAATCATGCCGTTGCGCCACTGCGCCGAGAGCAGCGTGTCGAGTTCCACCACGGCCCGCTCCACACTGAGGGGGGCCAGGCCGATCGCCACGAACGCCGCATCCCAGCTCCACATGTGCGGATACAGCAGCGGCGCGGCCGTCGTCATCACGCCCAGGTCGTTGCCGCGCAGCAGGTATGCGGCCCGCGCGGCGAGCTGGGTGGGAGCGAAGCTGGGATCCGGTGGCATCCCTACCATGATGCGACGCCGCGGCCCGGCCCCCCGGCCGGGCCCGCCGCTTTCGCCGTCACAGTAACGTTGCAGTCGTGCCGACTGCATTGATCACCGGAGCCGCCGGCGGCATCGGTTCGGCGATCGCCGCCGCCCTTGCCCCCACCCACACGCTGCTGCTGGCGGGCCGACCGTCCGCGCGCCTGGATGCCCTGGCCGAACGGTTGGGTGCACCGACCTGGCCGCTGGACCTGACCGACCCCGATTCGATCGAGGCGGCCACCGAGGTGCTCGCTGAGCTCGACGTCCTGGTCCACAACGCCGGCGTGCTCTACCCGGGCCGCGTCTCGGAGTCGATCGCCGAACAGTGGCGGGCCACCTTCGAGGTCAACGTCACCGGCGCGGTGGCCCTCACCCTGGCTCTGCTGCCGGCCCTGCGCGCCGCTGACGGACACGTGGTGTTCATCAATTCCGGTGCCGGCCAGAAGGTTTCGTCCGGGATGGCGTCGTACTCGGCCAGCAAGTTCGCACTACGGGCGTTCGCCGACTCACTGCGCGCCGACGAGCCGTCACTTCGGGTCACGTCGATCTTCCCCGGGCGCGTCGACACCGAGATGCAGCGCGACCTGGTGGCGTATGAAGAGGGCCGGTACGACCCGGCCAACTTCCTCAAGCCGGAGACGGTCGCCGGACTGGTGGCGACGGCCGTCACCACCCCGCCCGACGGGCATGTCCACGAAATCGTGGTCCGCCCCGGGTGATTTCGGTGCATCCGGTAACGCTGACCGTTACCGGATGCACCGAAATCACTAGACGACGAGGTTGACCAGCCGGCCCGGCACCACGATCACCTTCTTCGGCGTGGCGCCGTCCAGGAAAGCCTGCACCTTCTCGTCGGCCAGGGCCGCGGCCTCCAGTGCCGCCTTGTCCGCATCGGCAGCGACGGTGATCTTGCCGCGGACCTTGCCGTTGACCTGAACCGGGAACTCGATCGTGTCGTCCACCAGGTACTGCGGATCAGCCACCGGGAACGGCCCGTGCGCCAATGACGTGTCGTGGCCCAACCGCTTCCACAACTCCTCGGCCAGATGCGGAGCCAACGGGGCGACCATGAGCACCAGCGGTTCGATCGCGGCGCGCGCGGCCACCCCCTCCTTGGTGAGGTGGTTGGTGTACTCGATCAGCTTGGCCGCGGCAGTGTTGTTGCGCAGTGCGGCATAGTCTTCGGCCACGCCCGCGATCGTGCGGTGCAGGATCTTGAGCGTGTCGACGTCGAGGGCCTCGTGCTCGTTGACACCCGTGGTTCCGGTTTCTTCGGAGACCACCAAGCGCCACACCCGCTGCAGGAAGCGATGCGCGCCGACGACATCCTTGGTGGCCCACGGCCGGGACGCCTCCAATGGACCCATCGACATCTCGTAGACGCGCAGGGTGTCGGCACCGTAGGCATCGCAGATCTCGTCAGGTGAGACGGAGTTCTTCAGGCTCTTGCCGATCTTGCCGAACTCTTGGTTGACCTCGATTTCACCGTCAGGCCCCGGCCAGAAGAACTTGCCTTCGCGCTCGACAACTTCGGCGGCGGGCACATAGCTGCCGCGGGCATCCGTGTAGGCGAACGCCTGGATGTAACCCTGGTTGATCAGGCGCCGGTAAGGCTCGCTGGAGCTGACGTGGCCGAGATCGAACAGCACCTTGTGCCAGAAGCGCGAGTACAGCAGATGCAGCACCGCATGCTCGACGCCGCCGACGTACAGATCGACGCCGCCCGGATCGTTCGGCCCATGCTCGGCCGGGCGCGGACCCATCCAGTAGGCCTCGTTCTCCTTGGCGCACAGCTCTTCTGAGTTGTGCGGGTCGGTGTAACGCAGCTCGTACCAGGAGCTGCCCGCCCACTGCGGCATCACGTTGGTGTCGCGGGTGTAGGTCTGCAGCCCGTCGCCGAGATCCAGCTCGACGTGCACCCACTCGGTGGCCTTGCCCAGCGGCGGCGACGGTTCACTGTCGGCGTCGTCGGGGTCGAACGACACCGGGGCGTAGTCGGGGATGTCCGGGAGTTCCACCGGCAGAGCCGATTCCGGCAGCGCGTGGGCACGGCCGTCGGTGTCGTAGACGATCGGGAACGGCTCGCCCCAGTACCGCTGCCGGGCGAACAGCCAGTCCCGCAGCTTGTACTCGATGCGGGCCCGGCCACGACCGTCGGCCTCCAGGCGTTCGATGACCGCGGCCTTGGCCTCGGACACCGACAGGCCATTGAGATAGTCGGAGTTCACCATGGTGCCGTCGCCGTTGTAGGCCGCCTCGGTGATGTCTCCGCCGGAGACCACTTCGATGATGGGCAGCCCGAACTCGGTCGCGAAGTCCCAGTCGCGTTGGTCTCCACCGGGCACCGCCATGATGGCGCCGGTGCCATATCCGGCCAGCACGTAGTCGGCAATGAAGATGGGCACACCGGTCCCATTGACCGGATTGGTGGCGTACGCGCCGAGGAACACGCCGGTCTTGGTCTTGTTCTCCTGACGCTCCAGATCCGACTTGGCCGCGATGCCGGCCCGGTACGACGCCACGGCCTCGGCCGGAGTCGTCGCGCCGAAGGTCCACCGCGAATCGGTGCCCTCGGGCCAGGCGTCGGCCACCAGCGCGTCGACCAGATCGTGTTCGGGCGCCAGCACCAGGTACGTGGCGCCGAACAAGGTGTCCGGGCGGGTGGTGAACACCTCGACATCGCCTGCAGCAGTGGCGAATTCGACCGACGCACCGGTGGAGCGGCCGATCCAGTTGCGCTGCATCGCCTTGACCTTGTCGGGCCAGTCCAGCACCTCGAGATCGTCGAGCAGCCGGTCCGAGTAGGCGGTGATGCGCATCATCCACTGCCGCAAGCGCTTCCGGAATACCGGGAAGTTCCCGCGGTCACTGCGCCCGTCGGTGGTGACTTCTTCGTTGGCCAGAACCGTGCCCAGGCCGGGGCACCAGTTCACCATCGAGTCGGCGCGGTACACCAGGCGGTGGCCGTCCACCACATCGGCACGCTCGGCCGCCGACAGCTCCGACCATGTCCGGCCGTCATCGAGAGTGCGCGCCCCCGAGTCGAATTCGGCCACCAGCTCGGCGATGGGCCGGGCCTTCTTGGTGGCGGTGTCGAACCAGGCGTTGTAGATCTGCAGGAAGATCCACTGTGTCCACTTGTAGAAGTCGACATCGGTGGTGGCAAAGCTGCGCCGCGCGTCGTGCCCCAATCCCAGCCGGCCCAACTGGCGGCGGAAGTTGACGATGTTGGCCTCGGTACGGGTGCGCGGATGGGTTCCGGTCTGCACGGCGTACTGCTCGGCCGGCAGACCGAACGCATCGAAGCCGAGGGCGTGCAGGACGTTGCGGCCGGTCATCCGGTAGTACCGGGCGTAGACGTCGGTGGCGATATACCCCAGCGGGTGCCCGACGTGCAGACCCTCGCCGGAGGGGTAGGGGAACATGTCCTGGACGAACATCTTGTCGGCGGGCAGCGGCGAGCCGTCCTGCGGCGCCAGCGAGCCCACCGGGTTGGCCACGTTGAACGTGCCCAGCGCGTGCCACCGTTCCTGCCAGTCGCGCTCGATCTGACCCGCCAGTTGCGTGGTGTAGCGATGCTGCGGGGCGTCCTCTTCCGGACGCGAGTTGGACGGTTCAGCGCGTTCGATCACGTCGTTCAGGGTATAAGGCCACGGTTTGGCCAGCTCACCGCCCGTCCGACGGCCCCAAGGCCACGGCTTGGTATCGGTTGCATCGCAGCACAGTCAGGGGTTGATTCCGACTCGATTGAGTTGCTGGTGGTAGCTGCCGACCCGCGGATAGTCTCGGCCCCTGGTGAAAGTCGCCTGGTGAGCGCACAGTTTGCGGAAGGAACGAGTGATGATCGAGTTGGCCCGCCGGTGGCGGGTGCTGGCAGCGGGCGCAGCCGCCGGCGTGGCCGGGGTTGTCGGTTTCGCTGGTCAGACCGCCTCAGCCGAACCCCTGCTCCCGGTTCCCAGCGTCCCCGGTCCGGTGACGGTGACCCAGACCGTCACAGTGGCCCCCGCCGCGGCGCCGGTGGCTCCCGGTGCACCGGTCACTCCGGCACCCGCGGTGGCGTCCGCGGCGCCGGTGGCCGCGCCGGCCCCGGTCGCGCAAACCATCAGCCCAGCCACCTCCGGCACCCTCGCCGAGTTCTTCAAGAGCAAGGGCGTCAAGATGGAGCCCCAGGTCAGCCACGACTTCAAGGCACTGAGCATCGTGCTGCCGCTGCCGTCGGGCTGGACCAAGGTGCCCGATCCCAACGTGCCCGACGCGTTCGCCGTGATCGCCGACCGGTCCAGCACCGACCTCTACACCCCGAACGCTCAGGTGGTGGTCTACAAGCTCGTCGGCAATTTCGATCCGGCCGAAGCCATCAGCCACGGTTACGTCGACAGCCAGCAGTTGCAGAACTGGCGGACCACCGACATGGCCATGGGCGACTTCAACGGCTTCCCCGCCGCATTCATCGAAGGTAGCTACCAGTCCGGCAGCCAGATGCTCAACACCTCGCGTAGGCACATCCTGGCCGCTGCGGGCCCGGACCACTATCTGGTGTCCCTGTCGGTGAACTACTCGGCCGCCAACCAGGGTGTTTCCGCGGCTGCCGACGCCGCCGACGCGATCGTGTCCGGTTTCAAGGTCAGCGGTCCGGCACCGGCCGCTCCCCCGGCTCCAGCTACGCCGGTCGCGCCGCCGCCCGCCCCGGTACCGGGTTTGCCGCAGCTCCTGGGCCTGCAGGGCTGACCCGGCGACACCCGGGGCGACCTCGCAACTTCGACCGGCGCCTCGTATTGTGTGGCGCATGCTGATCGCCGCGCTGCTGTGTTTGAGCGCCGCCGTCATCGTCGGCGTGTTCGGGCTGTGGTTGTTGACCAGACCTCGCACCGGTGATCCCGTGCGCTCGGTTCTGCGGGCCGTGGCGCCCACCCAACTGGCCGCCGCGGTCATGCTGGCCGCCGGTGGCGCCGCCGGCCTGGCCGCCGCACCTCACACCGGTCTGATGGTGGTCGTCGTGTGCATCATCGGGGCCGTCGCCACCGTGGCCACGGGCTGCTGGCAGAGCGCCAAGGCCGTGGCCGTCACAGAAGCCCAGGGTCAGTCCGGTGGCGGCTGTGCCGGATCGTGCGCCGGCTGCACGCTGACCTGCGAGTGACGCCGAACTAGTTGCGGCTGACGTCGATCGGGTGCGTCGCCAGCATCGACATGGGCAGCGGCTGACGTCGTAGTACGCGGCCCCACAGATCGAGTCGTGCCTCGGCCAACACATCAGAGGGCAGGGCCGACAGCACGATCCAATCGTCGCGTTCGATCTCGCCGTCGAGCTGGCCGATGGTCCAGCCCGAGTAACCGGCGAAGATCCGCACCCCTTCGATCGCCGGGGCCAGGGTGTCGGGATCGGCGTCGAGATCGACCATCACCACCCGGCCCTGCACATGCCGGAGCCCCGGCACCCCATCGGCCTGCACGCCGACCCGCAGGGTCGCCAGGCACAGTGCCGAGTCCCGCTTGACCGGCCCGCCGATGAACATGGTCTTCGGTTTGGCGGTGAGCTTGGCCCACTGCGGCAGCACGTTGTAGACCGCTGTCTCACTGGGTCGGTTGAGCACCACACCGAGGGTTCCGCCGGCGTTGTGTTCGACGATGTAGATGACGCTGCGCCGGAAGGTCGGCTCGAGCAGATCGGTGTTGGCCAGCAACAGCGTGCCCGGCCGCACCCGCTGCGCCGCAGGCGCGATGAAATCCTCCGGGTCTTCTGACTGCGCCACGCTTACATCATGGCACCGCGATTGCCGTGACGTGGCGAACAAGACCGGGCGCGGTGAGATTTCGGCGGCGGTCGGGATGTCGAGGGAGCTTTGTACTGTGGATCGGGTGGTTCATGCTCGCGCGCTCGGCGCCCTCTGGCACTCGCTGCGTGGCATGACCGAATTCCGCCGGCTCCTGGAGTTGCGCGCGGTCAGCCAGTTCGGTGACGGGCTGTTCCAGGCCGGCCTGGCCGGGGCGATCCTGTTCAACCCGGAGCGCCAGGCCGAGCCGTGGCAGATCGCCGCGGCGTTCGCGGTGATGTTCCTGCCGTACTCGGTGCTCGGCCCGTTCGCCGGAGCGCTGCTGGACCGCTGGGACCGGCGCCTGGTGCTCGTCGGCGCGAACGTCGGCCGGCTGCTGCTCGTGCTGCTGGTGGGCGTACTGCTGACCGTGGGCGCCGACGACGTGCCGATCCTGTGCGGGGCCTTGATCGTCAACGGGTTGACCAGGTTCGTCTCGTCGGGTCTGTCGGCCTCGCTGCCCGATGTGGTGCCCCGCGACCAGGTGGTCACGATGAACTCGGTGGCCACCGCGATCGGCGCGGTCGCGGCCTTCCTCGGTGCGGACTTCATGTTGCTGCCGCGGAAATTGTTCGGCGCGGACGACACCGGTGCGGCCGTGGTGATGTTCATCGTGGCGTTGCCGGTGGCGTTGGCGCTGTGGTTGTCGATCCGCTTCGGACCGCACGTCCTCGGTCCGCATGAGAGCAAACGGGCCATCCACGGCTCGGTGGCGTACGCGGTGTCGACCGGCTGGGTGCACGGCGCCCGCACGGTGCTGGCCGTCCGGCCGGTCGCCGGTACGTTGGCCGGGCTGGCCGCCCACCGGATGGCGTTCGGGATCAACTCGCTGCTGGTGCTGGTCATCGTGCGGCACACCGACGATCCCGACGTGACCGGTCTCGGGCTCGGTACCGCGGTGCTGTTCGTGGTGGCCGGCGGGATCGGACAGTTCGCCGCCACCGTGGCCGCCCCGGCGGTGATCGGCCGGTTCGGGCGGTACCGGACGGCCAACGGGGCCCTCGGTGTCGCCGTGGTGGTGCAACTGTTGGCCATCGGGCTGCACATCCCTGTGATGCTGACGTGCGGTCTGGTGCTCGGTGCGGCCGGCCAGCTGGTGAAGCTGTGCGCGGATTCGGCCATGCAGATCGACGTCGACGACGCGCTGCGCGGCCACGTGTTCACCGTGCAGGACGCGCTGTTCTGGATGTCGTTCGTGTTGGCAATCGCGGCGGCGGCCGCGGTGATCCCCGCCGACGGACACTCGCCCGGGTTGGTTGCGGCCGGGGCGGCGGCGTATCTGGTCGGTCTCGGCCTGCACGCCGCGGTGGCCTCGCCGAAGCCGGGTGCGCGGCCGGTCTAGGCTGACCGCCATGGTGAGCGTCGCGGCCGTCGTGTCCGATTTGTCTGCCGAGAGCGACGAACTCGACGCGTTGGTGGCCGATCTATCGCCCGAGCGGTGGGCCGCCCCCACCCCGGCGCAGGGCTGGACCATTGCCCATCAGATCGCCCACCTGTGGTGGACCGACCGCGTGTCGGTGCTCGCGATCACCGACCAGGCCGGCTTCGACGCCGTGCTCGCCGAGGCCATGCAGGACCCGACCGGGTTCGTCGACGCCGCCGCCGAGGAGCTTGCGCTGACGCCACCCGACCGGCTGCTCGCGCAGTGGCGTGAGACCCGCGCCCGACTTCACACCGAACTGGTGAACGTGGCCGACGGCCGCAAGCTGCCCTGGTTCGGCCCGCCGATGAGCGCGACCTCGATGGCCACCGCCCGCATGATGGAGACCTGGGCGCACGGGCTGGATGTGGCCGACGCACTCGGGGCACGTCGCCCGGCCACCACACGGCTCCGGTCTATTGCTCATATCGGCGTTCGCACAAGGGATTTCGCATTCACCGTGCACGGGTTGACGCCGCCGGCCGAGGAGTTCCGGATCGAGTTGACCGCCCCGGACGGCTCGATGTGGGAGTGGGGACCGGCCGAGGCCGCCCAACGGGTGACGGGTACGGCCGAAGACTTCTGCATGCTGGTGACCCAGCGACGGGCGCCGGCCGATCTCGATGTGACCGCCGTGGGGACCGACGCCGCCACGTGGCTGACCATCGCCCAGGCCTTCGCCGGCCCGCCGGGGGCCGGCCGGGGCTAAGACACCGAGTCGGCCCGGCCATCGCCATCGGTGTCGGCCAGCTTCAGATCCCAGCGGCCGTCACCGTCGGTGTCGACGTAGGCCAACTCCCCGGCCAGCGCCCGGTCAGCCAGCCCGTCCCCGTCGGCATCGAGCAGTCGATCGTCGGCGGTGCCGTCGGCGTCGAAATCGATCAGCGGTCCGCCCGTGTGCTCCACCCCGTCCAGGCCGAACCACCGCACCTGTCCGGTGCGATCCACCCGCAATGCCCAGGTGCCCGAACCATCGTCGGTGAAATAGCTTTCGGCATGGTCATCGTCGTCGACGTCGAGTACGGCGTGCTCGGCGATCCCGTCGCCGTCGAGATCGGCCATCACATCGTCGATCCGGCCGTCCTCGTCGATATCGAGCCCCAGCCCGTCAAGGCTGCCGTTGCCGTCGACATCCACGTCGGGGGTTCCGGTGAAGATGCTCGCGGTTCCGTCGGGCTCACCCAGGCAGTAGTCCATGACTGATCAGACGCACGATCAGCTCCTGGCGTTCCACCATTTCAACAATTCGTCGACGGCCTGTTCGCGCGACAACGGCCCGTGGTCGAGCCGTAGCTCCTTGAGGTACTTCCACGCCTCGCCCACCTGCGGACCGGCCGGAATCCCGAGGATCTGCATGATCTCGTTGCCGTCGAGGTCGGGCCGCACCCGCTGCAGATCCTCCTTGGCCGCCAGTTCGGCGATCCGGTTCTCCAGATCGTCGTAGTTGGCCTGCAGCCGCGCGGCGCGGCGTTTGTTGCGGGTGGTGCAGTCGGCGCGCACCAGCTTGTGCAGCCGGGACAGCAGCGGACCGGCGTCGGTGACGTAACGACGCACGGCGGAATCGGTCCACTTGCCGGTGCCCTTGTCGTCGGCATAGCCGTGGAACCGCAGGTGCAGATAGACCAGCTGCGACACGTCGTCGACCATCTGCTTGGAGTACTTGAGTGCCCGCATCCGCTTGCGGGCCATCTTTGCTCCGACCACCTCGTGGTGATGAAAACTCACCCCGCCGTCGGATTCGTGCTTACGGGTCGCGGGCTTGCCGATGTCGTGCAGCAACGCAGCCCACCGCAACACCAGGTCCGGGCCCTGATCTTCGAGATCCACGGCCTGACGCAACACGGTCAACGAATGCCAGTACACGTCCTTGTGCTGGTGGTGCTCGTCGATGGCCATCCGCATCTCGCCGACCTCGGGCAGCACCACCTCGCCGAGCCCGGTCTGCACCATCAGGTCGACACCGGCCACGGGATCCTGGCTCAGCAGCAGCTTGTCCAGTTCGGCGGCCACCCGTTCGACGGTGATGCGGGACAACTGCGGAGCCATCTCCAACAATGCCTCGAGCACGCGCGGCGCCACCCCGAACTCGAGTTGGGAGACGAACCGCGCGGCCCGCAGCATGCGCAGCGGATCGTCTCCGAACGACACCTCCGGCGCCGACGGGGTGTCGAGCACCTTGGCCTGGATGGCCGCCAAACCACCCAGCGGGTCATGAAATTGGGCCGGGCCCTGGGGCGTGATCCGCACCGCCATGGCGTTGACGGTGAAGTCACGGCGCACCAGATCGTCGTCCAGGTTGTCACCGAACTCGACCGTCGGGTTCCGCGACACCTGGTCGTAGCTGTCGGCGCGGAACGTGGTGATCTCGAGCCGGTGACCACGCTTGCCCACGCCGATGGTGCCGAACTCGATGCCGGTGTCCCAGATCGCGTCGGCCCACGGTCGCAGGAACTTCAGCATCTGCTCGGGGCGGGCATCGGTGGTGAAGTCCAGATCGCTGTCTTCGGTCAACCGGCCCAGCAAGGCATCGCGCACACTGCCGCCGACCAGGTACAGCTCATGGCCCGCGGCGGCGAACACCGCACCGAGCTCGCGAAGCACCTCCGCGCGGCGGTTCAGCGCGACGAGTGCGCCGGCCAGCAATTCGGCATCAGATACAGCAGCGTCGGACACGTTCGATGAGCCTAATGCTCGCGGTCTGGTCACAACCGGCGAGTGCGGCGGGAGGCCAACCCCGTGGCAGCTACTATCGCTTGGGTGTCGGACGGCGAACAGGCCAAACCAAGACGGCGCCGCAGTCGGCGTCGTGGCCGTCGCCGTGCCCAGCGGGCGGCGGGCCCCCCGGCCGATGACCACGGCACGGACGCCGATCACCCGCCCGTCGCCGCCGCAGTGCCTGCACCTACCCCACGTGACCAGTCCAAACAGCACAAGCGGCCGCGTCGTCCCCAGGAACGGCTCCGCACCGTCCACGAGACCTCTGCCGGTGGCCTCGTCATCGACGGCATCGACGGCCCCAAGGACACCCAGGTGGCGGCCTTGATCGGCCGGGTCGACCGGCGCGGGCGAATGCTGTGGTCGCTGCCCAAGGGCCACATCGAGCTCGGCGAGACGGCCGAGCAGACCGCGATCCGCGAAGTCGCCGAAGAAACCGGCATCCGCGGTGACGTGCTGGCCGCACTGGGCAGCATCGACTACTGGTTCGTCACCGAGGGCCGCCGAGTGCACAAGACCGTGCACCACTACCTCATGCGCTTCCAGGGCGGGGAACTGTCCGACGACGACGTCGAGGTGACCGAGGTGGCCTGGGTTCCGCTGCGCGAACTGGCCTCCCGGTTGGCCTATGCCGACGAACGCAAGCTCGCGGAAGTGGCCGGGGAACTCATCGACAAGCTGCACACCGACGGGCCGGCCGCATTGCCGCCGCTGCCCCGCAGTGCACCTCGGCGGCGGCCGCAGACGCACTCCCACACTCGCAATCACCGCCGCGACGACTCTGTGCAACCCCAGCCCCGCCGGCGCACGAACGGATGCGGACAGGGACCGTGACCGCCCTGGCGCGCACAGTGGTGCTCGCTGCGGTGGTGATGCTGTTCTCGACGTGGTCGGCGATGGCCCTGCCCACCCTGCTGCCCCGGGCCGCTGCCAGCGAACCCACCCCGCTGCCGTTCCTGACGATCCGGATCGACAAGGTCACCCCCGAGGTCGTCACCACCACCAGCGACTCGACACTGACCGTGAGCGGAGCCGTGCTCAACGTCGGTGACCGCCCGGTGCGCGACGTGGTGATCCGGATGGAGCACGCCCGGGCCGTGACGTCGTCGAGTCAGCTGCGCACCGACCTCACCGGAGACCTCGACCAATTCGAGCCGGTGGCCGACTTCGTCACGGTGGCACCCGAGATGCAGCGCGGTGAATCCGTCGGCTTCACGCTGTCCTATCCCCTGCGGGCCGGGGACCATCCGTCACTGCACATCCAGGAACCGGGTGTCTACCCGGTGCTGATCAACGTCAACGGCACCCCCGATTACGGGGCCCCGGCCCGGCTCGACGACGCCCGCTTCCTGTTGCCCGTTCTCGGCGTACCCCCCGATGGCGCCGAGCGCTCCGACGGCGAGTCACCGTCGGCCGCCGACACCCTCAATTCGGTGGTACCGCCCGACACCTCCCAACCGGTGCGGATGACCCTGCTGTGGCCACTGGCCGACCGGCCGCGACTCGCCCCGGGCGCCCCGGGCGGCACCACTCCGGTGCGGTTGGTCGACGACACCCTGGCGGCGTCGCTGGCCCCCGGCGGCAGGCTCGACACCCTGCTGTCGGCAGCCGACTTCGCCACCGGTCCCACGGTCGACTCCGGCGGGCAGATGCGCGCCACCATGTGCCTGGCGGTCGATCCGGACCTGCTGGTCACGGTCAACGCGATGACCGGCGGCTACGTCGTCAACGACGGCCCGGACACCGGGGCCGGTACCCCGACGCGTCCCGGCGCCGGCCAGGACGCGGCGATCAACTGGCTCAACCGGTTGCGGGCCCTGGCCGGGCGGCTGTGCGTGGCACCGACGAACTATGCCCAAGCCGATTTGAGCGCCCTGCAGCGAGTCGGCGATCCGGGGCTGAGCGCGATCGCCACCAACGGCACCGGCGACATCGTCGATCAGATCCTGGGCATCACCTCGATCCGCGGCGCCAGCATCATGGGCGACGGTCCGCTCACCCGCCCGGCTCTGGATCTGCTGGCCGCCCAGGGGCAGACCGTGCCCATCGCCGCCGCCCACATCACGGCACAGGACTCCGAGACCGGCGCACCCGAAACCGCCGATGTCACGCCACAGCGATATCGGCCGGACGTGGTGGCGGTCGGATTCGACCCGGCCGTCGGTGCCGCGCTCGCCGGTGCCGGTACCGATCCGGTGGCGCCGTCGTACCTGGATCCCTCACTCGACATCCCGGTCCACCACGACTCGGCGACCGCCCGTCGTCAGGACGCTCTCGGCGCGATGCTGTGGCGCGGCCTCACCCCGAGCGAGCAGCCCCGGACCCAGGTCCTGATGCCACCGTTGGTGTGGTCGCTGGACGCCGACGATGCGCAGGCCATCCTGACGACGGTGGCCACCACGATCCACGCCGGTCTGGCCGTGCCACGCCCACTGCCCACACTGATCGCCGAGAGCAACGCGCTGCCACCGCAACCGCTGCAACCGCCGCCGCCGGAATCCCTCGGCAACCCGCGCGGCCGCATCGACGCGAACATCGACACCGGCATCGCCGCCGTGGTCGGCCGGCTGTGGGGGTTGACCGCCGCGCTGGCCACCGACGAGCGCACCGGGCTGACCGGCATGCAGTACACCGCGCCGCTGCGGGAGGACACACTGCGCGCACTGAGCCAGTCCGTGCCCCCCGAAGCCCGGGATGGACTGGCCGAACAACGGCTGGGGGCCGTCAACCGCAGTGTGAACGACATGTTCGGCGCGGTGACGATCGTCAATCCCGGCGGCGCCTACACCCTGGCCACCGAGCGCAGTCCGTTGCCGCTGGCGCTGCGCAACGATCTGCCGGTGCCGGTACGGGTGCGGCTGCACGTCGACGCGCCGCCCGGCATGACCGTCACCGACATGGGCGAGATCGTGCTGCCGCCCGGCTACCTGCCGTTGCGGGTCCCGATCGAGGTGCACTTCACCCAACGCGTCGCCGTGGACGTCAGCTTGCAGACCCCCGACGGCCTGACCCTCGGCGACCCGGTGCGGTTGTCGGTGCACTCCAATGCCTACGGCAAGGTGCTGTTCTTCATCACCCTCTCGGCCGGGGCGGTGCTGGTGGCGCTGGCCGGTCGCCGGCTGTGGCACCGCTTCCGCGGCCAACCCGACCGGGCCGACCTCATCCCCCCGGGCGAACATCCCGACCCTCTCGACGTCGCGATGGCGTTCAACAACGACACCAGCCACGACGAGCCGCACCCGAGCAGTCCGGACCGGTCGCG
This sequence comes from Mycobacterium sp. GA-1841, assembly GCF_001954135.1. Taxonomy (GTDB): domain Bacteria; phylum Actinomycetota; class Actinomycetes; order Mycobacteriales; family Mycobacteriaceae; genus Mycobacterium. The sequence goes on along the minus strand of NZ_MBEQ01000070.1, from coordinate 230,162 downwards.
ATGACCTCGCCCGACCAGCACCCGGCCCGCCCGCCGGGGCCCCCCCGAATTCCGCACGCCAGGGGTCCGGCCCGGCCGGCCGGCCGCGCCGAACTGTCGGACGCCGCGGTGGTGTCCCGGTCATGGGGCATCGCGTTCGCCACCCTGGTCTCCCGCATCACCGGCTTCTTCCGGTTCGTCCTGCTGATGGCACTGCTGGGCGGGGCGCTGACCAGTTCGTTCTCGGTGGCCAACCAGCTGCCCAACATGGTGGCCGCATTGGTGCTGGAAGCCACGTTCACCGCGATCTTCGTTCCGGTGCTGGCCCGCGCCGAACGCGACGACGCCGACGGCGGCACCGCCTTCGTCCGCCGACTGGTGACCCTGGCCACCACGCTGCTGCTGGTCACCACGGTGCTGTCGGTGCTGTGCGCGCCGCTGCTGGTGCGGCTCATGCTCGGCAGTGATCCGAAGGTCAACAATCCGTTGACCACCGCGTTCGCCTACCTGCTGTTGCCGCAGGTGCTGTTCTACGGATTGTCCGCGGTCTTCACCGCGATCCTCAACACCCGCAACGTGTTCGGCCCGCCGGCCTGGGCACCGGTGCTGAACAACCTGGTGGCGATCGTGACGCTGGGCGTCTTCGTCCTGGTCCCCGGTGAGTTCTCGGTGGATCCGCCGCACATGGGCACCGCCAAGCTGGTGGTGCTGGGCATCGGCACCACGCTGGGCGTGGTCGCCCAGGCCGCGGTGCTGTTCGTGGCGATCCGGGCCGAACGGGTCAGTCTGCGCCCGCTGTGGGGCATCGACGCCCGACTCAAGAAGTTCGGCGCCATGGCCGCCGCGATGGTGCTCTACGTGCTGATCAGCCAGATCGGACTGATCGTCGGCAATCAGATCGCCAGCGGGGCGGCCGACACCGGGCCGGCCATCTACAACTACACCTGGCTGGTGTTGATGCTGCCGTTCGGAATGATCGGCGTCACGGTGCTCACGGTGGTGATGCCGCGGTTGAGCCGCAACGCCGCGGCCGACAACGTGCCCGCCGTGCTCGACGATTTCTCCCTGGCCACCCGGCTCACCATGGTGACGCTCATCCCCGTCGTGGCGATGATGACCGTCGGCGGCCCGGCGATCGGCAGCGCGCTGTTCGCCTATGGAAACTTCAGCGCCTCGGACGCCGGTTACCTGGGGATGGCGATCACGCTGTCGTCGTTCACGCTCATCCCCTACGCGCTGGTGCTGCTGCAGCTGCGGGTCTTCTACGCGCGGGAAAAGCCGTGGACCCCGATTTTCATCATCGTGGTGATCACCACCGTCAAGATCGTCGCCTCCGTCGCCGTCCCCCACCTGACCGACAACGCCAACATGGTGGCCGGCTACCTGGGCCTGGCCAACGGCCTGGGATTCCTCGCCGGCGCGGTGGTCGGTCACCTGTTGTTGAAGTCCAACCTGCGTCCCCGCGGCGGGCGGATGCTGCGCGACACCGTGATCCGCACGATCCTGGTGACGCTGGCGGGCGCGCTGCTCGCCAGCCTGGTGGCGCACACGGCCGATCAGCTGCTCGGGCTGGAGTCACTGACCGCGCACGCCGGCGCCGGCGGCTCGATCCTGCGCCTGCTCGTGCTGGGGCTGATCATGCTGCCGATCATCGCCGGCGTCATGCTGGCCGCCCGGATTCCCGAAGCGCAGTCGGCACTGGCGTTGGTGCGCCGCCGACTCGGGCGGGGGCAGGGCGCTCCACCGGCGACCGAACAGGTAGCCGTGCCCACAATTGCGCCGCCCGTCGCGCCGCACCCTGCGGCGCCCGTCACGTACCCTGATCAGAGGAATTCTTCTCCTGATCGGTGGCCGTCTAGCCCGGCAGCCGCCGGAGGCGGGACCCCGGCGGGTGTTGCCGGGGCGGGGATGTGGAAAGGACCACCGGTGACCGACGAATCTGCGGACGGCTCGGCACGGAACGCCACCTCCACGTCCGAGATGACGAGCGAGACGACGAAGCTGCCGCGGCCGAGTGCCGACGAGTTCCAGCCCGACGAGTTCCAACCCGACGAGTTCGAGCCGGACGTCGCGCCGAACGAGCCGTCGGCTACGTCGTCCACGACAGCGATGCCGGCCACGTCAGCTGCGTCAGCCGAGGACAACACCTCGGTGGCGGCATCGGCCGAGCACGGCGGAGGCCGGTCGAACGGCACGGCCCGGCCCGTCACCGACTTCGGTGGCGACCCGACCCGGGAACCCATCTCGTTCGCGGCGCCGCGCGAGGCCGCGCTGGAGCCGGAAGACGACGATGTGCACCTCATCCCCGGGGCCACCATCGCCGACGGCCGCTACCGGTTGCTCGTGTTCCACGGCGGCCCACCGCATCTGCAATTCTGGCAGGCCCTGGACACCGCACTGGACCGCCAGGTGGCGTTGACGTTCGTCGACCCGGACGCCACCATGTCCGACGCGCAGGTGCAGGAAATCCTCTCGCGCACACTCAAACTCAGCCGCATCGACGTTCCCGGTATCGCCCGAGTGCTGGATGTGGCACACAGTGGTTCCGGCGGGCTGATCGTCTCGGAGTGGATCCGCGGCGGTTCTCTGGCCGAGGTGGCCGACACCTCGCCCTCGCCTGTCGGTGGGGCCCGGGCCATCCAGTCACTGGCCGCGGCCGCCGAGGCGGCGCACCGGGCCGGGGTGGCGCTGTCCATCGATCACCCGAGCCGAGTCCGGGTCAGCATCGAAGGTGATGTGGCGCTTGCCTTCCCGGCCACCATGCCCGACGCCACGCCCGACGACGACATCCGTGGCATCGGTGCCGCACTGTACGCCCTGCTGGTCAACCGTTGGCCGCTGAAGGAATCCGGGTCGCGCAGTGGTCTGGACCCGGCGGCGCTCGATCCGGCCGGGCAACCGGTCGAACCGCGCGCGGTGGATCGCGACATCCCGTTCCAGATCTCGGCTGCCGCCGCCCGCGCCGTCCAGCCCGGTGGCGGAATTCGCAGCGCCCCAACCCTTCTGAACCTGCTGCAGCAGGCCACCGCGATCGCCGACCGGACCGAGTTGATGGGTTCGTTCGAGGAGACTCCGGCCCCCGCCGCCCCGGTCCGGGCCCACGAGACCCCAGAAGAGCACGAGGCGGCCGAGGCTCGACGGCGCAAGGGACTGATCATCGGGATCAGCGTGGCGGCGGCCGTCGTCCTGGTGGCGCTGCTGGTGATGGCCTCCATCCTCAACCGCATCTTCGGTGATGTCGGCGGCGGGCTCAACCGCGACGAACTCGGCTTGAACGCGCCCTCGGCAAGCAGCGAGGAGAACCCGGAAGGTTCCTCGGCCGCCAGCGGCAGCACGGTGAAACCTGTTCGGGCGACGGTGTTTTCACCTGAAGGTGAGGCTGATTCACCGGCCACCGCCGGGCAGGCCATCGACGGGAACTCGAGCACGGCGTGGTCCACCGACACCTACTCCGATCCCGCGCCGTTTCCCGGATTCAAGAACGGGGTCGGCCTCATGCTGCAGTTGCCGGAGCCGACGGTGATCGGTTCGGTCGCCCTCAACGTCACCAGCACCGGCACCTCGGTGCAGATCCGCTCGGCGAAGTCGGCGTCCCCGTCGTCGCTGTCGGACACCACCGAACTGACCCCGTCGACGACGCTGAAGCCCGGCTCCAACACCATCTCGGTGGACAAGGCGTCGTCGACGTCGTACGTGCTGGTGTGGATCTCGACACTGGGCACCGTGGACGGCAAGAGCCGCACGGACATCTCCGAGATCACCGTCAAGGCGGCCTCCTGACGCCCTATCCACAGCCCTCGTAACGCTGTGAGCTGGCGTTATGCCGATGCTGGCAAACAAGTGTCCGGGTGGTCGCCCGACAGCGTTTAAGTTCAGCGTGTGGGAAGGTTCGGGGGGACCGGCAAGCCGGCGGAGCAGACGCGGGAGCACGACGCGACCGATCGCTCTGATGCCGAATTGCTCGCGGCCCACGTCGCCGGAGACCGCTACGCGTTCGAGGAGCTCGTCCACCGCCACCACCCTCAGCTGCGCCGCTTGGCATTTCTGACCAGCCGTCACCATGAGGATGCCGACGACGCGGTACAGGACGCATTGTTCTCGGCACATCGCACGGCCGCGTCGTTCCGCTACGACTCGGCCGTGAGCAGCTGGCTCTACCGCATCGTGGTCAACGCCTGCCTGGACCGGGTACGCCGGTCACGCCACCAGCCCGCCGCGACTCTCCACGAACTCGGCCACTTGCGTCACCTGCGTGATCCCGCTGGAGATCCGGCCCCGCGGGTGGACACCGCCATCATGATCGAACGGGCGCTCATGCAGCTGCCGGTCGAGCAGCGCGCCGCCGTGGTGGCCGTCGACATGCAGGGCTATTCGGTGGCCGAGACCGCGCGCTTGCTCGGGGTGGCCGAAGGCACCGTGAAGAGCCGGTGTGCCCGCGCCAGGACCAAGCTGGCGCGGCTGCTCCAGTATTTTGAAACCGATGAACGGCAGCCCGCCCCGAGTGCCGTCGGACGGCCCGATACCTGCTGAGCTGCTCGCTGACCTACAGGCCGGGCTACTCGACGACGCCACCGCCGCCCAGGTGCGCCGACGGGTGCGCACCGATCCACAGGCCGGGCCCGAGGCCAGGGCCATCCTGTCCGCCCTCGATCGGGTGCGCCGGGATGTCCGCGCGCTCGGCGCGGACCCGGCGTCAGCTCCCCCGGTCCCCGAGGACGTCAGCGCCCGCCTGTCCGAGGCGTTGCGGGCTGCGCCGGGCCCTCCGGCCAGACGCTGGAAGCTGTTGGCGGCGCTCGCCGGGGTGAGCGCGGCCGTGGTGGCGATCGTGGTCGGCAGCGTGATGTTGCTGCGCGCGCCGGCGACGACCACGTCGACACTGACCAGCCTCGGCCAGATCAGCGTGTCACCGCCGCGCACCGCGATCGATCTGCCCGATTCTCAGGTCCTCGGGCTGCTCTCGGCGCCATCCGACTTCGGTCCCCTGACCGATCCGCAGCACCGCGCGGCGTGCCTGCAGGCCCTCGGTTACCCGCCCGACGTGCAGATTCTCGGTGCCCGGCGGCACGGCATGGGCGGACAGCCCGGGGTGTTGATGTTGTTGCCGGCCGCAGACCAGCCGACCGCTGACGCCGTCATCGCGCTCGTGGTCGCGGCGGATTGCGACGGCAGTCAGGCCGGATTACTGGCCCGGACCGTGATCAACCGCCCGGTGAGAAGTCCGTAGTCTGATCTACGCGCTCGCCTGGGAACAGATCCGGCCTAGGCTGACGTTGCAACCCGTGCCGAGAACGGCAGAAAGGCCTACATGTCCACCTCAGCGACGGTTCATGACGTCATCATCATCGGTTCCGGCCCGGCTGGTTACACCGCAGCCATCTATGCCGCCCGCGCCCAGCTCAAGCCGCTGGTGTTCGAGGGCACGCAGTTCGGCGGCGCCCTGATGACCACCACCGAGGTGGAGAACTACCCCGGTTTCCGCGAAGGCATCACCGGGCCCGAGCTCATGGACGAGATGCGTGAGCAGGCGCTGCGCTTCGGCGCCGATCTGCGCATGGAAGACGTCGACGCCGTCGACCTCACTGGCCCGGTGAAAACGGTCACCGTCGGCGACGAGACCCACCAGGCCCGCTCGGTGATCCTGGCGATGGGCGCCGCAGCCCGGCACCTCGGGGTGGCCGGCGAGGAAGCCCTGACCGGCATGGGCGTGAGCACCTGCGCCACCTGCGACGGCTTCTTCTTCCGCGACCAGGACATCATCGTGGTCGGTGGCGGTGACTCGGCGATGGAGGAGGCGACGTTCCTCACCCGTTTCGCCCGTTCGGTCACCCTGGTGCACCGCCGCGACGAGTTCCGCGCCTCCAAGATCATGCTGGAGCGCGCCCGGGCCAACGAGAAGATCACCTTCCTGACCAACACCGAGATCACCCAGATCGAGGGCGACCCGAAGGTCACCGGGGTGCGGCTGCGCGAAACCGTCACCGGCGAGGAGTCCAAGCTCGACGTGACCGGCGTGTTCGTGGCGATCGGCCACGATCCCCGCTCGGGTCTCGTGCGCGGCCAGATCGAACTCGACGACGAGGGCTACGTGAAGGTGATCGGCCGGACCACGTCCACCACCCTCGACGGTGTCTTCGCCGCCGGCGACCTTGTCGACCACACCTACCGCCAAGCCATCACCGCCGCGGGCAGCGGTTGTTCGGCGGCCATCGACACCGAGCGTTGGCTCGCGGACAACAGCTGACCCCCAACAGTTTTCGACGACAGGAGAGCTCCATGAGTGCGGACAGCGCAACAGTTACGGTCACCGACGATTCGTTCTCCAACGACGTCCTGAGCAGCAGCACCCCGGTGCTGGTGGACTTCTGGGCCACCTGGTGCGGGCCGTGCAAGATGGTCGCCCCGGTGCTCGAGGAGATCGCCGGCGAGAAGGCCGGCGAACTGCGGGTCGCCAAGATCGACGTGGACGCCAACCCGGCCACCGCACGCGATTTCCAGGTGGTGTCGATCCCGACCATGATCCTGTTCAAGGACGGCGCACCGGTGAAGCGCATCGTCGGCGCCAAGGGCAAGGCCGCACTGCTGCGCGAGCTTGCCGACGCCCTCTGACACCACCTGAAACCGACACCACGCCCACCGCGGATACGCCTGGCGTTTTCCGGTATGTGGCCGAAGTCTGAGACAATGCTGGCTAGCTAGTCCGGCAGACGGCCGGAGACCAGCATGGAGGGGCCGAATGTCGAGTCTGCGTCGCGGTGATCGTGGCGGAGCAGTCACCGAGATCCGGGCAGCGTTGGCCGCGTTAGGTCTGATGGACAGCCCAGACGCTGACCTGAGCACCGGTAGACATGTTGCGCTCGACGCCTTTGACGACGAGCTCGACCGTGCGGTCCGAGCCTTTCAGCAGCACCGGGGTCTGCTGGTGGACGGCATCGTCGGCGAGGCCACCTACCGTGCCCTGCGCGAGGCCTCCTACCGTCTCGGCGCCCGTACCCTGACCCACCAGTTCGGGGCGCCCATGTACGGCGACGACGTCGCCACCCTGCAGGCCCGATTGCAGGATCTCGGTTTCTACACCGGCATGGTCGACGGGCATTTCGGCCTGCAGACGCACAACTCGCTGTCCTCCTATCAGCGCGAGTACGGTCTCTACCCCGACGGTATCTGTGGGCCGGAGACGTTGCGCTCGTTGTATTTCCTCGGTCCCCGCGTCACCGGCGGCTCACCGCACGCCATTCGCGAAGAGGAACTGGTCCGCCGCTCGGGTCCCCGCCTGTCCGGTAAACACGTCATCATCGATCCGGGCCGCGGCGGCGCGGACCACGGGATGATCATGCACGGGCCCGACGGTCCGATCAGCGAAGCGGACATCTTGTGGGACTTGGCGAGTCGGCTCGAGGGCCGGATGACCGCGATCGGCATGGAAACCTTCATCTCCCGGCCCGCCAACCGCAGCCCGCTCGACGTCGATCGCGCCAACACGGCCAACACCGTCGGTGCCGATCTGATGATCAGCCTGCGCTGTGAAGCACAGACCTCCCCCGCCGCCAACGGCGTGGCATCGTTCCATTTCGGCAACTCCCACGGCTCGGTGTCGACCATCGGCCGCAATCTCGCCGACTTCATTCAACGAGAAGTTGTGGCGCGCACCGGTTTACGTGACTGCCGCTCCCACGGCCGCACCTGGGACCTGCTACGGCTGACTCGCATGCCCACGGTCCAGGTCGACATCGGCTACATCACCAACCCGCACGATCGCGGCCTGCTGCTGTCGACCCACACTCGCGACGCGATCGCCGAGGGCATCTTGGCCGCGGTCAAGCGACTGTACTTGTTGGGTAAAAACGACCGCCCCACAGGCACTTTCACCTTCGCCGAGTTGTTGGCGCATGAGCTTTCGGTGGAACAGGCGGGCCGCGGCGCGTGAGCGCCAATCAAACCTGAGCGTGAGCGCCGATCCGTGCTTAGCTGGACGATATGGCGCGGACTTTCCACTACACCGACACCCGCTGTGTCGCCGCTGATCGACGTGTGGCGTGGGACGTTGTCTCCAATCATGAACTCATGTCGGAGTGGATGCCCGCGCGCAAGGTCGTCCTTGAACAGGTCGGCAGCCCCGATCGCGACGGGGTGGGCGCCGTGCGTGCCATTCACCTGTTCGGATCTCCCGTCCGCGAACGGATCACAGCGTTCGAGGCGCCGACGACATTGCGATACGAGCTGCTGTCCGGCCTGCCGTTCCGCGACTACACCGGCCAGATCACGGTCGAGCCGGCTGCCGGCGGTACTCGGATCACCACGGAGATCAGCTTCCGCACAGTCATTCCCGGCTCACAGTTCATCGTCGCGATTGCGATACGCGTGGCCAGTGCCCGCGCCGCTCGCGCAGTACGCCGCCGATCCGGCTGAGTCAATCACAGATTTACTGTGGCGCAGAGCTTTTCGACCCCACGCCGGTGCTGGACATGCCCGCGCCGACCGATAACTCGATGTGCGCGTTCTCCAACAGCCGCTCGAGCGCGGCTTCCACTTCAGCTTTCCAGCCGAGTCCCTTGTCGAGTTCCAGCCGCAGTCTCGGGAAGTACGGATGTGGTGCGATGACCGTGAAGCCGACATCTTCGAGGAAATCGGATTCGAGCATGCACTGGTCCACCGCGCAGTCTCCCAGGACCTGCGTCGCCGCGGACAGCTCTGCAGGTAGCTTCCCGCTGCCGGAAAGTTCGGTGAGAGCCGCGGTGTAGCCGAAGGCTTCCAATGCACGGACTCCGCGACGAACCAGATCGTTGACCACCGCGGCAAGTAGGCTCTGGGACAACCGCTCGCTGTCCTCGGTGGAATCCACGCCGACGGCGGTCAGCAGAATCGCATCGGCGCTCACCGGGGCGGTGGGGAAAAGCCGGGCCCGAGGCACCGCTCCGGGGGGCGCGTAGAACGCGAAGCCCAAACACGGTTCGTCCGCACCGGCCGGCGGGGCCAAGCCGAACTGTGACGCTGCGGCCACCACGTCGAACCGGCCGGCCGGGTCCGCCGCATCCGCTTGTGATTCCTCGGATGCCGCATCCGGTTCGTCGCCCCTACTCGTCATGACGGCGAGTTGACCGCACGATCCCCACTCCAGCATGACCATGGAAAGCCACGCTTCTTTCTCGAACTCGGGATCACTCAGGCGGTCGTCATCGATGGTGGTCGGATCGACTTCCCAGAACACACACCGTCGCGCATGCTTGGGCAACTGCTCGAAACCCTCGAGCCGAAGCGGCGTGATCCGTGCTGTCACTGAGGTCCCTGGCTTTCACACTGAGTGCGTGGCTGCCCCTCAAGGATAGGAGAGTCCGTCCGGACGGACGCACTGTGCCCCGAAAATCTCATCGCGTTCCGCCTCCGAGGTGAAATGCTATGCCGCACAGCTACTTTGCTTCCTACTGCGTTCGCGGCCGGGTGCGCTGATCACTGATGTGTCACAGTGACGGAACAGCCTGGTGTCGTCGGTCGTGGGTTTTCAGGGCTGTTCTGCGCTCATGATGTCGACAATGCGCTGCAGATCGTCCACTGAGCCGAACTCGACCACGATCTTGCCCTTGCGTTTGCCGAGACTCACGGTGACTCGGGTGTCGAAGGCAGAGGAGAGTCGTTCAGCAACGTCCTGCAGTCCCGGCATCTGGATCGGCTTGCGTCGCGGGGCCGGCGGCGCAGTAATGCCATCACGGTTGGCCAGCGTCACGGCCTCCTCGGTGGCGCGCACCGACATCCCTTCCGCGACGATCCGGGCGGCCAACTCCTCTTGCTTTTCCGGACCGCCTTCGAGCGCCAGCAGCGCCCGCGCGTGGCCCGCGGACAACACCCCGGCAGCCACGCGACGCTGCACCGCGATCGGAAGTCGCAGCAGGCGGATCATGTTGGAGATCAATGGCCGTGACCGTCCGATCCGGGCGGCCAGTTCATCGTGGGTGACCTCGAACTCGTCGAGGAGCTGTTGGTAGGCGGCTGCCTCTTCCAGCGGATTGAGCTGTACCCGGTGGATGTTCTCCAGCAGCGCGTCACGCAGCATGCTGTCGTCACCGGTCTCGCGGACGATCGCCGGGATGGTCTCCAAGCCGGCCTTCTGGGCGGCGCGCCAGCGCCGCTCCCCCATCACCAGCTGATAGCGGGTTTCGCCGTCCTCGGTCACCTCACGGACGACGATTGGCTGCATCAATCCGAACTCACGGATCGAGTGCACCAACTCGCTCAGTGCCTCTTCGTCGAACACCTGCCGAGGCTGGCGGGGGTTCGGCTGGATCAGGCTCGGATCGATCTCGCGGTAGGTGGCGCCGACATCGCCGGTGACAACCGGGTTGGTTTCACGTGCAACGGCCGGAGCCGCGGCGGTGGGGGCGACGCCGGAGTCGTCGGAGGCGCCCGGGGGTCCGAGGAGAACGTCGGCGGCGCTGGCACCCATCCGGGGGCTCAGCGCATCGTTGCCGTCCTCCGTGGGACCGGTCGGGATGAGCGCCGCCAGTCCCCTGCCGAGGCCACTCCGCTTCCGTGCCGGCTGATTCATGGTCGTCTCCTGCTCATCACTGCGGTCCGCTGTCTACCCACTGGTACTGCTACTGCGCCCGGGGCGGTGCCCCGCGCTCTGCGATCTCACGGCTGGCGTCAAGATAGCTCAGCGCGCCCCGGGAGCCCGGATCGTAATCGAGGATCGTCATCCCGTATCCGGGGGCTTCGGACACCTTCACGCTCCGCGGGATCACGGTGCGCAACACCTTGTCGCCGAAGTGCTCGCGGACGTCCTCGGCCACCTGGTCGGCCAGCTTCGTCCGCCCGTCGTACATCGTCAGTATCACGGTCGACACCGACAGCTCGGGGTTCAGGTGCGCCTTGACCATCTCGATGTTGCGGAGAAGCTGCCCGACACCCTCGAGCGCGTAGTACTCACACTGGATCGGAATCAGCACCTCGGGTGCGGCGACGAGCGCGTTGATCGTCAACAAACCGAGTGACGGCGGGCAGTCGATGAAGACGTAGTCGAAATTGTGGTTGGCCAGCGCGGCGAGCGCGGAACGCAGCCGCCCTTCGCGGGCCACCATGGAGACCAGTTCGATCTCGGCGCCGGCGAGATCGATCGTCGCGGGGATGCAGAACAGGCGCTCGCTGTGCGGGCTCCGCTGCAGCGCTTCCTCGACCGGGATGTCGCCGATGAGTACCTCGTAGGAGGACGGGGTGCCCGGGCGATGTTCGATGCCCAGCGCGGTGCTGGCATTGCCCTGCGGGTCGAGGTCGATCACCAGGGTGCGCAGCCCCTGCAGTGCGAGGGCCGCGGCGACATTCACCGCAGTCGTCGTCTTGCCGACGCCACCCTTCTGGTTGGCAATGGTGAACACCCGTTGGCGCGAGGGACGGGGAAGCTGCCCGTGCGAGGTATGGAGCACGCGGGTGGCCTGTTCCGCCTCAGCCGCAATAGGCGTGTCCATACTCGCGTCCGTCGACCACGCAGCGCCGTCATTCCATGTTTCACGTGAAACGGTTTCACGTGAAACAGGGGGCGTCGCCTTCGCTCCGGCAGCTCGCTGCCGATCAGAACCCATCCTCATCTCCTGCCCGATCTCCCCCGCGACCCGGAGGCTCTGCCCGTCGACCGACTGCCCGGTCTCTCCGCCGAGCGCCGTGCGGCGACGACGGTTACGGGCGGGTTCAAATAGTTCACGCCACATTTCACCACCCTGGCATCGACTGCACCCAAGGAAGCCATCACACGCCGGTGCTCATCGATCTCGGCCTCGGCACGCTCACCTTTCAGCGCGAGCATCCTGCCGTCCACCCGAAGCAGTGGCATGCTCCAGCGCGTCAACTTGTCGAGTGAGGCGACTGCGCGAGACGTCACCACGTCCAACTCCCCGACCGACTGACGTACCTCGGTGTCCTCGGCCCGGCCCCGCACCACCGTCACGTCGATCCCCAGTTCGGTGATCGCCTCGCGCAGGAACTCGCTGCGGCGCAGCAGCGGTTCGATCAGGGCGACGTCCACATCGGGACGAGCCAAGGCCAACGGGATACCCGGGAGGCCGGCGCCACTGCCGATATCACCGACGCGCTCACCGTGGGCCACGAGTTCTCCGAGCGCGGAGCTGTTGAGAATGTGTCGGTCCCAGATCCGGTCCACTTCCCGCGGACCGAGTAATCCCCACTCGACACCGGCACCGGCCAGAATTGCCGCGTACCGTTCGGCGGTCTCGAGACGATCCCCGAAGACCTCCGCCGCGGCTTCCGGTGCCGCGGGAACCGGTCCATGTTTCACGTGAAACATCCTCCGCACTCCCCACGGCACCGTCGCCGCATTCCGAACTACACCTGTGTAACTAAAACTCAGCCAAGCAGAACGACGACGCGTCGCGACGGCTCCACGCCCTCGCTCTCGCTGCGGACGCCCTCGACCGCGGCCACCGCGTCATGAACGATCTTGCGCTCGAACGGTGTCATCGGAGCCAACTCTTCACGCTCGCCCGACTCCAGCACGCGGCGGGCCACCTTGTCACCCAGAGCGGCGAGCTGGTCACGGCGACGACGACGCCACCGCGCGATGTCCAGCATCAGCCGGCTCCGCTCACCGGTCTTCTGATGAACGGCCAGTCGGGTCAGCTCCTGCAGCGCGTCGAGCACCTCGCCCTTGCGGCCCACCAACTTGCTCAGGTCCCCGCCGCCGTCGATGCTCACCACCGCACGGTCGCCTTCGACATCGAGGTCGATATCGCCGTCGAAGTCCAACAGGTCGAGAAGCTCCTCCAAGTAGTCGCCGGCGATCTCGCCTTCGGCAACCAGTCGCTCCTCCAGATCGTCCTCGCTCTTCGGCGCGGACTGGGTGCCCTCCTCCACCTCGGCCTCGGGCTCGGTCGTCTGTGCGTCCGTCATATCCGTCTTCTCCCTACTTGTAGCCAGCGTGAGAACTGGTCACCGTTTCCGCTTCTTGGGGCGCGCACCGGGCTTGGGCTTGTTGAGATTGACGCTCTGCCCTCCCGCTTCCGCTGCCGGGTTCTTGTCTTCGGACTGAGTCGCGTCATCGACGTCCTCGGTGGCTGCTGCCATGGCCGCAGTGTCGGCCTTGCGGGCGCGATTGGGTTTGGCACCGGGTGCGGGCGCGTTCGCCGAGCGGCGTTCGAGCGCCTCGGCCTTCTTGGCTTCCTCTTCCTTCTCGATCATCCCGAACACGTAGTGCTGCTGACCGTAGGTCCAGATGTTGTTGGACAGCCAGTAGATGATCACCGCCAGCGGCAGGAACGGTCCACCGACCACCACGCCGAGGGGGAAGACGTACAGCGCGAGCTTGTTCATCATCGCGGTCTGGGGATTGGCCGCGGCTTCCACGCTCTGGCGAGCTACGGAGGCCCGACTGTTGAAGTGCGTGGCGACGCCGGCCAGGATCATGATCGGCACGCCGACGATGACAACAGCCAAGCGGTTGAATTCGGTGAATGCCTCGAGCCCGTGCTGCTGGATCATCGTCGCGCCGAGCGGAGCCCCGAACAGGTTCGCGTCGAGGAAGTGCCCGACGTCGGTCGCGCTGAAGACGTAGTTGGCCAGGCTGCGGTTCTCTTCCACCGACAGACCCAACCGGCCGATGCCTGTCTGGGTGCGGTTGAAGGACATCAGGACGTGGTACAGGCCGAGGAACACCGGGACCTGGGCCAGCATCGGCAGACAGCCCAGGATCGGGTTGAACCCGTGCTCGCGCTGCAGCTTCTGCATCTCCAGCGCCATGCGCTGACGGTCCTTGCCGTACTTCTTCTGCAGCGCCTTGATCTGGGGCTGCAGTTCCTGCATCTGCCGCGTGGTGCGGATCTGCTTGACGAAGGGCTTGTAGAGGATCGCGCGGAGAGTGAACACCAGGAACATCACCGACAGTGCCCAGGCGAAGAAGTTCTCGGGGCCCAGCACGAAGGCGAACGCCTTGTACCAAACCCACATGATCGCCGACACCGGGTAATAGATGATGTCCAGGCTGAACCAGTTAAACACGCGACTTGCTCTCCCCTCGCTTCGCTGGGGTCTCCCAGACAAGGTTTTCGGCGGTGGCTTTCTCGCCAGGGACGGTCCCGTCAGAACTGACGGACTCGTGATCGTGGGGGCACCGATCCGGAATGGGATCCCATCCACCGGGGTGCCACGGGCCGCACTTCAGCAGCCGGATCAAGGACAGCCACGCACCGCGGAACAAGCCGTACTCAGTGAAGGCGTCGACCGCGTACTGACTGCAGGTCGGCATGAACCGGCATGACGGTGGCCGGTACGGAGAGATGGCGTGGCGGTAGAGCTGGATGACGGAAATCGCACCGCGGGCCATCACAGCGCCCGCCCGGCGAATCATGGTGACGTCCCGCGCCGCGCGTCCAGGCGCTCGAGAGCGCGCTGCAGTTGCTGCTCCAACCGACGCGACGGTGCCTCACTGCTACCCGCGCGGGCGCGGATCACCACGAGGTCGGTGGCTTCCAGTCGCGGTATGACGCTGCGCGCGACATGACGCAGCCGCCGTGACACGCGGTGACGTTCCACCGCGTTCCCGACGGCTTTGGACACGATCAAACCGACCCGCGGGCCGGTAGCGTCCGTCCCGTCATGCAGCGCGTGTACCACCACATCGGGTTGGACTGCACGCGCGCCACGACTGACGGTGGCACTGAACTCCGCGGACCGCCTCATCCGGTATCGAGCCGGAAGCACCGCGCTAGATCCCGCCTGAGAACCGCAAGATCACGCAGTGAGTGCGCGACGGCCCTTGCTACGACGGTTGGCGACGATGGCGCGGCCGGCGCGGGTGCGCATCCGCAGCCGGAACCCATGCACGCGCGCACGGCGGCGGTTGTTGGGCTGGAAGGTCCGCTTGCCCTTGGCCACGTCAATCTCTCCTTGTTCCATTTGGCACCCGCGCTCGCCGACACCGAAATGTCGTCGAAAACGGTTACCGTGCAAGCTCGGTTTAAGCTCGTCCGTCGTGCTTTACTAACCGGCGCGTTCTCCGTCGAGTTCCCGGGCGCAGCCGTATCGCCACGTGCGGGCGACTGCTCGAGGGTACTGATGAGAATTCCCTCGGTCAAACCTGCGCCGACCCGCATAGTTGGACTGCATCCGATGTTGCAGAACTGTTGGCACATCGAGAGAAAACTGTTAGCTTCTGGCAATGCCGTTCCTCGCATGGACCGGCCCCGGACAATGAAACGAGGACGTCGGTCCCGCGTCACCTTCGGACCCACGTGACATACCCGGCTCTGACGGCCTCCAAACAGACAACAGAGCGACGACGACTGTCCTTTCTCCACAAGCTGTGGATAAATATGTGGACAGTTCGTCATCGTTCTTTTTGGTCGTCCCCGGGTCGACCTCGAAGCACCTCAAAGGGGGAGACCGTCGTTGACAGCTGACCCCGACCCACCCTTCGTCGCCGTCTGGAACAGCGTCGTCGCCGAACTCAACGGTGACCTCACTCCCCAGCAAAGGGCCTGGCTGAAGCTCGCGCAACCGCTCGTCATCGCGGAGGGGTTTGCTCTGCTGTCGGTGCCCACCCCGTTCGTGCAGAACGAGATCGAACGGCACCTGCGCGAGCCGATCATCAACGCGCTCAGCCGCAAGCTGGGTCAACGCATCGAGTTGGGGGTGCGGATCGCCACCCCGTCCGCCGAGGACGACCACTCCCCTACCGAGCATGCGGAGTCAGCTGCTCTCGAGGAGGCCCCGGACGTCCCTGCCGACGTCGACGAGATCGATGACGACCGGGCCGCCAAGGTCAGCGCCGAGGAGAATTGGCCGGGCTACTTCAGCAGCCCGCAGCGCGATTCGACGGTCGGCGACGACAACGCGGTCAACCTCAACCGGCGCTACACCTTCGACACCTTCGTCATCGGCGCATCGAACCGGTTCGCGCACGCCGCCACCCTCGCCATCGCCGAGGCGCCGGCCCGCGCCTACAACCCGCTGTTCATCTGGGGTGAATCCGGCCTCGGTAAGACCCATCTGCTGCACGCGGCCGGAAATTATGCGCAACGTCTCTTCCCCGGCATGCGGGTGAAGTACGTCTCCACCGAGGAATTCACCAACGACTTCATCAACTCGCTGCGCGACGACCGCAAGGCGTCGTTCAAGCGCAGCTACCGTGACATCGACATCCTGCTCGTCGACGACATCCAGTTCATCGAGGGCAAGGAAGGTATCCAGGAAGAGTTCTTCCACACCTTCAACACGCTGCACAACGCCAACAAGCAGATCGTGATCTCCTCCGACCGGCCGCCCAAGCAGCTGGCCACTCTCGAAGACCGGCTGCGGACCCGCTTCGAGTGGGGCCTGATCACCGACGTGCAGCCGCCGGAGCTGGAGACCCGGATAGCGATCCTGCGCAAGAAGGCGCAGATGGATCGCCTCGACGTGCCCGATGACGTGCTCGAGCTCATCGCCAGCAGCATCGAACGCAACATCCGTGAACTCGAAGGTGCACTGATTCGGGTCACCGCGTTCGCCTCGCTCAACAAGACCCGGATCGACAAGGCACTGGCCGAGGTTGTGTTGCGCGATCTGATCGCCGACGCCACCACGATGCAGATCAGTACCGCCGCGATCATGGCGGCCACCGCCGAATACTTCGAGACCACGGTCGAGGAGCTCCGCGGGCCCGGCAAGACCCGGGCACTGGCGCAGTCCCGCCAGATCGCCATGTATCTGTGCCGGGAACTCACCGACCTGTCACTGCCCAAGATCGGTCAGGCTTTCGGGCGCGATCACACCACCGTGATGTACGCCGAGAAGAAGATCCGCGGCGAAATGGCCGAGCGACGTGAAGTCTTCGACCACGTCAAGGAACTCACCACGCGGATTCGTCAGCGCGCGAAGCGCTGAATCCTGCGGCTAGGCCATCTGAGTCCTGTTCGAGGCTCTTCTGAGTCTGTCCGTGGCCCTTTCCGAGGTCTTTCCGTGGCCCTTTGCGACCCGTCCAATCTCCGTCCGGGTCCCACATCGTGGGCTCTCGGGTGTCCTCGGCGAAAAATCTTGTAACAACTTTCGCCCCACGATGCGTCACAGGTCACACCACAGCGCTGTGGATGCGCCTGTGTACAACCTGGGCGCAAACCACGGGATGAATGACAAAATCATCCACACCGCCCGGGCTGTGCACACTCGAGAGCCGGTCCATCCACCGGACTCCACAGCGCACTCACATTGCGACACACCGCCGGTGCTGGGCAAACACCCGTTCATCCCCAGTTTTCACAGCACCTAATACTGTTACTCAAATATCTTCTGAGAATTCCTTTTAGAAGAAGGGCCTTGGGGACACCGAGCGGACCGCCCCGCCGCTCGAGCCCGAGCAGCCCGAATGTCACCCCGAGCGATTAGCTTTCAAGTTGGTGAGGAAAGCTCTACGGTGGTTCATCGACAGCGATTACCAGCTTTGTCATTCAGCGTCGTGCTGCATGGTGCGGTTTTGGGAACACGCTGGTAGAGCTCGTTATGGGGATCATCGAAGGGGCGCATAGCACGTGGCGACGACGACGGCTGGGCTGACGGACCTGAAGTTCCGCGTAGTGCGTGAGGACTTCGCGGACGCGGTGGCCTGGGTGGCCCGCAATCTGCCGACCCGGCCCACCATCCCGGTGCTGGCCGGCGTTCTGCTGACCGGCACCGATGAGGGGCTGACCATCTCCGGCTTCGACTACGAGGTCTCCGCCGAGGTCCGGGTGAGTGCCGAAATCGCTTCTCCTGGAAGCGTTTTGGTGTCCGGACGGTTGCTCTCCGACATCACCAAGGCGCTGCCGGCCAAGCCGGTCGAGCTCAGCGTGGACGGCACCCGGGTCGCGTTGACGTGCGGTAGTGCCCGGTTCTCCCTGCCGACCCTGGCGGTCGAGGACTATCCGGCGCTGCCGTCGCTGCCCGAGGAGACCGGTGTGGTGTCCTCGGACCTGTTCGCCGAGGCGATCGGTCAGGTTGCCGTCGCCGCCGGCCGGGATGACACCCTGCCGATGCTGACCGGCATCCGGGTCGAGATCTCCGGTGAGTCAGTGGTTTTGGCCGCAACCGACCGGTTCCGGCTGGCGGTGCGCGAGTTGACCTGGGAAACCAGCGCCACCGATGTCGAGGCGGCGGTGTTGGTTCCGGCGAAGACCCTTGCCGAGGCCGCCAAGGCCGGCACCGACGGCAACCAGGTGCACCTGTCACTCGGTGCCGGCGAGTCGGTCGGCAAGGACGGCCTGCTCGGTATCCGCAGCAACGGCAAGCGCAGCACCACCCGCCTGCTGGATGCGGAGTTCCCGAAGTTCCGTCAGCTCCTGCCGACCGAGCACACCGCGGTGGCCACCATCGGCGTCGCCGAGCTGACCGAGGCGATCAAGCGTGTGGCGCTGGTGGCCGACCGGGGCGCCCAGATCCGCATGGAGTTCGGCGACGATGTGCTGCATCTGTCGGCCGGTGCCGATGACGTGGGCCGCGCCGAGGAAGACCTGCCGGTGGAGTTCGCCGGTGACCCGCTGACCATCGCGTTCAACCCCACCTACCTGACGGATGGGCTGAGCTCGCTGCGTTCGGAGCGGGTGACGTTCGGGTTCACCACGCCGAGCCGCCCGGCGGTGTTGCGTCCCACGAGTGACGAGGGCGCCATCGGTGGTTCCGGTCCGTTCCCGGCCGCCAAAACCGATTACGTCTACCTGTTGATGCCGGTACGGCTTCCCGGCTGACCGGCCGGGGCGAGGAAGGGCGCACATGCAACTGGGGTTAGTCGGCCTGGGCAAGATGGGCTTCAACATGCGTGAGCGCCTGCGCGCCGCAGGTCACGACGTCGTCGGCTACGACCCCCGCCCCGAGGTCAGCGATGTGCCCGGGCTCGCGGAGCTGGCCGGGGCGCTCGAGGCGCCGCGCGTGGTGTGGGTGATGGTGCCGTCGGGGACGGTGACCCACCAGACGATCCTCGAGTTGGCGGACGTGCTCGGCGCGGGCGATCTGGTCATCGACGGCGGCAACTCGCGTTACACCGAAGACGGTCCGCACGCGAAGTTGTTGGGCGACAAGGGAATCAACTTCATCGACGCCGGAGTCTCCGGCGGGGTGTGGGGCCTGCACGAGGGATACGGATTGATGGTCGGCGGCAGTGATGCGGACGTGGCTCGAGCCATGCCGATCTTCGACACGCTGCGTCCACAAGGTGAGGTCGCGGACGGATTCGTCCACGCCGGGCCCGTCGGTGCCGGTCACTACGCCAAGATGGTGCACAACGGTATCGAGTACGGCCTCATGCACGCCTACGCCGAGGGATACGAGTTACTGGCCGCCGAAGACCTGATCGATGACCCCCAGGCGGTCATCCAGGCCTGGACCAACGGCACGGTGGTGCGGTCCTGGTTGCAACAGCTGTTGGCCAAGGCCTTGAAAGAAGATCCGGGATTCGCCGAGATCAGCGGATACACAGAGGATTCCGGCGAAGGTCGCTGGACCGTGGAAGAAGCCATCAGCCATCGGGTTCCGATGCCGGTGATCGCCGCGTCGTTGTTCGCCAGGTTCGCCTCGAGGCAGGAGGACTCCCCCACCATGAAGGCGGTGTCGGCGCTGCGCAACCAGTTCGGTGGCCATGCCGTGCACCGGATCAGCGAGTCCGGTTAGGTCCTGTCGTGTATGTCCGACACCTGGGACTGACCGATTACCGGTCGTGGGCCCACGTGGAGCTCGAGCTGGAGCCAGGCCGCACCGTGTTCGTCGGCTCGAACGGCTTCGGTAAGACGAATCTTGTTGAGGCACTGTGGTATTGCTGCACCCTCGGTTCGCATCGGGTGGCCTCGGACGCTCCGCTGATCCGGGCCGGGGCCCAGCGCGCGATCGTCTCGAGCATCGTGGTCAACGAGGGTCGCGAGCTGGCGGTCGATCTCGAGATCACCAGCGGCCGCGCCAACAAGGCCCGGCTGAACCGCTCGCCGGTGCGTTCCCCGCGAGAAATCCTCGGCGTGTTGCGTGCGGTGCTGTTCAGTCCGGAAGACCTGGCGCTGGTGCGGGGCGATCCGGGTGAGCGGCGCCGTTATCTCGACGAGTTGGCGACCACGCGTCGCCCGGCTGTCGCCGGGATCAGGGCCGATTACGACAAGGTGGTGCGTCAGCGCACGGCCTTGCTGAAAACCGCTGCGGGAGCGCGTTATCGCGGTGATCGCAGTGTGTTGGACACCCTCGAGGTGTGGGACGGACACCTGGCCGCCCACGGCGCGGCGCTGATCGCGGCACGGGTGGCCCTCGTCGAACAACTTCACCCCGAGGTGCAGAAGGCCTATCAGTTGTTGGCGCCCGCATCGCGGCCTGCCACGATCCGGTACCGCAGCAGCGTGGAGGCGATCGAGAACGCTCCGGGACCCGAGAGTGTGGAGTTCTACGAGGCCGCGCTCCTCGACGGTCTGGCCCGCCGGCGCGACGCCGAGTTGGATCGTGGGGTCTGTCTGGTCGGGCCGCACCGAGATGATCTCGAGCTGTGGTTGGGTGATCAGCCTGCGAAAGGCTTTGCCAGCCATGGTGAATCGTGGTCGATGGCGTTGGCCCTGCGGTTGGGTGCCTACGAGTTGCTGCGTTCGGACGGCGTGGACCCGGTGCTGTTGCTCGACGACGTGTTCGCCGAGTTGGACACCTCGCGCCGTCAGGCGCTGGCGGCGGTGGCCGGCGAAGCCGAGCAGGTCCTGGTCACGGCCGCAGTCGGAGAGGACATTCCCGAAGACTGGGCGAGCAACCGGGTGGAGATCAGGATGACCGAGGACGACCACGGGCGCACATCGATGGTGCAGTCATGACGAACGAGCCGGCCGAATCCGCCGAACCGCCCTCGCCTGCGGTCTCCGCCGACGATCTGACCCGGATGCGGGGGATGGATCTGGTCCGGCGGACCCTCGAGGAGGCGCGGGGCGCAGCGCGTAGTCAGGGTAAGGATGTCGGCCGTGGTCGCCGGGCGCCGGTGCGGCGCGTGGCGGGCAACGCGGGACGACGACGCACCTGGTCGGGCCCCGGCCCCGACGTGCGCGACCCCCAACCGCTCGGTGCGGCGACGCAAGATCTGGCCAAGGTGCGGGGCTGGTCCTCGAGGGTCGCCGAGGGGTCGGTCTTCGGGCGGTGGCGGGCGGTGGTCGGTGACCAGATCGCCGATCACGCCAATCCGACCGGCCTGAACGAGGGGGTGCTGACGGTTTCCGCCGAGTCGACGGCCTGGGCCACCCAACTCCGGATGGTGCAGGCCCAGCTGCTGGCCAAGATCGCCGCAGCCGTCGGCGACGGGGTGGTGACCTCGCTCAAGATCGTGGGTCCGGTCGGACCGTCTTGGCGTAAAGGCCGGTACCACGTGCCGGGTCGCGGCCCGCGCGATACCTACGGCTAGACCGTCGGCATTGCGCTGAGAGCGCCGAGACGCTCCTAATGGATCGCTCCGAACCTCCGGAGGCACCAATGGCCGAGAAGTTCCGCGCACGGCGCAGTTAGATAGGTGAAAACGCCGCCACAGAGTGGGCCCTGTCCGTGTCGACCGGTAGACTATGGCGAGATCTGCAGGGCGGTGACGCAACCGCCTCCCGCGAACCCCAAGGAGACGCGTCCGACGTGGCTGCCCAGAAGAAGAACGCCCCAAGCGAGTACGGCGCCGATTCGATCAAGGTGCTCGAGGGATTGGAGGCGGTTCGTAAACGTCCGGGCATGTATATCGGTTCCACCGGTGAGCGCGGCCTGCACCACCTGGTCTGGGAGGTCGTCGACAACGCGGTGGACGAGGCGATGGCCGGTTTCGCCAGCAAGGTCGATGTGCGGATCCTCGAGGACGGCGGAGTCCAGGTCACCGACGACGGTCGCGGCATCCCGGTGGCCATGCATGCCACCGGAATCCCGACCGTCGACGTCGTGATGACCGTCCTACACGCCGGCGGCAAGTTCGAGGAGGGCGCTTATCAAGTGTCCGGCGGGCTGCACGGCGTGGGCGTGTCCGTGGTCAACGCACTGTCGACGCGGCTCGAGGCCGACATCCGCAAAGACGGCTACGAGTGGTTCCAGACCTACGAGAATTCGGTGCCGGGAACCCTCAAGCAGGGCGAGAAGACGACCAAGAGTGGTACCACGATCCGGTTCTGGGCGGACCCGAATGTCTTCGAGACCACGGTCTACGACTTCGAGACCATCGCCCGCCGGCTGCAGGAGATGGCATTCCTCAACAAGGGCCTGACCATCGAGCTCACCGACGAGCGCGTCTCGGCCGAGGAAGTGGTGGACGACGTCGTCAGTGACCACGCCGAGGCGCCGAAGACGGCCGAGGAAAAGGCAGCCGAAGTGGCGGCGCCGCAGAAGGTCAAGCACCGGGTGTTCCATTACCCCGGCGGTCTGGTGGATTTCGTCAAGCACATCAACCGCACCAAGACCGCGATTCAACCCAGCGTCATCGATTTCGACGGCAAGGGCCCCGGTCACGAGGTCGAGATCGCGATGCAGTGGAACGCCGGCTATTCGGAGTCGGTGCACACCTTCGCCAACACCATCAACACCCACGAGGGCGGAACCCACGAGGAAGGCTTCCGCGCTGCGCTGACCACCGTGGTGAACAAGTACGCCAAGGACAAGAAGCTGCTCAAGGACAAGGATCCGAACCTCACCGGTGACGACATCCGTGAGGGCTTGGCCGCGGTGATCTCGGTGAAGGTGGCTCAACCGCAGTTCGAGGGCCAGACCAAGACCAAGCTCGGGAACACCGAGGTCAAGTCGTTCGTTCAGAAGATCTGCAATGAAGAGCTGACGCACTGGTTCGAGGCGAATCCGGCCGAGGCGAAAACTGTTGTCAACAAAGCAGTTTCATCGGCACAGGCGCGGATTGCCGCCCGCAAGGCCCGGGAGCTGGTCCGCCGCAAGAGCGCGACCGATATCGGCGGCCTGCCCGGGAAGCTGGCCGACTGCCGTTCCACCGATCCGACGAAGTCGGAACTGTATGTGGTGGAGGGTGATTCGGCCGGTGGTTCGGCCAAGAGTGGTCGGGACTCGATGTTCCAGGCGATCCTGCCGCTGCGTGGCAAGATCATCAACGTCGAAAAGGCCCGTATCGACCGGGTTTTGAAGAACACCGAAGTCCAGGCGATCATCACCGCCCTGGGTACCGGGATCCACGACGAGTTCGACATCAGCAAGCTGCGGTATCACAAGATCGTGTTGATGGCCGACGCCGACGTCGACGGCCAGCACATCTCCACCCTGCTGCTGACCCTGCTGTTCCGGTTCATGAAGCCGCTGGTCGAGCACGGCCACATCTTCCTGGCCCAGCCACCGCTCTACAAGCTGAAATGGCAGCGCCAGGAACCGGAATTCGCGTACTCCGACCGCGAGCGCGACGGCCTGCTCGAGGCCGGCAAGGCGGCGGGCAAGCGCATCAACGTCGACGACGGTATCCAGCGTTACAAGGGTCTCGGCGAGATGGACGCCAAGGAACTGTGGGAGACGACCATGGATCCGACAGTGCGGGTATTACGTCAGGTGACGCTCGACGACGCCGCCGCCGCCGACGAGCTGTTCTCCATTCTGATGGGTGAGGACGTGGAAGCCCGGCGCAGCTTCATCACGCGCAACGCCAAAGACGTTCGCTTCCTGGACGTTTAAAGGCATGACGCTCAAGACATCCACCGGCTAGATCAACAACCGAGGATCACATGACTGACACCACCCTGCCGCCCGGCGGCGAAGCCGGAGACCGCGTCGAACCGGTCGACATCCAGCAGGAGATGCAGCGCAGTTACATCGACTACGCCATGAGCGTGATCGTCGGGCGCGCGCTGCCCGAGGTGCGGGACGGCCTCAAGCCGGTGCACCGCCGCGTGCTGTATGCGATGTTCGACTCCGGGTTCCGCCCCGACCGCAGCCACGCGAAATCGGCCCGCTCGGTGGCCGAGACGATGGGTAACTACCACCCGCACGGCGACGCGTCGATCTACGACACCCTGGTCCGGATGGCCCAGCCCTGGTCGTTGCGCTACCCGCTGGTCGACGGACAGGGCAACTTCGGCTCGCCCGGCAACGACCCCGCGGCGGCGATGAGGTACTGCGTGACCGGCGACGCGCTGGTGCGGTTGCCCATGGGTCACTCAGTGCGGATCGCGGACATCGTGCCGGGAGCACGCCCGAATACCGACCATGTGATCGACCTCAAGGTTGTGGATCGACACGGTAATCCGGTCGTGGCGGATCGACTGTTCCACTCCGGTGAGCATCAGACCTACACCGTGCGGACGGCTGACGGATACGCAGTCACCGGAACGAGCAATCACCCGTTGTTGTGCCTGGCGGATGTCGCTGGCGTGCCGACACTGCTGTGGAAACTCATCGAAGAAATCCGCCCCGGGGATCGCGTCGCCATTCAGCGGACGCCACCGGCCGAGTTCGGCCCCGCGGACTGGTACGAGACCCTCGAAGCGCTGCTCCTCGGCGCGTTCATCAGTGAAGGGTTCGTGTCTGAAGGCCGGGCTGGTTTCAACAACCTCGACCGCGGCTTCTTCAACATGGTTGTCACGGCATACGACGCCATCGTCGGTGGTCCGCGCTACCTCTCGTCGCGCACCATCGTCTCCGGATCGATGTTGCATGAACTCGACGTCCATAATCTGCAGGCGCTCAAAGCCTCACGACTGGGTGGCATGGTCGGCCAACGGTCCGCGGACAAACGCGTTCCCGAATGGCTGTGGCATTCGGCAACCGTGGTCAAGCGGACATTCCTGCAGGCTTTGTTCGAGGGTGATGGATCATGCTCGGCATTGCCGCGCAACACTATTCAGGTCTCGTACTCGACACGGAGCGATCAACTCGCCAAAGACGTGCAGCAGATGTTGCTGGAGTTCGGCGTGGTGTCGCACCGTTACCGTCATGCCACCGGTGAGTACAAAGTCGTCATCACGAACCGGGCACAGGCGGAACTGTTCGCCACGCAGATCGGATTCGGCGGTGCCAAACAGGCCAAGCTGAACGAGATCCTGTCGGCGCTTCCTGAATCGGCCAAGGGTCTTGATGCCGACCACGTGCCGGGCCTCGGCGCGTTCATTCGTACCCACGCCGGCGGTCGCTGGGTCGACAAAGAGTGGTTGCGCAAGCACAACGTCGATCGGATCGATCGGTGGCGTCGCCATGGCGCCGAGATCCTCAGCCATATCGCGGACCCGGACGTGCGCGCCATCGCCACGGATCTGACCGATGGCCGGTTCTACTACGCCGAGGTCGAATCGGTGACAGAGACCGGCGTGCAACCGGTGTACAGCCTGCGGGTCGATACCGATGACCATGCGTTCATCACCAATGGGTTCGTCAGCCACAACACCGAAGCCCGGCTGACCCCGCTGGCGATGGAGATGTTGCGTGAAATCGACGAGGAGACAGTCGATTTCGCCCCCAACTATGACGGCCGGGTGCAGGAACCCACGGTGCTGCCGAGCCGGTTCCCCAACCTGTTGGCCAATGGCTCGGGCGGTATCGCCGTCGGTATGGCCACCAACATCCCGCCGCACAACCTGCGGGAGTTGGCCGAGGCCGTCTACTGGTGCCTGGAGAACTACGAGGCCGACGAGGAAGCCACGTTGGCGGCGGTGATGGAGCGGGTCAAGGGACCCGACTTCCCCACCCACGGCCTGATCGTCGGATCCCAGGGCATCCACGACGCCTACACCACCGGCCGCGGCTCCATCCGGATGCGCGGTGTGGTGGAGATCGAAGAGGACAGCCGGGGCCGTACCGGCATCGTCATCACCGAACTGCCGTACCAGGTCAACCACGACAACTTCATCAGCTCGATCGCCGAGCAGGTGCGTGACGGCAAGCTGGCCGGCATCTCCAACATCGAGGACCAGTCCAGTGACCGGGTCGGTCTGCGAATCGTGGTGGAGCTCAAGCGCGATGCCGTCGCGAAGGTCGTGCTGAACAACCTCTACAAGCACACCCAGCTGCAAACCAGTTTCGGCGCCAACATGCTGTCGATCGTCGACGGGGTACCGCGCACACTGCGCCTCGACCAGATGATCCGTTACTACGTGGCGCATCAGCTCGACGTCATCGTCCGGCGCACCCGTTACCGGCTGCGCAAGGCCAACGAGCGGGCCCACATCCTGCGCGGTCTGGTCAAGGCCCTCGACGCGCTCGACGAAGTGATCGCATTGATCCGGGCCTCGCAGACCGTCGAGATCGCCCGGGCCGGCCTGATCGAGCTGCTCGACATCGACGAGATCCAGGCTCAGGCGATCCTGGACATGCAGCTGCGTCGGCTGGCGGCCCTGGAACGGCAGAAGATCGTCGACGATCTGGCCAAGATCGAGGCCGAGATCGCCGACCTCGAGGACATTCTGGCCAAGCCGGAACGTCAGCGTGCGATCGTGCGCGACGAGCTCGCCGAGATCGTCGAGAAGCACGGTGACGACCGGCGGACCCGCATCATGCCGGCCGACGGCGATGTCAGCGATGAGGACCTGATCGCCCGGGAAGACGTGGTCGTCACGATCACGGAGACCGGATACGCCAAGCGCACCAAGACCGACCTCTACCGCAGCCAGAAGCGCGGCGGTAAGGGTGTGCAGGGCGCCGGACTCAAGGCCGACGACATCGTCAACCACTTCTTCGTCTGCTCGACCCACGACTGGATCCTGTTCTTCACCACGCAGGGCCGCGTCTACCGGGCCAAGGCCTACGAGCTGCCGGAAACCTCACGCACGGCGCGAGGCCAGCACGTGGCGAACCTGCTGGCCTTCCAGCCCGAGGAGCGCATCGCCCAGGTCATCCAACTGAAGACCTACGAGGATGCGCCCTATCTGGTGCTGGCCACCCGCAACGGCCTGGTGAAGAAGTCCAAGCTGGTCGACTTCGATTCGAACCGCTCGGGCGGCATCGTCGCGGTCAACCTGCGTGACGGCGACGAACTGGTCGGCGCGGTGCTGTGCTCGGCCGAGGACGACCTGCTGTTGGTCAGCGCCAAAGGCCAGTCGATCCGGTTCTCGGCAACCGATGAGGCGCTGCGCCCGATGGGCCGTGCCACCTCCGGGGTGCAGGGTATGCGGTTCAACGAAGAGGACAAGCTGCTCTCGCTCAACGTGGTGCGTCCGGACACGTATCTGCTGGTCGCGACGTCCGGCGGGTACGCCAAGCGGACGGCGATCGAGGAGTACTCGGCACAGGGCCGCGGCGGCAAGGGCATCCTGACGATCCAGTACGACCGCAAGCGTGGCAATCTGGTCGGAGCGCTGATCGTCGACGACGAGACGGAGTTGTACGCCATCACATCCGGTGGCGGTGTGATTCGCACTGCCGCACGTCAGGTTCGTAAAGCCGGCCGCCAGACCAAGGGAGTCCGCTTGATGAACCTGGGCGAGGGCGACACACTGATTGCGATAGCGCGCAATGCCGAGGAAGAGTCCGATCCGGATGTTGTCGAGTCCGGTTCCGAGTCCGACGACGAGTGACGCTGCTGCTGAGGCCCGACCTGGGCCCCGGCCCGAGCTAAGGAGCTGGTAGGTGACTTCACCGAGCGAGCCGGGTTTCCCGCGAGGGGGCGACCGGCCGGGCAGCTCCAACGGTTCTGGTGCCGGGGCCGAGGGCGGCCCGAGTGGGAAGAAGACGGCGGGTGCGTCGGCCCGGGCGGCCGGCGGACAGATCACCGAGACGGGTGAGGCCCCGCCGTGGCAGCGCGGTACCGCCCGGGCCCCGCAACCGTCCTCCGACCAGCGCGAGACGCGCGACGAGAATGCTCGTTCGGCAGGGGTGCACTCCCCTGGGGTGGAAGCCCGGCTGCAGCGTTTCGTCGCCGGCACTGAGTCACAGGAGACCGAGCAGCAAGGCCGTCCGACCCGTCCGGCCCCGGCAGCCCCGTCGGCGCCGCGTAACGAGCCCCGAAACGAGCCGCGCAATGAGCAGGTGCGGCCCGAGGCGTACGCCAGCGAGTTGCCCGATCTGTCCGGCCCTGCGCCCCGGCCGTCGCAGCGGAAGGCGTCTGGCGACGCGGCCGCGCCCCGGCCGTCGAACACCCCGACCACCCGCATTCAGGTGGCCAACCGCACCCAGCATCAGGGTCCGGTCCGGGCCAGCATGCAGATCCGCCGGGTGGACCCGTGGACTGTGCTGAAGGTCTCACTGGTGTTGTCGGTGGTGATGTTCTTCGTGTGGATGATCGCGGTGGCGTTCCTCTATCTGGTGCTCGGCGCGATGGGTGTGTGGAGCAAGCTCAACAGCAATGTCGGTGACCTGTTGACCAGCGCCAGCGGTGCCTCAGGTGGCGAATTGGTCTCCAGCGGAACGATCTTCGGTGGTGCCGCTCTGGTCGGCCTGGTCAACATCGTGGTGTTGTGCGCGATGGCGACCATCGGTGCCTTCATCTACAACCTGACCACCGATCTGGTGGGCGGGGTCGAGGTCACCCTGGCCGACAGGGATTGATTTGGGAGTCTGCGCCCCGGTGCGGTAATCTCTGCGCTCGGTCGATCCCAATTTTCGGGCCTATAGCTCAGGCGGTTAGAGCGCTTCGCTGATAACGAAGAGGTCGGAGGTTCGAGTCCTCCTAGGCCCACGACACCCGGTGTAACCGGTGATCACCGAGAGGTTGCGCCCATGCGGTTTCTTCTTCTGGCCGGCGTCGCAGCCGCCGCGGTGGTCGTCTGGCGATCACGACACGGTGAAGAGATTTGGCACGAGGCGGACGTCGAGCCGTCCGGGCTGGATACGGGGCCTTAGCTCAGTTGGTAGAGCGCTGCCTTTGCAAGGCAGATGTCAGGAGTTCGAATCTCCTAGGCTCCACAATAAGATCAGCAGGTCAGGCCCTTCCGGTCTGGCCTGCTTTTGCGTTAAGCGGCGTCCGTGCCCACACTTTGCCCACAATCACGAGTCAACAGCTGATTGAGGGCGATACCAACAGCCTCAACATCCACCCACGTCATCCCGCTGCCCCCGGGAGCAGAACCCGACCAAGTGGGTCGGCGGCCAGCGTGACGTGTACGCCCAGGTTGGCTACGTCGCGGTGAGCTCCGATCTGCTCAGCTGCTCAGCTGCCCAGCGGTCACGGTCGTGGCCGAACAGCACGCAGATGGCCGCCTCAGCTTGTGTCGACATCATGCTCGACGTCGCGATGGCAGCGTTGCCGGCGACAGCTTCCTCGCCAGTATCTACGGCATGGGCGCCGAAGTCATCAACGGTGTGATCGACCAAGCGGCGTCCGCCGCATCGTCGGCTGCGGGAATGGCAGCCTCGCGAAGCATGGTGTGGAGTACGGCGCTCAGATGCTCAGCATTCTCACTGACTCCATCATCGAACAGGCCACCCCGTCCGGCGCCCCGGGGCTGCTCACCACCGACCCGACCGGGTTCATG
Organism: Mycobacterium sp. GA-1841; assembly: GCF_001954135.1. GTDB lineage: Bacteria > Actinomycetota > Actinomycetes > Mycobacteriales > Mycobacteriaceae > Mycobacterium. The sequence goes on along the minus strand of NZ_MBEQ01000070.1, from coordinate 200,862 downwards.
CCGCAGCAGTTGATCTCGGGGGCGTTGTCTGGGGCTGTGGGGCAGATGTTCCAGGGGCAGCAAGGCGCGCAGCAGCCCGCCCAGCCGCACAACGGCACAGGCGCCGCACCCGGCCTGACCCAGCCCCGCCGGCCCACCGCCAGGGCTCGGCCAGGGGATCGGGAACGCCGCACCAGCACCGGCGAACCAGCAGCACACACTCGACTCCCTCAAACGTCTCGGCATCTACGACCAAGGCGGCTGGCTCCCGTCCGGCGGGTTGGCGATGAACCTGACTAGGCGCCAGGAGCCCATGCCCGTCTTCAATCACGAACAATGGGGCAACCTCTCCGCGATAGCCAACACCCCTGCCGCTGACCCCATCGGCGACTCGGGTTCGACCTACGACTTCAGCACCCGCATCGAGAGCGTCACCGTCAAGGACGTCCAAGAACTGGAACGCAAGTTGAAGGACCGGCAGGCACTTCAGTCGATGCGGCACCGCGGCCGCTTCTGACCGGGCAAACCGCGTCATCCCAGCAGCGAAATCTAACGTTCCTGCGAACGAGACGCCCGATTGAACCCACGATTAGCTCGTCCTCGGCGTAAATTGTTGCCACTGAGGTGACAGCCATCAATCGGGGGGATTGAACAGCAGAAATGAGTCACTCGCGAATCATCCAACGCCGCATCCGGGTCGGTGCTGTAGTTGCGGCAGCGGTGGCGGCATGACAAATCCCTCAGGCTGGTACCCCGACCCGTTGGGCGGCCAGGGTGCTCGCTACTGGGATGGCACCCAGTGGGATGGCGCAATCCAGCCGGAGCCCCAGGAGTTCCCCGAGGCCACGCCGCCGGTAGAGAAGCCCCGACGGAACTGGCCGGTGTGGACAGGGCTCGCCGCTACCGCCGCGATTGCTGTCGGCTCAGCGGCATTCGTTATTACCCGGTCGCCTTCGGAAGCCCCGCAAGCTACGCCGACGGTCGTACCGACCTCTACCGCGGCAAGCCCGACACCGGCCCCGGCGGAAGCGATCGCGAGCGAAGTGAAGACGGCGATGCAACGGAACCTGGACGATGACGAGGATCTCGAAGACCTGACCGTTATCGAGGTGCTACTGGTTCACAAATCCGGCAACGAATACAAGGGCATCGCGACCGTGAAAGCGACGGACGATACCGAGCATGACGTTCCAGTCGACGTCACCGCGGACGACGAGAACGTGCTGTGGGAAACCCCGCCCGGAGCGTTCGCGTTCGCAGAGGAAAGTCGGCCCTCTCCGTCCGCGCCGCCGCCGGCACCACGACTACCACCACCCCCGCCGCCGGTCTTGAGCCCGGGTGAACTCGAGAGTTTCAGGCTGTGCCCGTCCGGCCTGACGGGCGTCGCCTCCGCCGAAACCAGCTGCGCCTTCGCCGACAACGTCCGCAGATCCTGGTACGGCCAACCCGGCGCCATCGTCACGGCCTACAGCCCAGTCACGGGCAGGCTCTACACAATGCGCTGCGCCGCAGCCGACACGGACGCGTGGCCGACGTCGCAACGCTGCACGGGAACCAATCCACAAGGCGACCCACTGATCGTCTACATAAGCTAGGCGTGCCGGAAGCTGCAAACCGGAGCCTGAAGGTGGACACGACGCTGGGCATCGAGGCGCGCGTGGCGCGGGAGATCTGCGACATCCGAGCAGCTCAATCGTGTAGCCGACCCTGGACAGATAGCCTTTATGAGGTGAGTGACGCCAGCGATGAACTGCCTAATGATGACCTGCTCGCTGAAATGGTCCATGGGACTGATCTCAACGTCCCACTCGATGTCGAGGAAGTTGGGCCTTGGACACACACGGAAGAGGGAGAGGAATATCGTGAACTCAGGTTCTCCCCTTTGTATGCGCACCCCTGGGGTGCTGGCACCGCGGCACTGATTGGCCGGCAAGGGCGAAACGGACGTGTCATCTACAGCATCGAAGTCAACGTCACCGCCGAACTCTCGACCGACGAAGCCGCTCTGTTGAAGTCCGCCCTGGACGACCTGATCGAGAACGTAAACCAAAACAACAAGTGGCTTGGGTAGCTCTGAGGCAGGTCCGAGCGGAACGGATTGCGCCCGCAGCGGTGTTTGCTGCTTAACAGTCGTCAATTGGGCGCCCAAAGCACGTCTGAACTGCGAGGATGTTGTGTTTGTCGGTCCTGGTGGTTAGGCTCGCAGCGCTCGCTCTTCAAAATAGGCGCGAGCCTAACCACCAGGAACCAGCCTGTGAGCAGCGGCCGTTGCCACGTCTGACACGGGCTGATACTCTTGAATCGAGTTCAGTACCCAGCGGTATCTGAACCTATCGAGGCTTCGGACGCTGAGCCCGCGTATGCGAATCAGCGTCCACTTCTCGTTTGGGCCAACTCATGCATGCAGATCGCTTGGTCCCACAGGGGTGCTTTTCGGATCTTGCCGATGCTGTTGTCTGCCACGTAGCACGTCACGAACTTGCCCTTGAGAAACCCCTTCTGAGTTAGCCCCAAGCGAATCACGACTACGAAGTCATCGACTGCGACTGTCACGCACTTTGAGTGGTGGTGGCTTTTACTGTCCTTGTCCCACCCGGCCCTGCGTTCGATCGTCGAGTCCGCCAGCGCTGTGGCGATATCGTCCATCCGCTCGGCCCGCTGAAGGGAAAAGGCGTCCTTGAACCCGTCGCGCTGAGTGCTCTCGAAGAAGGCATGGTCAAAATTGTGGGCCGCGAAGTACACCGGAGCAGTACCGACCGCTAACCGAAACGTCTGAGGAGATCGAGTGTAAGTTGCGACGAAGTGCGCGCGGTAAGCGGTCTCATCAGGCAGATGAAGAGTCACTCGCGACTTCCTTGCAGACTGATATTGAAGATGTTGAATTTTCGCTCGGACTGATACGTAGGCCCAATATGGCGACCGGTGCGAAGCTCGACGTCCTTCACGAGGGCCATTTTCGCGGGGGATGAACCGGAGCTGCCGTTGGCCCGCCACTGCGTTGCACCGATCAGTACGTCGCATAGTTGGACAGCCACAACTTGGTGCGAATTCACAGATTGCAGCGTCTTAATCTCGGCGGCTCGATTGGCGTTCTGGAGCACCTGTTTCAGAACGGATAAGCGCTTAGGGTCACGGTTCACCTTGTCGTCACAGAAGACTGTGTACGTGGCGCCAGGAACGATCCAGTGAGTCAAAAGCTGGTAGTAGAACTTGTAGAAGCCTAATTCAGCGTCCGCTGCGTGAAACCTGTCAAGATCAAGCTGGGAAGCGTCAACGACGATGGCGCGGAATCGCAGTTCGTCGCAAGCGAAGAAGTACTCGACCAAAGCCTGGTAGAAGGCCAGTTTCGAAGGTGAGACTTTATTCCACTTGAACTCTCCCCATACTCCGTGCGCAGCCCGAAGCGCCGTGATATCCCGTTTGAAGGTGTCTCGGTAGTCGGCCGGCATCCAAAGGGACCCGATGATCGCGCGCCCTGATCGGCGGCCCGCCGTTACGAATAGTTCCGGCCTGCTCTCGTCGCAATAGATCTCAAACCGCTGCCCCGTTGTACTCATGAACACAGCGGTCCGTAGAAGGCACGCGCCACAATCGCTGCCTTGAACTCCCCACTAGACCACCCCGGGTGCCAAGTCATGCGAATACTTTTACACGAAAGTGGACGGTATAACCGTCACGACACACGGGCGTGCCGCAAATTGCATTGGCATGTAGCGATGGCTGGAAGTCAGTTCGCGGGACGGTCAACAATCTCTGCGAGGACACTTGCCCGTATTAGTTCCGACACGCTCACCCCCCGCCGCTTCGCAGCAGCAGACAGGGCGTCACGTTCCGCAGGCAACATTCTGAGAGCTACTAACGCGGTCCGCTGACGCTGTTCAGACTTCGGCGAACGTCTTGGTGAGGCCTGCAGCGCCTTCGTCATTTCACTCCCAGCGAATTTCACGACTGTCATTTGGCGGTTATCTGAGAGACTACTTGAGTTCCGACGGTTTGACCGTCAACTGACTGGGATTTGACAGGTGTGGCGGAGTGCAAGCGAAACCGAGCTACTCCGTGAGAGACGTTGCGGAGCTGTCGCGGGAGAGCGAGTCGACGGTAAGGCGTCTAATTCGGGATGGCCGCCTGGTCCGCATGCCGGGTTCGAATCCCTGTCAGTTGACGGCAGAATCGGTGCTCGCGTATCTGAAGGAGCGTGTAGCGGATGGTCCGCAGCTTCCGGAAGGCATTCAGGAGACTGCCGATCATAGAGCTAACACGTTCGGCCTTTTCGTGGAGAGCCCCGACCAGGGGGCGGCCGCGCAGTCGTTGAGGGAGCTAGAAGCCGAGGCCACGCGTTTGAGAGAAGAAAACGAGCGCCTCCGAAGCACAGTATTGGCCCTACGACATACAGTCTCAATCCTTCTGGACGACCTGGGGTCGTACACGGCCCCGAAGATTCCGAACAGTTGACCACTCACTGACCACAATTTGACCACAGTTACAGATGACTACCGTGATCCACGGTGATCTGTTTTGGCACGTGATTGCTATTCACAACCGCTGAGCAGCAACATGGTTCGCCTTTGCAAGGCAGATGTCAGGAGTTCGAATCTCCTAGGCTCCACAAGATTTGACGGCGGTTCCGGTGTGCGCACCGGGGCCGCTTTTTCGTGTGTGGCGCGTGCTGCGCAACGGCCCTCAGCGGTTGGGTGACCGGTAAGCTGCCGCTGTCGGCCAGCGGGGGGAAGTGAGAACTTTGGTGATACGTGCATTTGTCGTGGGCATTGCCGTCTTGACGGTTGCCGGTTGTGGATCGGAGAGCGCTCCGGAGGCGACGTCGAGTTCGCCCGCCTCCTCGGTGGCGCCGGTCAGTGCCGAACAGCAGATCCGCGACCTGGTCGCTCAGGAAGGAAAGGCGTTGGCCGGGTTCGATTTCAACCGGTTGGCCGAGCTGACCTGTGTGCAATACCGCGACGCGGTACGAAATCAAGTGGATACGTTCTTTCCGCCGATCAGCGCGGCCGGCGCCCCCGGAGAACTGGCCGGCGCCCCCGTCGACCTGCTGCGGAGTGGGTTCAAACGGCAGCACCCTACGGCATCGGACGCCACCATCAACAAATTGGTCGACGCGTTGATCCGATACGACGAGCCGGCGTACAAGGCGGCGAACCTTGAGCTTCTTCGGCAGACGTCGAAGGCCACGATCGACAAGGTGGAGAACATCAAGGTCACCGGTGACAAGGCGACCGCCGACCTCACCACGACATGGGTGTTCGGCGTGAACCCACCGGCGACGGCCACGCAGCCCAACGCTTTCGTCAAGGAAAACGGTCAGTGGCTGGATTGCCAGCCGCCGACCGCGCAGTAGCCCGCCCGGTCAGGGTTTCGGGCTGACCTCGACGCTGGGCGGCAGCGGTGAGGGCTCGGGCCGCATGGAGCGCCGCACGATCGAGAATGTCACTGCCCCACCGGCCAGCACGGCGGCGGCGACGCCGGCGATCACCAGGGGGCGGCGACGCCGCTTGGGTGGTGCGGCGGCTTCCTGGATCACCTCCGGCAGCGCGGCCACGGCTTCGGCGGCGGCGGCGAGCTGACGACGCAGCTTGCCGGACTCATAGCGCTTACGGAGCCCGGCCGCGGCGGCGGACACGGTGTTGGCGCTGATTCCCGCCACCCCGCGCGTCACGTCGACGGGCCCGAGCGTGCTGTATTTCAAGCCGCGGGCCAGCCGCTGATGGGGGGCCAACCGGATATCCACGTTCGCGGTCATGGGGCACCTTTCTGGGCTCGTGTCTGGGCTGGGCTCCACATTGCCATCTCCACGCCGGTGTGGGGGCGTTGGCGGGGTATCTGACGGTCGCCAGGCTCGGGATGGCAGACTGGCTTCTTGTGACGAGCCCCATTCAGACCGCGACGGCGACACTGCACACCAACCGCGGCGACATCAAGATCGCACTGTTCGGAAACCACGCTCCCAAGACCGTGGCCAACTTCGTCGGTTTGGCGCAGGGCACCAAGGACTACAGCACCGAGAATGCCTCCGGCGGCACGTCCGGTCCGTTCTACGACGGCGCGGTCTTCCACCGGGTCATCGACGGCTTCATGATCCAGGGCGGCGACCCGACCGGCACCGGCCGCGGTGGGCCCGGCTACAAGTTCGAGGACGAGTTCCACCCCGAGCTGCAGTTCGACAAGCCCTACCTGCTGGCCATGGCCAATGCCGGACCGGGCACCAACGGTTCGCAGTTCTTCATCACCGTCGGGCAGACCCCGCACCTGAACCGCAAGCACACCATCTTCGGCGAGGTCGTGGATCCCGAGTCGCAGAAGGTGGTCGACGCGATCGCCTCCACCGCCACCGACCGCTCCGACCGACCGAGCGAGCCGGTGGTCATCGAATCGGTGACCGTGGCATAAAGCTGCGCCTCCCGCACGGACAAACGCGCGACGCCCCCGGTAGCCGGGGGCGTCGTGTTGTGTGAGGGGCTTTTTTACGCGGTCACGTTCACGGGGTCGCGAAACCGGCCTCGGTGAGCGCGTCGAGCACGTGAAGCGGGTCGGTCCCGAGATCCCACCGCGTCAGGACCACCAGCCGGTCATCGACCGTGTCGATCTCCAACAGCCGGACCTTGCGGCCGATGCGGCGGAACTCCGTGATGCGGACCTTCCGGATGTCATCGCGGCGGTAGTTCCGGTCGCGCCACCACCCGGCGACGGTGAGACTGTCTTGATTGATTGCCAGTTTCGGCCGTGCCCGCCACGACATGGTTGCGAAGGTGAGCAATCCCACCGCAGCAATGCCGGCAAGAACACGTCCGGGCGGGTCTGTGATCACGGTCACAGCTGCGATAGCCATCGCCAACCCGGCTAAGCCGCAACCAGCGACTCCAGCAGCCGGTGGGCTCCAATGAGTTTGCTGCACGGGTTGTTCACACCCTCTTACCGCGCCTAATGGAGTTATCCACAGGTGCTATCCCCAATGGGGATGAATCACAACGATGTGATTGAGCATCGTCGACGTTGCTGGTTCGGTAACGCTGAAAACGTAAGATGAATTCATTAGGGTGTCGTTCCGGGTCAGCGCCAGCGCATCGTGAGCAACAGCCCGCTGATCATGAAGGCAAACGCGATCGCGTAGTTCCACGGACCCAGGTCAGCCATCCATTGCAGAAACGACGGCGTGTCCACCGGGTTGGTGGCGGCCAGCTGGAACACCAGCAGCCACAACAGACCGAACAACATGAGGCCGATGAACAGCGCGACGAACCACACACTCGACGGCCCGGCTTTCACCTTGACCGGGGTCCGGCTCACCGGCTTGATGGTGAAATCGTTCTTTTTGCGGACTTTGGACTTGGGCATGGGTACCTTCGCGGACAGTCGGCGTCACACGGTGCGACGATGAGGCAGGATGCCTCACGAGCCTAACGTAGCTGCACGTCGGAAAGAGACAGCGATGGACCAACCTGATCGGTCCCCGTGGCGCTATGGCGTACCGGTGGTCTGCCTGTGCGCCGGCCTGCTGCTGGCGGCCACTCACGGCGTCTCCGGCGGGGATGAGATCCGCCGCAGCGATTCTCCCCGGCTCGTCGACCTGGTCCGCGAGGCACAGCAGTCCGTGGACCGGCTGACCGCCCAGCGCGATTCACTGTCCACCGAGATCGACAGCCATCACGGTGGGTCCCCCAGCTCGCACGCGGCGCTCGCCGCGATCACGAAACGTTCCGCCGAGTTGGCCGTGGACGCCGGAGTGGTGCCCGTGCGGGGGCCCGGCCTGGTGGTCACCCTCAACGACGCCCAGCGCGACGCCGAGGGCCGTTTCCCCCGCGATGCCGCCCCCGACGACCTGGTGGTGCACCAGCAGGACATCCAGGCGGTGCTCAATGCGTTGTGGAGCGCCGGCGCCGAGGGCATCCAGATGCAGGACCAGCGCATCATCGCCACCTCGGCCCCACGCTGCGTCGGCAACACCTTGCTGCTCAACGGCCGCACATACAGCCCGCCCTACGTCATCACCGCGGTCGGCGACGTCCCGGCGATGCAGGCCGCGCTGGCCGGCGCACCTCTGGTGAACCTCTACAAGCAGTACGTGGTGCGGTTCGGGCTCGGCTATCTGGAGGAACCCCGTGCCGAGGTCGAGCTCACCGGCCACACCGAGCCGCTGCGCATGCGGTACGCGAAACCCGCGGGACCTGTCGGCTATTAACCCGGTAACCTGGGCCGATGCAGGTTCTGGTCGTCGACAACTATGACAGCTTCGTGTTCAACCTGGTCCAGTACCTGGGCCAGCTCGGGGTGGACGCGCAGGTCTGGCGTAACGACGACCAACGGTTGGCCACCGAAGCCGACCTCGCCAAGGTGGCCGCCGATTTCGACGGCGTGCTGCTGAGCCCCGGGCCGGGTACCCCCGAACGCGCCGGTGCCACGATTCCCCTGGTACGGGCGTGCGCCGCGGCCGCCACTCCCCTACTCGGGGTCTGCCTCGGCCACCAGGCCATCGGCGTGGCATTCGGTGCCACGGTCGACCGGGCCCCCGAGTTGTTGCACGGCAAGACCAGCGTCGTGCACCACGACGATGCCGGGGTGCTCACAGGATTGCCGGATCCGTTCACCGCGACCCGCTACCACTCGTTGACGATCCTGCCCGAGACGGTGCCGGCCGAGCTCGAGGTCATCGGGCAGACCGACAGCGGCGTGATCATGGCCGTGCGTCACCGTGAGCTGCCGATCCACGGGGTGCAGTTCCACCCGGAGTCGATCCTCACCGAGGGCGGGCACCGCATGCTGGCCAATTGGCTGGGGGTCTGCGGTGCCGCGCCCGCCGAGCAGCTGGTGGCCTCCCTCGAAGCCGAGGTGGCCCGCGCCGTGGCCGCGGCTACGACGCGAAGCTCAGCGTGATCCGCGCATCCCGGCTCACCCCGGTGCCCGGGGCCGGGTTCTGGGTGACCACCGCGTTGGTGCGCTGACCGCTGTCGCGCACGTCCGGGCCCTTGTCCAGCACCCCGGTCCAACCCAGCGCGGTCAGCCGCGGGTAGACGTCGTCCCAGAACTGCCCGACCAGGTTGGGCATCACGAACTGGTTGCCCTTGGACACATGGATCTGGATCGGGGTGTCCTTGGGCACTGAGGTACCGGCGGTCGGCTCGGTGTCGACCACCTGACCGGCGGGCGCGGTGTGGTCGATATCGATGACGACGGTGTTGGTGAAGCCCGACGCGGTCAGGATCTGCTTGCACACGTCCGCGCTCTGCCCCTTGCAGTCGGGCACCGCGGTGTCCTCCGGCCCCGAACCCACCACGAGCGTCACCTCGTAGATGACCCCGGCGGTCTGGTTCGCCGGCGGGTTGGTGGCCAGCACGCGGCCCTTCTGTTCGGGTGTCGACGGACTCGCGGACTCCTTGACCTTCTCGAAACCGGCGTCCTTGAGCTTCTGCCGGGCCTGCGAGGGGGTCAGGCCGGCGACATCGGGGATCACCCGCTGCTCGGGCCCGGCGGAGACGTTGACGGTGATCTCGTCGCCCGCCGCCGCCATGCTGTTGGCCGACGGATCGGTACCGATCACGTATTCCGGCGGCACCTTGTTGTCGGTCTTGGGCTCGGTACGCGTCTTGAAGCCCCGGTTCTGCAGCGCGGCAATGGCATCCGCCGAACGCTGACCGCTGACATCGGGCACCTGTACGTCGCGGGGTGCGCCGTCGAACATGTTGATCGCGACGGTCACCACCACGGTCAGCACCGCCAGCACGGCCACCGCGATCAGCCACCGCGCCACCGAGGCATTGCGGTCCGCGGGGCGGGGCACCACGAGGTTCTGCGTGGGCGCGCCGCCGGGGTGGGTCAGCATCGGCCCCGAGTTCAGCATCGAGGTGCGCTCGGATTCGGTGAGCACCTTCGGGGCCTCGGGGGCCTCACCGCTGTGCACCCGGATCAGGTCCGTACGCATCTCGGCCGCCGTCTGGTACCGGTTGTCGGGGTTCTTGGCCAGGGCCTTGAGCACCACGGCGTCGAGCTCGGGAGAGATGCCGGTGTGCCGATGCGACGGCGGGACCGGATCCTCACGGACATGTTGGTATGCCACCGCGACCGGCGAATCACCGATGAAAGGTGGCTCGCCGGTGAGGATCTCGTAGAGGACACAGCCCAGCGAGTACACGTCGGAGCGGGCGTCGACGGTCTCCCCGCGGGCCTGCTCCGGCGAGAGGTACTGGGCGGTGCCGATCACCGCGGCGGTCTGGGTGACGCTGTTGCCGGTGTCGGCCAGGGCGCGGGCGATACCGAAGTCCATCACCTTCACAGCGTTGTTCTTGCTGATCATGATGTTGGCCGGCTTGACGTCGCGGTGCACGATGCCGTGCTGATGGCTGAAGTTCAGTGCCTGGCAGGCGTCGGCGATGATCTCGATGGCGCGACGCGGCGGGATCGGGCCCTCGCTGTGCACGATGTCGCGCAGGGTCACGCCGTCGACGTACTCCATGACGATGTAGGGCAGCGGTCCGTTCGGGGTCTCGGCCTCACCCGTGTCGTACACCGCCACGATCGCGGGATGGTTCAGCGCCGCGGCGTTCTGCGCTTCGCGGCGGAACCGCAGGTAAAAACTGGGGTCCCGGGCCAGATCGGCGCGCAGGACCTTGACGGCGACGTCGCGGTGCAGCCGCGTGTCGCGCGCGATGTGAACTTCGGACATACCACCGAAGCCGAGGATTTCACCGAGCTCATATCGGTCGGAGAGGTGCTGAGGCGTCGTCATCGCAGTATCTGTTCTGGTGCCTTGGGGACACCCTGAGCGAGCGCCCCCGCGTCGCTGGGCATGATCACGTGGAAAGCCAGATCCGGCAGCGCTGCCGGGGTCTGGTAGGGCGTCGTCTCGGTCACCGTGTCGGTGACCGTGGGCGGCGGCGACTGCTGTTGATCCTTGCGGTCCTGCGCGTTGAGCACGATCAGGATCGCGATGACGATGGCCAGCGCGCCGAGCACGCCGGCTGCCCACAGCAGGGCCCGCTGCCCCGACGAGAACGTGCGCCGCGGCGGTGGCGCCGGGCGGTGGGCGGCGGTGGTCGGCCGGGCCCGGGTGGCCGTCATCGGCGTCCGGCCGGTCAGATCGGCCGCGGCGCGGGCCTGGGCGGCCGAGGGCACGGCAGCCGGAGCCGCACGGCCCAACGTCGGAGCCTGGTTGGGACGGGGAGGTCGACGCCCCGAGCGCACCGCGGCGACCGCGTCGGCGAACGGACCGCCGGACTTGTAGCGCATGCCGGGGTTCTTCACCAGGGTGATCTCGATCAGCTCGCGCACGTTGGGCGGCAGATCAGCCGGCAGTGGCGGTGGGGTTTCCTTGATGTGCTTCATCGCCACCGTCAGCGCACCATCGCCGGTGAACGGCCGCTTACCCGAAACCGATTCGTAGCCAACCACTCCCAGCGAATACACATCGCTGGCCGCGGTGGCGTCATGGCCCAGGGCCTGCTCGGGGGCGATGTATTGGGCGGTGCCCATCACCATGCCGGTCTGGGTGACCGGGGCGGCGTCGACGGCCTTGGCGATGCCGAAGTCGGTCAGCTTCACCTGGCCGGTCGGGGTGATCAGGATGTTGCCGGGCTTGACGTCGCGGTGCACCAGGCCGGCGGTGTGCGCCACCTGCAGGGCGCGGCCGGTCTGCTCGAGCATGTCCAGGGCATGACGCAACGACAACCGGCCGGTGCGCTTGATCACCGAGTTCAACGGCTCGCCGTTGATCAACTCCATGACCAGGTAGGCGGTGCGGCCCTCGCCGTCCAGTTCGGTCTCGCCGTAGTCGTACACGCTGGCGATGCCGGGGTGGTTGAGCATGGCCACGGTGCGGGCCTCGGCCCGGAACCGCTCGACGAACTCGGCATCGGTGGAGAACTCCGCCTTGAGCACCTTGACCGCGACGCGGCGGCCCAACCGTGAGTCGACGGCCTCCCAGACCTGACCCATACCGCCGGTGGCGATCAGCCGCTGCAGCCGGTACCGCCCGGACAGCGTGACTCCGACGCGGGGGCTCATTGCTCGCCTCGCTTCGTTCGCCTCAGGCGGCCCATTGCTCGCCTCGCTCGCGGACTCATGAACCCTCCCGCAGCGCCGCCGCAATCGTGGCGCGTCCGATCGGGGCGGCGAGTGCGCCGCCGGTGGCCGACAACCGGTCCCCGCCGTCCTCGATCAACACCGAGACCGCGACCTTGGGGTCGGAGGCCGGTGCGAATGCGATGTACCAGGCATGCGGCGGAGTGTTACGGGGGTCCGTCCCGTGCTCTGCCGTACCGGTCTTCGAAGCGATCTGCACGCCGGCGATGGCTCCCTTCTGCTGAGTCACCTGCTCGGCGGCGACCATCAAGTCCGTAAGTGTAGCTGCGACCTGGGGTGACACTGCCCGGCGCTCTTCGGCGGGCGCCGTGGTGGCGATCGTGGTCAGGTCGGGTCCTTTGAGGCTATCCACAAGATACGGGCGCATCGCGATCCCGTCATTGGCGATGGTGGCGGCGACCTGCGCGTTCTGCAGCGGAGTCAGGGCCACATCACGCTGCCCGATGCTGGACATGCCGAGCGCGGCTCCGTCGGCGATGGGACCCGTGGTGGACTCGGCCACCTGCAGTGGGATCGGTGGCGGAGGCTCGTCCAGACCGAAGGCCTGGGCGGTGGTCTTGAGTTTGTCGGCGCCGGTGTTCAGTCCCAGTTCGACGAATGCGGTGTTGCACGATCTGGCGAATGCCTCGCGCAACGTCGCGGTCGGGCCGGCGCCGCAGGACGAGCCGGCGAAGTTCTCCAGCGTGGCGGTGCTGTCGGGCAGCGGAATCCGCGGTGCCGCGGTGAGCTGGGTGTCGGGCGTGGCCCCGGACTGCAGCGCGGCCGCGGTGGTGATCACCTTGAACGTCGAGCCCGGCGGGTAGGTCTCGGAGATCGCACGGTTGAGCAGCGGCGACTGTTCGTTGTCGCGCAGCTGCTGCCAGGTCTGAGTCTGAGCGGCGAGATCGTGGGTGGCCAGCAGGTTGGGGTCATATGACGGAGCCGACGCCATGGCGAGGATCTTGCCGGTCGAAGGCTCCAGTGCCACCACCGAGCCCTTGCAGGGGCCGTCACAGCCTTTCTGCAGTGCATCCCACGCGGCCTGCTGTACCTCGGGCTTGATCGTGGTGTCGACGTTGCCGCCGCGGGGGTCGCGGCCGGTGAAAAAATCGGCCAGGCGGCGGCCGAACAGCCGCTCGTCGGAGCCGTTGAGAATCGTGTCCTCGGCGCGTTCCAGGCCGGTGCTGGAGTAACCCAGCGAGTAGAACCCGGTCACCGGGGCGTACACCTCGGGGTTCGGGTAGACGCGTAGGAAGCGGAACCGTCCGTCGGTGGCCACCGAGTAGGCCAGCAGCTGTCCGCCCGCGGTGATCTGGCCGCGTTGACGCGAATATTCGTCGAGCAGCACCCGCTGATTGCGCGGGTCGGCCCGCAACCCGTCGGCGGTGAACACCTGGGTGATCGTGGCGTTGGCCAGCAGCAGCACGATCAGCACCATGATCGTGACTGCCACCCGGCGCAGGGAGGTGTTCATACCTTCTCGATCACCTCGGTACTGGCCGCGGCGATCGGGGTGGGGTTCGGCGCCGGGGTGGTGGTGATCGGCCGACGGGCCGCATGGGAGATGCGGACCAGGATGGCCAGCAGGATGTAGTTGGCCAGCAGCGAGGATCCGCCGTAGGACATCCACGGCGTCGTCAACCCGGTCAGCGGAATCAGTTTGGTGACACCGCCCACGACGATGAACAGTTGGATCGCCAGGGTGGCGGCCAGGCCGGCGGCCAGCAGCTTGCCGAAGCTGTCGCGGACGGCGATCGCGGTGCGCATACCGCGGATGATGAAGATGGTGTAGAGCATGAGAACGCCTGCGAGCCCGACCAATCCGAGCTCCTCGCCGATCGCGGCGATGATGAAGTCGGTCGCCGCGGCGGGCACGGTGCCGGGCTGGCCGTTGCCGAGGCCGGTGCCGAAGATCCCGCCGGTGGCGAAACTGAACAGCGACTGCACCATCTGATAGCCGGCGCCCTCAGGGTCGGCGAACGGGTCGAGCCAGGTTTCCACCCGCACCCGGACATGGCCGAAAACCTGGTATGCCACAACGCTTCCCGCTGCGAAGAGGGCCAGTCCGATGACCACCCAGCTGAGCCGCTCGGTGGCCACATAGACCAGCACCAGAAACGACGCGTACAGCAAAAGTGAAGTGCCCAAATCCTTTTCGAACACCATCACGCCCACCGAAGCCGCCCATGCCAGCAGCAACGGAGCCAGGTCGCGGGGCCGCGGCAGATCCAAGCCGAGAAAATGCTTGCCGGCGCTGGTGAACAGGTCTCGCTTGGCCACCAACACCGCGGCGAAGAAGATGAGCAGCAGGATCTTGGAGAACTCGGCGGGCTGAATCGAGAAGCCGGGGAACTGGATCCAGATCTTTGCGCCGTACTGTTCGGAGTACCTCGCCGGTAGCAGCGCCGGAATCACCAGCAGCACAAGGCCCGTCAGCGCGCAGATGTACCCGTATCGAGCCAGCATGCGGTGGTCGGCCAGCACTGCCACCACGGCCGAGAACCCGATCACGCCGACCAGGGTCCACATCATCTGCTGATTGGCGGTGCCACCCAGATCGTCCGAGGTCAACTCACCTTTGGCCAGGTCCAGCCGGTGGATCATCACCAGGCCGAGCCCGTTGAGCAGCGCCACCACGGGCAGCAGCAGCGGGTCGGCATAGGGCGTGAAACGTCGGATCGCCAGGTGGGCAGCGCCCATCAGCGCGGCGAACGTGATGACGTAGCGCACCAGATCCCAGCTCAGGCCCTGTTCCTGGTTGGCCTCGACGATCAGTAGCGCGACGGTGGTGATCAGGGTCGCGAACCCCAGAAGCAGCAGTTCCGCATTGCGCCGATTCGGTAGCGGCGGCATGACGGTAACCGGCGACTGGGGTTGAGTTGTCATGACACGGCTCGGCAGTTCGTCCCTGGTTCGGGCGGTGGCGGAGGCAGTGCGGTGACGGTCGGCGACGGCGTCGGTGCGGGCAGCGGGGCGCCCGACGTCGGCGCCGCAGGTGCGCCCGTCTGCGGCGCGGGTGACTCCGGAGCCGGTGACTCGGCACTCGGGACCGGCCCCGGTGCGGGCGTCGTGGTCGGAGTGGGACCAGGCGCCGGCGCGGGTGACGGCTTGGATGTCGTGGTGGCGGTGCGCGGTGCGCAGACCGGCAGCACCGAACTACGCGCCAGCGAGCTGATCTGTTCGAACGCGTCGTCCAGGGAACCGCCGGGCAGGCCGGCCACGACCTGAGCGCGCTCGGACGGACGCATGTCGTCGACCGCCATCAACCGGCAGTCACGGCGGTCCTGATTTTCGTCGGCGCCGATCAGCGACAGTTCGTTGCGGTCGTTGAGGCAGCCCAGCCGGTAGGGCTCCTGCAGCGACACCCCGAGAAAGGAGCCTTGTACGCCGCGCATGATCGACACCGTGCCGTCGTGGGCGGCGACGTAATAGTTGTTGCGGATGATCTCCCGGCCGATCGCCAACCCGGCCAGGATCACCAGCACGAGGAGCACCGCGGCGATCAGGATCCGGCGCCGCGAGCGGGGCCTGCGGTCGGGCTCGGCCGGCTGGGGAACCACACGCTTCGGTTCGTTGCGCCGGGGATTGAAGGCCGAGGCCCGCCCGGCCGCCGTGTCCGGTGGGGCGCTCTGATCGTCATCCCCGGACACCGCACCGGCCAGGATCGGCTGGGTCTGCCCGTAGTCGTAATCGACGACGTCGGCGACCACCACGGTCACGTTGTCCGGGCCGCCACCGCGCAGGGCCAACTCGATCAACCGGTCGGCGCTCTCGGCGACGTCCTCGATCTGCAGGGCCTCGTGGATGGTCTCTTGGCTGACCGGATCGGACAGTCCGTCCGAACACAGCAGGTAACGGTCGCCGGCCTTGGCCTCGCGCATGATCAACGTCGGCTCGACCTCGTGTCCGGTCAGCGCCCGCATGATCAGCGAGCGCTGCGGATGACTGTGGGCCTCCTCGGCGGTGATGCGGCCCTCGTCGACCAGCGTCTGGACGAACGTGTCGTCCTTCGTGATCTGGGTCAATTCACCGTCGCGTAGCAGGTAGCCGCGGGAATCACCGATGTGGACCAGGCCCAGCCGGTTGCCGGCGAACAGGATCGCGGTGAGCGTCGTGCCCATCCCGTCGAGTTCCGGGTCGGCTTCCACATGTGCCGCGATCGCGGAGTTGCCCTGACCGACGGCGACATCGAGCTTGTTGAGCAGGTCCCCACCGGGTTCGTCGTCGTCGAGGTGCGCGAGCGCGGCGATGACCAATTGAGAGGCCACCTCGCCGGCGGCATGGCCACCCATGCCGTCGGCCAATGCCAACAGTCGAGCCCCGGCGTACACCGAGTCTTCGTTGTTGGCGCGAACCAGCCCGCGATCACTGCGCGCTGCATATCGGAGAACGAGGGTCATAGTGTTCCTCGTGCTCCCCGCGCGTGCGCGATCACGGGCGCAACTCGATTACCGTCTTGCCGATTCGAACCGGCGTTCCGATGGAAACCCTTACCGCTGTTGTCACCTTCGCCCTGTCAAGGTATGTGCCGTTGGTCGATCCTAGGTCCTCGACGTACCACTCCGAACCTCGTGGTGAGAGCCGGGCGTGGCGCGTCGACGCGTAATCATCGGTGAGCACCAGAGTGGAGTCGTCGGCACGGCCGATCAGCACCGGTTGGGCACCCAAGGTGATGCGGGTGCCGGCCAGTGCGCCTTCGGTGACCACCAGTTGCCGCGCGATGTGGCGCCGGTCCCGACTCGGCAGCAAGGAACCGCGAAGGGCCAGACCCCGGCGCACCATCACCGCGCCGGTCGGCGCATAGATATCGGTCCGCAGGATACGCAGCACCGACCAGATGAACAGCCACAACAGCAGGAGGAAACCGACGCGCGTCAGTTGCAGCACTAACCCCTGCATCTGACGTCCTCTCCGTATCCGCCCCACTGGCAACGCTGCGCTACCGTCGGCAACGTCACGATACTTGGACGGCGATAGCCGTGAGGGCGAAGCGGGGTGCTTGCCACTCCGGTGTGTCCGGTTCTCAGACGCTCAGTGCACGCGCACGATGATCTCGGAATGGCCCAGCCGGATCACGTCGCCGTCGGCCAGCTGCCACTCCTGCACAGGTGCGTTGTTCACCGTGGTGCCATTGGTGGAGTTGAGATCTGACAGCAACGCGACCTGCCCATCCCACCGGATCTCCAGGTGCCGCCGCGACACGCCGGTGTCGGGGAGCCGGAACTGGGCGTCCTGACCGCGGCCGATCACGTTGGCGCCCTCACGCAGCTGGTAGGTGCGGCCACTGCCGTCGTCGAGCTGAAGGGTGACGGTGGCACCGCCGGCGGCATAGTCGCCACCGCCGTATCCCCCGCCGTAACCGCCCTGCCCGGCCGGTGCGCCGTAATCACCGCCGCCGCCGTATCCGGCCGGCTCGCCATATCCCGGCTCGGCGCCGTAGCCCTGCTCGGGGTAACCGCCCTGCTGGGGTTCGGCGTAGCCGCGGCCGTAGTCCTGCTGCGGCTGGCCGTAATCCTGACGTCCGTAGCCCTGGCCGCCGCCGTAGCCGCCGCCCTGCTCCGGATAGCCACCGCCCTGGTCGGGGTAGCCGCCGCCCTGGCGGGGATCCTGACGTCCGTAGTCGTACTCGGCGCCGCCGCCGTAACCGGGCTGACCGCCCGGCCCGGGCTGGCCGTAGCCGCCGCCGGGCTGGCCGCCGTAACCACGGTCATAGCCGCCCTGCTGGCCACCCGGCTGGCCGCCGTAGCCGGCCGGCGGGCGCTGCTGCTCGTAGGACTGCGGGGGCGCACCATAGCCACCCTGGTCCGGGTAGCCGCCTTGATCGGGGTAGCCGCCCTGATCCGGGTAACCACCCTGGTCGGGGTAGCCGCCGCGCTCGGGGTAACCGCCGCCGCGCTGCGGCGGGTAGCCGCCCTGGTCCTGCGGGGGGTAGCCGCCGCCCTGATCCGGTGGGTACTGGCCGCCGCGAGGATCGTCCTGGGGGTGCCCGTAGCGGTCGTCGTAATAGTCGTCGCCGGGGCGCCCCTGTCCCTGGCCGCCGCGGTAATTCGGGTTATCGGTCATAGGTGGTTCTCCTGATTCTGCGGTGAACGCATGGTCGCCTTCGGCTCGCGCGGATTCGCCAGCGGTCGAATCGGGGTTGACCGCGCCACGGGCGCGGAACTGTCCGGTGTGCAAATTCGGTGATTGTTCGAATCTGACGACCACATCACCATACGTTTGCCATCCCTGGTCACGGATGAATCCCCCCAGATGTTTGGCGAACGTGGTCGCGGTCAGGTCAGTATCGGCGCTCACCTTGTGATAGTCAGTGCCACTGAGCGTAATTACGTAGTCGTTCGGCGCCAAAACTTGTCCACCGGCCACCGTACGGGCTCGGGACTCGGCTTCCCGGCACAACGCCGTCTCTACTTCCTGCGGCACTATCGAGCCGCCGAAGACCCGGGCGAACGCATCGCCGACGGTGGACTCGAGTTTGCGTTCGATGCGGTCGACAAGACCCATGTCACCGCCCGCCTTTACTCGTTGTCGTTCGCCGCCTCGGCACGGTCACCCGTGCTCCCGCGTGTCGCTCTGGCCACACTGCTCACAAGCATGGTATCGGCCAGGTACCCAAATGCGGGACCAACAGAACTCTGAGAATCAGATCGACGCTGGTCAGTGACCTGATCTAGATGAGGTTAAGGAGTTTCTGGGGATTCTCCGCGCCTCCGATCGGCGCTCTGATCGCACGGTTTGGGAACCGCGCGCCCGCAGTGTTACGCTGCCTCGGTCATTCGGGCGAGTGGCGGAATGGCAGACGCGCTGGCTTCAGGTGCCAGTGTCCTTCGGGACGTGGGGGTTCAAGTCCCCCTTCGCCCACAGAGAGCGGTTCTACGAGCCGCTGATACAAAGGCCGCGAACCACAAAAGGTTCGTGGCCTTTGTGCTTGACGGGGTTTGGTCGGGTCGATGGGCGGCGAGGATTCGGAGAAGTACGTGCGGATCCTCGCGGACGCGCCGTTCGCCCGCACGTTGGACTACGAGTCGACGTGTTCCCCGAAGCCGACGTTGCCCCGATCGTGTTGGCGCTGAATACGGTGCGGGTTCCGATGCCGGAGGGATTCTGGGCGCGGGCTAACCGGAGGTTAGGTCTTTTTTGATGTCCGTCGACGAGAACGCCGTCCCATCGGTCCGATGGTCGAAGGTGTCGCGGCATTCGGTGTACACGTCGATCATCACGTGAGCGCGTGGGGGTTTGTCCGTCTTGGGCGGCGGTATCACCCACACTGTGACGTCGAGCCCGTCGCGCGTGAACGCCGCAGCGTGTGAGTGATAGTCAGGATTGGTTTCCCAGCCGTGTTGCCGTAATCGATCGAGCACGGAGTCGGTGGTGACTTCGCGGGACCGGTCGGCCCCGGGCATCCACAGCTGCACATGGGAGTGGCCATTGAACGGTGGTGAGCCATTGATCCCACAGGGTTGATAACCGAACTTCGCTTCGGCCACTTCGCCACCGAGATCGGAAGTGATCTGCCGTGAGACATCAACGACCTGCCGGCGTGCCTCCTCGGGAGAAATGGGATTCAGCACGATGCCAGAACATCCCGCCAAAGCCAGCGGCGTCATCAGCGCCCCTGCTATTCGTACCCATGCCAGTCGCACCGGTCATTGCCCCGTTTCTCTCGGTCGTCACGGTCAACGGCGGTCCTTACGGCGACGGTGACGCGGGCTCATGCCCGCGACGTGCTCGTCGATCGCAGACGTCTGCGGGCACCGGCGGAGCATGTCGGGCGGGATCTCGCTCGATCTGATGAGATCCTCAGTGCCCCTGTACCTTCGACTCGGCAGCAGCGTCTGAACCCTCCTCGAGATACTGCGTCTCGGGTTCAGGCTTGCTTTGCAGGCGCCGTTTGAGCCGCATGGCGCGTTTCTCCACCAGGAACCAACTCGCCGCGGCCAGCGGGATGGTGGCTGCGGTGGCGACGATGAAGAACACGCCCGCCGGTAGTCGGTCCAGGCCGATGATCGCCAGCAGCTGTTGCATCGGCCACCCGTAGATGTACACGCCGTACGAAATGTCATTGCGCAACTGCAGCTGAGGGCGCTTTAGGAGCGCGCCCGACACCATGACCGCGTAGGCCAACGGCAATGCCGCGTAGACGCGGTAATTCGGTAAGAACCCGGCTGCCACAACAAGTCCCACGCACAAGGTGACCAGCCACCAGTTGGCCGGCAGCTTGTCGCGGAACTGGTACACGAGTGCGCCGGCGGCGAACACCAGAGCGAAGCGGGTCACCATCTGCGGGATGGTTTGGAAATCCTGTGTCGGATAGCCGGCCAGGGCGGCACCGATCAGCGAGATGACGAACGCTGCCGGAATCAGCCACCGCTTCTTCATCAGCCCGGTGACGCCCAGTACGGCGACTGCGGCATAGCAGATCAGTTCGAAGATCAACGTCCACAGCGTGCCGTCCCAGACCCCCGGCCACGGAACATCTTTCGGAGTGCCGTCGATCCCCACGTAGAAGACGTTCAGCAAGCCATTGTTGACCGCCCATAGAATCTGCGATGAGAACTTCAGCGGCTCACCATGTTGCACGAGCACGCCGATGGGGGCGATGACGAATGCCACCACCAGTACACAGACCCACAGGCCCGGAAGTATTCGGAGAAGCCGGGCAGCAAGATAATCGCGGAGATGCGGGTGGCGCATCCAACTCGACGTAATCAGGAACCCGGAAATCACGAAGAACCCGTCCACCCACACCTGGGTGAACAATTGGGTAAAGGGTCCGGTGATGTCCCGGCCGGTGAGCGGCCAGGAATGTTGCAACACCACCATGGCCGCGAAGATGAGCCGCCAGAAGTTCAGTGCATTACAGCGGGGGTCGTACACCGATGCGATCGTGCGCCTGCTGTGCGGTCCTTTCATGATCAATGAGAATGTCACGGCAAGCGGTATGGCCCTTTGCATTTCCCGAAAATTGCTTCACGTGGCGTTTCCATCGTCGGGGCTGTCGTCGGGGCTGTCGCCGGGGCCGTCGGCGGCGCGACACCCGGTCGGGCGTTGGCTCCTGCGCCGCCACGGACAGCCGCCGGCGCCAGCTGAAGTGGCCGGTGGAGAGCCCCCGAAGCGGCCCTCGCGGCGGCTTCGGCGATACCGATCAGTTTTCCCATAGATCTCTTAAGTCCCGGTGGTCCCGCGCCGGCTCGCCCGGACCCGGTCGCGAGACCAGGGTCACAGCAACGCACAACGGACCGGGTGAAACTTAGCCAGATTGCGAAAGATGCACAGAATCCGCAGGTTGCCTGCCTCGAACTATTCGTTCGAGCATTTTGCCGAAAACGCATAAGGCATATTTCGAGGAAATGAGCTTGCCTTTTGCATTGAAATTGGCTACCTAATTTACGGCTGCGCCGATCTGTCGCCGCTGGTTCCCTTCGCATATCGCCGCCGCGCAACGGCCTGATATGACGGAGAAGGCCATGGTTTACTCTTCAACGGACCTAGGGTGCGCCCCCTCAGGCCGTGCGTTATGCCACAGCGCACGCGCCGGGCGTGGGGGGCTAGTGGAGGAGATCTACGATTTTTAAGCTATTGCAGCGGTTGTGGATTCCGTTACTAGCGATTGTGGTGATTGCGGCGGCCGGATTCACCGTCTCGCGACTGCACGACATCTTTGGTTCCGATAAGCGCCCCACCTACGCTGACACCAAGGTTAATGACTCGAAACCATTCAACCCCAAGAAGTTGATTTATGAGGTTTACGGCGCGCCGGGAACTGTGGCCAGCATCAGCTATTTCGATGTGAACGCCGAACCGCAGTTCGTCAAGAATGTCAGCCTGCCGTGGTCCCTGGAATTCGATATCGCCAAGACCACCGCGGTGGGCAGCATCATGGCCCAGGGTGACAGCAATACGATCGGGTGTCGCATCACCGTCGATGGCGAGGTCAAGGCAGAGAAGACCTCGAACCAGGTGAATGCCTTCACTTCTTGCCTCCTGAAGGCTGCGTGAGCGGTTGACCATGGAAAACGAAGCGCACCGCAAGTCACGAATGGCGTCGTTCATTCGCAGTTTCTCCCCCCTGATCATCTTGGGGTGGGTGGCCATCACGGTGGTCATGACGGTGGCGATCCCGCCGCTGGAAGTGGTCGAACGGGACCATTCGGTGTCGTTGAGCCCTGCCGACGCCCCCGCGGTCAAAGCGATGACGCGCATGGGCGAGCTGTTCCAGGAGTCCAACTCCAGCAGCGTCGCGGTGATCGTCCTGGAGGGACAGGAACCGCTGGGTGACGCCGCGCACGCCTACTACGACGACCTGATCCGCCAGCTCAAGGCTGACACCGCCCATGTTCAGCACATTCAGGACTTCTGGGGCGATCCACTGACCGCCGGCGCCGCCCAGAGCGCCGACGGCAAAGCCGCCTACGTCCAGCTCAACCTGGTGGGCCGGTTCGGCCAGGCCGAGGCCAACGAAGCCGTCAAAGCGGTGCAGGACGTCATCAAGAACACCCAGGCGCCGCCCGGTGTCGACACCTATGTCACCGGGCCGGCCGCCATCGTCGCCGACATGGGCCAGAGCGGCAACAATACGGTCATCCTGATCACCCTGGTCAGCATCGGCGTCATCTTCCTGATGCTGCTCCTGTTGTACCGATCGATCCTGGTCGTCATCATCCTGCTGTTGACCGTCGGTATCGAACTGCAGGTGGCCCGCGGCCTGGTGGCCTTCCTCGGCATGCACGGCTGGGTCGGGCTGACCACCTACGTGGTGA
Source organism: Mycobacterium sp. GA-1841 (assembly GCF_001954135.1). Classification (GTDB taxonomy): domain Bacteria; phylum Actinomycetota; class Actinomycetes; order Mycobacteriales; family Mycobacteriaceae; genus Mycobacterium. Next base: position 178,063 of record NZ_MBEQ01000070.1, on the reverse strand, counting down.
ACCTGCTGGTCTCCGTCGGTATCGCGGCCGGAACCGACTACGCCATCTTCTTCACCGGGCGTTACCAGGAGGCCCGTCAGGTCGGCGAAGACCGCGAGCAGGCTTACTACACCGCCTATCGCAGTGTCGCCAAGGTGGTGTTGGCCTCCGGTTTGACCATCGCCGGCGCGATCGCATGCCTGAGCTTCACCCGCCTCCCCTACTTCCAGCCCCTCGGTGTGCCGGGTGCCGTGGGCATCATCACCGCGGTCGCGGTGGCGCTGACGCTGGTGCCTGCCGCCATCGCGCTCGGCAGCCGGGTCGGGCTGTTCGATCCGAAACGGGCGGTCATCACCCGGCGCTGGCGGCGTATCGGGACGGCGATCGTGCGTTGGCCGGCACCCATTCTGTTGGCCACTCTGGCCATTGCCTTGATCGGCCTGTTGACCCTGCCCGGATACAACCCCAGCTACACCGATCAGAAATACATTCCGCAAGATATTCCGGCCAACCAGGGTTTCTCGGCGGCCGCCCGCCACTTTCCGGAGTCGAAAATGGCGACGCCCGACCTACTGCTGGTCGAAGCCGACCACGATATGCGGAATTCAACCGATCTGCTGGTGCTGAACAAATTGGCAAAAGCGGTGTTCGCCGTGCCCGGCATCGCGAATGTTCAGTCCATCACGCGGCCCGAGGGCACGCAGATCGAACATTCGTCGATCCCTTTCATGCTGAGCATGTCCAACGCCAGTCAGCGGTTGAGCCTGCCATTCCAGCGTGAGCGCATGGAAGACCTCCTCGAGCAGGCCGACGATATGTCCACGACCATCGCCCTCATGCAGCGCATGTACGAGTTGATGAAAGAGATGGTCGATACCACGCATGGCATGGTCGGCACCACTCATGATCTGCAGGGTGACATCAAAGAACTGCGCGATCACATGGCGGACTTCGAGGACTTCTGGCGACCACTGAAGAACTATCTGTATTGGGAGCCGCACTGCTACAACATTCCGCTGTGCTGGTCGATCAGGGCTATTTTCGACGGGCTCGACGGTATCGATGAAGTGACCGACAAAATGGGCGGTCTGGTCGATCAGCTCGATAAGTTGGACGTGCTCATGCCGCAGATGCTGGTGCAGTTCCCGACCATGATCGCGACGATGCAGAGCACCCGCACGATGATGCTGACGATGCACAGCACCATGTCCGGCATCTTCTCCCAGATGGACGACTCGAACGACAACGCGACGGCCATGGGTAAGGCGTTCGACGCCTCCAACAACGACGATTCGTTCTACCTACCGCCGGATGTGCTGGAAAACAAGGACTTCCAGCGGATCATGAAGATCTTCCTGTCCCCCGACGGGAAGGCGGCCCGCATGCTGATCACCCAGCGCGGGGATCCGGCGACACCCGAAGGCATTTCGCGCGTCGAGCCGATCCGCATCGCGGCCGAGGAGGCGCTCAAGGGCACTCCGCTGGAAAGCTCCAAGCTGTATCTGGCCGGCACCGCGGCCGGGGTGAAGGACCTCGTCGACGGCTCCAAGATCGACCTGATGATCGCCGGGGTGTCGGCCTTGGCGCTGATCTTCCTGATCATGGTGCTGATGACCCGAAGCTTCGTCGCCGCACTGGTGATCGTGGGAACGGTGGCGATGTCACTAGGTGCGTCGTTCGGCCTGTCCGTGCTGGTCTGGCAGTACTTCCTGGGCCTACAGATCCACTGGGTGGTGCTGGCGATGTCCGTCATCGTCTTGCTGGCGGTCGGATCGGACTACAACTTGCTGCTGGTCTCCCGGATGAAGGAGGAGATCCACGCAGGTATTCACACCGGCATCATCCGAGCGATGGCGGGCACCGGCAAGGTGGTGACGGCCGCAGGCCTGGTGTTCGCCGCGACGATGGCATCGATGATCGTCAGTGACCTGCTGACCATCGGGCAGGTGGGCACCACCATCGGTCTGGGCTTGCTCTTCGACACCCTGGTTGTGCGCGCGTTCATGACCCCGTCGATCGCCGCCCTGCTGGGCCGCTGGTTCTGGTGGCCGCAGCAGGTGCGCCCGCGTCCCGCCAGCGCCATGCTTCGGCCGACCGGACCGCGGCCGCTGGTGCGCTCGCTGCTGCTGAGGGATTAACGCCGGATGAGCGAGCAACCTCGGCCGCCCTTCATCGCGCGGACAATTCGCTGGCTTTCGCCGATCATCATCCTGGCGTGGCTGGTGCTGATCGTGGTCTTGACCCTGGCCTCGGTTGGCGGGCAGTGGAAGTCGGCCATCCCTGCGCTCGAGCACGTCGCCGAGCAGAACGCGGTGTCCTTGATGCCCAAGGACGCCCCCTCGGCTCAGGCGATGAAACGCATCGGGCACAACTTCGAAGAATCCAATTCGGACAGCTTCGCGATGATCGTGCTCGAGGGCGACCAGCCGCTCGGTGCGGACGTACACGCGTACTACGCCAAACTGATCGCCGAGCTGCGCGATGACCCCGAACACGTTGAGCACGTACAGGATTTGTGGGGGGATCGCCTCACGTCGTCGAGCGTGACGAGCTCTGACGGCAAGGCCACGTACGTCCAGCTGAACCTCGCCGGTGACCAGGGCACCCCGCTGGGTGATCAATCTGTGGCTGCCGTGCGCGACATCGTCGAGCGGTCCAACCCGCCGGCGGGGCTTCACGTCTACGTATCTGGCGCTGCGCCACTGGCTTCCGACATGCAGCACATCGGAAACCGGTCCATCTTGAAGATCACCGCGGTGACCGTCGTGATCATCTTCATCCTGCTGTTCATGGTGTACCGGTCGGTGGCCACGGTCATTCTGCTGTTGATCATGGTGGGTATCGAATTGGCGGCGGCCCGCGCCGTGGTGGCGTTCCTCGGCGCCAACCAGGTGTTCGTGCTGTCCACTTTCGCGGTCAACATGCTCGTGTTCTTGGCCATCGCGGCCGGAACCGACTACGGCATCTTCTTTTTCGGTCGATATCAGGAGGCGCGCCAGCTCGGCGAGGACCGGGTGCAGGCGTACTACAGCATGTACCGCGGTGTGGCGCCGGTGGTGCTGGCTTCCGGTTTGACCATCGCCGGCGCGATCCTGTGTCTGACCTTCACCCGATTGCCGTACTTCCACTCGATGGGTGTTCCATGCGCCATCGGCATGTTCGTCGCGGTCGCCGCTGCTGTGACGGTCGTTCCGGCCGGCGTCGTGGTGGCCAGCCGGTTCGGATTACTCGATCCGAAGCGCGAGATGCGGACCGGGCGGTGGCGAGGTATCGGTACCGCAGTCGTGCGCTGGCCGGGACCGATCCTGGTGGCGTCGCTGGCCGTCGCACTGGTCGGACTGCTGGCGCTGCCCGGCTACAAGACCAGCTACAACGACAGGCTCTACATCCCCGGTGACATCCCGGCCAACATGGGATTCGCTGCTGCCGAGCGGCACTTTTCCCAGTCCCGGATCACCCCGGAGATCCTGATGGTCGAGGCCGACCACGATCTGCGGAACCCGACGGATTTCATCACGCTGAACAGGTTGGCCAAGGCAATCTTCAAGGTGCGCGGGGTTTCTCGGGTTCAGGGCATCACCCGGCCGGAGGGCACTCCGATCGACCACACCTCGATCCCGTTCATGCTCAGCCTGCAGAGCGCCGGCCAGGTGCAGGCCACGGAGTTCCAGCGGGCCCGCATCGACGACATGCTCAAGCAAGCCGCCGACATGCAGGTCATGATCGACTCGATGGAACACACCTTCAAGGTGATGACCGAGATGGCGGCGACCACGCACGATATGGTCGAGCGGACTCACGAGATGCAAGAAGTCACCAAGGAACTACGGGGCAGCATCTCGATTTTCGACGACATGTTCCGCCCGATCCGCAACTACTTCTACTGGGAACCGCACTGCTTCAACATCCCCATCTGCTGGTCGATCCGATCGATCTTCGACGCGATGGACGGCGTGGACAAACTCGACGACACGCTGGAGATCCTCGTCAAGGACATGGACAAGCTGGACGCGATCATGCCCCAGCTGCTGGTCCAGTTTCCGCAGATGATCGCGCTCATGAAGAAGATGCGCGTGATGTCGCTGACCACTCACACCACGATGTCGGGTCTGATGGCCCAGATGGACGAGACCACCAAGGACGTCAGCGCCATGGGACAGGCGTTCGACGCGGCCAAGAACGACGATTCGTTCTTCTTGCCACCAGAGGTCTTCGACAATCCGGACTTCAAGAAGGCGATGAAGTCATTCATCTCACCGGACGGAAAGTCGGTGCGGTACATCATCTCCCACAACGGTGACCCGCAGTCACCAGAGGGGATCAAACGGATCGATCAGATCCGGACCGCGGCGGAGGAATCGCTCAAGGGCACCCCGCTGGTGAACGGAAAGATCTTCATCGCCGGCGGTGCGGCGACGGCAAAGGACTGGCAAGAGGGGTCGAAGTACGACCTGTGGATCGCCGGGATCGCCGCGATCTGCCTCGTGTTCCTCATCATGTTGATGATCACCCGCAGCTTCATCGCAGCGCTGTCGATCGTCGGCACGGTGGTGTTGTCGCTGGGCGCGTCGTTCGGGCTGTCAGTGTTGTTGTGGCAGTACATCCTCGGTATCTCTTTGCACTGGATGGTGCTGGCGATGTCGGTGATCATCCTGCTGGCGGTCGGATCGGACTACAACCTGCTACTGGTGTCCCGGATGAAGGAAGAGATCGGAGCCGGCATCAACACCGGCATCATCCGAGCCATGGGCGGCACCGGCAAGGTGGTGACGTCGGCCGGCTTCGTCTTCGCGTGCACCATGGCCGCAATGGCAGTCAGCGATCTGCGCATCATCGGCCAGATCGGTACGACGATCGGTTTGGGTCTGCTGTTCGACACGATGATCGTCCGGTCGTTCATGACCCCCTCACTCGCGGCGCTGCTGGGTCGATGGTTCTGGTGGCCGCAACGGGTGCGTCCGCGCCCGGCCAGTACCCTGCTGCGCCCGTACGGGCCGCGTCCGCTGGTCCGCTCACTGCTCGGTGAGCCACATTTCGATGCCGCGACGACGCAGCCGATCAAGAGGATCGAATAGCGGGAAACCGCCTCAGACACTCTTCCAAGAGGGCGTAAACGATTTCTACCCCTGGGTTGTTCGTGGCGATCGCCACGACCCAGGGGTAGAAAGCTGCGGCAGTGGCCGCTCGATCAACGGGTCAGTATTTGGTGCAACTGGTCATCATCTGGGTGAAGACCGGGAGGGCCTGATCGACGCCGGGGTTGCCCTTGATCTTGTTCAGCAGGTTCACCCGCTCATCGCGAGGCGAGCTCAAGAACACCCGGAGGAACTGCTGGTTCGGCGGGGATTGGTCCAGATACTGTGCCGCCATCGGATTTTCGGCATGTACCGCCTTCATCGCCTGGTCATAGGTACACGGCGAATCCACCATGGGACCGAGGTCGGGCTCTGCAGAGGCCAAGCCGGCGCCGGCCGACAATGCCATGGCCACCCCGGCCGCGGCGACGGCGAGTTTGGTGTACGGAAGCTTCATGTTTCCCTCCTGGTGGTACCCACTCGGATGTATGGAGTTGAGAGCCCGGCGGGTCTGAGTCGACGCTGGATTAGCCACGAAGACCCAAACTCAAACCTTATGCCGGTCTACCACACTTATCCATTGCGTATTGCCTGGTGTTACAGGACAATTCGCCGGTCGTGCGTCGTCATCTTTCCCGCAACTGCAATTTGCTGACGATTAGCCTGTACAACTGGCTGATTCCGACGGCGCGAGAAGTTGCTGAGGCCGGAAAAATTGCCGGCTATTTGCGCTGCAACAGTTCCAGCAGATAAGAGCCATAACCTGATTTCAGCAGTTCCTTGGCCCGCGCCTCCAATTGGTCGTCGTTGATGAAACCGGCGCGCCAGGCAATCTCTTCGGGCACACCGATCTTGAGGCCCTGACGGCGTTCGATGGTGCGGACGTAGTCGCTGGCGTCGAGCAGCGAATCGAAGGTGCCGGTATCGAGCCACGCCGTACCTCGCGGAAGAACCTCGACCGAAAGCTGCCCCAGATCCAGATAGGTCTGGTTGACCTCGGTGATCTCGTACTCGCCCCGCGCCGATTTGCGCAACGACCGGGCGATCTCGACGACGTTGTTGTCGTAGAAGTACAGGCCGGGGACGGCGTAGTGCGATTTCGGAGTGGCCGGCTTCTCCTCGAGCGACAAGGCGGTGCCGTCCGCGGCGAACTCCACCACCCCGTAGGCGGACGGGTTGGCCACCCAGTAGGCGAAAATGGCGCCACCACTGACATGTTGGAAGCGCTGTAGGCTGGTGCCCAGTCGCGGTCCGTAGAACACGTTGTCGCCCAAGGCCAGGGCGACGGTGTCGGTGCCGATATGGTCGGCGCCGATCACGAACGCCTGCGCCAGTCCCTCGGGCGAATCCTGCACCGCGTACCGAAGATTCACACCGAAGGCCGAGCCATCCCCGAGCAGGCGTTCGAAAGCGGGCGCATCGGCCCGGGTGGTGATCACCAGGATGTCCCTGATGCCGGCCATGATCAGGGTGGACAGCGGGTAGTACACCAGCGGCTTGTCATAGACCGGGAGCAACTGCTTGCTGACACCCATGGTGATCGGATGCAATCGGGTGCCTGAACCGCCGGCGAGAATGATTCCGCGCATCTGCCCTACCCCTCGGAAGACTCGGCCTTGTTGACTGTGGTGGCGGCGTAGACGTTTTCTGCCGCGTCGGGGCGAAACACGCATGCCACCTTATCGAGCCTAACCGGTCAATGGACCCGGATCGGCGGTGACCGGAGCCCTCTGAACGGTGTGAAAACCGGGCGCGAGCAGAGGAATCGTCGGAGGCGAAACGCGGCGGCGGCGGGTGCGGCCGGCCCGAATTTGCCGGTGCCGATTCGGCCGGGTGTCAATACAGGGAACGGCGGCCACGTATTCCGGGAACTGATTTGCCGCATTTCACCACGCCGGTTCAGGGCGCGGCGGCGAGCGCACCGCAATTCTTCATCGGAACCGCCAAAGACCAATTCGACGCAACAAGTTTCATGATCGGCGGTTAAGGTGCAAGCGGTTGGGGGTGTGCATCTGTCATGAGAATTGCATTGGCGAGCTACGGGACCCGCGGCGACATCGAGCCTTCGGTCGCGGTGGGTCAGGAACTGCTGCGCAGAGGGCACGAGGTCAAGATGGCTGTCCCGCCGGACCTCGTGGGATTCGCCGAAAAAGCGGGACTGCAGGTGGTCGAATACGGCCCGGCGGTGGAACCGCAATTGGATGGTTACCGCGACCTGTGGACCTCGTGGGCCAAGCATTTCTGGCACGTCCAGGAGCTGGTGGCCCTGTGCCGGGAGGCGCTGGGTACCGTCACCCAACAGTGGGCCGAGTTGAGCCGGACTCTGCTGGAGTTCGCAGACGGCGCCGACGTGTTGTCGACCGCGGTCGGATATGAGCAACCCGCAGCCAATGTCGCCGAGTACTACGGCATTCCGCTGGTCACCCTGCACACCATGCCGTGGCGGCCCAACGGACAGCTCTTCCCGCTGGTGCCGGCTCCGGTGACCAGGGCCGGGATGATCGCCTACGACTGGTTGGCCTGGCGGCTCACAAGGAAGTACGAGGACGCCCAGCGGGCCGAGCTCGGCCTGCCCCCCGGCACCGGTCCCGCTCCGGTGCGGATGGCGCAACGCGGCGCCCTGGAGATCCAGGCCTACGACGAAGTGTGTGTTCCCGGGCTGGCCGCGGAGTGGTCCAAACGCAATGACCGGCGGCCGTTTGTGGGTGCCCTCACGCTGCAGTTGGCGACTGGTGCGGACGAAGAGATCGAGAACTGGATCGCGGCCGGTTCAGCTCCGGTCTGCTTCGCGTTCGGCAGCATCCCGGTGGAATCTCCGACCGAGACCGTCGCAATGATCAGTGGGGCGTGCGCCGAACTCGGTGAACGCGCCCTGATCTGCGCCGGCGGGACAGACCTCAGCGGCATCCCGGTTCCCGATCATGTAAAGGTGGCGGGCGTCGTCAACTACGCGAAGGTGTTCTCGGCAAGTCGTGCCGCGGTGCACCACGGCGGTTCCGGAACGACCGCCGCCAGCCTGCGCTGCGGCACACCGACCTTGATCTTGTGGTCGGTAGGTGATCAACCACTGTGGGGCAACCAGCTCAAGCGTCTGAAAGTGGGTACTGCCCGGAGTATTTCGACGACCACCACGGAAACTCTGGTCGCCGACCTGCGCCGGATACTCACCCCGCAATATGCGGCCCGGGCGCGCGCGCTGGCCGCCGACATGACGCCACCGGCGGACAGCATCATGAAGGCGGCCGATCTCATCGAGGGATTGCCCTCGCGCTGATTCGTCATGTTTTACGACTTGCGGTAGGAGATCTGATCCGCCGGTACCCTTGCCGGATGGTGACTCAACCACTTTTGCCGCCCCGCGACACATTGACCGATTCGCAGGCGTCTTAGGGGATGCGTATGTTCCGCTTGGCATTACAGCAGCGACCACCGTTCATCGTGCGGCGTTACCCGTACAAGGACTGGCAGCGAATGCGCAATGCGTTGGGTCCGGATCTGGCCCGGACGGTGACGATGCATGCCGATGACGCTCCGCCACCGGACAGCGAGATCAGCCAGATCTTCGACAACGCCCACAACATCCACAAGCTGCGGCACTATCTGGGCGTCTACCAGTCGGCCATGACCCAGACCGAACGCCTGCTCGAGATCGGGGTGGACCGGGGCGGCTCGCTGCAGATGTGGCGCAACTATCTGCCCAAGGCCACGATCGTGGGACTCGACATCAGTCCCAAAGCCGCACAGTACGACTCGCCGGGCAACGACATCCACGTCCGGATCGGCGATCAGACGGACACGGCATTCCTGCAACGCGTGCTCGACGAGTTCGGGCCTTTCGACACGGTGCTCGACGACGGTGGTCACACCGCCAAGCAGATGATCGGGTCGTTCAAGTACCTGTTCCCGCGGCTCAAGCCGGGCGGTGTCTATCTGGTGGAGGACGTATGCGCCAACTACTGGACGTCATACCGCGACCAGCCTGAATCGTTCATCGACTTCACCAAGTGGTTGATGGATGCGATCCATGCCCCGTACGCGCGGACGAAATCCGTTTTCCAATTCATGGAAGGGCACCCGAAGCGGCTCGCAAAACTCGACGTGCCGTTTGCCGCGACCATCATCGACCGCATCGAGGTGGTGGATTCCGTGGTCGTGATACACCGTGCCGCCGAGCCGAAGAGGCTGTCCCGCGCTGTCTTTCGTTGAGATCTTGAACTGCAGCGCACAACCGGTTTTGTTTGCCGCACCGGCGTCAAATCAGCATCTGCCCACATTACTCAGGCGCTATCGGGAACACGCGGATTAGCCTTTTCTGCATTTCCGTGCGGAACTCGACCGAGGTTTGCTCAGGCATTAGAGTTGTAACACCGGTCGTTCCAACGGAAATGCGTTGAGGAACGACACCTGCGGCTAGGCTCGACACCGAACCCGCATCCGAGTTAGGGGGCAGTTTTTTGACCGTGACGGATCACGACACCCGGTCTGCCTATCTGGACCTGCTCCGCCAGGACCTCACCAGGTACGGGGTCGACGAATTAGTACCGGTGGGCTGGAACTGGTTGCACCGCCCGGTTTTCAAGATCGGCAATGTCATGCTGGTCCGGAAGCGTCCGTTCGATCAGCGGAAGCGCGACCTCGGCTTGGACTGGCCGGCAGAGGCGCTGACCATGATCGGGATGAAGCGGCTCACCAGCCTCCAGGAATGTGTCGAAACGGTGATCGCCGACGACATCCCCGGAGACCTGGTCGAGTGCGGGGTGTGGCGCGGTGGCGCGTCCATCCTGATGCGCGCCGTGCTGGCTGCCTACGGTGACGAGACGCGAAACGTCTGGCTCTGCGACTCATTCGAGGGTGTGCCGCCGCCTGACGCGGCGAACTACAAGGCAGACAAGGGCGATCGGCTGCATCTCGCCGCGCCCATCCTGGCCGTGTCGGAGCAGGACGTCCGGGCGAACTTCCGGCGGTACGGTCTGCTGGACGACCGGGTCCGGGTGGTGGCGGGATGGTTCAAGGACACCCTGCACGATGCACCGATCGAACGGATCTCGGTTCTGCGGCTCGACGGTGACCTCTACGAATCCACGATCCAAGGGCTGGATGGTCTCTACGACCGGCTCTCTCCAGGTGGCTTCTGCATCATCGACGACTACCACGCAATCGAAGCCTGCCGGAAGGCGGTCACCGATTACCGGTCCAAGCACGGGATTTCGGCTCCTATCGTGAACATCGACGGAACCGGTGTGCTCTGGCGCAAGGAGTGACGGTGCGGTGGCAGGGCAGCTCGGTTCATCGAGCGGCCCCACTGTCCCCGGTTGCTCACTGAAAGGCAAGAACCGCAATGAAACTCGTTCTGGCCGCCTACGGAACTCGGGGCGATCTCGAGCCCACCGTGGCCGCCGGTCGTGAATTGGCGCGCAGAGGGCACGACGTGCGTGTCGCCGTACCCCCCGATCTGGTGGGTTTCGCCGAGGATGCGGGCCTGAACGCCGTTCCGTACGGCTTGAACACCCAACTGTGGCTGGGCGTGTATCGGGATTTCTGGACCTGCTTCTTCCACCGGTTCTGGAATGTGCGGGAACTGCGGCGGCTGTGGCGTGAGATGTGGACGCTCAGCGATCAGGCCTGGACTCAGATGAGTGCCGGGCTGGTGTCGCTCGCCGAGGACGCGGACGTTCTGTTCGTCGGCCAGAGCTATCAAGAACCGGCGGCCAATGTGGCCGAATTCCATGGGATTCCGTTCGCCACATTGCACAACACGCCGGTGCGGGTCAACGGCCAACTGTTGTCCCGCCTTCCGGCGCCGCTGGCGCGTGCGGTGATGTGGACGTACGACTGGCTCGGCTGGCGGCTGAACAAGAAGGTCGAAGACGCACAGCGTCGGGACCTTGGCCTGCCGAAGGCCACCGGCCCGGTGTCTCGGCGAATTGCCGCGCGTGGGGCCTTGGAGATCCAGGGATACGACGAGGTCTGCTTCCCCGGATTGGCCGAGGAATGGGCGCGCTGGCGCGATCAGCGGCCATTCGTCGGAACGCTGACCCTGGAACTCTCGACCGAGGCCGACGAAGAGGTCTCGTCGTGGATCGCTCAAGGGACCCCGCCGATCTGTTTCGGTTTCGGCAGTATGCCGGTCCACTCGCCGTCTGCCACAGTCGAAATGATCGCGTCGGCCTGTGCCGAGCTCGGACAGCGGGCACTGATCTGCTCGGGCTGGAGCGATTACAGTGATGTCCCGCAATACGAACATGTCAAGGTGGTCGGGGCGGTGAACTATGCGGCGGTGTTCTCGGCTTGCCGCGCTGCGGTTCACCACGGCGGAGCCGGCACCCTGGCGGCAAGTCTGCGCGCCGGCGTGCCGACCCTCGTACTGTGGATCGATGGCGCACAACCGGTGTGGGCCTCCCGGGTGAAGCTCCTGAACGTCGGTGCGGTTCGCAGCTTTTCGAGCACCACGAAGGAAACCTTGGTTTCTGACCTACGGAAGGTTCTGGCCCCGGAATGCGCGGCGCGAGCCCGCGAGGTTGCGGTTCGCATGACGCCGGCCGCCGAGAGTGTGGCAAAAACTGCCGACCTGGTGGAGAGTTTCGCCCGGGCCCGGTCGTTCGCCTGACCGGTGACGGTGATGTTTGCCAAGTCCGCTGTTCGCGGGGCAAAGGCGAGGTGAGGCACGTTGAGTGCGCCACAGCTCCGCATTGCGAAGGCTCAAATAGATTGTGCAACAGCACATTCCATCAGAACCCGGAATCTGCGTGGCGGATCGCTTCATGGCTTGCGCAGAACCCGCCGATGCTAAGGTTGCGTTCGTGGCTAAAGGGCTGACACTCCCCACCCGCTTCTGGTTGAAGGCGGTGCGCGCGGAGTACTGGCTTGCGCGCAAACTACTGCCGAACGTCTACTCCAATGATGCGTTGATCTGTTTCAACAGCTACGCGTTCATGGACGAACCCGACTTTCAGCGCGCCTACCAACGCGGCGCCCGCGCCCTCAACGGCATGGACTGGTACCAGTGGCACTGGCGCGTCCATGTGGGGTTGTGGGCGGCTTCCAGTGCCAGCAAGCTCGAGGGCGATTTTGTCGAGTGTGGGGTCAGCTACGGCTTTCTGAGCAGCGCGATCATGGAATACCTGGACTGGGACCGGCTGGGGAAGACGTTCTACCTGCTCGATACGTTTGCCGGGCTCGATCCTCGCTATGTCACGGCCAGCGAAAAGGCGGCCGGGGCGTTGGAGAGAAGCGACGAGCATGTCCGTAACGGCATGTACGGCAGCTCGGTGGACGGAGTCCGCAGAAACTTCGCCGAGTGGAAGAATCAGCGCATCATCGTGGGCGCCGTTCCGGAGACTCTCGACCAGGTGGATGCGGATACGATCGCGTTCCTGCACATCGACATGAACTGCGCTCCACCGGAAGTCGCGGCACTGCGGTACTTCTGGCCCCGACTCTCACCCGGGGCCATCGTACTGCTCGACGACTATGCCAACCGGGGACGCGATGAACAGCGCATCGCGATGGACGAGGTGGCTCGAGAGCTGGGCGTGCTGGTCTGTGCCTTGCCGACCGGTCAAGGCCTGATCCTCAAGCCGCCGAACTGACCTTCTCCAGTTACCGAACGCTGTGTGGCTGCGGCGGCCGAGGCGGTGCGGGTCCATCCGTGGCATGCAGGCGAAGTCGCTGTGCCGCAAACCTTATCGGCGCATTTTGCCGCGCCAGGTACTGCGACGGGGGTGCTATGGTCGTCTCATGGCAAAGAAATGGCCACTGAAGTTCCGGGTCGCCTGGGCCGGCCTGCGTACCGCGTACTGGTTTCCCCGGACGTTTTTGCCAGATGTCTATTCCAATGACGCGTTGATCTGTTTCAACAGCTATGCGTTCATGGACGATCCCCATTTTCAGCGCGCCTACCAGCGCGGCGTGCGTGCGCTGGGCGGCGAAGATATTCACCATTGGCACTGGCGGGTTCATGTCGGTCTGTGGGCGGCGGCCACCGCGAGCAAGGTCGAGGGCGACTTCGTCGAGTGCGGCGTCAGCCACGGATTCCTGAGCAGCGCCATCATGGAGTACCTGAACTGGGACACGCTTGGTAAGACGTTCTACCTCCTGGATACCTTCGCCGGGATGGATCCGCGGTTCGTTTCCGAACAGGAGCGGGGGGCTGGAGCGCTGGTGAAGAACCAGGCCGCGCTCGACTTCGGCATCTATGGCAACTCGGTGGACGTCGTCCGAGCCAACTTCGCCGAATGGACCAATCAGCGGATCATCGTGGGCGCTGTCCCCGAGACGTTGCAGCAGGTCGATACCGCCGCGGTGGCGTTCCTGCACATCGACATGAATTGTGCTTCACCGGAAGTGGCCACGCTGCGGTACTTCTGGCCCCGGTTGTCGCCGGGAGCCATGGTGTTACTGGACGACTACGCCAACCGGGGACGCGACGAACAGCGCATTGCGATGGACGAGGTGGCCCGGGAGTTGGGTGTGGTGATCTGTGCCCTGCCGACCGGCCAGGGCGTACTGATCAAGCCGCCCACGGCACCGGTCACACCAACCGAACCTGCGGCACATACACGATCCAGCGACCACCTTGTTGGGCAAACTGACGCTCCTTGCCCATGATCTCCTCGGCGTGGTTCCACGCGAACAGCAACGCGTAATCGGGAAAAGGCTTGGAGAAGGTGTCCGGCGCGCACACGGGGATCAGTGAGCCGGGAGTGACCGTGCCCTGCTTCTCGGGGGTCGAATCACACACCATGGGAAGCAGATCCGGTCCGATCCCGCAGTAGTTGAGCACGGTTGCGCTACGTGAGGTGGCGCCGTAGCCGACCACACTGTGCCCCTCGGAATGCAACTGCTGCAGCAGCGCGACCAGGTCTGTCTTGATCGTGCCGATTTGGCCGGCGAACCGTTCGAAGGTCGCGGGTTCGGCGATCCCCTCGGCCTTCTCCATGGCGAGGAATTCGGCCACGGCACCGGTCGGCGGACGACTGCCGGCGCGGGCCAAGGTGTAGCGGATCGACCCACCGTGCAGCGGGAGGTGCTCCGCGTCGACCAGTTCAAAGCCGAAGTGCGCCGCCATCATTTTCACCGAGGTGACCGAAAACAGATAGATGTGCTCGTCGTAGATCTGGTCAAAGTAGTTGTGCCGGAGAATATCCGCCAGCGAGCGGTCCTCGAAGACAAAAAGGCCGTCGGGAGCCAGCAGGAGGTCGACGCCACGCAGAATCGAGTCCAGTCGGGTGATGTGGCTGAACGTGTTCGCCGAGAAGATGAGGTTCGCGGGCCCGTGCTCGTCCAGGATGTCCTTGGCCGTCGATTCGTTGAAGAAGTCGGTCCGAACATTCACGCCGTGAGCCCGCGCCACTTCTCCCGCGCTGGCTGCCGGGTCAACCCCGAGATGTCGGACGCCTGCGGCGCTGAGCGTCTTGAGCATGACGCCGTCGTTGCTGCCGATCTCGACGACGAATCCGTCCGGGCCGTGCAGTGAGGTTTCGATGATGTGCCGGGCGACTTCCTCGAAGTGGCGGCTGATCAGCATGGACCCAGAAGCCCGGTATGGGTAGTCGGCGCGGTACATCGCATTGGGTGGCACTGTCTCGAGTTGCTGCACCATCGAGCATCCGGAGCAGATCCCCACTGCCAGGCGAAAAGTGGGTACCCGCTCGGCGTTTTCACGTCGGGTGAAGGCGTTGGAGACGGGTTGCCGGCCGAGATCGAGGACCTCGTTCAGGTCGCCACCGCAGATACGGCATTCGTATGTGGTCAACGCAGCCCCCTATAAGCCCCGCCGAAGTCATCGGCGCGTTCCGCGTCCCGGAATGTCTTCTCGCCACAAGCCTATGACGTTCCCGGACTTGAGAAGTCCCCTTTTGGGAAGGTAACACGGACTCGACGCTCAGCGGCGCCGATGCAGGGCCTCCTTTTCGAACAGGTCCGCGGCGCGCGTGACGCTCTCGCCGGGACTGGTCATCCGGGTGGCGAGATCCCGGGCCCGGACGGCGTATTGCGGGTCCAGGATCGTTCGCAGATCCGATACCAGCGTCCGCTGGTCAGTCGCCGAGATACGCCGCGCGGTACCAACCTTCATTCGTCTGACCTGATTACCCCAGTACGGCTGATCGGCCGTGCTCCACAAGATCAGCGTCGGGATCCCGGCGCGTAAGCCGGCCGCAGTGGTGCCCGAGCCGCCGTGGTGAACCACTGCCCGGCAGGCGGGAAACACCTCGGCATAGTTCACCGCGCCGACCACCTTCACGTCGGTCCACTCCGAGGTGTCGCCGAAGTCCGTCCCACCGGCACAGATCAGGGCCCGCTCCCCCAGCTGGGCACACGCCTCTCTGATCATTTCCATTGTCGCCGCGGGTGATTCGAGCGGGATGCTGCCCGTCGCAAAGCAGACCGGGGGTGCGCCACCGGCGATCCAGGAGGTCACTTCCTCGTTGGCCGCAGTCGTCAGCTCCATCGTCAGTGCGCCGACGAACGGACGGCGATCGCCGAATTTCGCCCACTCGGCCGCCAACCCGGGAACCGCGACCTCGTCGTATGCCTGGATCTCGAGTGCGCCACGTTCGGCCATCCGCCGAGGCGACGGGCTCGTGGAACGGGGCAACCCGAGCTCGCGCCGCTGCGTGTCGTCGGCGGCCCTGGTGGAACGCCACATCAGCCATTCGGAAATGCTGCCCCCCGCCCGTACCACCGGCGCCGGCAGCGTGGGAACCAGCCGTCCGTTGGGGCGCATCGGGAAGTGGTGCAGCGCGACCAGTGGAATGCCGTAGTACTCCGCGACGTTGGCCGCAGGCTGTTCGTAGTTGAGGCCGGTCGACAACAGATCGGCATCGCGCGCCATCGTCATCAAGGTCTTGCTGGTTTCCGGCCAGTACCGGGCGATGGGCTCCCACAACTCGCGCAGCGAGCCGACCGGGTTACGCATCAACCGGGTCCAGAAGTTGCGCAGGAAGTCCTCCCGCAGAAACTCGCTCAACTCCGGGCCGTAAGCGACCACCTCGAGTCCGGCGGCCTCGGCGAACTCGATCAGATCAGGCGGCACGGCCAACTCGACGTCGTGGCCTCGGCGCTGCAGTTCGCACCCGACGCTCACGGAGGGCTCGACGTCGCCGCGAGTTCCGTAGCATGCCAGCGCAAACTTCATCCGGCCACAACCTTTCCGATGCCGTACCAGCTGTCGCGCGCATCCGGCGCAGGCAGCGCGAACCCTGGTGTGTTCCGGCGCAATCGACCATACCGCGCAACTCTTTGCAATAGTTGATCGTATGGCTCTCAGAGATGCGGTTCGGGACGGACGCGACCGGTTCGTGAAGAATCAGAGCGACAGGATCGTGTGGTTCGCGCAGAAGTTCATCTATCCGTATGCCACCCGCCGGCTCCAATCCGAGGACGTGGTGTTCCTCAACTACGGATATGAGGAAGATCCGGCTCTGGCTGTCCCGCTTGCGGATTCAGATGAATCCAACCGCTACTTCATCCAGCTCTACCACGCGACCGCGACCCAGGCGGACCTCGCCGGGAAGCGAGTGCTGGAGGTGGGGTGTGGTCATGGCGGCGGTGCTTCCTATCTGGCCCGGACCCTGAGTCCGGCATCGTACACCGGGATGGATCTCAACCCGGAGGCCGTGGCGTTTTGCCAAAAGCGCCACCGCGTACCTGATTTGGAGTTCATTCGCGGCGATGCCGAGGACCTCCCATTTGCCGACGGGACGTTTGACGCGGTCATCAACGTCGAATCGTCGCACCTGTACCCGCATTTCCCGCGCTTTCTCGACGAGGTGACCCGGGTACTGCGGCCCGGCGGCCGCTTCCTCTACACCGATGTCCGCATGGTGGCCGAGCTCCCGACCTGGGAAGACGACCTCGCAGCCTCGCCGTTGCAGATGCTCACGCAGCGCACGATCAACGCCGAGGTGGTCCGCGGGATGGAAAAGAACCTGGCGCAATGGCGGCACGTCTTCGAGCGCGCCACCCCGGCACCATTGCGCTGGCTCACCCGCAAATTCGAGCCGGCCCGAAGGGCGTGCGAGGATCTGCGCCCGGGCGGATCATCGGCGTACCGGATGTATTCCTTTGCCAAACCGTGATGTCGGGCGTCCTCGTCGGTCATCGAACACCGCTGCATTACAGCGAAATTAGGACCAGAGGTGATCGTTCGGGCGTTCGCGTCCAACGTTTCTGCAGCTAGTCCGTGGGTATAGTGGCGGCATGAACCTGCTGGAGTCGATCGAACGCGGCCTCGACTGGCTGGCAACGCCCAGGCATCTGCCCGGCCGCCTCGAGATGGAGACTCAGCGCGGTAAACGCCTCGAGCTGGAAGTTGTTTCTTTCGCGATCCGGATGCCCGTCGCGGGCGGGGTCACCGTGAAAGTCCCGGTCTTCCTGATGCTCATGCCCTCCGGGTCCTCGGCGCTGAAGGCGACGGAGGACGATTCGGAACCGTCTCGCTCCTAGCGGTTTGACGCTGCGTCAACGTGCAGCAGAACCCATGACGGGGGATTGCTGTCTGCGGCATGGAGATTGCCGGCAGCTAGTCGTCGGCCGAATGCTCGTTCACATCCCCATGCTGCGAAAACGGGCCAAAGTTTAAGTTTCTGAGGACCTTTGGCGCCGGGAAGATTCGTTGCTGAACCAGTCGTCCGACGGCACATGTCACGATCACCCGGATGTCTGCACTCTGGACACCTCTGGACACGGCCGCGGCGGGCGTGGATTCAGCAACCGAACGTATCCGCCCCAGCTGGTGGTATGAACTGGCAAAAACAGCACGCGATCGTCGGATAGTTAATTCGAAGGCCCGGCCAAAAGACAATGGCCGAAACTCGGGATGCGTGGGCCATGGGAAAACGTGAACTCAGTCAGGTTTTGCTGTTGTGATGAATTCACGACAATTTGGGACTGTCCATCTCCTTAGTCAACCGCCAGACCACACAAAACTCACAAACTGCGAAAATACGCAATAGTGTGACGGCGACGTCAAATCGGTATGACCTCACACAAACTCACGAACATGAAGTTTCAGCTAACTGCACAAATGAGCTAACTAGAGTTCGCTACGGCCGTCCGCTGATTGGACTTCACCAAAAGCGGGAACTCGCCTGTGCGGCCTACCGTATGTTTGCGATATCTTTGCGCAGTCCGCTGAACAACCTGGAGAAACGTGAGTATCAACCCATTCGACGACGACAACGGCAGCTTCTATGTGCTCGTCAATGACGAGGAGCAGCACAGCCTGTGGCCGAGCTTTGCCGATGTGCCTGCGGGGTGGCAGGTCGTCTATGGCGAGGCGAACCGTTCTGCATGTTTGGAGTTCATTGAGCAGAATTGGGCAGACATACGTCCGAAGAGCCTGCGTGAGCGGTTGGCGCAGGACGGGTCTATTCAGCGCTAATTGGTCTCTGGAGAAGTTGAATAATGGAATCTGAGGGCGGGGCGCTGCCGCTATCCCGCGGGCAGTTGGATATCTGGCTTTCGCAGGAAAGCGGTCTCGCCGGCACGGAGTGGCAGCTCGGCCTGCTCGGGAGAATCGACGGCGCGGTGCAGCGCGGGCTCCTCGAGCAGGCGATTCGGCAGGCCCTCGAGGAGGCCGAGCCGGCGCGTGCCGCCTTCGTCGAAGTGGACGGTCAGCTTGTGCAGAAGCCCGTCGACTACTCAGACCTGGAGTTGACGTACCACGACCTGCGGGACAGTGCCGATCCAGTACAGAAGGTCCTGGAACTCGCTTCGGCGATTCAGCACACTCCGATGCCGGTCACCGATCGGCTGGTGACATTCGCCCTGTTCCGCACCAAACCGAACGAGTATTTCCTGTTCGGGTTGGGGCACCACATTTCGGTCGACGGGATCGGCATGGCCCTGGTCAGCCGCCGGATCGCGACCATCTACACGGCGCTGGTGTCGGGGGATCCGATACCGCCGGCCTACTTCGGCTCGCTGCAGGATCTGGTGGATTGCGAAGCGGAATACGAAGCATCCCAGGACTTCCAGGACGATCGGGCCTACTGGAGCACCAACCGACCGTCCGAAAGTGGAATCGATCAGGGGCTGCGGCGCTCGGAGGACGGCCGCGACGCCTACGCTCCGTCGGCGTCGGTCGAAGTCGATCAGGTGGCGGTTCGACACATAAAAGAACTGTCCAAGAACCTGCGGATCCGTCGCTACTCGGTCACCACCGCGGCGTGCGCACTGCTCGTACGCGCCTGGTCGGCCAACGCCTCTGAGGTGACCCTGGACTTCCCGGTCAGCCGACGGGTCACCTCGGTGACCAAGACACTGCCGGCCATGCTCGCCGGTGTCGCTCCCCTGGTGCTCAAGGCCCCGCCGGACTGGACGGTCGGTGAGTTCTGCCGGCACGTCGACGAGCGCCTGCGAGAACTGCTGCAGCATCAGCGTTTCCCGGTCCATACCTTGGACGGTGAGGGAAGCGCCCGACGTCATGCCTCCAATCGGGTGGCGATCAACTTCATCCCGGCCCGGCTCACCCTGGACCTGGCCGGTGCCCCGGTGACCGTGTCGTACACCAATCACGGTCCGATGGGGCATTTCGGTCTGTTCTTCATCGGCTCCAGCGATCAGCTGTTCCTGAGCACCGCGGGTGCCGGGCGTCCCTTCGCGGATTTCGAGGTGTCGGACCTGGCCGCACACATCCAACGTGTCCTCGATGCCATGGCGGCCGATCCCGACCGGCCGCTGTCGTCGCTGACCCTGCTGGACGGCCAGGAACGTTCCGAGCTCGCGCAGTTCGGCAACCAGGCGGTACTGGCGCAACCGGCACCGGAAAAGGTGTCGATCCCGGAGCTGTTCGCCAACCAGGTGGCTGCCGCGCCCGACGCCGTGGCGCTGACGTACGAAAGCCGCTCGCTGACCTATCGCGAGCTCGACGAGGCATCCAACCGGCTCGCCCACCTGCTGGCCGCCCGCGGGGCCGGGCCGGGCCAACGGGTGGCGCTGTTCTCGCAGCGCACCGCTTCGGCGGTGATCGGGATGCTGGCGATCCTCAAAACCGGCGCCGCCTATCTGCCGGTCGACCCGGCGGTGCCGCAGGCACGCCTGGAATTCATCCTCGGTGACGCCGGCCCCGTCGCCGCGATCACCACGGCCGCACTGCGGTCCCGGCTCGACGGCTTCGATCTCTCGATCATCGATTTCGGCGACCCTGAGATCGCCGAACAACCCGCAACCGCTCTGCGGCCACCGGTGCCCGACGAGATCGCGTACGTCATCTACACCTCGGGCACCACGGGTGCCCCCAAGGGCGTCGCGGTCACCCACCACAACCTGACGCAGCTGATGCTGTCGCTGGATGTCAGCCTGCCGCGGCACGGCGTGTGGCCCCTGTGCCACTCCCTGGGCTTCGACGCCTCGGTATGGGAGATCGGGCATGCGCTGCTGCGCGGCGGACGACTGGTGGTGGTCGGCGAATCAGTGGCCGGCTCACCCGAGGACTTCCACCGGCTGCTAGTCGGCGAAGAGATCACGGTGTTCACCCAGACCCCTTCGGCCGTGGCGATGCTGCCGGCCGAGGGCCTCGAGCACGCGACGCTCGTGGTCGCGGGGGAGGCCTGCCCGACCGATGTGGTCGACCGTTGGGCGGCCAACGGCCGGATGATGTTCAACGCCTACGGGCCCACCGAGACGACGATCTGCGCATCGATGAGTTCGCCGCTGCACGCCGGTGCGCGCGAGTCCGATGTGGTGCCGATCGGCTCGCCGGTGCCGGGGGCGGCGTTGTTCGTACTCGACTCCTGGATGCAACCGGTTCCGACCGGCGTGGTCGGGGAACTCTACGTCGCCGGCGACGGCGTGGCATGCGGGTACATCGGCCGGCCCGATCTGACGGCGTCGCGGTTCGTGGCCTGCCCGTTCGGTGAACCAGGCCAACGGATGTACCGCACCGGCGACATGGTGCGCTGGGGCGCCGACGGGCAACTGCAGTATCTGGGCCGTGCCGACGAGCAGGTCAAGATCCGGGGCTACCGCATCGAACTCGGCGAAGTCCGTTCGGCGTTGGCTCGGGTCGACGGCGTCACCCATGCCGCGGTGATCGCCCGCGAGGACCGCCCCGGCGACAAGCGACTCGTCGGCTATATCACCGGCACCGCGGATCCGGTCCACGCCCGCGCGCAACTCGCCGATCGGCTGCCGCCCTACATGGTGCCGGCGGCCGTCGTGGTGCTCGACGCGATGCCGTTGACCTCGAACAACAAGCTGGACACGCGCGCGTTGCCGGCTCCCGAATATTCCGGTGGCGCACGTGAATACCGGGCTCCGGGCAGCCCGGTCGAGGAGATCCTGGCCGGGATCTACGCCCAGGTACTGGGTGTGGAGCAGGTCGGCGTGGACGATTCGTTCTTCGATCTCGGCGGCGACAGCATCTTGTCGATGCAGGTGGTGGCGCGCGCCCGGGCGGCCGGCGTGTGGTGCCGCCCGCGCGACATCTTCGTCGAACAGACGGTGGCGCGGCTCGGCGGCGTGGCCAAACTCGCCGGCGGCCAGGCCGCCGTCGTCGACGAAGGCACCGGATCGGTGAACGCGACACCGATCATGCAGTGGCTGCAGGACATGCCGGGGCGGACCGACCAGTTCAACCAGACCGTGGTGATTCAAGCTCCCGCGTCCGCGACCCACGCCGACGCGGTGATCATCCTGCAGGCACTGCTGGACCGACATGCCACGCTGCGGTTGCGCGCGGAAACCGACAGCAGCGGCGACTGGTCGTTGACAGTTCCCGACAAAGGCGCCGTCGACGCACGTGAATGTCTGCACGCCGTCGACACCTTGTCCGAGCAGGCGGTACAGGAAGCGCGATCGCGGCTCGATCCAGCGGCCGGGTCGATGGTGAGCGCCCTGTGGGCGCAGGACACCAACCAGTTGGCCCTGGTCGTCCAGCACCTGGCGGTCGACGGTGTCTCCTGGCGAATCCTGTTGGAAGACTTGAACATCGCCTGGGCGCAGCACCACAGCGGGCAGCCGGTGGCGTTGCCGGCCGGTGGAACCTCGTTCGCCCGCTGGTCGGAGTTGTTGGCCGAACACGCCCGCGACGCGGACGTGGTCCGGCACGCGGACACCTGGCGGAAGGTCGCCGCGACCCCGGCCACACTGCCTCATGTACAGCCGGAGCTGGACACTTACGCCGGCGCCGGGCGGTTGTCGGTGTCGTTGGACGAAGCGACCACCCAGATGCTGCTGGGGGAGGTTCCCGCGGCGTTTCACGCCGGCGTGCAGGACATCCTGCTGATCGCCTTCGGCCTGGCGTGGTCGGAGTTCTCCGGTGCCGGCGCCGACAGTGGCCCGATCGGCATCGACGTCGAAGGGCACGGCCGCAGTGAGGATCTCGGTGGAAATGACCGGATCTCTGATGTCGACCTGTCCCGCACCGTGGGGTGGTTCACCACCAAATATCCGGTGGCACTGGCCGCGGGAGGTCTGACCTGGGTGCACGTTGCCGGCGGCGGTGCGGCACTCGGGCCGGTGATCAAGGCGGCCAAGGAACAGCTGCGCGCAGTGCCGGACGGATTGACCTACGGACTGCTGCGCTACCTCAATCCGGATGTCGATCTGGGTGGTGGTGACCCGACCATCGGCTTCAACTACCTCGGACGCCTCGGTGCGGGTGCGGCCGACCTGTCCGAGGACCTGTGGCGGCTCAGCCCGGACAGCCTGTCGGTGTCCGACGTGGCCGCGGCGATACCGATGGCGCTGGCCCACACCTTGGAGATCAACGCCGGAACCCTGGAGGACGGTGGCGCCGGTCCGCGGTTGCAGGCCAATTGGACCTGGGCGCCCTCGGTGCTCGGCCGGGACCAGGTCGAACGGCTCAGCACGCTGTGGTTCGAGGCGCTGGCCGGGATCTGCGCCCACGTGCAGTCCGGCGGTGGCGGCCTCACCCCGTCCGACGTTGCCCCGGTGCGTCTGACCCAGCAGCAGATCGATGAGCTGACCGAGCGGTACCGCATCGCCGATGTCCTGCCACTGACTCCGCTGCAGCAGGGGCTGCTGTTCCAGTCGAACTTCGCGCAGGATGCGGCCGAGGGCGTCGGCGAAGACGTGTACGCGGTGCAACTCGGCATCACCGTGACCGGTGATCTCGACGCGGACCGGCTGCGCGATGCCGTGGAAGACGTCATCGCCCGCCATCCCAACCTGGCGGCCCGGTTCAGTGAGCAGTTCGGCGAGCCGGTGCAGGTGCTGCCGGCCGACCCGGTGATCGCCTGGCAGTATGTCGACCTGCGCGCCGAAACCCGTTCCGGCGGTGATCATCCGGGCGACGAGCGGGTCGAGCAGCTGTGTGCGGTCGAACGCGGGGCGGTCTGCGACCTGGCCGGCGCGCCCACGTTCCGGGTTGCGTTGATCCGTACCGGCGACGACCGGCACCGCCTGGTGCTGACCATCCACCACATCGTGATCGACGGTTGGTCACTGCCGATCCTGCTACAGGAGATCTTCGGCCGCTATTACGGACACCGGCTCCCGCCGCCCGTTCCGTTCCGCAACTTCGTGCGCTGGTTGACCGATCAGAATCACGCTGCGGCACAGTCGGTGTGGCGCGAGGTACTGGAAGGCTTCGAAAACCCGACCCTCGTCGGTCCGCCGACGCCGGCCGGACCGCGCGGCGTCGAGTCCCATCGACTCTCGGCTGAGATCACCGGTGCGCTGGCCGAGTTGGCCCGCGCCCAACACACCACGATCAACACCGTGCTGCAGGCTGCCTGGGCCCAGGTGCTGATGGCCCAGACCGGCCATCGTGACGTGGCGTTCGGTACGGCGGTATCCGGTCGGCCGGTGGATCTGCCCGGTGCGGAATCGATGGTCGGCCTGCTGATCAACACCGTGCCGGTGCGGGCGAAGATCGGCGCGGACACCACCGTGGCCGAACTGCTGGATCAACTGCAGCGCGTACACAACGACACCGTCGAGCACGAACACCTGGCGCTGGCCGAGATTCACCGGGCGAGCGGACACGACCGGTTGTTCGACACCCTGTTCGTGTACGAGAACTATCCGATCGACCCGCAGGCCCTGCTGGGTGCGCAGGAGTTGGGCATCACCGACTTCGTCAGCCGTGAATACAACCACTACCCGCTGTCGATGGTCGCGATGCCCGGTGCGGAGCTGGGTTTGCGCATCGAGTTCGACACCGAGGTGTTCGGGCCGACGGACATTGCGGCGCTGGTCAATCGGATGAAGCAGGTGTTGGCGGCGATGGCCGCCGATCCGGACCGCCGGGTCTCGTCGATCGATCTGCTCGGTCCCGACGAGCACGACCGGCTGCACGACTGGGGTAACCGTGCGGTGTTGACTGCGCCGGCCCAGGCCGCTGCGTCGATTCCGGAACTCTTCGCCGCGCAGGTGGCCCGTGATCGAGATGCGGTGGCACTCACCTACGACGGCCGGTCGATCACCTACGGCGAACTCGACGAGTCGTCGAACCGGTTGGCGCACGTGCTGTCCGCCCGCGGCGCCGGCCCCGGCCGGCGGGTGGCGATGCTGCTGCCGCGCAACGCCGAGGCCATCGCCGCCATCCTGGCCGTGGTGAAAACCGGGGCGGCCTACGTGCCGATCGACCCGGCACACCCTGACGCGCGTATCGAATTCGTCCTGGCCGATGCCGCACCGGTGGTTGCGCTCACCACCACAGAGTTGCGCCACCGACTGGAACCATCCGGCGTGCCCGTCCTCGATGTCGACGACCCGTCGGTCAGGGCGCAGCCGACCACAGCGGTGGCCTCCAAGGGTGGTGCCGGCGACATCGCCTACGTCATCTACACCTCCGGAACCACCGGAATGCCCAAGGGCGTGGCGGTGACTCACCGCAACGTCACCACGCTGCTCGAGACGCTCGGCGCGGAACTGTCCGTCGGCCGGACCTGGACGCAATGCCATTCGTTGGCCTTCGACTACTCGGTCTGGGAGATCTGGGGGCCCCTGCTCAGTGGCGGCCGGTTGCTGGTCGTGCCGGATGCGGTGGTCCGCTCGCCCGAAGACCTGCTTGCGCTCCTGGTCGATGAACAGGTCAATGTCCTGAGCCAGACGCCCTCGGCGTTCTACGCGTTGCAGACCGCTGATGCGCTGGCGCCGGAGCTGGGCCGGCGGTTGACGCTGGAGACGGTGGTGTTCGGTGGTGAAGCCCTTGAGCCACAGCGACTCTCCGGTTGGCTGCGCAGTCACCCCAGTTCACCGCGGTTGATCAACATGTACGGGATCACCGAGACGACGGTGCATGCGTCGTACCGCGAAATCAGCGGGGCCGATCTCGACAGCAACTCCAGTCCGATCGGGGTGCCGTTGGGACATCTGGCGTTCTTCGTGCTGGACGAGTGGATGCGTCAGGTCCCCGTGGGTGTGGTCGGCGAATTGTATGTGGCCGGCGCCGGATTGGCGGTCGGCTACGTGGGTCGACCGGATCTCTCGTCGACGCGGTTCGTGGCGTGCCCGTACGGGGAACCCGGCCGGCGGATGTACCGCACCGGTGATCTCGTGCGCTGGGGCGCCGACGGCGAGCTGCGGTACGAGGGACGCGCCGACAAGCAGGTCAAGATCCGTGGCTACCGCATCGAACTCGGTGAGGTGCAGGCCGCCCTGGCCGTCGTCGACGGTGTCGAACATGCGGCCGTGATCGCCCGTGAGGATCGTCCCGGCGACAAACGTCTCGTCGGTTACGTCACCGGATCGGTCGATCCGTCCGCCGCCCGGACCACGCTGGCCGAACGTCTTCCGACGTACATGGTGCCCACCGCGGTGGTGGTGCTCGACGCCCTGCCGCTCACCGTGAACGGGAAACTCGACACCCGGGCCCTACCGGCGCCGGAGTATCAGGATGCCGATCAGTACCGGGCGCCGCACGATGCCGTCGAGCAGATCCTGGCCGGCATCTACGCCCAGGTGCTCGGGGTCGAGCGGGTCGGCGTCGACGATTCCTTCTTCGACCTCGGAGGCGACAGCATCTCGTCGATGCAGGTGGTGGCGCGCGCCCGCGCCGCGGGGCTGGTGTGTCGTCCGCGCGATGTGTTCGTCGAGCAGACGGTGGCCCGGCTGGCGCAGGTCGTGGTCTCCGCCGACGGCCAGGCCGCCGTGGCCGACGAGGGGATCGGCCCGGTGCCGGCCACCCCGATCATGCGGTGGTTGCACGAGATCGATGAATCCGCAGACGAATTCAACCAGGCGGTGGTGCTACGGGCACCCGATGGGGTCACCGAGAGCGACGTGGTGATCGTGCTGCAGGCGCTGCTGGATCGGCATGCGATGTTGCGGTTGACCGCGGAAGCCGGCCCTGATGGCAAATGGTCGTTGACCGTGCCGGAACCGGGCACGGTGGATGCGGCTGCCAGCGTGCACATCGTCGACGAGTTGTCGGACGAGGCCCTGTTGGCGGCGCGGTCACGGTTGAATCCCGCCGCCGGGGAGATGGTCAGCGCGCTGTGGGTACCGCACACCGGTGCCCTGGTCCTGATGATCCACCACCTGGCCGTGGACGCGGTGTCATGGCGGATTTTGTTGGAAGACTTGAACATCGGCTGGGCACAGCACCGCAGTGGGCAGGCGATCGAGTTGCCGGCCGTGCGAACGTCCTTTGCGCGCTGGTCCTCGGTGCTCAACGAGTACGCACACAAGCCGGCCGTGGTCGAGCTCGCCGACACCTGGCGGCAGGTGGCGGCCCTGCCCGCGGCGCTGCCGGCCGTGCAACCGGCGGTGGACACCTACGCGCATGCCGGGCAGTTGTCGGTGGAGTTGGATGTCGAGTCCACCCGCCAGTTGCTCGGCGCGGTCCCGGCCGCGTTCCACGCCGGTGTGCAGGACATTCTGCTGATCGCATTCGGCCTGGCCGCTGCGGAATTCCTCGGCACCGCAGGCGATCCGATCGCCGTCGACGTCGAGGGGCACGGACGCGACGAAGAACTCGCCGGCGACGTGGACCTGTCGCGCACCGTCGGATGGTTCACCGCCAAGTATCCTGTCGCGCTGCTGCCCGGTGAATTGTCCTGGGAAACCGTCACTTCCGGTGATGCCGCACTCGGGCCGGTGATCAAGGAAGCCAAGGAACGGTTGCGGGCCCTGCCGGACGGGATCACCTACGGGCTGCTGCGATACCTCAATCCCGAGGTGGGTCTGGATGGCCCGGATCCGGCCTTCGGCTTCAACTATCTGGGTCGTCTGGGTGCGGGTGCGGGTGAACTGTCCGACGAGCTGTGGCGGATCGATCAGGAGGCGGTCTCGGTCACCGCGTCGGCCACGGCGGTGCCGACACCGCTGGGGCACACGGTCGAACTCAACGCCGGCACCATCGATGCCACGAACGGAACGGACGACGGTCCGCGGTTGCACGCCACCTGGACGTGGGCCACCTCTGCGCTGGACGCCGACCAGGTGGGCCGGCTGAGCCGGCTGTGGTTCGAGGCGCTGGCCGGGATCTGCGCGCACGTGCGGGACGGCGGCGGCGGGTTGACCCCGTCCGACATCGCCCCGGCGCGCCTGTCCCAACCGCAGATCGATGAGCTGCAACAGCAATACGCCGTCGCCGACGTGCTGCCCTTGACACCGCTGCAGCAGGGTCTGCTGTTCCACACCGGGTCCGGGCAGGGCGGTGACGACCTGTACTCCGTACAACTGGACATCACCGTGGCCGGTCCGCTGGATGCCGAGCGGTTGCGGGACGCGGTGCAGGACGTGATCAGGCGACGTCCGAACATCGTCGCCCGCTTCCACGAGGACTTCGGTCTGCCGGTGCAGGTGCTGCCGGCGGAGCCCGTGCTCGCGTGGCAGTACCTCGATCTCACCGGACTGCCGGACCGGGAAGTGGAACCACAGATCGAACAGTTCTGCGCCACCGAACGGACCGCCGTCGGTGGGTTGGGTGATCAGCCGGCGTTCCGTGCCGCGCTGATCCGCACCGGTGACAACCAGCACCGGTTCGTGCTCACCAACCACCACATCGTTCTCGACGGCTGGTCGAAACCGATTCTGTTGCAGGAGATCTTCGCCGGGTATTTCGGTGGCCGGCTGCCGGCACCCGTTCCGTACCGGCGATTCGTCACCTGGCTGGCCGAACAGGACGTCAGCGCGGCGCAGGAAGCCTGGCGCGAGGTATTCGCCGGGTTCGACACCCCGACACTGGTCGGACCGCCCGCGCGGATCGCGCTCGGGCGCCGCGGCGTCGAATCGTTCCAGCTGTCCGCCGAGACCACCAAGGCCCTGGGCGAGTTGGCCCGGACCTGTCACACCACCATCAGCACGGTGCTGCAGGGTGCCTGGGCGCAGCTGCTGATGTGGCTGACCGGTCAGCGCGACGTCGCCTTCGGTACTGCGGTATCAGGGCGGCCGACCGACCTTCCCGGCGCTGAGTCGATGGTCGGCCTGCTGATCAACACGGTGCCGGTACGGGCCACGTTCACCCCGGCCACCACGATCGCCAGTTTGTTGGACCAAATCCAGGGTGCGTACAGCGAAACCTTGGATCATCAGCATCTGGCGCTCCACGAGATACATCGGGTGACCGGTCACGACCAGTTGTTCGACACGATGTTCGTCTACGAAAACTATCCGATCGACACGGCCGCCCTGTCGGGCGTCAATGAATTGGCGATCACCCATTTCACCAACCGCGAGTACAACCACTACCCGCTGTCGGTGCAGGCCGTACCCGGCCATGAACTGGGGTTACGTGTCGAATTCGATTCTGACATCTTCGATTCGGTCCGAATCGCAAGGTTGGTCAAGCGGTTCAGGCGGGTACTCGAGGCCATGACCGCAGACACGAGGGGGCAGTCATGAGCATCGATTCCAGTCGGACACTGTTGTCGTTCGACCTGCTCGATGACAACGAACATGACCGGCTCGACGAGTGGGGCAATCGGGCGGCGTTGGCGCACCCGCCGTCGGAGCCGGTCACGGTTCCGACGTTGTTCGGTGCCCAGGTAAACCGGACCCCGGAGTCGATGGCGCTGGTCTGTGGCGAGCAATCGTGGACCTATCGCGAACTCGACGAGGCTTCGAATCGGTTGGCGCACGTGCTGGCCGCGCAGGGCGCGGGGCCGGGGGACACCGTCGCGATGTTGATTCCCCGCTCGGGCGAGGCGATCGTGTCGATCCTGGCGGTGCTCAAGACCGGGGCTGCCTATCTGCCCATCGACCCGGCACATCCCGATGAGCGAATCGGGTTCATGCTCACCGATGCGACACCCGTCGCCGCGGTCACCACGGCGGATCTGCGTACCCGTCTCGACGGCGTCGACGTGCCGGTGATCACGGTCGACGACCCGGCGGTGGGAAGTCAGTCGAGCACCGCGCTGCCGGGACCTCACCCTGACGACCTGGCCTACATGACCTACACGTCGGGCACCACCGGTGTACCGAAAGCCGTTGCGGTGTCGCACCGCAACGTGACTTCACTGGTGGAACGCCTGCATGCCGACCTTCCCCCCGGGCCGGGTCAGGCGTGGTCGCAATGGCACTCTCTGGTCTTCGACGTCTCGGTGTGGGAGATCTGGGGTGCGCTGCTGCACGGCGGGCGACTGGTGGTCGTGCCCGAGGCCGCCGCCAGTTCGCCGGATGAGCTGCACAACCTCCTGGTCACCGAGAAGGTCAGCGTGCTGTGCCTGACTCCCTCGGCGGCGGGCATGCTGTCGCCGGAGCGGTTGGAATCGGCGACGCTGGTGGTCGCCGGCGAGGCCTGCCCCACCGAACTGGTGGAGCGCTGGGCGCCGGGCCGGGTGATGATCAACGCCTACGGGCCCACGGAGGCAACGGTTTACGCCGCGATGAGTGCGCCGTTGACGGCTTCCGGTGGTGACGGCGGAATCGTACCGATCGGTTCGCCGGTCCCCGGTGCGGCGTTGTTCGTGCTGGATCAGTGGCTTCGGCCGGCCCCCGAAGGTGTGGTCGGTGAGTTGTACATCGCCGGTGCCGGCGTGGCCGTCGGCTATGCGCGCCGGTCGGGGCTGACCGCCTCGCGGTTCGTGGCGTGCCCGTTCGGCGGCGACGATGCTCCCGGGGCCGTCATGTACCGGACCGGCGACCTGGTCAAGTGGGGCGAAGACGGACAGCTGCAGTATCTGGGCCGCGCCGATGAGCAGGTCAAGATCCGCGGATACCGCATCGAACTGGGCGAGGTGCAGGCTGCCCTGGCCGGGTTGGACGGGGTCACCCAGGCCGTCGTGATCGCCCGTGAGGACCGTCCCGGTGACAAACGGCTGGTCGGGTATGTCACCGGCAACGCCGATCCGGTCCAGATGCGTGCGGCGCTGGCCAAGCGGCTGCCGGCCTACATGGTGCCCGCGGCGGTGGTGGTGGTCGACGCGTTCCCGCTGACCGTGAACGGCAAGCTCGACAAGCGCGCCCTGCCGGCACCCGAATACCGCAGTGCCGAAAGTGGTTACCGGGCACCGGGCAACCCCGTCGAGGAGATCCTGGCCGACATCTATGCCCAGGTGCTGGGCGTGGACAAGGTCGGCGTCGACGACTCATTCCTGGACCTGGGTGGAGACAGCATCCTGTCGATGCAGGTGGTGGCGCGGGCCAGGGCGGCCGGTGTGCGGTGCCGCCCGCGCGACATCTTCGTCGAGCAGACCGTGGCCGGCGTCGCGCGGGTCGCGGGCTTCGCCGATCCGGAGAACGTGGTCGTCGACGAGGGCACCGGCCCGGTGTTGCCCACCCCGATCATGCGGTGGCTGCGCGAAGTGCCGGGCCCGGTGGACCAGTTCAACCAGACGGTGGTGCTGCAGGCGCCGGATCCGGCCACGGAGGCCGATGCGGTGGTTCTCGTGCAGGCGCTGCTCGATCGGCATGCCACTTTGCGGATGCGCACCGAGACCGACGCCGACGGGCAGTGGTCGCTGAATGTGCCCGATCCCGGCGCGGTCGACGCCCGTGACTGCCTGTCGGTCGTGTCGGACCTGTCCGACGAGGCATTGACGGCGGCGTTGACGCAGCTGGACCCGCCGGCGGGATCGGTCCTGCGAGCTTTGTGGGTGCCGGCCACCCGCCAGTTGGTGCTGATGATCCACCACCTGGCGGTCGACGGTGTGTCCTGGCGAATCCTTTTGGAAGACTTGAACATCGCCTGGGCGCAGCACCACAGCGGACAGCCCGTGCAGCTGCCCGCGGGCGGCACGTCGTTCGCCCGCTGGTCGCACCTGCTGACCGAGCACGCCGCGGATGCCGACGTGGTCCGGCACGCCGACGCCTGGCGTCAGGTGAGCGAGGTCCCTCCGGCCCTGCCGGCGCGGCAGCCTGAGGTCGACACCTACGCCAACGCCGGCCAGCTGTCGGTGGAGTTGGACGTCGAAACCACCCGCCAGCTGCTCGGTGAGGTGCCCGCAGCGTTTCACGCCGGGGTGCAGGACATCCTGCTCATCGCCTTCGGTCTGGCCTGGACCGAATACCTCGGAACCGGCGGCACGCCGATCAGTTTCGACGTGGAGGGGCACGGCCGCAACGAGGACATCGGGGGAGAGGACACCGCCGATGTCGATCTGTCACGCACCGTGGGTTGGTTCACCACCAAATACCCGGTGGCGCTCCAGATGGCCGAATTGCCTTGGGAAAAGGTGATTTCGGGCGAGGCTGAACTGGGGCCCGTCCTGAAGGCGGCCAAAGAACAACTGCGCGCCCTGCCCGACGACCTGACCTACGGGATGTTGCGTTACCTGAACGAGGACGTCGAGCTGGACGGACCGGATCCGACGATCGGGTTCAACTACCTCGGCCGTCTCGGCGCCGGCGTCGGTGACCTCTCCGACGACCTGTGGCGCATCGATCAGGACGCGTTGTCGGCCACCGGCGCGGCGTCGGCCGTACCCATGCCGTTGATGCACACCGTGGAACTCAACGCCGGCACCATGGACACCGATGCCGGGCCGTGCCTGCAGGCCGCATGGACCTGGGCGCCCTCGGTCGTCGGTGCGGACCAGGTGGACCGGATCAGCCGGCTGTGGTTCGAGGCGCTGAAGGGAATCTGCGCCCACGTACGCTCCGGCGGTGGCGGGTTGACCCCGTCGGATGTGCTTCCGGCCCGGCTGGCCCAACACCAGATCGATGAGCTGCAGCAACAATTCGCCGTTGCCGACGTGCTGCCGTTGACCCCCGTTCAGCAGGGTCTGCTGTTCCACTCCACCTTCGCCCGTGGCGAAGGTGCCCACGACGACGTGTACGCGGTGCAGCTCGACATCACCGTCACGGGCGTGGTGGACCAGCACCGGCTCCGCGATGCACTGCACACCGTCGTTGCTCGCCATCCGAACCTGGCGGCCCGCTTCTGCGGGCAGTTCGGCGATCCCGTGCAGGTGATCCCGGCGGATCCGGTGATGGCGTGGCGGTACCTGGATCTGCGGGGCGACGACCAGAGCCCCGACGAGGAAGTACGACAGCTCTGCGATGCCGAGCGGTCCGCCGTCTGCGACCTCGCCGAACGGCCGACGTTCCGGGCCGCGCTGATCCGCACCTCGGGCAACGAGCACCGGTTCGTGTTGACGTTCCACCACATCGTGATCGACGGTTGGTCACTGCCGATCCTGCTGCAGGAGATCTTCGCCAGTTATTTCGGGCAGCGGTTGCCGGCGCCCGCGTCGTACCGCAACTTCGTCGACTGGCTGGCCCGCCAAGATCGGGCAGCGGCCGAGGTGGCATGGCGGAACCTGTTGTCGGGCTTCGAAACCCCGACTCTGGTCGCGCCGCCGGTCGAGCCCGGGCCCCGCGGCATCGAGACTTACCGGGTATCGGCCGAGACCACCCGGGCACTCGCCGAGCTTGCGCGTTCACAGCACACCACGGTGGCCACGGTGCTGCAGGCTGCGTGGGCCCAGCTGCTGATGTGGCTGACCGGTCAACACGATGTCGCCTTCGGTACCGCCGTCTCGGGTCGGCCCACCGACCTGCCCGGCGCGGATTCGATGGTCGGCCTGCTGATCAACACGGTGCCGGTGCGGGCCCGCACCACGGCCACCACCACCGTGGCCGAGCTGCTCGGCCAGCTGCAGCGTGCGCACAACGACACCCTGGAGCATGAACACCTGGCGCTCACCGACATTCATCATCTCTCCGGTCACGAGCAGCTGTTCGACACGCTCTTCCTGTACGAGAGCTATCCGATCGACGCGAGCGCGTTCATGGGTGTGCAGGAGTTGGCGGTCACCGAGTTCAACAACCGCGAGTACAACCACTACCCGCTGTCGGTGATGGCCCTGCCCGGCCACGAGCTGGGCCTGCGACTCGAGTTCGACAGCGACGTGTTCAGCGTCGCCGAGATCGAAGGTCTGGTGGAGCGGTTCCAGCGGCTGCTGGTCGACATGACCACCGATCCGACGCGCCGGCTCTCGTCGATGGATGTGCTCGAGGCAGCCGAACACGATCGGCTCGACGAGTGGAGCAACCGCCGCATCCTCGACCAACCGGTGACCGAACCGATCTCGATCCCGGAGATGTTCAGCCGGCAGGTCGAGCGTGACCCGGGTGCGCCCGCGCTGACCTTCGGCGACTGCTCGCTGACCTACGACGAGCTCGACGAGGACGCCCGTCGGCTGGCAAATCTATTGGCGCTCATGGGCGCCGGGCCGGGACAGACCGTGGCGCTGCTGGCGTCGCGGTCCGACCGGGCGATCGTGGCGATCCTGGCGGTGCTCAAGACCGGCGCGGCCTATCTGCCGATCGACCCGGCCGTGCCCGCCGCACGGCTGAAGTTCATGCTCGCCGATGCCGCGCCGATCGTCGCCATCACGACGGCCGAGCTGCGGTCCCGGCTGGACGGCACCGACGTGCAGATCGTCGAGGTCGATGATCCCGCGGTGGAATCCGCGGGCCTGATCTACCCGACCGCCGATCTGCTGCCGCCGGCCGCCGATGACATCGCGTACCTGATCTACACCTCGGGTACCACCGGCACGCCCAAGGGCGTTGCCGTCTCCCACGGCAACGTCACGCAGGTGCTGGAGCGGCTGCACCCCGACCTGCCCGCCGGCCCCGGACAGGTGTGGTCGCAATGGCATTCACTGGTCTTCGACGTCTCGGTGTGGGAGATCTGGGGTGCGCTGCTGCACGGAGCCCAGCTGGTCGTCGTGCCCGAGTCGGTGGCCGGCTCACCGGACGATCTGCACGATCTGCTGGTCGCCGAGAAGGTCAGCGTGCTCTACCAGACACCGTCGGCGGTCGGGATGCTCTCGCCCGAAGGCTTGGAGAACACCACGCTGGTCGTGGCCGGTGAGGCCTGCCCGAGCGAAGTGGTCGATCGGTGGGCGCCCGGTCGCGTCATGATCAACGCCTACGGGCCGACCGAAGCCACGATCTACGGCACGATGAGCGCGCCGCTGAAGAAGATGCAGCGGGCCGGCGCCATCGTTCCGATCGGTTCGCCGGTGCCTTCGGGGGCGGCCTTTGTCCTCGACGAGTGGCTGCGTCCGGTCTCCGCCGGTGTGGTGGGGGAGCTCTACCTCGCCGGCCGCGGGGTCGCCGTCGGCTATCTGCACCGGGCCGGGCTGACCGCGTCGCGGTTCGTCGCCTGCCCGTTCGGCGGACCCGACGCTGCCGGACAGGTCATGTACCGCACCGGCGATCTGGTCATGTGGGGTGACGACGGACAACTGCAGTATCTGGGCCGCGCCGACGAGCAGGTCAAGATCCGCGGTTACCGCATCGAGTTGGGTGAAATCCAGGCGGCCCTGGCCGAACTCGACGCCGTGAACCAGGCGGCGGTGATCGCCCGCGAGGACCGCCCCGGCGACAAGCGGCTGGTCGGGTATGTGACCGGCAACGGCGACCCGACCCAGCTGCGCAAGGAGTTGGCCGTGCGGCTGCCGGCCTACATGGTGCCTTCGACGATCGTGGTCCTCGACGTGCTTCCCTTGACGGTCAACGGCAAGCTGGATCGTCGCGCGCTGCCGGCGCCGAATTACCAGGACGCCGCGCGGTACCGCGCCCCGTCGAACGCCGTCGAAGAGAAGGTTGCCGGCATCTACGCCCAGGTCCTCGGTATGGACCGGGTCGGTGTCGACGAGTCCTTCTTCGACCTTGGTGGGGATTCGATCTCGGCGATGCGGGTGATCGCCGCGGTCAACACGACGCTCGAGGTCGATCTGGCCGTGCGTACCTTGTTCGAGACGCCGACGGTGGCCGGCTTGAGCCTCCAGCTCGAGGGGGACACCGCAGCCGACAGTCGAAGTCCCAGTGGGGTGAGTTTCGCCTCGGTGCACGGGCACAACGCCGTCGAGGTGCACGCCGGTGACCTGACGCTGGACAAGTTCATCGACTCGACCACCCTGCGGACGGCCCGCGTCCTGCCGCGTCCGGACGGCAACGTGCAGACGGTCCTGCTGACCGGGGCGACCGGCTTCCTCGGACGCTATCTGCTGCTGGACTGGCTGCAGCGGCTACGCCGGGTCGACGACAAGGTGATCTGCCTGGTGCGCGGCAAGTCCGACGAGGATGCCCGCCGCCGGTTGGAGGCCACCTTCGACACCGATCCGGTGCTGCAGCGCCGGTTCCGGGAACTGGCCGCGGAACGGCTCGAGGTGGTCGCCGGGGACAAGAGCGAACCCGACTTCGGGCTCGATGGCCAGCGGTGGCGGGAGCTGGCCGAGAGGGTCGATCTGATCGTCGACTCGGCGGCGTTCGTCAACAGCGTGCTGCCCTACAGCGAGCTGTTCGGTCCGAACGTCGTCGGCACCGCCGAGCTGATCCGGTTCGCACTGACCGCCAAGCTCAAGCCGTACAACTACATCTCCACATCGGATGTGGGCCGTCAGGTCGAGCCGTCGAAGTTCATCGAGGACGCCGACATCCGCGAGATCAGCGCCACCCGTACGGTCGACGCGAGCTACGCCAACGGCTACGGCAACAGCAAGTGGGCCGGTGAGGTGTTGCTGCGTGAGGTACACGATCTGTGCGGGTTGCCGGTCGCGGTGTTCCGGTCCGGCATGATCCTGACCGAAGCCACCTACGCCGGGCAGCTCAACGCGGCCGACACCGTCAGCCGGATGGTGCTGAGCATCGTGGCCACCGGCGTGGCGCCCAAGTCCTTCTACCGGCTCGGCCACGACGGCGAGCGGCAGCGCGCCCACTTCGACGGGCTGCCGGTGGACTTCGTCGCCGAGGCGATCACCACCCTCGGTTGGCAGGTGGCACGTTCGGGCTCAGCCGATTTCGAGACCTACCACGTGATGAATCCGCACGATGACGGCATCGGCATCGACACCTACGTCGACTGGCTGATCGAGGCGGGCTATCCGATCGAACGGATCGACGACTTCGCAGAGTGGTTGCGCCAATTCGAAACCCGTCTCCGGGAGCTGCCCGAACGGCAACGGCAGAACTCGGTCCTGCAGATGCTGACGCTGCTCAAGCAGCATGCCGGCGAGTTGCAGGCACCGGAACCGACGCTTGGTTCCTACGCCCCTGCCGACCGGTTCCACGCCGCGGTGCAGGAGTCGAAAGTCGGTGCCGGCAACGATATTCCCCATGTGACACCCGAGGTCATCGTCAAATACGTGACAGACCTCCAGTTGCTCGGGATGCTGTAGGGCCGAAAAATGTGGGGCGACATTTTGAGCATGGCACTTTTCGTGTCACTCAACCCGGTACTGCTCGGCTTCATTCTGCTGGTGATTTCGCGGCCTCGTCCGCTGTCGAATCTCCTGGCGTTCTGGATCGGCGCGATGATCGTGAATGTGCCGGCGTTTGTGGTGCCGGTACTGGTGCTTCACGCTGTCCCGTCATTCGCCTCGGCGGCCCAGGATCTGGTCAACCCGAGTCCCACGTCGGGTATCCAACCCCTGCAACTCTGTATGGGTGTGGCCTGGTTGGTGATTGCCGCGTTGTTGGTCATGCGGATCCGGCAGCAGAAGCGGATCAAGCAGACGGTCCCCGCCGGACCGCAGGGACATTCCTCGACGCTGGTGCTGGAGGGAGAACCGGAGCGACAACGGCCGGCGCCGGGCCGAATCCGCACCATGTGGTCGCGGATCTACGACCCGCTCCGGCGGCTGTTCCACCGACTGCATGAGGCCTGGGAGAACGGCGCGCTGTGGATCGGGCTGGTGTTCGGCATGGGATACATCGCGCCGCCGCCCCTGGTGCTGTTGGTGGCGACTCTGATCGCCGGCTCGGGCGTTGCGCTCGGCACCCAGGTGGTGGCCAGTGTGGTGTTCGTGTTCGCGATGCTCATCGTGTTCGAAATAGCGTTGCTGAGTTATGTGATCTCCCCGGCCCGCACCGCCGCTCTCCTCGAACCGCTGCACGAATGGTCGCGGAAACACCGCCTGTTGGTGCTGGCCGTGTTGTTCACCTTGATCGGCATCTGGCAGACGGTGAAGGGCTCCGGCCTGATCTGAGGTCCTGCTGCGAGGCCCAATCTGAAGTGCGTCCGGCGCAATCAAATCCGCCGCGGCGCCGCCACTGTCCGCGTGTCCGCGTCGGCTTTCTCGGCAGGCGTCTTGGCGGCCTGCTTGAAGATTCGGGCTTTCAGGGCCGACGCGCGTTTTTCCACCACGAACCAGCTCAGGGCGGACACCGGCAGCACGACGGCCGTGGCGAGGACGAAGAACAGGAAAGGGTTCAGCGGCGCAAGCCCGCAGACGGCCAGCAATTGTTGGATCGGGAAGGCGTAAATGTAGACGCCGTAGGAGAAATCGTTGCGCAGACGCGATTTCCGGATCAGTGCCCCGGAAACGATGATCGCGTAGGCCAGCGGTAGGACTCCCAGCATCCGGTAGTTCTGGATGAACCCGGAGGACGCGACCAGGGCGACGCTGAGGGCGACCAACGACCACCGGGCCGGGATCTTGTCCTGGTACTGGTAGAACATCGCACCGGCGAGGAAGACCACGGCAAAACGGGCGAGCATCTGCGCCATGCTGTAGCCCGGCGGCGTGTAGGAGACGTAGGCCGACCAACACAGCGCCAGGACGAACATCGTCGGGATGGTCCAGCGTCGCTTCAGCAATCCGAGGAATCCGACCACCGACACCAGGACATCGCACAGGAGAACGAAGAACAGTGTCCAGATCGACCCGTCCCAAATACCCGGGAAGGGAATGTTATTCGGTGTCCCGTCGATGCCGGCATAAGCGACGTTGAGCAGACCGTTGTTGACCACGTAGGCAATCTGGGACGACAGTGTCAGCGACGTGTCTTGAATCTTGGCGGCGATCGGCGCGATGACGAAGGCCACGATCGTCAGGCACACCCACAGCCCGGGGAAGATCCGTAAGAACCGCGACGCCCAATACTCTTTCAGGTGGGGCCGGCGGATCCAGGCCGCGGTGATCAGAAACCCGGAAATGACGAAGAATCCGTCGGCAAACATGTCGCTGAGCAAGCGGGTCACCGGGACGTTGTCGATCTCTCGCCCGGTGAGAGGCCAGGAGTGCCAGAAAACGACGCCAATTGCGAGCACCAGCCGCCAGGCGGTCAGGGCATTGTGACGTTTGTCGAATACCTGCCCAAGCGTCATGGTGCCACCCCCGAAGGCTCCGCTGTTGTGTTCCGCAAACAATCTTGGCATAACCCCGCACCGGTCGAGCACCGGATCAACCGGAAAACTGGCGGTAAGGCCAAGGCGCACTTGGCTTTTGATCAATATCAAATTTGCTGGGAGGCCAGGCGTGAGAGTTATTGTGGCGTGGGGGATTAACGGCTGGAACTTCGACGCCCAGCCATCGGGTGAAGGCCGTATCGCATGCGTCAAGCTCACGGCGGGCGGACGGTAGAAAACCAACGGCCCTCAACTTGTCGGTCGTGAACAACGGGACGGCCGGTGGCGCGGCAGGCGGTTCGTTTGCCATCATTGCGCGCTGAGGTGAATTCGGCGCACGAAGGAATGTGCGGCAGTGACGCAGTACGGTGATTGACGCACGATTGCCAGGGAGCGGCGTCGACGATCCGTGGCATATTCGCCATGGCGAACTGTCGCGTTGAATCTGCAGCCCAGCCGCGGCTGGTCACCCGCCCGTCGCTTTGCTCTCGAATCCCGCTGGGGACCAACAATTTTGACGCTACAGGCAATATTGCGTAACGGCCGCGCCGGCGGGGCCGCGCCTGCCGGAAGCGGTGAGGTCCGATTGCGACCAGCAAGCGAGCTATCGGCGGATCAGGAGAGCCGATAGGACGTCATCGACAGCGACCCGTAGGTGTAGCCGGTGACCAAAGGCTCAACCGATCCGGCGGCCGCACCGGCGAGCCCGGCGAAGTAGAGCATCGGGATGAAGTGATCCGGGGTGGGGACGGCCGCCGCATAGTCCGGATGCCCGCCGAGGGAGAGCACCTCGGCGGGGGAGTGGGTGAGATGCTCGCAGGCGGCGTCGTCGAAGCGTCTGGCCCAGGCAAACCCGTCCTCCGGCAGTCCGGGGTCCATCCCGGCCAGGTTGTGCACGATGTTGCCGCTGCCCACCACCAGCACGCCGCGCTCGCGCAGCGGGGCGAGCGTCGCGCCGAGCTGCAGGTGGTACTCGGCCGGCTCGTTGGCGTTGATCGCGAGTTGCACGACGGGTATGGACGCGTGGGGAAACGCATGCACCAATACCGACCAGGTGCCGTGGTCGATGCCCCAGCTGTCCACGTCGGCCCAGACCCACGTCGGGCGCACCAGGTCGGCGATCTCGTCGACCAACCCGGGCCGGCCCGGTGCCGGATATTCGACGTCGAACAGCTCCTGCGGGAAACCGTAGAAATCGTGAATGGTGCGTGGCCGCGCCATCGCGGTGACCGCGGCGGCGTTGATGTACCAGTGCGCACTGATCACCAGGATCGCCCGTGGACGCGGCACCGCCCGGCCGAACTCGCGCCACGCCGCGGTGAAACGGTTGGACTCGAGCGC
This sequence comes from Mycobacterium sp. GA-1841, assembly GCF_001954135.1. Classification (GTDB taxonomy): domain Bacteria; phylum Actinomycetota; class Actinomycetes; order Mycobacteriales; family Mycobacteriaceae; genus Mycobacterium. The sequence goes on along the minus strand of NZ_MBEQ01000070.1, from coordinate 138,223 downwards.
GTTCATCGGGCTGCCGTGACCGATGAACGCCGCGGGCATCAGTTCGGGTGCTGCCATACCCGTGAACAACCGGTGGAGCGCGCCGCGGCTTCCCGAATGCAGCAGCGCACCATGTGGCAGTGAGCCGGGCGCGCCTGCGGTAGCGTTTCTGCTGTGCAGGCCGCTGAAGGCCTGACACCTCAGGAGTTCGCGCTGTTCGAGCTGCCGGTGCGATCACGACGGCCGCCCGGCGGGGATTTGGTGTTCTGATGCCCGATCTGTATCCCGTCGACGATTCCGACGACGCGGATCCACGGCTGGCGCCGTTGCTGGCCTGGCGTCAACAGCTGGTCGACTCGGGCGCGGTCGCGGCCCGTAGCTTCAAAGAGGCACATCTGCGGCTGGTGCTCAGGTCCGGACGCACCGACGTCGAACAGATCCGCGAGATGCTGCCCGGTTCGGTGGCCGAGCATGCCGAGGAGATGGCCCGGGTGCTGGCCGGGCTGCAATCCCCGGCCCCAAACCACCCGGCCCCAAACCACCCGGCCCCAAACCACCGTGCCGATCACCCCGCGGACGACCGGTCGGACACGCAGCCGGACAGCCAGACGCCCGCCCAGGCGCAGCCCGGGGCCGTGCACGCCATCGCGTTCCGCCGGGGAGAAACCCGGCCCGATGCCATCGAATTGAGCTGGCCGGACTATGAGGCCAATGGCGGAGTGGTGCTCTACCGGGTGGTCAGCGCCGAGGACCGGGCGCCGCGGTCACCGGAGAACGCCGATCTGGTCGCCGCCACCCCGTTGTCGGCGGCCAGTGACGACCGGCCGCTGACCGGACCCATCCGCTACTACCAGGTGTGGGTGATCACCGGCGCGTCGCGCTCGGACGCCCTGAGCACCCGCCCGGTGCTGCATGCCGCCGGCGTACTGGTGGCCCCGCTTCGCGACGTGGCGATCCGTGAGGACACGGGCCTGGTCATCGGCCAGTGGGCAGCACCGCCGGCCGGGGTCGTGCACGTGTACCGGATACCGGTGGACGAGGTAGACGGTGCCGACGAGGCGCGCTACCGGATCCTGGCCGACAAGGACAACCGCGAGGGATTCGTCGACACCGGCGCGGTGCGGGGCCGGCGGTACCGCTACCGGGTGCGTTGTGCCGCCCAGGCCGACGGGGACCTGGTGTTGTCCGAGCCCGACGATGTCGACGTCGACGTGTCGGCGGTACTCGCCGCGGTCACCGACATCTCGGTCGACTCAAGCTTCGACGGCGCATCGTTCGACGTGTCGTGGACGGCGCCGGGCGCCGAGGTCGCCGTCTACCTCAGCCAGGGTGGGCCGAGCGCCGGCAATGTCTCCACCGAACTGCCGGAGAATGCGCTCGAACAAGTCGGCTTGACCCCGGAACTGCGCCTGCACCAGCCGGTCGTCGATCAGACCCAACCCGACGGCAGCCGCCGCACGTTGATGTCGGGTGTGCCGTGGCCGGAAGGGTGGAGCCGGGCCTACGTCACCCCGGTCACGGTCCTGGCCGGGCGGGCGGTGCTGGGCCGCACCGTCTCGGCGGTACGGACCGGCATCATCCGCGACATCGAGCTCGCCGAGTACTGCAACAAGCAGGTGCTCACCTTCGATTGGCCGGACGGCGCGGCGGGCGTGGTGGTGACGCTGGGTCCCAAGGACCACGATCCCCGCGCAGGCCTGACCGGCAGGTCGTTCGAGATCTCGTTGGAGGACTACGAGAAGTACGGCGGTATGCACCTGACGGGCGCGCTCCCGGTGGCCGGCTGCTCGCTGCACCTGGCGCCGGTGGCGTTTTCCGGTGGCCGCCGGGTCACCGGGCCGGTGGCCAGCATCGAATATCCGGGCATGCTGCGTCTGCAGTACGCGGTTCGCATCGGCCGCGATCAGACCGGCTATCCCACCACCGCCACCGTGGCGGTGCGGTCGGAGTATGACGTCCCGGGATCGCCGTCGTTCGTGTTGGTCAACAACCCGCAGCGGATGCCGTTGAGCGTGCACGACGGCCAGCCGGTCGACGTGGCCCCGCTGGACGCGCAGGGACAGCTGGCCGACCAACCCTCCAAGAGACTGCGTTGGAGCGCGCTGACCACCTCGGGCAGTGGCGAGCTGTGGGCGGCCAACGTCAGCGGCCTGCACGGCTGGATCAGGCTGTTCCTCGACATCCCGGACCCGGCGCAACTCCGTACCCTCGCCCTGCTGGACCCGCCGGTGCAGACCCTGCAGCTCACCGCGACGGTGTTATGACATCGCGCTACGGCCAGCTCACCTACACCTCGTTCGACGCCGTCGGCACGACAGGCGGCTGGCAGATCAAAGAGACCGGCGGCGCTCTGACGCCGGCCGAGACGCAGGCCCTGATCACCGGGGTGTACACGGTGTTCCGACCGGTGGACGCCGCACCGGATTTTCCCACCCCCGAACAACTCGAGCACGGGCCGCGCCGGCTGGCCTATCGCCGCCTCGCTGACGGCGCCGCGTACTGGCACACCTTCCCGGCCGGGTCGGACTCGACGGGACGGCCGGGCAACGTCTTCGCACACGTGCTGTTGGACCGCGCGCCCGACACTCACCCGCGGCACCGGGCGATCCAATGGTGGCGGTCGCCGGGTTGGCTGCGGCCGTACGGAGCGGCCGCGGTGGCCCGGGCCGAACTGCCCGCGGAATTTCCGCCGCCGGGTGCGGCGGTGACCAGGGACAGCGTGGTGGCCTTCGCGCTGGACCCCGGCACCTGGCGGCTGGCGACGTTGTTCGCCCTGCTCGACGCGGTGGCCGCGGCGATGGCCGGCGGCCCGCCGGTGGTGCTGGGCGTGCAGTCACCGGATGCCGCTGCGCAGTGGATCGGTCTGGTCAGTTTCTTCATGTCGCCGGGCACCGCAGCGTCGCTGAGTTTCTCCACGTTCGATCGGGCTGATCAGATCGGGCCGCACCACGGGCAGGTCCTCACCGCGGTGCCGGTGGACGATCTCGGCGCGGTGGAACCGGGCATGGTGCTGATCAGCGAGTCGGAGAACATCTCGTTGGGCGAGCTCGACGGTGATCCGCATTGCACGGCGCGCGGGCACCGCATCACGGTCACCCGGTGGTCGGTGATGGCGCAGGTGGTGTTGCTCGACGCCGTCTCGGCGCGGCGGGTGCTCGACGACATCGACACGTTGTCGTCCCAGGTGCGCGACGACGGTCTGCATCCGGCCTGGCCGATGGCGATGGCGGTGGCCGGGCGCCCGGAGTTCGCCGACGCGCAGGTGGAGGCGCACGAGGTGATCGCCGCGTACTCGCCGGCGGGTGCGGTGGTGGGATCTGAGGCGGCGCACATCATCGCCGACGTGCTTGCGAGTGCGGTCGGGGTGACGACGGCCGACGCCTGGCGGGCGATGCACGAGTTGCCCGACGGCGCCGGCGCGGCCTACGCGGACGCCACCTACATCGTCCGCGCCATCGGCGACGACGCGTGGATGACCCAAACCGGCCCAATCCCCTTGGGGCCGAGAACGTTTCACGGGAAACCAACACCTTCGGCGGTGCGGGTGGCCATCGGGCCGGCCCTGGAGTGCAGCCGGGAGGTGGGCGTCGACCGGTTGTTCAGGGTGGTGGACCTGCTGCTGCGGTCCGGCGTGGTCGACGATCGGCTGCAGGCGGAATTGGTGGACGGCGTGCTCCCTGGGCTGGCCGAACCGCACGTGCGGGACCTGATCGGCGCCGCCGACCGACTGTCGCTCGGGGCGCTTTTGCTGCGGGACGGCGACGCCGAGGGCACCACGATCGACGACGACATCCTGAACTGGTTGGCCGAGGCCGGCCCGGTGCCCAAGCCCGCAGAACTGGCATCCGCCCAACCCTGGGACCAGGTGTGGATCCGCGCGGCACTGCGGGGCCTGCGGTCACGTCGGCGCGGCGCGCTGGACCCCGGTGATCCCGGGGCACAGCTGTGGTGGTTGCGCACGACCGAGCCGGCACACTTCGAAGCCGCCGCGGCCGCCACGGTCTGGAACCCGTCGGACCTGCTGCTCGCCGTCGGTGCCGAGCCACTGCCTGGGCCGGCCGCCCTGCGCACCCTGGTGGGCGCGGCCGACTCGGCCGCCTTGCGGCAGTTGGCCGGCAAGGTGATCGACGACAACGGCGACAGCGCGACGGTGGCCTGCGCGGCGGTGCGGCACATCGAGCCGAACGATTGGCTGTACCGGCATTATCTGCACACACATCAGAGTTCCTATGTGCCGCTCTGGGATCAGGCGCTGGCCGGCCTGGAACCAGAGGGTGTACACCCCGATTTCGCGGTGCGGCTCTTGAGTTTCGCACTGCTGGGCATGCTCACCGGGCAGCCGTACCCGCTGGCCTGCCAGGTATTGGCGGCAGAATCCGAGTACCGCACCCAAGCGGTCCAGCGGGTCCTGCCCCTGGTCGACGGTGACCAGCTGGCGCCGGTGCCGGTGGTGGCGATCAGCCTGCTGCGGTCGGAGGCCGGCGCATACGTGCCAGAGCCGATGGATCAGCTGGCCGGCGTGCTGGCCGGCCAGGTGGCGGCCACCATGGCGGGCGTCGACGCGGAATCCGTGGTGATGTTGATGGCGCAGATGTCGGGTGACTACTCCGAGGGGACGATGCGCGCGTACCGCAAAATGGTGAACAGGCTGATGACGCGACGGGGCGAGCAGCCGTCACTGGTGGAGCGACTGCGGGGGAGCCGGGGCTGACATGAGCAAATGCCCACGGTGCTTCACCGCGCTGAGTCCCAACAACCACCTGTGGACGCTGCCCGCCCAGGCCGGGGGCACCCGCTATCGCGACGACGTCGCCTCGGCCTATGTGGGTGCTCCGGCCGATTGCGGCCCGCTGTACACCTGGACGCGGTCTCCCGGCTATCAGGGCCCGCCGCCACCGGTGTCCGAGGCCAGCCGTGCGCTGCAGGGTGCCGCGGTGGAGATCTGCCCGGTCTGCCACTTCACGCTGCCCGACGGCTTCCGCGAAGGCCACGCGATCTGCATCGCGTTGGCCGGCGCCCGGGCGACGGGCAAGAGCCTCTACATCGCGGTGCTGATCAAACAGCTGGAATTGTTGTGCGAACGCTTCGGGGTGGTCCTGGAACCGGTCACCCGCGCCACCGCGCAGAACTACGCCACCAATTACGAAGGCCCGCTGTATGTCCAGCGCGGCCTGTTACCACCCACCCCGACGGTGCACACCCAGGCGCCGAATCAGCGTGAGCCGCTGGTGTTCTCGATCGGTGTCTGGCACGGGGTGCGGCGCTTCCTGGTGCTGCGCGATGTCGCCGGTGAGGATCTGGAGAACGGTGACCTACGCGCACCGCCCTTCCAGTTCTTCGGCCACGCCGACGCGGTGTTCTTCATGTTCGATCCGTTGCGTGTCAAGGCCATCCGCGATCAACTGCAGGACCTGTTGCCACCGCAGCCGTTCAGCGGTGGGGAACCGCGCTCGGTGCTGGGCAACCTGCTGCTGGCGGTGCATCCCGGCCGGCCCAAGCTGGCGGTGATCCTGTCCAAGTTCGACGTGTTGCGGGCGCTGCGGGACGTGCAGGGCTCGGAATGGGCACTGGTCATGTCCAACGGCGGTGCGGCGTTCCTGCGAGACACCTCCGACGGCAAGCTCTACGACGACGTCGACGGTCAACTCCTCGACCAGGAGGTCCGCAGCCTGCTGGTCCGTCTGCACGGCGGCTCGATCGTGGCCGCGGTGGAGAACCCGTCCAGCGGCGCCCGGCTGGACGGACGGTACTTCGCGGTGTCGGCGCTGGGGCATGCGCCCAACGGAAACCGCGTGCACGCCAGGGGAATCGCTCCGTTCCGGTGTGTGGATCCGGTGCGCTGGGTGACCTCGCAATTCGGCGTGCTCTGAAGCGGTCGCGAGCGCCTGAACCCGCGTGGTTATGGTGAGCTGAAGTGAGCAGAGAGGTGACAGGTGGGCAAGAACGAGCGCGCGAAGATCGTCATGAGCGACGACGAGATCGGCGAATTCATCGAACACAGCCGGACCGCGACGATGGCCACGGTGCTGCCCAACGGCCGCCCGCACCTGGTCGCCATGTGGTACGCGGTGCTCGACGGCGAGATCTGGTTCGAGACCAAGGCCAAGTCGCAGAAGGCGGTCAACGTGCGTCGTGACCCGACCATCACGGTGATGATCGAGGACGGCGACACCTATGACACCTTGCGCGGGGTGTCCATCGACGGGACCGCCGAGATCATCGACGACCCGGAAACGCTTCTGCGCGTGGGCATCAGCGTGTGGGAGCGCTACACCGGCCCCTACACCGACGAGATGCGGCCGTTCGTCGACCAGATGATGAACAACCGGATCGCCGTGCGCGTGGTGCCGACGCGGCTGCGCAGCTGGGACCACCGCAAGCTCGGGCTGCCCGAGATGCCGGTGGGCGGCAACACGGCGCAATATCTCGACGCCTAACCCGATGGCCGCGGCCTGGGCTTGAGCCGTCCATTGGGCAGGGGCGGCGCCGGCAGTCGAGCCGTCTTACCGGCATAGCCGTGCACGTCACCGAACCGGGCGTCGTTGGCCTGCCACAACGCGCGGTAGGTCGCGATGTCGTCGTGGCTGCGACCGACGAAGTTCCACCACATCACCAGCTCCTCGGGAAACGGTGGACCGCCCAACAGGATCGCCCGCGCCGGATCTTCGCCGCGGTTGGCGAGTTCCAGCTGGGCGCAGCCGGGACGCTGGTAGGCCAGTTCGGCGATCTCCAGTGTGTTGCCCGCGACCTCGATCGCGCCCTGGTCGAGCAGCACGCCGTGTTCGAACTTCGGGTCCACGTCCAGCGTCAGCACCGCGCCAGGGTCGAGGTCGACCTGGGCGCCCAACAGCGGCGTGAAGGTCTGGACGGGGGACCGGGCCGGCTCCAACTCGCCGAGGAACACCCGGATCGTGGCGCCGTCGACAGTGCGCGGCGGCGGTGTGTAGTGCGCGAAGTCGCGGTCGGTGTCCCGGGCGGCGTCGGGCAGGGCCACCCACAGCTGTACGCCGTGCAGGATCGTGGTGGGCTCGACGGATACCTCGGAGTGGCAGATCCCGGCGCCTGCCGTCATCAGGTTGAGCTCGCCGGGACGGACGAACGCGTGTACCCCGGCGCTGTCGCGGTGCTCGATCAACCCGTCGAAAAGCCAACTCACCGTTTGCAACCCGGTGTGCGGATGGGGCGGGACATCCATGCCCCGGCCGGATCGGACATCGTGCGGGCCGTAGTGGTCGGCGAAACACCAGGCCCCGATCATGGACCGGTCGCGTTGCGGGAGGGTGCGCCGCACCAGGATCGCGCGCGGGCCGCCCAGCGGCACCTCACGTGGGTGCAGGACACCGGTGTAGCCCGAGTTGACGCAGGTGACTTCTGTGGGCGCCGTGTCGGTATTGCTCATGAACCTCACGGTAACCGCGGTTGGGGATGGTCACCGGCGGTTAGCATGACCGCATGACCGGGGGATTGACTGCCGAAGACGTTCGCAGCACGGAGTTTTCGAAACCGCCACTGGGTAAGCGGGGCTATGACAAGAAGTCGGTGGACGATTTTCTTGCCCTCGTCGCCCGCCGCCTCGACGGGCGCGGGCATCTCGGGGCCGACGACGTCCGCCACATCGCGTTTCCGAAGCCACCGTTGTTCCAGCGCGGCTATGACGAGGATCAGGTGGACACGCTGCTCGACGCGGTGGCCGCCACGCTCGAGCGCTAGCTGAAAAGAGGGGACGGTGCCGTCACTGCGCCTCGCGGCGCGTGGTCGCTCGAAGCGACGGTTCTGGTGTGGGGCCCGGGGCAATGCCCGGCACCGTCTGCGGGTGTAACGAGATACCCCGGGCCCCTATTCCTCCCCCAGTGGAAACCTGCCCTTGCCCTGCCGTCCCCTCGAATCGGCAGCGCAAGGGCCGGGTGATCAAGAGTCAGGCCGCGTCGGGGAACACCAGGCGCAGCTTGCGGACCGGGTAGCCGTTGCGCTCGGCCAGCGATCGCAGTTGCTTGAGCGCGAAGCTGCGGCCACGGCCGGCCTCGGGAACCATGATCCCGGCCCACAGGCCCTCGGCGCGGGGCAATTCGCAGGCTTCCCGGGCGCACAGCCACCGCCGCGGGCATTCCCGGCAGATGACCTTGGCCTGGTCGTCCGGGGTGGAGGTCCACCGCTCCGGATCGCTGGTGCACACGCCGAGCGGGATGCCGTTGGACATCAGTGCGTTCATGCTGCTGCTCCTGTTAGGGCGTTCTGTTGCGGTGTGTACCGCGTTGGGAGGAACGCTATAGCAAGAACCGTAGCGATGCAACAGTTTGGTCGAAACCGAAGCGTGGCGCCGCTACGGAAACCTGCAACGGTGATCACGGTGTGCAACCTGGGTAAAGGCAACTTGCATCTAAAGCTGCACGTCAGGAGGCCCTCCGGGTACCAACATGTACCCGTAGCACAAGTACGGTTACGTCCCAGACGAAGCCGTAGCATCGGAGTTGTTTGCTGTATCTGCGAAAAACCTAATGCGTAGCGGTGCTTCGGTCGCGGGTTACGATTGACGGGTCCCGACAACCGCTTCAGCACTTCGGCTGAGGCTGAGAACATCGGCGAGGAACAGCCCCGAATGACCGACGCTGAGTACGATCTCGCCACTGGTGAGTTCGATGTCGGACTTATCCGCGCAGGCGCAGCCGCAGCCGCCCGCCGCCGCGAACTCGACATCAGCCAGCGCAGCCTCGCCGCCGAGGGCATCATCAACGCCGGCGCGCTGATCGCGTTCGAAAAGGGCCGCAGCTGGCCGCGCGAACGCACCAGGCTCAAGCTGGAAGAGGTGCTGCGCTGGCCGCCCGGCACCATCGCGCGGCTGCGTCAGGGCGGTCCGGTGCCGGACCCGGCGATGCCCGCTCCCGCGTTCGTCGACCAACCGACCGTCGTCGCCGCGCCGCCCGCCGTACCTTTGACGACCACGCCGCCGGCCAGCGACGAGGTGCCGCTGATCGCCCAGGCGGTGCTGACCGCGGTGAACACCCTCGAGTCCACGATCGACACATTGCCGCCAGTGGGCGACCCCGAGTTCACCTCGCGGGTCACCTCGGTACTGGCTGATCTGCGCCAGCTGGAAGCGGTGGCATCGCGCGCCGCCCGCCTCAGCATGGTGACCCCGGCGCTGATCAAGGCGCTCAGCGCGGTACGCCGCCAGATCGATGAGCTGACCACCCTGGCCGCCACCGCGCCCGGCGCCACGCTGGGGCAGCGGTTGTACGCCGCGCGCCGCCAGTCCAACCTCACCATCGGTGAAACCGCCACGGCCGCAGGTGTTTCCGAGGACACGGTGGCCCGCGCCGAGGCGGAGTATCCGGTCGACGCGCCCGCGGTGCATGCCCTGGAGGCGTTGATCGGCGCCATGCGCTGATCGCTTCGGCTACCGGTCCCGCCGGTCGTCCTGCGTGGGGAAGTGCTCGGCCAGGGCCGCGGCGATCTCCAGGAAGCGACGCCGCGTCGCGGTCGACATCTCCCGCGGGTCCACCACGCCACCGGGACGCAGGTGCCCGTCGAACGGGACTTCGATCACGCGTTGCCCCTGACCCGAGAACTGTCCGGCCAGGATGGACCGGGTGCGTTTGTCGGCGTGGCCATCGGAGTCGTTGAGCACCACGACCGTGCGCTGCAACAGATCGGTCATGTCGTGGGCGGCCAGCCAGTCCAGGGTCTGGCCGGCCGTGGCGGCGCCGTCGACCCACGGCGAGGACACCACGATCAACCCGTCAAGGTCGCGCAGAACCTCCTGGGTGACCGGTGAATCCATGGTCGAGCTGCAGTCCACCACCGAGATGGAGAAGTGCCTGTCCAGTCGCGTGGTGGCCTCGCGGTAGATCGCAGCATCGAGCACCCGGCGGCGGGCCGGCGTGCCCTCGCCGGCGAGCACGAACAGCCCGGCCGCGTTGTTGCCGACCCGGCTGCGCACATCGGCGAAGGAGTCGAGGTGCTTGTCGTTGGCCAGCTCCCAGTACGAACTCTGGGCCTGGGGGTCGACGCGGCTCCCGAGCTTGCCGAACGACGTGTCGGCATCGATGGCCACCACCCGGTCGTCCTGGCGCAGCTGGGCGAAGATCGATCCGACGCTGGCCGAGACGGTGGTCTTACCGACCCCGCCCTTGCCCATCACGCCTACCTTGTAGTGGCCGCGCAGGGCCCCTTTGATCTTGGCCTCGAGCTCGGCTTGCCGGATGTCGCCGGCCGACGGGCCGAGGTTGACCAGACCGAAGGAGGCCCGGTACACGAACAGCCGCCAACCACTGCCCGGCGGTTGCCGCTTGGGCGGCACCAGGTCGTTGACCCGGATTCGATCGGCGTACGAGCCCGGCGGCATCGGCGGCGCCTCGGGCATCCCGCCCTGCTCCGGCGCGAACCCGCCGTCACCCGGCCAGGGCTGGCCCGGCGGTGGGCCGTAAGGCTGGTGCGGCGGGCCGCCCGGCCCGCCGGGGCCGGGAGGACGCTGGGACGGAAGCTGCCAACCAGGCGGGTGCTGCTCCCAGGCATCGGGCCGCGGTACCTGGCGAGGGTCGTGCGGAGGCTGAGGTGGCATCGGCGGTGGGGGCGGCGGTGGCATCTGCTGCGGCGGGGACGGTTGTTGCGGCGGCGACTGTTGTGGCGGGGACGGCTGGGCCGGCGGACCCTCGCGGAACGTGCTGCGGGCCCGTTCGGCGTCCGGGTCGGTCGGCGCGCCCTGCGGGTGGTCGTCGTACTCGGTGTTTCCGGGTGCTTTCGACGGAGTGAAATCCACCGGGGGGCGTCCGGGGATCGGCGGCGGCTCCGGTGGCTGACGCCGGGTCGGTCGGGTGTCGGGCTCGAAGTGGGATTCCTCCGGACCCGTCCAGCCGAGCTCTCTACGCAAGGTGTCGTCGGGGTCGGACACGCCTGAATCTCCTCCGGAACTCACACACGGGAACTTTGACAGTGCTCAAGTATCGACCACAACCCGCCCGCGGTGCAGGATCCGACCACAATCCGGACGAAATAACGCACCAGCAAATTCCGGCGGCAAAGTTCACAATCACATGTGAAGGTAGCTGACGGCGGTGCCTCACCGGGTGCCGACGGCCTGTCGGTCAGACGGCCCCCGGCCCCGGCCGGCCCGGGTGGCCGATGGTGAACCGCACTGGGAAAACCGGGACTCAACTGCGACAAATGACGTTAGGGCGACGGCATCTCGGCCGCTGTCGTGGTCCAAAATTGGTGCGCTGACCGGGTCAGATGCGCTGGTAACCTCTGTTGCGGCGAAGGGGAAACGGGGAATGGGACTGCTGGGCGAGATTGCCGATTACGGCAAAGGCGTGATCGAGAACAACCTGAAGTGGACCGAGCGGGCCGTCAAGGCCGGAGAGTTCATCGTCCGCAACACCGTGGGGGTCCAACTCGAGCAGGTTGCCCAGTTCGGTGGCCAGGTGGTCGAACTCGGCCACAAGGCAGCCAACTTTCTCGAAACGCGCGTCGGCTCGCTTCTGGTCCGGGCTGCGCAGTCACCCATCCTGGCGGCCGGTCAGCAGACCATCGAGGCGATGAAAAAGAGCACCGGGGTCGGCGATCCGGAGGGCGGCGGACGTTTCGGCGAGGCAGCCGCCAAGATGGGCGCGGCCGGGCAGGTGCTCGCCTCGGCCGGGCCGAACGAAAGCTGGAACAGCAGTGGGGCCGCCGCCTACACGGCCCGCAACACCGAGCAGGTGGGCCGGGTGCAGCGGATGGTCGAGTTGGACAACACGGTGGCCGGGGTGCTGACCAAAGAGGCCGGTCAGATTTCGGTCGCCCGCGCCAGTCTCGACGGCCATTCCGACTGGCTCGGGTCGATGAGCCTGCTCACCGCGAGCGCCGGCATCATTCCCGGCTTCGGTCCGGCTGCCCGCATGGGTGCCGAGATCGCCATGGTGGCCAAGGCCGTCGGTGAGTCGAACAGCGACCTGGACACCCTGCGTGGCCACATCAACGAGAACGCCGCGGTTCTGCAGACGGCGGCAGCGCAGTACCAGACCCTGGCGGCCGGGGCGGCGCCCACCGGCGCGGAGTTCGAGCCGCCGGTCGGCAGTGCGCAGGAAGATCCGGCGGCCGGGGTTCCGGGGGTTCCATCCGGCGGTGGCTCGCCGTCGGACGGCGGAGGCGGAGCGACCCCGTCGGGCAGCGGTGGTGGGGCCCCGTCGTCCCCGCCCTCGGTCCCGTCGAACTCAATGCCGTCGAACTCCATGCCATCGAACGTGGGCGCCGGTTCCCCGGCATCGGATGCGGCCGGTGACGCGGCCGGCGCGATGGGCACACTCCTGGGCTCGATGATGAGCCCACTCAGCGGAATGCTGAGCGGGGTCACGCAGGCCGCCGGGCAGGCGGCGCAAGCCGCCACTCAGGCCGCGAACCAGGCCGCGCAGATGGCCGGCCAGGTGGCCGGACCGGCCATGGGCGCCGGCACCGAGGCCGCGCAACTCGACCAGGCGTCGGGAGATCTGGCCGACGAGTCTGCGGATGTCGACGGAGACGGCCGGCCCGACGAGGACGAAGACCGCGACGGCGAGGACGACAAGGACGAGAAGGACGGCGACGAAAAGGACGAGAAGGACGGCGAGGACGGCGAGGCCGAGGACGAGAAGGCCGACGAGGGCCAGGTCGAGGGCCCGCCGCCTGCGGTTTCTTTGGATGGACCCACCGATCCGATGGGCGCCGGTCCGGATCGCGAGGCCGCCAAGACCCTGCCTCCCGACCTCGAGGCCGTGGCGGCCGGCGGCAGTGCGGCCGGACCGGCTCCGGTGCATGTCGGGATGGATTTCGAGCAGGGCCCGCTGCATGTCGCGGCGGCGGCTACATTAGACCGCGGTGTACCCGGATCTGCGGCCGTGATCGAGCGGTGAGAATCCAGGTACAGGGATCGAGGGGATTTCATGTCGGGTGATTTGCGGGTTGCCACCGCTCATTTGCAAGAGTTGTCGGCCAGACAAGGCGAGGCTGCTTCCAGCCTGGCGCTGGCCACCGGGGCGGTCGACGGTGTCGACACCTCGGTGCGCGTGACGCACGGACCGATTTCGGCGTCGACGGCCGCGGCGGTGGAAGCCGCGTTGAACGCGCGCCGCGCCGCCGGCAATGGGATGGCTCGGGTATCGCAGGACCTCGGGGACAAGCTCACCCGTGCGGCGAGCGGATACGACCGGACAGATTCGACCATGGGCGACGCCCTGCACGGGACAGTTCGATAGGGCGGGGCGACAGATGACTTCTTCCTTCAGCGCGGACGCGAACACGCAGGCCATCGACGACGTCGTCGGGGTCGAATTGACCATCGACGGTGTTCTGGTGGTCGCCGACAAGCTCGGCCTCACCGATTTTCCGGTCTCGATGGGTATCCGGTTGAACATTCCCCAGCCCGATCTGCGCCAGATCGTGTGGGAACAGGTGACCCGTGACCTCACGGCCCAGGGCGTGCTGGACGTCTACGGCAACCCTCATCCCGAGGTGGCCGCCATGCTCGACACCCTCAGCCGGCCCGACCGGACGTTGGAGGGTCGTTGGTGGCGTCGTGACGTGGGCGGGAAGATGATCCGCTTCGTGGTGTGCCGCAAGGGCGGTCGCCACGTGGTCGTCGCCCGTGACAACGACATCCTGGTGTTCCAGCGGGTGGCTGCGCAGGTCGGTCTGGCCGGCATGGTCACGACCGTGCTCGGCGAGGGCGCACCGGCCAATGTCGAACCGTTGACCGGTGTCGCCGACACCCTGGCCAAGTGCCGCACGGCCGACGAGCTCACCGGGTACGGGATCCCCCCGACGTCGGCCCGGGTGTACGCGAACATCATCTCGGAGCCCGATAGCTGGGTGGAACTCATTGCCTCCGAGCGCAATCCGGGCGGCACCATCTCCCAGATCGACGTGGCCGCCGGTGTCCTCGACTCCAAGCAGGGGCGCATCGTGTCGATCCCGCGCCGGGTCAACGGCGAGCTCTACGGCAGCTTCCTGACCGGCACCCGCGACAACCTGCAGCGGGCCCTGGATGGGTTGGTCGAGTTGCTGCCGTCGGGTTCGTGGTTCGACAAGTCTGAGTCGGATAGTTCCTACCTGCACTGAAAGGGCCGCCAAGGTGGGTGACTTTCCGCCACATCATCCGGACGACGAGGACGACTACGACTCGCTCTCGGCGCTGGATTTCGACTACTCCGACGACGATTCGAATGCGTTGGGATTGGACGCGCTCGGCACCTATGACGACTTCGACATATCTGACGGCACTGTTTCCGATGACGCGTCCGACGGCGACGTCTCCGACGGCACGGTGTCCGGGCTCGGGTTCGTCGACCGCGACCACGAGGAAGAGCTGGCCCTTCCGTTGTTCACCGTCACCAATCCACCGGAAACCGTCACGGTGACGGCGTTCATGGATGGCCGGGTGCATCAGATCGAGCTGGCCCCGAAGATCACCGATTTGACCGAGCGGGATCTCGCCGAGGAGATCCTGCTCATCGCGGGCCTGGCTGCCCAACAAGCCAAGTCCGCCCAGTACTCGTTCATGCTCGCGGGAATGCGTGAGCATGGCCACGACGACGCGGCGACCCGCGACTTTCTGACCCGTGACCTGAATCTGCCCACCCCGGAGCAAGCCGATGATGCTCGGGCCCAGGTCTTTTCGACCCGTTATGGAGGCGATCATGGTTGACCATCTCGCTGGGATGTTCGGCACCGCAGTCGGGATGCTGAGCAGCTCTCCGGCCCGCTCACTCGAAATGTTCACCGAGATCACCGGTTACGACGAGTCTGCGTGTGATGCGTGGGTGGGGCGGATCCGCTGTGGTGACACCGACCGGGTGACGCTGTTCCGGGCCTGGTATTCGCGCTCGAACTTCGGCCAGCTGGCCGGCGCGGCCGAGATCTCGATGAACGGTGTCGGGGCCCGCATCCCGATCGGCGGCATCTACGGCAGGGACATCTCCTACCCGATCAACTCGCCGTTGGCGATCACCCTGGGCTTCGCCGTCCAGGAGGCCAACGAGGGCAATTACGCCGACGCGATGGAGGCCCTTGAGGATGCTCCGGCCGGCGGGTCCGAACACCTGGTGGCGTGGGTGAAAGCGGTGATCTACGGTGCGGCACAACGCTGGACCGACGTGATCGACCAGGTGCGCGGTGCTGACCAGTGGCCGGACAAGTTCCTGGCCGCCGCGGCGGGCGTGGCCCACGGCGTGGCGGCGGCCAACCTCGGACTGTTCACCGAGGCCGACCGTCGGCTCACCGAGGCCAACGACACCCCGGCCGGTCAGGCCTGTGCACCGGCGATTGCCTGGTACCTCGCCATGGCCCGGCGCAACCAGGGGAACGAAGACTCGGCCCAAGTTCTGCTGGAATGGCTTCAGGCCAACTTCCCTGAACCCAAAGTCACTGCGGCCCTGCGTGATCCGGCCTACCGGCTGGAAACCACGACCGCCGAGAAGATCGCGGCCCGCACCGACCCCTGGGATCCCTCCAGCGTGGTGGCCGACACGTCGGCCCGGGACAAGCTGCTGACCGAGGCGCAGGCCGAACTGGACCGACAGATCGGCCTGGGCCGGGTGAAGGAACAGATCGAGGCTTACCGGGCAGCCACCCAGATGGCCAGGATCCGTGCCGCGCGCGGCATGAAGGTGGCCCAGACCTCCAAGCACATGATCTTCGCCGGACCGCCCGGTACCGGTAAGACGACGATCGCGCGAGTGGTGGCCAACATCCTGGCCGGTCTCGGGGTGATCGCGGAGCCCAAGCTGATCGAGACCTCACGCAAGGATTTCGTCGCCGAGTACGAAGGCCAATCGGCGGTCAAGACTGCGAAGACCATCGACCGCGCGCTGGGCGGCGTGCTGTTCATCGACGAGGCCTACACCCTGGTGCAGGAGCGCGACGGCCGGGCGGACCCGTTCGGCACCGAGGCGCTGGACACCTTGCTGGCCCGGATGGAGAACGACCGCGACCGGCTGGTGGTCATCATCGCCGGTTACAGCAACGACATCGACCGGCTGCTGGAAACCAACGACGGTTTGCGCTCGCGTTTCGCGACCCGCATCGAGTTCGACTCGTACGCGCCCGACGACATCGTCGACATCACCAAAGTCATTGCCAAGGCCAATGATTCACAGCTCGACGAAGAGGCGGCCAAGCGGGTGCACGAGGCGGCGTCGCTGCTCAGTCAGCGGACTCTCAACGGCAAGCCGGCGCTGGACATCGCCGGCAACGGCCGCTATGCCCGACAGCTGGTGGAGGCCGGCGAGCAGAACCGGGACATGCGGTTGGCCCGGTCCCTGGATTTCGAGAACCTTGGTGTCGAGCAGCTCAGCGAGATCAACGGAGAAGACATGGCGGCGGCGATCTCGGCGGTCCACAGCCGCCTGAACATCGGCGAATAAGAGATGGCAGGCTTCCGGCTCACCACCAAGGTCCAGGTCAGCGGCTGGCGTTTTCTGCTGCGCCGCGTCGAGCACGCGATCGTGCGCCGGGATACCCGGATGTTCGACGATCCACTGCAGTTCTACAGCCGTGCGGTATTCGCCGGGATCGTGGTTTCGGTACTGATCTGCCTGGGCGCGGCACTGATGGCGTATTTCAAGCCGCTGGGCAAGCAGGGCACCGATCAGCTCCTGGTGGACCGGACCACCAATCAGCTCTACGTCATGCTGCCCGGAAGCAACCTGTTGCGCCCGGTGTACAACCTGACCTCGGCCCGGTTGGCGCTCGGCAACTCCGGAAATCCGTCGGCGGTGAAGTCCGAGGAGCTCAATCGGCTGCCCAAGGGACAGCCGATCGGCATTCCCGGTGCGCCATATGCCACCCCGACCGGCACCCCGGCGTCGCGCTGGTCCCTGTGTGACACCGTCGCCAAGCCGGACAGTGCCGCACCGAAGGTGGAGACGTCGGTGCTGATCCGGTCTCTGGCCACCGATATGGCGGTCGGCCCGATGCGCGAGAACCAGGCCATGCTGGTGTCGTTCGAGGGAGCCAACTGGCTGGTGACCGCGGAGGGGCGGCACAGCATCGACCTGGCCGACCGGGCGGTGAGTTCCGCGGTGGGTATCCCGGTCACCGCGAAGGCCACCCCGGTGTCGGAGGGCCTGTTCAACGCGTTGGCCAACATGGGGCCCTGGCAGCTGCCGATGATCCCGGCCGCCGGTGCGCCCAATACCGTTGGGCTGCCGGCGAATCTGGTGATCGGTTCGGTGTTCCGGACGGCCACCGAATCCGAGCCGCAGCACTATGTGGTGTTGCCGGACGGTGTGGCCCGGGTCAACGACACCACGGCCGCGGCGTTGCGCGCCACCAACTCCTACGGGCTGTTGCAGCCGCCGGCCGTGGAAGCCAGCGTCGTCGCCAAGATCCCCGAGCAGGTGTATGTCTCGCCGCTCCCGGACAAGCCGCTGGAGGTCCTGCTGCGTCAGGACGCTCCGGTGTTGTGCTGGGCCTGGCAGCGTGAGCCGGGAGATCAGGCGCCGAAGACCACCGTCATCGCCGGGCGTCGGCTGCCGATCCCGTCGTCGGCGATCGGCACCGGGATCGACCAGATCGGCGGTGACGCAACGGTGTACATCGAGGGCGGCCAGTTCGTCCGGTTGCAGTCACCCGATCCCCGGGTCGGCGAGAGCCTCTACTACATCGACCCGCAAGGGGTGCGCTACGGCGTCGCCAACGACGACGCCGCGAAGAATCTGGGCCTGTCCGGTGCGGTGAACGCACCATGGCAGGTCGTCGGGCTGCTGGTGGAAGGCCCGGTGCTGTCGAAGGAAGCCGCGCTCATCGAGCACGACACGCTTCCGGATGACCCGAACCCGCGCAAAGTCGAAAGTAAGCAAGGCTCATGACGACGAAGAAGTTCACCCCGACGATCAAGCGGGGGCCGCGGCTGACACCGGGCGAGATCAACGTCGCCCCACCGGATGACCTCGGGATCGAGATCCCGCCCTCAGGCATGCAGAAGGCCATGCCCTGGGTCATGGGCGGCTGCATGCTCGGCATGATCGCGATCATGATCTTCACCGGTGTGCGGCAGCTGTCGCCGTACATGCTGATGATGCCGCTGATGATGATCATGGGCACCGTCGGTTTCATGTCCGGTGGCGGCGCCGGTGGCAAGAAAGTTCCCGAGATCAACGCCGACCGCAAGGAGTACCTGCGGTACCTGGCCGGGCTGCGCAACCGCGTCACGTCGTCGGCGTCGGCGCAGGTGTCGTTCTTCGGTTACCACGCACCGCATCCCGACGATCTGCTGTCGATCATCGGCACCCACCGGCAGTGGTCACGGCAGGCGAACTCGGATTTCTACGCCGCGACCCGCATCGGTATCGGTTCCGAGATCGCCGTCGACCGGCTGCTCAAGCCGAACACCAGTGGTGAGCTGGCCGGTCCGCAAGGCGCGCCGCAGCCGCACCTGGAGCCGGTCAGCCACATGTGGGTGACGAAGTTCCTGCGCACCCACGGTCTGATCCACGACTGCCCCAAACTCGTTCAGCTGCGGACGTTTCCGACCATCGCCGTAGGTGGCGACCCGGACGGTGCGGCGGGACTGCTGACCGCGATGATCTGCCACCTGGCGGTGTTCCATCCGCCAGACCTGCTGCAGATCCGGGTGCTCACCGACAACCCCGAAGACCCGAAGTGGTCGTGGTTGAAGTGGCTGCCGCACACCCAGCACCAGACCGACACCGATGCTGCCGGGCCGACCCGGCTGGTCTACACCCGTCCCGACGGGTTGAGCGATCTGACCGCCCGCGGCCCGCACAGCGCCGACGCCGCCCCCGGCGGTCCCTACGTCATCGTGGTCGACCTGACCGGCGGCAAGGCCGGCTTCCCGGTCGACGGACGGGCCGGGGTCACGGTGCTCACGCTGGGCAACCACCGCGGCTCGGCCTACCGGCTGCGCGTCGACGCCGACGCCACGTGCGACGACAAACTGCCCAACCAGAACTACCGCGAGGTGACCCGGGTGGTCGACCGGATGACGCCGGCGCAGGCCACCCGACTCGCCCGTAAGCTGGCCGGCTGGTCGATCACCGGCACGATCATCGACAAGAACGTGCGGGTGCAGAAGAAGGTCTCGAAAGAGTGGCACCACCTGGTCGGTGCGAAGTCGGTCGAGGAGGTCACCCCGGCGCGCTGGCGGATGTTCGCCGACACCGACCGTGACCGGCTCAAGATCCCGTTCGGTCACGAGCTCAAGACCGGCGAGGTGATGACCCTCGACATCAAGGAAGGCGCCGAGTTCGGAGCCGGCCCGCACGGCATGCTCATCGGTACCACCGGCTCTGGTAAGTCGGAGTTCCTGCGGACCATGATCCTGTCGCTGGTGGCCACCCACCACCCCGATCAGATCAACCTGCTGCTGACCGACTTCAAGGGCGGTTCGACCTTCCTGGGTATGGAGAAGCTGCCGCACACCGCGGCCGTCGTCACCAATATGGAAGAGGAAGCCGAGCTCGTCGGACGTATGGGCGAGGTGCTCACCGGTGAGCTCGACCGCCGCCAGCAGATCCTGCGTCAGGCCGGTATGCAGGTGGGGGCCGCCGGCGCGCTCTCGGGTGTGGCCGAGTACGAGAAGCACCGCGAGCGCGGTGCGGACCTTCCGCCGTTGCCGACGTTGTTCGTGGTGGTCGACGAGTTCGCCGAGCTCCTGCAGAACCATCCCGACTTCATCGGGTTGTTCGACCGCATCTGTCGTGTGGGCCGCTCGCTGCGCGTGCACCTGTTGCTGGCCACGCAGTCGCTGAACACCGGCGGTGTGCGCATCGACAAGCTCGAGCCGAACCTCACGTACCGAATCGCGTTGCGTACCACCAGCTCTGCCGAGTCCAAGGCGGTGATCGGCACGCCCGAGGCGCAGTACATCACCAACAAGGAAAGCGGTGTCGGATTCCTGCGGGTCGGTATGGAGGATCCGGTCAAGTTCAGCACCCTCTACACCGGTGCCAACTATGTGCCCGAGGTGGATGATTCCGTGGACGGTGAGGCCAAGCCGCGGGCGAAGCGCCAGACGCGGGTGCGGATCCACCAGTTCACCACAACTCCGATTTTTGATACGGCGGTGAGTTGATGTCCACAGATGCTGAGCCCCGGGTGTTGCGTGAGGTGGTGCTCGGGCAACTGGGCACCGGTGAGAGCCGCGCGTACAAGATGTGGCTGCCCCCGCTGACCGATCCGACCCCGGTCAACGAGCTGATCGAGCGTGACTACCAGCGCAAGCCGCTGCGGTTTGCACTGGGGATCATGGACGAGCCGCGTCGGCACCGACAGGACATCTGGGGCGTCGACGTCTCCGCGGCGGGCGGCAACATCGCGATCGGTGGTGCCCCGCAGACGGGTAAATCGACCTTCCTGCAGACGCTGATGCTCTCGGCGGCCGCCACCCACACGCCGCGGCAGGTGCAGTTCTACTGCATCGATCTCGGTGGTGGTGGCTTGATGTACATGGAGGACCTGCCCCACGTGGGCGGTGTGGCCACCCGCGCCGAACCGGACCGGGTCAACCGGGTGGTGGCCGAGGTCAAGGCCGTGCTGAGGGCCCGCGAGCAGGTGTTCAAGCAGTACCGCGTGGGATCGATCGCGTCCTATCGCGAGATGCGGGAGGATCCCGAGAACCCGGCCGCCCAGGATCCGTTCGGCGACGTCTTCCTGGTGATCGATGGTTGGCCGGCGTTCGTGGCGGAATTCCCCGATCTGGAGCCGGCCGTGCAGGATCTGGCCGGCCAGGGCCTGGCGTACGGCGTGCACGTCATCATCTCCACACCGCGCTGGACCGAGCTCAAGTCACGTGTGCGTGACTACCTGGGCACCAAGATCGAGTTTCGCCTCGGTGACGTCAACGAAACCCAGATCGACCGGATCACCCGGGACATCCCCGCCAACCGTCCCGGCCGGGCGGTTTCGCTGGAGAAGCACCACCTGATGATCGGGGTGCCCCGCCTCGACGGCATCCACAGTGCCGCCAACATCGTCGACGCCATCTCGGCGGGCGTGCAGGAGGTGTCGTCGCGGTACACCGACCAGGCACCGCAGGTGCGCGTGCTGCCGGAGCGGATCTACCTGCATCAGCTCGATCCGAACCCGCCCGGACCCGACTCCGATTACCGGACCCGCTGGCACGTGCCGCTGGGTGTGCGCGAGTCGGACCTCACGGTGGCGTACAACCAGATGCATCAGACGCCGCATCAGCTGATCTTCGGTGCGCCGAAGTCGGGCAAGACCACCATCGCCCATGCGGTGGCCAAGGCGATCTGCAGCCGCAACAGCCCGGACCAGGTCAGGTTCATGCTGGCCGACTACCGGTCGGGTCTGCTGGACGCGGTGCCCGAGACGCATCTGCTCGCCGCCGGTGCCATCAACCGCAACAGCGCCTCGCTCGAGGAGTCGATCAAGGCGCTGGCGGTCAACCTGAAGAAGAGGTTGCCGCCGCCGGATCTGACCACCGCGCAGCTGCGGGCGAGATCGTGGTGGAGCGGTCCGGACATCGTGCTGCTGGTCGACGACTGGCACATGATCACCGCCGCAGCGGGCATGATGTCGCCGATGGCGCCGTTGGGCCCGTTACTCCCGGCGGCCGCTGACATCGGCCTGCACATCATCGTGACGTGCCAGATGAGCCTCGCCCACCGCGCGACGATGGACAAATTCGTCGGTGCCGCCTACGGCGCCGGTTCACCGACGTTGTTCCTGTCCGGCGAGAAGAACGACTTCCCGTCACGGGAGATCATCGTCAAGAAAAGGCCACCTGGCCAGGCGTTCATGGTCAGTCCGGACGGCAAGGAGGTCATTCAGGCGGCCTATGTCGATCCACCCGACGAAGAAGTGTTCGCAGCACCCCAATAGGGCAGTTAGTATCTAAACAACGCACTCAGCAACGCTGGCGGCAGCCCGTCAGCAAAGGAATCGGGGGACAGGTTCCTGGACGGCTTGGCAAACTTTCTGTCACGTCGGCTTTGAGTGCTTGTCCCCGTGCATTTGGAAACGAACAGGGGAGCAAGCAAATGCAACCGTTGATGCACAACCCAGGCGCCGAAGCTGTTGCAGCACAGGTGATCGCAAACGCAGCCCGTGGTCTGGCCGGTGGCACGACCGCTGCCGCGGCCGTCACCGCGCTGGTTCCGGCCGGTGTTGACGAGGTCTCGGCACTGGCTGCCATGGCCTTCGCGAGCGAGGGTGTCGAGGCTCTGACGGCGAACTCGTTCGCCCAGGAGGAACTCACCCGGGCGGGCGCTGCCTTCCAGGAGATCGCGGGTATCTACAACGCGGTCGACGCGGCCCAGGCAACCACGCTGTAACAGGTCGCGAGCAAATTCGTCAGAAATAGGGTCATCCAGCCATGGTTGCGGTTCCAGCGGTCTTGATACCGACATGGGGGGCGTTTCCCCCCGAGGTCAACACGGGACGGTTGATGCTGGGCGCCGGCCCGGCGCCGATGCTGCAGGCTGCCAGCGGCTGGGAGGCTTTGGCCCTTCTGCTGGAGACCCAGGCCGACGAGCTGGCCGCCGCGCTCAACACCCTCATGTCGGTGTGGAGCGGGACGGCCAGTGAGCGGGCCGTTTCGGCCACGACGCCGATGATCGTGTGGCTGCGCATGCTGGCGCTGCAGGCACAGAAGCGTGCGCTGCAGGCCAGTGCGCAGGCGACGTCATACACGACGGCCATGGCGGCGACACCGCAAATTCCCGAGATCGAGCAGAACCACATCACCCACGGGGTCCTGGAAGCCACCAACTTCCTCGGCATCAACACGATGCCGATCGGCCTCAACGAGATGGACTATGCGCGGATGTGGGCACTGGCGGCGACCGTGATGGAGGCGTACCACGCCGAAACCACGATGAACCTGCTGTTCGAGCCGATCATGCCGATGACGCCGATCGTGCTGCCCGGGGTCGGTGAGACGACGGCAGCAGCGGCGCTCGCGTCGACGGCGCCGCGGACGGCCCAAGGGCTGATGCGCAACGCGATCATCGAGGGCGTCAGCGCCAAGGCCACGATCGAGTCGGTGGCCCTGGTCTCCGGCAACGTCGCCGCCCAGGTGAACCACGCCGAGCAGCGAGCGGTCGGCGCGGCAGGCAAGGGTGAGAACGCCGGACGGCAGGAGCAGGATCCGTCCGAGAAGAACCCCATGCAGCAGGGCATGCAGATGGTCATGCAGATGGGGCAACAGGCCGGGCAGTTGGCGGGACAGATTCCGCAGATGCTCCAGTCGCCGATGCAGACGCTGACGCAGCCGTTGCAGCAGGTGACTCAGATGGTGAGTCAGTTCGCCGGCATGGGCGGCGGCCAGCAGGGGATGCAGTCCGGGTTGATCGGGGCGATGCCGTTCTCCAACCATCCGCTGGCCGGTGGTACGGGGCCGGCCTCGGGCGCGGGTCTGGTGCGGGCGGCGTCGCTGCCGGGCGCACTCGGATCTCCGCCGCGGACTGCGCTGTTGTCGAGCATGTTGGGCATCAGCGGTGAGGCCAAGCCGGCCCTCGGCGGGGCCTCGGGTGCGGCAGGTCCGGTGGCGCCGGTCGGTGGCGGCTCCGGAGGCGGCAGCGGGGCACCGGTGCACGCGGCCAAGAACAAAGAAGAGAAGAGCGGCGGCACGAAGGACGGGTTGGTGTCACCGACTGCACTCACCTACGACGAATCACTAGACGAGGACGACGACTGGTAAGTCGTCCACCACAAAGACTTTCCGGCCACCCGGCCGGAGGACTCGCCAATCATCACTGGTGAGGACAAAGGGAAAATAAGGGGAAATCCAACATGGCACAGATGAATACAGATGCCGCCGTCCTCGCCAAGGAGGCTGCTAATTTCGAGCGCATCTCGGGTGAGCTCAAGAGCGTCATCGCTCAGGTCGAGTCGACCGGTAGCTCCTTGGCTGCCCAGATGGTCGGCCAGGCCGGTACCGCCGCTCAGTCGGCGCTGGCACGGTTCCACGAGGCTGCTGCCAAGCAGATCCAGGAACTGAACGACATCTCGAACAACATCCACACCTCGGGTACTCAGTACACCAGCACCGATGACGATCAGGCCGGCAACCTGGCCTCGTCGATGAACATCTGACCTACTGACCTTCAAGAACGGAGACTGAAAACATGAGCGAACAGGTTTGGAATTTCGCCGGCATCGAGGGCGGCTCCGCTGAGATCCAGGGCGCCGTCGGCACCACCGCCGGGCTGCTGGACGAGGGCAAGGGCTCGCTGGCCTCGCTCGCCTCGGCGTGGGGCGGCTCGGGTTCGGAGGCCTACCAGGCCGTGCAGACCCGTTGGGACAACACCTCCAACGAGCTGAACCAGGCTCTGCAGAACCTGGCCCAGACGATCAGCGAGGCGGGGCAGACCATGTCCCAGACCGAAGCCGGCGTCACGGGAATGTTTGCCTAGTTAACGGGCAACACGCACGCATGCATTGGTGGGCGGGTAAACGGTCTATCGGGGATAGGCCGAACCCGCCCACCACTTGTGCTTGGGTGTAAAGATCTAACCATCTGTTTTGACTATCTGAGGGGTCCCCATGTCGGCCGACTATGACCGGCTCTTCCACTCGTCGGAACCGGGTAAACCGGTCGACGATGCCACCGCCATCGTGGACAGAGATGCCATCCTGAAGGCCGCCGCAGCCGCGCCGCCACCGCCCGTTCCGGTCGGGGAAACCAGTTCCACGGATGTGCCGGTGGCTCCCACCGCACCCACACAGACTCAGGCTGCCGCACAGCCGCGGCACGCGGAAACCACGCCGCAGATGCCTGCGCCGATGCCGCAGCCCCCGGCGACCGCGCCGCAGTGGCCGCAGAACTCCATGCTGCGGGCGCCGCAGCAGCAGTTCGGCCAAGGTGCGCGGCACGAGCAGGCCCGGTCCATGCCCGGTCCGGCGCCCCGCGTCGCACCCGGTCCCGCGCCCTCGCAGTTCGCCGATATCGACCCTGAGGTCAGCGGTCAGTGGCGGGCAGGACAGGCGATTCCGACCCCGGCCGCGCCCGGCCCCACCTCGGCCGCCTCGATGGGCAACCACCGTGCGATCGATGCGCTCTCGCACGTCGGGGTGAAGACCGGGGTGAAGATGCCGTCGCAGCGCGGCTGGCGTCACTGGCTCTACCTGACCACCCGGATCAACCTTGGTTTGTCGCCCGACGAGATCTACGAACTCGAACTGCACAACCGGATCCGGCGCAACGCCCGCGACTCCTACCAGATCGGTGTGTTCGGGCTGAAGGGCGGCGTCGGCAAGACCGCCGTCACCGTCGCCCTCGGATCGGCGATGGCCAAGGTCCGCGGCGACCGCATCCTGGCGATCGACGCTGACCCGGACGGCGGCAACCTGGCCGACCGGGCCGGACGTCAGTCCGCCGCCACCATCTCCGATCTGCTCGCCGATCAGGAACTGTCCCGCTACAACGACATTCGGGCCTACACGAGCATGAACGGCTCCAACCTCGAGGTGCTCTCGTCCGAGGACTACAGCGGGGCCCAGCGCGAGTTCAACGACGAGGACTGGAAGGGCGCCACCTCCGTGGTGTCGCGCTACTACAACCTGGTGCTGGCCGACTGCGGGGCGGGGCTGTTCCAGAAGTCCTCTCGCGGTGTGCTTTCCACCGTCTCGGGCATGGTCATCGTGGCCAGCGCCTCGATCGACGGGGCCCGGCAGGCCGCCATCACGATGGACTGGCTGCGCCAGAACGGATATCAGGATCTGCTCGGCCGGTCCTGCGTGGTGATCAACCATGTGACGCCGGGTAAGCCCAATGTGGATGTCGAGGATCTGGTGCAGCAATTCGAGCGCCACGTGCCCCCCGGTCGTGTCATCGTGTTGCCGTGGGACAAGCACATTGCCCAAGGCACCGAGATTCAGCTCGACCTGCTCAGCGACACGTTCCAGCGGCGCATCACCGAATTGGCCGCCGCCCTGTCCGACGATTTCGACAGGCTTGAACGGCGGTGACCGCGACTACTGCCGCCGCTGACCCCTCGAGCACGGCGCCTGGCCGGCCGTCGACCACCCGGGTCACCATCCTCACCGGTAAGAGGCTGACCGACCTGGTGTTGCCGGCCGCGGCGCCCATCGAGACTTACATCGACGAGACCGTCAGTGTGCTCGGCGATTTGCTCGAGGACACCCCGAAAGACACCCTCGCCGGGTTCGACTTCTCCGAACAGGGCATGTGGGCATTTGCCCGTCCGGGCGCTCCGCCGTTGAAGGCCGACGAGTCCCTCGACGACGCCGGCGTGGTCGACGGATCGCTACTGACCCTGGTGTCGGTCAGCCGCACCGAGCGGTACCGTCCCCTGGTCGAGGACGTGATCGACGCGATCGCGGTGCTCGACGAGTCACCGGTGTTCGACCGCAGGGCGCTGAATCGCTTTGTCGGCGTGGCCATCCCGGTGGTTTCCGCTGCCATCACCGTCATGGCGCTGGTGTCATGGGACGGCGCAGGCCAAGGCTGGTGGTGGGCGGTGGCGCTCGCACTGTTCGGGTTCGGCCTGCTCGGCGGCAGCTTCGCCGCGCAGAATCGTTACGACAACTTCGATCTGGCCGAGAGCCTGCTGCTGGCCTCGGTGATCGTGTTGGCCGGTGCCGCGGCCCTGGCCGTGCCATTGCCCTATGACGCGGATTCGCTTGGGGCACCACAACTGGCCGGCGCCGGTGCGGTGGTGTTGCTGTTGACCTTGGCCACCCGTGGTGGGCCACGTCGGCGGGCCGATGTCGCCTCATTCCTGGCCGTGTTGGCGATCGCCGTCACGGCTGCCGCGATCACCGTCGGGTATGGCGGCGCCGAATGGGTGCCCGCCGGAGCGATCGCCTTCGGGCTGGTCGTGGTGACCAACGCCGCCAAACTCACTGTGGCCGTGGCCCGTATCGCGCTTCCGCCGATCCCGGCGCCAGGTGAGTCGGTGTCCAACGATGAACTGCTCGATCCGGTGATCACGCCCGACGAGGTGGACGAGGCGTCGCCCACATGGAAGGCGATTATCGCCTCGGTGCCGGAATCGGCGGCGCGACTGCAGGAACGCAGCTTGTTGACCCGTCAACTCCTGATCGGTTTCCTTGCGGCTGGTGCCCTGATCTTGTCGGTCGGTGCGATTGCGGTTGTGGTGCAAGGGCATTTCTTCATCCACAGCATGATCGTGGCGGCCCTGGTGGCCGTGATCTGTGGCTTCCGGTCCCGGCTGTACGCCGAGCGATGGTGCTCGTGGTCGCTGCTGGCGGCTGCGATTGCCGTGCCGACCGGGGTGATGGTGCGGCTTTGCCTGTGGAATCCGGGCAACGCCTGGCTGGTGCTGGCGATCTACACGGTGCTCGGTCTGGTTGCAGTGATCGCGGTCGGTGCCACCGACGGCGTGCGCCGGGTGTCCCCGGTGACCAAACGAATTCTGGAGCTGACCGACGGTGCGGCCATCGCCGCGGTGATTCCACTGCTGCTGTGGATCGCCGGCGTGTACGACCTGCTGCGGAACTTGCGCTTGCACTGATGTTTTCGGGTCGGGGGTATCAGGGTCGCTGTGGCCCTGATACCCGTTGACTGTGGGCAATTGCCTATCAAGGGGGGAAACACATGAAGGCGACGTTGAATATTCGCGTGGTTGCCGCGGCGGCGCTGGTTGTCGCGGCCGGACTGCTCGGAGCGTGTTCTGGTCACGTCGAGATCGGGAAGACCGCCGGCGTCGACAAGGACAAGCTGGCGAAGGTCGTGAAGCAAAAACTTGAGGCGCAGGCGGGCTCCAAGGCCGATTCCGTCGTGTGTGATGACGATCTTCCGGCCAAAGTCGGTGCTACTCAGCGTTGCGTGCTGACTGTCGGCGACACCAAATATGGCGTGACTGTCACGGCCAACTCGGTCGAGGACGGCAACGTCAAGTTTGGTGCCAAGGTCGACGACGAGCCTATGGAGTAGGTGGGCTTCACGGCATGGGACATTGCCCGGGGCTGATCGTGGTGTCACCAGCAGTTCACGGCGTGCCAGGTGGCGACTGCGGACCCCTGCCTTGTGCAATCGCGTGGGTCATCGCTTGGAGCACGACGCCACGTTTAGCCAGGAAACTGGCTCCATCGCGGTCGACGCGCTGATCGCCCCTTTGTGCATCCTCGGCCTTTATAACTGGCTCACTCTGTTCGTGCTCATAGTGCGGCGGTGTCAAGCCCATTCCTGCGAGGATGTCCTCGCACCGGGCCGCTTCACCAGCCAGCTCGGGGTATGGCGCCACCCACAGCCGCTCGCCCGGCCACCGGGCCCAGAACGCCGACGAGAATGTATACAGACGGGCCCGCTTTTGATATTCCGACTTCTTGGAATACCATGCCCCCACAAAAAATATGAGCGCACATGTGATCCCGATGATCAGAATAACGGTGATCAAAAAGGGAACTGGCCCTTCAAATTGGGAGCGCAGGTCAAATTGAGCAGCAGATATCACTGGGAATTCCTCCCAGTTGCAGGCTGTCGCTCGCGCTCAGCGGCCGAGTTTAGCGCTGCTATTACGATGTCGATCCAATGATGTAATGCAGGAAGATCGCTACTGTCGGCGCCGGGTGGTTGTTCTTTCGGATTGTCTGAATCCTCAAGCACAAAAACCAACGCCCAGCACCGTTGCGCTTCCGCGCACAACTCACTGTAAGGCGCGTAGCCCAGTTGCTCCTGTGGCCAACGCGCGCGGAACTCAGCCGATCGCTTTTCCAACCGTCGACGGTAGGCGCTCGGCCGGTTGGTGAAGCACCACCACCGGAGGAACCATCCCACTAAAACCACCAATCCTGCGCCAGTGGCGACGGCGCAGATGAGGGCGATCAGGTTGGCCAATGCCTCTTCCGGAGTATCAGGCCAACTACGCCCAGACAGCGGTCCAATCGCTACAGCTACGGCCAGCATGGCGGCAGTCTAGTTGGCGTTATAACTTATGCTGGGGCGGGCTCAAAGATCGAAGCTAAACGGTAAGTACGCCGAAATTATGATCGGTTCTTGGGGCGTCAATTCCCAAATGGTCGCGGTCTTGCGCCACCGGCCACACAGACCACGGTGCTGAAGTGTCCGGCGAAGTTGGTGGCGAATTGTGCCGCTGTCGACGCTTCCGCTGATTGTCGTGTCACCCGGAGGATTCAGGACCTACCGGGCGGTGGCGGTGGACCCTTGCCTCGTGCGACCGCGTAGTTCATGGCGTTCTGCAGGGTGGCGAGAATCCCCTGGTACATGGCTTCTTCGCGTTCTACTTGCTGACGAAACTCAGCATGTATGGCTTTGGCCTGCTTTTTCGCCGACCCCCTTTTCAGGCCGAGGTTCATTCGTTTTTCTCCGACGTATCCGATGAGCTCATTGCATCGGTCAGCTTCGGCGACCAACTCGCCGTACGGCGCCATCCAGACACGATCGCCCGGCCACCGCGCCCAGAATGCCGATGAGTGGGTATACAGCCTGGCGAGGGTTCGATACGACGACCTTCTGCTGTACCAATCGAGCCCGAAGAAGAACGCAGTACCCCCGATTCCCGCTACTAGTCCGATGATTGCAAGGGGAACGGATCCTTCAATGAAGGAGCCAAGGTCGAAGTCGGCACCCATGTCACTTGAACCCTTCCGCAACGGCGGCCTGCCGATCACGGGCAGCAGCTGCGTTCAATGCAGCCACTACGATGGATATCCAATGCCGCACGGCGGCAATGTCCTTCGCACGCTTTTCGCTATCGCGGGCGACCAACATGCCCTCCTCGAGCAGAAGAAGGATCATCCAACACCGTTGCGCTTCCTTGTCCAACTCGCCGTAGGGTGCGTAGCCCAGCTGGTCAGCGGGCCAACGGACACGGAACTCCGCCGATCCCTGCTCTAGGCGCCGCCGGTACGCCGCTGGCCGGTTCGTATTGAACCACCACAAGAGCCCAGCTGCGGAGGGCAGAATTATCGCCATTAAGAGACATATAGCGATGAAGCGAGCCAATGCTTCTCCGGGAGTGTCCGGCCAGCTACGTGCCGACAGCGACATGAAAGCATCCCCCAGAACGAGCATTCCCGCAGTCTAGCTAGGTTGCGTCGAGGGACATTGTGCCAAGTGCTCAATTTGATGCACCAACGCCCCTAAACACGCTGTTAGGCTTGCCAAGTCGTGGAAATGGGGGCAAATGAGCAAGCTGGAGCACGTCCAGAAGGTCATTGAGGTCGCCTTCGCAGGAAAAGGGGCCTATGAACACTGGAACGCCAAGGATGAGGAAGACCCGGTCGATGCGGCGGTAGCCCAGGCCGGCCTTGGTGCCGATGTAATCGGCGGGGCGCAGATGATCGGCGAGTATGGCGCTAAAAAGCTATTCAAGGTTTCCCCAACCGAGTTCAGTTCGTACAAGTCACTGAAGCCAAAGATTCAAGGGTTTGGGACGCCCATCATCGGCGCGGCCCTTCTCGCGATCAACACGATGCAACTGACGTGCGGCTTCGAAGACCCAGAGACGGGCGACCGTTTCGGGAAGGGCGCCGAGCACTTCAACACCATCTCCGACAGTTTGAAGAGCGCAACACCTACCGATCTGTGGCATGGCAGAGGGGCGAATGCCTACGCCGGCGAGAACGAACGCCAGCAGGAGCGTGCCACGACGATGGGCGAGATCGACTCAGACGTACAGAGCATCATCGCCAACCAGGCAGAGCAGATCACGAGAACACGTATGGTCCTCGACATCGCGGCGACCTACCTGACCGCCTGCATCCCGGTAGCAATTGTTATCGGGAAGGTCCCGCCAACCGGGCCGGCGAACCAGATGGCGTTCGAACTTAGTGCGGTCGGCATAGCGATGCCTCCAGCATTCGGCGCGGTTACGACGATGCAATACCTGGCGATGGACAACGCGCAGAAGTTCCGAACAGCCGCCAACGCCTACCAAGAGGTCGCAGTGGGGGCCAAGCCGGCCGGAGCGCCACCAGCATTCATGTCGCCACCAAGTGGCAACACAACGTCCACCCCGTGGAGCCCGTCCGGCGGCACGTCGACAGGAACTGGAGAGGGATCGATAGATGTCTGACGGCATACTCGGAGTCACCGCCCCCTACGTCTTGGAACTATCCGGCCGCCAACGCGCTGCGGAAGGCTCCATCAGGGTCGGAGCGACTATTACCGACGGTGTCAGCGAAGCCATGCTGGTGAACCACGGCGTGATCTGTGTGACCAGCATCGCTGCACTGGCCCAGGCAAATGCGGCCCGCGAGGCGGCGTGCGCCGCGATGGCGTCAGTGTCCAACGCCATGTCGGAGAAGCTTAATGTCGCAGCAACGCAGTATCAGAGCACCGATGCTCGATCCGGAGCCGACCTCGGAAAGCAGATGCATCCGCGATGATCGGGTATTCAGTGGCTAGACCGGAACAGGTATGACTGACGTATGACGCCTCACGGGCCGGACGACTGGGACGACATCGACGACAATGGCCTCGCCGCTATTGACTTTGACACCCCCGCCTTTGATGACAGTTCAACCGACCTCGACGCTCTCCCGGATTACCGGACCAACGAGGACGTCGACCACGGCACTGGCCTCGACGCGGTCCATGACTATGCCAACTACGAAGCCGAAGAAGTCGAGGACGACGGCTTCGGTGTTATCGATAGCGAAGCCGAGGCTGAGGACGCGGAGCCGGTTCCGGTGGTACAGGCCATCAATCCACCGGGCAGTGTCACCGTCACGGCGTATCTCAATGGCTCGGTTGCTCGGGTGGATCTAGACCCGAAGGTGACCACGCTGACCGAGGCCCAATTGGCTGACGAGGTCCGGTTCGTGGCCGGCGTGGCCGCCAAGCGCGCAACAGCCGTGATGCACATCGGCGTCGTCAACATGCTTGTCGAACAGGGCATGGACTTCCGTGAGGCACGGGACTTCGTCGGTACCAACATGCCCTACGCGACCCCCGAACAGGCCGGTGAAGCAGAACTGGCACTCATCGCGCGCCACTCCGAACACCACCACTGACTCGCTGTATACGAGGCAACCCAGACGAATTGCAGGAGTAGTGAGGTAACTGGTGCGGTGAGCACTGACCTCTATAATTTCGTGCCCTAGACCTGCTCCGGCCTCGGGTAGCATTTTTCTGGACTAGTGGTAGAGGGGCCCATGGCGGTCGCCGCTGAAATGATGTGTTTTGGCGGCCGCGCCGCGCCGCGCCGCTGGACCTTACGTCCGGCGGTTGGTGCGTGGCAGTGGGTTCCTCGCGTCTACTTGATGGGGGTGTCTGATGACCGAGATGCGGGTCAACGTCGCAGAACTGCGGGCGGGTAGTTTGGGCTTCAAGGACGCTGCCGACGCGCTCCCAGATGCACCAAGTGCGTTCCCGTCGCTTGGTGAAGATCGATTGGCGCAGGCGCTGACGAGTCGCACGAACGAAATCGAAGCGCCGTTGCATCAGTCGTTGCCAACCACCAGGAATGACGCGCGAACGACTGCATCCAATATCGGCGTGGCAGCTGATCGGTATGAGCAGACCGATCAGCAGGCGCACACCGATCTCAAAGCTCGTTTGGCCGAGTTCGATTCGCAGTTCGGCACGTCAAGCGGGAGTGCCGGCGGCGGGGCGACGGACGCAATGAGTCAGTTCGGTCAGATGATGCAGATGCCGATGCAGATGGCGCAGCAATTGGGTCAAATACCCATGCAGATGGCTCAGCAGTTGGGGCAGATTCCACAGACGATCATGCAGGGCGTGCAGCAGCTTGGTCAGATGGGCGGTGGTTTCGGCCAAGGCGGTGCTGGCGGAGCAGAGGGTTCGGGGACCGGTGCCACTGGGCCGAAGCCAGATACTGAGCAGTCCGCCGCCCCGGATGACGAGAATCGCGACGACCGGGGTGAGCGCGACGACCGGGACGAGCGGAAGGATTCGGATGAGCAGCGAGAGGGCGCGGCCGCACCCGACGGTGCCGCGGAGCGAGCTCCGGTAGCCGAATCGCCGGCGGCTCCTGCACCCTCTGGCCCGACGGTAGAGGCTGCGCCCGTCCAGCAGCCGCGGCCGCCGGTTGATCCTTCAGTGTTGTTGTGACCGTTTAAGTGCTCTTGACGTGAAGGTTTGGTGATGACGCTTCCTCCCCAGGGTCCGTATGGTCCACAGCCCTCCGAGGGTGGTGGACCGCAATGGGGTGGGCCACCACAAGGTCCTGGTGCCCAGCAGCCATACGCTGGTGGTCCGGCCGGACATCCGCAGGGTGGCACGCAGTACGGGCAGCCTGGAGCGCCCTGGCCACAGCAGTCGTGGGGAGGGGGCCCTCCGCCGCCGTCGAATAACGGTGGTGGCAAGGGTAAGTGGATCCTGATCGGTCTGGCGCTCATCGCCGTCATTGCTCTCAGCGTTGTCGGCACTGTTCTCATCCTCCGCCCCGATTCAAGTGGGGGTAACGGCCCGTCCAACACCGCAAACGGTGCTTCCGAATTCGCTAGTGCCAATGACACCGGACCGGCGAACATCATCACCGAAGATCCGACCTGTGAAGCTTGGGGAAAAGTCTCGTCCGGGCTTGATGCGGCGGTGCCTGAATGGAATAAACAGGATTACTCGATTCCAGCTACTGATTGGACGCCGCAACAGCGGGAAATATTTGAAAACGAAAGCACTGCGTTGACCGACGCGATACCGAAGCTGGAAAACCTAGCTAAACAGACACCGCACCGGGCAATGCGTCAGATCTACCTTCAGGCACGCGCGTACGCCCAGAAAACCGTTGGTGTTATTGCCAATTACGCGGCCACTGATAAGCCCACCGTAGCAGCGTTTAACCAATTTTTCACTGTTCTGAACAGAGTGTGTGACGCTATCTATTACCGCGGGGCGCAACAAACAGCGCCCCTAATTTCCGCTCCGCGGCCTCCGTCGTCAAGTTCCTCCGAGGATGGGAGCGGTGACGCTCTCGTTATGGACGGATTCCTCGCGGTTGACGACAGCGGTTGTTCTAATTGGACCAATATGGTCGAGCGTTTTGATAAGGACAGTCGCACAGAAGCTTGGGGCGACCTTGATCCGCAGATTCGTGCCACAGAGTGGACCCCTGAGAACAAGGCGGTAATCGACGCGGTTGTACCGGTTTTGACGGAGTATGCCGATAATATGGAACGGGCAGGACGCGAAAGTGGCAATGCCGTCTGGGAAGATCTAGCGGTCACTGCGGCGCAGTATATGCGAGCCTACGTCCAGGCTATTCCGACCTTCACGCCTAATGTCGGCTATATGCCGCTGACCTCGACGACGTTGGCCAACGCGATCAATTGGGCATGTAAGGCCCAGTCATGAGTGCGATCGCACCCTCATCTCCTGGGCCCGTACTGATCGACGAACTTTCAGACTTAAGCGTGGTAATGGGCGGCGGGTCCATCGCGAAGCCCAGTGGGCCCTACGCCGACATCATGGTAGGACCAGGTGCTTGGCCGGACTTCGATGAATCAGAATTCACCACGCGCGAAGGGATTCTGAGTGCGCTGAAGTCGGCGGCCGCTACAGCGCGAGAAAACTGGAATGCGGTGCGTGCCTGCATATTTAATGGTCCTCTTGTATGGGTCGGTGGCAGCGCCACGGCCGCAGCTGCGAAAGCAGAGGAACACAGCAACGCTATGCAGGAGATCGAGAAGCAGTTCACCGATGCGATTGAATGGTGTGGAACTGCGTTCTTGACAACAAGGATGGCAAAGAAGGCCATCGCTGACTACGTCGAGACGCAAGTTCAAGCAATTAATGACCTTTTGAACAAGGCCAAAGAAAAGGATGCGGACGCTGACGAGGCGGCGCAAGCGGCGGAAAATATTGCCAAGTTAGCCTACGCCGCCAATAAACAGTTTTTGGACGGCTTGGCCAGTAGCCTGAGCGGGAGGGCCGAAACAGCTGGCGACGCGCAGCCCGATGATGGTCATGCCGCGCCGCTTGATACCAACTCTGGTGCGCCCGGACCCACGCATGCCGACAGTAAAGGATCGGGATCAAAGCCTCAGGGGCCGACATCGCAAACGGACAATCTTCGCGACAAGGAACCCGGGTCCGAGCAGCAAGAAGACCGACCCTCCAATGAGGCTGAGCGTGGGGGTGGAGGCGACGCGCCGCTGAATACCCTCAAGGCGGATGCGGATGTTTCTGAAGGTGTCGGTCGGGAGGGCGGTGGTGAGGGCGGAGGTGATGCGCCGCTGAATACCCTCAACACGGGGGCAGATGTTTCTCAAGGTTTCAGCGGGGACGCGCCGGGCCTATTCTCGCCTGGTATCGGCCAGACCAGCACCGGCACGAAACCGCCCACAAGTCCGGCGCCTCCATCTATCCCCACAGCGCCGAGCGCTCCAAGCCTCGGTGGAGCTGGGGGCGGGTCCAGCGCCGCTAGCGCAGCAAGCGGCCCATTGAGCAGTGCCGCATCCGCTGCATCGGGCGCAGGCAGTGGGCTGGATCCGTCGCAGGCAGCAGCAGGCGCTGAGGCGCTCGCCGGCCGTGCGCCCGTAGATCCGATACAGCAATTTTCGCAGGGGCTTGCGGATTCAGCCGGCACGCCGGTTCACAGCGCGTCCGCGGGTGGCAGTGCGCCACCTCCGCTGGCCCCGTCTCCGACGGTGCCGGCCGGCGACACCATGTCGCCAGCCAGCACAGGTGCTGCGACGTCCGTCAGCAGTGCACAGGCACCTGCTGCGCCGGTGCAGGCTCCGGCATCAGGCGGCGGGATGGGCATGGGTGGCGGAATGCCGATGGGATCGCCGCCGTTGGGTCCGCCGCCGACAGCGCCTCCTGCCGCACCGGTTCCGCCGCCGACGGCAGCTGCTCCGCCTCCCGGACCCGTGCAGCCGGCGACCATCGCCGGCGGCGCCCAGGTTGCGCCTATTCCGGTGTCGGCCGCGCGGGCTGAACGCGATGCCGCACAGAACGCAGCGAAGCGGACCGGCTCGGGTCCCTTGGAATTGGCCCGTAGGATCGCTGCGGCGCTCAACGCTCCTGATATGGCCAACGTCGAAGATTTCAACTTCTTCTGGATCACGGCGGTCACCGTGGACGGGCGAATCGCGGTGGCCAACAACTACGGGTTGGGTTACTTCCCCGCGCAAGTCAATCTGCCCGATCAGGTGGTAATGGTCTCCGCAGATGAGTCGATCTCGCCTGCCGAGCGCGCCACCTGGGCCACGTATCCGATTCTGGCAGTGCAGCGTTGGGCGCAGGAGAATGACACGACCTTGCGAGCGGTGATTGCGCTTGAGCACCAGTTCACCAACGCCGATTCCGGCGTGCACCAGGAAGTTTTGGCGCCCGAGGACATTCCGGCGAAAGGGAAGATGGCTGGCCGTGACCGTCTGCAGGTGATATCCCCGCAGATCAGCGGTCGACTGGCGCAAATCGGTGATGGCGACCTGGTGAAGATTCTTCCGCCGGCGCCGGTTGATTCGAATCCGCCCGAGGACCGCCGATCGCACCTGTGGGACAAGGTGTGGCAGCCGTTGTTCAGCGGCGCCTCCAACCGCGGACAGGTGCACCTACAGGCATTCTTGGCGTATGCAGCGCATGCCCAGGAGTGGGCCGTCTATGAGGCACACGCCGTCGGGGACGGACCCGGGCAACGTCGGGCCGTCGCCGACTTCATCTACTGGCAGCACATCGGACAGCTGGTTGCTGACGCGATCGCGGAGTAGATTGCGACTGTTCGCGCCAGGATTGACGGCATCTAGCAAAGCCATGCGAAGCACGGTCGGCTGAGGTCGAGCGGACAGAAAGTGCCGCATTGCATGCCCCTGACGGGCCCTTATGATTGTCGCGAGAAAGCGGTATGGCTTGTTCGGCCGACATTTCGTTTTTCGTGAGGGGCGCGTGGGACGGTCGGTCGGCGTCATCGGCATAGGGAGGATGACTAGCTGTGGCAGAGGAGTTGGGGTGGACATCCGACGGAATGAAGCAGGCGGCCGCGAAAGTTGAAGAGTTTCCGGCGTCAGCGTCAACTGGAGTATCCGCGCCGGGGGCACCAAATGAGCTGGCCATCACCCAAGCTGCGATAAGTCAACTTCAAGCGTCGTCCGACACATTGAAGGGGATGCTCGACGCCGGGGATATCGAGTCGAAACGGATGGGGTCGGCCCTCCGTGCCGCGGCCGATGCCTTCGACAAGGTTGTCAGCCAGTCGAAGGAAGCATTCGACAAGCAGATGCACAGCGACCGCGACCGTGCTCGGCCATCGCACGAGGTCGAGACCGTGGTTCCAAGCGCAGTAGATATGCTCGCCGCTCCGGCCATTGCGGATATACCGTACCCGCCCGCAGGGGAATGGGATTTCTTCAACGATTGGCGAACGGTGGCGAAAGCCATCCATTCGGGAGATACGGCCGCGTCGGAGCTAAAGCGTTTTCGGGATGACTGGGAGAGCTATAAGACATGGCTTCCGACGCATGCAAAAGATTTCG
Organism: Mycobacterium sp. GA-1841; assembly: GCF_001954135.1. Classification (GTDB taxonomy): domain Bacteria; phylum Actinomycetota; class Actinomycetes; order Mycobacteriales; family Mycobacteriaceae; genus Mycobacterium. The sequence continues at coordinate 100,924 of NZ_MBEQ01000070.1, read as the reverse complement.
TTGCGCCGGACGGGAAGGGTACTGCAGCCGAGGCATATACGCAGGCTATGCGCCTCCTGGGTAGCTGGTGGGGCGACATGGGCGACGAGTGCGGGAGATTGGTCCAACAGGTGGACAAGTTAATCGCCGCGCACGAGAAACTGGTCGCGGATCACCCCACGATGGACGACGTGGCGACATACGACAGCGTCCCTACATTGGCAGTAATGACGCCGATTGGAGCCGTTGGAAAAGGGGGTCTGTACGCGTATTTCCAGACGCGTTCGGAGCAGGCGATGAGTGAGTACGCGAATGGCGCCGGTCTCCAGGAGATAAGGCCGGGTAAGCCGCCGTCAATTCGCGGGTTGCCGTCGACAAGCCCTGGCGGTAATCCACCCGGCGTCACCCCACCACCGGGTGGCGGCCCCCCGCCCGGCGGTGCCCCTCCGCCGGGAGGAGGCGCTGTGCCCGAGATGCCGCCGATGCCTGAGATGCCCTCAATGTCACCCGCCAGCGCTGATCCGTCGGCGGGTGAGGGTTCGGGAGGTTCACCGAGTGGCGGCGCACCCTCCGGCGGTGGCGCGCCATCGGGTGGCGCTCCGTCGGGTGGCGCTCCGTCGGGTGGCCTTCCGAAGGGAACCGAAGGCATGCCCGAGATGCCGGGTGGTCTAGAGGAACCCAGCCTCAAGCCGGCCAGTGCCGGTGGTGGTGGCGGAGGTATGGGTGGCGGCGGTGGCGGTATGCCCGCTGGGCCACTCGGCCCCGCCGTCGGCGCAGAAACTGTCGCGGCATCTCCGGCTAGCGCCCGCGGCGGCGGCGCCGGACCCACTGGCGCCCCGGGTGGTGCCGGTATGGGTGGTATGGGCGGCGGTATGGGTGGTATGGGCGGCGGCCACGGTCAAGGCCAGGGCAAGGAAAAGCGTCGCAACCCCAACCTTTCCGAGGATGAGGACTTGTACAAGGAAGATCGCGCGTACACCGAGGCCGTCATCGGTCGCCGTGCGCGTAAGGACGTGAAGGACAGCAAGCAGTAGGCCGCACCTCATGTAGAAGAGAAGCTGCATGCGGAGGGGCGAGCCTCATCGAACCCCCCTGTGCGCCACGCCATTCGCCTTGAGTACAGCCGCTTTGCAGCGTGGGCAATCTGGTGCCCTTCCGCATCCGCCGGCCCAGAGGGCTGGATTGACGCCAAGGATCGAGTTCGATGTGTTCGAGTGTGATTGGACACCGATCGGACATCTAGTGGTTACCGATAGGGATCCATCCCGGCAGATGGGGGAATGAAGGTGGACGGCTAAGCACGCTGCGGCGGTACCGAGATCCTAGTCCGGTGAGGCAGTTCGCCCGGGTTGTTCTCGGAGGGAACTGGTGGGCTCGTCGGGGCGGGCGGGCGGTGTCCGTAGCAGGGTGCGGAACGGGTTCGGCGGCTCGGCTGCGGAACAGGCTCGCTGGGGTGGCCATGTCCAGCGATTGGTGAGGGGGCACAGTGTTGTAGGCGTGTACCCATTCGTCGATCGCTGCCTGGTCCGTCTCGATCGACTCGAATGCCCCTGTCTCGTCGAGTAGTTCGCGTCGCAACGTTCGGTGGAACCGCTCCACCTTGCCGGTCGTGGTCGGTGAGCGGCGTTTGGTCAGTCGGGCGGTGATGCCGTTCTCGCGGCAGATCCGCTCGAAGAAAACCTCCACGGGTAGTGGCCGGGTGAACTTGCCGGTGAACTGTTTCCCGTTGTCGGTGAGCACCTCAAACGGCACACCCCAGCGGGCCATCGCGGCCAGGAACGCATCGCACACCGCAGGACCCGACGGTACCGGCAACACCGCGGCGGCGACAACGAAGCGGGAATGATCGTCGATGGCAGTGAGCATCTTGTGTTCGCGCCCGTTGACCAGGAACACCCCGCCAACGATATCGAGTTGCCACAGGTGCATTGGCGCTTCTCGTGCCCATCGTTTGTAGATTCGTTTAATGTTGTTGCTCTCGGCTATTCACCAAGCCGTTGCGCACCAGTACGCGGTGGGTCGTGGATCGCGACGGAGCCTGGTCTCCGATTCGAGTGTCAGTTCGTAGGCGGTTCGACGGGCGCCCCAGCGCGGCGATGGCGGCGCATCTCGCAGATCAACGCTTCGACATCAGGAGCGATACGGCCGGGGTTGGAATGCGGGCGACGGGACCGATCGGCCAGGGCGTCCAGACCTCGGGTCTCATAGCGTTTGCGCCACGCCGTGACCGTCTGCCGGGTGACGCCGTAGCGTTCGGCTACCTCGCTGACGGGTGCGCCGTCATTGACTCCGGTGACAGCGCGTAGATGGACCTCGACCGTGACACGTGCCGCAACGTCGGAATGATTCAGGAACGTCTGGATTGACCGCCGCGACACCGTCGCAGGCGTGGGCCGCTCGTGAACCAAGTCCCGATGACAACGGTCAAAGATGTCCTGAACCCCTACAGGTCAATGGTGGCCCCCGTCGAAACCCCGAGTGTGCTTACCTCAGCCTGATTCGAGCCAGGCGACTTCAATTAAAGATGCGCTGATTGACGTCTGCGGGGCGGGATCCACGACCAATCCAGCCCGCTTCGTCGCCCGACTGCGGAGATGTTCTCTGGACGATCACACTGCTGGTCGTGCGGCAGCGGGCGATTCGGCGGTCAGCGTCCGTGCATCGAAAATCGGCACGAGCCAAATCCATTCATCGGGAGTGCATCTGGCCGTTGAGATTGCCGCTCTCATGGCTATCGGTCGTCTCGTAGTCTGTGGCGGCGGTTCCGAGTTTGGCGGCAAGGTCGGTCGAGATCAGGTGCATCTTTTCGGCAGCTTCGCGCCGTGAAGCTTCAGCCGATCGCAGTGCCGACGCCGTCGCCATGCAGACGAGACCGTGGCTTTGGAAGACATGGGCCGAAGCGCCGTCGGGGGCTGATTTAGCCGCATCGATATGTGAGGCCGCCTCGGTTTGGGGAGTGGCTTTGGAGCGGATCTGGTCGGATACCTTCAGTTCAGGTTGGGTCATCACGCAGCCTTACATTTTCGGACATGAGGGAGGGATTATCTCGGCGGCGGAGGGCCAAAGCCGCCGGGTATTTCGGCGGTTGATGACACATCGTCGTAGTGGCGTGCAATATTTTCGATTTGGCTGGCGTTCGCTTTAGCTTCGTAGACCGTGTTCTCCACACGGTCCATGGCGTACGGGACGGTTGCCAACACGGATGCGACTTCAAACGCTAAGGACGCGGCTGGCCCGGTAGGCCCCATGAACTTAATTGCGATCGCTGCTGGAACGCACAGGGCGAGCGCTGTCTGTCGTTTCGAAACGAAATCGCGCGCTTTAGATACCTGGTCGGCCTCGTTGAAAAGCACGGTTTGAATCGCGCGGTCCTGGATTGCCATATTCTGCGCACGGTTCTGTTGCTCGGCGGTGCGGGCACCGTACGCATCCGACGCATCGCCCTCCCAGCCGGATGGTGACGCGGCATTGAGCAGTGAAGAGTGCGCATCGTCGAAGGCTGTGGCACCTCGACCGAATCGTTCTCCATCCTCGGGCCGGCCGAACCCGAGCGTGTTGCTTGCAACAGTCAGCGCGATCAGACCACCGTTGATAATTGGCGTTGCCGCGGCAGCTGCGAATTTAGCGGGACCGAAAGACGCGACCGTCTGCATGATTCCGGTGAAGTCGCTCGCGATACCCGCCATTCCCCAGGGAACGCTGGAACTGAGTCCGTTCGCATGGTCGGCCGTGCCGTAGAGATAGTTGCTGTCCATGTACAGCGCATTCAGAACGTTGAAACTACCCATGATGTGTTCCGTTCGCGGAAGATGCCGTGGACTGCGTGCCCAGCTCGGTTCGACGGGTTTGCTCCGATGACCCTAACACCGAGGCTGTGCCCTGGAACGCATCAAATTCGAGCAACGGAGACCAAGCCCTGATTCGGTCACGGCTTGGCGCGAGGGCTGCGCTGTGGCTCCATCGTTCGGAGCCGGTCCAGTGCGCCTCCGTCGGTGAGCTCGTGTCGTTGCTCAGGGTGGCGCCAATAGAATCGCATTAATTCGATAAGGGCCGTACCTTTCGGGGTATAGCTGCCCGGCGAGTCCATCGTCAGTATTGAACCGTCCCGCATGGTGATGACCATGGGGGTCCAAAAGCGTTCCTCGGCGGGCAGCCTGTCAGTCACCGAGGCGATGTCGTCCCACTTTCCTGAGTTCAAGGAACCGAGATTAGGAAATTTGAACGTCTCAGGCGTTAGCAGCAGATAGCTGGTGCCGCCTTGCCTTTTGAAAACGAACCAGAACCATCCCGCAACGAGGCCGGTGGCGCCGAAGGCAATCGGGAAGACTTGTTCAACTCCGTCGGGCAGTGGCAGGTAGAGCAAGCCAGATAGCCATGCGATCACCATCGACAAACCCGACAGTGCCAGGGCGCCGTTCGATCTTCGCTGGGCCGCCTCTATGCGACTATCTGGCCGTAACAATGTTCCTGCTTCGTCAAACTCGGCTTCGATCGCAGCATTTTTTGATGCCGCTAACTGGCTGGCGATAAACAACCAGGTGATGCCTAACCCTGCCGCGATCACGGCTGTTATGAACGCCAAATGTCTGATCGCGACGAATGTCCAGATACCACATACCACCGCAAGGACTATGTTGAGCGTGATGCCAAATCGTCTGCTGAAGTTTTCCATCTCGCCCCTCGTGTGCGCGACTGACGCGTAGGTGTGGTCTGGCTTATACGCGACCGGGCGAGACAAGCTCCCCCAATGACGTGGTGCGGCCTCAGCCCAACTGGGGCCCATCTGCGGTCAGCTCCGCGACCATCGCATCCAGCCGTTCGCGGTCGGCTTCGATCGAGGTCGTAGCTGCGGCCGTGGCCTTTTGAATCGCCTCGTTGAGACGTTGTTCGACGGTCTGGGCGCCCAACCGCAACAAGCCATCTTTGATGTACACGTCGATCAGATGGTGGTGGCCATTGAGCGTGACCTCGACGCTCTGGGCTTCGTCTGTCGCAGTGAACGTTTCGGTGTTCATCTTGTGCAGTTGGTCGTCCATCAGGGACTGCAATTGTTGCGCCTGGCGGAGGACCGCGGCCACCTGCGGGTGCATCTCCTCGGTCATATCGAACCCTGACCGTCCCAGGCGGCCTTGACCGCCAACTCTTCTGCCATAGCTATTCCTCCCGACCCTTCTGGGACCCCTCTCCCAGGAAGCTTGATGTCATTGCTCCAGCGCCATCTGGTAGCGGCTCTCTTCACGTGGATTGATCAACGTGATCGGCAGCTGGCGGTGCCGTGGTGTGTCAATGAAGTTGGGCCGCATGATCACTCGGCCCACACCCTGATGCGGTCCGAGGTAGGTCGTGGCGTTGGGCCAGGCGACGCGGGGCACGCGTCCGACGCGGCCGTTGATCATGGTGGCGAATTCGCGCATCTGCGGCCCGAGCGTCACCACTGCGCCCGACGCCGCCGAACGGATGACGAACTGGGTGAACAGTCGGGCGTCGCCGAGGTTGATGCTGACGTCGACGTTGTCGAACGGCATGTACACCGGGTAGCGGTCGGAGGTTTCGCCGACGAGCACGCCGGCCGAGCCGATCGGCAGGTCGTAATGCTTGTCGGTCACCGGGCTGATGCCCTGCAGCGCCGCGCGTTGGCCGCCGTAGAGGCACGAAAAGCCGCGTGGTGTCGTCGGATTGGACAGGGTGGTGAGCAGCACGGTGCTGGTCGGGGCCATCCCCGGGCACAGGCGCACGCGGGTGGTGGTGTGATCGGCGCGTGCCGACCACCACGCATCCGGGCCGCCGGGCGCGATGTAGGCCGCGGTGAACGTGCTGCGGCCCTTGATCACCGACCAGGTTTCCTTCTCGAAGCTGATCTCGGTGGCCTTGTCGTAATCGTCGAAACTGCGTGCGCAGCGCGCGTCGATTCCGTTGCTGGCCAACTGGTCTGCGATCCGGGTGGTCGAGGCCACGAGATAGCGGGCCAGCCCGGACACCCCGCTGTCGCGGCGGTGGGCCGAACGTTGGGTCTTCTCCGGGTTGGCGCGCAGCACGATCCAGGTGCGCCGGTTCGCCGGTGCCGGATACGGGCCGACCACCTGCTCGTAGAGCGCAACCAGGCTGGCCGGCGCGGTCTTGCCCACGCGATAGCCGGCAGAGACGACGTCGGCCTCCAGATCGGGACAGTGCGCCTCGATCAGGTTCTCGACGAGCTTGGTGCTGACGGTGTCATCCGACACGGCGTTTCCGTTGACGATCACCGTCGGCGTGAAAGCCCTTGGCACGAGCTCGATCACGGCTACCAGGTAGTCGCCCTGCCACCGCACGGCGACGTGATCACCGGGCATCACCGTGGCCCCGACTGCAGGCTCCGAGGCCACGTCGGGCGTACTGCGGTGCCGTCGCCGCCACGAGAAGATCGCCTTGACCCAGCCGGTGAGCCGACGACCGCGGATGGTCAGCACCGAGAAGATCGCGATCAGCACGGACAGCGTGATGCCGAGCCACAGCAGCTTGGCGTGCAGGCATAGCGCGATGCACGCCGGGATCAGCGTCGCCGCCCAGATGGCGTGACCTGTGGTGAAGCGGAAACCGAACTGCCGGAGGAAGTTCATCGGCGTCGCCGCAACGCGCGTCGGGTCATGGCGGCGATCCCGAGGATCAACACCAGCGCGGCGCCGGCCACCACCACACCGGTGATCGGGCCACGGTCTGGCGGCGGGATGTACACGGGCGGGGGCACTTCCTTGACCCGGAACGGAGCCTTCTTCGGCCCGTCGGGCACCTCCCAAGTCAGGGCGGCCACCGGATCAACCACACCGGCACCGACGTAGTTGTCGACGCCGCCGCCGGGATGGCGCGAGGTGGCGGTGATCCGGTTGATCACCTGGGCCGGGGTCAGATCCGGGAAGCGCTGCCTGACCAGGGCCGCCAACCCGGAGACGAACGCCGCGGAGAACGACGTGCCGTTGAGCGGCACCGGGCCGTCCTCACCGGGGGTGGCGTTGACCGGCTGGCCTTCATAACCGAGGGCGACGAGGTTTTCACCGGGGGCCGCCGCACCCACCCAGGGCCCGGACATCGAGAAGTTGCTCGGCTGTCCGTTCTGGCCGATGCTGCCGACGGTGAGCACGAGCGGGTCGTACCAGGCCGGGCTGACGATCGTCTGCACGCCCTTCCAGCCGCGGGCGTCGGCCGGGACCGACGGGTCCGGCGGCGGATTCTGGGTGCAGTCCTGGCCGGTGTTGCCGGCGGCCACGATGATCACCGCGCCCTTGACGTTGACGGCGTAGTTGATCGCCGCGCCGAGGCTGGATTCGTCGATCCGGCGGGTCACCTTGTAGCAGGCAGCCTCACTGATGTTGATCACCTGCGCGCCGAGATTGGCCGCGTGCACCACCGACCGTGCGAGGCTGCGGATCGAGCCTGCTGTCTGGGTGGTGTTCGGGTCATTGGGGTCCTGACGGGAACCCTTGGGCTGGAACGCCACCGACGTCTGGCGCAGCGAAATCAGCCGTGCATCGGGGGCGACACCGACGAATCCGTCGGTGGGAGCCGGACGTCCGGCGATGATCGACGCGGTGAGCGTCCCGTGGGCGTCACAGTCCGACATTCCGTTGCCGCCGGCGTCGACGAAGTCGCCACCGGGTTCGGCCGGGACACGCGGGGAACCGTTGACCCCGGTGTCGATGACGGCGACAGTTACCCCGGCTCCGGTTGCGAACTTCTGCGCCTCACCGAGCTTCAGGTAGTCAGCGGCCCACGGCTTGTCGGCGAAGTTCGAGTTCGGCATGACCGTAGGAGCAGCGCAGATCTTGCGCTGCTCCATCGGCTGGTCGGGGCCGGTCTCATCAGGTGGAACAGCCCCGGCATCGATCGCCGGCGGGTCGATCGCCCACGCGGGCGGTGCACTGAAAAACGCCAGCAGAACTGCCAGCAGCATCACGGCTAAGCGCTGCACGCCTCACACTCCCCCAATGACATCGGACATGTCTGCAGTGTGCTGGTGCACTTTCAGCAAACAACGCCCGGTCCGCTCTGAAATGAATCGTCTCACGTCAAGCCGACCCGCGATTTGCACGCAGGCAATCATAAGGGTGTCTAACACAGGTCGATGACGCTTTCTCGCCGGTAGCGCTAGGTATCGAGGTCGCGGCTCACCAGATCGGAGATGGTGGCCAGCGCATCGGCATCTTCGGATTCCACTGTCACTTGCGCACCGTTGCCCGCACCCAGCGTCATGATCATCAGGGTGGAGCCGGCGTCGACCGGTTCCCCGCCGTCCACCGACAAGGTCACCGGCACACCGGCATTGACCACCGCCTCAGCAATCAGCGCAGCCGGACGGGCATGCAATCCAATGGCCGATCCGACGGTGACGGTCTTGCTGGGCATACCCCTCCTCGACAAACTGTGCCGGCCGCGGCGGGCACAGCAAACGCATTTGTAACCTGTGTCACATGCCTTCGACAACTCCGGCCGCTCCGCCGACAGTTCTGCGGGGCGTCCCGGTGGTCGCCGGGGTGCGGTATGCACCGGCGATCCGGCCGCGACGGGTTCCAACTTATGAGGCACCGACAAATATCGCGGAGGAGGCCCGGCCGGCCGAAGCTGCCCGCTTCGCCGTCGCCGCAGGCATCGTGGCCGCCCGGTTCCGGGAGCGGGCGGCGCAAGCCGCCGATGTGGCCGCGCAAATACTGTCCGCGCAGGCCACGTTGGCCCAGGACCGGGCCTGGCTCGCCGCCGTCGACAAGCGGATCACCGCCGGGGCGCCGGCCGTCCGCGCGGCCACCGACGCCACCGCGGAGTTCACGGAAATGTTCACCAAACTCGGCGGACTGATGGCCGAACGGGTCACCGATCTGAACGATATCCGCGACCGCGTCGTCGCCGAACTCTGTGGGGAGTCAGAACCCGTTGTGCCCCAGCCGGATACACCGTCCATCCTGCTGGCCGAGGAACTGGCCCCGGCTGACGCCGCCACGCTCGACGCGACCCTGGTGATCGGGGTGGCCACCTCCGCGGGTGGGCCGACGGGCCACACCGCGATCATCGCCCGCGAGCTCGGCATCCCCTGTGTCGTGGCGGTCGACGGGCTCGACGCGGTGCCCGAGGGCGCGCTGGTCCTGCTCGACGGCACCGCCGGCACCGTCACCGTCAACCCCGATCCGGGGCGGGTGGAAACAAACGCAGACCCCGTCGCGTGGACAGGACCCGGGGCCACGGCCGACGGGCATCGCATCTCGTTGTTGGCCAACGTGCAAGGACCGCCGAGCACACCAACGCACGCCGAAGGCGTCGGCCTGTTCCGCACCGAGCTGTGCTTCCTCAACCGGGACACCGAGCCGACCGTCGACGAGCAGGCGACGATCTACGCCGCGGTGCTCGACGCGTTCGCCGGACGCACCGTCGTGATACGGACTCTCGATGCGGGCTCGGACAAGCCGCTCAAATTCGCACACCACAAAGACGAACCCAACCCGGCCCTGGGCGTACGTGGCATCCGCATGACCGGCAGCAATCCCGGCCTGCTGGACCGTCAGCTCCAGGCGATCGCCGCGGCGGCCGAGACCACGAGAGCCCGACCGTGGGTGATGGCACCCATGATCGCCACCGCGGCGGAGGCCGAACACTTTGCCGCGCAGACCCGCTCGTACGGACTCAGCCCGGGCGTGATGATCGAGGTGCCCGCCGCAGCGCTACTGGCCGACAAGATCCTCGAGCACGTCGACTTCGTGTCGATCGGCACCAACGATCTGACGCAGTACGCCATGGCCGCCGATCGGATGTCGGCTGACCTGGCTGCCCTCACCGACCCATGGCAGCCCGCGGTGCTGTCCTTGGTGGCGTTGGCCGCACACGCCGGAGCCGAGGTGGCCAAGCCGGTCGGGGTGTGTGGCGAGGCGGCAGCCGATCCGCTGATGGCCGCGGTGCTCGTGGGCCTGGGGGTGACGTCGTTGTCGATGGCGCCGGCCGCGATCCCTGCGGTGGGGGCCAGGCTGGCGCAACTGTCGCAACAGCAGTGTCGCGCCGCGGCGGACGCCGCGCTGACCAGCGCCGGCGCGGATGAGGCCCGCGCCGCTGCCCGCAGGGCGCTACAACGGGAATAATCGGACCACGGTCCGGTTATAGCTGACATCACCCCACACATAGGAGGTAGGAGATGCCAGCCATCACCGCAGACACCTTGACCTTGCCCCGCATCGGCGCAGCTCAAGCGTCGGACACCGAACGTCCGGTCCGCTCGATCACCACCGGCCCGCGCGGGTTCGAAGGTGAGGGCTTCCCCGTCGTCCGGGCCTTCGGTGGCGTCAGCGCTGCCGACCTGGACCCGTTCGTCCACATGGACCAGATGGGTGAGGTCGAATATCAGCCGGGCGAACCGCGGGGTACCGATTGGCATCCGCACCGCGGATTCGAAACGGTCACCTACATGATCGACGGCCGCTTCGCCCACCAGGACTCACATGGCGGCGGCGGACTGATCACCGACGGCGCCACACAGTGGATGACCGCCGGCTCGGGCATCCTGCATATCGAGACCCCGCCGGCCGAACTGGTCGAAAGCGGCGGCACGTTCCACGGCATCCAGCTGTGGGTGAACCTGCCCAAGAAGGACAAGTTCGCCACGCCGCGCTACCAGGCCATCGAGGGTCCCGATGCCAAGCTGCTGTCCTCACCGGACGGTGGGGCCCTGGTCCGGATCATCGCCGGCGAAGTCGACGGTGCACAGGGTCCAGGTGCGACGCACACCCCGATCACCATGGCGCACGCCACGATCGAACCGGGCGCGCAGCTCAACCTGCCGTGGAACCGCGAGTTCAACGCTCTGGTGTACGTACTGAGCGGGCGTGGCAGCGTCGGCCCGGTCGGGCATCCGATCCATCAGGGGCAGCTTGCCGTGCTGGGTCCCGGTGACCGGATCACCGTGTCGGCCGAGGGAACTCAAGACTCGAACCGGCCCGCCATGGAGGTGTTGCTCTTGGGCGGCAAGCCGATTCGCGAACCGGTGTTCCACTATGGCCCGTTCGTGATGAACTCGAAGTCCGAGCTCATCCAGGCGCTGGAGGACTATCAGGCCGGCAAGTTCGGTCAGATCCCGCCGAATGCCCTGATGCCGCACCGCCCTCTGAGCTGACCGGACTAACCCACCGACTCGGCGGGCTGCGGGTAGAGCAGCTCCAGCTCGCCGAGATGCGCCGCCGCCGTCACCAGCGGCAGGGCCGCCGAGACCGCCAGGTCGGTTCCGGTGGCCTCGGCGCGTAGTGACACCACGAAACTCTCCCCGATCGGCACCAGCGTCGAGGTGGTGTCGGCTCGGGTGAGCCGGGCGCAGATCGCCGCGGCGTGCTCCTCGATCACCGCACGGGTGCCCGGGTAGACGCCCAGTGGCGGGGGCACCACGTCGGCGATCAGCTCGGCGGCGGCACGGACCCGATTGGCCCGGTTGGCCGCCCGCACCACCGGGGCGCGTTGGTCACTGGGCCCACCGTTCTCCGAAAGATATTGGCGCACTGCATCATCGAGGGTGCGTGAGGCGGCGAGATTGCGGTGGCTCAACGTGATGACGCGGTTGGTGGCTTCCTCTGAGGCGCCCCGGGTGACGCGAACCACCGCCGCCTGCAAAAACTGGGCTCCCATGTCGCGGGCCCGGTCGACAGCCTTGGACACCGATGCCGTGGCGCCGCGCGGCCACAACAGCAGCGACACCACGATCCCCACGAGCGCGCCGAGGACCACGTCCTCGACCCGGATCAACCCCACCCGCCAGCCGGTCGGGGCGATCAGGTTGAAGTTGATCAGCACCATCATCGTGAACGCCGCCTGCCCGGCGACGAACGATCCCACCTTGGGCACGTAGGCCGAGCCGAATGCGACCAGCGGCAACAGAATCCACATCACCACCGGCTCCACACCGAGCAACTCGATGACCACCGCGCCGAGGACGAACCCGATGGCCGTCCCGGCCACCGCCCGCAGCACCCGCGTCCCGGTGTCCAGTGCGCTGCTGCGCAGCACCGACATCGCGCCCAACACCACCCAGAATCCGTGCTGCACCGGGAAGACGTGCGTGACGGCCACCGCGAGAGCCAACCCCAGCCCGGTGCGCAGGCTGTTACGCAGCACCACCGCGCGGGCGGCCACCAGCCCACGGGTGATCGCGGCGACGGCGACGGTCTCGGGCATCACCCAGTCCGCGGCGCCGGTGGTGGGCAGGCGCCGGCCCAACACCCGGGCCCACACCGGGCGCGCATCGGCCAGCGCGGCATTGCCGATCACCCGCCCGGTGACGGCGATGGTGGCCGAAATGGTGCGACGCACCAACAGGTTCCGTCCGACCTCGACCACGGCGGCGTCGTCGGCGGTGCCCAGGATCTGGGTGATGTCGTCGCGGTAGTTGCCCTGAGCCACGGTGCGCTGCTCGGCCAGGGCGGCGCGCAGATCGGCGCTGCGGGCGGCCCGCTCGGCGCGGTCGGTGATGCGCAGCAGCGCAGCGCTGTCCCGCAGGACCCGCACCGCCGGATCACGCATCGCGCCGAGCCGTTCGCCGGTGTTGTCGGTGACCTGGTCGCAGATCCAGCCCAGATCGTCGACGACGCGGACCAGGGCGCGGCTGCCGGCGGTGAGCGCGACGGGCCGGTAGTCGGCGCCCAGGAAGCTTTCATAGAGCGCATTCATCGCGCGCGTGACGTCGCGATCGGAGGCTTGGCCTTCGAGTCGGTCGGCCAACAACTGGCACACCTGGGCCGCGTGGCGACGCAGCTCGTCGTGGTGGCGGGGCCGGAACAGGAACAGCGCGGCCGGCACACAGATCACCAGGGCGATGAGCCAGCCCAGCAACCGCTCCGGGATGGGACCCACAGGTGTACACAGCGGCAGCACGAACAACAGCAGGGTGGCTCGCTGGCCAGCGGCGACGATCTCGCTGAGCACGCCGGAGAACGACACCACCACGCCGACGACGAACATCGCGGCCACGCTCAGCCAGGGATGCGGGGCCAGCACGGTGCCGAGCACGATCAACACGGCGCCGTTGAACGCCAGACCGCCGTAGGCCAGGGCGCGGGCCGGCCGGTTACCCGGGAAATCCGCGGTGATCAGGACGGAGACCGCGCCGAAGATCGCGAACAACGGTGTCTGGGAATCCCCGCCGACGGCGAAGCCGATCGCGGCGGCGATGGGCAGCACGATGGCCGCGCGCAGGGCACGACGCAGCGCGTCGTAGTCAGGATCTTTATCCCGAAGGCGGTCAGCTGCCCGGCGCCAGATTTCGGCCGGGGTCAGCATGATCGCCGATGTTAGACGGGTTCGTCGGATCCGGCGCCGGGAGCGAACCGGCCCGCTTCGAGCGCGTCGCGCATCTGGGTGGTGATCCACCGCAGGGTGTCGGTGTCGCGCGGCAAAGTGCTCTGCTCGAAGCCCACGATGAGGAACACACCCCAGGCCGCGAAGTACCGCGCATTGCGCTCGTCGCCGATCAGCTCGAGGGCGGATTCGAAGAGGATGTCGAAACGCAGCTGGTCCACCACGGCCTGGACGGCGTAGACGTCAGGATCCAGTGAGCTCCACACCCGGATCGCGGCCTCGGCGCCGTGGGGCAGATCGAGGGTCTCGACGATCAGGGTTTCGATGCGGTGGTGGGGGTCTTTGTCGGCGCGGACGGCTTCGACCACCCGCAGGGTGCGGGCCTCCCGCCAGTGCGCGATCAGTTCGCGGGTGTAGGACGCCCAGTTCGGAAAGTAGTGATAGAAGGAGCCGGTGGTCACTCCGAGCCGGTTGCACACCTCGGCGAGCTTGAGCCCGCCGTAGCCCAGATCGGACAACACATCCAGCCCGATTTCGAAGTACGACTCCCTTGAAGCAACCCCCGCCATGAAAGTCAACGCTAGTCGCCGTCAATTTTGGGATGCGTCGGGCCTTTGCTGGTCAGCCGGTTGTCAGTGACGGCCAGATGACAGCGTCCGACGTCTCAGGTGACGTGTGGCACAATTCGAACGTGGCCCACATCGCGAGTCGGGGACCGGGGCGTCCGCCCGCAGCAAAGGCGGCTGAAACCCGGGAACGCATCGTGCACGCGGCTCGCGAAGTTTTCAGCGAACTGGGTTATGACGCGGCCACATTCCAGGCGATCGCGATCCGCGCGGATCTCACGCGCCCCGCGATCAACCACTACTTCAGCAGCAAGCGGGTTCTGTACCGCGATGTGGTCGAGCAGACCAATGCGAAGGTGATTGACGCGGGCATTGCCAAGGCCCGGGAGGCCAGCACCCTGCTGTCGCGGATATCGACGTTCTTCGCCGCGGCGATGGACGTCAAATCCACCGACCGCTCGGCGGCGGCGTTCCTGGTCACCTCGGTACTCGAGGCCCAGCGCCACCCGGAGTTGGTGTCCGAGGAGCACGATGCGCTGCGAAGCTCCCGAGAGTTCGTGCGATGGGCTGTCGACGATGCGGTGGAACGCGGTGAGTTGAGCACCGACACCGACATCCCGGCCATCGTGGAGATGCTGGTCGCGGTGATGTGGGGGATGGGTTTCTACGCCGGTTATGTGGGTCACGGCGAAGATGTGGCGGCCATCGTCGACAAGTTCGAGCTGCTGTTGGCGAACAAGCTGTGGCAATTACGTGATTGATCCGCGATTTCCGTGAGGTCGCCCACATAGCCGTATAGCTTGGCTAACTTCTTCGGTAGCATGGCTTGGCAAATGACTGATCTGAGCGACGTGCGGCCGGTTCGGGTCGCGGGCGACAGTTGGGACATCACCGAGAGTGTCGGGGCCACCGCGTTGGGCGTGGCTGCCTCCCGCGCCGCCGAGACCGCACAAGACGATCCGCTGATCCGCGACGAGTTCGCCTTCCTGCTGGTGGCCGCCGCCGGCCCGGCCTGGGCCCAGTTGGCCTGCAGCGAGCCTCACTGGATCGGTGAGGATCCGGAATCCCACCGGATCCACGAGATGGCCCGCAACTACCAGGCGGTGCGCACCCACTACTTCGACGACTACTTCACCGAGGTCACCCACGAAGGCATCCGCCAGGTCGTCATCCTGGCCGCCGGCCTGGATTCCCGCGCCTTCCGGTTGGAGTGGCCGGCCGGCACCACGGTGTACGAGATCGACCAGCCCAAGGTGCTCGACTACAAGACCGCGACGCTGCAGGCCCACACCGCGGTGCCCCGTGCGCAGCATGTGCCGGTGCCGGTCGACCTGCGCGACGACTGGCCCGCCGCGCTGCGTGACGCGGGGTTCGACCCGACGCAACCCACCGCCTGGCTGGCCGAGGGCCTGCTGCCGTATCTGCCGGCCGAGGCCCAGGACCGGCTGTTCGACGTCGTCAGCGCCCACAGCGCACCGGGGAGCCGGATCGCGGTCGAGGCCTTCGTGATGGATCCGGACCGCTACACCCCCGAGAAGCGTGCGCAGCGTCGCGCCCGCGGCGAGCACATGCGCACTTCCCTGGGCCTGGATCTCGACGTCGACGCCCTGATGTACACCGATGACGAGCGGGCCGACGCCGCCGAGTGGCTGGCCGCGCACGGCTGGGACGTCGATGCGGTGGCCGCCGCCGAGGAGATGGCCCGGTTGGGCCGCCCGGCTGATGTGGCGGAACTGGCCGAACTCGGTTTGGACAGCGTGCTCTTGCGCGCCCGATTGGGCGGAGAAACCCGATGAGCTCACTGCGCAGCCACGACGACACCTGGGACATCGCCACCAGCGTGGGCTCGACGGCCGTCATGGTGGCCGCCGCCCGCGCCGGCGAGACCGAGCGGGAGAACCCGTTGATCCGCGACCCGTATGCGGCGATCCTCGTCGCCGGTGCCGGCACCGGGGTGTGGGAAACCCTGCTGGATCAGGATGTCGCCAACAAGATTGAAGAGGTGGACGCCGAAGCCGCCAAGATCTTCGAGCACATGGGCAGCTACCAGGCCGTGCGCACCCACTTCTTCGACGAGTACTTCACCAAGGCCGCCGAGGCCGGCATCCGCCAGATCGTCATCCTGGCCTCCGGGTTGGACTCGCGTGCCTATCGGCTGGACTGGCCGGCGGGCACCACGGTGTTCGAGATCGACCAGCCCAAGGTGCTCGAGTACAAGGCCGAGACGTTGGCCGCGCATGGGGCGCAGCCGTCCGCGCAGCGCCGTGAGGTCGCCATCGACCTGCGCCAGGATTGGCCGAAGGCGTTGCGGGAGGCTGGCTTTGACGACACCGCACCGACAGCGTGGCTGGCCGAGGGGCTGTTGATGTACCTGCCGGCCGATGCCCAGGATCGGCTGTTCGAGCTCGTCACCGAGTTGTCGGCACCGGGCAGCCGGATCGCCGCCGAGACGGCCGGGGTGACGGCCAGCGAGCGCCGCGAGGAGATGCGGGAGCGCTTCGAGCGTTTCGCGGCTCAGTTCAACATGGAGCAGGCGCTGAACGTCCAGGACCTGATCTACGAAGATCCCGACCGGGCCGATGTCGCCGAGTGGCTCGGTGCCCACGGTTGGCGGGCCGACGGTGTGCACTCCCTCGACGAGATGCGTCGGCTCGGTCGCTACGTCGAGCTTGAGCATGACGACAAGGGAGCGTTCTCGACGTTCGTCACCGCCGAACGGCTCTGAGCTTTCCGCTGACAACAAAAAGGGGCGCCCCGATCATGGGGCGCCCCTTGCTTGTTCGCCGTGCTTCAGCGGCCGACGTTCATGCTGGAGAGGTTGATGCTGGTGTGCTTCACGGTGTTGTCGACCTGCGGCACCTGAGCCTTCTGGTGCAGCTGGTGTACCCAGATGTGGTGGTCGACGCCGGCGGAGGCCGGGGCGGCCAGACCCAGGACGGCGGTGGTCAGTCCGGCGGCGATGGCTGCGGTGAATCCGAGCTTCTTCATGTTCGTTCCCTCTTCCAGATCTCGCTTTCTTGACTCATTCAACTTAAGCAAATCTGGAATGATTCCAAAATAAACCCGCTGGAGCCGTGATAGTGGTCACTCGCCGACCCGGTGCGCCGACCACGAGGCAGCCGCCGTATACAAGAGGGGAGCTGAGCCGTATTTCCGGCCCGTACCGAGGAGGAATCCCCATGCCAGGAGTGCAGGACCGCGTCGTCGTCGTCACCGGAGCCGGTGGCGGTCTCGGTCGTGAATACGCCCTGACGCTCGCCCGCGAGGGTGCCAGCGTCGTCGTCAACGATCTCGGTGGTGCCCGCGACGGCACCGGCGCCGGCCACAACATGGCCGACGAGGTGGTCAACGAGATCAAGGCCGCCGGCGGACGGGCCGTGGCCAACTACGACAGCGTGGCCGAGCCCGAGGGCGCCGAGAACATCATCAAGACCGCCATCGACGAGTTCGGCAAGGTCGACGGCGTGGTCAGCAACGCCGGCATCCTGCGTGACGGCACTTTCCACAAGATGACGTTCGAGAACTGGGACGCCGTCCTCAAGGTGCACCTCTACGGCGGCTACAACGTCATCCGCGCCGCCTGGCCGCACTTCCGTGAGCAGAGCTTCGGGCGCGTCGTCGTCGCCACCTCCACGAGCGGCCTGTTCGGTAACTTCGGCCAGGCCAACTACGGTGCCGCCAAGCTCGGCCTGGTCGGCCTGATCAACACGCTGGCCCAGGAAGGCGCCAAGTACAACATCAAGACCAACGCCGTCGCCCCGATCGCGGCCACCCGCATGACGCAGGACATCCTGCCGCCCGAGGTGTTCGAGAAGCTCACCCCGGAGTACGTGGCCCCGGTGGTGGCCTACCTGATGACCGAGGAACTGCCCGATACCGATTCGATCTTCATCGTCGGTGGCGGCAAGGTTCAGCGCACCGCGCTGTTCCAGAACGAGGGCATGACCTTCTCCAGCGTGCCGTCGGTGGACGACATCGCTGCCAAGTGGGGCGAGATCACCGATCTGTCCGCGGCCCAGCAGGCATCGTTCAAGCTGGGATAGAACAAGTGAAAGCGCTTGTCGCGCAGGCACTTACCGGCACGTCCGGGTTGGCGTACGTCGACGTCGAGGAGCCGACTCCAGGGGATGCGGTCATCATCGACGTCGGCGCCGCCGGCGTCTGCTTCCCCGATCTGCTGTTGCTGCGCGGCGAGTACCAGCTGCGGCTGGAACCGCCGTTCACGCCCGGCATGGAGGTGGCCGGAACGGTGCGTTCGGCGCCCGAAGGCTCCGGTTTCACGCCGGGGCAACGGGTTTCGGCGTTCTCGATGATCGGCGGGTACGCCGAGCAGGTGGCGGCCGTACCGGCCAACGTGATCCCCACCGCCGACGGGCTCGACGACGGCGAGGCGGCCTCACTGCTGGGCAATTACTACACGATGCAGTTCGCGCTGGCCCGCCGCGGCGGGCTGGTGGCGGGCGAGACCGTGCTGGTGCTCGGCTCGGCCGGCGGCATAGGTGCCGCGTCGATCCAATTGGCCAAGGCCATGGGCGCCAAGGTGATCGCCATGGTGCACCGGTCCGGCGCCGAGGAGTTCGTCTCGTCGCTCGGTGCCGATGTGGTGTTGCCGCTGACCGATGGCTGGCGTGAGGCCGTGCTGGAAGCCACCGGCGGGCAAGGCGTCGATCTGGTGGTCGATCCGATCGGAGGCCCGGCCTTCGACGACGCCATCCGGGTGCTGGCTCCCGAAGGCCGGCTGCTGGTCATCGGTTTCGCCGCCGGCGGCGGGATCCCGACGGTGAAGGTGAACCGGCTGCTGCTGCGCAACGTCAGCGTGGTCGGAGTGGGCTGGGGCGAGTTCGTGCGCCGTCACCCCGAAGCCCAGGCCCAGGTGGGTGCCGAGTTGAACACGCTCGTCGCCGCCGGACTGCGCCCGCCCCCACCGGTGCGGTACCCGCTGGCCGAGGGGGCGGCTGCCCTCGAGGCACTGGCGAACGGCGCGGTGCGCGGCAAGCTGGTCCTGGAACCGTGATGACGGTCCGCGCCGCCCGACCCGATGCGTAGCGTGGAAGCGTGGACACCGCATCGAGTCGGGCATTGACCAAGGCGCTGGAACTTCTCGCCGATCCACCGGCCCAGCCCGACGTCAGCAAGGGATATCTCGACCTGTTGGGGACGGGCAGCGACGCCCCGAAGAACTCCGGCTTCATCCAGAAGGTGTGGGCCTCCCCGCTCGGGTCGAAGCTGTACGACAACGCCCAGGCGCTGGGGCGCAGGCTCATGACGGCGTGGCAGGAGCCCACCGAATGGCTGAACATTCCGCCGGGGGGCATCGCCCTCGACGTCGGCAGTGGCCCCGGCAACGTGACCGCTGCGCTGGCGCGGGCGGCCGGTCTCGACGGGATCGCGCTCGGCGTCGACATCTCCGAACCGATGCTGGCGCGTGCGGTCGAGGCGGAGGCGGGCCGACAGGTCGGTTTCCTGCGCGCCGACGCCCAGAAGCTCCCGTTCCGTGACGACGTCTTCGACGCGGTCACCTCGATCGCGGTGGTGCAGTTGATCCCCGATGCCGAGGCGGCGTTGGCGGAGATGGTGCGCGTGCTGCGCCCCGGGGGCCGCATCGCGGTCATGGTGCCGACGGCGACGGACCGCGGCCCGGCCCGCCTGCTGGCGAAGGGGGGTGCCCGGTTCTTCGGTGAGGACGAGCTCGCCGATGAGTTCGAGCGGCTCGGCTTGCAGCGGGTGCGGTCCAAGAGCATGGGCGCCATGCAGTGGGTGCGTGGGCAGAAACCGTGAGCACTCTCGGGATTGTTCTCGTCGCGTTGGTGATCGCTGTCGGGCTCGTCGGCATCGTGCTGCCGGTACTGCCCGGCGGTGGCTTTCTGGTGTTCGCGGCGATCGCGGTGTGGGCGATCGTCGAGGGCGGCCCCGTCGCGTGGGTCACGCTGGCGGTGGCGGCCGTGTTCTTCGTGACCGCCGAGGTGATCAAGTACGTCTGGCCGGTACGGCGGATGCGCGCCGCGGAAGTGCGCACCTGGAGCCTGGTGGCCGGCGGTGTGCTCGGTCTGATCGGCTTCTTCGTCATCCCGGTGATCGGGCTGGTGATCGGATTCGTTTTGGGCGTGTACCTGGCCGAACTGGCCGTGCGCCATGACAACCGCCGGGCCTGGGCGTCAACCGTCCACGCCCTCAAGGGCGTTGCGCTGTCGGTCGGGGTCGAGCTGGCGGGTGCATTGCTGGCCACCGTCACCTGGGTGACGGGTCTGGTGCTCGCCTCATGACGCAATGGACCCTCGGTCCCGAGTCGGGTGAACTGCTGCTGCACACCGGTGTCACCGGAAGTGCCGCCCGCATGGGCCACCGGCTGACCCTCACACCCAGGTCCTGGCAGGCGGTCGTGGAGTGGGACGGGGACCGGCCTTCGGGGGTGGAAATGACCGTCGACCTCGGGTCCCTGGACGTGGTGCGCGGCGACGGTGGGCTGACCCCGCTGACGGGCGCGGAGAAGACGCTGATCCGGTCCAACGCATTGAAGACCTTGCGGGCCAAGAAGTTCGGTCAGGCGCACTTCGCGACGACGGAGATCAACGCTGACGGCGATTCGCTACGGTTGACGGGAACGCTCGACCTGAACGGGCACACCGGGTCGCAGGCCGTGCAGGTACAGGTGCAGGAGGCCGGCGATTCCTGGCGACTCTCGGGTGAGGCGCAGGTGCGGCACACCGACTTCGGCGTCAAACAGTTTTCGATGCTGATGGGCGCGATGAAGGTCGCCGACGAGGTGCGCGTGACGTTGGCCTCGACCGTTCCGCGAGACGCTCTCTGACCGGAGTCGCCCGGCCGCCCGACGATCTGCCAACTTCCTGTCAGCCTCGCCCGAGATGGGTGTAGAGCACCGGTGAAGGGGGTAGTTGTTGAGACGGTGAAGTGAGGAGTCCGATCGTGAACATCGTCTCAGGCGCCGTGCAGGCGGTCAGCCGCACCGCGGACGCCACCACCGCAACCGCAGGCGCGATCGGCGGCGCTGCAGTCAACGGAGTGGTCGGGGGAATCAAAGGGGTCGGCTCGGGTATTCGCAGCGGGATGAGCCAAGGCAGCAGATCCCCGGCCGCAGCCGCCCTCACCCTGGCCGCGGTCGGAGCGGCCGGCCTCGTCGAGTGGCCGGTATTGCTGACCGTCGGCGGCGCGGCTCTGGTTGTCCACCAACTGAATCAGCGCAACGGCGAGGGCGGGGCCGAGGAACCCGACGAATCCTCGGAATCGCGTCCGGCCACCCGGGCACCCAAACGCGGCGCGGCCACCAAGCGGTCGCCGTCCGGGACCTCGACGCGCACCACCGCCAAGTCGTCGGGCCGCCGCTCGTCCACGCGACGCACCGGTACGGCTGCCCGCGCTAAGTGATCACTGCGCTCGGCCGGATCGTCAACGGCGCGGCTGCCCTGGCTGCGACGCCGGTACAGACCGCCTTGGCCGCCGCAGCCGAGATGGTCGGCGGAACGCCGTCCCGCCGGAGTTGGCGCGGCAACGGCCGCTGCTGGATCGAGGTGCGCGGTCTGCACACCGACGGCGGTCGGCGCATCGGCGCCGCGGTGCTGCGGGAGATCCGTGACCTGCCCGGTGTGCGCACGGTGCAGCTGAACTATCCGCTGTCCCGGGTGATCGTCGAACTCGACGAGGCCGCACCAGATGCGTTCGGCCTGCCCGGGCTGTGCGATGCCGTGGCGGGCGCCGAAGCGGGTGAACCGGACACCGAGCCGGCACCAGGACCCACCGATCTGCCGGGTGACGGAATCCTGCTGGCGCTCAAGGGTATTACGGCAGCGGTCGGTGGAATCGGGCTCGGTGTCGCGACGGTCGGCCGCGTGATGCCGCTGCCCCGGCTGCCGGCCGGCCTGGCCGCGGTCGTCAGCGCCGTCGACTACCAGCCCAGGGTGCGGGCGCTCGTGGAAACCCGGCTGGGCCAGCCGGCCGCCGACGCGGTGCTCAGCGTCGGCGCCGCCACCGTCTACGCGCTCACCCAGGCCCCGGCGACAGTCGCCGTCGAGTTCGTTCGCCATCTGTCCCAGCTCGCCGAAACCGCCTCGGGCGCCAACGCGTGGCTGACCCACGAACCTCGCCTTGCCGCCCACGCCGACTGCCGCGTCGTCCAGCCGGTGTCACCGCGGCCATGTCCGCTGCCCGACGGCGTGGTGGAGCGACACGCGAACCGCTGCGCGCAGGCCCAGGCCGCCGCGGCCGCCTCCATCGGTCTGCTGACCCGGGATGTCGGTGCGGCCGCGACCGCCGCCGTCGTCACCGCGCCCAAGGCGGCCCGCAATTCCCGCGAGGCGTTCGCCAGCACGCTGGGACGAGGCGCGGCGGATCGTTTCGGCGTCCTGCCGTTACGCCCCGACGCGTTACGCCTTCTGGACCGGATCGATGCCGTGGTGGTTGATCCCCGCGTGCTGGTCACCGACGAGTTGCGGGTGGGGCAGTTCCGCGAGGTGGCCGAGTCCGACCGCGCCGCGGTGTGGCAGTGGGCGCAGAGCCGGCTGGACGCGGGGGCGTGGGACGTCGGGTGGCACCGGGTGGCCGCGGCATTCGCGGCCTCCGAGCGCAAGGGCCGGACCCGCGCCCGGGTTTTGGTGCGCCACAGCCACCACCCGCTCGCGCACAGCGTGCTGTCCGAAATCCGCCGGGCCGGTGTCCAGGCGGTGTCGTTGGCCCTCGATGATCTCGGTGATCTGCGGTCCTCGTTCGACGACCTACACCACAGCAACGGGGACGTCGATGCGGCGTTGGCCGACGCGGTCGATGCGCTGCAGCGCGACGGCCGCACCGTGGCCGTGCTGGCGGTGAACGCGTCACGCGCACTCGGTGCCGCCGATCTCGCGATCGGAGTGCTCAACGGGCACACCGGCGTCGAGATTCCCTGGCACGCCGACATTCTCACCGACGACCTGGCCGCGGCGTGGCGGCTCGTGCACGCCATGCCTGCCGCGCGCCGGGCCAGTGAGCGTGGGGTGGAACTCGCCACCGGCAGTACTCTGCTCGGCGCCTTGCTGATGGTGCCCGGGGTGCGGGGCCGTGGTCCCGGTCCGGTGACCGCCGGCGCCGCGGCCGGCCTGGTCTCGGGGTACTGGCAGGCCCGGCGCGTGCTGATGGATCCGGCGCCCAAGGCGGCCGCTTTCGAGGACTGGCACGCGATGACGCCCGAGCAGGTGCAGCGCCGGCTCGCGGATGTTGGTGCGCGAGAAGATGATTCGGGTGCTTTGCAACCCCGCGACGGGCGGCTGTCCCGCCCGTTGGGCGACCTCCTCACGGCGCTGCGGGCGGAGTTGTCCGACCCGCTGACCCCGGTGCTGGCCGTCGGTTCGGCGGCCAGTGCGATGCTCGGCTCCCCGGTGGACGCGGTGCTCGTCGGATCGGTGCTGACCGGCAACGCCATTCTGGCTGCTACCCAACAGGTTCGGGCGGAGCGGTTACTCAGCCGGCTGCTGGCGGTTCAGGATCCGCCGGCCCGTCGGGTGACCCGCGACGGCGGGGGTTACGACAGTGTGCCCGCCAAGCTGTTGCGTCCCGGTGACGTCATCGAGGTGCGCCCCGGAGAAGTGGTGCCCGCCGACGCCCGAATCCTGGAGGAGGTCGATGCCGAGGCCGACGAGGCGTCGCTGACCGGCGAATCGCTACCGGTGCCCAAACAGGTGGCGGCCACGCCCGGGGCCGCCCTGGCCGAACGGCACTGCATGCTGTACGCCACCACCACCTTGGTGGCCGGAACGGTCGTCGCGGTGGTGACCGAGGTGGGTGCCGCGACGCAGGCGCGCCGTGCCAGCGACGTCGGACAGGGCGCCGGCTCGGCCGTCGGCCTGCAGGCGCAACTGCGGGAACTCACCAACCGGGCCCTGCCCTACAGCCTGGCCGGCGGCGCCCTGGTCAGCGGCTTCGGCCTGCTGCGAAAGTTGCCGCTGCACAATGCGGTCGCCAGCGGGGTGGCGGTCGCGGTGGCCGCCGTGCCCGAAGGATTGCCGTTGGTGGCGACGCTGGCGCAGCAGGCCTCGGCCCGACGGCTGACCGACTGCGGTGCGTTGGTGCGCAGCCCGCGATCGGTGGAGGCGCTCGGTCGCGTCGACGTGGTGTGTTTCGACAAGACGGGCACCCTCAGCGCGAACCGCCTACGGGTCGCCCAGGTGCGGGCCCCGGGTGGTCAGGCCACCGAGCAGCAGGTGCTCGACTGCGCGGCCCGCGCCACCCCGCCCAAGAACGGGGAGCAGTACGAGCACGCCACCGACGCGGCCGTCGCCGAGGCCGCCGGTCTGGCGGCGACCGACGAGGTCGGGGTCTACCTTCCGTTCCGCTCCGGCCGCAAATTCTCTGCCGCGATGCTCGGCGACGAACTGCTCGTCAAGGGTGCCCCCGAAGTGGTGCTGGCCGGTTGTGGGGACGTGGGCCCGGCGGTCGGTCGCACCGTCGACGAGATGGCCCGCAACGGCCTGCGGGTGCTCGCGGTGGCGCGGCGGTCGTTGACCACGGCGCAGGCCGCGCGCGCCCGCGACGATGACGACGCCCTCGCCGACCTTTCCGCCGAGAAACTGCAGTTCGTGGGCCTCCTGGGCTTGTCGGACACGCCCCGACCGGAATCCGCCTATGTCTTGAAGTCGTTGCGCCGCAACGGCATCGGTATCCGGCTGATCACCGGGGACCACCCCGTCACCGCGAAGGCGATCGCCGCGGAAATGGGGCTACCGGTCACCGCTGACCAGGTGATGAGCGGGGAGGAATGGGTGGCGATGCCGCGGCGCAGCCAGGAACGCGCCGTTCGCGAACGCCTGGTGTTCGCGCGGATGTCACCCGAACACAAGGTCCAGATCGTGCAGACCCTGGAGCGCACCGGCCAGGTGTGCGCCATGGTCGGTGACGGTGCCAACGACGCCGCCGCCATCCGGGCGGCCACCGTGGGCATCGGGGTGGCCGCCCGCGGCAGCGACCCGGCCCGCAGTTCGGCCGACGTGCTGCTGCTCGACGGGCGAATCGGCGCCCTGATCGATGCGCTGGACGAGGGGCATGAGCTCTGGCGCCGGGTGCAGGCCGCCGTGGCAGTGCTGCTGGGCGGCAATGCCGGCGAGGTGGTGTTCTCGATCGTGGGCAGCGCGCTCACCGGACGCTCGCCACTCAACGCCCGGCAGCTTCTGCTGGTCAACATGATGACCGACGCACTCCCGGCGGCGGCGCTGGCGGTGAGCCCGACGACGCGGACCGCGACCGGCGCCGGTCACGGACCCGATCAGGCCGAGCTGTGGCGCACCGTGGCGATCCGCGGCGCCGCGACGGCCGGCGCGGCCACCGGTGCCTGGTTCTCGGCGGGCTTCTCCCTGGCGCCGCGGCGTGCCTCCACCGTGGCGCTGGTGGCGCTGGTCTCCACCCAACTCGCGCAGACCCTGATCGACTCTCACAGCCCGTTGGTGATCGCCACCGCGGCCGGCTCCCTGGTGTCGTTGGGCGCGGTGATCAGTACACCGGGGGTCAGCCAGCTCTTGGGTTGCACGCCGCTGGACCCGCTCGGGTGGGCGCAGGCGCTGGCCGCGGCCGGGGTGGCCACCGGGATCGCCGCGATCACGCCGCGGCTGGTGCCCCGGCTGATGCAGGTCGGGCGGGCGTCGTCGCCGCCGGATCAGTCGCCGCCGGATCAGTCGTCGCCGGATCAGTCGTCGATGTCGAGCACACCGCAGCGCCACAGCACCGCGTACAGCTCCCGCAACGGGAGCGCCAGGACGCGGGATACCGCGTCGGTCAACGGATCGGACGGAGCGCCGGAGCCGGAAGTTCTCACGCCTCTCACGCTGCGAAGCCCAGATCTCGAGAAGTCGACATCGACGTGACCGGAAGGTGAGCAATGGCAGAAAAGAAATCAACCCAGGGCCACCGTGGTGCCGTGCACACGGTGCGCCAGGCGCACGGATTCGCCGTGACGTTGCCGGTGGTGGGCCGGGTGAAGGTGCCTCACCCCGAGCAGCTGGCCTATTACGGTGCGCTGGGCATCCTGGCGGCGGTCGAGATCATCGACTGGCCGGTGGCCCTGCTGCTCGGCGCGGGACACATGCTGATGCAGAACGAGCACAGCCAGACGGCGCGCGAGGTCGGCGAGGCTTTAGAAGGAGCCTGACCCGTGGGAGCCTGACCCGTAGGCGCCTGACCGGTGGGGCCCTGGCCCGTCGCTAACCCAGCAGGTTCGACCGCAGTGCGGCGATGGTCTCCGGGGACACGCCGGCCGCTTCCACGAAGCCGCTCACTGAGCCGAAGTCCTGCACCAGCCGGTCCCACGCCGCGGCCAGATACTCCTCGCGCACGCCGAGTACCTCGTCGGTCAGCCGGGCCTCGGCATAGGTGATCATCTCCGGTGCATCCTGGGCGCGAGCCCGCACCGAGTCCATGATCCGGTTGCGCAGGGCCGGGATCGCGGTGTTGCTGGCCAGGAAGTCGGCGATGATGCGGTCGCGCTCGACGCCGACCGTCTCGAGCACCGTGGCCACGGTAAAGCCGGTCCGGTCCTTGCCCGCGAAGCAGTGCGCGATCACCGGACGGTCTTGGGCCAGCAGGGAAATCACCTCGCGCACCGCGGCATGCGCGCCGGGCAGCGTCGGGAACTCCTCGTACACCTCGGTCATGTACCGCCGAGCCGCGGTGGCGACGTCCTCGTCGTCCCCGGATTCCGCCATCACCCGCTGAAAAGTGTTCTCGTGCGGTGCATCATGGTTCGACGGATCGTCGGGGTGAAACGGCAGCAGGTGAACGGCCACGCCGTCGGGCACCTGCCCCGAACCCTGCCGTTGCACCTCCTGGTGCGACCGCAGATCGGCGACGTCGGTGATGCCGAGCCCGCGGAACACCGCTCGGCCGGCGTCCGAGAGCTGACTGAGCTGACTGGAGCGGTAGAGCAGCCCCGGACGGATCGCGGTCTCGCTCGCGACGTCCCGAAAATTCCACGCCCCCGACAGTTCTCCCAGTTCGGTGCCGTTGCTGGTCACAGCGATGTCACCGCCGGATCTGATTGGCGGCTCGCCGCCGTGTCTGATTGGCGGCTCGCCGCCGTGTCCGATTGGCGGCTCGCCGCCGTCGCCAGCGGGGACTTCTCCCGACCCAACTCGGCACGGGCGATGGTGCGCATGTGGACCTCGTCAGGTCCGTCGAACAACCGCATGGCGCGGTGCCACGAGTACAACCGGGCCAACGGGAAGTCGTCGCTGACGCCCGCCGCGCCGTGCACCTGGATGGCGCGGTCGATGACGTTGCAGGCGACCTGCGGGGCCACCGACTTGATCTGGGACACCAGCACATGCGCGGCCTTGTTGCCCTGCTGGTCGATGGTCCAGGCGGCCTTCTCGCACAGCAGCCGGGCCTGATCGATTTCGTTGCGGGACTTGGCGATCGACTCCCGCACCACACCCTGCTCGGCCAAAGGCTTGCCGAACGCGACCCGCTTCTGCACCCGGTCGACCATCAGCGCCAAGGCCCGCTCGGCCGCACCGAGGGCACGCATGCAGTGGTGAATCCGGCCCGGGCCCAACCGGGCCTGCGCGATCGCGAACCCGCTGCCCTCCTCGTGCAACAGGTTCTCGGCGGGCACCCGCACGTTGTCGAACACGATCTCGCAGTGCCCGTGCTGGTCCTGCCAACCGAACACCGGCAGGGAGCGCTGGATGTCCACCCCCGGGGTATCCACCGGCACCAAGATCATCGACTGCTGCTGATGCGACGCCGCGTCGGGATTGGTGCGGCCCATCACGATCAGGATCTTGCATCGCGGGTCGGCCGCGCCGGTGATCCACCACTTGCGGCCGTTGATCACATAGTCGGCCCCGTCACGCAGCATCGTGGTCTCGATGTTGCGGGCATCCGAGGACGCCACCGCCGGCTCCGTCATCGCGAACGCACTGCGGATCTCCCCGGCCAACAGCGGCTCCAGCCACTGCTTGCGCTGCGCCTCGTCGGCGAACAGGTGCAGGGTCTCCATGTTGCCGGTGTCGGGCGCGGCGCAGTTGAGCGCCTCGGGAGCGATCTCCATGCTCCACCCGCTCAGCTCGGCCAGCGGCGCGTACTCCAGGTTGGTCAGACCGGACTCCGACGGCAGGAACAGGTTCCACAGGCCCAGCTCCCGAGCCTTGACCTTGAGGTCCTCCACCACCGGCGGGACCGTGTGATCCTTCGGGCCCTTTTCCTCGCGATAGGCGTGGTAGGAGGCCTCGGCCGGCAAGACCTGTTCGGTCATGAAGTCGGTGAGCCGGGAGTGGTAATCAGCCGCCTTGGCCGACATCGCGAAGTCCATGGCAGCCACGATAGCCACATGGTTAGACAGGTAGAAAGGTGGTATGACCGGAAGCTGGGCTGAAAGCCCCTCGCCCGACCCGGCTGGAAGCCG
This sequence comes from Mycobacterium sp. GA-1841, assembly GCF_001954135.1. Classification (GTDB taxonomy): domain Bacteria; phylum Actinomycetota; class Actinomycetes; order Mycobacteriales; family Mycobacteriaceae; genus Mycobacterium. Next base: position 72,715 of record NZ_MBEQ01000070.1, on the reverse strand, counting down.
CCCGCCGTTCCCGCCCTTCACCACGGACACCGCCCTGCAGAAGGTTCAGGCCGCAGAGGACGCCTGGAACAGCCGCGACCCGCAGCGGGTCAGCCTGGCCTATACGCCGGACTCTCATTGGCGCAATCGCGACCTGCACATCGTCGGGCGCGAGGCGATCGTGGAGTTCCTCACCGTCAAGTGGGAGCGTGAGCTGGATTATGTTCTGCGCAAAAGTCTTTGGGACTTTCGGGAGAACCGGATCGCGGTGCGGTTCCAGTACGAATGGCACGACGCTGCCGGTCAGTGGTACCGCAGTTACGGCAACGAGCTGTGGCAGTTCAGCCCGGAGGGGCTGATGTCGCGCCGTGAGGCCAGCATCAACGACGTCCGCATCGACCAGTCGCAGCGACGCTACTTCGGCCCGCGTCCGGAATCGGAGTACGGCCGCGACATCGAGCTCTGGTAGTTGCGCGGCTCGCCGCGGTGGCAATCGAGCGTGCTGGCCAACACCCCGGCCACCACCGCCAGCCCTATCACGGTCGCTGCGACAGCCGGCCAGCCGGCGGCGTCGAACGCCAGGCCGCCCACCCAGCCGACGACGCTGGATCCCGCGTAGTAGAAGAGGTTGTAGAGCGAGGAGGCCTGCGCCTTGCCGGCGCCGGCGGCCACACCGACCCAGCCCGACGCGATGGCGTGTGCGCCGAAGAACCCGGCCGTGGCGATCACCAACCCGGCCAGCACCGCGAACAGGTTGCCGGCCAGCGTGATTGCGACACCCGCGACCATCGTGGCGATCGAGCCGAGCAGTACGGTCTTGCGGCCGAATCGGCCGGCTTCGGCGCCGGCCCGGGCCGAGGCCCAGGTGCCGGACAGGTAGGCCAGGAACACCAGGCTCACCACCGTCTGCGGCAGGTGAAACGGAGCGTCCAGCAGCCGGAACCCGAGGAAGTTGTACATCGCCACGAATCCGCCCATGAGGAGGAATCCCTGGCTGTAGAGCACCAGTTGACGTGGTGAGCGCAGGTTCTCGGCCAACCGGCGGCCCAGGTGACGGTTGGGCGCCGGGGTGAAGCCGCGGGCCGGTGGAGCCAGCTTGACGAACGCGAACGCCGACAGGGCACACAGCACGGCCACCACCAGCACGCCCACGCGCCACCCGACGAATTCGGCGATCGGCCCGGTCACCAGGCGTCCGGCCAACCCGCCGATCGTGGTGCCGGCGACGTAGGTGCCTGCCGCGCGGGCGGCGTGCCCGGCGTCGATCTCCTCGGTGAGGTAGGCGATCGCGACAGCCGGCACCCCGCCCAGCATCAGCCCTTCGGCCAGCCGGCCGGACAACAGCAATTCGGTGGTCGGGGCCAGCGGCACGATCAGGCCGAGAACCGTTGCCGCGGTGATGGATATCGTCATGGCCTGGACCCGGCCGATGCGGTCGGCCAGGGCCGACCACGGGATCACCCCCAGCGCGAGACCGACGGTGGCCGCCGAGATCGTCAGGGCGGCATGCGCGGCGCCGGTGCCCAGATCGCGGGCGATCAGCGGCAGGACGGCCTGCGGCGAGTACAGCTGGGCGAAGGTGGCGACTCCGGCGCAGAACAGGGCGGCCAGCAGACGTCGATACTCACTCGAGCCACGCGTGTGCCCCTGCCATTCGACGGAGGTGGGCGAGGTGGTCACTCAGTCGACGGTAAGACCCCGACGAAGATGTGTCCAATGCATGAAGTTAGTCAACCTCATGCACATTCTGCATGAGGAACTCGGCCAGGCGGGCCGCCGCCGGCGGGAGCTGTCGGTCGGCATTCCAGGTCAGGCCGATCTGGCGTTTGGCCGAGCTTTCCGTCAGCGGCACGTATGCGGCGCCCGGCTCGGCGCGCTCGGCGCGGGGCACCGGGACGACGGCAACGCCGAACCCGGCCGCGACCAGGCCCTCCATCGTCGGGATCTCCATCGCCTCGAACACCACCGTCGGGGCGATGCCCGCTTCGGCCAACAGTTCGTCGGTGAGTTGGCGCAGCCCGAAGTCCGGAGCCAATGCGATGAAGGGCTCGGCGCCGGCGTCGGCCAGCCGGATCCGGGCACGGCGGGCAAACCGGTGCTCGCGCGGCACCGCCAGGCACAGGCGCTCCACGTACAACCCACGCCAGCGGAAGCCGTCCGGCCGCGGTGAGGTGATCGCCAGGTCGGCTTCGCCGTTGGCCAGGCGGTCGACGATGTGGTGCGCGGCACCCTGGAACAGGTCGAAGCGCACCAACGGCGCCTCGGTCCGAAACCGGCGCAGGAGATCCGGTACGAACCAGCCGGCCTGTGAATGCAGGAACGCCAGTCGCACCGTCCCGGTGTCGGGATCACGGAGCTCGGCGATCCGCTCGGTGGCCGAACGCATTTCGGCGATGCTGCGGCGGGCGTGCTCCAACAGGATGTGGCCGTAGGCGTTGAGGCGCAGCCGCCGGTGCACCCGGTCGAACAGCGGCACTCCCACCTGCTCCTCGATCCGGGCCAGGGCACGCGACAACGTGGGCTGACTGATACCGAGTTCGGCTGCGGCGTCGGTGACATGCTCGGTTTCAGCGAGCACCACGAACCAGTGCAGCTCGTCGGAATGCATACGGCTGACTCTAAACGCGCTGATCACCGGTCGGGCTGTGCGATGCTGAGCCGCATGACCGGCAAGGTGCGCGTGGTGGTCGGTGATGACCACCCGATGTTCCGCGAGGGTGTGGTGCGCGCCTTGGCCTCCAGCGGTGAGATCGACGTCGTCGCCGAGGCCGACAACGGTGCCGACGCTTTGGAATTGATCCGTACCCACCGTCCGCAGGTGGCGCTGTTGGACTACCGGATGCCGCAACTCGACGGGGCCCAGGTGGCCGCCGCGGTCAACCGTGACGAGTTGCCGACCCGGGTGTTGCTGGTCTCCGCACACGACGAGTCGGCGATCGTCTACACCGCGCTGCAGCAGGGGGCCGCCGGCTTCCTGTCCAAGGAATCCACCCGCAGTGAGCTGGTGAACGCGGTGCTGTCGTGCGCCAAAGGGCGTGACGTCCTCGATCCGAACCTGGCCGCCGGGCTGGCCGGTGAGATCCGTCGCCGCAACGAGCCCGACGTGCCGGTGCTCAGCCCGCGTGAACGCGAGGTTCTCGATTTGATCGCCAAGGGCCGGTCGATCCCGGCGATGGCCAAGGAGTTGTACCTGGCCCCGTCCACGGTGAAGACCCATGTGCAGCGTCTCTACGAGAAGCTGGGCGTGGGGGATCGCGGTGCGGCGGTCGCCGAGGCGATGCGCCGGCGGCTGCTGGACTGACATGGGCAGCGGGCGCGTCGTCGAGTTCTTCACCACCCAGCCCGTGCGGGTCTCGGCGCTGCTACGGCTGCCGTTGATCGGATTGATCGTGGTGCTGGTCTCGGTGTGGGAGGTCGACCACTGGTTGCCGGCCCTGTACGCGGTGATCCTGGGCGGCTATGCCGCGGTGGCGCTGCTCTGGTTGGTGGTGGTGTTCCGCGGTCCCATGCCGCCGTGGGCCGAATGGGCTTCCACCGCAGTCGATGTGCTGGTGCTCGTCACCTTGTGCGCCGTCTCCGGCGGCGCCACCGCGGCCCTGCTGCCGGTGTTCTTCCTGTTGCCGATATCCGTGGCGTTCCAAGACCGTCCATGGCTCACCGCACTGCTCGGTGCCAGTACCGCGCTGGGATACCTGGCGGTGTGGATCCTGTACTCCAAACGCGACGACAACGTCGGCCTGCCCGACATCGTCTACATGCACGTGGGGTTCCTGGCCTGGCTCGCGGTCGCCTCGGCCGCGTTGTCGTTCGTGCTGGCGCGACGATCGGCCCGGGTGCAGGCGCTGCAGGAAGTCCGCCGCCAGCTGGTGTCGGAGTCCACCCGCGCCGACGACCTGCGCAATGCCGAACTGGCCGAACATCTGCACGACGGACCGCTGCAGACCTTGCTGGCCGCGCGCCTGGACCTCGACGAGATCCGCGAACGCATTCCCGATCCCGGGCTGGACCGGGTGCACGCGGCGTTGCAGGAGACCGCGGCCGGCCTGCGGTCCACGGTGACGGCACTGCATCCGCAGGTCCTGGCCCAGCTGGGCCTCGCCCCCGCGATTCGGGAACTGTTGCGCCAGTACGAGAATCGTCCTGATCTGACGGTGCGGGCAGATCTGGAGGAGGTGGGTCATCCCGACGGGCAGGCCCTGCTGTACCGCGCCGCACGCGAACTGCTGGCCAACGTCAACAAACATGCCGGCGCCCACACGATCTCGGTCGGTCTCTACCCCGCGGGCGGACGCGTCGTGCTGACGGTGGCCGACGACGGTACCGGCTTCGACCCGTCCACGGTGACCCAGGCGGTCGCCGAGGGGCACATCGGTCTGGCGTCGCTGCAGGTCCGCATCGAAGCCATGGGCGGCTCGATGGCGATCAGTTCCGAGATCGGCTACGGCACTCAGGTTCGGGTCACGCTGTAGCCGCGGCTACTTCACACACGGCACACCGGAAACCTTCATCTGGCTCAGGTCGGTGGGGGCCGCGGATTTCGTGCCGGTGGCCGTTGCGGCCACCGTGGTCACCGGTGTGCTGGAGGTGGTCTCCTCCGTCGTCGTCGCGGCCGTCGAATCCCAGCTCGAATCCGTACTCGAATCCCACTCCGACGCGGAGTCACTCGATCCGGTGAGGTACTCGTCACCGGGGAAGTCGGTCCCCAACGTCAATTGCACGGTGCCGGGGGCGATCTCGGATGACGGAGTGGCCATCAGGCCCAGTTCCGCGGCCAGCGACTGGGCGCCGGCCTCGGCGCCGGTGCCGTAGTCGATCGTGCTGACGGCCGCCAGGGATTCGGCGTCACCGATCTGGCCCTGAGTGAATCCCTCTGTGCCGAAGGTGGTTTCGAGTTGGGCCGCCAGGCCTGTATAGGTGGAGGCGTTGATCACGTCGAGCACCGCTCCGTGGCCTTCGAGGACATGGGCGGGCGCGGTGGGGGCAGTGCCCCCGTGCCCGGCCTCGGTGACCAGGTCACGCACGATGGCGCGGATGGTGGGGATGTCGACGATGTTGATGTCCTCACCGAGTGAGTTCTGGCCGAACTCCTTGATCGGCAGGGTGTAGAGCGTGGGCGGCGCACCGGTCAGGGCCGAGGCGCGGCTGGCGAAGCTGGCCAGGTCGAATCCCGAGTCCAGCGCGACGTTCTGCTTGGTGACGTCGAGTAGCTCGCGCAGCTTGCTCGGGCTGGACAACGCACCGCTTTTACCGAGGGCCGATACCAGCGCCGCGATGAACGCCTGCTGGCGCCGGGTGCGGTCGAGGTCGGTGAAGTTCTCGTCGTTGATGTCGCGGCGCTGACGGACGAAGGCCATGGCCTGTGCGGCATCGATCTGCTGAACGCCCTTGCGGAAGTCGGCTCCGGAGTACGGGTCGGCGGTATCGGCGTTGAGGCAGACGGTGATCGGCGCCACCGCCTTGGCGATCTGGAAGAAGGCGCCGAGAGTGACCTCGACGAAATGGTCGATCGGGATGCCGAGCAGGTTACGGACCGTGGCGATCTGGGCTCGGCGCCCGGCTTCGCGGGCCTGCTGCTCGTGTGCGGACGTATCTTCTTCGGAATCGGACTCCAGTGATTCCATTTCGCGCTGATAGGCCCAACCGTAGGCCTGCTTGATCTTGCCCTTACAGGGGTCGACGTCGCAGCCCGCCAGGTCGACGTAGTCGTCGCGGGGGATGGAGAACGCGGTGGCCGGACTGCCGTCGCCGGGCAGGTGCACCACGATCAGCACATTGGCGTTGTAGCCGCCCACGGTCTCGTCGCCGGCGTGCAGTGCCTGATAGATGTCCTCGGGCAGCGGGTTGCCGTGCTGGTCCAGCCGGCTGTCCAGCCCCATGATCAGAATGTTCTCGGTATCCCCGGTGGAGACCGGCCCGCCCTCCAGCGCGTTGGACGTCGTGATGCCGTCCAGCGCGCCGTGGTAGGTCACCCAGCCCATACCGGTTCCGGCCAGCACAGCCGCCGCGGTCAGGCCGATGGCGGCCCGGCGGGCGGCCTGCACGCCGCGGCGCGGCATCCGGTGCCGGGGAGCGGTGGTGGCGTGGGCAGGTGCATTCATGGCACTGCCATTATGAGGCCGTTCGCTGAAGCTGCTCGCACCGGGGAAATGCGCTGGTCAAATCAGCCGTCACAGCATTACCGTGCGCAGCATGAAACTGCGCATCGCGGTGAGCGTGCTGGTGCTGGCGGTGTTGGCGTTGCTGCTGAACGAGCTGGTGGTGACCAGGGCGCACCGGCAGGCCGAGGTGTTCGCCGGAGGGCATGTGCTGACCTTGGCCGGACCGGATCTCAACGTGCGTGAGTACGGACCGCCAGGGGAGCGCGCGGTGGTGTTGTTGCACGGGTATTCCGCGTCGATCGAGTGGTGGGATCGCGTGGCCCCGCAGTTGGCCCACGATCAGCGGGTGATCGCGCTCGACCTGGTGGGCCACGGCGGTTCCGAGGCGCCCGACGACGCGGCGGACTACACGGCTGAGGGGCAGGCCGCGGCGGTGCACGACGCTCTCGTCGCCTTGGGTGTGCGCAAGGCCGTGGTGGTCGGGCATTCGATGGGTGGAAAGGTGGCCGCCGCATTGGCTCAGCAGCACCCGGACCTGGTGGAGCGCATCGTGGTGTCCGACACCCCCGGCGCCGACGATCTGGTCGCGATGCCGTTGCTCGGAAAGATGGTGTGCTGGCCGGTCATCGGGCCTGCGCTGGATCGGTTCCGCAGTGTCGATGCCATCACCGAAAGTTCCTTGCAGACCGGGTTTGCCGCTGACTACCCGGTGCCGGAGTTTGCCCATCGCTCGCTGGAGCGGCTCACCTACGCCGGGGTGTGTGATTCGAAAGCCGAAGCCCCACCGGTTGCGGAAACGCTTGCTGCACTGCACAAACCGGTGCTCGTGCTGTGGGGTGAGCACGATGTGCTGACACCGACGGGGCCCAACGTCGCGCGCTACACCGCGGCCGGGCTGCCGCCAGTGATCATCAAAAATTCGGGCCACAGCCCGATGGTCGAGCAGCCGGAGCAGTTCCTGGCCGAGGTGACCGACTTCGTCAGGAGCCCAGTCCCCGCGAGATGACCAGTCGCTGAATCTGATTGGTGCCCTCGAAGATCTGGGTGATCTTGGCTTCGCGCATGTACCGCTCGACACGGAAGTCGCGGGTGTAGCCGACGCCGCCGAAGACCTGCACGGCATCGGTGGTGACTTTCATGGCGGCGTCGGTGGCGATCAGTTTCGCGACGCTGGCCTGCGTGGAGTACGGCAATCCGAGATCGCGGCGGCGCGCGGCATCCAGGTAGGTGGCCCGCGCACTGACCACCGCGGCGGCCATGTCGGCCAGCAGGAATCCCAGGCCCTGATGATCGACGATCTTGCGGCCGAACGTGGTGCGCTCGTGGGCGTAGCGGATGGCCTCGTCGAGGGCGGCCTGGGCGATGCCGACCGCCACCGCGGCGATGCCGAGCCGGCCGGAGTCCAACGCGGAGAACGCAATCGACAGCCCCTGGCCGTCGGCGCCGATCAACCGGTCGGCATCGAGGCGGGCGTTGTCGTAGAAGGCCGAGGTGGTCGGCACCGCGTGCAGGCCCATCTTCTCCTCGGGTTTGCCGAAGCTCAGGCCGTCGAGATCACCGGGGACCAGGAAGCAGGAAATGCTCCCTTGCTTTCCCCGGTCGCTGCGCTCCTGCCCTCCGGAACCGCTCCCCTCGCTAGTGCGGGCGAACAGGGTGTAGAAATCAGCCTTCCCGCCATGGGTGATCCAGGCCTTCGAGCCGTTGAGCACGTAGCTGTCGCCGTCCCGGGTGGCCTTGCAGTTCAGCGCGGCGGCGTCGGAGCCGGCCTGCGGCTCGGACAGGCTGTAGGCGCCGATCTGCTCGCCGGAGAGCATGCCGGGCAGCCAGCGCTGCTTCTGCTCGTCGGTGCCGAACACCAGCAGCGCGTGCGAGGAGAGGCTGTGCACGCTGACCGCGACGCCGATGGCGGCCCACCGCGCGGCGATCTCCTCGAGCACCTGGAGGTAGACCTCATACGGCTGCCCGCCGCCACCCCACTCCTCTGGCTGCGGCAGGCTCAGCAGCCCGGCCGCGCCGAGCTGGGCCATGACACCCTCGGGGTACTTCTCGTCGCGCTCGTACTCGTCGACGATCGGGTCGAGCACCTTGTCGGCGATGTCACGGGTGAGCGCGATCAGCTCGCGTGCCTCGTCGGAGGGAAGTAGACGGTCCACCGGCATAGTTGCATCTCCTAGTTTCTAGGTAGGACCTTACCGAGGGGTCGCATCTGGGACGTCCGGCGGTATCGGCCAGATCGGTACGCCGGGCTCGGCCGGTATGTCCGGTTGGCCGCACTGTGACGAATGTGCACCCTTTGGTGGAGAATCCGGCGAAATGGCGACGTTTTCCTGCACACTCGTCACAGCGTCCCGAGACGATATGTGGTCGGGTCTCCCGATCAACGCATCCGAGCGAGGATCTGAATCTCGACCAGCGCGCCTGGCACGGCGAGCTCGGTGACGCCGACCGCGGTCCACGCCGGATACGGGGCAGCCACGAACTCGTTCTTGACCTCGATGAAGGTCTGCATGTGCTGTTGCAGGTCGACGTGGTAGCTGGTGATTTCGATGATCTCGACGAACGTCAACGCCGCTTCGGCCAGTAATCCGCGGAGGTTCTCGAACGCCAGGATGAATTGGTCCCGCGGCGCGTCCGGCAGGGACATGTCCGCACGGATGCCCATCATTCCCGAGCAGCGCAGGTGCTCGCCGTCGATCACCGCGGGCGCGTAATGGTGGGCGTCGTACATGTGCTGCATCCACCCCGGAACAACAATTTTCATAGGTGGATTCTCGCCCCGTGAAAGTCGCGAAGACCCCCTATTTCCTATGAAATAGGGGGTCTTTACGGACTGCTGGGCAGTGAAACTAGACGCGCTCCGGGGCGGGCAGGGCCGCCAGGATGTCGTTGACACGGTCACGGGCGTCGCCGAACAGCATCTGGGTGTTTTCCCGGAAGAACAGCGGGTTCTGCACACCGGCGTAGCCCGAGGCCATGGAGCGTTTGAACACGATGACGTTGTCGGCGTTCCACACCGTGAGCACCGGCATGCCGGCGATCGGGCTGCCCGGATCTTCGGCGGCGGCCGGGTTGACGGTGTCGTTGGCGCCGATGACGAGTACGACGGAGGTGCCGTCGAAGTCGTCGTTGATCTCGTCCATCTCCAGCACAATGTCGTAGGGCACCTTGGCCTCGGCCAGCAGCACGTTCATGTGCCCGGGCAGGCGGCCGGCGACGGGGTGGATGCCAAAGCGCACATTGACCCCACGCTCACGCAGCTTGCGGGTCAGATCGGCCACGCCGTACTGCGCCTGCGCGACGGCCATGCCGTAGCCCGGCGTGATGATCACCGAGTCGGCGTGGGCGAGCAGCTCAGCCGCGCCTTCGGCATTGATCTCGCGATGTTCGCCGTAGTCCTTGTCCTCGGCGGGCCCGGCCTCGATGCCGAAACCGCCGGCAATGACGGAGATGAACGAGCGGTTCATCGCCTTGCACATGATGTAGGACAGGTAGGCACCGGAGGAGCCGACGAGAGCGCCGGTGATGATCAGCAGGTCGTTGCCAAGCAGGAAGCCGGAAGCGGCTGCGGCCCAGCCCGAGTAGCTGTTGAGCATCGAGACCACGACGGGCATGTCGCCGCCGCCGATCGAGGCGACCAGGTGCCAGCCGAGCAGCAGGGCCAGCACGGTGACCACCACGAGCAGCCACAGGTGCGGATCGATGACGAACCACACCGTCAGGGCCACGAAAACCACCAGTGCGCCGACGTTGAGGAAGTTCTTGCCGGGCAGCATCAGCGGGGCGGACTTGATGCGGGCCGAGAGCTTGAGGTTGGCCACGATCGAGCCGGTGAAGGTGACCGCACCGATGAACACGCCGATGAACACCTCGGCGGAGTGGATGCCGAGCATGCCGTCGCGGGCCAGGGCGGCGGCTTCGGCGCCGGCGGGATCACCTTCGACGTGCAGGTAACCGTTCCAGCCGACCAGCACGGCGGCCAGACCCACGAAGGAGTGGAGCAGGGCGATGAGCTCGGGCATGCCGGTCATCTCGACGACCTTGGCGCGCCATAGGCCGATCGCGGCGCCGACGATCATGGCGCCGATCAACAGGGCCAGGCCCAGCGGCTCGATCTTGCGGTCGAAGGCCAGCGCGATGGTCGCGATCAGGGCGATCGCCATACCGGCGATGCCGAAACTGTTTCCGGCGCGCGAGGTCTCGTGTTTGGACAGCCCGGCCAGAGCGAGGATGAAGAGCAGTGCTGCGACGACGTAGGCGGCCGTGGCAACGTTTTCTAAGGTGAGCATGGAATCCGTTCCAAAGTTCTTGTGGGCACGCAGGTTCTAGCTGCGGGAGAACATCGCGAGCATGCGACGCGTCACCGCGAAGCCGCCGAATACGTTGATGCTGGCCAGCAGGATCGCCGCGCAGGCCAAGACGGTGATCGGCAGGTTGCCGTGGCCGATCTGCAGCAGTGCGCCGACGACGATGATGCCCGAGATCGCGTTGGTCACCGACATCAGCGGGGTGTGCAGCGCGTGGTGCACATTGCCGATCACGTAGTAGCCGATCACGATCGCCAACGCGAAGACCGTCAGGTGCACCTGCAGCGCCGACGGCGAGGCCGCGATCAGCGCGAAGATCACCGCGGCCGCGCCGAAGGTGATCCCGAGCCGGCGTCCGGTGGACATCGGCGGCTTGTCTTCCTTGACCACCGGGGCGGCGGCCGGCTGGGCGGCGGCCGGGGCTGCGGAGACCTGCACCGGCGGCGGTGGCCAGGTGATCTCCCCGTCGCGCACCACGGTCACCGAGCGCTGCACCACGTCGTCCCAGTCGAGAACGACCTTGCCGTCCTTCTCCGGGGTCAGCAGCTTGAGCAGGTTCACCAGGTTGGTGCCGTACAGCTGTGAGGCCTGAGCGGGCAGACGACCGGCCAGATCGGTGTAGCCGATGATCGTCACGCCGTTGTCGGTGACGATGGCTTCGTCCTTGACGGTGCCCTCGACGTTGCCGCCGTTGGCCGCGGCCATGTCGACGATCACACTGCCCGGCTTCATCGAGGCCACCATCTCGGCGGTGATGATGCGCGGCGCGGGCTTGCCCGGGATCAGCGCGGTCGTGACGATGATGTCGACGTCCTTGCACTGCTCGGCGTACAACGCGGCCTCGCGAGCCTTGTAATCGTCGCCCATCTCCTTGGCGTAGCCCGTGGCCGACACCTCTGCCGCCTCATCGGCCACCGAGAGGTACTCCCCGCCGAGCGAGGCGACCTGATCGGCGACCTCGGGGCGGGGGTCGGTGGCCCGCACGATCGCGCCCAGGCTGCCGGCGGCACCGATGGCGGCCAGACCGGCCACACCGGCCCCCACGACGAGCACCTTGGCCGGGGGCACCTTGCCTGCCGCGGTCACCTGACCGGTGAAGAACCGGCCGAACTCATGGGCAGCCTCGATCACCGCGCGGTAGCCGGCGATGTTGGCCATCGAGGACAGCACGTCCAGCGACTGGGCGCGCGAGATCCGCGGCACCGCGTCCATGGCCAGCACCGTGATCGGCCGGCTCGAGAGCTTCTCGACGAGCTCGGGCTTGAGTGCGGGGGAGATGAGGCTGACCAGCGTTGCACCGTCGCGCAGCTTGCCGATCTCGGCATCGTCTGGTGCGTTGACCTTCAGCACGACATCGGCATCCCACGCCTGGCCGATCTGCGCACCCGCGTCTACGTAGGCCGCGTCGGCAAAACTCGAGGCGGCACCTGCGCCCGACTCCACGACTACTGTGTAGCCGAGCTTGACAATCTGCCCGACGGTTTGCGGTGTGGCAGCGACGCGCGTTTCCCCAGGCAGGGACTCGCGCGGTATCCCGATGATCATCGACTCCGGTCCGATCTGTTGGTTGGACTGGAGAAGAGTCTCCCATCTGCGTAACCGCTGTTGCGCTCCCCCCTCGAGGGTGGGTGCGCGACGCCTCCCGCGAAGTTCCTACTGAATCGTTACAACCAGTCACGGCGTTTGAACATCACGTACAGCAATACGACAAGGAGCACGATCAAGGCGCTGCTGACGACGAACCCGGCCACGGTGTCGATGCCTGGGTACGTCACGTTCTGTCCGTAGAAGCCGGTGATGGCGGTGGGCACCGCGATGATCGCGGCCCACCCGGTGAGTTTCTTCATCACCGTGTTGAGCCGGGCGTCCTGTAGCGACAAGTTGGTCTCGAACACCGTGGTGACCATGTCCCGCAGAGATTCGGTCCACTCCGAGGCGCGCAGGACGTGGTCGTACAGGTCCGCATACAGCGGATCGAGTTCGGCCGCGGTGGGTGAATCCAGCCGCCGGTGCTGAATGGTGCTGACCACCTCACGCATGGGCAGCACGACTCGGCGCAGTTCGACCAGATCCTTGCGGAGCGTGAAGGTGCGCCGCTGCAGACCGCGGCGGGGGCCGCGTTCGTCGAACAGCTCGTCCTCAAGGGATTCGATGGCGTCGTCGAGTGCCTCGACGGCCTCGAAGTGCCCGTCGACGACGACGTCGAGCAGGCCGTGTACCAGGGCGCCGACCCCGTAGCGCTGGCCGCCGAGGTCGTCGAAGCGGCGCGAGACCTCGCTGACGTCGAACTCGGTGGCCGCGCCGTTGACGCTGGGCAACCGGACGGTGATCAGACCGCGCGGCAGCACGAACGCCGAGATGCGGTGCTTGACCAACAGCGACGTGAACGGCTCGGCGTTCCCATCGGGCTCCCGGACGTCGACCGCGTACACCGTGAAGAACGTATGTGTGTGGTACACAGACGCTTTCGTGCGTTCCTTGGGGGCGACGGCATCTTCGACGGCCCACGTATTGAGCCCGAGTTCCTCGGCGAGTTCACGAAGCGCTGCGTGATCGGGGTTGTAGATGTCGGCCCAGACGAGGGTGTCCTCGTCGGCCAGACAATCGGAGATGGCCGAGAACGTGAAGCCGTCGACCGGCTCTCCAGATCGCCAGATTCGTCCCTGCACCTGTCTCACGTCCATCAGTCAAGCACCGCCGGATCGTTGCAGCGGTAGCCACGCGCGTGCTCGGTACTCTCGATGGGGACCTGCCCGATCTTGAACGCGAGGCCCACACCCCCATGGCGGATTCCCCACTCGACGGACTGATGGCGCGCGTCGGCGGTGTCAGCGGCATGGTCTACTCGGCGCTGCCGGTGACCGTGTACGCCACGGTCTCCGCGCTCTCGGGCCGGGTGCCCGCGATCATCGCCGCGCTGGCGACAGCGGCCGTCGTGTTCGGCTGGCAGCTGCTGCGTCGTGAATCCGTCCGGCCCGCGCTGTGGGGATTCGTCGGGGTGGCGGCCTGCGCGCTGCTGGCCCTGGTCACCGGCCAGGCCAAGGACTTCTATCTGCCAGGTATCTGGATGTCCCTGGCCTCGGCCGTGGTCATGACCGGCTCGATCCTCGTCCGGCGCCCCCTCGTCGGGGTGATCTGGGCCTGGGCCACCGGCCATGACAGCACCTGGCGTCAGGTCCCCGGCGTGCGGCTGGTCTTCAATGTCGTCACCGCGGTCCTGGCGGCGGTGTCCTGGTCGCGGTTCCTGGTGCAGAACTACCTCTACGACACGGGCCAGGACGGTCTGCTCGCTGTGGCGCGCCTGGTGATGGGTTGGCCGCTGTTCGTCGTCACCACCACGCTGGTCCTGCTCAGTGCGCGCTACGCCATCCGTGCGCTGCCACGTCTGACCTCCTGACCTGCGGATAAAACTCACCACGATTTGAGCCCTTCATCGTGGCGACGCCGGCCGGTACCAATATCCGGATGAACGGAACACTGCCGGGTTGCTGTCGTCGCTGAAGCCCTGCGCCACACCCCTGCTTCAGCAACAGAAAGCCGTCCACAGTGTCTGTGTTCGTCGATATCACCGCCGGCGAGTCCGAAGCCGAGCCGCGCCGGATCGCGCCGGCCTCCCGCGGCCATTTCCGGCTGGTCCACCTCGCCCTGCCGGTGCTGTCGGTCGTGGTGTTCTTCGCGGTGTGGCAACTGGTGGCGTGGGCCGGCATCTGGAACCAGACTTTCGTGCCGTACCCGTCCGCGGTCTGGCGCGCGTTCATCGACATCTCGACCACCCATGACGGCGTCCGCGGTTACGCCGGGTACCTGTTGTCCGAACACCTGTACATGACGCTGCGCCGGGTGTTGGCCGGTGTGATCGTCGGTGTGACGCTCGGCGTCCTGCTGGGGCTGCTGATGGGTTCGGTTGGCTGGTTGCGCAGTGTGCTCGAACCATGGCTGACGTTCCTACGGGCTCTGCCCCCGCTGGCCTACTTCTTTCTGCTGGTGATCTGGCTGGGCATCGACGAGGCGCCCAAGATCACGCTGCTGGCGCTGGCGGCGCTGCCGCCGGCGGCGGTCGCCACCACCGCGGCCGTGGTCGCCGCGCCGGTCGGATTGCAGGAGGCGGCCCGGGCGTTGGGCGCCACCCGGGCACAGGTGATCCGCGACGTCGTGGTGCCCTCGGCATTGCCGGAGACCTTCACCGGTATCCGGTTGGCGGTGGGCATGGCGTATTCGTCGGTGGTGGCCGCCGAACTGTTCAACGGCATCCCCGGCATCGGCGGATTGGTCAAGGACGCAAGCAATTACAACAACACCCCGGTCGTGCTGGTCGGGATCTTCGCCATCGGGATCTCCGGCCTGGTGATCGATGGAGGTTTGCGTGCCGTGGAGCGGCGCGCGGTTCCGTGGAGAGGACGGATATGAAATTCAAGTCGTTGCTGGCCGCCGCCGCGATATCGATGGTCGCGCTGGCCGGCTGCGCGGTGGGCCAGGACGGGGGGACCGGCAACGATCCTGCGAAACCCACCATTCGCATTGGCTACCAATCCTTTCCGAGCGGCGATCTGATCGTCAAGAACAACAAGTGGCTCGAAGAGGCATTGCCGGATTACAACATCAAGTGGACGAAGTTCGATTCGGGCGCCGACGTGAACACCGCGTTCATCGCCAAGGAACTGGATTTCGCCTCGATCGGCTCCAGTCCGGTCGCGCGCGGCCTGTCCGCACCGCTCAACATTCCTTACAAGGTGGCGTTCGTGCTCGACGTCGCCGGGGACAACGAGGCCCTGGTGGCCCGGGACGGCGCCGGGGTCAACTCGATCGCCGACCTCAAGGGCAAGCGGATAGCCACGCCGTTCGCCTCCACCGCGCACTACAGCCTGTTGGCGGCCGTCGCCCAGAATGGGTTGTCGCCCAGTGATGTTCAGCTGATCGACCTGCAACCGCAGGCGATCTTGGCGGCCTGGGGCCGCGGGGACATCGCCGCAGCCTACAGCTGGCTGCCCACCCTAGATGAACTTCGCAAGACCGGTAGGGATCTCATCACCAGCCGGCAGCTGGCCAAGGACGGCAAGCCGACGCTGGATCTCTCCGTGGTGTCCGACGAGTTCGCCGACGCACATCCCGAGGTCGTCGACATCTGGCGGCAACAGCAGGCGCGGGCCCTGGATGTGATCCACAACGATCCGCAGGCTGCAGCCAAGGCGATCGCCGCCGAGGTCGGGCTGAGCCCGGAAGACCTTGCCGGACAACTCAAACAAGGCGTCTACCTGACCCCGGCCGAGGTGGCCTCGGCCGCGTGGCTCGGTACCGACGACGCGCCGGGCAACCTGGCGGTCAACCTGCAGAGCGCCTCGCAGTTCCTGGCCGATCAGAAACAGATCCCGCAGGCCGCGCCGCTGCAGACGTTCTCCGACGCCATCTATACGAAGGGGCTGCCCGATGTCATTGCCAAACAGTGACGTTGCCGGTGGTGTGAAGATCACCAACGTCGCCCACCGCTACGGGCGTGGCGCGGAGGAGGTCACCGCGCTCGGACCGGTGGATCTCGACGTCGAAGCCGGGTCGTTTCTGGTTCTGGTGGGAGCGTCGGGGTGCGGCAAGAGCACGTTGTTGCGTCTGATCGCCGGGTTCGAAACGCCGTCTGAGGGCCAGGTGGAGGTGTCCGGCGCCCGCCCGACACCGGGGGTCACCTCCGGCGTGGTGTTCCAGCAGCCACGGTTGTTTCCGTGGCGCACGGTGGGCGGCAATGTGGATCTGGCGCTCAAGTACGCCGGTGTGCCGCGCGAGCGACGATCGGAGCGCCGCGAAGAGCTGTTGGAGCGCGTCGGGTTGGAAGGTACCGCCGGCCGCAAGATCTGGGAGATCAGCGGCGGGCAGCAGCAGCGGGTGGCGATCGCCCGGGCGCTGGCGGCCGAGACGCCACTGTTCCTGCTCGACGAGCCGTTCGCGGCTTTGGATGCCCTGACCCGGGAGCGGTTGCAGGAAGATGTCCGCCAGGTGAGCGCGGAGTCGGGCCGCACCACGGTTTTCGTGACACACAGTGCCGACGAGGCCGCGTTTCTGGGCTCCCGGATCGTGGTGCTGACCCGGCGGCCGGGAAAGATCGCGCTGGACCTGCCGGTGGAGTTGCCCCATACCGGCGTCGACGCGCACGAGTTGCGACGTTCGCCGGAGTACCTCAAGTTGCGCACGGATGTGAGTGACGCGGTCAAGCTGGCCGCGGCGTAAAGCCGTTCACCGAAAGTGACAGCAGGGTCGTAAACCGTCACGGGCAACGACCCTGGCGTCACTTTCGGTGAAGCAGATCGATCGAATACGTCGGCGTCAGACCACGACCACCATTTTCCCGCCCGCTTCGCCAGATTCCATGGCTCGATGCGCCTCGCGGATCTCGTCGAAGCCGAATACGCGTGACGGCGCGGCGTCCAGGACGCCGTCGGCGACCTGGCCGGCGATCTCGCCCAACGGCACGTCGGACAACGGGAACCCCGGTGTGCCGAACACGAAGCTGCCGAAGAAGCTGAGGTTCACTCCGCTGGCCATCCGCAACAGCGGATTGAAATCGGGGATCGGATCCAGCCCACCCAACCACCCGGCCAGGCAGGCGGTTCCACCGCGGCGCAACATGTCCAGGGAATCCAGGATGGTGCTGTTGCCGACGAGGTCGAGTACCGCATCGACGGACCCGGACTCGGCGATGTGTGCGCTCAGGTCCGGTACTTCCTTTTCGGCGCGGGCGACGCCGAGCCGTTCCAGCAGCGCGAATCGTTCGGGGCTGCGCGTGGTCGCGATGACGTGCGCACCCGCGTTGACCGCGAGTTTGACGGCGGCCTGTCCGAACGATGATGTGGCGCCGCGGATCACCAGGGTCTGGCCGGATTGGAGATCGATGTTGCGGAACAGGCACGTCCACGCCGTGGCATAGGTCTCGGGCAGGGCGGCCAGTTGGTCCCATGGCAAGTCGGCCTCGATCAGCGCGACGTTGGCGGCCCGCACCCGGGTGTACTCGGCATAGCTGCCGTTGACGGTGCGGCCCAGCCCACCCATGAGTGCGGCGACTTTCGCGCCGACGAGGAATTCCCCGCTGGGGCACGAGTCGACGATCCCGACGCATTCGATGCCGCTGACCTGCGCCGCCTCGGCCCATTCCCCGCGGCGCATGTGCATCTCGGCGTGGTTGATGCCGAAGGCTTTGATCTGGATGACGACTTCCCCGGCCTTGGGCTCGGGCTTGGGGATGTCCGCATAGACCAGGTGGTCGAGCCCACCGAAGCCGTCGAGGACGATCGCCCGCATTTGTGTGGTCATGAGAGGTTCTCCAGTAATTCGTTGAGCCGTAACAGATCTGAGGCGACGATCTCGGGCCGGGGGATGCCGGGTACGGCCAGGACGCTGTTGCCCGGGCGCGCGATGAAGGCGCCGCGCAGCCCGGCGGCCTGGGCTCCGATGGTGTCCCACATGTGCGCGGCGACCATCATGCAGGCCGACGGTGCCACGCCCAGGCGACCGGCGACGTCGGTGTACAACGACGGCGACGGTTTGAAGGCGTGCTGGTCGTCGACGCTGAACTGGTGCTCGAAGTATCGGTGCAGGCCGGCTCGCTCCAACGGCGTCGGGCCCGCTCGGTGCGGTGAATTCGTCAGTGTGACAAGGCGAAAGCCATTGTCGCGGAGATGTTGCAAGCCGTCTGCCACATCTGGGTGGGCGGGCATCGTCTGCATGCTCTCGGCAAGTCCCCGCAGATCGTCCTCGTCGAGGTGCACACGGTGGCTGTCGGCGGTCATGCGCAGAACTCCTTGGCCGAGGGTGAAGAAGTCCGTGTAATGCCCGGCCAGGGTGACGGCCATGGAGTACATCACCAACTGGCCGAACCATTCGCGCAGTACCAGTGGATCGCCGAAGATCCGGCTGAAATGCGGTTGCAGGGAGTCGATGTCGATCAGCGTCTCGTTGACGTCGAACACCAGGACCTCTGGCCTCATCGGACGACCCGCCGCTGCAGGAACCCGTCGATCAGGCCGGCGACCTCGTCGACGTGTGTCTCCAGCAGGAAGTGCCCGCCGGCGAGCAGGTGGATCTCGGCGTCGACGGCGTCGTCGGCGAAGGCCCGCGCACCGTCGGGGCCGAAGATGGGATCACCTTCGCCCCACACGGCGAGCACGGGAACCCCACTGGTGCGCAGGTATTCGTGCAGTGCGGGGTAGAGGGGTGCGTTGGTCGCGTAGTCACGGAACAGCTTGAGCTGCACCAGGTCATTGCCGGGGCGGGAGACCATGGCCGCGTCGTGCACCCAGGTGTCGGGGTTGACCAGACTCTCGTCGGCAACCCCGGTCAGGTACTGCCATTTGATGCCCTCGACATCCAAGGCAGTCCGGATGGCTGCTTCGGTTTCGGCGGTCTGCTCGCGCTGGTAGTCCCACACCGTGGTCCAGAAGCTCTCGACGAAGCCTTCGTCGTAACCGTTGCCGTTCTGGGTGACGATCGCGGTGATCGCCTCCGGGTGTCGCAGGGCCAGCCGCCAGCCGATCGGGGCGCCGTAGTCCTGGACGTAGATCGCGTAACGGTCCACTCCGAGGTGGTCGAGCAGACCGTCGGTGAGATCGGCGAGCGAGTCGAAGGTGTAGTCGAACTCGGTGGCGGCGGGCGCGTCGGAGTGTCCGAAGCCCAGGTGGTCGGGAGCGATGACGTGGTAGCGCTCGGCCAGTCGGGGGATGAGGTCGCGGAACATGTACGAACTCGTGGGGAAGCCGTGCAGCAGCACGATCGCCGGTGCATCGGGCGCCCCGGCCTCCCGGTAGAACAGCTGCTTGCCGTCGACGTTGGCGTAGCGATGGTGCACGGTCATGACTAACTCCTATAAATAGTTTTGACGGTTAGGGACAGTCAACGCCGAGAGGGGTAACCTGTCAATAGATTTTTGGAGGTTAGTTATGAAGCTGGTGGAGATCGGCTCGTGCGACGAAGCCCTGCTGCTCGATCTGCTCAACACCACGCCGGTGAGCGACGGGTTGCAGCACGACGTGCTCGGGGAAGCCTCCGGCGCGCAGGTCTGGCTGCGCGAGCATGGGTTGCGCAAGGCTGAACTGGCGCACCTGATCGAGGCCCGGGATGTCCTTCAGGCCGTGGTGCGTGGGGAAGAGTCAGCGGCCGCGCTCGAACCGTTCGTCAACGCAGTGGCACTGCGGGCGAGTGCGACAGTTGACGGGCTGAGCTGGGACCTGGACGTCGATGACGCCCGACGCGGGGCGGTGCGGGCCGTGCTGGCCTGGGATGAGCTCCAGAACACGAGTCCGGGGCGGCTACGCGCGTGCGCGAACCCGGAATGCCGGCTGTTCCTGATCGATCGCAGCAAGCCGAACACCGCGCGCTGGTGCTCGATGGCTATCTGTGGAAACCGAATGAAGGCGCGCCGGCATCACCGGCGCGCGAAAACCGCAGAGGCTGATCAGCAGCCGTGATCACACCGGGGGATAAGCCGGCGGCGGGTACACGCCGCGCAGACCCCAGGCCAGCCACGGAAAGAAGAAGTCGCTCTCGTCGCTGAGGTCATAGTCAGGATTCGGATCCATCCCCGCAGTCTAGACGCAGTAAGCAAGGGCGGAACAGGGTCGGGAACGGAATTGCCTACACTCTTCAACCATCTAGTTGATTGATTTCCCGGGCAACGTCCGGGCGATGCTGATAGTGAGTGTGCTATGTCATCCGATGCAGAGGGCGGCCGGGGGCGCGGAGGAGCGGCTGCCAACGGGTCATCCCGCCGCGATGAGCTGCTGACCGTGGCGGCCAAACTGTTCGCCGCGCGCGGTTATCACGGCACCAGGATGGACGACGTCGCCGAGGCGGTCGGGCTGAACAAGGCGACCGTCTACCACTACTACTCCAGCAAGTCGCTGATCCTCTACGACATCTACAAGAGCACCGCGGACTTCACCGTCGAAGCTCTGCACGACGATCCCACGGCCTCGGCGCGCGAAACCATCTACAACTTCACCCGGCGGCTGCTGGTCGGTATCGCCAACGACCTGGAACGCGCCGCGGTGTACTTCCAGGAGGGGCCCTACATCGCCGAGTGGTTCACCGAGGACCAGGTGACCTACATCCGGCGTGCGGAGACCCAGGTCTACGAGCATGTCCGTGACGTGATCGATCGCGGGATCGCCAGCGGGGAGTTCTTCGACTGCGACTCCCACGTCCTGGCCCTGGGCTACATCGGCATGACCCTCGGTGCCTACCGGTGGCTACGTCCGCACGGACGTCGCACCGCCGAGGAGATCGCCGTCGAATTCAGCACCGCCCTGCTGCGCGGCTTGATCCGCGACGAGACGGTCCGCAACGAATCCCCGCTCGGACTGGCCACCGAGCAGAGGTCCTAGAACGCGAACCGGTTCAGCACGTCATAGCGTCCGGCCAGGGTGACGTTGACGAGCCGGAACAACAATCGCTGGGCGGTCAGCGGGATGGCCTGGTAGTCGGCGTAGGCCGGAACCCGCTCGAGAAGCCGCAGCCGTGGATTCCATCGTTCGAGTTCATGGATATCGCTGGTGCCCCACTTGATGATGCCCTTGGTGAACAACTTGGACAGCTTGGGGCCGATCGCCGCGATCGTGTCGAACGTCATCTCACCGCTGTCGAAACGATCGGTGAGACGGCCCAGCAGCGTCCGCACGTCGGCCTCGTCCAGGTACATCAACAGGCCTTCGGCCACGATCAAGGTGGGGCGGCCGGTCGGCGTCTGCTCGAGCCAGCCCGCCTCGTTGACCGACGATCCGATCATCCGGTAACCCGGACCGTCGTCGTACAGCTTGCGGCGCAGCTCGATCACACCGGGCTGGTCGACATCGAACCAGTCCACCGTCGCGGGCCGGTTCACCCGGAATGCCCGGGTGTCCAAGCCGCAGCCCAGGTGCAACACCACGGCGTCGGGATGCGCGTTCAGGAAGTCGACAGTCCAGCCGTCGAGCTTCTCGGCCCGCAACGCGACCAGGAACTGGTTGGCCCAGGGCACCGAAGCGCGGTGCATGCGGGTGAAGTCGTAGTCGATGCGGTCGACGGCCTCTGCGGCCGCGTGATCGCCCAAAACCGGTCTGTCCAAACGGCTTTCGCAGGCCCGCAGGTAGAGCGTGCACAGGTTGGTCCACTCCACCGAGCCCCATTGCACCGAGCTGAAGTCGATCTTGGTGGTAGCCATGCTGTCCTCCTACCTCCGTTATACGTAGCAGACTGTCGGGCATGACTGATTTGTTCCGATTGGACGGCAAGGTCGCCGTCGTCACCGGAGGCGGCCGCGGGATCGGCCTGATGATGGCGCGGGGGCTGCTGCAGGCCGGTGCCAGCGTGTACCTGTCCAGCCGCAAGGAAGCCGAGCTTCACGCAGCGGTGGACGCGCTGTCGGGGCTCGGCCGGGTGGCCGCGGTACCTGCCGATCTCGGGACGGCAGAGGGGGTGGCCGCGCTGACCGCGGCGATCACCGGACGCGAGGACGCGATCCATGCGCTGTTCAACAACGCCGGGGCGGCCTGGGGTGCGCCCTACGACGAGTTCCCCGAATCCGGGTTCGACAAGGTCTACAACGTCAACGTCAAAGGCGTCTTCCTGCTGACCCGGGCGCTCACCCCGTTGTTGAATTCGGCTGCCACCGAAGAGGATCCGGCACGCGTGATCAACACCGGCAGCATCGACGGCATCGTCGCGCCGGAGAAAGGGCGGGACAACTTCTCCTACAGCGCCAGCAAGGCAGCCGTCCACATGCTGACCCGCCACCTGGCCGGTGAGTTGGCCCCGCGGATTCTGGTCAACGCCATCGCGCCCGGGTTGTTCGAATCCCGGATGACGAAAGAGTTGTTGCGGGCCGGCGCCGATGAGGTGGGTGGTCATCTTCCGTTGGGCCGGATCGGACAGCCCGACGACATCGCCGGCATCTCGGTGTTCCTGGCCAGCCGGGCCAGCGCCTACATCACGGGTGCGGTGATCCCGGTCGACGGTGGCGCGAGCACGATCCGGTGAGGTTCTAGAACTCGATGATCTGACGCACCGCGCGACCCTCGGCGAGTTCGTCCATCCCGCTGTTGATCGCCTCCAGCGCGATCGTGCCGGACACCAGGGACTCCACCGGTAAGCGGCCGTCCCGCCAGAGTTCGACGAAGCGCGGGATGTCGCGCGACGGCACCGCCGAGCCCAGATAGCTGCCGATCAGCGAGCGGCCCTCGGTCACGAACCCCAACGGGGACACCGAGATTCGTGCATCCGGGCGGGGCAGGCCGACGGTGATGGTGCGTCCGCCAGGTCCGGTGAGTGCGATGGACGTTTCGAGTGCGGCAGGGTGTCCGGCCGCTTCGATCACCACGTCGGCCTTGACACCGGCGGCCTGCTCAGGGGTGTAGGTCTCGTGCACACCGAGTTCACGGGCGCGGGTGAGCTTGTCCGGGAGCTGGTCGACGCCGACGACGCGGACCCCGTCGTGGGCCAGCGCGGTGAGGGCCGCCGCCATGCCGACCCCGCCCAGCCCGACGACCGCCACGGTCTGCCCGGGCCGAGGCACGCCCACATTGAGGACCGCCCCGCCGCCGGTGAGCACCGCACAGCCCAACAACGAGGCCACCGTCGCGGGAACGTCGGCCGGAACGGGCACCACCGAGCGGCGGTCGACGACGGCGTAGGTGGCGAATCCGGATACGCCGAGGTGGTGGAACACCGGCTGGCCGTCGCGGGTGAGCCGGATGTCGCCGTTCATCAAGGTGCCGGCACCGTTGGCGGCCGACCCGGGGCCGCACGGCGTCAGGCCGTCCGTCGCGCAGGCCGGACACGCACCGCAGCGGGGCAGAAACGTCATCACCACCCGCTGGCCGACCGGCAGATCGGTGTCACCGGCCTCCACGATGCCGGCGGCTTCGTGACCCAACAGCATGGGGACGGGGCGTACCCGGTTGCCGTCCACCACGGACAGGTCGGAGTGGCACAGTCCGGCCGCCTCGATGCGGACCAGCAGTTCGCCCGGCCCCGGTTCGGCGAGCTCGAGGTCACTCACCCGGATCGGCAGCGACTCGGCGTACGGGCGGGACAGGCCGATGTGCTCGAGGATGGCTCCGCGGATCTTCATGACTACCAGCCTGCACCTGCTGACAGACTCCAGGTATGACGGACCTCACCCGCGATGATTTTGCGCTGCACTGGCCAGTGCTGACTCGATGGACCGACAACGACATGTTCGGTCACCTCAACAACGCGGTGTACTACGAGCTGTTCGACACCGCGATCAATGCGTGGATCAACACCAACTGCGACGTCGATCCGGTCGCTGCGCCGTGGCTCGGGGTGGTCGCGGAGTCGGGGTGCCGGTATTACGCCGAGCTGAAGTTCCCGGATCCGCTGGTGGTCGGCCTGGCCGTGACACGGTTGGGCACCAGCAGCGTGACCTACCGGCTGGGGTTGTTCGAGCCGGACGGACCGGTGGCGGCGGTGGGGCATTGGGTGCATGTCTACGTCGACCGGACCACGCGCCGTCCGGTTCCGATTCCCGACGTGATCCGCGAGCTGTTGCAGTCGATATGCTAGCCGGATGCCGCTCGTGAGCAAGACCGTAGAGGTTGAAGCCCCTGCCGAGAAGATCCTGGCCATCGTCGCCGACTTCGAGGCCTATCGGCAGTGGAACCCCGAGATCAAAGGGTGCTGGATCCTGGCTCGCTATGACGACGGCCGGCCCAGCCAGCTGCGTCTCGACGTCGAGATCCAGGGGCAGTCTGGCGTTTTCGTCAACGCCGTCTACTACCCCGCGGAGAACCAGATCTACACCGTGCTGCAGCAGGGCGATCATTTCACCAAACAGGAACAGCGGTTTTCGGTCGTGCCGCTCGGTCCGACCAGCACCCTGCTCCAGGTGGATCTCGAGGTCGAGGTCAAGCTGCCGGTGCCGGCCATGATGGTCAAGAAGCTGATCGGCGACACCTTGGACCATCTGGCCAACGCTCTCGTCGGCAGGGTGCAGCAGCTGGCCTAGGCCGCCCTGACCGCACGGTCAGCGGCTGCCGCCCGCAACTCCATGACACGGTTGCGGATGCGGTGCTCGGTCGACCGGGGCACCTCCCCGGGCCGGTAGCGGCCGTGTCGGATGCGCAGCACCCGGCCGTGCGCCATTTCCCAGCGCAACGCATCGGAGATGGTCTTCGACGGCCGACCCGAGATCGTGAATCCTTGATCGTCGAGCGCGTCGACCAGATCGGCGACCGATTGCGTGCCGTACCGGAGCAGTTGCATTGTCAGCACGTAGCGAAGATTGGTGCCCCGCAACAAGAGTTTGTCCGTCATGGCGTCACGTTGTCACGGGGCACCGACAGCTACCGCGGCCGCGAATCTCGCGCGCCTATTCGATGTGCCCGCCTATGCGCGACAACTCAGCGACTATCGCCACATTGGCATCTCAAGCCTCGGTAAACCCATTGTCGCGCAACGGTTTTGCCTCTCGGGCCCCATTGACCTCATGAGCATCATCTGTCCAGCGACCGATTGTCAGCGACTCCGTCGCTGACAAGTGGGCAAAGCCAAAATGGTGACGGAAGGGGCAGGTGTGACCTGGAGTGACGTAAGTAAACATCGAGGCTGTGGCCAGTGATACCCAGGATATGTGTGGGGCGATAGTCGCTGAATTGTCGCTATTAGCCGGGCACATCGGCTATCCGTCTCGACCGCCGACACGCGAAACGATGACACGCCCTGCGTCCAGGCCGGCCACCGGGCCGGGGGATGCCCCCGGGACACCGGTCACGGCCGCATGGCGACACCGGACCCGGACACCCGACCCCGGACACCGGACACCCGAAGCTCTAGTCCCACATCCCGATCTCATCCAAGCGCGCGATGAGCCGCTGGGCGCCGTCGGTGAACTGGCTTGCGTTGAGCTCGACCGCGGCCGGGGCGTCGCGCCGGCGCAGGGCATCGATCAGCTCGCGGTGGCTCTTCACGGCTTGGGGGCCCCACCCAGGGTCCCTCGAATAGAGCTGGCCGGGCAGGTACCGCGCGACATGTAGCAGGAACCACGCCAGCTTGATCCGGCCGCTGGCGTGGTTGAACGCCCGGTGAAAGGCGAACTCGGCGGACGCGATGCCGTCTGGGTCACGTCGCTCGACGGCCGCCGCGAGCTCGGCATTGAATTGCTCCAGCTCGTCGATCTCGGCCTCGGTGATGCGCACTGTGGCGGTGGCGGCGAGTTCGCGGGCGATGGTGGCCTGCAGCCAGAAGATGTCTTCGACGTCGGTACGGGTCAGCGGAACCACGACATGCCCGCGGTTTGGCTCCAGCTGGACCATGCCTTCGCCGCGCAAGGTTCGCAGCGCCTCGCGGACCGGGGTGATGCTGACCCCGAGGGCCGCCGCGGTTTCGTCGAGGCGGATGAATGTCCCCGGCCGTAGCACGCCGGTCATGATCTCGGCCCGGAGCTGGGCGGCCACCTCGTCCGAGAGCTGCTCGCGCCGCCCGACCCGACGCTGCACAGCCGTTCTGGCAGGTGCGTTCACGAGATACCGGTCGCCTTTCTGGTGGGCTTGTCGCCGAGGCGCCGAGGCCATAGTGTGACCGGGGCAACCCCATGTTTGATCAAATATAAACTTCACGCAACTCGATACCGATGGAGTACAGATCCGGTGACTGCCGAGCCGTCCCCCACTGAGCAGCCGTACCTGGCGCGTCGTCAGAACTGGGCCAACCAGCTGACACGGCATGCACTGATGCAGCCCGACAAGACCGCGCTGCGGTTCCTCGGCCGCACCACCACGTGGCGCGAACTCGACCACCGTGTGACCCGGCTGGCCGACGCACTGAGCCGGCGCGGTGTCGGCTCCGGCGATCGGGTGCTGATCCTGATGCTCAACCGCCCGGAGTTCATCGAGGCGATGCTGGCCGCCATCAAGCTCGGCGCGATCGCGGTGCCGGTCAATTTCCGGATGACCCCGCCGGAGGTGGCCTTCCTGGTCAGCGACTGCGACGCGCACGTGTTGGTCACCGAGCCCGTGCTGGCCGGCGTCGCCACCGCGGTGCGCGACCTCGATGCCAGGCTGACGTCGATCGTCGTGGCAGGCGATGGCACCGAAGGCCCGGCCGATGACACGGTCCTGGGCTATGAGGATCTGATCGCCGAAGAAGGCGATCCCGCGCAACCGGTCGACATCCCCAGCGATGCGCCCGCGCTGATCATGTACACCTCGGGCACCACCGGCCGTCCCAAGGGTGCGGTGCTGACCCATGCCAACCTCGCCGGGCAGGGCATGACCAACCTGTTCACCAGCGGCGTCGACATCAACAACGACGTCGGTTTCATCGGCGTCCCGCTGTTCCACATCGCCGGCGTGGCAGGCAATGTGAACACCGGCCTGATGCTGGGCCTGCCCACCGTCATCTACCCGCTGGGGGCGTTCGACCCTGGCGCACTGCTCGACGTGCTCGCCGAGGAAAAGGTCACCGCGATCTTCCTGGTGCCCGCGCAGTGGCAGGCGGTGTGCGCTGAGCAACAGGCCAATCCGCGTCAGTTGTGCCTGCGCTCGCTGTCGTGGGGCGCCGCGCCGGCGTCGGACACGCTGCTGAGGGCGATGGCCGAAACCTTCCCGGGCAGCCAGATTCTCGCCGCGTTCGGTCAGACCGAGATGTCTCCGGTCACGTGCATGTTGTTGGCGGACGACGCGATTCGCAAACTCGGTTCGGTGGGCCAGGTCATCCCGACCGTCTCCGCCCGGATCGTCGACGAGAACATGAACGACGTGCCGGTCGGCGAGGTCGGCGAGATCGTCTACCGCGCCCCGACTTTGATGGCCGGCTACTGGAACAATCCGAAGGCCACCGCCGAGGCGTTTGCCGGTGGCTGGTTCCACTCCGGAGATCTGGTCCGCCAGGACGAGGAGGGTTACATCTGGGTCGTCGACCGTAAGAAGGACATGATCATCTCCGGCGGCGAGAACATCTACTGCGCCGAGGTGGAGAACGTCCTCGCGGCCCACCCGGCCATCACGGAGGTCGCCGTCATCGGCCGGCACGACGAAAAGTGGGGTGAGGTACCGGTGGCCGTGATCGCGCTGGCCGGAGCCGACGCTCTGCAGATCGGCGAGCTCGACGTCTTCCTCACCGAACGGCTCGCCCGCTACAAGCACCCCAAAGCGCTCGAAATCGTTGACGCCCTGCCGCGCAATCCGTCGGGCAAGGTGCTCAAGACGGAACTGCGGGAACGCTTCGGTTCACCTATCGCCGCACCACGGCGTTGACGTTAGCGAAAGCAACTCAGCGTCAACGGTTTCTGCAGGTAGCGCCGAAAGATTGCGGCTATCTGGTGTCTTCGCTAACGGTTGATGGCACAATCCACCGGATGCGGTGCACGGCCCGGTTTCGATCGGGTACAGTCCGGTGGTCTCACTTACTACTCACGAGTAGGGAGAGGCGGATCACACAAACCGACAGGCGACGAGGAGGGGGCGTGCAACACGTCCAAGGGGTGCACCGGTGACAGCGCCTGCCGACGGGCTGGTCGGATACGTACGTGGTCAACTGGAGAAGCCGATGGCCATGGTCGGTGGCTTCTTCAAGATGAGCGTGCTCACCGGAAAAGCCCTTCTGACACGGCCTTTCCAGTGGAAAGAGTTCGTGCTGCAGAGTTGGTTCCTCATCCGGGTGGCCTTTCTGCCCACCCTCGCGGTGTCGATCCCGCTGACCGTGCTCATCATCTTCACCCTCAACATCCTGTTGGCGGAGTTCGGCGCGGCTGACGTCTCGGGCGCGGGCGCGGCGCTGGGTGCAGTCACCCAACTCGGTCCGCTGGTCACCGTGCTCGTGGTGGCCGGTGCCGGCTCGACCGCGATTTGCGCCGACCTGGGCGCCCGCACGGTGCGTGAAGAGATCGACGCTCTCGAGGTGCTCGGCATCGATCCCATCGAGCGGCTGGTCGTTCCCCGCGTGGTGGCCTCCACCTTCGTGGCCTTCATGCTCAACGGCGCGGTGATCACCATCGGCCTGGTCGGCGGCTTCTTCTTCGGCGTCTACATCCAGAACGTCTCGGCCGGCGCCTATGTGTCCACGCTGACCCTGCTCACCGGGTTCCCCGAGGTGTTGATCTCGGTCATCAAGGCCACGCTGTTCGGTCTGATCGCCGGGCTCGTCGGCTGCTACCGCGGTCTGACGGTGGCCGGCGGCTCGAAAGGTGTGGGTACCGCGGTGAACGAGACCCTGGTGTTGTGTGTGGTCGCGTTGTTCGCAGTCAACGTCGTGCTCACCACGATCGGTGTGCGCTTCGGAACGGGACGTTGACATGAGTACCGTCACAGTCCTGCGGTCCCGGTTCCCCCGGGCGTTTTCCCGCACTTCCGACATCGCCGCTACCCCGGCCCGGTTCCTCGACAGCATGGGCCACGTCGCCTGGTTCGTCGTGCAGGCCATCGGCTCCATCCCGCATGCGTTCCGCCACTACCGGCGTGAGTCGCTGCGACTGGTCGCCGAGATCGGCATGGGCACCGGTGCCATGGCGGTCATCGGCGGCACCGTGGCGATCATCGGTTTCGTCACGCTCTCGGCCGGTTCGCTGATCGCGATCCAGGGCTTCGCGTCCCTGGGCAACATCGGCGTCGAGGCCTTCACCGGCTTCTTCGCCGCCCTGGCCAACATCCGCGTCGTCGCCCCGGTCGTCACCGGGCAGGCCCTGGCCGCCACGGTCGGTGCCGGCGCCACCGCCGAGCTCGGCGCCATGCGCATCAGCGAAGAGGTCGACGCGCTGGAAGTCATGGGGATCAGGTCGATTTCGTACCTGGTGTCCACCCGCATCATCGCCGGTTCGATCGTCATCATCCCGCTGTACGCGATGGCGATCCTGCTGTCGTTCCTGTCCGCGCAGTTCGTCACGACGATCTTCTACTCGCAGTCGGTCGGTACGTATGAGCACTACTTCCATACGTTCCTGCGCGTCGACGACGTGATGTGGTCCTTCCTCGAGGTCATCATCATGTCGATCGTGGTCATGTTGAACCACTGCTACTTCGGTTACTACGCGAGTGGCGGTGCTGTCGGTGTGGGTGAGGCAGTGGGGAGGTCGATGCGAACGTCGTTGATCGCCATCGTGTTGGTGGTTCTGTTGGCTTCGTTGGCGCTCTATGGCACCGACCCCAACTTCAACCTCACGGTGTAGCGGCATGACTCAACCTGCCGTGCCCCGCGCACCCCTGAACAAGCCGAAGACGCCGCCGTACAAGCTGGCCGGTCTGATCCTCGCGCTGGTCACCGTGCTGATCCTGGCGTTGACGTGGATGCAGTTCCGCGGAACCTTCGAGAAGAAGACCCAGTTGACGCTGCTGTCCGGACGCGCCGGGCTGTCGATGGACCCCGGCTCGAAGGTCACCTTCAACGGCGTGCCGATCGGCCGGTTGGCGTCGGTCGACGTGGTGACGGTCGATGACAACCCCGAGGCCAAGCTGACCTTGGACGTCAAGCCCAAGTACCTCGACCTGATCCCGAGGAACGTGACCGCCGAGTTGCGCGCCACCACCGTGTTCGGCAACAAGTACATCTCGTTCCTGTCGCCGAAAAACCCGTCGCCGGAACGGTTGTCACCCAGTACCCCGATTCATGCCCAGGGTGTGACGACGGAGTTCAACACGCTGTTCGAGACCATCACCGCGATCTCCGAACAGATCGACCCGATCAAACTCAACCAGACCCTGACCGCGACCGCGCAGGCGCTGGACGGGCTCGGCGACAAGTTCGGTCAGTCGATCGTCAACGGCAACGACATCTTGAGCGATCTCAACCCGCGCATGCCCGAGATCCGCCGCGACATCGCCGGTCTCGCCGATCTGGGTGAGGTCTACGCCAACGCCGGCCCCGATCTGTTCGACGGGTTGACCAACGCCGTCACCACCGCGCACACGCTCAACGAGCAGCGCGGCAACCTCGACCAGGCGCTGGTGGCCGCGGTCGGCTTCGGCAACACCGGCGGCGACATCTTCGAACGCGGCGGCCCGTATCTGGTCCGCGGCGCACAGGACCTGCTGCCCACCTCGGCGCTGCTCGACAAGTACAGCCCCGCGCTGTTCTGCACGATCCGCAACTACCATGATGCCGGCCCGAAACTCGCAGGCGCCCTTGGTGGTAACGGGTATTCACTGCAGACCCAGTCCTTGGTGATCGGCGTCGGCAACCCGTACGTCTATCCCGACAACCTGCCGCGGATCAACGCCAAGGGTGGGCCCGAAGGCCGGCCCGGCTGCTGGCAACCGGTCACCCGTGACCTGTGGCCCATGCCGTACCTGGTGATGGACACCGGGGCCTCGATCGCGCCGTACAACCACTTCGAATTGGGCCAGCCGATCACGGCCGAATATGTGTGGGGCCGTCAAGTGGGGGAGAACACGATCAACCCATGAGCGGAGCGAATAGACAGCAGATGCGTGACGCTTGCGCAACCAATCAGATGGCATGCGGGACCCGAGCCTGCGAGGGAGCCGCATGAGTATCAAGGGCACGATTATCAAGCTCGGCATCTTCTCGCTGGTGCTGCTCACCTTCACTGCGCTCATCTTCGTGGTGTTCGGTCAGATCCGCTTCAACCGGACCTCCGAATACTCGGCGATCTTCAACAACGTGAGCGGTTTGCGCACGGGGCAGTTCGTCCGCGCCTCGGGCGTCGAGGTCGGCAAGGTCACGGGCGTCAAGCTGATCAACGGCGGCCAGCAGGCCGAGGTGTCGTTCAATGTCGAGAAGTCGTTGCCGTTGTTCGATCAGACCACCGCGGCGATCCGCTACCAGGATCTGATCGGCAATCGGTACCTGGACCTCAAGCGCGGTGAGAGCAACACGAAGATCGCGCCGGGCAGCACCATTCCGCTGGAGCGCACCGAGCCCGCACTGGACCTCGACGCCCTCGTCGGTGGTTTCCGTCCGCTGTTCCAGTCGCTGAGCCCGGAGAAGGTCAACACCATCTCCAAGTCGATCATCACGATCTTCCAGGGCCAGGGCGGCACCATCAACGACATCCTGGACCAGACCGCGCAGCTCACCCAGAGCATCGCCGATCGGGACCAGGCCATCGGCGAGGTGATCAAGAACCTCAACATCGTCCTGGACACCACCGTCAAGCATCAGCAGCAGTTCGACGACACGCTCAAGAACTTCGAGACGCTGATCACGGGCCTGAAGAACCGG
Source organism: Mycobacterium sp. GA-1841 (assembly GCF_001954135.1). Lineage (GTDB taxonomy): Bacteria > Actinomycetota > Actinomycetes > Mycobacteriales > Mycobacteriaceae > Mycobacterium. The sequence continues at coordinate 41,190 of NZ_MBEQ01000070.1, read as the reverse complement.
GCCGATCCGATCGGGTCCTCGGTGGCCGACATCAGCAACGCGGCCGGGTCGCTGGCCGACCTGCTGAGCGACAACCGTCCGCTGCTCAAGGACACCGTGGGTCAGCTGGAGGTCATCCAGCAGCCGCTGATCGACCAAAAAGAGCAGCTCAACCAGATTCTGATCGACTTCCCCCAGGCATTGAAGATCATCGGCCGTGCCGGTGGCATCTACGGTGACTTCTTCAACTTCTACGCCTGTGACCTCTCGTTGAAGCTCAACGGGTTGCAGCCGGGTGGTCCCGTCCGAACCGTCAAACTCAGCTCACAGCCGTCGGGTAGGTGCACGCCGCGATGAGGACACTGCAAGGTTCCGACCGCTTCCGCAAAGGTCTGATGGGCGTCGCCGTGGTGGCGTTGATCATCGCCGTCGGTTCGACGTTGACCAGCGTGCCGATGTTGTTCGCGGTGCCCACGTACTACGGCCAGTTCGCCGATACCGGTGGTCTGAACACGGGTGACAAGGTGCGTATCGCCGGCATGGACGTCGGCACGGTGCGCAGCATGGAGATCAACGGCGACAAGGTCGAGATCGGTTTCACCCTCGGTGGGAAGACGATCGGCACCGAGAGCCGTGCGGCGATCCGTACCGATACGATCCTGGGCCGCAAGAACATCGAGATCCAGCCGCGGGGCAGCCACACCCTGGCACCGGGCGGGATGCTGCCGCTGGGCCAGACCACCACGCCGTACCAGATCTACGACGCCTTCCTGGATGTCACGCGCAATGCGTCCGGCTGGGACACGAAGTCGGTCAAGGAATCGCTGAACGTGTTGTCCGAGACCGTCGATCAGACCTCGCCGCACCTCAGTGCCGCGCTGGACGGGGTGGCCAAGTTCTCCGAGACCATCGGCAAGCGCGACGAGGACGTCAAGAAGCTGTTGGCCAACGCCAACAAGGTGGCCACGGTGCTCGGTGATCGGAGCACCCAGGTCAACCAGTTGCTGGTCAACGCCCAGACGCTGTTGGCCGCGGTCAACGAGCGCGGCCAGGCCGTGAGCATGCTGCTGGAGCGGGTGTCGTCGGTGTCGCATCAGGTCGAGGGCGTGATCAATGACAACCCGAACCTCAACCACGTGCTGGAGCAGTTGCGCACGGTCAGCGATCTGTTGGTCGAGCGCAAGCAGGATCTGTCCGACACCCTCACTGTGGCAGGCAAATTCATCACCTCACTGGCCGAGGCGCTGGCCTCGGGCCCGTACTTCAAGGTGATGCTGGTCAACCTGATCCCGCCGCAGATCCTGCAGCCGTTCGTCGACGCCGCGTTCAAGAAACGTGGCATCGATCCCGAGGAGTTCTGGCGCAACGCCGGTCTGCCGTCCTTCCGTTTCCCCGATCCCAATGGTCAGCGCTTCGAGAACGGTGCACCGGCGCCGGCCCCGACGCCGCTGGAAGGCACCCCGGAGCACCCGGGACCTGCCGTGCCGCCCGGATCGCCGTGCTCGTATACGCCGACGGCCGCGGGGATCCCATCCCCGGGCAACCCGTTGCCGTGTGCCGGTGCCACCCAGGGCCCGTTCGGTCCGGTGCCCGGTGGGTTCGGTCCGCCGGACGTGGCGACCTCCGCACCGAACCCGGACGGCGTCGCACATTCGCCTGGTGTGCCCAGCGCGGCGATCCCCGGTCAGATGCCGCCGGATCAGCCGGGTGCCCCGGTCGAGCTGGCCCCCGGTCCGCCCGGAGCCCGCACGGTGCCGATCGCCCCGCAACCTCTGCCCGGTGAGATCCCCGGCTACGCACCCCATCCCGCACCGGTGAACGCCCCTCCGGCGCCGCCGGGGCCGGGCCCGGATGCCGGTCCGGCGGGAACCCCGCCGCTGCCGGGTAACCCACCGTTCCTTCCGCCCGGGTCACAGGGATAGGCAGGGGGACAGAGAGCTATGTCAACCGTTTTCAATGTGCGAAACATCCAGTTGCCCAAGACTTCCCGGGCAACCATCATCGTGGCTGCGCTCGCCGTGGTGGCGGCCCTGGTGCTGGGCTACTTCGGTCTGGCGCTGTACAAGAAGCTGACCAACACCACGGTCACCGCGTACTTCCCCGAGGTACTTGCGCTGTATCCCGGCGACAAGGTGCTGATCATGGGCGTCAAGGTCGGCGCGATCGACAGCATCGAGACCGACGGCGACAAGATGAAGGTCGTCTTCCACGTCAACAACAAGTACAAGGTGCCCCAGGACGTCACCGCTTCCGTGCTGAACCCGAGCCTGGTGGCGTCCCGCGTCATCCAGCTCTCCCCGCCTTACACCGGCGGGCCGCGGTTGCAGAACAACGCGGTGATCCCGATCGAGAACACCCAGATCCCGGTCGAGTACGACGACCTGCGTAACCAGATCACCCGTCTGCTCAACGATCTCGGCCCGACCGCCCAGCAACCCAAGGGGCCGTTCGGCGACATCATCGAATCCTTCGCGGACGGCTTCCAGGGCAAAGGTGATCAGCTCAACCGCACGCTCAACGGGCTGTCCGAGGCGTTGACCACGCTCAATCAGGGCCGCGGTGACTTCTTCGGTGTGGTCAAGAGCCTGGCGTTGTTCGTCAATGCCCTGCACAAGAGCGATCAGCAGTTCGTGGCGCTCAACCACGATCTGGCGCAGTTCACCAACTCGTTCACCAACACCGATCAGGAGTTGGCCAATGCGCTGCAGGATCTCAATCGGGTGCTCAAGACCACGCGCGAGTTCCTCGACAAGAACGGCGGCGTCCTCGCGCACGACGTGAACAACCTGTCGGACGTGACGACGGCGATCCTGCAGCCCGAGCCGCGCAATGGCCTGGAGACGGGTCTGCACGCGTACCCGAACCTGGCCGCCAACGTGCTCAACATCGTCGCGCCCAACCAGGGTGGCATCGTAGGTCTGCCGGTTCTGCCGGGTCTGACCAACTTCTCCAACCCGCTGCAGTTCATCTGCAGTTCGATCCAAGCAGGCAGCCGACTGGGGTACCAGGATTCGGCGGAGTTGTGTGCGCAATACCTGGCGCCGATCCTGGACGCGATCAAGTTCAACTTCCTGCCGTTCGGGATGAACCTGGCCAACACGGCGATGACGCTGCCCAAGCAGATCTCGTACTCCGATCCGCGCCTGCAGCCGCCTGGCGGATACAAGGACACCACCGTGCCGGGCATCTGGTCGCGTGACACCTTGTTCTCGCACGGCAACCACGAGCCGGGCTGGACCGTGGCTCCGGGCATGCAGGGCGTGCAGGTGCAGCCGGCCACGCAGCAGATGCTGACCCCGGAATCGTTGTCCGAGTTGATGGGTGGCCCCGACATCGTGGCCCCGCCCGCGCCGCCGGCCTTCGGCGTCCCGCCGGGTGGCAACCTGCCCGGGCCGCCGAACTCCTACGACGAGCGCAATCCGCTGCCGCCGCCGTGGTACCCGCAGCCCGGACCGCCGCCCGCGCCCGCGCCGGGTGTGATCCCCGGTGATCCGATGTCGGCTCCCGCGCCGGCCGCACCCGCGCCGGCTCCGGCCGGGCCCGCGTTGCCGGCCGAGGTCGGAGGGCAGCCGTGATGAGTGACTTGAGCGAACAGACGGGTCCGATGAGCCGCTTGCGCGAAGAACCAAGGGCGCTGATGAGCCGCTTGCGCGAAGAGCAACCACGTCGAATGAAGACACGCAGCTGGCGTCGCGTCGGTCGACGCGTCGCGGTGTTGTCGGCGTCCGCGCTGATCCTCACGTCGTGTGGGCAGTGGCGCGGTGTGGCCAACGTGCCACTGCCGGGTGGGCCGGGCACCGAGTCCGGCCACACCACGCTGTATGTGCAGATGCCGGAGACGTTGGCGCTCAACGCCAACAGCCGGGTGCGGGTGCGTGATGTGTTCGTCGGCCGGGTCCGCAAGATCGAGTTGATCAACTGGACCCCGACCCTGACGATCGATCTGCAGCCGGGTATCGAGCTGCCGAAGAACACCGAGGCCAAGATCGGTCAGACCAGCCTGTTGGGCTCGCAACACGTCGAGCTCAACCCGCCGGAGAAGCCGTCCGAAGAGAAGCTGCGCGACGGGGACACCATCCCGCTGGCGCAGTCGTCGGCGTATCCGACCATCGAGCGGACGCTGGCCGGTATCTCCGGCATCCTGACCGGCGGTGGCATCCCGAACATCGAGACCATCCAGACCGAGGTGTTCAACATCCTCAACGGTCGCGCCGATCAGATCCGGGATTTCCTGGGCCGGCTCGACACCTTCACCGACGAGCTCAATCAGCAGCGCAACGACATCACCCGCGCCATCGATTCGACGAACCGGTTGCTGAACATCGTGGCCGCGCGTAACGACACGCTGGACCGGGTGCTGACCGAATTCCCGCCGTTGATCCAGCATTTCGCCGACACCCGCGACCTGTTCGCCGATGCGGTGACCTCGCTGGGCCGGTTGTCGAAGGCCGCCGACGACACACTGTCGAACAGCAACGCGAACCTGCACACCAACCTGCAGAACCTGCAGCGTCCGCTCAAGCAGCTGGCGCGCTCGGCTCCGTACCTGGTGCAGGCACTCAAGCTGATCCTGACGGTGCCGTTCAACATCGAGAACATCCCGAAGGCGGTCCGCGGCGACTACATCAACGTGTCGTTGACCATCGACCTGACGCTGAGCTCGGTGGACAACGCGTTCCTGTCCGGCACCGGGCTGTCGGGCATGCTCCGCGCGCTGGAGCAGGCGTGGGGTCGCGATCCGGCCACGATGATCCCGGATGTTCGGTTCACGCCGAACCCGCACGACGCACCTGGCGGACCGCTGGTGGAAAGGGGTGAGTGAGACATGTTGCTGACCCGTTTCATCAAGATGCAGTTGGTTCTGTTCACGGTGCTGACGTTGATCGCACTGGTCGTCCTGGCGCTGTTCTATCTGCGGTTGCCGACGTGGGCCGGGGTGGGCATGTATCAACTCAATGCCAACCTCCCGAATTCGGGCGGCCTGTACGCCACGGCGAACGTCACCTATCGAGGCACGACGATCGGCAAGGTGACGTCGGTGGAGCCCACCGAAAAGGGTGCCCACGTGCAGATGGACATCTACAACCAGTACCGGATTCCGCGAGACGCGAGCGCCGACGTGCACTCGGTGTCGGCAGTGGGTGAGCAGTTCATCGACCTGGTGTCCGAGGGCGATTCCAAGGAGTACTTCCGCGACGGGGACACCATCGAGAAGGGCACTGTGCCCGCCGAGGTCGGTCCGTCGCTCGATGCCGCGCAGGCGGGTCTGGCGGCGTTGCCGAAGGAGAAGATCGCCGCCCTGCTCGAGGAGACGTCGAAGGCGGTCGGTGGGCTCGGGCCGTCACTGCAGCGCCTGGTCGATTCCACACAGGCGATTGCCAGCGACTTCAAGGACAACATCGACCCGATCAACGACATCGTCGAGAACTCCGGGCCGATCATCGACAGCCAGGTCAACTCGGGTGATGCGATCTCGCGGTGGGCCAAGAACCTGAACACCCTGGCGGCGCAGAGCGCCCAGAACGATGCCGCGTTGCGGAGCGGTTTGCAGCAGGCGGCACCGACGGCGGATCAGCTCAACTCGGTGTTCGGTGATGTGCAGGAATCGCTGCCGCAGACGCTGGCGAACCTGGAGATCGTCATCGATATGCTCAAGCGCTACAACAAGAACGTCGAACAGGTTCTGGTGGCGTTGCCGCAGGGTGGTGCCGTGGCCCAGACCGCGACGATCTTCGCGCCCAAGGGTCTGCTGCACTTCGGCCTGGGCATCAACATGCCGCCGCCGTGCCTGACCGGCTTCCTGCCGGCCTCGCAGTGGCGTTCGCCGGCGGACACGTCCCTGGCCCCGCTGCCGGAGGGCCTGTACTGCAAGATCCCCAAGGATGCGCCCAACGCGGTGCGCGGTGCGCGTAACTATCCGTGCGCCGATGTGCCGGGCAAGCGGGCCGCCTCGCCGGCGGAATGCCACAGTGACCAGCCCTACCAGCCGCTGGGCACCAACCCCTGGTACGGAGACCCGAACCAGATCCGCAACTGCCCGGCCCCGGCCGCGCGCTGCGATCAGCCCGTCGATCCGGGCCGGGTGATCCCCGCGCCGTCGGTGAATAATGGGATGAACCCGTTGCCGGCGAGTCAGCTTCCGCCACCGGAATCCACGGCACCGACCAGCGATCCGCTGACGGCACCGCGGGGTGGCAATGTGAGTTGTAGTGGACAGCAGCCGAACCCCTGCATCTACACTCCGGCAGCAGGTTCGACCGCCACCTATAGCCCGTCAAGCGGCGAGGTGGTCGGTCCCGGCGGTGTGAAGTACTCCGTCACCAACTCGAATAACCCAGGAGATGACGGATGGAAGGAGATGCTGGCGCCAGCCAGCTGAACCTCGCCGACCAGCAGGACCCCCACACCACCGAACCGCACGCGGAGGTCGTCACCGAGAGCGCTGATCCGGCCTCGGCCGCGGACACCGAAGAGGCCACCGCACGGCCTTCTCGGCTGGGGCGCGGCTGGATGGCCTCGATCCTGGCCGGGGTGCTGATCCTGGCGGCGGCCGTCGGTGTCGGCGGTTACCTGGCACTGCGCTCGCATCAGGACAGTGAGCGGATCGCCCGGGACGAGGCCGAGGCCCTGGCCGCCGCCAAGGACTGCGTGACCGCGACCCAGGCGCCGGACACCCAGGCCATGATCGAGGCCCAGACCAAGATCATCGAATGCGCCACGGGTGATTTCGGGGCCCAGGCCGGCCTCTACAGCGGCATGCTGCTGGACGCCTATCAGGCGGCGAACGTGCAGGTGAAGGTGTCGGACCTGCGGGCCGCGGTGGAGAAGCACAACGACGACGGGTCGATGGATCTGCTGGTCGCGGTGCGTGTGTTGGTCACCAACACCGAGAAGTCCGATGAAGAGCAGGGTTATCGGTTGCGGGTGAAGATGGCCCGTGCCGAGGACGGCAATTACAAGGTCGCACGGCTCGACCAGGTCACGTCGTGACGGCTGTGGTCGCCGACGCCGACACGGTCACCGCGGTGGGGACCGGGACGGATCAGACCCGGTTGGCGTCGTGGCCGGCTCGGGCCGGGGCGTTCGCGATCGATGTGCTGGCCGGTGCCGGGCTCATCGTCACGTTGGCGTTGGTCACTCTGGGCACTGCATTGGGTGAGTGGTCGCAGTGGGTGGTGTATGCCGGGGCGTTGGTCCTCCTTGCCGCCGTCACCGGGGTGAATCGCGTCCTGCTGCCGGCGCTCACGGGCTGGAGCCCGGGCCGGTCGGTGTTCGGTATCCGGGTGGTCTGCGCGTCGGGTGACGCCGGTCTCGGGCGGCTGTTGCTGCGCGATGTGGCGCATCTGCTGGACACCGCGGCGGTGTTCGTCGGGTGGTTGTGGCCGCTGTGGGATTCGCGCCACCGCACCTTCGCCGACCTGCTGACCCGCACCGAGGTCCGCCGCGTGGGACGGCCGCAAGGCAATGTCCGGCGCCGTGTCGGTGTGATGCTGCTGGTGCTCGCGCTGGTCAGCGGCATCGCCGCGGGACTGGGTTACCTGATCGTGTACCGCCAGGACCGGGCAGTGGACCAAGCTCGCGCGCAGCTCGCCGATCAGGGACCACGGATCGTCGAAGAGCTGCTGAGCTACGGGGTCGATTCGGTCGATGCGGATTTCACCAAAGCGCAGTCACTGACGACCGACAACTACCGTCCGCAGTTGGTCGCACAGCAGGACGCGGTGCGCAAGGCCGGTCCGACCACCAATGACTACTGGGCGGTGAGCAGTGCCGTGCTGCCCGGGGTGGCCAAGGACGCGGGGTCGATGCTGTTGGCCTTGCAGGGGCAGCGCGGCACCAATCCGCAGGAGTTGAAGTTCATCACCGCGACCGTGCTCGTGGAGTTCGTGAAGCCCGGCGATCAGTGGCTCGTGGACAATCTGACGGTGCTCAAGCGTCCCGTCCTGGGCGGGGGCGGACAATGAGCCCGCGGCGCCGGATCGAGCCGGATGCCGCCGACTACTTCGCGGTCGAGCCCAGGGAACCGATCCGTTGGGGTCTGCCGATCGTGGCGGTGGTTTCGGCACTGCTCGTCGCGGCGGCCATCGCCGGCAGCACGCTGATCCTGATGCGCCATCAGGCGGATCGGCGTGCCGAGATCAAGAGCGCGGCGGCGTTGGATTACGTCCGGGTGTTCATGACGATGTACACCACACTGGACCCGTTCCACGCCAACGACTATGCCGACCGTATCAAGGACGAGGCGACCGGCGACTTCCGAAAGATGTTCTCCGAGAAGCAGAACGAGATCGTCGTTCAGGTGGCCCGGTCCGAGCCGACCGAGGGCACCGTCCTGGATGCCGGTATTCAGCGGTGGAACGACAACGGCAGTGCCGACGTGCTGGTGGCGACGAAGATCAGCACGCGGACCCCTGACGGTAAGTCCGTGATCGAGAGCGGCAGCCGCTGGATTGCGACGACGATTTGGGAAGGACAGCAGTGGAAGATCAGCCAGCTGATTCAGGTGATCTGACCACCGGCGAGCCCGACAAGCCGCGCCGCAGGCTGCGTTTCGGGCGGCGTCGCGGTGGCGAGGCCGTGGCGGAGACGCCCACGCCCGAATCCGACGACGCCACCCCCGAGCGTCGTACGCCGACGGGCAAGGCCGGACGCAAAGCGGCCGTCGAACCCGAAGAGGTTGTCGCGCCGGAAGTGGACAGCGAACCAGAGGTCGGCGCCGAAACTGACGTCGAAACCGATGTCGTGGCCGAGTCGGAAACTGAGGCCGCTGCCGAAACTGAGGACGCTCTGGATGCCGACGTTGATCTCGATCCGTCGGATGCCGATGCCGAACCGGAGGAGCAGGCCGAGGAGCCGGTCCTCGTTCCGCACCGCGAGGCCGGTAAACGACTGACCTACGCTGCCGCCGGTGCCGCGGCGGTGTTCGTCGCGGCCGGGGCGTTCGGTGGGGCGATGTTGCAGCCGTATCTGGCCGACCGCGCGCTGGTCGACACGAAACTGGAGGTGGCGCAGACCTCGGCGGACGCCATCACGACGCTGTGGACCTACAACCCGGACAACATCGAATCCCTACCGGATCGGGCCGCGAAGTTTCTGTCGAACGACTTCGCGATCCAGTACCGGCAGTTGATCGATTCGCTGGTGCCCACCAACAAGCAGGCGCAGGTGACGAACAACACCGAGGTGATGGGCACCGCGGTGGAGACGATCAACCGCGACGAGGCCACCGCCATCGTCTACACCAACACGGTGTCGACGAGCCCGGTGACCAAGAACATCCCGTCGTTGCGGTACATGTCCTACCGGTTGACGTTGCAGCGCCATGGCGGGGATTGGCTGATCACGCAGATGCCGGCACTCACCCAATTGGACTTGTCTCCACAGCTGTAGCGGCAAGGATGTAGGCATGGCCATCGCCTCACCGGTAACCCAGCGGTTGACCGTCGTGGCGCTGCTGTTGTTGACGTTCACCACCGGGCTGGTCGATGCCATCAGTGTGTTGGTACTCGGCCACGTGTTCGTCGCCAACATGACCGGCAACGTGATCTTCCTCGGCTTCTGGTTCGTGCCGCGCTCGGCTGTGGACGTGACCGGGGCGCTCGTCGCGTTCATCGGGTTCGTGTTGGGCACCGTGGTGGGCGGACGTCTGCGCCGTCACCTCGGCGGTCAGGTCCGCAACTGGTTGACCACCGCGCTGGGTATGGAAGTTGTTCTGCTGACCACACTTTCGATCCTGGTCGGCACGGGCGTGCTGAGCTATCAGGACAACCGAAAACTGATCCTCATCCTGTTGGCGATGACATTCGGGATCCAGAATGCGACCGCGCGCCAGTTCGGAATCCAGGAGTTGAGCACCACGGTGCTGACCCAGACCATCGTGGGCCTCGGGTTCGACAGCCGGCTCGCCGGCGGCACCGGGGACCGCGAAAAGTTGCGTTACGGCGTGGTGTTGACGATGTGCGGCGGTGCGGTGTTGGGCGCGACGGTGTCCCAGTTCACGGTGGCGCCGGTGATCGGGTTGGCCGCGGTGGTGGTGGCGATCAGCACCCTGATCTTCAGGTTTGGGCCGCCGCCACCGGAGCATGGGCCGTGATCCATGCCTGTCCTTCGTCGGCTGCATGGTGCAGAGCGTTGAGTTCGCCGAGGTACGCGGCCACCGCACCGATCCCGGGCAGCATCCCGAGGTAGCGGTAAAGGCCGTCCCCGTGCGGCCTTTTCGTCAGTTCTTCTCCGACGGCGCGCACGGTACCGGCGAACTGCCACAGTCTTTTCGGCAGCGATTGCGGAGGCGAACCCGGATCATCTGCCGGCGAGTCGCTGAGTTGGCGATCGCACAGCACCGTACCCAGCAGCTGCACCTGGTCGTCGTGTTCGGTGACACCAGTCTCGCGGGCGACCGCGCACAGCACGATTGCCTGACTGGTGAACCCGACGAAGTCTTTGATCGGAAGCCGTTGTCCGATAACGCCCAGTGCACCGGGAAACCCGACAAAAATGGTGGTCACGGCGCCGAATCGATGCACCCACCACTTCACGTGACCGTCCTGGTCCATCTCGGCCCACGCTTTGGTGCCCGGGAGCTCGGCGAAGTTGAGCACAGCGGCTGCGACGTCGAGTGACTTGCCCACTGCTCCGGCGGCAGGGGTCGCACGGTGTGTGCGTTGCCGCAGGCCGAATGGGTCAAAGCTGGTGACCACGTTGAGAACCGGATTGATCACGGTGACCGCGCGATCGAGCGCACCCGCCACATCGGCGTCGGACAGGCGAATAGACGGCAACAGGCTTATTCCCACCTCGCTATATTGCCCAATTGCGCGCCTTCTGAAACGGCCGCGGGACGTTGCCGCCGGCGACGGTACCCTGATCGACATGCCGAAAGCCGCGGACGGGGCAGGCGTCTTCGTCAAACGCAATGCGTCGGCACCGGCCGGATTCTTCGCCGCCGAGGCGGCCGGGCTGAAGTGGCTCGCCGTGGATCACGGGGTTCCGTGTGTGCAGGTAATCGACCAGGATGCAACGTCTTTGACGCTCCGGCGGCTACAACCTTCCACGGCAACAGCGCATGCGGCGCGGACATTCGGTGTGCGACTGGCACGCACGCACAACGCCGGCGCGCCGGCTTTCGGGGCCGGGCCCGCCGGCTACGCGGGGGACGGGTTCTTCGGCCCGATGTCGCAGCCGTTGCCCATGTCGCTGGACGGTCACGATTCCTGGGGCACCTTCTATGCCGGCGAACGGCTGACACCGATGTTGCACTTGGCCCAACCCCGCCTCGGCACCGAGGTTCACGATGCGGTGGCCGCCGTGGCCGAGATGTGTTGTGCCGGCGCGTTTGATGACAACGACGGACCTGCTCGACTGCACGGCGATTTGTGGAGCGGCAACGTGATGTGGACCGCCGACGCCGCGGTCCTGATCGATCCGGCCGCGCACGGCGGTCACCGGGAGACCGATCTGGCGATGCTGGCGTTGTTCGGTTGCCCTTTCTTGGATGACGTGCTGGCCGGATATCAATCGGTGCAGCCGTTACGCGCGGGGTGGCGCGACCGCGTTGATCTGCATCAGCTCTATCCGTTGCTGGCCCACGTGGTGTTGTTCGGTGCGAGCTATGTCGGGCAGGTCGAGCTGGCCGCACGGCGGACTCTGGTGAGCGTCGGCAAACTTCGAAACGAGTAGAGGCGGACGAGCCTCAGGCCGGTCAGGTCCGCGGCCCTGCAGCGTGGGGCGGGTTTCGGCGCCTGCGGAATCGGTTGACACGGTGACCGCCATCTGTAAATGGCTATATCGCGGCCAGCAACGCACGACAAGACCGCGTCATGGCACAAGCGGGCATTGCCTGTCGTCGGCGTCAATATGTCTAATTGCAGCGCAGTACCGATTCGTGCAAACGATAACAGTTTGCGAGAGGCCGGATACGTGAACCGGGAAATTTCTTTCAGCAATGTGGTGACAAAGGTCACGTTAGTGTTAAGTTGCCTGAGACCTACCTGAGAAAACAGCCGAAAGGACTGGTCAGATGGCACGTAAGCACCGGAGGCAGCGGAGCCGTGTTCGGAGGGTTGCGACCCTCGGTGCGGCAACGGCAACGATCACCGCGCTTACGGTGGGTGTCGCGCCGCCGCCACAGGCAAATGCCGCTGCCGTGCAGCGTGACGTCGACCTGCGAGCCGGCGACCACCTCTTCCCGCCGCCGGATCAGATCCCGGACCTCACGGGTGGGTTCGGAACACAGGTCTACAACTGGACGCAAGACATCGGTGCCCAGTTGTCGACCGCGTTCGTCGACAACTTCAACCTCGTGGCACTGCTGCAAGCCGCTGGGCTCGATCCGGCCACCGTGATCCGCAACGCCATCAACGATGCGTTGGGTGACGTCATCGGCGGCAGTGGCGTGGAAGATCTGTCCGTCGACCTGGGCCCGATCTTGGCGCAGACCCCATTAGGGCCGGTCGTCGCGTTACTCGAGGCCAACCCGTTGATCGACTTTTCGACACAGCTGCCCGTCGGCAAGCTGCTCGATGCTCTCGGTGTAGACCTGAGTGACCCGCTCTCCGCCCTGGACAATCTCGGAATCAACATCATCACCGCAGGTGGACCCTTCACCCTGCTGCGGCTGCTCGGTGTGGATCTCGGCTGGACACCGTCATTCCCGAATTCAGTGGCCGACGAGATCAACAACACCGAGTACCTGTCGGTTTCGCTGGACACCGTGTTCGAGGCGCTTGGGCTTCCGACGGATGGCCGGGGCCTCGAGGCAATCAAGCTCGTGCTCGACGGGCTCGGCATTCATCTGCCGGCCCTCTCCACGGATGTGATCGACCTCCGCGTCCCCATCGTCGCCGGCTGGGGACTGGGTGCCTTCGCGGCCGGTGCGGCCTACCAGCAGGTGGTCGACGATCTGCCGAATCAGCCTGGGGGATCGGCCTATACCGGCACCAGTAATCCGCTCTTGGGCAGCTTCACCGTCCTTCCGATGCTCTTGCTGGACAACCCGGGCCGGGCCAATGGCGGCATTCTGGCGCGGGCCTATCCGTTCTTCCGCTTGCTCGGCATCGACACCGTGACACCCGATACCCAGGTGCAGAGCGACGGGGACAGCATCCTCGGTGGGCTGCCTCTACTCGGGGACATCCCGTTGTTGGGACTCACCCCCGGCGGCGCAAACCTGATCCCCATCAAGATCGACGCCACCGCCGAATACCTCCCGATGTCCGACTTTGCCGCCTGGCCGAACCCGTTCACCATGGCCAACAACGTTGCGGCAGGGATGTTTCCGACGTACATCTTGCGCAACCAGTCGCTGGACACGCTCGGCACGGTGTTGATCGACCAGGTCTTGGGCGACCTTGGGACGTCCGTGACGGACTATCTGGCCAATCCCGGGACGGACCCGCAGCTGGGCCCCAAACTCAACGTCTACATCACCATCCCGGCGAACAGCCTGCCGCTGCTGGAGCCTACGTATCTGGCCGTGGACGTCATCAACCTGTTCACCGGAGCGAACCTCAACAACCCGATCGGCACCGCGTTGAGCCCGGTGCTCACCAGCCTGGTCAACCTCGGCTATACCGATGTGGAGTACAACCCCGCCACCGGCATCTACGAACGCACGCTTGACGAAGCCGATATCCCAACGGCTTTCGGGACGTTGCCGGCTGACGTCGATTGGGCTCAGGTGCCGGGTCATCTCGTCAACAACCTCGCCACGGGTATCCAGAAGGCGATCAGAAATGGTCTGGTGAACCAGAATCCCGTCTCCAATCCGATCAAAACCCTGCTGGGTCTGCTCGGCCTGGGGGATGCGATCCCCAGCGGTGGCTCCGGGCTCGACCTTTCGGCCCTCACCGATGCCGTGGAGAACCTCGCGCCGAACCCGCTCGCCGATGCGCGGACGCAGAGCGTCGTGAAGACGAACTTTGCACCGCAGGCGATCACCGAAACCGACATCGGCGGTACGGAGAACAAGACCCTGACGCTGAACGCAGAGGCCGACGCCGGCAAGGACATTCAGCCGGAAGCCAAGTCGATCACCGCGACCGCTGACGATGCCCGCCGGCAGGTGGACAAATCGCTCAACGATGCCGGTGACCGCGCCAAGGCATCGGCCGAAAAGGCCCGGGAACGCACCGCCACGGCGGTCAAAGAGGCCCAGAAGCGGGTGAACGCGGTGGCCGAGAACGGTCGTAAGCAGATTCAGGCCGCCGCCGAAGGCGTGGTGAAGGGTGCCGAAAAGGCGGTCAACGGCCTCAAGGGCGAGGACAAGGACAAGGCCACGAACGCCGATGACGCCAAGGCGGCGAAGAAACCCGCCAAAAAGGACACCAAAAAGGACACCAAAAAGGTCACCAAGAAAGAGACCAAGAAAGACGCAGCCTGACGGCCGGCGGGGGCTCGCCTGGTTGCTGCTGCGCTGCGCGGAAAACCTGGAGGCACCGGCAGAACCTACGATTGGGCGGTGACTGCGGCAAGGCGTGGGCGCGGTAGACCCGCCGGACCAGGTGTCGACATCGAGCAACGGCGCTCGGACCTGCTCGACGCCGCCGAGCGCGCGATCCGGGCTCATGGGCCCGATGTGGGAATCGCCGAGGTGGCCAAGGAGGCCGGCTTCGTGCGCTCGGCCGTCTACGCCGTCTTCCCGAACCGGTCGGCCATCTTGTCCGCGCTGGGTGAGCGTCAGGCCCGACGACTTCTGATCGAGATCACCAGACGTGCTGACGGTTCGGCGGATCTGCGGCAGCGGATGTGGCTGTTTTTCGACGTGATCTGCGGATGGATGCAGGACGATCCCCACCTGTATCGGGCGCTCGGCATGCACGCCGCCAGTGGTGATGAGATGCCGGGCATCTTCGACGAACTCGCGGCCGCGGTCGAGGTGATGCTGGCGGCATCGATGGCGGGCAGCGGGGCAGATACCGCAGCCGCCGCGCCGTGGGCCCGGGCGATCGTCGGATCGGCCATGGTCAGCGCGCAGTGGTGGATCCGGGATTCGGACATGCCCCGGTCCGAGCTCGTCGACCATCTCACGACGTTGTGCTGGGACGGTGGGGCGGCACTGCCGTTCAACACTTTCGACGTAAAGGCTATTGACAGCGGACAGTCATAAAAGACACGATGTCTTTTATGACTGCTCCCGCGGCACCACACGTCGACGGTCCTTCGCGCTATTGGGAGGACGTCCCCGGCGAACATGATCTGACGTTGACCGAGATCACCGGCGCCCTGCCGGAAGGCCTGACCGGCACTCTCTACCGCAACGGGTCCGGCCGCTGGAACATCGGCACATCGCGGGTGGACAGCTTGTTCGACGCCGACGGCATGGTGGTCGCCTTCGCGATCGACGGCAGCGGGGTGCGGTTCAAGAACCGGTTCGTCCGCACCGAGCATTACCTGACCACCACGGCGGCCGGCCGGATGGTCAAACGTGGGTTCTCCTATCAGCGCCCAGGTGGCATGCGGGCCAACGCCTTTCGGCTGCCCGCCAACACCGCGAACACCAACGTGATGATCGGACACGATCAACTGCTCGCCCTATGGGAGGGTGGGCGCCCGCACGGCATGGATCTCGACACGCTCAACACCATCGGGATGTGCAGCCTCGACGGCGTCCTCAAGGGCCCGATCGGCGCCTATTCGGCGCACTACACGTATGACGCGACGACGGATTCGCGGGTCAACTTCGGTTTCGAGCCGTACTTTCCGCGCCTCGACCTTCGCCACGTCCGCAGCGCGCCGACGCCGGACGAGAAGCTGCGGCGCCTGCGGGAACTTGTCGGGGAGGCAATTCCGCGGGTCCGGTTGCGGTTGTACGAGACCGACAACCGCGGTTTCACGCGGTATCTGCGGGCGGTGCCGCTACCTGGCATGGGGCTGATCCACGACATGGCGCTGACGCCGCGCTACGCGGTGTTCATGCTCTCCCCGCTACGAATCAATCCCTGGGCCCTGCTCGGGCGCCAATCCTATTGGGATGCCATCAAGTTCAAGCGGAACGAACCGTCGTACTTCATCCTCGCCCCACGCGACGGCGGCAAGGTCCGGGTGATCGAGACCGACCCGTTCTACATGTGGCATTACGCCAACGCCTATGAGGAGGGTGCCGACGTGGTGGTCGAGTTACCGCGGTTCGCGCCCGAAACCTTCGGCGGGATGCAGGCCTGGGCGTCCGACAGCCGCAGCGACATGTCGCAGCTGTACCAGGACGTCGCGCCCGAGGCATTGCCGGATACGGTGCGGCTGACCCGCTTCCGCATCACCCCTGACGATCGGGTCGAGACAGAACCGCTGGCCCAGATGGGGTGTGAATTCCCCCAGATCGACCAGCGGCGGTCAACCCAGCCGCACGCGGTGACCTACGTGACCGTGCCCACCGACGGGGAGGGGAGCGGGGAGGGCATCGGCCGGTTCGACCATGCCGATGGCGCCGTGCAGACCTATTGCCCGGCAGGTCACAAACTCGTCGAACCGATCTTCGTGTCCCGCCCGGGCAGCACCGACGAGGCCGATGGCTGGCTGCTGACCGTGGGTTACGACGAAATCCAACACCGCAGCCGGCTCATGGTGTTCGACGCGCCGCGAGTCGATGCGGGTCCGATCGCCGAGGCCTGGCTGCCGTTCCACCTGCCGATGAGTTATCACGGTGCGTTCACCGAACGGATCGCCGCGTTCTGATTCAGTTGGGCGCCAACGAACTTACGGCCAGTCGGCCCAGCACCGGCGCCAGCTGTTGCGCATACTCGGCGGTGATGTGGTTGTCGTCGCGGAACACCAGGGTGTTGCCGACGATCACCGGGCACCGCCGGTCGGTGCAGAAGTACTGGTCCAAGCGTGCATACTGTCCGCCCCCGGCGTGCACCGCTGCCATTTCAGCGGCGACACCCGCGTCGTTCACCGCCACCGAGCGGTCTGGAGCGCATGCCGTGGCCTCGTCCATATGTGCTGACAAGCAGGTGGGCACCGTGGTGTGTGGATCAGGCACCGGTCCGAGCACCAACACCCGGGCCCCGGTGCCGTGCAGCTGTGAAACGAGTTGGCGCAGCCCGTCCAGCCAGGTCTGGTCGTAGCTCACGAACCCGAAATCCGCGCCGTAACGACGCACCATGTCCAGCACGATCAACGCCGGTGGTTCCTCGGCGATGCGGGCCAGCACGTCGGCCCGCCACTGCTTGCACTCGGTGAACTCGCGGTCCAGATACGGACTGAGGATCGGCAGCTTCATTGGCGGGCAGGTGACCTTGGCGAAGGTTTCCAGCCGCCAACCATGTTGTTGCGCCGCGGTTTTCAAGGCCGGGTGCCACATCCCGGCGTGCGAGTCGCCGATCAGCGCCACCCGGGTGGCCGAATCGGCTACTCCCGACACGCATTCCGGTATGGCGATCGCCTGCCAGGACAGCACGCAGCCGTTGACGAATACCTCGGGCTTGGTGATATTGCCCAGCGGGGGTGTCAGATTCGACGGCACTGCCCGTACCTCGGCCGATGCGGCGACGGCCGCCACCACCTGTTGCTCCGGCGTCAGCGTCGGCGCCGCCGCGCGGGGCGTGACGACCGCGGCCACCGGGACGGCCGCCGGCCCGGAACCCGTCGGCACCGGACGCACCGCCAACAACGCCAGGCCCGCACACACCGCGACGCCGGTAGCGGTCGCACCCAGGGTCAGGCTGCGCCATGACGAGGCCCGCAGCGCAGCGGCGAACCGCGCCGGGTTCTCGACCAGGTGCAGCGTCAGGATCGCCAGGCCCAGCGACATCAGCACCAGTGCCAACCGTCCGGCCAGCCCCACAGCGTGACCGAAAAGCGCCGGGGTCAACAGCAAGACGGGCCAGTGCCACAGATACCACGAGTAGGACACCCGGCCCAGACCGCGCATCCACGGTTTCGACAGCAGCCGGCCCACTCCGAGATCGGGGATCGCACATCCCGCGCCGATCACCAGCGCGGTGCCCAAGACCGGCAGCACCGCCGCGGACCCGGGATAGGGCGTGAATGTCCCGAGTTGTGTGCAGGTGGCCAGGATCAACGCCAGGCCGCCCCAGCCGACCAGCGCCGCGCACACCGGCGGCAGGCTGCGCCAGTGGGTTGCCGTCAGCGCGATCAGCCCGCCGGCGGCCAGCTCCCAGGCCCGGGTCGGCAGGGAGAAGAACGCCCACGGCGGCATGGTCTCGGTCCAGGCCAGCGACAACATGAGCGACGCGCCGGCCACCGCGGCCAGCACGCCGGCGTAGGGAAGAGCAGAGCGCGTGCCGCGGCCACTGCGTCTCAGAACCCACGCCACGGCCAGGATCAGGGCCGGCCACAACAGATAGAACTGCTCCTCGACGCCGAGTGACCAGTAGTGCTGCAGCGGTGAAGGGGTGCCCTCTCCAGCCAGATAGTCGGTGCCCTCTCCGGCCAGATAGTCGGTACCCTCCACCGCGAAGCGGTAGTTACCGACATACAGTGCGCCGGCGATCGCATCGGCAAGCACCGACCGGGCCTGCAATGGCGGCAACAATATTGCCGCCCCCACCGACGTCGTCACCAGAACCAGCGCGGCGGCCGGCAGCAGCCGCCGCGCGCGTCCGGCGTAGAACCGGGCCAGGTGGACCGTCCCGGTGCCCGACGCTTCGCGCCACAGCAACCCGGTGATGAGGAATCCCGACACGACGAAGAACACGTCCACGCCGATGAACCCGCCGCCGATCCCGGGCAACCCAGCATGGAACAACACCACCGCCAGCACGGCGACTGCCCGCAGGCCTTCGATATCGGGACGGAACTGCTTGTCGGACACGGAGTTACGGCCACTCGCAGGGTTGCCGCGGCGGACTGTGGGCCGAGAAGGGGTGGTCACTCTGTTCACTCGAGTAACGATCGTCGCACGCCGACCTCGGTTGACCTTGGATTTGCGCGCCCTGTTGCTAGCCTCATCCCGATGGGACGATCACGCCTTGCGGTGCTGGCAGTGCTGTGCGGGCTGCTGTCTGGCGCGTGTTCTCCCGCCGGGCCCGAGGCGGCACCGGCGAAATCTCCGGTCGCCGACGGCACCTGCCGACTCGGCACCCTCCCCCCCGAGGCGCAACACACCGTGGACCTCATCGAATCCGGTGGGCCGTTCCCATACCCACGCAACGACGGCGTCGTCTTCGGCAATTACGAAGGCCGGCTACCCCGACACGAACGTGGCTACTACCACGAGTACACGGTGCCGACGCCCGGTCTCACTCATCGCGGCACGCGCCGCATCGTCACCGGCGGCACACCGGTGGACCACCCGCCCGAGTATTACTACACCGGCGACCATTACGAATCCTTCTGCCTGATCGGAGGCATGTGAAGACGTATCTGATCGATGGGACCAAGGTGGGGTCCAAGGCCGACTTCTTCACCGAGATCGGTCGCGCGGTCAACGGTGACGGCGGGTACTTCGGCTCGAATCTCGATGCGCTGGCCGACTGCCTGCGCGGCGGTTTCGGCACCCCGGACAACCGCAGGTTTCGGTTCGTCATGACCTCCTACCGCAACATCAAGGAAGCCCTCGGAGAGGACACCTGGAGCACGGTGCTGTCGATCTTTGCCGTCGAGGGCGTCGACCTGTGGTTGGAGAACTGAGCCTGTCCAGCAAATAGTGGACGGGACTACTTACGCGCTTCCCACCTGCGGAAGATCGGTACGGTCGCAGCCTGGCAACCGGTTTCTCTGGCAACGCGATTGGTGTCGAGCAGGGATCGAGCCAATGCGGCTAAGCTGGCACTCTGCGTGCCGTCTG
The DNA here is from genome assembly GCF_001954135.1 of Mycobacterium sp. GA-1841. Lineage (GTDB taxonomy): Bacteria > Actinomycetota > Actinomycetes > Mycobacteriales > Mycobacteriaceae > Mycobacterium. The sequence continues at coordinate 21,467 of NZ_MBEQ01000070.1, read as the reverse complement.
GCGCGAGGTAAGTGGCGACAACAGGCGGGAGCAACGGGCGCGTGACCGAACGGCTACCGATCGACACGACGTGGCTGATGGCACGCACCGAAGGGTCTGCCGATCTGTGGCAAACACAGTCCCGCGAGATGGTCGCTGCGCTGCCGTATTTCCGGGCGACGGTGGTCCATGTGGTTGCTCTCCATGACGGCGTCTTGTCGGCCCGGCGGGCTGCCTGCGACAGCTTCGTGGCAACGTTCGATCGCCCCGCCGATGCGGTGTCCTGCGCATTGCAACTGCAACTGGCGCCGTTGGATCCCTTCGACTTGTGCATCGGCATCCACAGCATCCGTACCGGGGCGCGGTGCCTGCGCGACATCGCCCACGGCGGACAGACCCTCGTCTCGGGCGCGACGGCCGTATCGGCCGATGAACTTCCCTCCGGCGCCGGCCTGAAACACCTCGGCGATCACCGCATGGACAACGCAGCCCACCAGATTCTGCAGTTGCGCCACCCAGGGCTGCGCCGTTACCTGCCCTCTGTGCCGAAACCTGTTCTGGCCGAGGTTCTCACGAACTGATCAGTTGAAGGCCAACCAGCTGGGCAGGGCCCGTTCACGGGAATCGCACAGCACCTGACGGGTGTCGCAGTTGCCGCGCGGCGATCCGGCTCCGCTCCACATGCCACCGGTGTCGCGGCGCAGCACGATCGCCGACGAACCGCCGCCGTCGAGCAGGATCGCGTTGTCGGCGCCCAGGCCGCGGAACAGGTCCTGCATGTTGTCCGGCGTGTAGCTGCCACCCTGGAACACGTAGAGCAGATCGGCGGACCGGTTGTAGCCGACGGCGGTGCGTGCTGCGCTGGGCCCGTTGTCGTTGAGCTGACCGGTGTCTCCGGGCGCCAGCAGTCCGATCCCGGCGACCGCCACGAACCGGGCGTTCTGATCCAACAGTCTCTGGATGACCGGCGACGCCGAGTCGTAGTCATCGCGTCCCTTGGGCATCACCACATACGGGGCCCCGCCCATCGGAAGGATCATGGTGGCCAGGGCCGACCAGTGCTCGTTGCCGCCGGACAGCCCCTGCTTGCCGGCGTAAGCCAGGGTGCCGGTGACCGCGGCGTTGGCCCGGCCCTGTCCGCGGGTGTTGTCGACGTACGCGCCCAGCGGAGACGAGCACTTGGTGTCGCGCCACGAGCCGCCTTTCTGCCCGCGCACGTCGAAGAAGTTGGCGTTGACCGCGATGGTGGGTTGCCCCAGCACCTGCCAGGCGGCCAGCGGGGCATAGGTTTCCGACGCCTGCCAGAGCCCTTCGCCGGTACGGGCGCCGGGGGTCCGCTCGCAGCGGGACTGATATCCCTGATGGGTATCGACCAACAACCGCGGGTTGAGCCGGCCGGAGGCATTCTTCATCGCCATCAGATGGCCGCCGTTGTTCAGGGTGTAGGCGCGCCCGTCGGCCGTCAGGAACGGCGCGGCGAACTGCCCCCCGAAGTTGTAGACGAGATAGGCACCCTTGGTGTTGGCGATCGCCCCGAGCAGGAGCGCTTTGGCGTCCTCGGCGCGCGCGATCGGGGCGCCGGTGGTGGCCAGGGCCGCGCAGACGGCAGTGGCGGTGACTGTTGCGACCGCACACTTGAGAAGCTTTGCCAGGTACGGCACGGATTACACAATAACCACACAGGAAACTCTGTCAACATCCGTAACGGCCTGGTCACGGCGGGGTCAAGGTGTGATCGCCCCCGGCCGGCCGGCGTTCGTCGGGTCCGCGGCGGGTTTGCGCAACGCGGCCGGGCGCAAACGCTCCGGGAGCGCGCGCAGGATCGCGGCGCACAGCGCGGTCACGGCCACGGCGCCGGCCATGGTCAACAGCGCCGGGGCGGACGGGAACGCGCCCTCCAACAGCATCGACACCCCGAAAATGACGAACAGCGCCGCTGCCCCGAGTTGGATGACCCGCTCGGGCAGGTGCTTGCCCGCAATGGCCCCGACCAGGATGGCCAGCGCGTCAGCGGCCACCATGCCGATGGTGGAGCCGATCCACACGCCCACCCAGTCGTTGTCGGCGGCCAGCGTGATCGTCGCGAGCATGGTCTTGTCGCCGAGCTCGGCGAGGAGGAAAGCCGAGGTGACGGTGAAAAATGCCGGGGCGGTCGAACGCTGGGCCCGGGTCGCCTCGTCGTCGGACAACGAGTCGCCACGCAAGGTCCACAACCCGAAGAACACGAACGCGACGCCGGCGAGGATGCCGAGCAGGTGGGTCGGCAGCGCCGCGCCCAGGTAGTGGCCGACGGCGACGGAGATGAGGTGCACGGCGGTGGTGGCCGCGGTGATGCCGACGAGGACGACCCACCAGCGGTAGCGCAGCGCGAAGGTCATCGCCATCAGCTGCGACTTGTCACCCAGTTCTGCCACGAAGATGACGGCGAAGCTCAAGAGCAAGGCAGCGAGCACGCACCAACTCCTCGGTCGGTGGCTGCCGTCGGGGGCGGAAAAGATGCCTCCGGCCGGCAACCCAGTGGTCTACGGCCGAAGGTCTCGCCCACCGGTCGTGACCGGTTCGGATACCCGGGCCGCTGCGTCACGCTGCGCGGCCAGTATGTCGAATATCCGATTGGGGGCTACTCCCCTTCGCTGCGCTCCACCATACGCACGCCGATGGGGATGGCGCAAACCGTCCCCATCGAAAGTGCTTATCGGCCAATAAGTTTGGGAGTTGACACGCGAAAGTTCGGGTGTCCTGACAAATCCGCCTCAGGTACCCACATATTCGGCGAGGTGCCGGCCGGTCAGGGTTCCGGGCTTGGCGACCAGATCGGCCGGAGTGCCCTCGAAGACCACGCGGCCACCGTCGTGGCCCGCGCCGGGGCCCAGATCGATGATCCAGTCGGCGTGGGCCATCACGGCCTGGTGATGTTCGATCACGACCACCGACTTACCCGAGTCCACCAACCGGTCCAGCAGGCCGAGCAGCTGTTCGACATCGGCCAGGTGCAGGCCCGTGGTCGGCTCGTCGAGGATGTAGACGTCACTTTTGTCGGCCCCGGTGTTTCCGAGCGCGGCGGCGAGCTTGAGCCGCTGGCGCTCACCGCCCGACAGCGTGGTCAATGGTTGACCGAGGGTCAGGTAGCCCAGGCCCACATCCGCCATCCGGTCGAGAATTTTCAGCGCCGCAGGCACTTTGGCGTCACCGGCGGCGAAGTACCGCTGTGCCTCGGTCACCGGCATGGCCAGCACCTCGGCGATGTTGCGCCCGCCGAACGTGTATTGCAGTACCGAGGCGCCGAACCGCCTGCCCTCACACTCCTCGCAGGTGGTTTCGACGGTGGCCATCACGCCGAGGTCGGTGTAGATCACCCCGGCGCCGTTGCAGGCAGGGCAGGCGCCCTCCGAATTCGAGCTGAACAGCGCCGGTTTGACGTCGTTGGCCTTGGCGAAGGCCTTGCGGATCGGGTCGAGCAGCCCGGTGTAGGTCGCCGGATTGCTGCGGCGCGATCCGCGGATGGGGCTCTGATCGACGATCATGACGCCGCCGCGCCCGGCCACCGACCCGTCGATCAATGAACTCTTGCCCGAACCCGCCACGCCGGTGATCACCGTCAGCACGCCCAAGGGAATGTCGACGTCCACCTCGCGCAGGTTGTACGTGTCCGCCCCACGGACCTCCAAGGCGCCGTTGGCCTTCCGCACCTCGTCCTTCAAGGACACGCGGTACCCCAGGTGGCGTCCGGTGATCGTGTCGCTGGCCCGCAGGCCCGCGACGTCGCCTTCGAACACCACCTCGCCACCGGCCGCACCGGCGCCCGGGCCCAGATCGACCACATGGTCGGCGATCGCGATCGTCTCCGGCTTGTGCTCGACGACCAGCACGGTGTTGCCCTTGTCGCGCAGCGCCAGCAGCAGGTTGTTCATCCGGGCGATGTCGTGTGGATGCAGGCCGATGGTGGGTTCGTCGAAGACATAGGTGACATCGGTCAGAGACGAGCCGAGATGACGAATCATCTTGACCCGCTGAGCTTCTCCGCCGGAGAGGGTTCCGGCCGGCCGGTCGAGGGACAGATAGCCCAACCCGATCTCGACGAACGAGTCGAGCGTGTGTTGCAGTGCCGCCAGGAGCGGGGCCACGGACTTGGCCGCCGATGTCTTCGCGAGGCTTCCGAGCCAGGCGGCCAGGTCGGTGAGCTGCATCGCGGCGCACTCGGCGATGTTGACGCCCTTGATCTTCACCGAGCGCGCGGTCTCCGACAGGCGGGTACCGTCGCAGTCCGGACAGGTGGCGAACGTGACCGCTCGCTCGACGAACGCGCGAATGTGCGGCTGCATGGCCTCGACATCCTTGGCCAGGAACGACTTCTGGATCTGCGGGATCAAGCCGAGATAGGTCAGGTTGACCCCGTCCACCTTGAGCTTGGTGGACTCCTTGTGCAGCAGCGCGTCGAGCTCTTTCTTGGTGAACGTGTTGATCGGCTTGTCTGGATCGAAGAACCCGCAACCGCGGAAGATCCGGCCGTACCAGCCGTCCATACTGAAGCCGGGGATGGTCAGCGCACCTTCGTTCAGCGATTTGGTGTCGTCATACAGCGCAGTCAGGTCGATGTCGTTGACCGCGCCACGGCCCTCGCAGCGCGGGCACATGCCCCCGACGATGTTGAACTCACGCCGTTCCTTGACGGTGCGTCCGCCCTTGTCCAGCGTCACCGCACCGGCTCCGCTGACCGAGGCCACGTTGAACGAAAATGCTTGCGGCGAGCCGATATGCGGGGCGCCCAGCCGGCTGAACAAGATCCGCAACATCGCACCGGTGTCGGTGGCGGTGCCGACCGTCGAACGCGGGTCGGATCCGATGCGCTGCTGGTCGACGATGATCGCGGTGGTCAGACCGTCCAGCACATCGACCTCGGGCCGGGCCAGGTTCGGCATGAAACCCTGCACGAAGGCGCTGTAGGTCTCGTTGATCAGGCGCTGGGATTCGGCGGCGATCGTGTCGAACACCAGCGAGCTCTTGCCCGAGCCGGAGACACCGGTGAACACCGTCAACCGACGTTTGGGCAGCTCGATGTCGACATCTTTGAGGTTGTTCTCCCGGGCGCCGGTGACGCGGATCAGATCGTGACTGTCGGCGGGATGGCTCGTGGCGCTCATCGGCTAACGCAACTCCTGGATACGGATCATCGTTCCGGCCGGGTCACGGACGGCGCAGTCGCGCACACCGTAGGGCTGATCGGTCGGTTCCTGCACGATCTCGGTGTCTGTTGCCTGTAGCTTCTCGAACGTGGCCGCCAGATCCTTGGTGGCCAGCACGACGATCGCGTATGTGCCCTTGGCCATCATCTCGGTGATCACGCGGCGCTCGTCGTCGGTGATTCCCGGATCGGCGGCCGGCGGGTGCAACACGATCGCGGTGTCGGGCTGGCCGACCGGGCCGACGGTGATCCAGCGCATCGTGCCGCTGCCGACGTCGAGCCGGACCTCGAAGCCCAGCACGTCGCGATAGAACGCCAGCGAGGCCTCCGGATCTTCGTGCGGCAGGAACGTGTTGTGGATTCTGATGTGGGGGTCGGTCATGTTTGTCACGTTAGGTGCAGGCCCACGGCGGCCGCTTCTCGATTCCTGATCGGTTTGGTCACGTGCTTCTCCAGGCATGACGGCAGGCCGTCGCGCGCGTCCGCGGTCTGTTCGCGGTACCGGCTCGGCGGCATCCCGACGAGCTCGGTGAACCGCGTGGAGAACGTGCCCAGCGACGAACAGCCGACCGCGAAACACACCTCGGTGACCGACATGTCACCGCGGCGCAGCAGCGCCATCGCGCGCTCGATGCGACGCGTCATCAGGTACGAATACGGTGACTCGCCGTAGGCGAGCTTGAACTGCCGCGACAGATGCCCGGACGACATGTTCACCCCACGGGCAAGGGCTTCGACGTTCAGCGGCTGCGCATACTCGCGGTCGATTCGGTCCCGGACCCGGCGTAGCAGTTTGAGATCGGCGGGCGATTGGTCGGGCACACCGGCGATCGTACGTCTACGGGGCGGCGTCAGCGGTGCGGCGCGAAGCCCACCGGGATGCCGCGGCCAGGGCACCGAGACCGATGGACAGGGCGATGATCATCGCGAATCCCCACCGTGACCCGTGGTGTTCGGACACCACGCCGGCAAGTGCCGCCCCGATGGCGTTGCCGCCGATCAGAGCGCTGGAGAGGGTGCTCATGTAGAGGCTGTCGCGACCGGCCGGGGTGTGATCGCCGGCGAGTTGGTAGACGGTGACGATGATCGGTCCGATGCCCAGGCCCAGCAATGCGAGAACTCCCGCCAGCAGCCATGTTTCGGTAACGCTGACCATTGCTGCGCTGACGGCGACGGCCAGGGCGGCGGCCGCCAGCCACCGCCGGTACAAGTTCGCCGAGGACTGCATCAGTCCGACGCCGATCGACGCCGCACCCGAACCGACGCCGAAACCCGCATAGATCAGACCCGCACTGGAGATGGCGCCGTGTTCCTCGGCGAAAGCGATGACCGACGTGACCTGGCAGCCCAGCAGAGCGCCGATGACAGCCATCGTGGCGATCAAAGTGAACCGGTCAGCGCGAAGCAGTGTGCTCAGCGGCGCGGCCGATGCCGAGTGCACCGTCACCCGCGGCACGATCTCGACGCTGCGGTGCCGGCTGAACAGGAAACCGAACACCACGACGATCGCGATGCATGCCACCAAGGGGGTGGGCGCTGCAGCGTAGGACAACACGCCGACGATCACCGGGCCGAACACGAATGTCAGTTCGTCGGCCAACGTCTCGTAACCGAAGGCCGCGCCTTTGACCCGGGTGCGTTCGGAGTCGGGCACATGCGTGTCGATCACGGTGCTCCAGCGGACCCGGGCGAACGGACCCACCGGGATGACGGTCAAGCCGGTGAGGGCGGTGACGGCCAGCAGCAGCGGCAGTCGCCCGGCAGCGGTGGCGATCACCGCCGCGATCGCCATGGCGTTGGCGACCAGCAGGACGTAACCGACGCGGCGTTGACCGAATCGGTCCGCACAACTACCGGCCAGCGGACCCCCGATCGCCGCGCCCAGCGCATAACACCCGCCGGCCAGGCCGCCGTCGGCGATCGAGTCGCGGATGGCGGCGACATAGGCGCTGATGCCCAGCGTGAGCATCGCGATCGGAAGGCGCGCTACGAGCGCGATCGGGAAGAACGAGAGCCCGGAGTGACGGGACAGGAAGCGCAGCGGACGGCCGGCAACGGTACCGCTGGGAGTGGTGGTGGTCAACGATCAGCCTTGTTCATAGGGACGCCGAAGCGGCGTGTCGACGTCCCACCAACACCGTCAACACCCGGACCCAATGACTAGGACGCGTGCGTCCCGACATAGCTACGTGCTGTATCAGGTTAAATCCGGCTCTTCGAGCCCGTCAAATGAGCTGTGACACAGAGCTGTACGACGACGGTTTGGTGAGCCGGGCGACAACTAGCCCGGTGCGCCCAGGCGATATACCGCGCCGGCGTAGTCGTCGGTGATGTACACCGCCCCGTCCGGTCCCGTCACCGCCGAAACCGGACGTCCCCAACGGCTGCCGTCGTCGGCCTGGAAACCGCCGACCAGCGTCTGCTGTGGACCCAATGTGCCGTTGTGCCAGCCGAAGAACGACACCTCGGGGGCTTGGGGATGTTGCCGGTTCCACGATCCGTGCACCCCGACGAGCGCTCCGGGGCCGTAGGGTTGCGGCAACTGGGCGAAACTCATTCCCAATGGCGCCGAATGGGCGCCCAGCGTCTGTTCGACCGGTGCCAGTGCCGCGCAATCCATCTTGCTGCCGTCGGCGTTGGTCTGCATGTCCCGGATGAATCCCGCCGGCGGTGGCCCGTCGGGATTGCAATAAGGCCAACCCAATTCGCGTCCCGGCGTCAACTTCGCGACCGACTCCGGGGGGTGGTCGTCGACATAGTCCTGGCGCACCCGGCCCTGCGGATCGGCGACGTCGTCGCGGTTGTTCACCGCCGTCCACAGCGAGCCGTCCGGGGCGACGGCCAGGCCGGTGCCGTTGCGGACCCCGGTGGCGAACGGTTCGGCCGGCCCGCCGCCGGGTGGCACCCGCATGATGGTGGCCCGCGGCGGGGTGGCGGTGCGGTCCTCGGCCGAGACGTTGCCCGTCGAACCGATCGAGAAGTACACCGCGCCATCGGTTCCCACTACCACGCTCTTCAGCGCGTGGGCATAGGCGCCGTGCAGATCGGCGCTCTTGGCGTCGGGCAGTTGATCGACGACGGTGCGGCGATTGACCGCCCGGCCGTCCACATAGTCGTAGGCGTCGATGCGGTTGCTCTCGGCCACGTACAGCGTCGACCCGGCGAAGTACAGGCCATGCGGCTGCTCGAGCCCCTCGAGCAGCGGGCGCTGGTCGGGGTGCACCGTCAGCACCTGCCCGGTGGCCGGCACCGACACCAGCAACGCGCCGTCCGGGGCGAATGCGGCCATCCTGGCCTTGGGTATCCGGGCGATCACCTCGATGGTCCACCCGGCCGGGACCTGGGCTCGACGCGGCTGATCGAGCGGGGCCTGGGCGAATCGCTCCGGAACCTGCAGGAGCACCGACGCCAGACCGGCGGGCGGTTGCTCAGAGCGCGACGGCGACGGGGCCGGCGGCGGCGGTCCGGTTTCGGGCTCTGCTCCACACGCGGCCAGCGTGGCCGCGGTGATCACTGCGATCGCGCTACGCGCCGCCCAAACCCGCATTCATCTCCCAGATCAGTATTTCGGCCGCGTCGTCTGCCGTGATGCGCTGCCCGCCGGCATCGGTGATGCGGGCGGCGTCGCCTTCGGCCAACGGCCCCGAACCCTCCAGCGTGACCGCGCCACGGGCGACGAACAGATGGACGTAGCGGGCCTGCGGCAGCGTCACCGAGTCGCCGGGCTGCAACCGCGCGCCGTAGAGCGTGGCATTGCGGTTGTGCAGGGTGACGGCCGCATCGCGGGTGCCCGACGCGATCGGGGTCAGCGAGTTCGTCAGCTCGATCTCCTGCTGCTGATAACTCGGCGTCACCCCGGCTTCATCGGGTAGCACCCACATCTGGATGAAATGTACCGGCTCGGTGTCAGACCCGTTCTTCTCCGAATGCTGCACGCCGGTGCCCGCCGACATTCGTTGGGCCAGACCGGGATAGATCACCCCGGAGTTGCCCATCGAATCTTTATGCGCCAATTGCCCGGACAGCACCCAGGTGACGATCTCCATGTCGCGGTGCGGATGGGTATCAAACCCCGCGGCCGGCGCCACGATGTCGTCGTTGTTCACCAGCAGCAGGCCGTGGTGGGTGTTGGTCGAATCGTAGTAGTCGGCGAAGGAGAACGAATGCCGTGATTGCAGCCAGTCGGTCGTGCTGAGGCCGCGGTCCTCGGCGCGCCGAAGGTCGACCTTGGACGTCCCGGTAGCCATGGCGCCAGCCTACCGAGGGCACTCCCAACCGACCGGTGGATAGGGCTCTAGTCTGTTGGCGTGGATATCAACGGAGCGAGCGCCATCGTCACCGGTGGCGCGTCAGGTATCGGCGCGGCAACCGCCCGCCAGTTGGCTGCCAAGGGAGCCCGCGTCGTCGTGGCTGACCTGCAGGCGGATAAGGGCGAGGCCCTGGCCAAGGAGATCGGCGGCGCTTTCGTCAGCGTCGACGTCACCAGCACCGAGCAGATCGAGGCTGCGGTCAACAAGGCCGCCGAACTCGGCCCGCTGCGCGCCCTGGTGAACTCGGCCGGCATCGGCTGGGCCCAGCGCACCATCGGCAAGGACGGCGAATTCGCCTCCGCGCACAACCTCGACGCCTACAAGAAGGTTCTGGCGATCAACCTGGTCGGCACCTTCGACTGCATCCGGCTGGCCGCCACCGCGATGAGCCGCAACGAGCTCACCGACACCGGCGAGCGCGGCGCCATCGTCAACATGACCAGCGTCGCGGCCTTCGACGGCCAGATCGGCCAGGCCGCTTACTCCTCGTCCAAGGGCGGCGTTGTCGGCCTGACCCTGCCGGTGGCCCGCGATCTGTCGGCGGTGGGCATCCGCGTCAACACCGTGGCGCCCGGTCTGATCGACACCCCGATCTACGGCGAGGGCGAGGCCTCCGAAGCATTCAAGGCCAAGCTCGGCGAGTCGGTGCTGTTCCCGCACCGCCTCGGCAAGCCCGACGAGCTGGCCTCGATGGTCGTCGAGCTGCTGACCAACTCGTACATGAACGCCGAGGTGGTCCGCGTCGACGGCGGCATCCGGATGCCCCCGAAGTAACCTCCTCCCGCGAACAGACACAAAACTGCCCCTTTTCACGCGAAAAGGGGCAGTTTTGTGTCTGCTCGGCGAGTTATCCACAGGGGATTCGGCCTCACAGTGGCGGCCACGCGACACCTCCGCAAACATCACCGCCATGGTGTTCGAGGCCGTTTTCGCCCGCAACGACGGCGTTGCGACGACCGAGCAGCTGCTCAACGCAACCACCTACCGGACTCTTGCCCGGCGGATCCGGGACGGCAAGGTGTTCCGCGTGTGGCACGGCGTCTACTCGCTGCGGCCGCCCGACACCAGGACCCGGCTACGCGCACTCGACCTGCTCGCGAGAACTCCGGTCGTCGGCTGCATGAACACCGCTGCGCAGATCTACGGCTTTGACACCGAACCTGATGACCGTCTTCATATCCTCGACCCGGGTGTGCGCGTGCGGCCATCGCCGGAACTCATGGTGCATCAGCGAATTGGCGCTCCGCTCAAAAAGGTTGACGGTCGCCTGCTGACCGCACCGGCGTGGACGGCGGTTGAGATGGCTCGTGCCCTTCGTCGCCCGCGTGCATTGGCGACCCTTGACGCGGCACTGCGCAGCGGTACCTGCTCAAGGGCTGACCTGGAAAGCGCGGTGCACGAGCAACGCGGACGTCGCGGCATCGTGAAGGTTCGTGGACTGCTACCTCACGCTGACGCACGGGCCGAGTCGCCGATGGAATCCGAGATGCGACTGGTTTTCATCGACTGGGGGCTGCCTATCCCGGAACTGCAGTACGAAATCCAGGATCGGCACGGAATGGTGTGGCGGGTGGACTTTGCTTGGCCGGAATTCCGGGTGGCTGCGGAGTATGACAGTGTCGATTGGCACACCAATTCTGAAGCGTTCAAGCATGATCGGATGAAAGTTGCGCGGTTACAGGAGATCAACTGGATTACCGTACCGGCGGTGGTTGACGACGTCCGGCGCTATCCCGCCGAACTATGCGCGCGGATCGCATGCGAATTCGACCGCGCCGCCTAAGTTTCCCCCGCGAACAGACATAAAACTGCCCCTTTTCACGCGAAAAGGGGCAGTTTTATGTCTGCTCGGCGGAAAAAGTTACCAGTCAGCCTCGTCGAACTTGATGACACCGCGAATGTTGTTGCCGTCCAACATGTCCTGGTAGCCGGTGTTGATGTCTTCGAGCTTGTAGGTCCGGGTGATCATGTCGTCGAGGTTGAGCAGGCCGGACTTGTACAGCGCCGCCAGCCGCGGGGTCTCCACGTGTGAGCTGCCACCACCGAAGATGTTGCCCTTCAACGTCTTCTGCAGCATGGTGAACAGGAACAGGTTGAGCTTCACGTCGGCGTCCATCATCGACCCCATGCCCGTCACCACGCAGGTGCCGGTCTTGGCGGTCAGGATCATCGCCTCTTCGATGTACTCGCCCTTCATCTCGCCGACGGCGATGATGACCTTGTCGCCCATCAGGCCGTGGGTGACATCGATGACCGGCGCGATGGCCTCGGCCATCGACGGGTACACGTGCGTGGCGCCGAACTTGATGGCCTGCTCACGCTTCCATTCGTTGGGATCGATCGCGATGACGTGCTTGGCGCCCGAGATGACCGCACCCTGAAGCGCGCTCATGCCGATACCGCCGACGCCGACGATGATGGCGGTCTCGCCAGGCTTGATGTCGGCGACGTTGGTGGCCGAGCCGAAACCGGTCGGCACTGCGCAGCCCATGATCGCCGCGGTCTCGAACGGGATGTCCTTGTCGATCTTGACGACCGAATCCTTGTGCACCGTCATGTACGGCGAGAAGGTGCCGAGCAGGTTCATCGGGGACACCTCGCGGCCACCGGCGTGGATGCGGCTGGTGCCGTCGGCGATGGCCTTGCCGCCGAGCAATACGGCACCACGGTCACACAGGGAGCGGAAGCCCTTCAGACACGGCGGGCATTCGCCGCACGCGGGGATGAAGGCGAGGATGACATGGTCGCCCTCCTCCAGGCCGGTGACGTTCTTGCCGACCTTGGTGACGACGCCGGCGCCCTCGTGGCCACCGAGTGCGGGCAGTCCGATCGGGGTGGCCCCGGTGGTGATGTGGTAGTCGGAGTGGCACATGCCCGCGGCATGCATCCGGATCTGTACTTCGTCGGCGACGGGATCGCCGAGGTCGATCTCGTCGACCTGGAATGGCGAGTTGAGTTCCCAGAGCAGGGCGCCTTTGGTCTTCATGGGAGGCGATAATAGAACAGGTTGCAGTACTGCCGGGTAGCTGGCCTCTGACCTGGTGTTATCCGGGCTTCATTTCGTTGTCGAGTGACCCCTGGCGATGAATTTGGGGCCCGCTACCGGTCTACCCCGACATGACCGAGATCAGCGTAAGCATCGTCCCCAACCTGTGGTTCGACCGCGAGGCCGAGCAGGCCGCACAGCACTACATCGCCGCGTTCGGCGGCAATGGCCGCATCGTCAAGACCATCGCCTCCCACCCTGATTCGCCCTCACCGCAGGACGTGCCGGTGGTGGTGGAATTCGAGCTGTCCGGCCAGCGCTTCGTCGGCATCAACGGCGGCCCGCAGTTCACCTTCACCGAGGCCGTCTCCCTGGAGGTGCGCGTCACCGGCCAACAACAGCTCGACGAGGTCTGGGCGGCCCTGGTGGAGGGCGGCGAGGAGCTGCCCTGCGGCTGGCTCAAGGACAAGTACGGGCTGGCATGGCAGATCACCCCGACGGAGTACTACGACCTCCTGGACCAGGGAGACTCCGCAGCCGACGCCAGGTTGATGTCTGCGGTGCTCAGCACCCACGGCAAGTTCGATATCGCGGCGTTGCAGGCGGCCCATCGGTCAGATTGAGGCTTCAGTGGCCAGTTATCCCCCGCCATTGCCCAGATCGCGTGGCACCACGGGTCGTTCGGCGCTAACGCGCGTCCAGAACAGCGGGCAGCCCGAACTTCTCGAACAATGACTCCTCCATGAACGCCACCACGTGCGAGATTCCGCCAGGACGCACCTCCAGAACATGCAGCTGGAACGCCTCGTGCCGGCCGGTCTCGCGGTTGAGCATGTACATCGCCGCGGCGGGCTGGCCGTTGGCGGAAGTCGCCAGAAAGCGCATGTCGCCGGGCTCCTCGGCCGGGCATTTGTAGCGGGACAAGTCGCCGATGGCCTGCGGTCCCTGGTACCAGCTGTCGAACGGCGGCATCTCCCAGATCGCCTCGGCGGTGAACAGCTCGACCAGCTTGTCGATGTCGTACGCCTCGAACGCGGCCATGTAGTTGCGCAGCAGGTTCTGGGCGTGTGGGGAATCCGGTGGGTCGACCTCGTCGTCCTGGCTCGGCCCGACCGCATCGAGCTGGGCCCTGGCCCGCTGCAGCAGGCTGTTGACCGCTGCCGTTGACGTTCCGATGGCGCCGGCAACTTCGGCGGCTTTCCACTGCAGCACCTCGCGCAGCACCAGCACCGCGCGTTGGCGCGCGGACAGATGCTGCAAGGCCGCGACGAACGCCAACCGCACCGAGTCACGGGTCCCGACGATCGTGCTGGGATCTGCCGGGTCGTCGGCGGAATCAGGCAACGGCTGCAGCCACGGCACCTCGTGGTGCTCGGCGATCTCATCGGTGCCTGCTGAGCTCGGATTGCCCAGGCCCGACGGCAGCGGGCGGCGTTGCTTGCCTTCCAGAGCGGTCAGACAAGTATTGGTGGCGATGCGGTACAGCCAGGTGCGCACCGAGGATTTACCCTCGAATCCCCCGTACGCCTTCCAGGCGCGCAGGTAGGTTTCCTGCACCAGATCCTCGGCATCATGAAGCGAGCCGGTCATCCGGTAGCAGTGCGCGAGCAGCTCGCGGCGATAGCGCTGGGCGTCAGCAAGAAATGCATCGGCAGGACTGTCGTCATCGAGGCGGTGGGCGAGGACCGTCACATTCGCGAGCTTACGCAGCAGCCCCGACAACTTCGATCGAATACGCTCGCCAGGGTGACCAGCACGTGCAGTGAACAGACCTTCGACGGCGTCGGCGGCGTCCGCATCGTCTACGACGTATGGATTCCGGAAGGCGCACCGCGCGGTGTCGTCATCCTCTCGCACGGTCTGGGTGAACACGCTGGGCGCTATCACCACGTCGCGCAACGCTTCGGCGACGCCGGGCTCATCGTCTATGCCCTGGACCACCGTGGTCACGGCCGGTCGGGCGGCAAGCGCGTGTACCTGCAGGACATGTCCGAATACGTCGAGGACTTCCACACTCTGGTCGGCATCGCAGCCGCGGCGCACCCGCGGCTGCCGCGACTCGTGCTCGGCCACAGCATGGGCGGCGGGATCGTCTTCAGCTACGGCGTCGAATACCCCGACGAGTACACCGCGATGGTGCTGTCCGGGCCCGCGGTGGCCGCCCAGGACGCGGTCTCTCCGGTACTGGTGGTCGTCGCCAAGGCGCTCGGCAAAATTGCGCCCGGGCTGCCGGTGGAGAGTCTGGACGTCGACGCGGTCTCCCGCGACCCGGAGGTGGTCGCGGCCTACAAGGCCGATCCGTTGGTCTGGCACGGCAAGGTCCCGGCCGGCATCGCCCGGGCACTGATCATCGTGGGGCAGACCATGCCGCAACGCGCGTCGGCCCTGACCGCGCCGCTGCTGGTCGTGCACGGTGAGAAAGACCGCCTGGTGCTCGCCGAGGGTAGCCGCCGGCTGGTCGAATGCGTCGCCTCGCCGGATGTACACCTCAAGGTCTACCCGGGTCTGTACCACGAGGTTTTCAACGAACCCGAGAAGCAACTGGTGCTCGACGACGTGACGGCCTGGATCGAGACGCACCTGTGAGAAGGCTTGTGGTGGCGTTGCTCTCGGTTCTGATGGTGGCCGGCTGTGGGTCCGAGGCGCCGAAGCAGGCCGAGCAACCGACCTGGACGGACACCGACGTCACGTTCGACGCCGACGGTCTGACCATCCACGGAAGCTACCGGCACCAGGGCGTGAAAGGTCCAGCCGCACTGCTCATCTCCGAGAGCGGGCCCACCGACCGCAACGGTGACAACAAGGTCGTCGGACCCATCGGCAACATGCGCCAGCTGGCCGAATCACTGTCGGACGTCGGTGTTGCCAGCCTGCGCTACGACAAGATCGGCACCGGGGCCACCAAACTCGGTCCATACCAGAGCAGGCCCACCGAGGTGGTCAGCGGTGTCTACACCACGGGCGCAGCTGCCGCCCTGCGGTTCTTGGTCGATCAGCCCGACACCGATGCGTCGAAGTTGTCCATCTACGCCGTGGGTGAAGGCGCCATCCACGCCCTGACCCTGGCCGGCGTCGCGGATCCAAAGGTCCACTCCCTGGCTCTCTTTCAGCCGCTGAGCGGTCGTTATCTGGACATCATCACCAACCGGGTGCGCGCCGGGGCCACCCCCGAGGTGCTCAGCGCGTGGCTCGCGGCCGTCGACGAGATCCGCACCAAGGGCACCGTGCCCGCCGATCTCCCCGAGGGGCTGAGCGCGATCGTCAACAAGGACAACCTCAACGCCATCCTCGAGGCCGACAAGATCGACCCGCTGCAGTTGGCCGGTGCGCTGCCCGACGGTATGCCGGTGCTGCTCACCTGCTCGGACTCCGACGCCCAGGCCAACTGTGCGACCGAACGACCGTTGATCGACGCGCTGGGGCACACCGCGCTGACGGTCGTCGAGCTCAAGGGGGTCAACCATGTGTTGCGCGACGATCCCACCGACAACATTGCCGGTTACGGCAAGCCCGGCCCGTTGTCACCCCAGGTGGTGGATGCCATCGGCAAGTTTGTCGGTGCCGGTGGCTAGGTTGGTCGCGTGAGCTACGAGCGAGAAGCGGAGCGGATCGCGCTATGAGTGACGAGCGAGAAGCGGAGCGGATCGCGCTATGAGTGACGAGCGAGAAGCGGAGCGGATCGCGCTATGAGTGACGACAAGATGCTGGCGCGGATCGCCGCTCTGCTGCGTCAGGCCGAGGGTACCGACAACCTGCACGAGGCGGAGGCATTCATGGCCGCCGCCCAGCGGCTGGCCACTGCCACCTCGATCGACCTGGCGGTGGCACGCGCGCACTCGGACCAGCGGACCAAAGCGCAGATGCCGGTGCAGCGCACCATCACCATCGGTGCGGCCGGAACCAAGGGGCTGCGCACCTATGTGCAGTTGTTCGTGATGATCGGGCAGGCCAACGACGTGAAGTGCGACGTGGCGTCCAACTCGACCTTCGTCTACGCCTACGGGTTCGCCGAGGATATCGATGCCACCCACGCGCTCTACACCAGCCTGCTGCTGCAGATGGTCAAGGCGTCCGAGGCCTACATCGCCTCGGGTGCCCACAGGCCCACCCCGACCATCACCGCGCGACTCAACTTCCAGCTCGCCTTCGGTGCGCGTATCGGCCAGCGGCTGACCCAGGCCCGCGAAGAGGCGCACCGCGAGGTCGACGAGGCCGACCGCCCGGGTACCGCCATCGCCTTGCGGGACAAGGACATCGAGCTGCGCAGCTTCTATCGGGAAACCTCGCAGGCCCGTGGGACGTGGCGAGCGTCGAGTGCGTCGGCGGGGTACTCGTCGGCCGCCCGGCGGGCCGGGGACCGCGCCGGTCGCCACGCCCGGATCGGGCCGGTCACGGAGATCTCCGGCGCCCGCGGCGCCCTGGAGCGATGACCGCCCGGGACACCCAACGCGCCAAGGTTTACGCGGCCGAACAGTTCGTGCGCACCATGTTTGACCGTGCGGCACAACATAGTTCGCGCGCCATCGACTTCTTCGGTATGTCCCTGACGTTACCGCCCGAGGCGAAATTCGGATCCGTGGAATCGGTGCAGCGTTACGTCGACGACGTGGTCGCCCAGGTGGGGGCGCGGCCGTTGGCGGTCCGCCGCCGCCGCGGAGCCACCGCCGCGCACTACGAGCTGATCGAGGACAAGGCCGTCATCGCCGTACCCGAGCATGACACCTGGGCCCTGCGAGAATTGGTGATACTGCACGAGGTTGCCCACCACCTGAGCCCCGGCGGCCCGGCACACGGCCCCGACTTCGTGGCCACCTACTGCGAACTGTGCGAGACGGTCATGGGTCCGGAGGTCGGGCTGGTGCTGCGCATGGTCTACGCCAAAGAAGGTGTGGCCTGACCTCGGGTACGCAATCATTGCCATATTGACGCAATAGCTGGATTGGCGAATGGCTGCCGCGGTCGATGAGACGGCGCGCCGGTGCCCGTCGTGTGCCAGCGACCTGCGGGCGCGGGCACGATTCTGCGACATGTGCGGAACCGCGGTCGGCGGGCAGCCGGCGACCAGTGAATACAAACAGGTCACCGTTCTCTTCGCCGACGTCGTCGGCTCGATGAAACTCGCCGCCGCGCTCGATACGGAACGACTCCGCGAAATCATGAACGAGTTGTTCAACCAGGCCGCGAGTGTGGTGCAGCGTTACCGCGGGACCGTCGACAAGTTCACCGGGGACGGCCTGATGGCACTGTTCGGTGCGCCCGCTGCGCTTGAGGATCACGCCTTGCGAGGCTGCATCGCGGCGCTGGAGATCCAATCGGTCGCCGGAGCGCTCGCCGTCGAGGTGGCCCAGCGTGATGGTGTCGAGCTGAGCCTGCGGGTCGGACTGAACTCCGGTGACGTCGTCGCCGGGCAGATCGGCTCGGGCGGCTACACCGCCGTCGGCCACCCGGTCGGTCTCGCGCAGCGCATGGAATCGGTGGCCCCGGCGGGCGGGGTGATGTGCTCGGTGTCCACCGCCCGACTGGTCGAGGACGCTGCAGGGCTCGGCCCCAAAAAGTACGTCACGGTCAAGGGGTTCGAGGAGCCCGTGCCGGCCCGACAGCTGTACTCGGTGGAAACCGGCAGTGCGGTGCTGGGCCGAACCTCGGGTGTCCTGATGGGCCGTGCCGCGGAACTGAATCGACTGCAGGCGGCCTTTGACTCCCGCAGCGGTGAGTTCGTCGGTGTGATCGGCGAGCCGGGCCTGGGCAAGAGCCGGCTGGTCAGCCACTTCGCCGCGGCGGCGGAGCGTCAGGGGGCGCGGGTCGTGGTGGCCCGTGGCGAGGCGCACGCCTCCGTTCTGGCCTTTCGCATGCTCTCGCTATTGCTGCGCGGCATGTTCGGCGTGGATGGGCTGAGCCCGGATCTGGCCCGGACACGCACCATCGAGCAGTTCGACGGACGCTTGGCGGCGCACCTCCCGGATTCCGGTGTGTTGTTCGAGGCGATGGGAATCGGTGACGCCGGCACGCCCGATACGGGTGTCGCTCTGGAGGGCCGGCGACGAAGGCTGGTGGCACTCATGGCCACCGCCGTTCGGATGTCGTCCGTGCCGACGGTCTTCGTCCTCGAGGATGTGCACTGGATCGATGCGCCCAGTGACGAGGTGCTTGCCGATTTCGTGACCGAGATCGGTGATGTGGCGACAGCGACCGTCGTCGCCACCTATCGCCCCGAATATCACGGATCTCTGCGGAGCGACCGGTCGGCGACCATCAGGTTGCATCCGCTGAAGGCACCGGTGGCGGCCCGCCTGGTCGGTCACCTCCTCGGCGACGACCCGTCACTGTCCGGGCTGGCTGCTCGGATCGCCGCTGTGGCGGTGGGAAACCCGTACTTCGTCGAGGAGATCGTCCGCGATCTCGCCGGCCGGGGCGTGCTGGCGGGTAGTCGCGGAAACTATCGGATGACGAGCAATCTGGACCGCATCTCGGTGCCGCCGACGGTCCAGGCCGTCCTCGCGGCACGCATCGACCGGTTGACGGTGCATGCCAAGCGGACACTCAATGCGGCCGCAGTGATCGGCACGGATTTCGACGCCGACACCCTGCGCATGCTGCATCCGGAAGCCGAGGCGGACGGGTTGTCCGAGCTTGTCTCCGCAGAACTGATCGACCAAACGGAATTCCTTCCCCGACAACGGTATTGCTTCCATCATCCGCTGGTCCGCACGGTGGCGTATGAATCACAACTGAATCGAGACCGGGCGCGAGCCCACGGACGACTCGCCGCCGCCATCCAGCGGCGCGACCCCGGGGCTGCGGAGGAAAATGCCGCGTTGATCGCCGCCCACTTGGAGGCGGCCGGTGAACTGACTGCCGCATACGAGTGGCATATGCGTGCGGGGCAACGGATTCGACTGCGTGACATCCCAGCCGCGCGTGAGCAGTGGGAACATGCCCAGCGCATTGCCGACCGGCTGCCTCCTGACCAGCCCGGGTTGGCGGAAATGCGTGTGGCACCTCGTGCGCTGCTGGTGTCGACCTCGCTCTATGTGGGCAATGACACCGATACTGCGCAGCGTTATCGCGAATTCCGAGCTCTGGCCACGCGTTCCGACGATATGAGAGCACTCGCCATCGGAACCGCCGGGCAGCTGTGGTCTATCACGGTCAATGAGGAGAACCTTCGTGAGGCCGCAGCGCTTGCCTCGCAGTTACACCGGATGGCCGAGGACGCCCGATGGGACGCCGAGGCCACCGGCATCGTGGTGAATGCGGTCGCCTTCACAAAGCTGGCCAATTGTGAACTGGAGTCGGGGCTACAGGCCATCGACCTGTTGGACGCTGCCCGGACACCACGTACCGAACTTGCTCCAGCACAAGCGCTTCGTGGCGTCATGGAGCTCTGCCTGGGGCAACCCGAACGAGGACGCCGCCACCTGCGCGAAGGTATCGAATTCGCCCGATCGGATCGGCCGATGACGTTCACCCACACCGTGCTGTACGCGGGAGTGGCGGTGGCGCTCGGGTTGTGTCATGCCGACGAGTTTGTCGACTCTCTCGACGAGGCGGCGCGGGTGGCCGTGGAACTCGGTGACAGCAGCGGTGTCGTCTGCACGCATTGGGCCCGGGGCACTGCTGTACTACGAGCCGTGCCCCGGCCTGATGCGGCGGCAGTCGACCAACTGCGGCAGGCGCTTTCGTTCATCGACGGGCACCGCTCGATGACGTTCATCAAGCCCACCATCATCGCCGATCTTGCCCTCGATGCCGTCCACCACGGCGACCGGGCCCGGGGACTGGCCGAGCTGCGGTCCGGCTTCGCGAGGTACGGCGACATTGGCTCCAAGTTCTTTCTTGGATACCTCGGGGAGCCGCTCGTCGAACTTCTCGTCGCGTCGGGCTCCGAACTGGAGCGCGCCGAGGCCCACCGAATCCTGGAACACTGGCAAGAGCTACGACCCGGGATCCCGGCACTCGACCTGTGGTGGTTGCGGTCGCAGGCCTTGCTGGCGCACGCCGACGGGGATGTGCCGGGTGGCGCCGAACTGTCCGCGCAGTACCTGGCCTTGTGCGAAAAGCTGGACGCCCGAGGCCGGCTGGATGTCGCCCGCCGGATGACGTAAACGATGGCGACGATTCTGACCTACACCTCGCCGGCGCGCGGTCACCTGCTGCCGAGGGGGCGCTTGTAACCGAACTCTCGCGCCGAGGCCTGACGCTACTCTGGCGCACATGACCGAACCCCGTGATGTCGACGCCATGTTCACCGACGTGCTGCACACCGAGGATGATGCGCTGATCGCGGCGCGGGAATCCGCGCGGGCCGCCGACATGCCGGCCATCGAGGTGTCGGCGCAACACGGAAAGCTGTTGTCCTTGTTGACCACCATGGCCGGGGCGCGTCGGGTGTTGGAGATCGGGACGCTCGCCGGTTACAGCACCATCAACCTGGCCCGCGGTGTCGGACCGGACGGCAGCGTCGTCACGCTCGAGTACGAGCCTCGCCACGCCGAGGTGGCGCAGGCCAATTTCGCGCGCGCCGGTGTCGCGGACCGCATCGAGGTGATCGTCGGCGCTGCGCTGGACACGCTGCCACGGCTGGCCGAGCGCGGTGATGTCTTCGACCTGGTCTTCATCGACGCCGACAAGGAGAACAACGTCGGCTACGTCGAGTGGGCGATCAGAGTTGGCCGGCCAGGCTCGATCATCGTGGTGGACAACGTGACTCGGATGGGTCGAGTGCTGGCGCCCGCCGCCGATGACGCCCAGGCCCGGGGCGTCCGGGACATGCTGGAGATGATGGGCGACCATCCGCGATTGGACACTGCGGCCATTCAGACCGTGGGCACCAAAGGGTGGGACGGTTTCGCCGTCGCGCTGGTCACGTAGGCCCCAAACGCCACGAGCGTGCGCAGCCTGCTGGTGATCGACGGTGTGTCGACCGGCAGACCCGCACGCTAATGATTCCTATCAGCGTTTTGTTGTTGGGTTCGTGGGACTTGCTGCGAGATGCTGGTCGATGAGCCGC